>CAMYLJ010000006.1 GCA_947259215.1 uncultured delta proteobacterium
GCTTTAAGCGGCTCACGGGAGGGAGTTTCTGCATTTTCCGGAACTGTCAAACTTTGACGGCCTCCCCGGCAGAGCCGGGGGGACTCCCGATTGGGCTAGTTGGTGTCGCCGTCGTAGCCCTGGCCGCCGCGGACGCACCAGGCCAGTTCCGGAGCGGTCTTGGTGATGGTGTCGGCGACGCTGACCTGGAAGTTCATGCGGAAGGCCGAGGCCTCGTCGTTGCTCCGGGTCGTGGCCGACCACCAGCGGCCGTGCAGGTGCTGGAAGGGATGCCCCGGCACCAGGAAGGAGACGGGTGCTACGAGGGTCGGATCCGACAGGGTCGTCAGCTCCTCGATCGTCGGGAGTCGGAAGCCCATCACCCCGCCGGCCACCCGCTGGATGCAGTAGATCATCGCCTGGTGCCAGTCCCTGGCGGTCACCTCGTCGGGATCCCGCTCCCAGATCAGACCCGTGGCGGCGTCGTAGACCAGGTCGTCGGTCACGTCCTGCGACGTGCCCGCGTCGTAGATCAGGAAACGCTTGTTGGGCGCATGCGCCTTGAACTTGACGCTCTTGCCCTTGGCCGTGAGGATCTGGTACGTGGGCGCGCGCTTCGGCCCCGCGTACGACATCCCCGGGAACATCAACACCGCCACCAACAACCCCGCCAGCAGCAAGACCGCGTGTCTCGGATGCAATGCACTCATGTTCGTCGATCTCCTGCGCGTCCGTGCGAGCTCGCGCCTGCGAACGCAGCGGAGCTCGCCCGGCTTCGATTCAAGCAGGAAGCAAGTGCAATCGGCATGCCCGAAAGAGTGGGAATGCTGTCGCGCGGGCCCTTGGCGTCGCAGGCGACGTCGACGCTCCGGATCTTGCGTCTGGCTGTCGCCGACGCGACACGCAGAGTGTACGATAGCCGACACCCTCGCGTGACGGATGGGGCGAAAGAGCGCATTCTGCATGAGCCGCGCGGCGGGCTGCCCCAGACTTCCACCCGCAGCCCGACGAGACGCCGTCCACGTCGTACCGGGCAACGCGCTCCGGTGCGGGCTCCCGGACGAAGACCGCCAGGCGGAAGTCCAGGGCGAGCGGCGCGCCGGGCCGGCCCGTCGTAGGCTTTGTGCCCACGCTGAGAGCCTAAAGGAGGCTGACTCGTGGCGAATGTCGCTGTCGTCGGAGCGGGGGCCTGGGGAACCGCCCTCGCGTCGCATGCTGCGCGTCTCGAGCACCGCGTTTCGATGTGGGCGCTCGAGCCCGAGGTCGCGGAAGAGATCGAGTCGCGCCAGCGGAACTCGACGTATCTTCCGGACGCGGCGCTGCCGCCGGGCATGCGGGCCTCGGCGGATCTCGCCGAGGCCGTGCGGGGCGCGGAGATCGTGATCCTGGTGCCGCCCTCGTCGCACCTGCGCGCGGTGTCGGCGGGTCTCGCCGGCTCGCTCGGCCCCGACGCTCGGCTCGTCGTTGCCAGCAAGGGGATCGAGGCGGACTCGCTCCAGCTCATGTCGGAAGTGCTCGCCGAGACGCTTCCCGATGTCGCCGCGGATCGGGTGGCGTTCCTGTCGGGGCCGAGCTTCGCGAAGGAGGTGGCTGCGGGCCTGCCCGCCGACGTGGTGCTGGCCTCGAAGGGAATGGTCGCCGCCCGCGAGATCCAGCCGCTGCTCCACGCACCCCGTTTCCGGGTCTACACGAGCGGCGATCCGATCGGAGTCCAGGTGGGTGGCGCCGTCAAGAACGTGATCGCCGTCGCCACCGGCGCCTGCGACGGGCTCGGCTTCGGGCACAACGCCCGGGCCGCGCTGATCACGCGTGGCCTGGCGGAGATCACGCGGCTGGGGGTCGCGCTGCACGCCGATCCGCTCACCTTCCTGGGCCTCGCCGGCGTGGGCGACCTCGTGCTCACCTGCACGGGCGACCTCTCGCGCAACCGCACCCTCGGCCGCAAGGTGGCCGAGGGGGCGGACCCGGCCACGTATCTGGCGAGCCGCCAGTCCGTGGCCGAGGGGTTCTCGACCTGCGCCGCCACCCACGCCCTGGCGGCGAAGCGGGGCGTCGACATGCCCATCACGGAGCACGTCTTCCACGTGCTGCATCGGGGCAGGCCGCTGCTGGAGGCCGTGGAGATGCTGGTGGCGCGAGAGTTCAAGGAAGAGCTGACCGGGATCCGCTGAGAGCCTCGGGGAGCCGGAGCCGTGAAGCGACAACCCATCGACGAGCGCGTATTCGAGCTGTACGACGAGTACTGCCACGGGCGCATCGATCGCAGAGAGTTCCTGCGCGGCGCTGCTGCGCTGACGGTGGCTTCGGGGTCGGCGCTCGCCATGGCCGAGAGCCTGCTGCCGCGCTACGCCGCGGCGCAGACGATCTCGTTCACCGACGCGCGAATCCAGTCGCGCTACGTCGAGTATCCGTCGCCCGGCGGGACCTCCGGGACGATGCGGGGCTACCTGGTGCAACCCGCGGGGGACGGCCCGTTCCCCAGCGTGCTCGTGATCCACGAGAACCGCGGTCTGAACCCGTATATCGAGGATGTCGCCCGGCGCGCCGCGGTGGAGGGCTTCCTCGCGCTCGCGCCGGACGGCCTGTCGCCGATCGGCGGCTACCCCGGCAACGACGACGACGGGCGCGCGATGCAGAAGACTCTGGAGCCCGCCCGGCTGCGCCAGGACATGCTCAACAGCGCGCGGTTCCTGAAGTCGCACACGCGCTCGACCGGCGGGCTCGGCGCCACGGGCTTCTGCTGGGGCGGGGGCACCAGCAACTTCCTCGCCGTGACGCTCGCCGGAGACCTGGGCGCGGCGGTGCCCTTCTACGGCGCAGCGCCGCCGGCGTCGGAAGTCCCGCGGATCCAGGCGCCGCTGCTCCTGCACTTCGCCGAGAAGGACGATCGCATCAACGCCATGTGGCCGGAATACGAGGCCGCGCTCCAGGCCCACGGCAAGCCCTACGAGGCCCACTTCTATCCGGACACGCGACACGGGTTCCACAACGACTCGACTCCGCGCTACGACGCGGCGGCGGCGAAGCTGGCGTGGGAGCGCACGGTCGCCTTCTTCCGGCGGCATCTGGCATAGATCGCGTCCCAGTGCGACGGCCTGCTCGCCGACCTGAAGGCCCGAGGGCCGACCGGCGAGCTGCGCCGCAGCTTCGCGAAGCGACTGCTCGACGCCTGCTTCGTGGAGCCGCCCTGCGACGACTGAGTCCCAGGGGCGATCGGCCCGACTGACGGGGTGGGCGGCCATGGGCCGCCCACCCCGTTCGTCTTTCAGGCCTGGTGGCTGCGTCGCCAGCCCGCCAGGCGGTGCGCTAGCCAGTCGCGCACCGCGTGGAGCCGGTCGGCGCGCACGAAGAGCACGTAGAAGGCCACCATGACCGAGCTCAGGAACGCGATCTTGTGCATGGTGAGGGCGATCATGCCGTGGAACGCGATTCCCCAGAGAATCCCGATCGGCCGCAGGGGAGGCACCAGGAACAGGATCGGCGCCGCCAGCTCGAAGGCCAGCGAGCTCCACTGCATGGGGATCCAGGCCTCCTTCGGAAGGGTCTCCAGCATCCACGCGGCGAAGTCCGTCATGTAGTAGCCCTGAGACTGGCTCCAGACGGTGTAGGGATCTTCCAGCCACGTGCCGCGTGTCATCTTGCACCAGCCTGCCGTGGTGAGCTGGATGACCAGGGTGAGCTGCAGCACGCGAAGGGGCCAGGCGGACTGACGCAGCAGCGTTTCTGCGCCCACCCGGCATGGCAGCGGCCGCGGCGCCAACGCCAGCAGGCTCAGGATCACGATGAAGAGACGGTTGACCGTGAAGGCCGACGCCGTGTCGGCGAAGGTGACGTACACGAGGCCGCCGAGGACCAGCCAGATCATCGCCCGAGCCTTCCAACCGATCACCAGGCAGCCGATGGCCAGGAAGTAGACGCCGAGAAAGACCGGAACCAAGGCCGGCGGCAGCAGCGGGAAGGGGGCCGGCTCCCAGTAGTTCTGGGTGGCGGCCGAATAGTGGAAGCCCTGCTCGGTCAGCCACTCGAATGGATGGAGCGCCCGACTGCCCATGTAGATGAAGAGGAGCACCGCGATGACGCGCTGGTAGGTGTCGAGGCGGACCGGGTCCTGGGGCCCGAAGCACAGCTCGTGGAGCCAGCGGAGGGGTCGGCTCACGACGCCTCCGGGGGGTAGGTGATCAGGATCTTCTTGTCCGCCGATGGCACGTCCTCGCACGGGACGGGGGCCCAGTGTCCCTCGCTGCCGGCGCGTTCCGTGCCGACTGCGTAGGAGACGTAGAAGAGCCGTACCGCCTCGAGGGGCGGGGCGCCCGGATGGAGATCCGAATAGCGCTCGAGGTACCAGCGCGAGATCTCCTCGAGCTGGGCCTGCCTGCGCCGCGGGGTGTTGTACGCGCGGTTGTAGCCGAGGATCCAGTCCATCCGCGAGCGATAGCCCGACGGATGCAGGGGCGAATAGTCGGCGTCGCGCAGGGGAACCCACTGTCCGTCGGGCCGCAGGCCCTCCGCGTAGTAGTCCGAGAAGCGCCCCACGCGCTTCGTGAACAGGCACGAGGCGTTGTGCAGGTAGCGCACGTAGCGGGGGAGTGAGGGCGCGATGTCCTGGTGGGTGACGCCCTTGTGGGCGAGGGGGATCAGCCAGAAGAGCACGACGAGGGTGAAGAGGAGGTAGTCCCGCGGGCGAGCGACCCGGGGCCTCTCGGCACCCTCGGAGCGTTGCTGGTCATCGGCCATCTTCGTCTCAGTCGTAGGCCAGCGCCTCCTATTCGTCGAGAACGCGTGCTAGTGAGCGTCGGCCCCTTCCGGGGGGCGCGGCCGTCGCGGGGTGGCGAGCTGCCCCGAAATGTCCACGCGCGGTCCCGTCATGAGTGAAATAACTCGATCTGGCAGCAAATTGTCCTCATACAGGGGTCAGCAATCCCCCCGGGAATAAAAAAGTGAGTGATAAAACCCATTTTTGCTTGTCTGCTCTAGGTTGTTTCGCTTAGCGTGGGCTCTGGTCACCAGCCGGGTGACGAACCCCACGTCGAAGGAGAGCCCCCCATGACCCGTCATCTGCCGAAGCTGATGTCGATGCTGATCCTGGCTTTAGGCTTGAGCCTGGCAACAATCGCTCTGGCGACGGTGGCCAGCGCGGTCGAGGAGCCGCCGCCGGCGCAGGAGCCGCCCGCAGAGCAGCCGCCGCCGGCCGAAGAGCCGCCCGCGGAGGAGCCGCCGGCCGAGGAGCCGCCGGCCGAAGAGCCGCCCGCTGAGGAGCCCCCGGCTGAGGAGCCGCCGGCTGAAGAGCCGCCGGCCGAAGAGCCGCCCGCGGAGGAGCCCCCGGCTGAGGAGCCGCCGGCTGAAGAGCCGAAGCTCGATGTGAGCAAGACCTGCCTCGTCCAGGCCCCGCCCTCCTCGGGTGACGACTGCCAGGGCAAGGTCATCGAGGCCGTCTTCGAGTACGTGGGCGGCGGCTGCTCCGGGAGCAGCAACTCCCAGAACAAGGCGACGTGCAGCGGCGACCCGGGAGGAGCGCCGGTCGCGATCGTCGTGACCCGGGACGCCAGCAAGGTGTCCGCCAGCCCGAGCAGCGCGATCGCGCTGGGCGATCTGGTGTCCTTCACCTCCAGCGACGGCAAGCTGGCTTCGAACACGGAGTTCGACGTCGATGGACCGAGCGGCACCCAGTCGCTCGAGATCCACACCTCGTGCTCCCAGCCCCTGAACGTGGGCGATCAGTTCGGGAGCATGCGCCTGTCCCAGCTGACGACCACGGAGGGCGGCACGGTGATGGCCTCACCGCCGGCGCCGGCCTCGGTCTGCCAGGCCGTCAGGAGGTCGGACTTCTGCGACAAGGACGACAAGCCCGACACCCTGACCTGGGAGTACACGGGTGGCGGCTGCGCGGCCAGCGACAACGATCAGGGCAGCAAGACCAAGTGCGAGGGGTCGATCAACGACACCCTGCCGGTCCTCGTGAAGCCGGAGAAGGGCTCCGACTTGACGGTGAACCCGGGCGAGCAGTTCGACCTGTCGCCGTTGGACGCCAGCAAGCAGATCGAGCTGGTGAACGGCGGGGGCAAGGAGAAGCTCGAGATCCACACCTCGTGCTCGCAGCCCCTGAACCCCGGGGACGTGTTCGGCAGCCTGACCCTGGTAGCCGTGGACGGGCAGGGCCTGGGCGCGAGCGTGGACTACTCCTACCGGATCGAGAACATCGGGAGCACGGATGCCTTCAACATCACGGTGATCGACGACACGATCAGCCCGGTACCGGGCAGTCCGATCGCGTCGCTCGCCCCGGGTGGCTCGGTCACCCTGATGGCGACGGACACGCTCTTCGACACCACGACCAACATCGTGACGGTCACGGGCGAGTCCGGCTCGGGGGAGATGTGCGGCGCGATGGCCTCGGCCACGGTCGAGGTGGTCGACCCGCCGGGCTCCTGCGAGGACGGCAAGCCGCAGGAGCTGGTCTTCCAGTACCTGGGTGGCGACTGCTCGGGGAGCAGCAACACGCAGAAGGACGCCGAGTGCAGCGGCGACCCGGGTGGAGCCCCCGTGTCGGTCAGCGTCACCCGCGACGCCAGCAAGGTGTCGGCCAACCCGAGTTCGGGCATCCCGCTCGGCGGCACGTTCAGCATCATGACCACGGAGAGCAAGCTGGCGTCGAACACGGAGTTCGACGTCGACGGACCGGGCGGCACCCAGTCGCTCAAGATCCACACCTCCTGCTCGCAGCCCTTGAGCGAGGGCGACCGGTTCGGGAGCGTGCTGCTGCTGCAGTTCGTGCCGGAGAACTAGCGGCGTCCGCACAAGGGTGGGCGTGGCCCCAGGCCACGCCCACCCGCGCGGGCAGAGCTGGCTTCCCTGGGCGGGAGCCGGACGGATCGGAGCCCGTAACCCCGATCGCTGGGGGAAATGACCCGATCCGGGTGGGGCAAGTGCCCCGATCCGCCCTTTTCCGTGGTAGGATCGCCCCGTGGCCGCGATCCTGATCATCGAAGATGAGCCCGTGCTGGCCCACCAGCTGGCCGTGGCGCTCCGTAGCGGGGGTCACGAGGTACGCACGGCGGGCAGCGGCGAGCAGGGCCTGATGGCGGCCGAGGCGGCCACCCCGGATCTGGTGCTGCTCGATCTGCGCCTCCCGGACCGCTCGGGTCTGGACCTGATCCCGGATCTCAAGGCGATCGATGCCAACGTGCCGATCGTCCTGATGACGGCCTACGGCTCGGTGCGCGACGCGGTCGAGGCCATCCGGCGGGGCGCAGCGGACTACCTCAACAAGCCCCTGGACGTGAGTGAGCTCGGGCTCCTGATCGAGCGTCTGCTCTCCCAGCAGCGGCGGGACCGCGAGCTGGCCTACCTGCGATCCCGCGATGCCCGGGACCCCGAGGAGGCGATCTCCGCCCATCCACGCCTGCTCGACGTCTTCGCCCAGGTCGGGCGCCTGTGTGATGCGGGTCTTCCCGCGGGCCGGAGGCCGTCGATCCTGCTGACGGGGGAGACCGGCACGGGAAAGGGCGTGATGGCGCGAGCCATTCACGAGCTGCTGGGCGGTGGTCCCTTCATCGAGGTGAACTGCTTCGGAATGCCGGCGTCGTGGGTCGAGTCCGAGCTCTTCGGGCGCGAGCGCGGGGCGGATGGCCGTGCGTCCCAGCCTGGGCTCTTCGAGGCAGGGGAGGGGGGCACGGTCTTCCTGGACGAGATCGGAGACCTCGATCTCGACCTGCAGGCGAAGTTCCTGCGGCTGCTCGAGAAGCGGCGCGTCCAGCGCATCGGGTCGGACCGGGAGCGAGATGTAAACGTCCACGTGCTCGCATCGACCCGACACGACCTCGACGCCGCGGTGGCCGAAGGACGCTTCCGACCGGACCTGCTGCATCGCCTGCGGGTGCTGTCGTTCGAGATCCCGCCCCTGCGGGAGCGACCCGAGGATCTGGGGCTCCTGGCGCGTCACTTCGCCCGCGAGCTCGGAACCCAGTACGGAGGGGCGCCGCGCCAGATCTCCCTGGAGGCCGAGAAGCTGCTCGCCGGGTACGACTGGCCGGGCAACGTCCGGGAGCTCCGGAACCTGATCGAGCGGGCCGTCCTCGTCAGCCCGGATGAAGTGCTCGGCGTGGACGTGCTCTCGACCCTGCTGGAGCCGGCGCCACGCCCGGATGTACCCGGCCAGGTCGTGCTTCCGGAGGAGGGGCTGCGCCTCGAGGACGTGGAGCGCGATCTGGTCAAGCAGGCCCTCGTTCGAGCCGGTGGGAATCGTACCCGCGCCTCGCTGCTGCTGGGCGTCTCGCGCGACACGCTCCGCTACCGGATCTCGAAGTGGGGGCTCGACGAGGAAGCGGAACAGCGCTGAGCTGCCGGAGATCGATGATGAGCTGGATCGAATCGAAGCGGGAAGGAGCCGGATGCAGTGCGTCCATCGTCGCTCTGCTGCTGCTCGCGCTGACGTCCGGGGCTCCCGGCGCCACCGCCACCCCGACGGCGCCGAGCCTCCTGCTGACCGGGGCCGAGACCCAGATCGGTGAGAGCGGAGCGATGGTGCGCGTCCGGGGAGCCTTCCCGTACGAGGACCTGATCCACCAGCCCTATCCGCTCCAGCTCTTCATTCGCGAGATCGGGAGCGGGAGTCGCTTCGTGTGCTTCTCGGTTCCCTGGGGAGTCATGGCGGGACAGGATGTGATCTTCGCGAACGGCCTCGACGAAGGCCTGGTCGCGGAGATCTCCAATCGCGCCACGCCGAGTCCCGACGGAGAGATCGTCCAGCTGAGCCCCAGACACATCAGCGTGCACATGCCGGCGGGATTCCCGGCGGGCCCCGTCGAGGCCCAGATCTTCGTCATGTACGAGGGAGCGCCGGTCTTCTCGAATCCGCTGCGGTTCGTGATCGAGGCAGACGAGTGATGCGGGCGCGCACCGCCAGGCGCATCGCCCCGATCGTCGGCAGCGCCCTGCTCGCCCTCGGCGGCGGGGCTGCCGGCGGGCTCGGCGGCTTCGACGACGTGACCGATCCCGTCCTGGACGGGGATCCCCTGGATCCCGCCACCGGTCGTGTGGCCGAGATCGTTCCGGGGGCCCCGTGGATCCGGCCAGGCCCCGACGGCCAGTTTGGAACTGCCGACGACCAGGTGTCTCTCGACACCGTGGGCGACGTGGATCTCGTGGTGCGCACCGGTCTCGACACGATCCCGAGCGCCATTCCCGATCCGTCTCCGCTCACCGGCGCCGTTCCCACGGGAACCATCGCGCCCTTCGGGGCCGGGATGCCGGTCCCGTTCGTGGTCGTCGCGAGCGATGGGCTCGACCCGCAGCCCTACGGATCCCCCGCCGTGCCTCCGTACCTCGAGGGGCTGCCCGTCTTCGTCGTGGCGTTCGCGGACCTGGATGGCGACGGCTACGTGGGGATCACGCACCTCGATGGCGATCCCTCCGATGCCTCCCTCGAGCGGGCCGAGCTGGCTCCCGTCGGACGGCGCTACGCGCTCGGCTCCGGCGCAGGGGCCAGCGGGACGCTTGCGGTGACGGCGGGCGGGCCCCCGGGAGCGCCACTGCGGATCGCGCTGGCCGCCGCGCTCTACGCCGGGGACTTCGACCCCGACTACCGGGAAGGCATCGTGCCCAACGGCCCCGCCGTGATGACGCATCTTCCGTTCCTGCCCGTGACGGATCCGGCCGCCGCGCTCATTCCCGTGCGCTTGCCGCTACGCGCGGCGGAGTCCGGGGGGCGGGTGGCGATGCGAGCCCTCCCCGCACTCGAGCCGGACCCCGCGGATCCACGGATCGGGGAGGCCTTCACGCTCCGCCTGGACGGAAGCGACCCCAGCATCGACGTGGCGGACACCGTCTCCGGCGCGCCCATCCGCTTCGGAGTGGCGCAGCGCCCCGATCCCGCCCGCTATCTGGCGCTGCCGACCCGGCCCCTGCGCCCCGGCCTCGACACCGCGGGCCAGGTCGTACCCCTCGAGATCCTGAATCGGATCGTCGTCCCCGACGACGGGGGCGGGACCCCGACCCAGGTCCGGATCGTCGCCCTGGATCAGCTCGGCAACGTGACCGCGCCGAGCGCGCCCACCTGGCTCGACCTGAAGAGCCGCGGCGTCGTGCGCATCGCAAGCCCGGACGCCGACGGAGATCCCTTCCGGGAGACCGTCCTCGTCGCGGACGCGCGCGGCGTCGAGATCGCGCTCGACGATTGGGGCGGCGCCTTCGACGATCGCAACCGCGATCGACTCACCCTGAAAGCGCACGGGCGTCCCGCCCGCATCGACGTCGTGCTTCCGGATCCCGATGTCGACGATGATGGCTCGGTCGGTTTGCTGGATCAGCAGCGCATCCTCGAGCACCTGGGCGCGCAGCTCGGCGAGGGTTCGTTCGACCCGGATCTGGACCTCGACGGCAACGGTCGCATCGACGCGTCGGATGTGGATCAGGCGCTGGGACACCTCGGCCTCGAGATCCCGCCAGACACGCGTCGACGCGGGAATGGCAAGCACAAGGGGGGGCACTGCGACGGGAAGGTCGTGGAGGCGGTCTTCCGCTACACGGGCGAGGGCTGCGGCGCCAGCCGTCATTCGCAGCGCGAGAGCGACGCGTGCTCGGGAGGGGCGGGGTTCGCGGAGCCGGTGCACATCGTGGCCATGGAGGCGAAGGGCAAGCGGAGGCACTGGGGAGACCGGGCCGGGATTCCGGTGGGCGGCACCCTGGTGGTTGCGGCCTCCCACGCGGGCAAGAAGAAGCTGTCCGGCTCGTCCACGCGGGTCTCCATCGAGGACGACGACGCGGGCGCGGTCGTCGAGACGCTCGAGCTGCGGACCGACTGCAAGCAGCCCCTCTTCGTGGGAGACCACTTCGGAAGTCTCCAGCTCATCGAGCTGACCTCGAAGAAGGGCGGGACCGTCTCGCTTCCGGGGCAAGGGCTCGAGTGCACGAGCAAGCTCGCGCAGCTCGAGCTGCGTTACCTGGGAGGCGATTGCACACGGAGCACGAATCCCCAGGAGGGCAAGCACCGCTGCGACGGAACGGACCCCGGGCCCGGGCCGGTCTCGATCACGCTCGCGAAGGACGAGGACAAGATCTCGGCGGCGCCTGCCGCGGGGGTCGTGCTGGGCGACGTCGTGCGGATCAGCAAGAACGACGGCAAGGAGCTGGCCTCCGACACGAAGCTCGCGGTGGCCGGAGTCGGGGGCGCGCAGGCGCTCACGATCCACACCTCCTGCTCGAAGCCATTGCAGGTTGGAGACCGCTTCGGGTCCTTCCTCGTGCTGGGCTTCGAGTAGCCTCAGCCGAGGCCGAGGCGGAAGGTCGTTCCCGAAGCGTCGGAACGCTCGATCTCGAGCGTCATGCGCTGGGCTTCCGCGATCTTCTTCACGTTGGCCAGGCCCATCCCGACGCCGTCGGCCCGGGTGGTGAAGAACAGGTCGAAGACCCGCTCCCGCAGCTCGGGGGGGATGCCCGGTCCGGTGTCGGCGACCCGGAGCGCGATCCCGTCCCTCTCGGGTTCCAGACTCAGCCGGAGCTCACCTCCCGGCGACATGACGGCGATCGCGTTCGTCGCCAGCTCCAGGAGAGCCTCCCGGAGGTAGTCCGGATCGACCTGCCGCCATACCGGCTCCGGCGGACACGCCAGCTCGATCCGCACGTCGGCGTGTTGAGCGTGCTGCTCGGTCGCGTGGGCCACCGAGCGCAGCAGCTCGCAGAGGTCCGTCGGCCGCAGCGATGCCGCGTAGGGGCGCGAGAAGTTCAGCAGGGTTCGCACGCGCTGCTCCAGGCGATCCGCCTCTCCCACCACGGTCTGGAGCGAGTCCCCTGCCGGGCCGTCCCGGATCTGGCTCTGGGCCACCTGTGCGGCCGTCCGGATCCCGGCGAGCGGATTGCGGATGCCGTGCGCCACGGCGCCGGCGAACTCGCCGATGGCCGCGAGGCGGCGGCTGGCGTGGAGAGCCTCCTGGGTCTCGTGCAGGGCCTGGATCGCGCGCGCGTTGTGAAGCGCCAGGGCGGTCTGGGCGGCGATTCCCTTCACGAGATCCCGCTCCTCGCCGGAGAACGGCGCTCCGGAGCGCTTCGGTCCGCAGTCGATGACGCCGAGCCGGTCGCCCCGGAACCCAATGGGCTGGCAGAATCCGCGGGAGTCGACGTCCGGGTCGCCGAGGCGAAGCTCGGCGGACTCGAGAGCCAGCACCCGGCGCAGCTCCTGCCCCACGTAGTCGATGATCGCGGCCTCGCTGCGGAGCATGGCCAGCTCCTGGCTGACCCGCTCGAGCTCCTTGGCCGGTTCGACCCGCGAGCGGTAGAAGGCCCGATCGACGACGCGCTGCACGCGACGCCGGAGGGGATCGAAGAAGAGCGCGATCACCACCAGCAGGAGAAACGCGGCGGCCGGATCGGGCGAGGCTTCCGCCACCACCCGTTGATCGAAGAGGGCGAGGCCCCCCGCGTACGCCAGGATGATGGCACCGGTCGCGAGGGTGTAGCCGACGCTGAGGCGGACGAAGCGCTCAGCGGCAAATAGATCCTGGCGCACCATCGCGTAGAGCATCGACGCCGGAGCCAGCGGTAGCAGCGCGAAGAACCAGCTCCAGGAGAAGGACCACCCGAGGAGCGTGAAGGCCAGCATACCGAAGGCAGCCATGCCAAAGGCGGGAAAGCCTCCCGCAAAGACCACCGCTGCCTGGGTGCGCGCCAGGGGATCCGGGGCCCGCAGCAGGGTCTCCGCGTAATTCACCACCAGGGCGAGCAGGGCGAGTGAGATCAAGAGGTACATGCCCAGCGCGATTCGCCGGGCCAGCTCCGGCTGCGCGACGAACACGCTGCTCCCGTAGGCCTGGGCGACGAGGAGCCCGATGGCGATGCCGCCGACGAGAGCATGGCGCCGCGGTGCCCGCATGCGCTCGCTGGGGAACACGAGGGCGAGGTTCAGCAGCGCGGCAGGAGCCAGGGCCTCGACCAGCCGGCAGGCGCCGATGAGCCGATACGACGTCACGTAGTCGATCGCCAGGACGAGGAGCGCGCCCAGTGTGCCGGTCGCCAGCGCCAGGGCGCGAGCGGCGGGGAGATCCGGCCGCAGCAGGAGCGCCAGACCACCGACCGCCATCAGGGCGATCGCGTTGAGGAGGTAGTTGCCGAAGGTCAGGGCGTAATCGCCCGGGTCGAAGCGCATCGTGGGGACGACGTATTCCCGGCTGCGGCCGGCGGCGCGGATCCGGTAGCGGACGGGAGTGGCGGGCTGCAGGCCCGCGGTCCGCGAGCGCAACGCCTGCCCGCCGGAGAACGGGTCGCCGTCCACCTCGACGAGCACGCCGCCGTTGAGGGGAAGCCCCGCCTGCACGCCCGTCCAGGAAGCGCGGTACAGCGAGACCAGGGCGCCGTTGTCCCACGCAAGAAAGCCAGGAAACGTGGATCCGACCAGGGCCGCGCTTCCCTGGAGAGTCCCGTACAGGAGTGAGAGCGCGGCGAGCACGAAGAGCGCGGCGGGCCAGCGCCCGACGCGCGGCGCGTGTGCCCGCGACCCGGACAGCGACGGACCCATCGTCCTATACACTCACCGGGAAGTGGCCGCCTCGCAAGTCGCACGCACGCCGCTGCGGAGAGATCTGCCGGGGGCGGCTCTGACGGGGCTGCTCTTCGCCCTGGCGGCGCCTCCGCTCGGCTGCTGGCCGCTCGCGGGAATCTGTCTGGTGCCCATGCTCCGCGCGCTTCGCGGCCGGGGTCCCGCCTCCCGAGCGTGGCTGGGCTGGCTGGCGGGGAGCCTGGCGGCCCTGTTCACGATCGCCTGGCCGCTCGGCTCCGCCTTCAGCCGTTTCTTCGCGATTCCGTTCTGGCAGGCCGGGCTCGGGGCTCTGGTGGTCGGCATGATCTTCGGAGGCGGTGGCTTCGCGATCTTCGGTCTGCTGGCGGGAGACCCGCTTCGTCAGGGCCCCGCCCTGGGGATCCTGCGCGCCGGGGCGGCCTGGGTGGCGGCGGATCTCTTCCGCACCACGGCCCTCACGGGTCTGCCGTGGCTGTTGCTCGGGCAGCTTCTGGCTCCCGCTCCCGAGCTGGCCCAGCTGGCCACGGTCGGCGGTACCGGACTGCTCTCCTTCTGGGTCGCCTGCGTCAACGCGACGGCGCTGGCGGCCGCGTTGCCCGAGGCTCGCCGCACCGCGGCCCTGCTGATGGTCGGGCTGGGGGCGACCGGGTGGGTCGCCGCACGGACGACGCCGGCAGCGGGTGTCGAAGCGCCGGGCGCCGTGCGGGTGGCTCCGGCGGAGGGACGAGTGCCGGCCGGCGCACTGCGGGTCGCGCTGGTACAGCCGGCGATCCCGAACGCCTGGCGCAAGAACGCCGCGCGCGTGGGTGACAGCATCGCACGCTTGACCGAGCTCACCCGGCGCGCCGGCCGCGTCGACCTGGTGGTGTGGCCGGAGAACGCGATCCACGTGGTCCTGCCGGCCAATCGCCAGCTCGTGGTGCGCGCACTCGCTGGGCTCGACGCGGCTCCCGAAGGTCTGCTCCTCGGAGCGCCGCGCTTCGACGAGCAGGATCCGGCGCGAATCTACACGGCGGCACAGCTCTTCGACCCGGCTGGGACGCTCGTGGCGTCGCACGACAAGGTGCACCTGGTGCCCTTCACGGAGTACCTGCCGTGGCCGCTCTCCCGGCTCGGGCTCGAAGGCCCCGGGACGTCTCCCGGCTCCCGTCCCACCCCGCTCCCCGTAGGCGACGGCAGCGTCGGACCCCTGATCTGCTACGAGATGCTCTTCCCGGATCTGGCGCACCGCCTGGTCGAGGACGGTGCCGACGTGCTCGTCAACATCTCGAACGATGGCTGGTTCGGCGGCTCCGGGGGAGCAGAGCAGCACCTCACCGCCGCCGTGCTGCGGGCCATCGAATTCCGGCGCCCCGTGTTGCGCAGCACGAGCGACGGCATCACCGTCGCGATCGACTCCGCGGGTCGCATCGTGGGCCGCCTCGCCGAGCGCGAGGCGGGGGTCCTGGTGGTGGACGTGTGGCCGAATCCCGCGCGGACGCTCTACGCACGGACGGGCGACGTGCTTGCGTGGATGGCACTCCTCGTCGCGGGGGCGCTCACGGGGATGGAGATCGCACGGACGCGGCGCCCTCCGACGGGCGGCGAACGCCGGTCGTGACTCCAGCCGACGACCGGGTGCGGAGCTCGAAAAATACATGAGTCATTTCAATGACTTGTATATCAACTAATCATCAATCAGATTCGGGGATTCGCGCGCGCAAGACTCGCCCGGCCCGACCCGCTCGTCGGCTCTGCTGGCGCGCGCGTTCGCACGCGCAGGGCGACGCCGAGAGGCAGCCGGGCGTTGAACCCGGGATGATAGACTGCGCGCACGTCGGCACCGGAGGCCCACGTGCAGTGCCCTTCCTGTGATCGCCAGAACAGCGACGACGCCGCCTTCTGCAACGGCTGTGGCACCCGGCTCGCGCATGCGTGCGTCGGTTGCGGTCGCTCCAACGCTCCGGACGCGGCCTTCTGCAACGGCTGCGGGCAACCCCTCGGCGAGGCGGCTGCGACCCCGGCACCTCAGCGCGCGGCGCCGGTGGCCCCGTCGCCGCCTGCGACCTCCGTCTCCGGCATCAGCTTCGCGGCAGGCCGCTACCGCGTGGAGCGCGTGCTGGGCGAGGGAGGCAAGAAGCGGGTCTACCTGGCCCACGACACGCGGCTGGGACGCGACGTGGCCGTCTCGGTGCTGAAGACCGAGGGCCTCGACGAGTCGGCCCAGTTGCGGGTGCGCCACGAGGCGGAGGCCATGGGCCGCCTGGGGGACCACCCCAACGTGGTGACCGTGTTCGACATCGGAGAGGAGGAAGGCCAGCTCTTCATCGTGAGCGAGTTCATGGCCGGGGGCGACGTGGAGACCCGGCTGGCGGGCGCCAAGGACGGGCGGCTCGGGATCCAGGAGGCCATGCGCATCGTCGCCGAGATGTGCCGCGCCTTGGAGCACGCCCACGCCAACGGCATCGTGCACCGGGACATCAAGCCCGGGAACGTCTGGCTCCGTCAAGACGGGACCGCTGGCCTGGGCGACTTTGGCCTGGCGCTCTTCGAGGACCGGACCCGCATCACGCAGGAGGGCATGATGGTCGGCACGGTGGCCTACATGCCGCCGGAGCAGGCTCTGGGGCGCAAGCCGGAGGCGGGCAGCGACCTCTACGCCCTGGGTGCGACGCTCTACGAGATGCTGACCGGCAAGCCGCCCTTCGCCGGTGACGATGCGGTGGCGATCATCTCTCAGCACATCAACACGGCGCCGGTCTCGCCGTCCTGGCACAACGCGGAGGTGCCGAAGCCCCTCGACGAGCTCACCCTGCGCCTGCTGGCCAAGGACCCGACCCAGCGCCCGGCCGACGCGGCCGCGGCGCGGGCGGCGCTCGAGGCGATCCAGAACGCGTCGAGCGTGAGTGCGGTGCCGGACGTGGCCGCCAACCCGCTGGACCGTCTGGCGAGCGGTGTCTTCGTGGGGCGCGAGCACGAGGTGACCGAGCTGCGCGAGGGCGTGGATACGATGCTCTCCGGGCAGGGGCGCATCCTGCTGCTGGTGGGCGAGCCGGGGATCGGCAAGACCCGCACCTCCGAGGAGCTGGCCACCTACGCCAGCCTGCGCGGCGCCCAGGTGCTGTGGGGCCGCTGCTACGAAGGGGAGGGCGCGCCGACCTACTGGCCCTGGGTCCAGCTGGTCCGCAACTACGTGCGCGAGCGCGATCCGGCGGCGCTGCTGTCGGAGATGGCCGGCGGAGCGGGCGCCATCGCGGAGGTGGTGTCCGAGGTGCGGGAGCGGCTTCCGGGCCTCCAGCCCGCAGCAGCGCTCGGCGCGGAGGAAGCGCGCTTCCGCCTGTTCGACAGCCTGACCAGCTTCTTCCGCAACGCGGCGCGCGAGCGGCCGCTGGTCTTCATCCTCGACGACCTCCACTGGGCCGACAAGCCGTCGCTGCTGCTGCTCCAGTTCCTGGCCCGGGAGCTCGCCGGGACGCGCATCCTGGTGATCGGCACCTACCGCGACGTCGAGCTCGGCCGGCGCCATCCCCTGGCCGAGACCCTGGCCGAGCTGTCCCAGCTCGACCTGTCCAAGCGCGTCCTGCTCCGGGGTCTCCAGCAGGAGGACGTGTCGCGCTTCATCGAGCTGAGTGCGGGAGGCTCCGCCGCGGAATCCCTGGTGTCGGCGGTGTACCGCGAGACCGAGGGGAATCCGTTCTTCGTGAACGAGGTGGTGCGCCTGCTCGCGTCCGAGAATCGTCTCGGGGATGCGAAGACCTCGGGCACCTGGAGTGTCGAGATTCCCCAGGGCATCCGCGAGGCCGTGGGCCGGCGCCTGAACCACCTCTCCGAGGACTGCAACGACGTCCTCACCGTGGCCTCGGTGATCGGACGCGAGTTCGACCTGGCGCTCCTCGAGCGCGTGGTGGACGTGGACGGCGACCGCCTGATCGAGACGCTCGAGGAGGCCCTGGCGGCGCGCGTGATCCAGGAGATGCCCGATGCGCCGGGCCGCTACCGCTTCTCCCACGCGCTGGTGCGCGAGACCCTTCACGACGAGCTCAACACCACGCGCCGGGTGCGCCTGCACCGCCGGATCGGCGAGGAGCTCGAGGCGCTGCACGCGGACCATCTGGAATCCCAGCTCGCGGCCCTGGCCTATCACTTCGCCGAGGGTGCCCACGCGGGGGGCGATCCGGCCAAGGCCGTGGACTACAGCACCCGCGCGGGCCGGCGCGCCACCGAGCTCCTGGCCCACGAGGACGCGATCCCCCACTACGAGCGCGCGCTCCAGATGCTCGACCTCCAGGCCGGCGCCGACGACCAGCAACGCTGCGACCTCCTGACCGCCCTGGCCTGGGCGCAACACTACGGCGGCGAGGTCGAGAAGGCCGTCGAGGCCCTGGAGCAGGCGATTCCGATCGCTCGCAAGCTGGAGGACCCGCACCGCTTCGCCCTGATCGCCGCCAGCTTCGGCTTCGCCGAGTTCGCGCGGAACATGGGCGAGCCCCACGCCGGTGCCGTCGCCCTGCTGGAAGAGGCCCTCGCGTGGCTGCCCGGCGACGAGGACTCGCTCCACCGCATCCAGGTGCTGAGCCAGCTCGGCAACCAGCTCGTGCTGGGCGAGACGGCGCCCCGCGCACTCGCCTGCTACGAGGAGGCGCTGGAGGTCGCGCGTCGTGTCGGCGAGCCCGGTCACCTGATGGAGGCGTGCTTCGCACTCATCTTCGGTCTCTGGCGGCCCGAGGATCTGGAGCGACGCAACGTGGTGGCCGAGGAGGTGCTGCGCTTCGCCGAGGAGGATGGTCAGGCGGACAAGATCATCCTGGCGCGCAACCAGCGCTTCAATCACTTCTTCTGGGCGGGGGATCTGGTCGCCTGCCGCCGCGAGTACGACGCGGCCCAGGAGCTGGTCGCCCGCTCCCAGAACGCGCGCGCGGTCTACTGGCACCACCTGCACAGGGCCAGCTTGAAGCTGGTGGAGGGCGACCTGGTCGCGGGGGAGCAGCTCGCCACCGCCGCCCTGGGCTTCGGGTCGCGGGTGTGGGCCGACGTGGCGCTCCAGATGTACGGCGCCCAGATGGCTTTCCTGCGCTACATGCAGGGCCGGCTCGACGAGCTCGTCGGCGTCCTGGAGGCCGGTGCCGCACAGCACCCCCAGCCCGCCTGGCGCGCCGGGGCCGCCTGGGCACAGGCGGTCGTGGGCGACCGGGAGGCCGCGCGCCGGCACCTGGATCCCTTCGCCGCCGACGACTACGCGTCCATGCCCGTGGACGGGAACTGGCCGGCCGGCATCAGCCTGCTGGGCGCAGCCGTCCACGAGATCGGCGCCGAGGACCTGGCCCCGCGCCTCTACGAGCTGCTGTTGCCCTACGCGGAGCTCCAGGTCACGGCTGGCGCCGCGGCGTCCTCGCGCGGGCCCGGCCACTACGGGCTGGGGCAGCTGGCTCAGACGCTCGGCAGGCTCGACGACGCGGTCCGTCACCACGAGCGCGCCCTCGAGCTGAGCCACGCCTGGGGGGTGCGCCCCTTCGTGGCGGTCGTGAGCCTGGAGCTCGGCGAGGTGCTCCTCGAGCGCGAAGGCGAGGGCGACCACGAGCGTGCCCTCCAGCTCCTGAACGACGGCATGGACGCAGCGCGCGACATGGGGTCGGCCCACTTCGTGGAGCGGGCCCTGGCCCTGAAGCTCGAGGCCCAGGGGATCGACGCGTCCCACACCAACCGCTCCATCTACTCGGTGGCGCGGTCGGTGCAATCGAAGCGGCCGGATTTCCACAAACACGCCGCGGCCGACGGCAGCGTGACCCTGATGTTCAGCGACATGGAGGGCTTCACCGCCATGACCGAGCGCCTGGGGGACGAGGCGGCGCTCCAGGTGGTCCAGGCCCACAACGGCATCCTGCGCCAGCAGGTGAAGGCCCACGGCGGGCGCGAGGTCGACTCCCAGGGCGACGGGTTCCTGCTGGCGTTCCCGTCACCCCGGGCGGGGGTCGAGGCCGCGGTGGCGATGCAGCGCGCCTTCGCCGCCCACGCGGAGCAGCACCCGGAAGAGCCCATCCGCATCGGCATGCACACGGGCCAGGCCATTCGCGACGCCGACAAGTTCTTCGGGCGCACCGTGATCATGGCCTGCCGCATCGCCGACCAGGCCCAGGCCACCGAGATCCTGGTCTCCGACGATGTGCGGCAGGCGGTCGGCGACGACTTCACGTTGGGCACGGCCCGGGAGCTCACCCTGAAGGGCTTCTCCGGGACCCATCCCGCGCATCCGCTGAGCTGGGCCTGATCGCCGGGATCGACTCGGCGCCAGGCTGCGCGCGACACCGCCGCGGATCTTTTCACCGCCGCCTCGCTTGACTCCGCGACGTCGCTGCGAGACGATTTCCCGCGGGGCGCTCGGTGTCCCAGGTGGCTGAAACTGCGTAAGGGAGACGAGATGTCGGGGACACGGATGCGCGTCGCGATGGGCCTGGCCTGGTTCCTGGTCCTGCTGGCCGCGGGTGCACCGGGGGCGCTCGCCGCCGGAGGTCCGGTCACGAGCCCGGACGGACAGGTGCTGCGCACGCGAGCTGCCGACGGGACCGTGGTTGCCGAGCAGCTTCCCCCGCGACCGCTTGCCATCAGCGGCGCGGGGAGCGCGTCCGGCGTCGTGGTCCGCGAGAGCTACACGGACCCCGCTACGGGCGCGACCGTGGATCCCGAGGGCCGGATCCAGGGGGCGGGAGGCCAGGGGGGGGCGGGGTCCCCTGCGTCCGCGAGCGTCGCCGCGGTTTCGCCGCGCATCACCATCGACCAGATGACGACCCGCAATTCCTACAGCAGCTACGACGTCGTCCAGGGGCTCGGGATCATCGGGCGCGCGGACGTCTACACCCTGAGCGACGGCAGCACCTGGAGGAGCGGAGCGGGCAGCGCGACGCTCGCGCGAGCGCGGTTCGATCGGGTGGAGGTGTTGGGGAGCCTGCTTCGCTACCACTTCGATCCTCCGGCCGACGGCGTTCTCTACCAGCAGACCGATTACAACTCCGGCAACCACTCGGCCCAGGGAACCCTGGGCGCCGCGGGGCCGCTGGTCCTGGAGGCCACGCTCGGATCCACCACGGCGACCCTCCTGGGCCAGGTCGAGGTGGTCGCCAACGACGCCACCTGGTACGGCGAGCCGCGGTTCAACTACTACAGCGCGCCCGTCGGTTCCGTGGTCCCGATCGACATCACGTATACGCTGTTGGGTGGCGCCACCTGGTCGGCCACCACCTTCGGTGCGAACTTCCCGGTCTCGAACCAGGGCATCGTCGACTTCGCGGCGCCGATCTCCGTTCCGCAGCCGGTCAGCCTGCAGATCCAGGGCTCGAGCCAGCTGCCGGAAGGGACGACGACCCAGTACTTCGCGGTCGTCACGTACGACAGCGGCTTCCTTTCGGACGTGACCGCCACGGCGTCGTGGGCGGTACAGCCTGGCGCGCAAGCGACGGTGTCCATGGGGACCGTCACCACCTCCGGTAGCTGCGCCGGCAGCAACCTGACCTTGCGGGCGGACTACACCGAGGGCGGCATCACGGTCTCCGACACGAAGGCCGTGACCTGTCAGGCAGGGGGGGTCTTCGATGACACCGACGCCTGGGAGACCTTCCAGGGGGATCCCGGTCACTCCGGCTACGTCCCGATTCCCGTGGAGCCCGGGGTCTTCAGCGTGCGCTGGCAGCGCGCGCTCGGGGGAGGCTTGCCGCTCAACCCGGTGACCGCAGCCGACGGGAAGGTTTTCGTATCCCTGAAGCTGCGCTTCGTCGACACCACGGGCCTCTTCGTGCTGGACGCCCGGGATGGAGCGACCCTCTGGTCCCGGGGCTTCGGGCGGGTCAACTCCGTGAATCCCCCCGCCTACGGGTACGGCAACGTCTACCTCCAGACCGGAAACCACTCGAACGACACCTTCCTGTGGGCGTTCGAGGCGGACACGGGGGCGCAGGTCTTCCGGGCGCCGCACAATGCCCAGTGGGAGCGCTACCTGGCCCCGACCGTCTACAAGGGGGGCGTCTACGTCAACGGCGGCACCTACGGCGGGATGTACTCCTTCTCGGCGTTCTCGGGCTCCCAGAACTGGTTCCTGGGTCTTCCCCAGTACGACGAGTGGACTCCCGCGGTCGACGACCGCCACGCCTATGCCTACGTGGGCGAATACCAGCCGGGTCTCTACGTCGCCGACCGCATCAGCGGGGCGCAGGTGCTCTTCATCCCGGACCCGAACTTCTCGTGGAACGGTTGGAGCATGCGCCTGGCGCCCGTCCTGGGAGGAATGAACGACGTCCTTGCGATCCACGACGGGCGCTTGATCCGCTTCGACGTCGCGACGGGCTCGATCGCCTGGGAGCTGGCGCAGAGCTTCAGCGGCCAGCCCTCGGTGGCCCGGGGCGTGGTCTACGCCCTCGACGGAGGTGCGCTCGTGGCCCTGGACCAGGCCACCGGCGCCCGGCAGTGGTCCTGGCAGCCGCCGGCGGGCCAGCTCACCGGGAGCCTGATCGTGACCGACACCCACGTCCTGGTCAGCAGCGACAGCGAGGTCTACGCGGTGGAGATCCTCTCCCAGACCGACGTGTGGTCGTACCCCGTGGCCGGTCATCTCGCGCTCGGTGAGGAGATCCTCTACGTCGCGTCGGCGGACGGGATGCTGACCGCGATCTCCACGCCGGAGTACACACCGGCTGCGCTGCTCGAGATCGACGTGACGGGTCCGGCGCAGGTGGTCGAGAAGAGCGTCGCGTCCTTCCAGGCGCGGGCGTACTACAGCGACGGACGCATCCGCGACCGGACCGCGCTGGCCCAGTGGAGCGTCGATCCCGACGGCGACGCCAGCATCGACGCGCTGGGCCAGCTCTCGCTGGGCGAGCTGCTGGCCCCGACCCGAGAGGTGATCGTACGCGCTTCGTACACGGAGGGTCCGGTCAGCGTCGACGACGAGGTGCTGGTGGAGCTGGTGATCGGCGTGTCGCTGGACGAGTTCGTCGACCGCAACCTGCTGGCGGCGCGGCAGATCAAGGGGCAGGTGCTGCAGGACCTGGATGCGGCCAGGGTGCGCGAGGAGGCGGCCATGGCCGTCCTGCGCGCTCAGCGCGAGGAGGCCGACGGCCCGTGGCTCCAGGCCCTGCGCGCGGCCGTGCGGAATCTGCGGGCGGCGATGTTCTGGGGCTGGGTCGGGCACCTGGGAGTGGAGCGCAGCGCCGAGGATCTGGACGGCACCCTCGGTGCCCTGGAAGGGGGCGGTTGAGCCCTCGCGTGAGCGCACCACGAGAACACCGCCGAGCCTTCACCGCGTCTGCTCGAGGGTCTTCCGCGCATGACCCTCTTCTCCGCCTGCATCCAGTCGCCGGGTGGCGCCCACCGGCTGTGGGTCCGTCTGCTCGCGCTCGCGGCGAAGGAAGGCAACCGGGTCCACTACGCGTCCCAACGGCGGGTCGCCGAGCTGGACGCGGCGGGCTGCGTATACCACTACGTCCCTCATCCCGCGGGCAGACTCGGAGCCGTGATCTTCCTGGCCTGCCTGTACCTCCGTTGTCGGTTCAGGCCTCCCGCGCGGGCCACGATCGCCATCTCCCAGGGCAGCGTCTACAGCGCGGCGCTGGCTCCGCTGGGACGGGGGGACGCTGCGATCCTGACCGTCGTGCACGGCGACTATCCGACGGAGTGGAGGGCCGAGGGCTATCCCCGCTGGGCGATCCGGCTGTTCGCCCTCGTGGCTCGCTTCGGCCTTCGCCGGTCCGCCGAGATCCTCCCCGTCTCTCGAGATCTCGCGCGCCGTACCCGGGAGGAGCTGGGTGCGCCCGAGCCGCCGATCGAGGTCGAGGGCAACGCGATGCCGGCGCTGCGAGAGACGCGGCCACGCGAACCGGGAGGGGATCTCCGCCTGATCTTCGTCGGCAACCTCGTCCGACTCAAGCGCGTGGACGTGTTGCTGGACGCCCTGGCGAGGCTGGAGCTGCCCTTCACCTGCCACATCCTGGGTGACGGCCCGCTGCGGTCCGACCTGGAGCGACAGGCGCGAGCCCTCGGATTGAGCGGCCGCGTGTTCTTCGAAGGCTGGCGCGATGACGTGGCGGAGTGGCTGTCGCGATCGGATGCGTTGGTCCTCCCCAGCGACTACGAAGGCTCTCCCAGCGTGCTGCTGGAGGCCCTGGCGGCCGGGACTCTCGCCCTCGGGGCGGACACCGGGGGGATCCCCGAGATCCTCGCATCCGATGAACAGCTGTTTCCCCGAGGAGACGCGGATGCGCTCGCTCGGCGGCTCCGCGAGGTGTGGGACGGGAAGCAGATCGATCCCACTCTGTTGCGTCGTTGGTTGGAACGCCGGCCGCTCTACACCGAACCCTGGGAGCGCCGCATCCTGCGTCGCGCCGAAGCGTGGGTGTCCCGCGCTCCGACGCTCGAGTAGGTCCGACCGCTCGGTCCGGGGGAGGGCGGGCGCGTAGCGGGAAGACCGAATGCCCCCCGGGGCAGAGAGAGTCGCGGCTCTCAAGGCCTCCGTCATCCGGGTCGATGACCCTTCGGGGGCGCCCCGGCTCCTGGGGAGAATCCATGCGCGCATTCCCGGTGGTCATCCTGGCAGGGGTCCTGGCGGCGCTGTTCGGTTCGAGCGCCGCCCGCGCGGAGGTGCAGCGAAGCCACCTGGGCGTCGTCTACTCGGACGCCGAGGAGCGCTTCTCCGTGCGGTTTCCCAAGGAGTGGGACGAGGTGGACTCCCGGATCGTCCGGCAGCTCGTGGAGGGCGAAGACTTCTGGCCGTACGACACGGCGGTCCTCTACCTCGATCTCGACCGCGAGCGCTACACCTGCCCGTGTGTGTGGCTGGCGCGACTGCCCAATCGCAGCCTGGAAATGGATCTGGTGGCGGACCTGTCCGCCGACGTCTACGAGACCGCGAGCCTGGAGAAGGTGGCCGGATCGGGCCGTGTGCCCCCGCTCCACGAGAGCCGCTACAACCTGTTTCTCGACGCCGATCGCGACGTGGTCTGGGGCTGGGCGGACGGGAAGGACGAAGACGGCGACCGCTGGCGCGAGGTCAACGTCTACGTCCCCACGGCGGACGGGACCCTCGTGATCATGTACACCGCCACGCCCAACATGTTCGACTTCTACGTGCCCAAGGTGATCGAGATCATCGATACCGCGGAGGTGCACTGGACCCCCCTCGAGCGCGTGGGCCTGGCGGTGGAGGAGGCCATCTCGAACCCGACGTCGCTCGCGACCCCGGAAGCCCGAAGCGTGCTCCTGATCCCGGGTGCGTTGGTCCTGGCGGCCGTGCTCGGTGCAGGGGGCTGGGGCTGGCGGGCACGCGGGGCGGGCTTCGCCGTCCGCTGCGCCCTGGCGACCGCGTTCGCCGCGATCGGCCTACTCGCGCTGCTTCCGGAGATCGTGAAGGTCGTCCCGATCTGAGTCGGGCATGGGGGGACGGATGGATCGTCTGCTCGAGCAGACGCCCGAGGCGTTCGCGCGGCTCCTGCTCGAGCGGGGGACGCGTCGGGTGTGCTTCGTGGGCGGGCCGGACGGCCGCCTCGAGGCCTCGGTCCCCTGGCTCGCCCCGATGGCGGAGGCCATCGGCGCCTTGCCCGACACGGGCGCGCACGAGGCCCTCTTCCTCGAGGTCGGACCCCACTCGGGCTGCCTCTTCAGCGCCACCCTGCACAGCACCGCACGCGGCCAGGCCCTGGGCGGCGTGCGCCACTGGCCGTACCCGAGCGTGGCTGCGTTCCTGCGCGACGGCCTGCGGCTCGCGCGGGGGATGACGCGCAAGAACGCCCTCGCGGGGCTCTGGTGGGGGGGAGGGAAGGGCGTGATCGCCCGCGCGCCGGGCGTCGCATCCGAGGACCCCGAATTCCGGCGCATCCTCTACGGCGAGTTCGGTGCCTTCGTGACCGGGCTGGCGGGCTGCTACGTGACGGCCGAGGACGCCGGGACGACGCCGGCCGACATGGCCGCAGTCCAGGAGGCCACGCGCTTCGTCACCTGCGCGCCCCCGGACGTGGGCGGCTCCGGGAATCCCTCCTTGTACACCGCCGCCGGCGTCGTGTGCGCCATGCAGGCGGCCTGGGACGCGCTGGAGTCGCGCTCGCTCGCGGGCCTGCGCATCGCCATGCAGGGCGCGGGCAACGTCGGCGCGGCGATGATCGAGCTGCTGCTCGAGCAGGGCGTCGCCAGCATCCGGGTTGCGGAGCTCTCCGCGGAGCGGCGGCGCGCGGTCCTCGACCGCTTCGGTGGCGAGCGGGTGGAGGTGGTGCCGGTGGAGGCCGAGGGCCCCGGCATCCTCGCCGCTCCCGGCGACGTCCTGGTGCCGAATGCGCTGGGAAGCGTACTGGGGCCGAAGACGATTCCCCACGTCCGGGCGCGCCTCGTGTGCGGCGCCGCCAACAACCCGCTGGAGGACGAGCTCCGGGACGGCGCGGCCCTGCACGCCCGTGGCGTCGCCTACGTGCCGGATTTCCTCGCCAACCGCATGGGCGTCGTCCACTGCGCCAACGAGCAGTACGGGGTCCTGCCCCGCGACCCGGCCGTCGAGCGCCACCTCTCGAAAGACTGGGAGCACGCCATCGCTCCGACGACGCGGCGCGTCCTGGCTCGCGCGGCCGACGAAGGAATCCCGCCGGTCGCGGCGGCCCACGCCCTGGCGGACGAGCTCGCGGCGCAGCCGCACCCCATCTGGCCCGGGCGGGGAAGGACGATCGTCGAGAGTCTGCTGGCGGACGGCTGGCTCGGGGTCGCCTGAACGTGCGGGTCCCCGTCAGGGGCCCAGGTCCGGAACCACGTGCACGGGCTGCTCGCCCAGCGCCTGGATGCGCAGCCGGCGCTCGCCGTCGTAGATCATGATCTCGCGCACGCCCCCGGCCCGCAGCGTCTGCACCATCTGCTGTGCGGCCTGCTCTCGCTCGTTCGCCGGGAGCTGGAACCAGGCGTCGTCGAGGGTGCCCACGAAGGCCGGGCCCTGACCTTCGCCGTTGCGTGCGCCGCGCGCGAGGTAGGACGAGACACGATCGAGCTCGTCGCCGGCCAGGCGATCGAGATCTCCGCCCAGCAGGAAGACCTGGGCGAGGATCCATGCGAGGAGCCCGAGAGCCGCGCCGGCTCCGCTCAGGCGGACGACTCGCGCCCATTGCCAGGAGCGCCACTCCTTCCACGCCGTGCTCCCGGCGAGTTCGCTCTTCGTCTTCTCCTTGGCCACCGCTTCGCTGGCGAGGTCGCGCGCCTCCTGCTCCACCTGCTCGAAGCTCGACGGCTCGGCCTGCCGTTCCGGCCGGCGCTGCGGGCGCTGCAGAGGGGTCACCAGGGAATAGAGGAATCGGGTCCTGAGTTCGGACAGGATGCAGGCCTGCTCGTAGGCGTCGCTGGCGATCCGTCGGTTGACCTCCCGCTTGAGCGCCTCGTCCAGCTCGCGAATCCACTCGCTGGAGAGCCGCTCCGGCGAGATCCCGATGGCCGGGAACTCCCCCTCGAGGACGACCGCGGAGCGGCACAGGAGCCCGACCAGGATCGCGGTTCCCTCGAGGTCGCCCGGCAGGCCCACGGCAGGAGAGGTCAGGGCGGCGTGCTCGCCCTCGTCCAGGGCCGCCAGGTCGAGGCACCAGGCGACGCGGTCGATGGCGCTCGAGCTGGGGGCGGCTCCCTCCACCCTGCGCCGGAGTGCCTCGGCGATTCGGGGGAGCACCTCCGTCTCGAACACCGACGCGTCCGCGCCGGACAGCTCCACCACGCCCAGGAGGGACCCCCAGTCCCGTGAATCGAAGACGCCGCGGTGGATGCAGCGCGACAGCGCGGCGTTGTAGGTCACGATGGCGCGCAGCACGCGGGGTGCGAAGAAGCTCGCGCCGAGCTCGCGCTTGCGCCGCCGCAAGCTGCGCAGCTGGATCTCTTCGCGTACATCCACTTCGTTTACGTCGGCCGCCGCGTAGAACTCGGCCGCGATCTCCGCCAGGCGCGGGTCATCGTCATCGTCGGCGCGTTCGCACAGGGCGTGTAGCCGCGGTGTCAGGCCGACCGGGTCCTGGAGGACACTGCCATCTCCCGCCGGGCCGCCGATGCAGAGCAGCGTGATCAGGTAGTCGATCGCGCTGATGCGTCCCGCCAGGCCGTCGTGTCCCTCGCTCTCCGCGGCGAGCATCAGGTCGAGCAGGTCGAGGACACCGCGGCGCTCGCTCGGGAGGCGCGACGGAAGGGCTGAGCGAAGCTGTGCGACGGGTACTTCGAAGGCGAGGGCGCGCAGGTCGCCCTCGATGGCGTCGAGGAGCTTGTCGAGCTTCGGGAGTCCGCTGCGATCGCGCCGCTCGAATTCCTGGCTCGCGAGCTGCGCCAGGTCCGCGCTCAACGCGCGCCCCGTCTCGACGATGTGCTGTCCCTCGTCCGAGAGTCCGAAGGGCGCCAGCACGCCCCATGCCGAGTTGAGCGCGCGCAGGTGCTCGAAGCGGGCGCGCAGCTCCTGGTCACGGCGCGGCAGCCGCATGCCCCCTTCGCCCGTGCTTTCGGTCGCCGTCGAATCGCTCATGGAGTCCGCGCGCTGCCGGGCCCGGGCCTGCGATCTAGAAGATCGAGCGGCCGGCGCCCGGGTTGCAGGGTCCGATCACCGCGGGCGGGAGCGCGGTCACGTCGCAGCCGACCTGGCCGGGGCTCACCGCGCCCGCGCTGTCGGGTCGGACGTAGCCCCAGAATTGCACGATGCCGTCGGCGTCGATGTCGGCGCCGGCGTCGGCGGTGTAGCCGGTCTCGTCCGCGCTGATCGAGACCCCGTAGGAGAAGTAGACGGTGCCTTCGGGGGCGAATCCGATCTGGGCGAAGTCGCTGCTGACGGAGTCGAAGAGCACGGACTGCGAGCCGGGGACGGCGACGGGCTCGGGCGTGGCCAGGAGGTAGACCCCGAACTCCGAGAAGTAGCTCTGCTCGGCGACCTGGATCGCCCCCAGGTTGGTCTCGGCCTCGGCGCTCTTCGAGCGCAGCTGGTAGGACCGGAACATCGGCAGCGCGATCGTCGTCAGGATGCCGATGATCAGCACGACCATCATGACCTCGATCAAAGTGAAGCCCGCGCGACGTGCCGGATGCCCGGTCGACAATGCCATCCCAACGGCATCGGTCGATCCGGCGCCGGACTGAAGCCGGGTAGCCCCGGGGGCCTCCGGGGGCTCTCGAGCGGGTCCGAGCCGTGGGGCGTGGCGTCAGGACCGGGGCTCGCACACGAAGATCGGAATGTCCCGGGTCGTCCGCTCGCGATACTCGGCGTACGGAGCGTAATGCCGGTCACAGATCGGCCACAGCTCCGGCTTCTCGTCGGACGTGGCCAGGCGGGCCCGCAGCTGCATGCGCCGGCCGCGGTGGTTCACATCGACGTCCGGGTGCTTGACGAGGTTGCGGTACCAGATGGGGTTCTTCGGTGCGCCGCCCTGGGAGGCCACCAGGAGCACACCCTCCTGGTAGGGCACGTACATCAGGGGGATGGTCAGCCTGCGGCCGCTCTTCGCGCCGGTCATGGTGACGAAGCAGACCTCGTCCTTTCCCAGCTTGTTGAACAGGCGGCCGCCGGTCAGACGGTGCAGCAGGACGTGGCCACGGGTGAACGCCTTGAGGACCCAGCGCGGCGGAGGCGCGCCGGAGCCGGAGGAAGCGGTCGAGTCGCTGGCCATGGGGAGCCTCTCCGATCGCGGCGTGAGGGGGCCGCTTCCAGGATCCTACCGCAAGAATGCCCTAGGCTGGTCACGATGCTGCGAGCATTCTGGAAGCGGGTGGTCGTCGTGCTGGCGTTCCTGGCTCTCCCGGCGGCGCACGCCCAGGGGCTGCTGCTCTACGACAACGGGCCAATCACCGACGTCGCTGCGGACGGCTACTGCGACAGCGGACCGACGCCCAGCTGTGGGGGCAGTGGCGACTGGACCTTCTACGACAACTTCATCCTCGCCAGCGACGCCAGCGTGACCGGCTTCGACTACACGGACTTCTTCCTCTCCGGCTCGCCGCTGGACTACGTCGAGACCGAGTGGTCCCTCTTCGACGCGGACCCCTTCACCGCGGCCCCCATCGCGTCGGGAACGGCTGTGGCGATCCTCACGGCTACGGGTACGACCAATCCGTACCGGTTCGAGGTGAGCGGCCTGGGCGTCGGCCTCTCCGCCGGGATCGAGTACTGGCTCGGGATCCACAACACCGTGACCGGGGACCGGATCACGACGGTGGCCCGGGTGGGCGACCCGGGAGGCGGGCTCGACGCCGCCAAGGCCTCGGACGGTGCGGCGGACGACCTCGACTTTCCCGCCTTCGAGAACCGCGCTTTTCGCGTTCGGGGCACGCCCGTGCCCGAGCCGTCGACCGCCCTGCTGGTCGGGGTCGGGCTGGCGCCGCTGGCCGCCAGCCGCAAGCGTGCACGGAAGCGCTGATTCCTACTCTGTCTTGGTGGGTTGAAGGGAGATCCCTCCTGAACCACTTCAGGCGGGGAAAGCCCCATCACGGGAACCCTCTGGCAGCCGGGGGCGCTAGCATCGGGCCTCCATGCTCCCCATCGACGGCCACTGCGACTCCGCCTTCGCGGCGGTGCGCGAGGCCTTCGCCAACAACTTCGAGCAGCATGGCGAGCTCGGTGCCGCGGTGTGCGTGCACGTCGACGGCCGCGCGGTGGTGGACCTGTGGGGCGGTCATCGCGACCGCGCGCAGCGGCATCCCTGGCAGCGCGACACGCTCGTGAACGCCTGGTCGCTGGGGAAGGGCGTCCTGGCCATGCTCGTCCTCAGCCTGGTCGAGCGCGGACGCCTCGCCCTGGACGAGCCGGTCCGGGTCCGCTGGCCCGCGTTCGCGGCCGGCGGCAAGCAGGACGTCACGCTGCGCACGCTGCTCGCCCACCGCGCGGGGTTGCCGTCGGTGCGCCCGCGTCTGGCCGAGGACGCCTGGCAGGACTGGCACGTCATGTGCGACGCCCTCGCCGCGCAGGAGCCCTGGTGGGAGCCCGGGAGCGCGCACGGCTACCACGTGAACAGCTGGGGCTTCCTCGTCGGCGAGCTGGTGCGCCGGGCGGCCGGCTGCTCCCCGGGCCAGGCGCTCCGCGAGATCCTCGGGGCGCCCCTCGACGCCGACTTCTTCTGGGGCCTTCCGCCGGAGCACGACGCGCGGGTGGCCGAGGTCGACGTCCCGGACGTCGTCCTCCGCGGGCCCGAGCAGTGGGCGCAGGCCTTTCCTCCGTCAGGGGATGCGGAGCACGACACCATGATCTGGCACGCCTACTTCAACCCGCCCGGCCTGTCCGGCCTCGGGGTGATGGGGAGCGAGCCCTGGCTCCGCGCCCAGGTGCCCTCCACCAACGGCCAGGCGACGGCCCGCGGCGTCGCCCGCCTCTTCGACGCCCTGCTGCGCGGGGCGGCCGACGGCACCCGGTTCGTCGGCCCCGGACTCCTGCGCGAGGCCACGGCCGTCCACTCCGACGGCGAGGACCGGGTGCTCGCCCGGCCCTCGCGCTTCGGCCTCGGCTTCCAGCTCCCGATTCCGGAGCGCAAGCTCGGACCCAACGCCGAGGCCTTCGGTCACTACGGCTACGGGGGGCTCCTCGGCATGGCCGACCCGGCCGCCGGCGTGGCCTTCGCGTTCCTCACCTCGCGCCCAGGTGACCGCTGGCAGACCCCGCGCACCGGGGCGCTGCTCGAGGCGGTTTACGGCGCGCTCGCTGGCTCCGGCGCCGGGGACCACGCCGCCTCCGCATCCGAAGTACACTCCCCGGCGTGAAGTCCCTGCCCGCGCAGTTGGTGGCCATCCTGCGGCAACGCCCCGCCCGCCACAACGCGCGCGTGCTGGGCCTGTTCCTGGTGGCCCTGACCGCGATGGTGGTCGTCGACGCCGTGCTGTTCCACGCCATCATGGCGATGGAGGGGCGGGACTTCAGCTGGGTTTCGGGCTTCTACTGGACGCTCACCGTGATGTCGACGCTCGGCTTCGGGGACATCACCTTCGAGAGCGACCTGGGGCGCGTCTTCTCGATGTTCGTCCTCCTCTCCGGCACTGTCTTCCTGCTGGTGCTCTTCCCGTTCATCGTGATCCAGTTCTTCTGGGCCCCCTGGATGGAGGCGCAGGCCGCGGCGCGGGCGCCCCGGGAGCTTCCGGAGGAGACGGCGGATCACGTCATCCTCACCCGCTACGACGAGGTCAGCGCCGCGGTGATCGAGCGCCTGGTGCATCGCCAGATCGACTACGTGCTGCTGGTGCCCGACCGCGAGGAAGCCGTGCGGCTCCACGACCGGGGGCTGCGGGTGGTGGTGGGAGATCTGGACGACCCGGAAACCTGGGAGCGGGTGCGCGTGAGACAGGCCGGCCTCGTGGCCACCACCTGCAACGACTTCACCAACACCAACGCGGCCTTCACCGTGCGCGGCGTCGCGCCCGACGTGCCCATCATCGCCACGGCGGGCGACCCCGCGTCGGTGGACATCCTCGAGCTGGCCGGCTGCACCCACGTGCTCCAGCTGGCGGAGGAGATGGGTCAGGCCCTGGCCCGGCGCATGATCGGCGCCGACGCCATGACCCACACGATCGGCAAGTTCGGTCCGCTCGCCATCGCCGAGGCGACCGCGGCCCGCACGCCCCTGGTGGGCAAGACCCTGGCCGAGACGCGCTTGCGACAGATCACGGGCTTGAACGTCGTCGGCGTCTGGGAGCGCGGCCGCTTCCAATCGGCGCTCGGCTCCACGCGCATCAGCGCGGACACGGTGCTCGTCCTGGCCGGGACGGCGGAGCAGCTCTACCGCTACGACGAGCTCTTCGTCATCTACAACGTGTCCGCGGCTCCGGTGGTGATCCTGGGCGGTGGACGGGTGGGGCAGGCAACGGGTCGGGCCCTGGCGGAGCGCGAGGTCGACTACCGCATCGTCGAGAAGAAACCGGCGCTCGTGCGGGATCCGGAGCATCACGTGCTGGGCAGCGCAGCCGAGCTGGAGGTGCTCCAGAAGGCCGGCATCCTGGAGACGCCGACGGTCATCATCACCACCAACGACGACGACCTGAACGTCTACCTCACGATCTACTGCCGGCGGCTGCGCCCGGACGTCCAGATCATCACCCGGACCTCCCTCGACCGGAACGTCGCGACCCTGCACCGCGCGGGCACCGACTTCGTCATGTCCTACGCCTCGATGGGCGCGAGCAAGATGCTGAACCTGCTGAAGCGGGGCGAGATCCTGATGCTGGCGGAGGGGCTCGACCTCTTCAAGCTGCCGGTGCCGGCGAGCCTGGCCGGTCGCACGGTGGTCGAGGCCGAGGTGCGCGAGCGCAGCGGGGTCAGCATCGTGGCCGTGGTCCAGGGCGACCGGATCGAGGTCAACCCGGACCCGAGCGTGCCGCTTCCCGAGGGCGCCGACATCCTGCTGATCGGGAGCGAGGAGGCGGAGGCCCGCTTCCTCGAGATCTTCGCGCACCACTGACGGCCTCGCGCGTCGTGGGGCCTACGCCTTCTCGGCGAGCTTCGACAGGTGCTCGATCTGGCCGTCGTCGCGGCGGTGGAGCACCTCGTTGTAGTAGCGACCGCGGTGGGGGCGGGCTCCTTCCCGGGCGTAGGCCGTCACGGCCGAGATCCGGTAGCGGGCCAGGTCCGTACGCGCCGGCGGCGGCGCGGCGTGCATGGTGTCGCCGTAGTGGAGCGACACGTCGCCGGGGGCGGCGACGATCGAGATGCCGCGCGGTGCTTTCGGGTGCTGCGCGTCGATCGGGCCGCAGCCGCGGTCCCAGGAGCCCGGCAGGAAGCGCAGCTCGCCGGTGTGCGCGTTCGCCGGCGTGAGGAAGACGGAGGTGATCAGCAGTGGGCACAGGATCGCGTGCCCGCCCATGCCGCAGTCGCGGTGCCAGGGCAGGTCGCCGAGCCCCTCGGTCATGCCCGGACGCTTCCAGATCAGCGAGACGGACTCCGCGTCCGATCCCTTCGACTGGTGCGCCAGGGGCTCATCGGCGAGCGCCGCGAGCTCGAGCAAGCGCGGATCGGAGGGAATGCTCGCGAGCTGGGGTCGCGCGCCGGCGCGGGTGACCCGGCACAGGGTGTCCTCGCCGCCAGGTCCCTTGCCCCACCAGGAGAGTCCGTCTCCCGGAATCGCCTCGGCGGCGAGCTCGGCGGCTTCCGCCAGGAACCCGTCGATCGCGTCGGGGCGGAAGACCTGGCGCACGAGCAGGTAGCCGGTCGTGCGCAGGAACCAGGCCATGTCCTCGCGGTCGTCGGCCGGCGTGAACGCGCGCGCCGGGTCGAGCGGGTCTCCGTGGCGATCCCGGAGGTCCAGGGTCGCCGGGTCGTACACGGGTCGTCCGTGGTACATGGCACGCAGGGCCGGCTCCCAGTCGACCCAGCGGATCGGGTTTCCCTTGCGGCAGCGCGCGCGCCCGCCGTAGAGCAGGCCGGCGGCGGCGTCGAGCTCGTTCACGAGGTTCGAGAAGATCTCGGGCGAGACCTCGATCACCGTGTCCGCGGACTCCTCGCCGGCCACCACCTCGACGCCATCGCTGCGAGGGACGTAGGTGTAGGCGTCGCCCTCCGGCGTGCGGAAGGCGAGGCTCCCCAGGCGCCGGCCCGCAGGACCGGCGAGCGCCCCGTTTCCGGCGGCGAGCCGGGCGGGCAGGTCGTCGCGGTGGAAGGCGTTGAAGTCGATGGAATCGAAGCCAGCGCTCATCGGAGGCCTCCCGGCCCCAACGTACCCCACGCGTGGCCTCGGGGAGGGGCAGGGCGCGGTGTTCCGCCTGGGGGCGGGGACGTCGGGGCCCGTCCTCGCTGGTCTTTCGCCCGATCTGGATCGAATCCCTGCGTCGCGGCCTTGACGTCGGCTGCCCGACATGAAAAGATGAGCATCGCTCAGCTTTCGGGCGCCGCCCGAATCCGCCTCCGAGGGATCCATGTCCGAGTCCGCCTCCTTGCAGCCCCGCCGGCGACCCGCCCAGGCCCGCTCCCGCGAGCGCGTCGAGCGGATCCTCGAGGCCACCCGGGAGCTGGTGGAGACGCAGCCGGTCGAGTCCATCACCACCGCGGCCATCGCCCGGCGGGCCGACCTGCCCATCGGCTCCCTCTAAGTACTTCCCGAACCGGCTGGCCGTGCTGGCCGAGCTGGCCCGACGGGGCCTGCGCGAGCTCGACACCCGCGCGATCGCGGTGCTGGAAGACGCCCACGAGCTGCCGTGGCGCGAGGCGGTGGACCGCGTGGTGGACGCCCACCTGGCGGCCTTCATCCGGCGCTCGCGGTGTGCGGAGACGCCCGCGAGCGCGCCCGGATCGCGCGCGTGGCCGTCGAGGCGGCCGCCGCCGTCGAGTCCCTTGCCCTGCGCGCCGGGTCGGCCTCCGAGGCCGGCGCGCTGGCAAGCGAGATGAAACGCCTTCTCAAGGCCTATCTGGCGCTCCACATCGAAGGCGATCCGAACCCATCCAACGACCCTGCTGCTTCGAGGTAACCGATGTCCCGAGCTCTCCCCGCCGTTGCCCTCGCACTGACCGTGTTGGCGTCCGCCTGCCTGCTCCCCGGAGGCGCCGGCCCCGTGATCCTGCTCGTCCCGGGCGCCAGCGAGACGAAGACCGAGTTCGAATCCCGGGTGCGCCAGGCGTTCAGCCTCGCCCAGCCCGGCACCACCTTCGAGTTCGGCGCGGGAACCTTCGCGCTGACCCGCGGCCTCGGCGTGACGGCGTCCCACATCACAGTTCGCGGTCAGGGCCCCGGCCAGACCATCCTCGACTTCAGCACCGCGAGCGCCGCGGAGGCGATCCTGGCCACGGGCAACGAGTTCACGATCGCCGACATCGGCATCTTCGACCCGCCCGGCGACGGCGTGAAGACCGTCGGCGTGGACGGCGTCCTGATGCACCGAGTGAACGTGGTGTGGCTCAGTGACGCGGACCCGACCAACGGCCCGTACGGCCTGTACCCGGTGCTCAGCAGCAACATCCTCATCGAGGGCTGCTACGTGCGCGGCGCCGAGGACGCGGGCATCTACGTGGGCCAGTCGATGAACGTGAAGGTCAAGAACAACTGGGCCGAGTTCAACGTGGCCGGCATCGAGATCGAGAACACCATCAACGCCGAGGTGAGCTGGAACGTCGCGACCGAGAACACCGCCGGGATCCTGGTGTTCGACCTCACGGGCCTGAGCCAGGCGGGGCACAGCGTGAGCGTCCATCACAATTGGAGCTACAACAACAACGGCCCGAACTTCGGTAGCGGCGTCGTGGGGCTGGTGCCGCCCGGCACCGGCCTCCTGGTGCTCTCCACCGATGACGTCGAGATCTACGAGAACCAGATCCACGACAACATCACCGCTGGCATCGCGGTCCTGAGCTACGACCTCACTCTGCTGCCCTACGACCCGGCCGTGTTCGATCCGTACCCCGAGACGATCTTCATCCACGACAACGTGATGCAGAACAACGGCACGTCTCCGCAGGGCACGATCGGGCAGGTGATCGCACTCCAGTTCGGCTTCGGCGCCCCGATCCCCGACATCGTCTGGGATCGGAACATGAACCCGGCCCTGGTCCAGCCGGACGGCGAGCTGCCGCCGGCCTTGAAGTTCTGCGTGCAGAACAACGGCGCCGCCACCATCGGTACGCTGGCGCCGCCCCCGAGCGGCGACCGCTTCGACGTGACGCCCTACGACTGCACGCATACCCCGGTTCCCCGCGTGCAGATCCGCGACGCCCTGGCGCTGCCCCCGGGACAGCAGGATCTGACGCCGGCGGAGACGGCGATGCTGTGCGGCGCGCAGCCGGCCGGGGTCAACTGGCCGGCCTACGAGGCCAACTGCCCGACGCTCTCGGACTACAACCTGTTCGTGGGCAACGATCCGCGGGGTCCGGTGGTGGAGCGCGGGCTGGAGTACGAGCTCACCACGCCGCTCTTCTCCGACTACGCGAACAAGTACCGCTTCGCCTTCGTGCCCTTCGGCATGGCGGCGAGCTACGACCCCGACCAGGTGATGGACTTCCCGGACGGGAACCCGCGCACCATCGACTACGTGGTCCCGGACGTGAACCAGTGCGCGGGCTGCCATACCGGCATCAACGAGCCGATGGACCTGATCGGGCCCAAGGCACGGCTGCTGAACCGACCGGTGCCGGGCGGTGGTCCGAACCAGCTCGACGCCTGGACGAGCGCCGGCATCCTGACCGGGGCTCCGGCCCCGGCCAGCGCACCGCGGCTGCCGGTGTGGAACGACGCGGCCGACGGCACGGTCGCCGAGCGGGCACGGGCGTACCTGGAGAGCAACTGCGCCCACTGCCACCGCCCCAATGGGCGCGCAGGCTTCACCAGCCTGTGGCTGACCGCAGACACGCCCGACGGCTTCAACACCGGCATCTGCAAGACGCCCATCGCCGCCGGCGTGGGCGGCCTGACCTACGACATCGAGCCGGGGGATCCAGATCAGTCGATCCTGGTGTTCCGCATGGAGTCCGTGGTCCCGTCGGTGCAGATGCCCGAGCTGGCCAAGGTGATCGTCCACGACGCGGGCAATGCCCTGGTGCGGGACTGGGTCACGGGCCTTCCCGGGCCCGCCTGCCCGTAGGCCGCGCCCGCCTCGGTCGGCGGCGGCTGGCCGGGGCGCGGGACGCCGCGCGCGAGGTGTCCTCCGCCACCGGCAGCCCGAGCCGCCTGCGGTACTCGACCACGCCCGACGCGTCGAGCGGACCGAGTTCGCGGAGCAGCGACATGTAGCGGGCCAGCGCCTCCCACTGCCGGGGAGACAGCGTCTGGCCGAACGCCGGCATCCTCACCTGCTGGCGCTCGCTGTACCACAGGCCCGGACGCAGACGTCCGACGCCCCAGTGGAAGAAGCCGGGCAGGCCGTCGCGGATCCACTCGCGCACGACGTCCGGATCGTCGCCCCAGGTGAGGGCGTCGTAGTCGCGGCCGAAGAAGCCGGGGACGTAGCCCTTCAGGGAGCCCGGGTTGCTCACGCCTCCCTGACCGAGATCCCCGTGGCAGGAGAAGCACTGGCGGCGCGCGAGGCGCTCCACCTCCGGGAGGCCGCCCCGGATCGGCGCCTTCGCTGCCGCGCGGTCGGCTTCGTACTGCACCACGGCGATCCAGGCCACCAGGCTGGCGATCTCCGCATCGGAGATCGCACGGGTGTGGCCGTCGGCCTCCCGGATGCGCCGCGCGATCTCCTGCGGGCGACGGCTGCCTCCGAAGAGGGAAGGGGCGGCGGCGTGGTCCGGGTCGCGCAGCGCCGCTGCGTGGCAGGACCAGCAGTCGAGGTCCTCTGCCAGCGCCGCGCCGCGTTGCATGGGCGACGTCTCCGGGAGCAGGTGGTCCCGGGCCATCCAGGCCAGGACGCCGAAGCCCGCGACGGCCACGACGGCCACCCTTCCGGGGCTGGATCGAGGGCGCATCGCGTTCCGGGGTAGGCTAGCGAGCTGCGGAGCGCGTGGCGCCTGGAGGGCGCCCGTCTATCGCCACCTGCCCGGGCGGGCCCTACCTTCTCGGCCGGCATCCGAGCGGCGGTCGGAGTGGCCTCGATGGGGTGGGCACCGGGACATGCGCGCGAGCTTCGACAAGCTCTTCGGGGGCATTGCAGCCGCTCTGGTGGAGGGGTCGCGGGCATGGCCGCGGCTCGTGCTCGGCCTCTGTGCCCTCCTGACTGCGGGATCCAGCTACGTCGCCGCCACGATCCTCGAGGTCGACACGGATTCGGATCGGCTCCTCTCTTCGGATCTGCCCGTCCGCCAGACGAATCTCGCCCTCGCCGATGCCTTTCCGGAGCTCCAGCACAACCTGGTCGTGATGGTCGAGGCCGAGGCCGACGCCGACGCGCGCGCCGCGGCCGAAGCGCTCGCCGCGACGCTGCGAGCGCAGCCGGAGCGCTATCCCGGCGTCTTCCTGCCCGGCGACGATCCCTTCTACGAGGACTTCGGGCTCTACTATCTCGCTCGCGAGGAGCTGGACGACCTCGCGGCGCGCATCGGCGAGTCGGGCCCCTTGCTGGCGGCGCTGGCGGAGCGGCCCGAGCTTCCCATCCTGCTGGGTGGCCTGACCCACGTCATCGACAGCGTCGAGGGCCTCGACTCGCTCGGAGAGGACGGCACTCGCATCCTCGACCGTGTCGCGCTGGCGGTCGAGCGCGTCAACGCGGGGGGGCGCTCGCCCATCGCCTGGGAAGACCTCCTGTTCGAGGACCTGGGCGGCGACCACGACAACCCGCAGCTCCTGTTCGTGCGGCCGGCCGGCGACCTCACCCAGCTGGGGCCCGTGCTGGAGGCGATCACGGCCATCCGAGCCGGGGCGGGCGACCTCGCGCCCGTTCCGGGCCTGCGCGTGCGGGTCACCGGGGATCGCGCCGTGCACAGCGAGGAGATGTCGCTGGTCATCGACGAAGCCATCCTCTCCGCCGGCCTCTCACTGGTGTTGGTGACGCTCATCCTCTTCGTCTGCCTGCGGTCGTTCCGGCTCGTGCTGGCCACGGTGTTGACTCTCCTCGTCGGTCTCGCCTGGACGGCGGGCCTCGCCGGGCTGGCGGTCGGCCGCCTGAACGCGCTGACCAGCGCCTTCGCCGTGGTCTACATCGGGCTCGCCGTGGACTTCGGCATCCACTTCGGGCTGGGCTTCCTCGAGCAGCGCCACCAGCGGGGCCGCCCGCTCCGGGAGGCGCTCCGCGCCACCGGCCAGGGCGCGGGCAGCTCGCTCCTGCTCTGCGCCCTCACCACGGCGATCGGCTTCTACGCCTTCATTCCCACCGACTACACCGGCGTGGCGGACATGGGGATCATCTCCGGCACGGGCGTCCTGCTCGGGTTCCTCGCCACGTTCACGGTGTATCCGGCGTTGATCGCGCTCGGCCTCGGCAAGTCCACGAGGCCCGCCCGCTCGATCCTGAACCGGCTCGATATCCGGTTGCCCACCTTCCCGATGCGGTACCCGCGCGCGGTCTGCGGGGTGGCGGGCGTGTTGACCCTCGCCTGCGCCGCCGCCCTGGCCTGGGTGCGCTTCGACGTCAACACGCTGAACGTGCGCGACCCGCGCGTCGAATCGGTCCAGGCGCTGAAGGACCTGCTCGAGGACAGCGAGCGTTCGGCGTGGACCATCGAGGTCCTGACCGGCGACCTCGCCGAGGCGCTCGCGCTGGAGGCGCGCCTGGAGGCGCTGCCCGGGGTGGATCACGTGAACACCCTCGGGAGCTTCCTGCCCGAGGACCCGGTCGGCCGGCTCGCGGTCTTCGAGCAGATGCGGTCGGATCTGGAGACGCCCGTCGAGCTGACGGCCGACGAGAGCGGGGAGGGTCTCGATCGGCGGACGGCTCTCGAGTACACGATCGAGGGCTACGGGGTGGCCCTGGACATCGATGCGGAGCTGCGTGACGGGGGCCACGACGATCCGGTCGTGGAGGCTGCGGAGCGGCTGCGCCAGGCGCTCTTCGAGCTGCACGCGGGCCTGGGGGACGAGACGGCGCCGCCGGACCTGGACGGCCTGGAAGAAGACCTGTTCGCTGGCGTCCCCGCGCTGCTCGAGGGCATCGAGGACGCCTTGCCGACGCGCGAGGTGAGCCTGGACGACCTGCCCGAGGATCTCGCGCGGCGCTATCTCGCGCCCGACGGCCGGGCGCGCGTCGAGGTCTTCTCGGCCACGAACCTCTCCGAGCCCGGAGCGCTCGATCGCTTCAGCGACCTCATCCACTCGGTGCGCCCGGACGCGGGCGGTCCCGCCGCCGGCACCGTGGCGCTCGGGCGCGCGATCGTCGCCTCGCTGCAACAGGCCCTGGCGACGGCGGTGCTCGTGATCGCGATCCTGCTGCTGGTGCTGGAGCGCAGCGTCAAGTACATGCTGATCACGCTGACGCCGCTCTGCGTCGGCTCCGTGACCACCGCCGCCGTGAGCGTCTTCGCCGACATTCCCTTCAACTTCGCCAACATCATCGTCTTGCCGCTGATCCTCGGAATCGGCGTCGACAGCGGCATCCACCTGGTGCACCGGCACCGCATGGGCCTGCTCAGGGCGGAGAACCTCCTGCGGACCAGCACCGCCCGGGCGGTGTTCTTCAGCGCCTTGACCACCGGGGGGAGCTTCGCGACGCTGGCCCTCTCGCATCACCTGGGCATCTCGAGCCTGGCCCAGATGCTCACCGTCGGGATCGGACTCATGCTCGCCGCCAACGTCCTCGTGCTGCCCGCTCTCCTCACGCTGGTGGATTCATGAAGTTTTTCGCGCTGATTTCCGCACTCGTGCTGCTCTCGGTGCCGGCCGCTTCCCAGGAGGCGGATCTGCCCGTGCCGGCGACCGCTGCCGAGGCCGGTGGGGCAGCGCCGCAGGAGGTCGTGGAATCCTTCCACGAGGTCCTCCTCCGCTGCATGCAGGAGGCGGACCAGATCGGCTTCGAGGGTCGCTACGAGCGAATCCTCGCCACGCTGGACGAGACCTTCGACCTGCCGTTCATGGCGCGCACGGCCGTGGGCGCGGCCTGGAACCAGCTCAGCCGGGAGGAGCGCGTGGAGTTCGTCGGGTTGTCGCGGCGCCTCTCCGCCTCGCGCTACGCCGACAACTTCTCCGGCTACGACGGTGAGAGCTTCGAAACCCTCTCCGAGGAGGCTGCCGCGCGGGGGACGATTCTGGTGAAGACGCGCTTCAACCTGCCAAGTGAGGATCCCGTTCGTTTCGACTACCGCTTGCGCAAGCTCGGGGACGAGTGGCGGATCATCGACGTCCAGCTCGACGGCAAGATCAGCGAGCTGGCGCTGCGGCGGGGCCAGTACCGCTCGGTGATCCAGCGCGACGGGTTCGCGAAGCTCGAGGAGGCCCTGGAGGAGAAGATCGTGGAACTCTCCGTGGAGTGAGGCCCTGGGCCCCCTGTTTCACGGCGACTGCTCCTCCGTCATGTCCCGGAAGCGCCGGCCCGCGTAGCGGACGGCGAAGAGCCAGATAAACACGACCGCGACGGTGAAGAGCGACAGCCAGCGCACGCTCGAGAAGTCCGTGAACGCGGTCGTGATGCCGAGGCTCACGCCCACGGCGATCGCCTTGGCGAAGCGCTGCACGAACATGTCGATGAACGCCTTGGCCTTGTACTTCTCCTCGGAGGTCGTGGGGACGTAGAGGGCCTCCTTGGCGGACTGGTTGATCGAGTAGCTGAAGCCGTTGTCGGCGGTGTTGAGCAGGCTGCCCACCCACAGGACGGGCAGGGCCAGCATCGCTCCCGAGCCCGCCAGCACCGCCATCGGCAACACGAACAGCGCCACCCCGACGCCGAAGCGGGTCATGACGAAGCTCGTGAGGAGGAGCTGGACGAGGAACGACGTCCAGTTGGTGATGGTGAAGACCGTGGCGAACTGGCGCCCGATGGCCGGCCCGTCGAGGTAGTGCTCGATCGTCGAGGTGAACTGGAAGTCCATCACCGTGGAGACGATCTCGTACAGGCCCACGATGCCGACGATCGAGAGCAGGTAGGGCGAGCGGAAGACCAGCGCCGCGCCCTCCAGGGCCGGGTTGCCGCTGCTCTTCGGCGCCGCCTCCGGCTTCGGCTCGGGCTCCGGGGGCGGGTTGCGGTCGACCACCCGCCCCGCCGCCCAGGCCAGCACGGCGATCGCCACGGCGAGGCCGAAGCAGATCCAGAGCCAGTCCTCACGCCCGAGGCGGTCGATCAGCGCGCGCACCGTCGTGGCTCCGAAGACCCCGCCGGTGACCCCGCCCAGCCCCACGAGGCCGTAGAGGCGCTTGGCGGCGTCCGGCGTCACGCTGTCGTTCAGGAAGGCGAAGAAGGTCGCGACCATGAGCGTGCTGAAGAGGTCGCCGAAGAGGTAGAAGCTCCAGACGATGAGGCCGCCGGGCTGATCGATCACGCTGGCGTACGCCACGTAGGCGACCAGGAAGAAGGCCGTGAAGACGAAGGTGAGCTGCTGGCGGCGCAGATGCCGCACGAGCCAGGTGAAGACGATCACGGCCACGACGGCCACGAACATGTTCAGGACCTTGGCGAGCTGCTCGGCCTGGGCGGCCGTCATCAGCCAGCTGGTCCCGGGGAAGGTGAAGCCGATGGCGTCGTAGTGCTCGATGAAGAGCGCCTTCTTGATCGGCTTCAGGACCCAGAAGCTCGTGATGACGAGGAAGAAGTAGCCGAACATCAGCATCGCCAGCGGAAGCTCGTCGCGCCGGACGGTGAAGATGGCTTTCAGGGGGCTGCGCTGCTCGGTCATGGTCGGATGATTCCCTCCCTAGGGCGTGTACCAGATCGGCGAGGTGTAGGCACGGTCCTGGATCGTCGCCGGCACGTTGGTCGGACGCTCGATCCCGAAGAAGGCGGCATCGTAGGTGGTCCAGCGCGGAGTCGGGATCTCCAGCACCCGCACGTAGTAGAAGGCGTCCTGCATGGGATCGAAGTCCGGGTCCGTCCAGGCTACGGCCAGCCAGGGGGCGCCGATGCTGTTGGTCCAGGTCGCCTTCTCCACGTTCACCGTGTTGCCGACGGGCTGCTTGCAGCGGCCTTCCGCGCCGATCGTGCGCCCGTCGGAGACCGCCACGTCGGAGACGCGCTCGTGGGTCTCGCCCGCGGCGTCCAGCCAGCCCTTGACGACCTGTACCCGATCCAGGTTGGCGCCGTCCGGGTCGCGCAACGCCCGGATCAGGAAGGTCGGCGCCCGGCTCCCGGACGCCTTCTTCAGCTCGCCCCCCATGGGCACGCCGCGCCCGTAGCCCACGGCGGCGAAATCGGCGGTCTGAAGGTCGTCCGGCGTGAAGTCCCAGCCGCCGAAGACCCGCACCTGGATCCGGGTGCCCGTGGTGGCGTAGACCTCCTTGCGCTTCATGGCATCGAAGATGTCGCCGCGTGTGTTCTTGCGGGCCCACACGCCCGTGAGACCGGAGGCCACTTCCTGCGCGGTGTAGACCCTCAACGACGCGTCTTCGGCGGGGATCACCTCGTGGCCGTGCCGCTCCGGCGAGGGCTCCGTCTTCTGGTACTTCCCGAAGTAGTTCTCTTCCCGCGTCGTGGCGAGCGCGGTGTGGGAATCGGACGCGGCGCTCAGCCCGAACTGGTAGGGGTTGGCGCCGAGCTCCCGGCCGAGCTTCAGACCCAGCTTGAGGGCCGAGCGTCCGTACTCGTACTGGAGCATCCAGTCCTGCTTGGGCGCCGACCCGTCGATGTTGGCGGAGTCCCAGTTCTCGAAGTCGGCGAACTCGTCCTCCGGCGACAGCAGCGGGTGCGCCTCTCCGTCGCCCTTGATCTGTGTCACCTCGATGATCGGTTCCCAGCGGATCCGTGCCTCCGCGTACGCGCGGCTCAGCTTCTTCCCCGAGGACGTCTTCTCCCCGAACATCAAGCCGTTGCTCAAGTTCCCGTTGTGGGGAATGGCGATGGCGTTGCCGCCGGTCCTGGTCTCGTAGCCGGCCAGGTACTTCCAGAGGTCCTCCGGATCCTGGCTGTCGAACAGCGAGAAGGGCAGGACCCGGCCGGTCCTCGCGGCCCCGTCGCGGAAGACGACGACGCGGTGCAGGTTGTCGCCGGAGGGGGAGGAGGTCCATTCGAAGCCGGTCATGGCGGTGAAGTGGCCGGGTCGGTTGTAGGCGTCCGCGGTCTCGACGAAGCTCTTCCAGATGCTGGGGACCATGTCCGACTCGCCCAGCCGGTTCTGGCCCTTGACCGCGTCGTCCAGGATCGAGCGGAAGGCCTCCAGCTTGCCTTCCGGGCCCGCTCGGAACCGCTCGTACAGCCACTTGCCGTGGGGATCCGACAGCAGGATCGGATCCGCATCGCGGATCATCGGCGCGAGCCCGATGTACTCGGCGTGGTCGGTGACCACGAGGAAGTCGAGCGGCCGGATCAGCTGCACCCGCTGACCGGTGTTCGAGACGAGAGTCTCCCCCCGCGCAAATCGATACGCCGCATGCACATCCAGCGTGGTTCCCACGAGGCCCGCGTCGGGCGAGAGATTCGTATGCAGGTGGGTGTCGCCCCAGAGGACCTGGTCGGGATAGGACCGGTCCGCGTAGGGCGAGTAGACCGTGCTGCCCGCAGGCGCGTTCTCGGACGCCTTGAAGTCCGCCGTGCCGACCTGGCCCACCTCCTGGGGTGCTGCGAAGGCCGGGCAGGCGGCCAGAATCACGAGAGCTGCGAGGAGATGCTTGAAGACCACGATGCCTCCGGGCTTGCCTCGGGGTGGGACCCGAGACGGCGGCGGAGGGTACAACAGGGCGGCGTCGAAGGAGCGGGTCGAGAAGCGGCGGGTGCGGCTGGTCTGCCGGCACCGGCTCCGGCGCCTGCGGTCCGGCAGCCTGGCCTGAGGCCGGCCGATCTCGACACGTGTTCGCCCACTGGGCAGCCCGGCAGCGAATATTGCATTCGTTCGCGCGTTTTTGTGGTGAAATGGCCCTTCTTCGCGGGCCCGGACGGCCCTCGGGATCCGCGACCGCAAGGGAGAGCGATCATGGGCGCACACCGCGAACTCGCGATCTCGGCCATGAGGGCCGTGTCGCATCAGAGCATCGCGAAGCCGGACTTCATGGAGAAGGCTCACCTGGCCCTGCCCGGTGTCACGGTCCCCGGATCGTTGCCGCAGACCTTGCGCACGGAGGTCGGCGCCAACGAGCTGAAGCTGTTGGCAGACCTCGTGTTGATCTGGAGCATCGGGGACTACGAGGGCGAGAACGACTACTCGGGCTACTACGACCCGGAGCGTCCCTGGTACAACGTCTTCTTCGGTGCCTACGGGATCCGCTCCTACAAGCCGGACCGCCTGGCGTGGGGCTACGACAAGGACGGCCGCCCCGACTTCAACGAGTTTCTGGAGATCGCGCGGATCGACTACAACAACTTCACGGCCGGTCAGTTCGGATGCCCGCCGGAGAAGATGTCCTTCAAGGTGCGGAAGCTGGTGAAGAGCCGGGACAACGGCTGGGACCTCGCGAAGATCCATGCCTTCGTGCCGTCGGGCCTGCACGACCCGATCTACACGTTGGGGCAGCCCGGGAGCTACGTGGTGTACGGTATTCCCAGCGTGAAGCTCCTCGAGGGCCGCGAGCCCTACGAGAGGCTCGAGATGTACGGCCAGATGTACATGCGCCAGGTTCCGCAGCACTGCATCCACAAGGACGTCCCCCAGCCGATCACGTTCGCCTTCGGCGCGCTGTGCCAGGACGACAAGCCGGGCCGGAAGCTCCTCGACGAGATCATGACCGCGCTGAAGGACCGGTACCTGACGCTGATCCCGGAGAGTTGAGCGATCGCGTGCCTTCCACGCAGGCGGCCGGCGGGCGGGGCGCACGCACCCGCTGGCACGAGGGCTCCCACGAGGGGTGCGTGGAGCGCTTCTACTCGCGGGGCGTCCACGGCAAGACCGACATCCACCGGGGCTATCTCAACTTCGGGCTGTGGGAGGACGGTGTCGAGGACTACGTCGAGGCCGCGGAGAACCTGGTGGCCCGGCTGGGAAGGCGGGCGGGTCTCGGGTCAGGAAGTCGGCTTCTCGACGTCGGTTGCGGCTTCGGCACCCAGGACGTCTACCTCCAGCGCACCTTCGGTCCCCTCGAGATCGACGGTCTCGACGTCACCTGGGGCCACGTGGAGCGCGCCCGGCGCAGGGCGGAGCAGGAGGGCGTCGCAGACCGCGTCCGCTTCCACCACGGATCGGCGACCCAGCTCCCGTTCGCGGACGCCACGTTCAGCCACATCATCGGCATCGAAGGTCCGGTCCACTTCCAGACCCGACGGAACTTCTTCGACGAGGCGCTGCGGGTGCTGCGGCCGGAAGGCGTGATGGCACTGGCGGACTACGCGCTCGCCAGACCGCCCCGGAACGCCGTCGAGCGGGGAGTCTTTCACGTCGCGCGCGCCCTGTGGAGGGCGCCGGCGGCCAACGTCTGCAGCGTCGACGAGTACCGCGACCAGCTGATCGCAGCGGGCTTCCGCGACGTCAGCGTCGAGTCCATCCGGGACCTCACCTTTCCCGGCTACTACCAGGAGCAGCAGCGCCCCGAGTTCCAGCGTGAGATGGAGCGACTCCAGGGACGCCTGCTGGCGCGCGTCGGGCGGGTCATCAACGTGACCGCCAACTGGGTCTACCGGATGGGTGTGATCGACTATCTGCTCGTGCGCGCGCAGAAGCCGGGCTAGGACAGCTCGGCCAGCAACGCCGCGGCTTCGACGAGATCCGGAGTGTCGAACCCCTCGTGCAGCGCACCATAGGCGCCTTCGAGCACGTCCCGTGCGCGCTGGGGCTCTTTCTGCCGCCAGAGGCGGGCGAGGCTGATCGCGGCGCGGAGCTCCGTCATCCTGGCCTCCTGGCTGCGGGCAACGTCGAGCGCGTCGAGGAGACATCGCTCCGCCTCCACGGGGTCGCCGGACGATGCTGCCAGCAGGAGACACCCCTTCACCCGCGACACCTCGCCATCGAAGAAGACATCCTCGTGCTCTCCGACGAGCTGGAGGCCGCCAACCAGGATGGCCAGTCCCTCATCGGCCCGTCCCGCCCGGAGGTGGGCCTCGGCCAGCATCGCCAGGCAGAAGGGACCTCCCAGTCCGGCGCCGGTCTGCTGGAAGCTCGCGATGCCCGCGAGGCTGCGATCGATGCCCTCCTGCTGCTTTCCCTGCTCGGCCTGTGCCAACCCCTGAAAGATCATCCCGAAGCCCTGCCAGAAGGGCAGCTGCTGCTCCGTGCTGAAGGCGACCGTCTCGTCGGCGAAGGCCTGGGTCAGGTCCGGCTCCCTGCGCACGTGATGGAGCGCCGCTGCGAAAGCGAGCGCGAGGCCGAGGCTGTTGGCATGTCCGAGCGCCCGGGCGCGTTCCAGCGATCGGTTGCAGCGCTGCACGGCCCGGTCGGGGTAGCCCAGGAACCAGAGCACCTGGGCCGCATAGGTCTCGCAGACGACACCCGACTCCGTGCCGTACACCAGCGCGAGCCCGCGCGCCCGATCCGCGTCGTAGCGGGAGAGCGCCTCCTCGAGCGACGGCAGCGCCGTCTTGAAGTCGCCGCGCCAGAAAGCCAGCGTCCCGAGGTTCTCGTGCACTTGCATGAAGAGCGCCTCGTCCTCGAGTCGCTCGGCCACGTGCAGGCGCTGGTGGGTGAGGTCGAGCGCCGTTTTCAGCTCGCCCCGCGCCTGGTGAAACAGGAAGATGCCGCTCAGCGCATTGTAGAGATGCGCGGTCTCGCCGACCTCGTTGCACAGCTCGCGGGCCCGGGCGTACACCTGCTCGACCTCGGGAGCCGTGAAGCCCTTGCTGGCGCCGAGGGCAACACCGAGACTGATGAGCAGCTCGAGCTCAGTGCGGGTGCGCTCCGGCCCGGCGTCCAGCCGGGCGACCAGCTCGAGGGCCCGCGCCAGGTGGCTCGCGGCCTCCGCGTTCGCCGAGCGCTCGATGGCCCGACGGCCGGCGAGCTGGTAGTAGGTGACCGCGTCGCGGGTGAGGCCGGCCCCCGCCCAGTGGTGGCCCAGCAGCTCGGGCTGCGTCTCCACGACCTGCGGAAAGCTCGCCTTCAGGGTCTCGGCGATCTGCCGGTGGTAGTCGCGGCGCTTGTTCCGGAGCAGCGCCTCGTAGGCGGCCTCCTGGATCAGGGCGTGCTTGAATACGTAGTTCGCGTGCGGCGGCGCCCCTCTGGCATTCAGCACCTCGGCGTCCACCAGGCGGGCGAGCTCGTCCTGCAGGGTGGCCTCCTCGAGGCGCGCGACGCTGCGGATCAGCTCGTAGGAGAAAGCGCGCCCGATCGTGGCGCCGAGCTGGACCACCTCCTTCAGGTGGGACAGGTGATCCAGCCGCGCCATGAGGGACTCTTGCAGGGTGGCGGGAATCTCCAGCGCGGCGAGGGGCCCCGCCAGCTCGTAGCGCCCATCGCGCTCCTGGAGCTGGCCGGATTCCAGCATCGTCTTGGTCAGCTCCTCGAGATAGAGCGGCACACCGTCGGCCCTGCTGGACAGCTCGCGAACGACCTCAGGAGGCAGCTCGCGTCCTCCCGCGACCGCGCGCACCACCTCGCTGGCCTCCTCGATCGTGAGACGGTTGAGCTCGATCTCGGTCGGGGAGATCTCGCGCCACGTCGGGACGAAGCTCGGACGGAAGACCAGGACGACGAGGATCCGCGCCACCGGGGCCTGCTCCAGGAGCAGGCCCAGGAACTCGAGCGAGGACGGGTCGATCCAGTGCAGGTCTTCGACGATCAGGAGGAGCGGCTGCTCCCGGGTCATTTCGAGCAGGATCGCGGCGAGCGCTTCCATGGTGCGCTGTCTCTGCCGCTGCGGGGTCACGTTGAGCGGGGGCCGTCCGTCCGGCAACGGCACGGACAGGAGCGCGGCGATCAGCGGAACGGCGTCCGGGATCTCGGAGGCGTAGGGCGCCAGGGCCTGCTCGATCCGCTCGAATCGCTCTCCGGCATCCTCCACGCGCTCCAGCTCCGCGACCCGCCGCAGCAGGTCGATGGCCGGATAGAGCGCGCTGTTCTCGTGGTGGGGCGAGCAGCGGCACTCGAGGCTCCGGTGGGCCTCTTTCTCCAGGTGCTCCTTGAGATCCTGCATCAAGCGGGATTTGCCGATGCCCGCGTCGCCGCTCACGAACACGACCTGGCCCGCTCCGCCCCGGGCCTGCTCCCAGCGCTCGAACAGGACGCTGCGCTCCTTGTCGCGTCCGACGAGGGGCGTCAGGCCGGCGCTCATCGCGGCCTCGATCGCGCTCTGGGCTCCGCTCTCTCCCAGGACTTCGTAGACCCGGATCGGCGACGAGATGCCCTTCATGGGCGGCGTCCCGAGATCCCGGGTCTCGTAGAAGCCCCGGGTGAGGCGCTGCGTCGCGGCGCTGATCACGACCGTGTTGGGGGCTGCGATGCCCTGGATTCGCGCCGCGATGTTGACCGTGCTCCCGACCGGAAGCTGGCCGCGCTGGTCGCGGGAGCCCATCTCCCCGGTTACCACCAGGCCGCTGTGGATGCCGACGCGCACCTTGTGGTCTCCGAGGTTCTCCGCCATGGCTCGCACGATCGCGAGCCCGGCACGAATGGCCGCGCCCGCGTCGTGCTCGCGGGCCACCGGATAGCCGAAGTAGGCGAGCACGCCGTCGCCGAGGTACTGGGCCAGGTTCCCACCGAGGTTCCCGATGGCCTGGGCGCAGGTCCGGTGGTAGTCGTGCACCAGCTCGCGCAGCTCTTCGGGATCGAGGCGCTCCGCGAGCACGGTCGAATCCACCAGATCGCAGAACATGACGGTCACCTGCCGCCGCTCCGCCACGGCCTGCGGCTCGGCGGGCGGGGCGGCCGCGGGCGCGCCACAGGCGCCGCAGAAACGCGCCCCGGGCGGGAGCGGTGCGGCGCACGATCGGCACGCCAGCGTCAGGCGCTGTCCGCACTGCTCGCAGAAGAGGGCGGAATCGCGGTTCTCGGTCTGGCAGGAGCTGCAGCGCATGGATCGGATGACGGGTTCGACGAGCGGATCAATCGCCTGCCTGCGGCCTGGGGGGCGGACTGGGTCGCGAGCAGGGAAGGGGCGGGCCCATCGGTGGCGCGATTATAGACCCCGCGGGCGCCCGGGTGGAAGGATCCTTGCTGGGCCGGGCCCTTGACAGGGGCATCCCACGTGGGTGAAAAGGGCCTGCGGGGTTCCGGCAGGCGCCGTTCGCCCCGTGGGGATTTGTCATCGTGGTGCGGGCACCCCTGGACGGGTGCCGAGGTGGCCATGCGGACGGAATCGAACCAGCCCGGTGTCAGCGCCGGGCGAGCAGGGTCATGAACTGGGGCGTCAGGAGCAGGCTGAACCGGCTGCGGACGTGCGCGAGGGGAAGGTCCTGGGCGTCGATCACGTGACGCAGTCTCCGCGGGCTCAGCTTGTGGAGGTGCAGCTCGCGCGCCCGGAGCGGGTTCCGGAACATCCGGACGGCAGTGGGCACGACGAACAGGCCGCGGATCGGCTCGGCGGGGTAGACGAGCAGCAGGCGCCCACCCGGGCGCAGCACGCGGGCCATCTCGCCCAGGGCGATCCCCACGTCGGGCAGGTGCTCGATGGCGTGGAACGAGTAGAGCTTGTCGAAGGCTGCGTCTTCGAAGTCCAGAAGCGCCGCGTCCATCACCCGCAGCCTGGGCGCGACGCCATGACGGATCGACTCGGGGTTCACGTCGATCCCCTGGGTGTCCGGGCTGTGGGCCTGGATCCGGCGCGTGAGGAACCCCCGGCCGCAGCCGACTTCGAGGATCCGGTCGCCTGCGGCGGGCGCCAGATCGCGAACCACGCGCCGCACGTGGCGGTCCGTCTCGATGGGTGTCCCCATCAGCGAGTACCTCTCCGACCGGTACGCGACTGACATGACCCGCATTCTATACGTCCAGCCGAGCGAATTCTTCGGGGGCGAGGAGAAGCAGCTGGTGACGAGCGCCCCGCTGCTCGCGGGGCACGGCTTCGAGGTCGTCCCCCTGGTCGGCCCGGGGACGACGATCCTCGAGTGGCTGGCGGAGAGCGGGATCCGGGACGTCGAGTTCTGTGGCGACTTCCCCGGAAACTGGAGTCCCTCGCGCAACCTGCGACGGGTCCTGGCGCGCTACCGGCGCTGCCGCGCCGGCGTCGCAGCGGCGATCTCCCGGATCATCCGAGAGCGGGAGATCGAGCTCGTCTACGCCTCCATGCCCTTCGCGTGGGCGGCCGCCACGCCGGTGGCGCGCGAGCTGGGTGTACCCATCGTGTGGCGCGCCGGCGGCCCCGTCTGGCTCGGGGGCCGGGTGCTGGGAAGCCTGGTGATCGGGCCGTGGGCGACCCTCCATCCGCCCGACCTCCTCATCTGCTCCTCGGAGATGGTCCGCCGCAGCTTCACGGGACTGGTGCCCGCACCCCGGGTGACGGTCATCAACGGCGTGGACACGCTGCTTTTCCGGCCGGGCGTCGCTGACCCCGGCGGGCTGCGGCCGGCCGAGGCGGACGTGGTCGTGGGCTTCGCCGGTCGGCTGGTCGCGCGCAAAGGCATCGAGACGCTGCTCGACGTCGCCGGTCGCATGGCCCGCTCGCGACCCGGGGTGCGATTCCTGATCGCCGGCGACGGCGACCGTCGTTCCGCATACGAAGCGCGCGCGCGAGCCGCCGGGGCGACGGGGAATACCCGGTTTCTCGGCTACTGGACGGACATGCGCGCGTTCTACGCCGCCTGCGACGTGCTGGTGCTGCCCTCCCACAGCGAGGGCTCGTCGATGGTGGTGCTCGAGGCGATGGCCATGGGCTGCGCGCTGGTCGTCTCCGACATCCCGAGCCTGCGAGAGCTGATCCGTCCCGGCGAAGACGGCGTGATGGTCCCGCCGGGCGATCCGGACGGCCTCGAGCGCGCTCTCGACGGGCTGAGCGCGGATTCCGCCTGGCGGGCGGCGCTGGCCAAGGCGGCCGTCGCGCGGGTGCGCGACCGCTTCCGCGCGCAGGGCACGGCGGATCGCATCGCCGAGCTGCTCCGGGGAGTGGTGGCACGGGGCGGCTGACCGGCGTCGGGCGCGTGCAGCAGGGAAACGAGGTGTCGGGCTAGATCCAGCCGAGCACGACGCCGAAGAGCAGCAGGCAGGCGATGTCGAAGGCGTAGATCGACCCAACGGTGATCTGCTTGCTACGCATGCGCTTCATGTCGTGGACCCAGAACGCCACCACGAAGAAGTGCAGGTACCCGGCGATCACGATCGGAATCGGCGAGCGCGCGCTCCACCAGGCGTAGTCCCAGGTGAGGGCGCCCGCAGCGTTGAGGAAGATCTCCACCACCACCGCGGCGACCGAAAGGACGACGGCGAGGAACCAGCGGTTCGGGATGCCGAGGATCTTCGCGCGCCGATCGCTGGACAGCAGCTTGGCCGCGACCACACCCAGGATCGCGAACATCAGGCAGATCTCGATGTTCAGCCCGATCAGGATGAGAAAGGTCGTTTCGCTCGGCGCGGCCCAGAGCGGAGCGTACTGGGTGAAGTGGAAGACCAGCGAGTTCCAGATCTCGTTGAACCAGTCCACGCCCCAGAGCGCGAGCCCGGCGTAGACCAGGTTCCAGTTCCGTCGCTCGACCTCCACCGCGTAGACGTAGATCACCAGCGCCAGGATCGGGACCACGTTCCAGCTGAAGTGGCCCCCGGTTCGCAGGATCGCGAGGGCTTGCTCGGCGTTCTCGGACATGGGGTAGTCCTCCTCGCCGGCTGGGGCACGCAAGCCCGTGCGGGTCCGGAAGCGGTGGCGGGCAGATTCCGGTGTTCGAGGGTAACGGATTGTCCCGCCGCTGTGTCGCTCTGCCGCGAAGATCGGGCTACTCAGCGGGGGCGGCGAGCTGGTAAGCTGGCCCTGGGAGGCGATGCGTGAAGCGCGCGAGCGAGTTCGTGGCTTTGGCGATCTTTCTCGCGTTCCAGGGTGTCCTGGCGATCCGCATCGCGGGAGCCGTCGACGGCCCTGCCGCGCTCCCGATCCTGCTGCTGGCGCTCCTTCTCGGCATCCTCGCAACGGACTTCATCTCGGGTCTCGTGCATTGGTTCTGCGACGGCTTCTTCCGGGAGGACACGCCGATCCTGGGGGCCCTGCTGATCCGTTCCTTCCGGGAGCACCATCGCGACCCCCTGGCCATGACTCGCAGGCGCTACCTCCAGATCAACCACAACAACTGCCTCGTGATGATCCCGGCCCTGGCGGTGGCGCTGCGGTGGGGCGGCGAGCCCCGCCCCGAGCCCGTCTCGTTGCTGGGCTGGGGCGCGCTGTTCTCCTTCGGCTGCGCGGTCTACCTGACCAACAGCTTCCACCGCTGGGCCCACGACGCCGACCCGCCGCGCATGGCTCGACTCCTCCAGCGCGCCCGCCTGGCGGTCGGACCCGAGCACCACGCCGCTCATCACCGGAAGGGTCGCGACAGCTACTGCGTAACCACGGGCTGGCTCAACCCGGTGCTGGATCGGACGCAGCTCTTCCCGCGCATCGAGCGAGCGCTGCAGCCGCTGCGCCAGGCTGCGCCTCAGGACGGACGCTGGTAGAAGCCCGCGTGGCGGGCGACGATCAGGTACTTGCGGAAGACCCGGTTGGTCTCTTCCTCGTGCTCGCTGACCGTGCTTGGGTCCACCGGGTCGAAGAAGCAGGTGGGATCCTCGCCCATGTAGTCGCCGGTGTGGTAGTAGGCCATGGCCCGGCAGCCGCCGCAGGTGTACTGGTAGCGGCAGCGTCCGCAGCGGCCCCCGAGTTGGCTGCGGTCCGTGATCCGCGCGAAGAGCTCGCTCTGCTCGACCAGCTCGTCGATGGGCTTCTCGCGCACGTTGCCGGCGCTGAGCTCGTCGAGCAGCACCGGACACACGGAGACGTCGCCTTCGGCGTTGAGGGTCAGCCAGGTTCCCGCCCAGCAGCCGATCGGCGGATTCTGCGGCACGCTGTTGTTGGCTGCCCCTCCGGAGACCTCCGCGTGGAGCTCCGGGGACAGGAAGAAGGGCGTGTAGCTCACGTAGCCGTTTACGTGACGGCGCAGCACCGGGTGGAAGCTCTCCTCCAGGTCCTTGCGGTCGAAACCCTGCTGCTCGAAGTGCGTCCCGCCCGAGCCGCGGGCCACGAGAGGGGAGCGGTTGAAGGAGATGTGGCGCTTCTTCAGGAACGCGACGGTCTTCTCGAAGCTCTCCGCGTTGTGCTTGCCGATGGTGATGATCACGTGGCGATCGATACCCAGCTCCCGGCAGACATCGAGCACCTCGAGGGTCTTCGCCACCTCCGCGTCTCGCGTCCACCCGTTCTCGTCGTCGATCGAGTTGATGCCGACGGCGATCGTGACCGCGCCGCGGGTCGCCTCCTTGATCTGCTCCAGCCGCTCGCGGTCCAGCACCTCGCAGTTGCTGCAGATGTTGCACTTGTAGCCGAGGTCCACGGTCGTCCGGAGCAAATCGAACGCGTCGGGGCGCAGCAGGAACTCGCCGCCGCTCCAGCCGATGGCCATGACGCCCAGGTTGCGCGCGGGGAGCAGCACCCGCTCCCGGATCTCGTCCAGCGAGAGCTGCTGGCGCCGGCTCTCTCGGACGCGCCGGACGTCGTTGCTGCCCGTCATGCACATGGGGCAGCGCAGGTTGCAGACGCGGGTGGCTTCGAAGTAGATGGCGGGGAATCGATAGCGATGCTGCACGGGTGGATCACCCTCCCGCGCAGCGGCGATGCAGCCTCCGTGCCACACTGGCAGGCAGCCGGCACGTGGCGAAGGCGCCGCGAACTGGGGCGCCTTGCCCCAGCGGAGGGACGCCCGCCTGGGGCATTCGAACACACGGGACCGATGGCCCGCGAGGTGGCATGATCGAAGCAAGCGATCGAACCCGACCGGAGGTTCCCATGGCCGAGATCAGCGGCGGCGAGGTCCTGGCCCGCTGCCTCGAGACGGAAGGCATCCGCTTCGTGTTCGGGCTTCCCTGTCCGGAGATCGATCCTTTGCTGGCGTCGCTCGACGCGCACGGGATCCGCTTCGTGCCCGTGCGCCACGAGGCGGCGGGTGCCCACATGGCCGAGGGCGTCTACAAGACCACGGGGATGGCCTCGGCCGTGCTCGGGAACCCGGGCCCCGGCTCGGCGAACCTCCTGCCCGGCGTGATCACCGCGCGCCACGAAGGCGTGCCGCTGGTGGCCATCACTTCTCAGCACCGGCTGGGGATCGTCTACCCGTCGCCTCCCTCCACCTTCCAGGGCCAGGACCAGCTCGAGGCCTTCGGCGCGAGCGTCAAGTGGGGCGGGCCGATCCTCGAATGGAGTCGGATCCCCGAGGTCGCGCGCCTGGCCTTCCGCGAGATGTGGTGCGGGCGCCCGGGGCCCGTTCAGCTCGAGGTGCCGGCGCCGGTCCTGTACGCCACCGGGGACGAGGCCGCGGTCTCCGTGCTGCCGCCGGACCGCTACCGCGCGGCGCCGCCCCAGGCGTCGGAGTCGCAGCTCGAGCAGGTGGCGGAGCTCCTCACGGCTGCGGAGCGACCGGCCGTGCTGGCGGGCTCGGGAGTCGATCGCGCCGGAGCGAATGCGGCCCTGCTGCGGCTGGTTGAGATCCTGGGCTGCCCCGTGCTGGGGACCATGGCGGGCCGCGCGGTGGTGCCGCGCGATCACCCCCAGGCCTTCTATCCCTTCAGCAGCGGGGCCGACGCCCTGCGCCGCGAGGCCGACGTGGTGCTGGTGGTGGGGTCCCGCCTGGGGAACCTGGATCTCCCCTACGACAAGTACTGGGGCGATCCCGCCGAGCAGAAGATCGTCCAGGTCGATCTCGACTCCCGGAACCTGGGCGTGACGCGTCCGATCGCGCTGGGCGTCGTCGCCGAGGCGAAGGACTTCCTGGAAGGGCTCGTCCGGGTGCTCGAGAAGCGCGGCATCGGTCCGGGCAGCCGGGCGGACCTCGAGCGCTACCGCGAGAGCGAACGCGCCTGGTGGAGCGAGCAGCTCCAGACGGTGGACGCGTGGGCGGGGCCGGGCCTGCACCCGGCCCAGGCGATGCGGGCCGTAGGCGAGGTTTTCGGGCGCGACGCGATCTACGCCACGGACGGGGGCAACACCTCGCTCTGGGCGCACTGGCTGCTGCCGCCCACGCAGCCGAGGTCGTACCTGAGCATCCTCGAGCTCGGGATGCTCGGCACGGGCATCCCCTCGGCGCTCGGTGCGAAGCTCGCCAATCCGGAGCGCCAGGTCGTCTGCACCACCGGTGACGGCGCAGCGGGCTTCAACTTCATGGAGATGCAGTCCGCCGCCCGCGAGGGCCTGAAGCTCACCACTGTGGTTTTTGCCGAGGGCTCCTGGACGATGGAGGAGCCGAACGAGCGCCTGACGTACGGGCGCACCTTCGGCACCGACCAGGGCACGATCCGCTGGGACGTCGTCGCGGAGGGGCTCGGCTGCGAGGGCTTCTACGCCGAGGAGCAGGACGAGCTCGTGCCCACCCTGGAGCGCGCGAAGGCGGCGGAGCGGCCCGCGGTGGTCTGCCTGCGGACCAGCCGGGAAGCGAACCTGGCCACGCCCCCGGACCCCCTGCGGCGCTTCGTGGAGGTCTACCAGGGCCCGCTCGACGCGTGACAGGGGCCCTCACGAGTCGAGCGCCGCCGTCTCTTCCAGTTCCTTGCCCGCCGTCTCCGGGAGCCGGGCCAGCACGATCGCCGCGGCGAAGAGGGGCAGGATCGCGGTGGCGCGGACCGCGGCGCCCCAGCCGAAGGATTCCGCCGCCAGGCCCAGCAGCGCCGGCGACAGCACGTGGCCGATGCGCCCGATGCCGTTGTTGGCCCAGCCGTAGGCGTCGCCGCGCAGCGGCGTCGGGAAGAGCTCGGTGTTGAAGGCCGAGAGCACCGGCAGCACCGCCGTCGCTCCGAACACGCCGAGCGCCAGGGAGGCCGTCAGCGCCCACTGGGACTCCAGCGTGTAGCAGCCGAAGACGCCGAGGGACGTCAGACCGAAGATCACGACGGCGCCGGGGCGGCGACCGATCACGTCCAGGAGTTTCCCCGCGAAGAACACGAACGGCATCGCGGTCAGGGCGGCGATGCTGATCGACGTTCCCACCTGGGCGTCGCTGAAGCTCCGCTCGGCGACGGCGAACTCCTTCCAGAAGGTGATGGCGTTCTGGGTACAGGCGTAGATGAGCATCCAGATCACGCCCATCAGCAGCACGCGGCGCGCGTAGGGCCCGCGCAGGATCTCCGTCAGCGGCCGGGCTCCGGCGGTCCCGGCGGACGCCACCTGCTCGTCGAAGCGTCGGGTCTCGCGCAGGCCGCGGCGGGCCCAGGCGAGCAGGAGCAGGGGGATCACGCCGACGAAGTAGACCGCGCGCCAGCCGAGCGTCGTGGCCAGGAGGGCAGGGGCGACGGCCGCGCACAGGATCGAGCCCAGGCTGGAGAAGGCCTGGATCACGCCGATCACGAAGCCTCGGCGATCCGCCGGGAACTCCTCCGCCGCGTACATCATGGCCACGGCCCACTCCGCCAGCAGGAACATGCGCGCCAGGAACTGGGCCACCCCGAAGCTCGTGGCATCGGGGGCCAGCCCCGACGCGACGGTGAAGACCGTGTAGCCGGCGATGGTGATGGCCAGTAGCCGTCGGCGACCCCAGCGATCGGCGCGACGCACGAGCAGCCAGGCCGCGACGGCGCCGACGTTCACGCCGGCCACCAGCAGGCCTCCGGCGGACTCCGAGAGCCCGAAGTCCGCGCGCAGGTTCGGGAGGATCTGGGTGATGGCGATGAGGTCGTAGCCCTCGAAGAAGGTCGCCACCGAGAGGAAGACGAAGAGCGTGCGTTGGTACGACGTGAAGGGCGTTGCCGGGGAGCGCCCGGGCGGGGGTGCGGCGCTCACGGCGCGCGGCATCCGGCCAGGGTACCATCGTGCGAGCGATGACCGGGCCAACGCCGCTGCGAGACCGGGTGCCCTATCCGCTGCTGTGCACCGTCCTGGGTCTCGTCCTGGGCTGGCTTCCGTTGCTGATCCACGGTCCGATTCCCGAGAAGTTCAACGTGCTCTACATCCGGGGCGCGATCGCAATCTGGGCCTTCTACAGCGCCCGGCTGCTGGTGGGCTTCTTCGTCGGGATCTCCGCCTGGCCCGCGCGCTGGTACCTGCGCGGCCCGCTGTGCGGATTCCTGACGCTGCTTCCCGTGACCTTCATCGCCCTGGCGACGCCCCGCTGCGGCTTCACCTGAATGGCCTGGAACCTGACCACCGGGACGGTGGTCGGAGCCCTGGTGGCGGGTCTGGCCTACGCCATCACCGGACGCCATCACGCCTAGGCGCGTCTAGTTTCCGGACACGTTCACCGGCGCCAGCGACTCGAAGCAGCCCCCGCCGAGCTGGTCGTTCAGCCGTCCGGTGAGGAACAGCTCCACGGTCGTCGAGTCGCCTCCGATGCCCGGGGTGTCCGCGTGGACCACCAGGTCCTTGATCCCGTCGCCGTTCTTGTCCTGCAGGTGGCTCTTGTAGCGGTTCTTCTTGGCCAGATCGTGGGCCGGTCCACCCCCCGCGGTCGGGCACTGCTGGGTCGGCTGCGAGGCCGACAGGCGCAGCGTGGGCGCCTCGATGGCCTTGGGATCCTGGCCGCCCACCGAGGCCGTGTTCAGGTTCAGGCAGCCCGAGCCGTCGGCCGCGGCCGAGCCGAAGATCACGATCGGGGTCGAGCCGCTGGAGCCCGGATTCAAGGTCTCCGTCACCTCGAAGTTGACGCCGCAGGTGCAGCGGGCCGAGCAGGAGCTGCCGGGCGTGCCGTTGAGCGCGCCCTCGTCGCAGGTCTCCGCGTCCTGCACGATGCCGTCGCCGCAGGTGAACGTGTCGCAGGCGTCGCCGAAGGCGTCGGCCACGAGCAGCGGATCGAGCGCGTCCGTGTTGGTCTGGTCCGGGTTCGGGACCAGCGGGCAGTTGTCCACCACGTCCGGGATCTCGTCGCCGTCCGAGTCGGCCAGGGCCGAGAGCACCGTCACGCCGAGTTGGCAGGACTCGCCCTCGTCTTCGAGGCAGTCGAAGTCCTCGTCGCAGAGCTGACCGATCCGCACGCTGGCGGGACTCGTGCCGCAGAACCCGGCGGGCGCGATCGTGTTCTCGCCGTCCTGGAACCCGTTGAAGAGGTTCGTCGTCTGGGCGAAGGACGTGCCTTCGGTGAGGGAACCGGCTGCCGTGCAGCGACGCACGCTCAGGTCGCAGAGCCCGTCGAGGTTCACGTCGGTACCCGGGGAGCAGATCTCCTGGCTGGGCGGGAACCCGAAGTTCTCCTCGAACTCGTCCACGATGAAGAGCACCAGCTCCTCACCCACCTGGTAGTTGAACTGCGCGCAGGCCTGGCCCGGGCAGTCGGTCGTCGAGGACTCGCAGTCCCGCACGCTGCCGTCCGTTCGCAGCAGGAACATGGCCAGGTCGGCGAGGTCCAGGTCGCGGTTGCCGACGGAGCCGGCCGGCCCGCCCAGGTCGGTCTCCGGGGTCCGGAAGGCCACCAGGCAGGTGTCGGTGCGCCCGTCCCCGTCCAGGTCCTGGTCGGTGCCCAGCGCGAAGTCCTGGGCTTCCTGCAGCGCCACGGCCGCGAAGCCGGTGTCCAGGTCCGCCTCGTAGAGGATGCCGTCGGTCCCGAGCGCCACGGCGCGCGCGCCGCACAGCCCGATCTCCTGGGCCGCGAGCGGAGCGCCGGCGACCGTCAGGTCGCTCAGCGTGTTTCCGCTACGGTCGCCGCAGGCCGCGACGCCGGCGTCGTCGATGGCGCAGACGTAGTCCGCGTGCAGCGCCACGTCGCTGCCGGAGCGCCCGAAGGAGCGCACCGAGACGCCGCCGGGTCCGCCGGCCGGCTCCACCACCCGCACCGGCGAGCCCACCACCGCCACCGCGTCCCCGAAGACCGACCCGCTGGTGACCGGCTCGCCCGTGAGGGTCGGCGTGCAGGGCGTGACGCCGTCGCAGGTGGAGAGGTCCAGCACGCCGAGGAGGGCGCGCTCGTCGGCGGTCGGGTCCACGGGGCCCTCGAGGAAGACATTGGGCGCCGCGAGCCCGCCCACGCCGCCGAGTTGGCTGGCGAGGCTCGAGAGCCCGACGAAGTCGCCGCTCTGCCCGAGGCTGGGCTCCCCGGAGTCCGCGTCGGCGCCGGCCATGCGGGTGAGGGGCGTCACCGAGCCGGTCACCAGATCGGTGACCAGGATCTCGTCCACGGCCGAGAGGCCGCGCACCACGTAGGCCACGAAGCGCCCGTCGTCGGAGATGGACGGATCGAACGCGCCGCAGGGCGAGGCCGTGCAGACGTTCTCGTTCGTCGGGAGCGCACTGGCGGTGCTCGTGTCCGCCGCGGCCACGTCCCGCACCAGGACCTCGCTGTCCGGGTCCAGGGGCGGCGCCTCGAAGGTCACCTCGCCGCCGTTCGCGACCGACGGCGCTCCTCCCCCGAGGAGCAGGAAGCCGCCCGCCGCGCCGTCCGCCACGCTGACCGGGATCGGCGTGGGGACGCCGCCGCCGGCGAAGTCCACCAGGAAGACCTGGGACACACCGGCCACGTCCGCGGTGTAGACCACCTTCGTCCCATCCGCCGAGACGTCCGGGTCCTGTCCGGCGCCGAGGTTCAGGAGATCTCCCGTACTCCGGTCCAGGCGCAGCACGTCTGTTCCCGACTCGAAGGCGACGATCCCGCCGTCGTCGGAGGCGCTGGGGTCGCCCGCCGGGCCCGCGAGACCCGCGCTCAGGTTGACGACGTCGCAGGTCGCCGGGTCGTAGGCGTAGACGTCCGGGGTGCCCCCGTCCGCGTCGTCGCCGGTCAGGTCCGAGGCGCTGTCGAAGAGCACCAGCTGGCCGGCCAGCGTGACGTCCGGGCTTCCGGACGGGTCATCGGTCCCCTGGGTCCGCTCGCTGCAGTCCGCGCGATCGCGGACGCTCACGAGCTCGGTCGTACCGGTCTCGGTGTCGCGCAGGTAGACGCGGTCGATCCCGCCCTGGAGGGTGGGGTCGAAGCAGCCGGGGCCGCGGATGGTCTCCAGCTCCGCCTGGCCGCCGCTCTTGAACGACACGCCGATCTCCCCGGGCGGGACGTCGGGCGCGTTCAGGACCAGCGTGTAGGTCTTCGTGCCGCCCTTGCCCAGGCCCCGATCGTACTGGACCTCCTGGCCCGGGAAGTCGCAGCCGGAGCAGGCCGTGGGCTGGTCCACCACGCTCGCGTTGGGTCCCGTGGCCGCCAGGTCCACCAGCGCCACCAGGTCCGGCTCGCCGGCCGCGGTGTCGCACTGCTTCAGCTCCAGGTAGACGCGGCTCGGGGCCGGCCCCTGGCCGTTGTCGATGGCGACGTACTGGAAGACCGACTGGCCGTCCACGACCACCGGGAACTCGCCGCCGGGTCCCGTGACGGCCTGGATCGACGTCCCGCCGGAGGTCACGGCGCTGAGCTCGCCGGGGGGCGCCGGGATGAACAGGTTGTCGGCGCCGCTCGTGAAGGCCGCGTAGCGGCCGTCGGAGGAGAGGTCCGACTCGCCGGCAAAGAAGTTCCCGGGCACGCCCGTCGAGGACTGGTTCAGGAGCTGGTAGCCGTGGGGCTGCTGGTGCAGCGGCGAGTAGGCGAAGAAGAGGCGCCCATCGGAGAGCACCAGGCTCCGTCCGCCCCGGAAGCGCAGGTCCGGCAGCACGGCCAGGTGGAAGTCGTCGGCCAGCAGGCTCACGGCCTCCGCCACGGCGGGATCGTCCGGCAGCGCGAAGACGCGCAGGTTCTGGTCGAGTCGTCCGTTGCCGTTCTGGTCGGCGGCCTGGGCCTCGCCCTGGGTGGTGCCGCCCAGCGGGTCGCTCAGGCCCTCGGCGAACTCCGACTCGAAGAAGGCCAGGTGGCGGTCCTCGGCGGCGATGGAGGGGACGACGAAGTCCTTGTCGCCCTCGGCGACACGCACGCGGGTCAGCCCGCGCCCGGTGAAGAAGGCGCCGAGGCGCTTGATCAGCCCGCTCGTCCGGTCGAGCAGCTCGGCCACCGGGTCGTCGGCCGCCAGGTCCTTGTTGATCGGCTGGCCGGCGATGCGCTCGTCCTCGACCAGGGCGACGGCTGCGTCGGTCAGGCTGCCGTCGAGCCAGGAGTTGAGCTCCACGGCCTGCTGGGCGGGGGCGTCGGCCACCGGGAGGTCCACGCTCTGGCCGGTCTGGGCGAAGCTGAACTCCTGGAGGTCGCAGGTCCCGGTGTCGCAGTCGGCATCGGCGGTGCAGGCGACGGCCGGCTCGTCCGTGCAGGCGCGGCGCGGGAAGAAGTGGACCGTGGCCTCGGCGTCGGCCATGCCCCAGAAGGCGATGATCGGGGGCGGGACGGTCTGGTCGACGAAGGGGTTGAAGGGCGGCGACAGCGGGAAGCCTTCGAAGGTGTAGGACGAGGGCTTCGCGGTGTAGACGGCCGGGGCGTCGTCGGTGAAGCCGTTGGCGACGGGGTCCGCGAGGCCGAGCCCGACCCGGCGGGGCTTCGGCTCTTCGAGCCCGCTGCCGAGGTCGACGCGGACGAGCTCGTCGTCGTAGATCATCGCGAAGAGCGCGTTCCCGTCGCGGTCGGTGGTGACGGGAACCGTGGTCTCGGTCGGACCCGGGGTCCCGCAGCCGGAGGTGCAGAGGGCGGTGAAGTCACTCTTGGGGATGCCCACGAGGCCGCTGAAGGGCCGGTTCACGTCTTCGGGCCGGACCCGGCAGCTGCCGTCGAGGCGGAAGAAGCTGCCGTGGCAGGACACGAAGCCGCTGCCGGCGTCCGCGCAGGCGGTGTCCCGAAGCTGGAACGCCACCGGGTTGGCGTCGCTGGCCAGCCGCACGCCGAGGCGCGCCGGGCCGTAGGCCGGCGGAGCGTCCGGGACGCGGAAGCGCAGCCGTCGCTCGAAGCCGCCCCCGGGCAGAGGGATCAGGGCGATCTCGCGCTCCGCCAGGGTGTCCACGCTGCAGTCGGCGTCGGCTCCGCAGAGGGTCGGGTCGGCGGCCAGTACCAGGACGGGGCCCGGGCCGGCTCCGTTCGCCGGCGTGTAGGCGATGGTGATGACGAAGGCGTCTACCGGCTGGTCGATGCCACCCACCTGGAAGTCCGGAGCGGCGGAGCGGGTGTCGTGGTCGCAGACGGCCCCGACCACCTTGATGTCGTTGGTGAGGCCCGCCGTGAGGAACGGGGAAGTCAGGCTCCCCAGGAAGCTCCTATGGTCGAACCCCTCGGGGGCGATCACCGAGCAGTCGGCCTGGGCGGAACCCGCTGCCCCGCAGACGGCCACGAGGGCGGAGAGGGCGATGACCCTGGAACGGGGGTGGCGACGGTGACGAGGGATCATGCTTTCTCCCGTACGCCGCGGGACGCGCTGGCTCGCCGCGACAAAAAGACTTGCAGGGTTATCTCTACACGATTCCTACGCCCTCAGGGTGTGAACCGTTTCACACGGCGAAGAAACCTCGAAAACGATCACGAGAAGCGCCGGCGGCCGGCCGCCAGGCCCGCCACCGCGGCCAGGACGCAGAGGCCGGCGAAGGCGTCTCCCCAGCGTGCGTAGGGCGTCTGACGGCTCTCCCGGCGCACCAGTCCGAGCAGCACACTTCGCGTGAAGGGGTCGGTTCGCACCGCGGTCCGGCCCCAGGGATCCACGATCGCGGACGGCCCCGAGGTGGAGGCGCGCAGGAGGTAGCGGCGCTGCTCGATGGCCCGGAGCGAAACCACCGCGAGCATGTGCTCCGCGAACGCCTGGCCGGCGATCCAGTTGTCATTGGAGGGGCTCACGAGCAGCTCCGCCCCGGCTCGCACCCGGGCGCGCGCCACCTCGGGCAGCATGGCTTCGTTGCAGATCAGGAATCCGACGCGTCCCAGGCGGGTCTCGACCGGCGCCGGATCGGGGGCGCCGTGGTGGAAGGTCCGCGCGCCTTCGAGCCTGCGCTGCATCAGATCGAGGCTCGCCAGCGGGAAGTACTCCGAGAACGGGACGAGGTACTCCTTGTCGTAGCGGGCGCGGATCGATCCGTCGGGCGAGAGCGCGAAGATGCTGTTGAAGAACGGGGGCTGCGTGTCGCCATCACCGCTGGGGCCCCCCGCCAGCAGCTCGACGTCTCCCTCCTGGAGGACGCTCGCGACCGTGCGCCGGTACTCCGCTTCCGTCTCGAGGAAGAAGGTCATGGCGCCCTCGGGCCAGACCACGACGCGGGGGGCGCCCTCGCCGAGGGCGCGCCGGGTCAGTGCGAGGTACACGTCCAGGTTCTTGCCGTAGTGGTCGGAGCGCCAGCGCCGGCCGAGCGCCACGTTTCCCTGCACGACCGCCACCTCGATGAAGCCCTCGGTCTCCGAGGCGTCCGGCGCCGCAGCCAGGGAGACGCTGCCGGAGACGGCGATCGCCGCTGCGGGAAGCGCCGCCAGACCGGCCGCGACCGCCGCCCGGCGGCTGGAGCGCCGTGGATCGCGACGGGCCGCGATCCAGCCCGCCAACCCCGCGTTCACCGCGACCAGCGCGAAGCTGATCCCGTAGACGCCGGCCCAGGAGGCGACCTGGGCCAGGGGCCCGCTGGCGTGCGTGTAGCCCATCAGACCCCAGGGATTCCCGATGAAGAAGGGCGTTCCCGTGAAGAGCCTCCCCCGACCCAGCTCCACGCCGACCCAGGCCGCGGCGGTCAGGAGCGGTGTCGCGAGGGACGCGCGCCGGACGAGGACCCGGTCGACGAGCGCGAAGACCATGTAGTAGAGCGAGGCCATCAGGCTGAAGATGGCCATCCCCGCGAGCAGGCCGAACCAGAGCGGGCGCGCGTAGTAGTGGGCGATGGAGCCGGGGAAGACCGTGGCCACCGCCCAGGAGGACAGTACCGCCCAGAGCCACGCCAGGAAGAGCGCGCGGCCGGGGCCGCCGCTGCGCAGCGCCAGCAGCAGCGGCACCAGGCAGACGAACGCCAGCGGCCGCAGGCCGTAGGGCGGGTAGGCCAGGCCGAAGAGGGCGGAGGAGAGCGCCGTGGCGGCGAGGGCGAGGGGGAGCGACAGGCGCACGGATCAGTCGGGGACGCTGGCCCGGTCGACTTGCAGATCCAGCTCGTCGAAGATCGCCCGCGCCTCGCCCAGGCAGATGGAGGCGTCGCGCCCGCGCAGGTCCGCGCCGCCGCCGGCGCCTTCGGCCAGCGCCCGCCCGGCGTCGGCCAGGGTGCGGCCCAGCTCGGGTCGGGTGCCGAGACGCGTGCAGCAGTCGAAGGCCCGTCCCCACCAGTCGAACGCCTCGTCGGTCCGGCCGCGAAGCCAGGCTTCCCGGCCGGCCAGCCGCAACGCCTCGGGGCGCCGGAACGCCACCTTTTCCGCCGTGGCCAGGGCCGCTTTGCGGCTCCGCTTCGCCTGTCGGGCGGCGCCGGCCGCCGCGCCATTGCCTTCGGCGACGGCGCGCTCCAGCGCCATCACGTCGGCCAGGTAGCGCGCGGAGCGGACGCTGCTGGCGTGGTAGGGGGCAACCCGCCCGGCCTCGGACATCACGGCTTCGGCCCGGGTGAGGCTCGCCTCTGCCGCATCCGCGTCGCCCATCAGCGCGTCGACCTTGGCGTGGGTGCCGAGCGCCAGCAGGTTGAACGCCGCCTCGGAATGCTCGTCGTAGTAGAGCTCCAGCGCGCGCAAGGCCGCCTCGAACTCGCGGCGCTCGACGTGGAGGTAGGCCGTGACCGCGTGCTGGCTCGAGGCCGCCAGGTCGTGCTCGTAGAGGTCGGCGATCTCCGCCAGCTTCTCGATGCGTCGCCGCGCCTCCGCGAAGTGGCCCTGGTACACCTGCTTCACCCCGTCCAGGTTGATGTAGGTGCTCGCCTCCCAGAAGCGGCCCTCCCGCAGGCCTTCGTCTACGACGCCCGGCTCGATGACGTGGGCGTCCGACCAGTCGCCTGCGAGCAGGTGGTGGAGGAAGCGCAACGTGCGGTAGTAGAGCACGCGCTCGTCCACCGCGCCGCCCTCGGCGAGCTCCCGGGCGATGTCGAGGAAGCGCTGGCCGACGCCGAACGAGAGTCCTCCGAAGGAGAAGATCGCCACCACGCCCGAGTACATCGCCGCGGACTCGGGCACCGTGTAGGGATCGACCTTCGAGAGCCGGCGCAGCAACGCCATGCTGTCGACGAAGAAGCGGGTCGGCGCCGTCGTGGACTGCGCCATCGCGCGCCGGAACATGACGTCCAGCAGCTCCCGCTCGCGCTCGCTGGCGGCGCGCCGGCCGTAGGGCCGCCGGCCCAGGTAGAGCCGACCCAGCACCCGCGCCAGGTTGCCGGCGAAGCCGGCGCCCATCGCCAGGGTGCCGCGGCGCACGGGAGCGCCGAGCAGCTGCGCGGTCTGGTCGAAGTGGTCGACCGCCTCGATCAGCCGTCCGCGGTTCAGGAGTGCGATCGAGAGGCTCTTCTCGAGGCGCGCCTGCTTCGCCGGGTCGCCCGCCTCGCCGTGGAGCTCTGCGTACAGGGCCGACGCGGCCTGGAAGAAGTGCAAGGCTTCGTTGGACGCCGCGGCTCGGGCGGCCTCGTCGCCGGCCCGGAAGAGATACTCCTCGGCCCGCTCGGCGGCGCGTCCCATGCCAAAGTGGTACGCCAGCATGGCGCAGTAGCCGGGCAGGCTGGCGCTCAGCCGCGCCTCCGCGGCCTGCGCCACCGCCAGGTGCAGCTCCCGCCGACGCGCCTCGAGGATGGCATCGTAGGTCACCTCCTGGATCAGCGGGTGCCGGAAAGCGTACTCGACCCCCGCGGTGCGGTCCGAGGGTACGATGAACTCGGCGGCTTCGAGCTCCGCCAGGACGGCCGGGACGTCGTCCCGGTCCGCGATCATCGCCTCGAGCACGTCCAGGTGGAAGCTCCCGCCCACGACCGACGCCGCCTGGAGCACGGACTTGCGGCGCAGGTCGAGACGGTCCACCTGCGCCATCACCGCCTCCTGCACGGTGTCCGGGATCGCCACCGAGTCGAGCTTCTCGGTGGCGTGGAAGCCGCCGTCGCGGAACTCGACCGCCCCGGCGTCCGCCAAAGCGCGCACCACTTCCTCGATGTAGAAGGGGTTGCCTCGCGCGCGCTCCTCGATGGCCGCCCGGGTGCGCTGGGGGACGTCGCCTCCGCGGAAGAGGTTCTTCACGAGGGCCCGGGCCGCCCCGGCGCCGAGCGGCTCGAGCACGACCTCGGCGTGGCGCTCGGGCAGATGCTCCCGCGCGAAGGCGAGCACCCGCCCCGAGGTCTCCTCGAAGCCCGGCCGGAATGCGTTCAGGAACAGGATGGGATGCTCGTCCGCCAGGCGCAGCATCGACTCCACCAGCTCCACCGACGAGAGGTCCGCCCAGTGGAGGTCCTCCATCACGATCACGAGCGGACGCAGGGCGGCGGCGGCGCGGAGCAGCTGCACGATTGCGCCCCGCACCAGCTTCTCCAGCGCGTCGCCCTGGGTGGCATCCAGCCGCTCCCGCTCCTCGGCCGTGACCGGCGCGCCCAGCAGGTTGGCCAACAGCGGCGCCGTGTCGTCCACGCTGCCGGGCAGCAGCGCACGGACGCCCGCGTCGAGCTTCTCCCGGGTCTGCGTCTCGTCGTCTTCGTCGTCGATGCCCGCCCACGAACGGACCAGGTCGGCGATCGGGTGGTAGCTGAGGTTCCGGCCGTTGGAGAGAGCGCGACCCTCCAGCCAGGTCACGGGCTGGTCGCCGCCGCGCAGCTCCGCGGTCAGGCGCGACTTCCCGAGCCCCGCCTCGGACACCAGGCTGGCAACGCCGCCTCGGCCGCTCGCCAGCGCCGCGATGGCTGCGCGCAGGGTGGCGAGCTCCGGCTCGCGTCCCACCAGCTCCGAGAACACCTGACGCTCCGCACGGTGCAGCCGGGGTGTCGTGGAGAGGAGGTCCCAGGTGGGCTCCGGCTCGGCGCTTCCCGGAAGCAGCAGGCTCTCCGCCAGACCGAACTCGAAGACGTCGCGGGTCGCGCGCTGGGTGCCGGCGTCGATCCGGATCTCACCGGCCTCCGCCGCATGGGTCAGCCGGTCGGCGCGGTCCACGTGGTCGCCCATCACCGCGAACTCGCGGATCATCGGGCCGCTGACGTCGCCTGCAATGCCCAGTCCGGTGGCGACGCCGGTGTGGACGTCGAGACGATGCTCGAGTCCGTGCTCGTCATTGAACGCCTGGATGCACCGCCGTATGTCGATGGCCGCATTCACGGCCGCGCGCGGAGCATCCTCGATCGCCTGGGGCACGCCGAAGAGCGCCATCACGCAGTCGCCGTGGTGCTTGTCCACGGTGCCCCCATGCCCACGCGCCACCGCGTCGAGCTCTTCGAGGGCGGCAGAGACCACCGGGTAGGCGGCCTCCGCTCCGATCTGCTCGGTCATCGACGTGAAGCCCGAGATGTCGGCGAACAGCACCGTGGCGCGCCGGCGCTCGGCGTCGCTCGTGCGTCCGCGCCCCGTCTCCTGCTCCTGCTCCCGCTCCCGGCGCAGCGCCGGCGCGAGGAAGGAGGCCATGATCAGGCGCGCGGGATTTCCGGAACTGCGTTCGACCACGAGCGACACGGTCTCGTCGTCGACCGTGCCGCGACCGGCCACCGCGGTCACCAGCCGCCCGGCCTCCGCGTCGTCGAGCGGGGCGAGCTCGATCACGTCCGCCGCCTCGGCGGGACGCGACCGCGCGCGCTCCCGCAGCCGCTCGGCCGCCTCGCCTTCGGGCCGCTGGCTCGCAATCACGAGGATGGGTCGCTCCTGCGCGGCGTCCAGCAGCGCCTCCAGCAGCGACAGCGAATCCGGATCCAGCCACTGGGCGTCCTCCACCAGCAGGAGCAGGGGGGCGGCCGCGGCGTCCGGGCAGAAGACGCGGACCACGGCTTCGCCGGTGCGGGCGGCGCGCTCGGCGGCGGGGAGCGCGTGGACGCGGCGGCCGGCCGCCCCGGGGAGCGGCGCATCGAGCAGCGCTGCGAGCCAGGGAAGAACGGCTTGCACCTCCGCGGCGGTCGAACGCCGGGCCAGCACGCTGCCCAGCTTCGCGCGCCGCTCTTCCTCGCTGTCGCCCGCGCCGATCCGCGCCCAGGCGGAGAGCAAGCGCCCGATGGGCCGCAACGGGTGCTCGCGGTCCGCCACGGAGACCCGGATCTGGACCGTGTCCAGCTTGCCGAGCGCCTCGCTCGCACCGAGCTCCGCCAGGAGCCGCGATTTGCCGATGCCTTCCTCTCCCTCCAGGATCACGAGACCGCCGCGGCCTCGGGCCAGGCGCTCGGCCCAGCGCGCCAAGCGTCTCAGCTCCATGTCCCGCCCGACCAGGCTCGCGAAGATGCGCTCGTCGAAGCCCAATCGACCCCGGGTCGACACCTCGTGGGCTGCCACCAGCTCGTAGGCGGGCACGGGCTTCGCCTTGCCCTTGAGGTTCAGCGGCTCGAGCGTCCGGTACTCGAAGCGATCCCGGGTCTCTTCCCAGGTCAGGCCGCCCACGAGGATCTGGCCGTCGCCGGCCCGGGCGTTGAAGCGCGCCGCCGTGTTCACGGCATCGCCCAGCACGTTGAACTCACGCGCCACGGGACCGGCCCGCACGTCGCCGCCCACGAAGGCGCCCGTGTTGACGCCGATGTGGATGCCGAGCGGGAGCGGGACGTCAGCCTCCCGGTTGTAGTCGACGACCCGCTGGCGCATCTCGAGCGCCGCGTCCGCGGCCGCGCGCGACGGATGCTCCAGCGGCACCGGATACCCGAAGACGGCGATCAGCTTGTCGCCCAGGTACTTGTCGACCGAGCCGCCGTGCTTGCGCGCGATCCCGTCCAGGAGCCTCAGGCAGCGGGTGACCACGAGGTAGGCGGTCTCGGTGCCGAGATCACGAGACAGCTGGCCGAAGCCGATCACGTCCGCGAAGAGCACGGCGCCACGCACCAGCTCCGCTTGGCGGGCGGGGAGCGCCGTGCTCATGGCTCGAGCAGACCCGGATCCCCCGTGAAGATGCCGACCTCGCGCAGTCGCCGGGCCAGCTCCCGCCAGGTCTCCGCTGCGCCGAAGGCTTCTTCGAGCCAGCGGCGGGCCTCGAGGTCGCGGCCCGCGTTGGCCAGCGCCACGCCGGTCCAGAAGCAGAACTGGACGTTGCCGGGCTGGAGCTCGCGGGCCTGCGCGACCAGCTCGAGCGCGGCGTCCAGGTTGCCGGCCCCGAAGGTCTGCCGGGCGCGGTCGAAGAGCGCGTGGGCGCGGCGGATCGTCAGCAGGCGGCGCAGCTCGCGGAGCGGGTGCGGATCATCCTCCACGTGGAGATCGATGCGCCGACCCTCCCAGGGGTTCTCGGGACGCTCCCCGGACACCACCAGCAACGCCGCGCTCTGGCGTCCGCGTACGTCGCCGCCGGCCCCTTCCGCGGCCTCGAGCGCCACCATCAGCCGTTCGGCGAGGTCACCTTCGGCCCCTTCGAAGGCGGGGCCCATTGCCTTCCAGACGTCGTCCGATGCCAGCATGTTGCCCTGCACGCTGTAGCCGTCGCCGAAGGCGTGGGCGCAGGCCGGCACGCAGGCTCGGCCGGTGTGGGCAGCGACGCGACCGGCAGCGTCCACGATCCCCACCTGGCGGAGCGGCGCACCGGGATCCTCCGCGAGCATCCGCTCGAGTGCCTCCTGCGCGGACAGACCGCCCGCCAGGAGCTCGAGTCCCTTGGGCCCGTAGGCGACCTCGACGATCGACTGGGTCGCGATGGCGCCGACGCCGGGCTCCGCCCAGGAGACGTCGGTCCCCACCGAGAAGTAGTTGGACTGGACCGCCACTCCGAACTCCCCGGTCTCGGAGTCGCGGGCGACGATCGAGTAGGTGGCGGCGAGCCGGTTGGGCAGGAGCTCCATGGCGTGCGGGTCATTCTTTGGACTCGGGGGGCCCGCGTCCACAAGAATTGACGCTACATCCCCTCGGGGGAATGGTAACGCCTCCAGCGTCCGCCGGCAGCGCCCAGCCTGCGCTCGGCTTGCCGCCGCCGCGACCGGGTCTTCCCGACGGCAGCGGACGAGGCGACCGTCAGGAGCCGCCGCGCCGCGTCCGGGGACGTTTGATGCGGACCGGGCGGTCGGACTCGTCGCGGGCGATCTCCTGGCCGGCGGCGTCGAAGCCCACGAGCAGGATGCGGGCCCGGCTCCGGCGGCGCACGGGGTCGGGGACCGGCCAGTCGTAGCTCCGCCCCAGGAGGTCGGCTGCCACGAGCCGCCAGGCGCGCCGGCCGCGCTCGCTCACGTAGATGGAGACGCGCTGGATGTGGTGCGTCTGCGACCAGCCGATCGTGAGGACGTCCCCGGGCGCGACGGTCGCACGGCCCCTGGGCGACTCCAGGCTGACCGTCGGCGGGGGCCACTCGTGGGTGGCCGCGGCCAGCTGGATCAGGCGCGTGCGCTTCCCCCGACGCCCCCGCACCCGCGAGCCGGTCCGCTTCAGGCGCGCCAGCACCTGGCCCACGCGGGCCTCGGGATGGCGCTGCTTCATCACCGCCCAGGCCCCGGCTACGTGGGGGGCCGCCATGGAGGTCCCGTTCATGATGTCGAAGCGACCGTCCGGCACCGACGAGGTGATGCTGCGGCCCGGCGCCAGCAAGTCGAGGAAGCCGGCCGAGTTGCTGAAGAAGGACACGGTGTTCGACTTGTCCGTGGCCGACACGCTGACCGCGCCGGGCATGCAGGCCGGCATGGCGAGCTTTCCCTCGGCGCCGCTGTTTCCCGCCGCCACCACCGCGGCGATCCCGGCGGCGCGCAGGTTGTCGAGGGCGGCGCGCAGCGCCGGCTGGCTGCGGGCGCAGCGCCGCTGCTGCGCGAACTCGCGCCCGCCGAGGCTCAGGTTCACCGCCGCGATGGGGTACGTGGCGCGCAGCGCGTAGACGTGCTCGAGCGCACGCACCACATCGGAGGCGTGGGCCAGGGCGCACGTGCCCGAGCCGCACGCCTGCTGCGAGAACACCTGGATCGCGATCAGCTGGGCGCCTGGCGCGATGCCGGAGAGGCCGGAGGCCGAGCCCGCGACGATCCCGGCCACGTGGGTGCCGTGGCGGCAGTTCTTCAGATCGTAGTCGCACGGCGCCGCCGCGCCGGGCCCGATCTGGACGGTCCGGCCGTCGGGGCAGCTCCCGGACCCGGAGAAGCAGGCCTCCTCCACCACGCGGCCGGCGAGGAAGGGGTGGGCCGCGTCCACGCCGCTGTCGACGACCGCCACGACCTGGCCGGCGCCGTCGTCGCCGGCGCCGCGGGTGCGGTCCGCCTCCACCAGGGGCACGCTCTCGCCGAGGGCCGGGGCCAGCAGCTCGTCGCCGGTGATCTCGGTCACCTCGGGGCTCGCCGCCAGGGCGGGCAGCGCGTCGAGCGCGACGTCGAGCCCGAGGTAGGGCAGGGACTCGTACGCGTGGGTGACGCGTACGTCCTGGCCGAGGAGCCGCAGCGCCAGGACGAGCTGTGACAGGCGGATCGCGTCGCGCTGGCGCTTCGCCTGCCCGGGCTCCGGGAGCCAGGCCTCGGGCAGCGTGGCGACATCGAGGCCCACGAGGACGCGCAGGCGCGGGGCCTCGGCCCCCGCCGGCGCGGCCGCCAGCAGGAGAGCGCCGACCCATGCAGCGAGACGCGCACGGCCGACCGCGCGCATGCGAACCCCCTCCGGGCGACCCACCCATCGCCCTGGGGCTGCATCGGGTGGCCGGCACGCCGGGTTGAGCCAGCTGCCCTATCCTCGACCGCCTCATGCACGTACGCGGCCCGCTGGCGATCCTGCTCCTCGCGACCGGCCCGGCCCTGGCGCCGGGCTGCGGCGGCTGCGAGGGAAAGGACGCAGCGACCATGGACCTGGAGTCCGAGCGCGAGCGGGCAGACGCGCCGGCTCCGGCCGTCGGCGGGGAACCCGCGCTGCGCGTCGAGCGGGGACGGGTCACGCTGGTCGGCGGCGGCGCGCGGCTGAGCGCGCTGCTTCGCGACCTCGCCCGCGAGGCCGGCTTCGCCCTCGAGCTCGGCGTCTTCGCCGACGGACCCGTCTTCGTGCGCCTCGAGGCGGCGCCCATACGCGACGCCCTGGCCGAGCTCCTGGCGGGGGTGGCCTACGGCGCGGACTACGTCTTCGATCCCGGCGCGGGGGGGCACCGCCTGGCGCGCCTGCGGGTGGGAAGCGGAACGGCGTCTTCGTCAGCGGGGCGATCGGACGCTGCGGACGACCCGGAGGATGCGGGTGAGCCGCCTCAGCAGCGCCGTGCGAGTGCGTCCCGCGACGACGAGCAGCACGGCGGACCCCAGGACGAGGAGCGCTACGTCCGCCCCTGGGACGAGCGCGACCAGGAGGAGCACGAGGCGGAGCTGGCGGCGCGGCTCGCCAGCGCGGACCCGGTCCAGCGTCGCGAGGCCGTGGCGGAGCTGGACGCGGAGAGCGAGGGCCTGGCGCGCATGCTCGAGCTCGCCTCCGAGGACGAGGCCCCGGAGGTGCGCGCCGCGGCCGTCGAGCAGCTCGGCGACGCCGAGAGCTTCGCCTCGCTGCGGGGCGTGGTCCAGGCCCTCGGCGACCCCGACGCGCGGGTCGTGCTCCAGGCGATCGAGTCCCTGGAGGAGACCGGCGACGCCAGCTTCGCGCCCGAGCTCGCGCTTCTGCTCGAGCATCCGGACTCGCAGGTGCGCGGGCGGGCGAGCGAGGCACTCGAGTTCCTGGCGGACTGAGGCGCGCCCGGGAGCCGGTCGGGCCCCCGGGCGTTTGGCCTAGTTCTTGAGCGGCTTGACCTTGGGAAGCTTGCCGATCGGGACGACGGGAAGGTTCGCGATGTGCCCTGCGACGCTTCCTGAGGCGTCGATGGCTTGCGCGACGCAGAGGAGTAACACCTTCTTACCGATTGCGGTGATGCGTCCGGAACCGGCATCGAAGATGCCGCCGACGCTCATGGCGACCGCGCTCCCCGCGATGTGAGCGGTATTCTGCGTTTCCCAGGTTTCGGTCTCGCCGGAGAAGAGATTCTGCGTGTCCGTGTCGCTGAGAGACCCGCTGGAGGTGTAGATCTCCACCGTCACGTCCACCGGATCCTTGCCGACGTTGGTGCAGGAGATGATCGTTGCCGTCTCATCGCTCGGGCTGGTGTCGTTCACCACGCCCGTGAACGCGTACACCAGCTTCTCGCCCGCATTCAGCGGCGCGATCGGACCCTGCGCCCAGGCGGATCCCGCCACACCCACGGCCACGGCGCCCAGGATCACGTGCTTCATCCAGTTCATGCTCATCTTCGACTCCCATGCTTCCACCCCCGTTCAGCTGCATGCTAGCTCACAGGCAGCCCCGCGGGTGTGAAGTGATTCACCCCTGTGAGTGCCGGCGAGGCCTCTCGAGGTGGCGGCCAAAGGCCGCAGCTCCGCTTCAGGAGGCGGCAAGCGGCGCTAGCGGCCCTCCGGCTGCTCCGCCTGCCGCGCGAAGGTCGCGTTCAGCAGCGCGGCGAGACGCACTCCCGCCTTCAGGAGCTGTCGCTCCACGAGGGGGAGGAACTGCGCCACGTAGGCGTCGCCGAGCTCCCCTTCCGGGTACGGAATGCCACCCGCGATCCGGTTGGACTCGCGAGCCCAGGCGAGCGGGTCCAGCTTCGACCAGGCGGCGAGCTCCACCCCATCGAGATTCTGGGAGCGGCGGAGGAGGTCGCTCCCCCAGGCGAGGGGCTGCCGCTCGATCAGGCCGACGTCCCACACCCAGTGGAGGTTCGTCCGGCGTCCGAAGAAACGCACCCGCACCCGGGTGCCGCCTTCGCCGTCGGCGAACGCGGTGTGGAGGGGCGCGTGGACATCGCCGACGAAGTGGATGACGAACTTCAGCGCGGGCAGCAGCGCGTCCGGCTCTTCCGGGTTCTTCAAGACCTCCTGATAACGCAGGATTCCGCCCACGACGCAGTCGAGGTCCGGGCAGTCCCGCTCGAGCTCGATCTGGTCGAGGCCAGCGGGGACGTCCAGGTGGTGCAGGGACCGGGTGTCGCGCCCGTCCTGGCGCGTGACCCCGTCGGCCCAGATCGCGGCGTCGCCCGGCGTCTCCGACTTCAGGATGGCCTGGATGCGGGTGCGCGATTCCTCCGTGAGCCGCGGCCAGGCGATATCGCTGATGATGCGGTGTCCCGCGTCGCCCCAGGCGAGAGCATCCGAGACGGACACGCAGAGGAAGGCGCTGAGGACCGCGACGAGCCTGCCGCATACCGTTCGTGCCGCCATGGCATCAGCCTAGCGGAAGTGGATCCGGCGGCGGCTCGTCGGCGCTACCCTGTGTCACGATGCGGACGCTCTGGATCTCCTGCCTCGGCATCGCGCTTCTGGCCTGCGGTCGGATCGCGGGCATCGGTGCGGACGGGCCGACCGTCTTCCTCGACCGCCTGGCCGACGGCAGCCCCGGGCCGCAGATGGTCCGCCTCCCGGCTGGCCGCTTCCGGATGGGCGACCTGCGTGGGGACGGCGATCCGGACGAGCGGCCGGCACGCGAGGTGCGGATCGCGCACGCGTTCGCGATCGGGCGCTACGAGATCAGCATCGCGGAGTACGCGCGGTACGCTCGCGACACCGGAGTCTTCCTCCCGGAGGACGACGCCCCGGGGCGCGACGACCGGCCCGTGGTGGACGTCAGCTGGACGGACGCCGTGGCGTACGCGGCGTGGCTCTCGCACCAGACGGGGCAGCACTACCGCCTGCCGAGCGAGGCGGAGTGGGAGTACGCGGCGCGAGCCGGGACCACGACCCTCTTCTGGTGGGGAGACGAGCCGGAGAGCGGATACGCCAACTGCGCCGGCTGCGGCAGCGCGTGGGATTCCCAGGCCCCCGCGCCGGTGGGTCGCCTCGAGCCCAACCCGTTCGGCCTCTTCCACGTCGCCGGCAATGTCTGGGAGTGGGTGGCCGACTGCTACAACAACTCCTACGGGGGGGTGCCCGACGACGGCAGCCCCTACGTCTACCGGGGCTGCGGCCAGATGGTCGTGCGCGGCGGGTCGTGGATCCTGCCGCCGCGCGAGATGCGCGCGGCGAACCGCTGGCGCTGGTTCCCGGTGCTGCGGAGCGACGAGGTCGGCTTTCGCGTGGCGCGGGACCTGCGCTGATCGGCGCGCTCAGCCGAGCGCGCGGGCGCGAACCGTCGCGGAGCCCGAGAGGTCGTAGACCTCGGCGAAGCCGTTCTGGCTGAGGATGCGGGCGGCCAGGTAGGCGCGCATGCCCGTGGCGCAGCTGGTCACCGTCGGGCGGGAGGGATCGAGCTCGCCGAGACGCTCGCGCAGCTCGCCGAGCGGCACGTGGTGGGCGTGGACCGCGCCCGCCAGGGGCAGCGACTCGATCTCCGGCTGCTCGCGCACGTCGACCACCTGATACTCGGACAGGTCCGCATTCGCGGGCAGGAAGTCGACGAGCCCGTCGAGGTCGTTGCAGGCGGCGAAGGCGGCCATGTGGATCGGGTCCTTGGCGGCGCCGAAGGGCGGGGCGTAGGCGAGGTCGAGGCCCGCCAGGTCACGCACCGTGCCGCCGAAGGCCATCAGGGTGGCCACCACGTCGAGGCGCTTGTCCACGCCGGCCTGGCCCACCGCCTGGAGCCCGAGGACACGCCCGCCCTCCGGCTCGTAGACCAGCTTCAGGGTCAGGGGCTTCGCACCCGGGTAGTAGCCCGCGTGGTGGTTGGCGATCACCGTGACCGCCGCGGCGTGCAGTCCGCGGCGCTCGGCCATGGCCGCGGTCAAGCCCGTGAAGCCGGCGGCTTCGTCGAAGACGCGGACGATGGCCGTCCCGAAGACCAGGGCCATCTCCGCGCTCCGCCCGCAGACCGCGTGCTCGCCAGCGATCCGACCGGCGCGGTTCGCGGGGCCGGCCAGGGCCACGCGCGCCGGCGTTCCGTCGGGTCCACAGGCGTACTCCACGGCGTCGCCCACGGCGTAGATGTGCGGATCGCGGGTCTGCATCACGCGGTTCGTGCGGATGCCCCCGGTCTCGCCGAGCTCGAGCCCGGCGTCCTTCGCGAGCGCCACGGCAGGCCGGACGCCGATTCCGAGCACCACCAGCTCGCCGGGGAGGGACGCACCGCTGGCCAGCTCCACCCCGCAGGCGCGCCCTCCCGCGGTCGCGATCCGCGCCAGACCGTCGCCCAGGTGGACGCCCACGCCCCGGGTCGTCATGGCGTCCTCCAGGGGGCGGGCCATCTCCGGGTCGAGCATGGGGAGGACGTGGGGCTGGAGCTCCACCACGTGGGTCTCGATCCCGAGCCCGTGGAGCTGCTCGGCCATCTCGAGCCCGATGAAGCCGGCCCCCACCACGACGGCCCGGGACGGGCGCTCGTCCACCGCCGCCGCGCGGATGGCGTCGGTGTCGGCGAGGTTGCGCAAGCTGAAGACGCCCCGCGCGTCGACGCCTTCCAGCGGCGGAACGATCGGCGTCGCGCCGGGTGCCAGGATCAGCCGGTCGAAGGGGAGAACGTACTCGCGGCCCGCGTCGCGGTCGCAAACGCGCAGCGTGCGCGCGTCGCGGTCGATGGCCAGCGCCTGGTGGCGCACGCGCACGTCGATCCGGTAGCGGCTCCGCAGCCGCTCCGGAGTCGTCACGAGCAGCTTCGCGCGCTCGTCGATCTCGCCGCCGATGTAGTAGGGAAGGCCACAGTTGGCGAAGGAGACGTGGTCGTCCTTCTCCAGCAGGACGATCTCGGCCCGCTCGTCCAGGCGTCGGGCGCGGGTCGCCGCCGAGGCACCGCCCGCCACTCCTCCCACGATCACGAGACGCAGACCGGACTCGCTCGCCACCGGGGTCCTCCTTGCGTTGGAGGACGGAGTCTACCGGTTCCCGTCGGGCGCGGAGGCCAGCGTCCGGTGCTCGGCCGCGCGCCGAACCTCTTCCAGCGATCGGGTGACGCCGGAGCGCAGGAAGCGACGCAGCAGCCAGGGCTCGAGACGGCCGCCCGGGTCGTAGCGCACGCGGTATCGAAGCTGCGTGTGGTCGGGGCCGTCGGGGCTCACCTGCCAGAAGCCTTCGTCCACCGCGATCGCGACCCGGCCCCGGCCCAGCGGCTCCTGGCGGCCGGCACGCCGGAAGTCCATGCGAATCCCGGCCTCCGGCAGCTCCCGGAGCTGGAGATCGAGCGTGACCTGTCGGTCCGCGGTCCCGAAGCCCAGGGAGTGCACCTGGAGCACGCGACCGTCCGGCAGGACGCTGCTCTCGGTCACCGTGCTCAGGACCGCGTCGATCGCGTCCTGATCGTGCACGATGGCCGCGACACGCGGGTAGGGCACGGCCCAGCGGCAGGCCGCGGTGGCTCCGGAGACGCCGCGCGCGTCCGGTTCCGACCGCCGGATCACACAGCCGAGCGGGTGGGGGTCGTCACCCGCAGTCGCGTCATCTGCCGACGCGGGCGCCGCCGCGAGCACGAGCACGAAAATGGCTGCGAGGTCGCCTCGCCTCACGGCACTCCCCCTGGCTGCGGGCGGGGGGGACCCGGACCCCGCTTCGTCCTGCGGCCGCGGGGGCTTGAGCACGCCGGATTCAGGTGGCTGTGCGGCCGGTCGATGGGAACGCCATGCGCAGGAATCTGGAGGTCCCGCTCCCGCCGGCGCTCGCGGAGCCCGAGGCGCCGGAGAGCGGTGACACCGCCGATCTCGGCTACTGCCTGGTCACCGGCGCCGCCGGCTTCCTGGGGCGCCACCTGGTCTTCGAGCTGATCCGCCGCGGCCACCACGTCCGCGCCTTCGACCGGCAGCCCATCGATTACAGCCACGAGCGGCTCGACTGCGTGCAGGGCGACGTCTCCGAGTTCGAGGATGCGCGCAAGGCGTGCGAGGGGGTCGAGACGATCCTCCACACCGCCGCGGTGCTCGACTTTACAGGCTATGCGACCCGCGTCCAGCGGGAGCGGAGCTTCGCCGTGAACGTGCGCGGGGTCGAGAACATGCTGGGCGCGGCGCGCGAGGCCGGCGCGAAGCGTCTCGTCCACACCAGCTCCAACAACGTGACCCTCGACGCGCCGGTGATCGACGGCGACGAGTCGCTGCCCTACGCGGCCCGCACCCGCGACCTCTACACGAAGACGAAGATCCGCGGCGAGCAGCTGGCACTCGCGGCCAACGGGAGCGAGGGGCTCCTCACCTGCGCGATCCGCCCCGGCGGCATCTACGGGCCCGGCGACAAGCTGATGCTGCCCCGCATCGTGGACGAGTGCGCCAGCGGCAGGTACGTCGCGACCATCGGCGACGGCAGCGCGCTCTCGGACAACACCTTCATCGACAACCTCGTGGACGGGCAGATCGAGGCCGCGCGGCATCTCGTGCCGGGCTCGCCGCTGGCGGGCGAAGCCTACTTCATCACCGACGGCGCTCCGATCAACTACTTCGAGTTCTTCCGTCCCCTGGTGACGGGCCTCGGCTTCCGGCACCCGCGTTGGAAGGTCCCGGCGGGGTTGATGCTGGCCGTCGCGAGCGTCTGGGAGTTCCTCCACTGGGCGATCCGGATCCCGCCACCGGTGCTGACGCCCCTCGAGGTGCGCAAGATCACCGTCAGCCACTACAACCGCATCGACAAGGCCCGGCGCGACTTCGGCTGGGTCCCGAAGGTGAGCGTGGAAGAGGCCACGGAGCGCTGCCTCGAGTACTGCCGCAGCCTGCTGGCCGAGCGCCAGGGCGTCGGGCGCTAGGACGCGCCCCGGGCTACGACGCGGGCGTAGCGCCGCGCCACCCAGTCCTGGTAGCGCTGGGTGGGACAGAAGGTCAGCCAGTAGGCGACGCTCGTGAAGAGGCCGAGGACCGAGGCGCCGCACAGGACGCCGGCCGCGACGCTGGCCTGCGCCTGCGGTCCCACCGTTTCGAGCAGGAGCGCGCCGAAGGGCCCGAGCAGGATCATGGCGGCTCGCGCCAGCGAGCCGCTGCCCCACAGCAGGAAGCGGTCCGCCACCAGCGGCTCGGCGAGTCCGAGTCGTATGCGCTTGCGCAGCTGCGCGTGGTAGAGGAGCGGCTCGATCCCGACCCAGCCGTTCGTCGCCAGCATGCCGCCGAGCATGAGCCAGAGCCAGATGCCCTCGAAGCGGGCCGTGGCGAAGCCCCCCGAGAGGCCGTAGCCCGCCCAGCCCAGCCACATGGCGCTGCTCGCCAGGAACACCAGCACCAGGGGCCAGTGCCGGTCCGGGCGGAAGACGCGGTGGTTGAAGACCAGCGCGGCCATCAGGCCGAAGATCGTCGCGGCGTAGCCGGCGCCGATCAGCGGCGCGACCAGCTCGCCCCGCGGAGCCTCGCTCAGCTCGGCGATGGCGACGCCCGCGGAGCACAGCAGATATCCGAAGCCCATGGCCAGGAGCAGATGCAGGCCCAGCAGGAGCTGGGGAAGCTCGCGCGAGCGGTGGGCACGGATCAACAGGTGTCCCGACAGGAAGAAGGCCGCGGCCAGATAGATGGCCTGGGCGATCCCTGCCACGATTCCGAGCGAGCCGTAGACCTCGAGCACGCGTTGACCCCGTCGAGCGATGCTCCCGCAGGTTCATCGACACCCCGCGCTGCAGCCTTTACCCGACGCCTGCTGGCCGGCTGAGGCGCCCGGCCCCAGCTGGGGCGCGATGCCTCCGGGTGGAGCCGTCCTGGTCGCGCAGGACCCGGACCCGGCTGGCATGCCGCTTGCTCCATCAGACTCGGGGGAAGCCCGGAGGAGTGAACGATGCCGACCCCTCACCAGCGTTTCTGGGAGAACGAGAGCTTCGCCTTTGTAGGGGACAGCGCGAAGAAGGGCTTTCCGACCCTGAGCTACGGCGAGCTGCGCAAGCAGGGGCGAAAGGTCTACGCAGTGGATCCCTCGGCTGCGGAGATCGAAGGCGACCGCGCGTACCCGGACCTGGCCTCGCTGCCCGAGAAGGTGGAGGCCGTGGTCCTCGAGGTGCCGTCCGAGGAGACCCGTGAGTGGGTCGCGCGGGCGGCCGATGCCGGCGTCCGCCACGTGTGGATCCACATGGGGCGCGACACGCCGGAGGCGCTCGCGCTGGCCGAGGAGCGGGGGCTCGACGTGCTGACCGGCACCTGTGCCGTCATGTACGTGAAGCCGGGCTTCAGCTACCACACGCTGCACAAGTGGGCGAATCAGCTCACCGGCCGGTACTGAGTCAGCCGCACGCCGGCACGGCCGCGTGCAACGTGCGCTCCAGGATCCGGGGCGTGTGCTGGATCGAGAGCCCCTCGATCCCCTCCAGAACGATCGCGAAGGCGACCGTGCGCGCGCGGCCGGCGTCGCCCTCGCGTCCAGCGTCGGGGACGCGGACGGCCCCGACGAGCCAGGCTACGTCTTCGTGCGACGGCGTCTCGGCGGTGCCGGTCTTGGCGCCGAGGATCGGACAGCGTGGCCCCAGCCGGACGTGCCGGCGCACGCCGACGGCTGCGCCGTCCATCAGCTCGGCCAGACGCTCGCGCTCCTCGTCGCGGGCGATCGGGAGGCTCCAGTCGAAGGGATCGGCGGTGTCCGGGCCCTCGGCGACGAGCGTGGGACGGAACCGGGCTCCAGCTTCGTGGGCGCCGAAGTGGGTCGCCACCAGGGAAGCCATCCGGATCGGCGGCACCCGCGCGTTGCCCTGGCCGATCACCATCAAAGCGCGACCCTCGGGGTCGTCGAGGTCGGCTTCGCCCGGAAAGTCGGGGCCGAGCACGGCCCGGTAGCTCTCGCGCGGGCTACCGCCGACGGCGTCCATGGCGGCGCGCACGAAGTAGCCGTTGCACGACACGGCCAGCGCGCGCGCCAGGTCCAGCGAGCCGTGGGGCTGGGTGCAGCGGATGTGGTGGCCGCCTCCGGTGGCGATGCGGCCGGGGCAGGTGTAGCGGAAGCTCGCCTGGCCGGAGGCCAGCAGGTGGCGCGCGTAGAGCAGCTTGAAGGTGGAACCGGGCGGCGCGCCCGAGCGCACGCGGTCGCGGAAGGGCTCGGAGGGGTGATCCCGCAGGTCGCGGAAGCGGTGCGTGAGCACCTCGGGTGCGAACCCCGGCCGCGAGACCGACGCCAGCACGGCTCCGGTGTCCGCATCGAGGGCGACGAACGCGCCGATCCGTTCGCCCAGCGCGCGGTGCGCGGCGCGTTGCCAATCGGCCTCGAGGGAGAGCCGCAGGTCCCGAGGGCGATGCGTCCGGCGGTCGAAGAGCGGCGGGAGCACGGAGGCCGGGACGCTGAGCCAGCGGTCCGCGTGTTTCTCGAGCCCGGCGCTCACCGCCAGGCTGCGCTTGTACCCGACCACGTGCACCGCCGCGGCGCCGAGCGGATAGCGCCGCTCGCGCACCGGCCCCTCGGCCAGGTGCCGGCCGCGCGCGTCGAGGATCGCGCCGCGCGGAGAGGAAGAGAGCCGTGGGTTGAAGGCGTGGACGGAGAAGTCGCGCCAGGTGGAGCGGTAGCCGGCTGCCAGCACGCAGGCGGCCGCGAGGATCCAGACGATCGCGACGGCGCGCCGGTTCGACGTCTTCGCCGAACGCGCCGGGTTCGACCGCGTCACGGGGCCTGCCGCCAGACGAGGACGGCCGCGGCGGCCGCACCGAAGGTGGACGCGAAGGCGGTCGTGCCGCTGAAGGAGAGCCACGGGAAGGGCACGCCCATCACCGGGACGAGCAGGCCCAGGTTCATCCAGTGGTTCCAGGCGGCCTGGAGCAGGATCGCCCCCAGCAGTCCGTGCACGCTGGCGGCGAGGACCGAGCGTTGCGGATCCGAACGCAGCTCCCGCAGCAGGAAGCTGGCCAGGAGCGCCAGCGAGACCCACAGCAGCGCTACGCCCGGGAGGCCGAGCTCTTCCGCGAAGCCGGCGACCGGGAAGTCCGACTGGGCCTGGGGCACGGCCCGGGCCCGGCCCGACGCGATCCCCTGGCCGACGGTGTCCGACGAGGCGGCGGCCGTCGCCGCCGTGCAGCGCTGCTCGCCCTGGCTGCCGGGCTCGCAGGCCGGCGTCGCGAGGCCTGCCAGGCGTCCCTGGACGCGCGGCTCCATCACCGCCACGCCGGCGACCAGGACGGCGACCGCGAGCGCGGGCACGGCCAGCTCGCGCCAGCGTCCCGTGAGGGCGATCAGGCCGACGCAGAGCAGCCCGCCGAGGAGGAGGGTCCCGTGCTCCTTCAAGAGCAGCAGCGGCACCACGAAGCCCAGCGCCAGCCCGAGGCCGAGCGGAGCCAGCGCCGCCAGCCGGCGCGCGAAGCCGGGCGTCGGCTCGGCGTCGGCGACGCGGGCGTAGTGGACGAGCGAGGTCGCGAGGAGCGGCGGCAGCGCGAGCTTGAAGACCACCTCGCTCGGCTGGGCGAAGACCCCGGCCACGCGGATCCCGATCGCGGTGCCGCCCACGCGCAGGCCCGCGAAGTGCGTGTAGAGCAGTGGCGCGAGGCACACGACCGCCCAGGTCCAGGGAGAGGCCAGCACGGCGGCCATCCGCCCCTCGAGCCGCCGTTCGGGCACGGCGGAGAGCGCCGCCGCCCCGAGGAGCCCCGCGCTGAAGGCCGCCGCCACCAGCGTGGGGTCGCGGTCGGAGATGCGCTCGGCCCACGCGATCCCGAGGCTCACGAGGACGAAGAGCGCGGTCGTCACCGGCACGGTGCGGCGTCCGTAGCGGACCGCCGCCATGACGCACAGGAAGTGCGCCGGCAGGGCCAGGAGCAGGAAGCCCGCGGTCGGAATCGGCCAGCCGGACGACCCGGTTCCCCGCCAGGCGGCGATCAGCAGCGCGTAGAGCCCGACCTGGACCGCGCTCGCGCACAGGGCCGCGGCCGTCTCGGGTCGCGGGCGGGAGAGGCCGCGCAAGACCACAGCGCCGCCGAGCGCCACGGCGAACGACGCCAGGCTGACGAAGGTCCAGGCGCGAAGAGCCGTCTCGCTCATGCGTCGCGCGCCCCGGGCCGGGCGACACCGCACAGGCGCACGGCCCAGTCGGACGGGACGAGAGGAAGCTCGTTGAGTGCGCCGCAGACCCGCACGCCCGAACCGCTGGCGCCCAGCGACAGCTCGAGTCGCGGCGCGGAGCCAACGCCGAACCCGAAGCCGGCCGCGTAGGGCAGGTCCAGGCGCGCGCCGGCCGGGATGCGATCGGGATCCGGATGGCGCTTCGGGTTGGAGCCGGCGCGGTGCAGGTCCTGCCACGAGACGCCGTGGCGGTCGGCGATCTGTGACAGCGTCTCGCCCGGCTGCACGACGACGCTGCGATGGGGAAGGGCGGCGCGAAGGCGCGCGGGAAGGTCCGCGCCGACCACCAGCGAAAGCAGCGAGAAGAGACCGCCCAACGCGCAGGGAAGGACCAGCGCGCGGAAGACCGGAACCGGGAACGCGGGCCCGGCGTGCGCGCGCTCGGGCGCCGCGACGAGGACATCGGCGGCCACGTCGGGCGTGCCCCACGGCGTCGCCAGGCGCTGGTACCAGGGCGGCGGCGGCAGTTCCTCCGGCGCACCCCAGATTCGCCGGTACCACGGACGCGGCGGGGGAGGCGGGGGAGGGCGCCGCTCCCACAAGCGGATCCAGGACTCCGGGATCCGAGACGGACGACCTCGTTCGCTCGGCAGCGCGTTTCCTCCGGTGGGGCGCCGCGTTGTACGGCGAAGTCGCACGGGAGGTTCATCGGCGCGTCGGGCGGCCGGGCTGAAGCCGCGGCCTACCGCTCAGCGAGGCTTCGCGGGGCGCCCGGGGAGCCGGGCGGCGGCCATTCGAGTGAATTCTCCACTTCGCGACGGAACCGGTCGGAGAAATGGGGAAAAGGCAAGTCTCCTTCCTCCCGCCACTTCGCCACCTGCGCCTCCGCCTCGCGCGACGCCTTGTCGTCGAGCCCGTCGTCCCGGCCGACGTAGGTGGTGTTCGAAGGGAACGCGAAGCCGGTCCCGGCCTCCGCGACCGCCTCCATGAAGCGCAGGTAGATGTCCTCGCGGATCTGGAGGAACTCGCTCCAGTCGCCCGTGTTCGCGTAGGCGAAGACCTCGAGGTCCAGCGAGTAGGCCCCGAAGCCGACGAAGCGCACGCGCGCCGGGTCCTCGGTGATGCGGGGATGGGCCAGCAGGATCTCGCGCAGCCGGGCCAGCAGGTAGCGGAGCTGGTCCGGCGTCGTCTCGTAGCGCACGCCGATGAGGGTCCACAGGCGCATCCGGTCGCGCACGGCGTAGTTCTCGAGCGGGAGGTTCGCGAACTCCCCGTTCGGGATCGACACCACCGTCCGGTCGAGAGTGCGCACGCGCGTCGAGCGCAGGCCGATCTCCTCGACGGTGCCGACCTGATCGCCGTACTTGAAGAAGTCCCCTACCTGGACCGGCCGGTCGGCGAAGAGGGTCACCCCGCCAAAGAGGTTCTCGAGCGACTTCTGGGCTGCCAGGGCGACGGCGATGCCGCCCACGCCGAGGCCCGCCACCGCGGCCGAGATGTTGACGCCGAGGGTTCCGAGGACACCCAGCACGCCGATCAGGACGAACACCACCTTGGCGAAGCGGGCGCCCGGACGCAGGACCGGGATCACGCCCAGGTTGCCCCGCCGCTCCGCGCGAGCCCGAAGGTGGAGAGAGGCGAGATCGATCAGCCGGAAGCTGAGCCAGGCCGCGGCGATCACCAGCAGCAGCCGCTCGATCAGGCGCAGCGCTTCCGCCGCGGGCACCGCGAGCGCCAGGAAGCGGTGCCCCAGCGCGAACAGGGCGACGGTCACCGCCAGGCGCACCGGGCCCTGCACCAGCCGGACGATCCGGGGGTCGAGCCTTTCCTCCCCTCGCGTGAGCAGGTATCCGAGCAGGCGGACGCCCGTGCCCGCGAGCAGCAGAGAGACGATCGCCGCTGCCAGCGCGACCACGGCCAGCGCCAGCCACTGCCACAGCGCCAGCTCGAAGACGTAGACGTCGAAGAAGACGCCGGGCAGCCAGCTCTCGAGCCAGAGCGGCCCGACCTCCTCGTAGAGCTCCGGGATCCGTGCCACGGTCGCGGACGAAACCTTCCAGATCGGCACCCCGTCGTCCTCTCGCGGCACGCGCTGGAGCAGCAGGGACACCTGCCCCTCCTGCGTCTGGATGTCTCCGAGGCGATCCTGCCAGGGCGACAGGCCGTCGTCCCCGAAGCCATCGTGCGTGTCCGAGAGCGTCAGGAAGTCGACCCACAGGGTCGCATCCAGCGCCGCCTTGAACTGTCGCGCCAGCTCGGGTCCACGGGCCTGCTCCTCCGGCGGGAGGCGGCGCAGATCCAGGAACTCGGCTGCCCGCTCGTACTCGCCGGCCCGAGCTGCGACGAGGAACCCGTACATCGACCCGCGCGGCGTGCCGCGGTTGAGGGGATCCGGGGGGCCCATGGGCTGGGAGAAGTCCTCGACGGCGGGCTTCTCGGTGGCCGGCTCCTGCGCGGCCGGCGTCTCTACGGCCGGCGCCTCTGTGGGCGTCTGGGCAAGGGCGCCGCCGGCGCTCCCGAGCAGCAGGGCCAGTATCAGGATCTGGATCGTGCGGATGATCGGGCTCATGGCGTACCTCCTCGGGCCGATGGTCGGGCCCGAGAATGGCAGCCGGCGCGCACGAGCGCCAAAGGCCCGGGCCCGCGCGGAGCCCGGCGGAGAGCAGGTCAGTCGGCGGGCGATCCGCCCCCGAGGCTCGCGGTCTCGATCGTCGATTCGATCGCGGCCTCGGCCTCGTCGTCGAGATCGAGGAATTCGACTCCGACGCCGCCGATCTCGAGCCACGAGGGCCCCTGCACCCGGGCGACACGGGCCCGCACCTGCGCCTTGCACCCGGCCAGGTCGAGCAGCAGTTCGATCTCGGAACCGAGCGGGATCGGACCCTTGGTCTCGAGGAACGCGCCCCGGGGGCTGATGTTGTAGACGTCCCACGTCAACAGGCCCGGGTGGCCGGAGTCCGGATCGATGAGCGTGGCGCTCCCGCTGCAGCGCCAGCGCGGGTGGACGGTCCGCCGTTCCCCGTGGAGATCGCCGGCCACGGCGCTCAGGATCTGGCGAATGGTGGTGGGCTTCTGGAGGTACCCGGCCGCGCCGAGGGCCCGGGCGCGCTCCGCGCCGGCGTCGCCCCGGTAGCCCGTGACCATCACGACCTGCGGCCCGGACGGACCCCGGCGGTGGAGGTGCTCGAGGACCGCGAACCCGTCGTCGCCCTTCATGACGACGTCGCAGATGACGAGATCCAGGTCCGGCAGGCTCTCGATCGTCTCGATGGCCGACGCCGCGCAGACCGCCGTCCGCAGCTCGCCGCAGTAGGGTCGCAGCAGCGTCGCCATCAGCTCGCGATAGACCGACGAGTCGTCGACCAGCAGCACCTTCTTGAAGCGAAGCGGCACGAGGAGCCTCCTCCGAAGCCCTTCGGCGCGGGCCGCGGTGCGCTTGACCGGCTTGCCCGTCCGCTCAAGCTCCGGCCGCGGTCTGCCGCTGCCACGGACGAGGGGGTCTCGTGCAGCAGAAGCCGATGGACCAGCTCCTCGCCCACGGGGTGGCGAACGGGGCTTCCGACATCCATTTCAAGGTGGGCGATCGGCCCGGGTACCGGATCGACGGGGTCCTGCGGGGCGTCAAGCACGACGTCCTGACGGCCGCGGACACGCGCCGGATCGCGGAGCGGCTGGTGGAGGGCGACGAGCTGGACCTGGACGCGGTCCAGGAGCACGACACGTCGTACTCCGTCGAAGGGGTGGCCCGCTTCCGGGTCAACATCTACCGGCAGCGGGGCAGCCTGTGCTGCATCCTGCGGATCATTCCGCGAGAGATCCCCACGCTGGAGTCGCTCGGGCTGCCGCCCCGGATCGGGCAGCTGGCGGACGAAGAACGCGGGCTGCTACTCGTGACCGGCGCCACCGGGTCCGGCAAGAGCTCGACCCTGGCAGCGATGATCGACCGGATCAACCGCTCGCGCGCCGCCCACATCCTCACGATCGAGGATCCGATCGAGTTCCTCTACTCGAACCAGAAGTCTTCGATCAGCCAGCGGGAGGTGGGCTGCGACACCCGGAACTTCACCCAGGCCCTGCGCGCCGCCCTGCGCCAGGACCCGGACGTGATCCTGGTGGGCGAAATGCGCGACGCGGAGACCATCGACATCGCCCTCAAGGCGGCGGAGACGGGCCATCTGGTCCTCTCCACGGTGCACACCACGGACGCGGCCAAGACCATCGGCCGCCTGGTGGGCACCTTTCCCGCCGAGGAGCAGCACTCGGTGCGCTTGCGTCTGGCCGACAACCTGCGCGGGGTCGTGAGCCAACGGCTCCTGCCCCGCCGCGATCAGAAGGGACGCGTGGTCGCCGCCGAGGTCATGGTGGCCACGAAGACCGTGCAGGAGTACCTCAAGGACGCCTCGAGAACCGGCGGCTTGAAGGACGTGATCGAGCAGGGCATGGACCAGTACGGCATGCAGTCGTTCGACCAGCACCTGACCCTGCTGCTGAAGGCCGGCTCGATCTCGCTGGAGGTGGCGAAGTCCGCGGCCAGCAACCCGGCGGACTTCGAGCGGGCTCTGAACTTCGGCGACGATGCAGTTCCGCTCGAGTCCGAGGACGACGCGCTCGAGCTGGACCTGGTCGAGGAGGCCTGACGCGGCGATGAGTGCCTCGATGGCGGTCCACCACGCCCTCGTGCTCGATGGCGAGGCCTCGACGCTGGCCCCGGTCGCCCTGCGGCTCGTGCGCATGGGGATCGCGGTGCACTATGCGTGCTGGATCGACGAGGGCCGGCTGCTCGTGGAGCAGGAGGCGGGCCGGATCCGGGCCGTCGTGGTGCCGCCGGAGGTCGCTCCCGCGCCGGCCGGCCGCCTGCTGGAGCAGGCGCGGGCCCAAGCCCCCGAATCCTCGGTCGCCCTGGTACCGGTGGGTCGCAAGCCGCCCGAAGAGGTCCGGGAGTCCTTGCGTCGGACCGGCGCCAGCTGGGCCGTGTGGGAGCCGTTCGACGACGGGGACCTGCGCTTCGTGCTGAACACCGCCATGGCGTTGCCCTCGGAGCTCGCCCCGCGCAAGGAGCCGCGCGCTCCGGTGAGCCTGATCTGCTGGCTCCAGGTCGGGGGCACGCGCGTCTTCGGGGTGCTCTCGTCGCTCTCCTCGCGCGGGGCCTTCATCGAGATGGCCGAGCCGCTTCCGATCGGGACGGAGGTCGGGCTGAAGTTCGGTCTCGGAAAGACCTCGATCGAGGCGGATGCCCGGATCATCTACCACAACGGCTCCGACGAGCGCCGTGCACTCAATCTGCCCCTGGGCGCCGGTCTGCTCTTCACGCAGATCGATGCGGGCGACCAGGAGCGCATTCGCGAATTCGTGAAGCATCGGGCCGAGCGGTTCACGGTGTGAGCGGGGGCCTGCGATGAAGCTGCATCCCCTCCCGATGCGCTCCGAGCCGCTGGTGCTCGTGGTGGACGACGACCGGCTCCAGCGCACCATGGCGCGCGACGCCCTGGAGGCGGAGGGCTTCGCCGTGGTCGAGGCCGCCGACGGCGACGAGGCCCTGGCGCGCTTCGAGCAGGATCGGCCGGACCTGGTGATGCTGGACGTCGCGATGCCCGGCCGGGACGGGATCTCCGTCTGTGGCGAGATCCGCGAGCGCCACCCGAGCGACCTCGTCCCGATCTTCATCGTGACCGGGACCGACGACCAGGCGTCGATCGACCGCGCCTACGAGGCAGGCGGCACCGACTTCGCCAGCAAGCCCCTCAACTGGGCGCTGGTGCGGCACCGGATCCGCTTCCTGCTGCGCGCCAGCCGCACGCTGCGCGAGCTGCACCGCAGCCAAGCCCTGCTGGCCGCCTCGCAGCGCCTGGCCCGGATCGGGTACTGGTGCTGGAACGCGCGCACCAACCAGATGGAGTGGTCCGAGGAGATCTACCGCATCCTCGGCCTCGAGCCCGGGGCCGTGGAGCCGAACACCCGGATCTGGTGGAGCCTCGTGCATCCGGACGACCGCGAGCGCGTGCGCGAGGAGGCGCGCGCGGCCGTGGCCGCCGGGCGGCCCTACGGGGTCGAGCACCGGGTCCTGCTGGGCGACGAGCGCTTGAAGCACGTCCACCAGCAGGCGGAGGGCACGGTCAGCGAGCGGGGCGGGGAGCGTTGGCTGGTGGGCACGCTCCAGGACGTGACCGAGCAGCGTCGGGCCCAGGAGCAGATCCGCTACCTCGCCAACTTCGACGGCCTGACGGGCCTGGCCAACCGGCGGCACTTCCTCGAGAGCCTGGATCTGGCGCTCGACGAGGCGCGGGAGAGCAGCGCGACGCTGGCCCTGATGTACCTCGACCTCGACCGCTTCAAGCAGATCAACGACACGCTGGGGCACGCGGCGGGCGACGACCTGCTGCGGCAGGTGGCGGAGGTGCTTCGCAGCCAGGTGCGCGCGTCGGACGTGATCGGCCGCATGGAGACCGTCGAACGGGCGGCAACGGTGTCGCGGCTCGGAGGCGATGAGTTCACGATCCTGCTGCGCGACGTGAACGAGCCCGCGGCAGCGGGTGAAGTCGCGCGGCGCATCCTGCGCGACCTGCCGCGGGCCGTGGCGGTCGGAGGCTCCGGCATCGCGGCCACCGGGAGCATCGGCATCGCGCTCTTCCCCACGGACGGCGACGACGCCGAGACCCTGATGAAGAACGCCGACACGGCGATGTACCACGCCAAGCAGGCCGGCCGGAACCACCACCAGTTCTTCTGCGTCTCGATGAACGAAGCCTCCGCCCGCCGCATGCACGTGGAGGCGGCGCTGCGGCGCGCGCTCGACCAGGGGGAGCTCGAGCTGCACTACCAGCCCCGGATCGACCTCGCCTCCGGGCGGGCCGTGGCGCTGGAAGGCCTGCTGCGCTGGACCGACCCGCAGCTCGGCAAGGTGTCGCCGAAAGAGGCGCTCGAGGTGGCGGAGGGCGCGGGCCTGATCGACGCCGTGTGCGAGTGGAACTTCGTGACGGCCTGCGCCCAGATCCTCGCCTGGCAGGAGCGGGGCTTCGAGCCTCTGCCCGTGGCGCTGAACGTGCCGGCGCCCCAGTTCGGCAGCGGCCAGCTCTGCTCGATGGTGTCGGGGATCCTGCAGAGGACGGGCGTGCGGCCCGACCAGATCGAGGTGGAGCTCACCGAGCACGCCGTGCTCGAGGACAACGAGACCGTCGGCGCGACCCTGCGCGACCTGCGCACGATCGGGATCCGGCTGGCCCTCGACGACTTCGGCACCGGCTACTCCTCGCTGGGCTACCTGACGCGGCTCCCGATCGACATCCTCAAGCTCGACCGGGCCTTCGTCCGGGACGTGGACGCAGACCCGAGCGCCGGCGGCGTCGTGCGGGCGATCATCGCCATGGCGAAGAGCCTGGGCATGCGGGTCGTCGCGGAGGGAGTGGACGCGGAGGAGCAGGCCCGCGTGCTGCGCGAGCTGGGCTGCGACGAGCTCCAGGGGTTCCTGGCGAGCCCGGCGGTATCCGCCGAGGAGACGGAGAAGTTCCTTCCGAGCCGCACCGGGGGCGAGGGAGCGCTCTTCGCGGTCTAGTCGCCGCTTTCGAACCCGCTGGCTGCCCCCGCCCGCCCGGGTAGACTCCCGGGCCATGCGGATCCGTCCTTCCACACGCTTCTGGGGACGCGGCGTCGTGCTCGGGCTCGTCGTGAGCCTGGCCGCCGCGTGTGCCGCCGCCAAGGATCGCTATCCGGACCTGCGGGACTCTCACGATCCCGCCTTCCAGAGGGATCTCGACCGACTCTTCTCCGAACTGCCGAACTTCTGGGACGGCGTGCGCAAGCAGGAGCTCAGTCTCGTGATCGCGGACGTCACGGACCTGAAGCGTCCCCAGGTGGCCTGGTACAACCCGGAGAACATGCTCTACGCGGCGAGCATGCCGAAGATCGCCATCGTCTTCGGCGCCTTCGTCGAGCACGAGCGCGGCGTCCTCGATTTCGACGAGGAGACCCGCCGGCAGCTGGTGGGCATGGTCAACAAGTCCTCCAACGTGGACGCGACCAGCGTGCTGCGCAAGGTGGGGATCGAGCGGCTGGCCGAGATCCTCCAGGACGAGCGCCACGGAAAGCTCTACGACATCGACCGGGGCGGAGGCCTGTGGCTGGGCAAGGCGTACGACAAGTCACCGGTCTGGCGGCGCGAACCGCTGAAGAACCTCTCCCACGCGGCGAACGCCATCCAGGCGGCGCGTCTCTACTACGGCTTCCTGACGGGAACCCTCGTCGACACGAAGCACCTGCCGTTCCTGGCCGAGATCTTCGGCGAGCCGGGCCTGAACCACAAGTTCGTGAAGGGCTTGAAGGGTAGGGATGACGCCGCGATCTACCGCAAATCGGGGACCTGGCGGAACTTCCACGCCGACGGCGCCGTCGTGTCGCGCGACGGCCTCGAGTACATCGCCGTGGCGGTGGACACGGTGCCCGAGGCGGCGCGTGGGTTCGTCGACGGCATCCGGCTGATCGACGACTTCATGCTCGAGCGGGCCGGCCTGGCGAAGCCGGGCTCCTGAGCCCGAAATCGCCTCGCCTCCGCCCAGGCGCTAGGCTGGTTCGCGTCGCATCCCTGGAGGCATCCGATGAGCAGCGCACCCACCCCGCCCGACGACTGGCGCACCTCCGAGGTGCTGAGTGCCCCGATGGAGATCGCCTGGCAGTTCGACTACGCGATCGACCTGGACACCCTGAAGAACCTCTACTCGAAGGCGAAGCAGCGCCAGTGGAATGCCGACGAGGCGCTCGACTGGGACACGCCGATCGATCCCTCGAAGCCGATCATGGCCGACGACCAGAACCAGCTGCTGCGTCTTCCGCTGTTCGGGAAGCTCTCGAAGAGCCAGCAGGAGATGCTGACGGCGCACTCCACCTGCCATCTGCTCTCCCAGTTCCTGCACGGGGAGCAGGGCGCCCTGATGACCGCCGCGGCCGTCACCCACGCCGTGCCGGACTACGAGGCCAAGCTCTACTCCGCCAGCCAGACCATGGACGAGGCCCGGCACGTGGAGGTGTACGAGCGCTACATCCACAAGCTGGCGGTCACCTACCCGATCTCCCCGTGGCTGAAGGAGCTGATCGACGCCACCCTGCAGGCGAACTCCTTCGTCAAGACCATGATCGGGATGAACATGGTGGTGGAGGGGTTGGCGCTGGCCGCGTTCCACAACATGCGCCGCTCCACGACGTGTCCGCTGCTGAAGCAGCTCACGGACCTGGTGCTTCAGGACGAGTCGCGGCACGTGGCCTTCGGGCACGTCTACCTGGACCGGGTGATCGGGGAGATGCATCCGGACGACCGCGAGGACGTGGCCCAGTTCGCCTTCGAGGCCCTCCGCGCCATGTCGGAGTCCATGGGCGGCTACGACGGCAAGGGCCCGCGCAAGCCCGATCCGGGCTTCCTCCAGATGCTCGACACCTGCGGCATCGAGATCGCCGACCTGCTGGCCAGCCTGCGCGAGGCCGGCATGGAAGGCGTGGAGGCCCGGCTTCCGCCCGGCCACATCCACTCCTTCAAGGATCTTATGATGCCTGGCCTCGTACGTGTCGGGGCGGTCACCGAAAGAACGCGCCCGCTGTACGAGGCCGCGGGCATCCCCGTCTTCAGCGACACGAGCGTCCTCGAGTCGATGGAAGACCGCGAGACCGGGGATCTCTCCGAGGCGAGCTAGCCCGTCCTTCTCGCGAGGGCGTGACTGAACGGTGCCGGTCCGTGACGGCGACGTCACGCGCCGTCGTGAGCCCCATCACCGCCGATCCTGGTACTCCCGCCGGTTCCAGCCGACGCGTGACCTTCGTCACCCCCCAACTCGGCACGCACCTTGCGATGCCTGGAGGCGAACGCGTCGGGGCGCCGGTGGGTACCGGTCGCAGGCTCCCGACGCCCGGAGGAGAGGAGCAGGAACGTCATGTGGATTCGTCTTTCGACCCGGTTCTCGTCGCTCGCCCTGGCCACGGCCCTGGTAGGCGGTGGCCTCGGCATGGCCCCGACGCAGGCGCAGGCGGAGGCCGCGGCTGACGCGGCCCTGCAGCTGGCTGCGGCGGGGGAGCAGGCCACGCTCACGGGGACCTTGCGTGCGCGCAAGGACGCGTCGGGCACGCCCGTGGGTCTCGAGCTCGTGACCGCCGGTGGGGACGCCGTCGCCCTGACCGGAACCCGGAGCACGGAGCTGGCTCCCTTCGAGGGGAAGACCATCACCGTCAGTGGTGAAGTGCGCGAGGCGGCCGACGGCGCCCGGTCGCTGCGAGTGGCCCGCTACGTCGCGCCCGAGGCGAAGTAGCGGCCGCGGCCGCGGCGGCGACGATCCCCCGCCGCCGCGGCCGGACTCCCCGTGATACCCTGGGCCGCTCGGAGGTCCGGCGATGGCGATGAGAGCGCGAGGGATGACGCCGCGCGCCCTCGCCCTCGTCGCGACCGCGCTCCTGCTGGGCGGCTGCGAGCCGCCGCCGGAGGTGGCCGTCTGGGAGCGCTTCGAGGCCGTGCTCCCGGTCGACGCCGCGGGCGAGAACCCCTTCGACCCCGAGGCGGTGGACGTGGTGGCCGAGTTCCGCACGCCGCAAGGCGAGATCCTTCGGACTCCGGCGTTCGTGTACCGGCCCTACGCCCAGAGCGAGGCCGGCGACGGCAGCGAGCGGCTCGCCCAGGACGGACCCCTCGAGTGGCGGGTCCGCTTCACGCCGGGCGAGCCCGGGGACTGGGCGTGGCGCTGGCTGCACCGCTCACGGGGACAGCGGGTGGCAGAAGCCGACTGGAAGCCGCTGGCCGTCGCTGCGAGCGAAGACCCGCGGCGCCACGGCTTCCTGCGCGTCAGCCCCGACGACCCGCGCTACCTGCGCTTCGACGATGGCGCGCCCATCTTCGCCGTGGGCGAGAACCTGGCCTGGTACGACGGGCGCGGAAGCTTCGCCTACGACGACTGGCTGGCGAAGCTCGCCGCGGAGGGCGTGACCTACGTGCGCCTCTGGATGCCGAGCTGGGCCATGGGCCTCGTGTACGCGCCTGCCGAGCTCTTCGACTGGAGCGCCCGGCTGGAGCGCGCCTGGCAGCTCGACCGCGTGCTCGCCACGGCGGAGCGCCACGGCATCTACGTGATGCTCTCGGTGCAGAACCACGGGCCCTTCGAGCTCGGCGGCTTCTTCGGCAGCGAGTGGGACACCAACCTCTACAACACGGCCAACGGCGGGCCGCTCTCGCACCCGAGCGAGGTCTTCGCCGACCCGGTCGCGCGGCAGGCCTACCGCAACTACCTGCGCTACGTGGTCGCCCGCTGGGGCTACGCGCCGCACGTCTTGGGCTTCGAGCTCTGGAACGAGGCGGACCTGGTCGAGCAGCCGGCGGATTTCGCGGAGGTGGTCGCCTGGCACCGGGAGATGGCGCGGGAGCTCCGCGGGCTCGATCCGAACCGCCACCTGGTCAGCACCAGCACCAGCGACGAGCTGATGATGTTCAAGTGGTGGCTCGACCAGACCCTCGGCGACAACTACCCGCTCTCGTTCGAGCCGGTCTGGGCGCTGCCCGAGATCGACTTCACGCAGGTCCACGCCTACCAGATCGGGAGCCTCCAGTTGAAGGTCCCCGTGCACCGCGCGTTCCCCGACCTGGTGGACCGCATGCGGCTCTACGGAAAGCCGGTGCTCGTCGCCGAGGCCGGGGTGGACTTCCAGGGCCCGGCCGAGACGCTCCAGGCGGATCCCCAGGGCGAGGGCTTCCACGACATCCTGTGGGCGGGAATCTTCGCCGGCGGCTTCGGAACCAGCATGCCCTGGTGGTGGGACAACGTCGTCGATCCCGAGGATCGCTACTTCCACTTCGGCGCCATCGCGGCCTTCGTGGAGGGCGTGGCGTTCGACCGCGAGGGCTTCGCCCGCCGCGCGTTGCCGGTGGATGCCCCCGGACGGGACGTCGTGGCCCACGTGCTGGCGGGGAGGACGACGCTCCTCGCCTGGCTGAAGAACGCCGACCACGAGTACTGGCACCCGGATCGCGCCCCGGTCGAGGGGGCGCGCCTGACGCTGCCCGCGCTGCCCGAACCACCCGGGGAGATCTGGCGCGGACGCTGGCTGGATCCCTGGACGGGCGAGACCCTGGACGAGTTGATTCTCGAAGCGGGAGGCGGCGAGCCCGTGGTCGAGGTGCCGACCTTCTCGCGCGACGCGGCGCTCCGGCTCGAGCGCGACGCCGACTGAACGGCGGGCGCGACACGGCTTCTTCACCCACGCGCTGTTGACTCGTTCCGGATCGCGTGTACGCTGTGCGCTCCCCATGCAGGAGGAGCGAGCCGGAATGATCTGGAACGCGGACCATACCCAGCGGCATCCCATCGTCGCCGTCCGCCGGCCCGGCTGCTCGTCCCTCGACGCCACGGGCCAGACGGTCTGTGGCGTCTTCGTCGATCGGAGCACGCGGTAACTACCGCGTCGGATTCCCCACCAGCGCAGGGCCTCCTGCCACGCCGGGGAACCGGCGCGGGGGAGGAGTGTCTCTCGAAGCAGAGCAGCCGGGCGGGCGCCCGGCTCCGTGCGTGGGTCAGGGCGGGCATACCGAGGGAGCACGGAGCCGGGCGCAGCGGGAACGGCCGCAGCTCGAGTGGAGAGTGCGGACGGACGAAGGGTGAGAGATGGAACGACTCGCCGGGGTTGTCGTCGCGGTCGGGGTCGCGCTGGCCGCTTCCGCGGGAGCCACGTGCCCGGAGCAGGACGCGCTGCTGCGGGTGGGCACGCGCCACTACTGCGCCGAGGATCTGGCGCCCGACCCGGATCGCGCGGTGGCGGGCCACGTCTGGGAGGCGGTGCGCGCCGACGTCGTGGCGCGCGAGGGCATCGCCGTGACCGACGAGGACGTGCGCGCCTTCCACGAGGCCCACGAGACCCTCGCGGCCCGTGGTCGCGAGGAGCAGAAGGCGCAGCGGCGTCGGCTGGAAGCCGAGCTGGCGGCGCCGGACGTGGATCCGGCCGAGCGGAAGCGAGCCGAGCAGCAGCTCGCGACGCTGGAGCAGATCGCCGCCTCGGATCGTCAGCTCGAGCGGGACCTGGCGCAGCTCAAGGCCGAGGAGCGGGAGCGCTTCGACGAGGGTCAGCGCAAGATGGCCGAGCACTTCGTCCTCGGCTGGAAGATCGACCGCGCGCTCTACGCCCGTCACGGGGGCGTCGTGATCTTCCAGCAGGCCAATCCCTTCGAGCCGGTGGGGGCCTACCGGGCGGAACTCGAGGCGCACGAGCAGGCGGGAACCTTCGCAATCCTCGACCCGGAGCTCCGCCAGGGGTTCTGGCACTACTACACCGACATGGGGCACAACGAGATCCCGGCGGACGCCGAGGACTTTGCCGTCCCGTGGTGGCTGCGTGCCGTGGACTCGCCGACCTCGGACTGAAACGGCCCCGGCCTACCGGACGAGCTCGAGCCGGTCTCCGTGCCAGCGCACCACCCGATCATCGCGGGCGACGTCGTTCCAGGCGAACCCGGCCAGCAGCGCACGGGGCGTGGTGGGCGCTTCGTCCGGCCGCAGCCCGGCGGCGTGTGCGAGGAACCCGCAGAGCTCCTCGGGCGTGCAGTGGGCGCGGAGCGCCTCGGCGCCGACGGCCCCGTGCAGCTTGGCGAGCTTGCCGCCGCGCTCCTCCAGCAGCAGCAGGTGGTGGCGGTAGGCCGGCGTCGGCAGGTCGAGGAGCCGCTGGAGCGCCACCTGGATCGCGGTGGTGTCGGCCAGGTCGCGCCCTCGCACCACGCGGGTCACGCCGGCGGCGTCGTCGTCCACCACCGACGCCAGGTGGTACGCCACGGCGCCGTCGCGCCGGCGCACCACGGGATCGCCCTGCACGGCTTCCGGGTCTCCCGACAGCGAGGCTCCGCTCTCGTCGCGCAGCTCGATCCGGCCCAGGGGGAGACGCAGGCGCAGGGGCTCGTCGCTCTGGCGCCAGCCGCCGCTTGGGAGCGGCCGCCCGCGGCAGCTGCCGGGGTAGCGGAAGCTTCCGTCGGGCGCGGGCTCTGCGCCGGTGCGGATGTCGCTGCGGCTGCAACGGCACGGGTAGAGCAGCCCGGCAGCGGCCAGCCGGTCGAGGGCCGCCTCGTGGCGCGCGCGCAGCTGGCTCTGGAGCTGGACCGCGTCCCAGTCGAGGCCGAGCCAGGTCAGGTCGTCGCGCATGGCGCTGGCGCGCGCCGGGGACGAGCGCTGGGGATCCAGGTCCTCCAGCCGCAGGATCGCGCGACCGCCGGCCGCGCGCAGGTCGAGCCAGCAGAGCAGCGCGGCGAGCAGGGTTCCGGGATGGGCGGGGCCCGTGGTGGAGGGCGCGAAGCGCCCGATGGCGGAGGCGCCGGACACGATTCAGGAAGCGGCGGGCCCTTCTTCGGGAAGGCGGATCTCCCCGAAGAGCTCCGGGTAGCGCCCGGTCTTGTCGGCGTAGAAGTCGCGGATCGCGTCCATGTCCGTACCCACGTCCCCGGTGAGCTCGAAGGCCGGGCCGAAGCCGCCCTCGCGGCGCGCGTAGTCCAGGTAGGAGAGCCAGATCGGCACCTCGGCGCGCCGCGCGATGTGGTAGAAGCCCGACTTCCAGGTCTCGGCCCGGCCGCGCGTGCCTTCCGGTGCGATCACGAGCACCAGCTCGTTTTCGCCCGTGAAGAGATCGGCGGCCTGCTTCACCACGCCGTCCCGCCGATGGCGCTCGATCGCGAGGCCGCCGAGGCGCCGGAAGAGCCAACCCGCGGGACCCACGAACATGCTGTGCTTCATCATGAAGCGCAGGCGGACGCCGTAGACCCAGGCGAAGGCCACCATGAAGGGCATGTCCCAGTTCGAGGTGTGGGGCGCCGCCAGCACGATGCAGCGCCGGACCTGGGCGGCTTCGCCCGGGGCGGGCACGCGCCAGCCGGTGACTCGCAGGAACAAGCTCGCGATCTGGCGCTTCAGCAACGGCCCCCCCCCCCCGGCCCTCGGAGCGCGGTCCGGGACGCCGGGAAGGTAACGCACGGGGAGGCCTCAGTCCTTGCGCGCCGTCGGCCCGCCGGCGTCGGGCTCCCGGACCCGGGCCTGGCCGTCCCCGAAGGCGGCGTCGCGGGCCTTGAAGGCCTCCCGCAGGCCGAGCTCGCGGACGCGCCGGAAGTACTCCTGGGTCCCCGGCGCCAGGTGAGCGCGGGCGTCGTTCTCGGCCGCCAGACGCTGGAGCGTGCGGGCCCCCATCAGCTCGAGGCCCAGGTTCACGATCCGCTTGTTGGCCGAGAGCAGGTGGGGGTCGATCCTGGCCAGGCGGTCGAGCAGGTGCTCCACCTCGACTTCCAGCAGGTCGGCGGGGACCGCCTTCAGGGCCAGCCCGATCCGCGCCGCGTCGGCACCCGAGAGGCAGTCGCCGGTGAGGAGCAGACGCTTCGCCCACTGGGGGCCCACGTGATAGAGCCACATCATCGAGGGCGTGGCGCCGAGGTCGCGGGAAGGCGGGAAGCCGATCCGGGCGTCGTCGGAGCAGATCAGCATGTCGCAGAAGAGCGCGATCACGGTGCCGCCGGCGAGGCAGTGGCCGTGCACCTGGGCGATCACGGGCTTGTGTACGTCGAAGGGCGCGATGTCGAGCTGCTGACCGCGCTCGATCTCCCAGGCGTCGTCGTCGAAGCTGTCGCGGCGGCGGCCGCGGCGTTCCCCGGCCTCGTCGGGTCGATTCGTGTAGCCCGTGAGGTCGAAGCCCGCGCAGAAGCTCGGGCCCGCGCCGCGGATCACGCTGGCGTGGACGTCCGGGTCGGCGTCGGCGCGCCACAGGGCCTCGTGGAGGCCCCGGTGCATGGCGGTGCTGATGGCGTTGTGGCGCTCGGGCCGGTTCAAGGTGATGCGGGCGCGGCCGCGGTCGGTCTCGTAGAGCACGTCGCTGTCGGGCATGCCGCCACGGTGCCGCGGTCGCGGCCGGGACGCCAGCGGGCTCACGGCGGGGGCGCGTCCTCGAAGACCCGCTGGAGGATCACCACGTCCTGCCAGGCGCCGTCGAGGTAGCCGACGTCGCGTTGGCGGCCCACGACCTCGTAGCCGTGGCGCTGGTGGAAGCGCACGCTGGCCTCGTTGGCCGCCATCACCTTGGCCACCAGGTGCCGGTAGCCGGCGGCGCGTGCGCGCGCGAGCAGGGCCTGCTCGAGCTGCGATCCGAGGCCGCGCCCCTGGGCCGCTCGCGCCAGGTAGACGGAGGTCTCGCAGGCGACGGCGTAGCCGGGGCGGGGCTGTAGCGCGACACGCCGCCCCAGCCGACGACGCCCGCGTCCGTCTCGCACGCGAGCAGGGACTCGCGCGGCGCGAGCGCCGCGATCCGAGCCGCGAACAGGGCGGGGGCCACGGGCTGCGTGTCCATGGTGGCGCGGCCGGAGGCGATGGCGTCGTTGTAGATCGCCGCCAGCGCGGCGGCGTCGCCGGGAACGGCGTCGCGGATCACGCGCGCCGCTTCAGCACCATCTGGGTGCAGCGGAAGAGGGCGATCACCCGCTCCGACGCCTCGTCCTGCACCTCCACGTCCCAGACGTGGGTGGTGCGGCCCCGGTGGACCGGCCAGGCGCGCGCGGCGATGGCGCCGCCCTCGCGCACCGTGCCGGTGAAGTTGCACTTGAGCTCCACGGTGGTGAAGAACTCGTCCTCGGCCAGGTGCGCGCCGATTCCGGCCGCGCACAGCCAGTCCGCCAGGGTGATCACCACCGGCGCCCACAGGAAGCCGGTCCCCGCCACCAGCTCGGGCTTCACGTCCAGGCGCCCGCGCACCTCCTCGGGCTCGATCTGCGTCACCTCGACGCCGACCATGCCCGGGTGTCGCTCCCGCGCGAAGTCGTTGATGTACTGAACCCGTTCCTGGCTCATGCGGCTCAGTCGCGGGAGGCGAAGGCGTCGAAGATGCGACCGTCGGCCTGGATCAGCTCGATCTGGTTGCCGTCGGGGTCGCGCAGGAAGATCTGGCCCTGCTTGGGAAGCGGGATGAAGGCGATGCCGGCCGCCTCGAGGTCGGCGGCCGCCTCCTCGTAGCTCTCGATCGCGAAGGCCGCGTGGTTGGCGATCGGGTTGGTCTGGCCGGGGGGCGTACCCGTGTCGACGCCGTCCGGCGCCTGGATCAGGTGCACCTCGATCGCACCCACGCCGTACCAGACGCCCGGGAAGCCGAAGTCCGGCCGCTCGATGCTCTCGAAGCCCAGGACCGTCTCGTAGAAGGTGCGGGCCCGCTCGAGGTCCGAGACGGCGAACGACACGTGGTGGCCGGAGCGGACCTTCATGGCCGCCAGGATACCACGCGGGGCTCAGGCCGCGGTGCCGCGCGGGGTCTCCACGTGGCGCGACCAGGCCCAGCCCAGGAAGCGCTCCACGCCGCGCACCACGTGCCGGGTGCGCAGCGAGTGGAAGACCTCGAACGCGTGCTGCGCCAGGGGCAGCTCGGCGTAGGCCACGGGCGCGTTCGACTTCTCCCGCAGCACGCGCACGAAGTCCCGTGCCTCGCCCACGGGCGCCAGGCTGTCGTGGCTGCCGTGGATCACGAAGAAGGGCGGCGCATCGGGGCGCACGCGCGCGATCGGCGAGGCCCGCTCGAAGTCCTCCGGGTGATCGGCGAGGGAGCGCTTCATCACCACGCGCTCCAGGAAGCTCCCCAGCCCGTTCCCGTGGTCGTGGCCGAAGCGGTTGGTCCAGTCGTAGACGCCGTAGAAGGGCACGCAGGCGTCGACCCGCGTGTCCACGGTCTCGAAGCCGGGCTGGTATTCCGGGTCGTTTGGCGTCAGGCCGATCATGGCCGTCAGGTGTCCTCCGGCGGAGCCGCCCGTCACGGCCAGGAAGTCCGGGTCGCCGCCGTGCTCGGCGATGTGGGTCCGGATCCAGGCGATGGCGCGCTTCAGGTCCACCAGATGGTCCGGAAAGGTGGCCTTGGGCGAGAGCCGGTAGTTGGCCGCCACACAGATCCAGCCGCGGGCCGCCAGGTGGTTCAGGAGCGGCAGGGCCTGCTGGCGCTTGTGTCCGATCACCCAGGCGCCGCCGTGCACCTGGAGCAGGACCGGCGCGCCGGGCGCCCCGCTGCGCGGTCGGTAGACGTCCAGCCGGTGGCGGCGATCCCGGTCGTCCGCGTAGGGGATGTTGCGTTCCACCGCGACGTCGCGGTCGTAGAGCAGGAAGGGCACGGCCAGGTGGCGTCGCGGCGCTCGCCGCTCGAGCCCCGCGGCCCGCTCCCGGTCGAGCTCGCTGTCGTACTCGCTGCCCAGGGCGCTCCGGAGCGCCGTCTCGACCACGTCGGCGCTGCGATTCGCCACCAGCACCATGCCCAGCAGCGCCGCCCAGGACGCGAGGGTGATGCCCAGGCCGAGCCAGCCGGGCCAGGCGGAGAGGGCGCCCATCCACACGAAGAACACCGTGGCGGCGACCTGCCAGGCGAAGTGGTGGGCGGCGAGCTCCCCGGTGAGCCAGCCCGCGAAGAAGCTCGGCACCGACGTCGCGCCGCGCCGCAGGCGGGGCAGGTAGGCGTTGAACGTGAACCAGGCGCCGATCAGCGTGACGATCAGGAAGGCCCAGGGCCAGGACACCGTGACTCATCCTCCGAGCTGCGCGTGATTGTAGAGGATAGCGCGCTTCGCCTAGACTCCCCGCCGAACGAGAGGAAGCGCATGTCTGCACCGAACCCGGATCCGGAAGCCCGCACCGTCAACCTCTTCGCGCCCGAGTTCGCGCGCTGCCCGCAGGAAGTCTACGCGCGCATGCACGCGGAGTGCCCCGTCGCGCGCGCCGCCATCACGAACTCGCCGGTGATCTCGCGCTACGAGGACGTGATCTGGGCCCTGCGGCATCCGGACCTCTTCTCCTCGGAGATGGAGCTCCAGATGGCGCTCGGCACCGAGCGCCCGATGATTCCCCAGCAGATCGATCCGCCGGCGCAGACGCGCTACCGCAAGCTTCTCGACCCCCACTTCTCGCGCAAGAAGATGGCGGAGCTCGAGCCGGACATGCGGGGCTACGCCAACGACCTGATCGACCGCTTCATCGACGCCGGCCGCTGTGACTTCGACCCGGACTTCGCCGTGCCGCTGCCCTGCACCGCCTTCCTGCGCCTGATCGGGCTGCCGCTGTCGGATCTCGAGTTCTTCCTGGAGCTGAAGAACGGGATCATCCGGCCGCAGTTGAAGACCCAGAGCATCGACCAGGAGGTGAACCGCACGGCGCGTGTCGAGTCCGGCCGCCAGATCTACGCCTACTTCGAGGAGGTGATCGACGACCGCACGGCACGGCCGGGCGACGACCTGATGACCCAGCTGGTGCACGCCGAGATCGGGGGCGAGCGCCTCTCCCGCAACGAGATCCTCGACATCTGCTTCCTGCTGCTGCTGGCGGGGCTCGACACCGTGACCGCCACCCTAGGCTGCAACATCGCCTACCTGGCCGCCAACCCGAAGCAGCGCCGCTCGCTGGTGGAGAAGCCGGAGCTCACCGATGGCGCCGTGGAGGAGCTGCTGCGCTGGGAGACGCCGGTCACCGGCGTGCCCCGGGTGGCGCGCAAGGACATGACGGTCGGCGGCCTGGAGATCAAGGAAGGCGAGCTCGTGACGCTGCTGCTCGGCGCCGCCGACATCGACGCCGACGAGTTCGAGGCGTCCGACCGCGTGGACTTCGAGCGCGCCCGCAACCGCCACCTGGCCTTCGGCGGCGGCCCCCATCGCTGCCTCGGATCCCACCTGGCGCGCATGGAGCTGCGGGTCGCGATGCAGGAGTGGCACCGGCGCATCCCGGAGTACCAGGTCGCGCCGGGCGAGGCGCCCCGCTACAGCCCGGGGATCCGCGAGGTCCTGTACCTGCCGCTCGTCTGGGACGCGCCCCGGTGAAGGTCCGCGTGGACGCGGCCGCCTGCGTAGGGCACGGTCGCTGTTACGAGCTGGCGCCCGGGGTCTTCGGTGAGGACGAGCGCGGCCACTGCCGCGTGCTCCTCCCGGACGTCCCGCCCGAGCAGCAGAAGCCGGCGCGGGCGGCCGAGGCGAACTGCCCCGAGCGCGCGATCCAGATCGAGGCCTGAGGCGGTGGAGCTGCGGGGCTTCTGGAGCGCCAGCCAGGAGCAGCCCGGACGCCGGGCGCTCGTCGACCCCGCCGGCCGCGAGGTGACCGCGGGAGAGCTCGGCGCGGCGGCCAACCGCCTCGTGCACGGGCTGCGGGCGCGCGGGCTGACGGCGGGCGACGGTGTGGCGGTGGTTCTGCCGAACTCGCGCGAGCTGCTGGAGGTGCTGCTCGCCACGATGCAGGCGGGCTGGCACTACACCGCCATCAACTCCCACCTCACCGCGAGCGAGATCGCCTACATCCTGGAGAACTCCGGGGCGCGCGCCTTCTTCGCCCACGCGCGCTACGCGGAGGTCTGCGCCGAGGCCGCCGCCAAGGTGGGGCTGGCGGCGGACGCCTGCTTCGCGGTGGGAGGGATCCCGGGCTTCATGCCCGCCGCCGGGCTCCAGGCGGGCCAGCCCGAGACGCCGCCCGCCGAGCGCCTGGCCGGGCAGTTCATGCAGTACACCTCCGGCACCACCGGCCGGCCCAAGGCCGTACAGCGCGCGATCCCGCAGATGGCGCCGGAGCAGATGGTGCAGGCCTGGGCGCCCAACCTGGCGCGCTACGACGTCGAGCCCGGGGGCGGGCGGGTGCATCTGGTGACCTCGCCCATGTACCACATGGCCTCGTTGGCCTTCGGCTACCTGTCGCTTCACTTCGAACACAGCGTGGTGCTGATGGACCACTGGGACGCCGAGGAGGCGCTGCGTCTGATCGAGCGCCACCGTGTGAACACCACCCACATGGTGCCGACGCAGTTCCACCGCCTGATGCAGCTGCCGGAAGCGGTGCGGGCGCGCTACGACGTGTCGTCCCTCCGCAACGTCATGCACGCGGCGGCGCCGTGTCCGGTGGAGCTGAAGAAGCGGCTCTTCGACTGGTGGGGGCCCGTGATCTACGAGTACTACGGCGCCACCGAGGGTGGCGGCGCCTACTGCTCGCCCGCCGAGTGGCTCGCGCACCCCGGGACCGTGGGGCGGCCCTGGCCGGGCGCCGAGATCCGGATCCTGGACGACGAGGGCGCCGACTGCCCGCCGGGCACCGTCGGCACCGTCTACATGAAGAACATCATGCCCTTCGAGTACAAGGGCGACCCGGACAAGACGAACGAGAGCCGGCGCGGCGACCTCTTCACCGTGGGCGACGTGGGCGAGCTCGACGCGGACGGCTTCCTCTACCTGCGCGATCGCAAGATCGACATGATCATCTCCGGAGGCGTGAACGTGTACCCCGCGGAGGTGGAGGCGGTGCTGCTGGAGCATCCCGCGGTCGGAGACGCGGCGGTCTTCGGCGTGCCCCACGACGACTGGGGCGAGGAGGTGAAGGCGGTGGTGGAGTCGGCCTCGGGAGCCGAGCCCGGCGCCGCCCTGGCCGAGGAGCTGCTGGCCTTCTGCCGCGAGCGGCTGGCCCGCTACAAGTGCCCGCGCTCCGTCGACCTGGTGGCGGCGCTCCCCCGCGACCCCAACGGCAAGCTCTACAAGCGCAAGCTGCGGGATCCCTACTGGGAGGGGCGCGAGCGCTCGATCTGAAGCGCTGGACAGCGCCCCCGGGACCCGGCTAGCATCTGACGGCCCGTCAGAAACGCATCGCCGCTGGGACACGAGCCGGGAGGAGTCATGCGAACCGAAGACCTGATCCTGGTCAGCGTCGACGACCACGTGGTCGAGCCGCCCGGTCTCTTCGACGCCCACCTGGCGCCGGAGTGGAAGTCGCGAGCGCCCCGGGTCGTGAACAAGCAGGATGGCAGCGACGTCTGGGTCTTCGAGGGCGCGCAGCTCCCCAACATCGGTCTCAATGCGGTGGTGGGCCGGCCGGCCGAGGAGTACGGCATGGAGCCCACGGCCTACAGCCAGATGCGGCCCGGCTGCTTCGACGTCCACGAGCGCATCCGCGACATGAACGCCAACGGCGTGCTGGCCTCCCTCTGCTTCCCGTCCTTCCCGGGCTTCTGCGGCAACCTCTTCGCCCGTCAGGAGGACAAGCAGCTCGCGCGCGTGATGCTCCAGGCCTACAACGACTGGCACATCGACGAGTGGTGCGGCGCCTATCCCGGGCGCTTCATCCCGCTGGCGCTGCCGGTGATGTGGGACCCGAAGCTGGCGGCGGAGGAGGTGCGCCGGGTGGCGGCCAAGGGCTGCACGGCGGTCTCCTTCTCCCAGGACCCGCAGCCCCTGGGCTTCCCGAGCCTGCACGCCGACTACTGGGACCCGTTCTGGAAGGCCTGCGCGGACACCGACATGGTGATCTGCATCCACATCGGCTCCGCGGGCGGCATGCACTTCACCGCACCCGACGCGCCCGTGGACGTGATGATCACGACTACGCCGATCAGCATCGTGAACTGCGCCGCCGACCTGCTCTGGTGCGAGGCCCTGAAGAAGTACCCGCTGAAGATCGCGCTCTCCGAGGGCGGGATCGGCTGGATCCCGTACTTCCTGGAGCGCGCCGACTACGTCTACGAGCACCACCACGCCTGGACCCACCAGGACTTCGGCGGCAAGAAGCCGAGCGACGTGTTCCGCGAGCACATCCTGACCTGCTTCATCGACGATGCCGCGGGCGTGAAGAACCGCCACGACGTGGGGCTCCACACGATCATGTGGGAATGCGACTACCCGCACTCGGACACCACCTGGCCCCAGGCGCCGGAGCGGCTGATGGAGTACCTGGAGGGCGTGCCCGAGGCCGAGATCCACGCCATGACCCACGAGAACGCCATGCGCGAGTACCGGCTCGACTCCTTCGGCATCCTGGGCCGGGAGCACTGCACGGTGGGCGCGCTGCGGGCGCAGTCGCCGGACGTGGACCTGTCGGTGAAGAGCATCCGCGGCGGGAAGCCGCCGAGCTTCGAGCCCGGGAAGCCCGTCACCACGGCGGACGTGACCCAGCAGCTCATGACCGCCTTCCAGACGCCCGCCGAGTAGGGAAGCCGACGAGCATGAGTGAAGCCCCCGCGCAGCGGGTTCCCATCGAGCCTGGCTTCTTCGCGATCCCCGACGATCCGGAGGCGGCGCCGCGGCTTCTCGGCAGCCGCTGCCGCGACTGCGGCGAGGTGCTGTTTCCGCGCCGCGCGATCTGTGCCCGCTGCCTGCACCCGGAGCTGGAGGACGTGGAGCTCGGGCCGCGGGGGACGCTCTACACCTGGACCTGGGTGCACTTCCCGCTCTTCGGAACGCTGCGCGCCGACGCCGGGGGATACGGCGTCGGTCAGATCGACCTGCCAGAGGGTCCCCGGGTGCAGGCGGTGCTGTCCGGCGGCCAGGGCGACTTCCGAATCGGAATGGACATGGTGCTGGAGCTCGAGACCTTGCGCGAGAACAAGCAGGGCCAGCAGGTGGTGATCTTCCGCTTCGCCCCGCTGGCGTCGGCATGAGCCTGCGCGACGTCGCCGTGCTGGGAAGCGGGATGGTGCGCTTCGGGGCCCACCGCACCCGCAGCAACGCGGACCTGGCCCGGGACGCCGGCGTGGCGGCCCTGGCGGACGCCGGGGGCCTGACCCTGGCCGACGTGGACGAGGCCTTCGTCGGCTACATCACGCCGGGTGCCATGATCGCTGTGAAGGCCATGAAGGAGCTGGGCCTGACCGGTCTTCCGGTGACCCACGTGGAGAACGCCTCCGCCACCGGGCTGGTGGCTTTCCGCGAGGCCGCGTGGGCCGTGGCCAGCGGGCGGGCGCGGGTCGCCATGGCGATCGGCTTCGACAAGATGAACGACATGATGCGGGGCGGGGGAGGGCGCGGCGTCGGGCGCGACCAGATCGACAGCGTGATCCTGCCGGCCGCGTACTTCGCACTGTGGGCGGTCCGGCGCATGCACGAGCGCGGCACGCGCCCGGAGCAGTTCGCGGCCATCGCGGCCAAGAACTGGAACCACGGTGCGCGCAATCCGCTGTCGGACCGCCAGGCGGACCACGAAGTCACGGTCGAGGAGGTGCTCGCTTCACCGAAGGTGTCCGAGCCGCTCACGGCGATGATGGCCTGTCCCGTGGATGACGGCGCAGCCTGCGCGATCCTCGCGCCGAAGGACCTGGTGCAGCGACGGCATCCGGACCGTCCCGTGGTGAGCGTGCTGGCCTCGGCCCTCCAGAGCGAGACCTACACCCCCGGGCACACCTTCCTCGGCCCGGTGGTGGGCCCTGCCAGCATGAGCCGCGACACCGCGCAACGGGCCTACGAGCACGCGGGGATCGGCCCCGAGGACGTGGACCTCGCCCTCTGCCACGACGCCTTCGCCAATGAGGAGCTCGAGTACTACGAGCTGCTGGGATTCTGCGGCGAAGGCGAGGGCGAGAAGCTGCTGGAGGCGGGAGAGACCCGGCTGGGCGGCCGCATCCCCTTCAACACGGACGGCGGCCTGATCGCCCGCGGCCATCCCGGCGGCCCGACGGGCCTGGCCCAGATCCACGAACTCGTCACCCAGCTCCGCGGCCACGCCGGCCCCCGTCAGGTCGAGAACGCCCGCACCGGCCTCGCCCACCTGGTCGGCGGCGGCAGCGTCTGCTGCGTCACCCTCCTCCACCGCGAAGACTAGCTGACGGAGCCCGAAGGGCTCCGTTTGCGGCGCAAGCCGACCCAAGACTTCGTCTTGGGTCGGCCAGCTAGCCGCCGGCGGCGGCTTTGACGAAGGCGACGGTGTCGCCGTCGGCGAGCCGGGTCTTGAGGCCCTTGCGGTGGCTCACCAGGACGCCGTTCACGGCCACCGCGGCGACGCGCGAGAGGCGGTCGAAGGCGTCGCCGGCCTCGAAGCGCTCGCGGGCGGCGCGCACCACGTCGGAGACGGTCGTCGCGTCCTCCACCTCGAAGCGGCGCACGCCCAGGGTCTTGCTCATGTCGTAGGTCAGCTCGACGGTGACGGCCATGGCGGACCTCAGACCCGGACCTGGAGCCGGTCCAGGGTCTTCTGCGACGGAACTCCCTCGGCGCTCCAGCCCCGGTTCTTGTAGTAGCGGGGCAGCAGCTGGTCGAGCGGATGCCCCGAGGTCTGGTCGCGGAAGGTCGGCTCGTGCAGCATCCGCGGCGGCAGCGTGTCGTCGGCGCCCGTCAGCCCCTCGCGCAGGTTGTACATCCGCTCCAGGTTGAAGATCCGCTCCCCGATCTCCTGCAGGTGCCCGCCGGAGAAGGTCTCGCCGGTGATGTAGGTGAGCCACTTCTCGAACCACATCATGGGTTTGCCCTTCATCCGCATGGCCCGCGTGAAGACCGGTCCGCTGTTCTCGAGCACGGTCGAGAGGGCCCGGTGCACGAAGGAGTTGGGGCTCATGTTGTGCACCGCCTTCGGGATCATGCCGTAGGTGGTGAAGATGCAGAGCACCATGGAGTTGATCGCGCAGGCCAGGTTCTGCTGGATCACCGGCAACTCGGCCTTCAGCTTCAGGTTCTGGGGATTGATGGTGAGCGGGCCCGTCGACTCCAGGTACATGCTGGCGCCCTGCACGTGGCAGCCGCCGCGGTTGGTGGTGGCGTACTCGACCCCCTGGGCGTAGGAGCCGCGCGGGTCGTAGGCCGAGAGCTCGAGCCCCTTCACGTGCATGGCGAAGTCGTGGCCGCCGTGCTTCTCCGCCATGCGGCGCACGCCGTCGGCCAGGTCGTTCCCGATGCCGCGGCGGTGGGCGACATCGAGGATCATCTCCGAGACGCCGGCCGGGCTGCCGAAGGCGAGCGGCGTCTGGAACATGCCGCGCTCGGAGAGCTCCATGGCGAAGCCCAGGCTCGCCCCGAGGCTGATGGTGTCCATGCCCATGTCGTCGGCGTGGTAGTTCCACTCGGACACCTTCTTCAGGTCGCCGATCTCGAGGTTCGAGCCGAGCAGCGCCAGGGTCTCGTACTCCGGACCCTTGACCACGCCCTTGCCCTCCACCTCCACGTCGCGCCCGCAGGTGACGGGGCAGTGGATGCAGCTCGTCTTCACGCCCTTCAGCTCGTGGTCCTCCATCCACTCGCCGGAGATCGTCATGGCGTCGTCGAAGTGGCCGTACTTGAAGTTGCGGGTGGGGAGGATGTTGCGCGCATTCGTGGTATTGACGATGGCGCCGGTTCCGAAGCGCTTGAGCGACTCGCCCATGACCGGATGCTCTTCGAAGAGCTTCCGGACTTCCTTCGTGTACTCCTTGAACTTCTTGGGGTCCTCCATGTCGAGCTTGCGGGAGCCCCGGACCGAAACGGCCTTGAGGAGCTTGGAGCCCATCACGGCCCCCACGCCCGTGCGGCCGGCGATGCGCTCGTTGGAGACGATCCCCGCGTAGAGCACCAGGTTCTCGCCCGCCGGTCCGATCACCGCGTGGTAGTGGCCCTTCGGGAGCCGCTTCTGGGTGTCGTAGGTGCCCTGGCCCCAGAGGTCCGTGGCGTCCAGGAACTCCACGGCGTCCGCGTCGCCGTCGATGCGCAGGCGCAGGCGACGCTTCGCGCGGCCCGAGACGACGAGCACGTCGATCCCGGCCTTCTTCAGCCCGAAGGCGAACGAGCCGCCGCACGCCGCGTTCCCGATGCCGCCGGTCAGCGGGCTCTTGCAGACCACGGCGAAGCGGTTCGACTGCGGCGCCACCGAGCCGTTCAGCGGACCCGTCGCGAAGATCAGCGGGTTGTCCGGACCCAGGGGGTCCACGCCCGCGGAGGTGCGGTCGTAGAGGAGCCGCGTGCCGTAGCCCTTGCCTCCGATGTAGAGGCGCGCCGTCTCCTCGTCGAGCGCCGCGAAGGCGAAGCTCTCGTCGCCGAGATCGACCTCGAGAATGCGTCCGGCGTAACCCTTGATCATGGCGCGCGCCTCCGCGGCCAGCGTAGCAGGGCCGGTGTAGGGCGGCTCCGTCCGGGCCCCGCGGCCTTGACCGGCGCCGCGCGCTACGTCACCTTCCCCCCGTGATGGCGATCTCGAACGCGCGGCTTCTTCTCCCGGGCCTGCTGCTTGGCAGGGCAGGGGAGGTGTAGCGCCGCACGGGACGCCAGAGCGACGCGAAAACCCTCTCCCGCCGACCGGCCGGAGGGGGTTTCGCGTTTGAGGAGCGAATCATGGCCAGCATGCCCGCCACGAAGTACCGGCGTTTCCCGCCGGTGGAGCTGCCCGATCGTACCTGGCCCGGCCGGGTGATCGAGCGCGCTCCCGTCTGGTGCAGCGTGGACCTGCGCGACGGCAACCAGGCCCTGGTGGAGCCCATGGGCCCGGAGCGCAAGCGCCGCCTCTTCGAGCTGCTGGTGGCCCTGGGCTTCCGGGAGATCGAGGTGGGCTTCCCCGCCGCCTCCGACACCGAGTGGGCCTTCCTGCGCGAGCTGGTCAACCGCGGCGGCATCCCCGAGGACGTGACGCTCCAGGTGCTGACCCAGTCCCGGGAGGAGCTGATCCGACGCACGTTCGAGGCCCTTCGCGGCGTGCCGCGGGCGATCGTCCACCTCTACAACTCGACCTCGGAGCTCCAGCGGCGCGTGGTCTTCGGACTGGACCGGGCTGGCGTGAAGGAGATCGCCGTGCGTGGGGCCGAGCTGTGCCGCGAGTGTGCCGAGAAGCACGACGGCGAGGTCCGCTTCGAGTACTCGCCCGAGAGCTTCAGCGGCACCGAGCTCGACTACGCCGTCGAGGTGTGCGAGGCCGTGATGGACGTGTGGGAGCCGGCCCGCGAGCGCCCGGTGGTATTGAACCTGCCGGGGACCGTCGAGATGGCGACCCCGAACGTCTACGCCGACCAGATCGAGTGGTTCGGGCGCCACGTGCGCGACCGCGACGCGCTGGTGCTGTCGATCCATCCCCACAACGACCGCGGCACCGCTGTGGCGGCCGCGGAGCTGGCGCTGATGGCGGGCGCGGACCGGGTCGAGGGCACGCTCTTCGGCAACGGCGAGCGCACGGGCAACGTGGATCTCGTGACCCTGGCCCTGAACCTCTTCAGCCAGGGCGTGGACCCGCAGCTGGCGCTCTGGGACCTGGACCAGGTGGTCGCCGTCAGCGAGCACTGCACGCGCCTCCCGGTGCATCCGAGGCATCCCTACGCGGGCGAGCTGGTCTTCACGGCCTTCTCCGGCTCCCACCAGGACGCCATACGGAAGGGTATGGCGGCGATCGAGGAGTCGCGCAGCGATCACTGGGAGGTGCCGTACCTGCCCATCGACCCGAAGGACGTGGGGCGCACCTACGAGGCGGTGATCCGCATCAACAGCCAGTCGGGCAAGGGCGGGGTGGCCTGGGTGCTGGAGCAGGACCACGGGATCCGGCTTCCGCGGGGCGCCCAGGTGGAGTTCGGTCGCCGGGTGCAGGCGCTGGCCGACGCGAGCGGGGGCGAGCTCACGTCGCGCGCGGTCTGGGAGGCCTTCTGCGCCGAGTTCCTCGAGCGCGACGCGCCCGTCGCCGTGACGGCCTACGAGCACCCGGCGGCTCGCGACGACGCCTTCACGTTCGAGGTGCAGGTGGGCGGCGAGTCGCAGCGCCTGCGAGCGCGCGGCAACGGGCCCATCGACGCCTTCGCGCGGGCCCTCGAGCCCGTCGCGGGCGACCCGATCCAGGTCCACGACTACAGCGAGCACGCCCTCGGCGAGGGCGCCGACGCGCGCGCGGTGGCCTACGTGGAGACGCAGATCGGCCAGCGCCGGGCGTGGGGCGTGGGCCTGGACGCGGACATCGTGATGGCCTCGCTGCGGGCGCTGGCCAGTGCCGCCAACCGGCTGCTATGCGTGTCCGGGTGAGACTCCTCGCCGCCGCGGTTGCGATCGGGCTCGCCGCGACCGTGGCACCCGCCGGCGCGCGCGAGCGTGGCGCGGACGGTGTCTTCGAGGAGCGCACCTCGAGCCACTTCCGGCTGCTGCAGGACGTGGACCTCGACCGCGCCACGGGACCGTCGGGCTCGCGGCGCTTCGAGATCGAGGTGCTGGAGGTGCTGGAAGAGGGATTCGATCGGGTGGACGAGCTGCTCGGGCTGCGGCCGCGGCGGCGCCTGACGGTGGTGGTCTACGACCCGCAGATCTTCGACGCCACCTATGCTCGACTCGTGCGCTTCCCGATGGCGGGCTTCTACCGCGGTCAGATCCTGGTGCGCGGCGACGTGCAGGTCACCCCGCAGCTCGCCCGCACCCTCTACCACGAGCTCGTGCACGCGTCCTTCGACGCCGAGGCGCCGAGCCTGGTGCTGCCCGCCTGGCTGAACGAGGGCGTGGCCGAATGGTTCGAAGCACGCGCCCACGGCAAACGGCGCCTCACGCCGCGCGAGTGGGCGGCGCTCCAGCAGATCGCCGACGGCGGTCAGCTCCCGGCCCTCGGCCTGGTCGGGGCGCCCAGCTTCTCGAGTCTGGACGCCGCGTCCGCCCCGCTGGCCTACCTGTACAGCTACGGCTTCGTGGACCACCTGGCCCGCCGCTACGGCGAGCGCGAACTGCGTCGGCTGTGCCAGGACGTGGTGCGCAGCGGCAACGTGGCGCGGGCCTTCCGGCGCGTCTACCGCGCCACTCCGGACGAGCTGGCCGAGGCCTTCGCCGTCGAGTTCCGCTGAGCAGCCCCTAGGAGGTCGCGCGCCGGCGCCGGCTCGCGAACTCCGGCGCCTCCTTGATACAGGTGGCGAGGATGCCCAGGGAGCGGGCGAAGGCCCGGGGCCCGGTGCGCTTCAGGGTCGCCTCGCCGCCGCCGACCTCGGGGAAGCCGCGCGCGTCGGGGGTGAGGGTCTCCCAGTTGCGGAAGAGCCGGCCCCAGTCGCTCCCGAGGGCGGAGCGCATCGCGCGGCTGCCGAGGACCGAGTACCAGAAGGAGTCGTGGTAGACGACGCTCGCGATGTAGGCCCAGGGGGCGAGCCAGGTCTTGAGCGACCACTCGAGCGGGCGGCGCAGGTTGCCCCAGTAGATTTTCTCCTGCATGCGCGAGGCGAAGGTCATCTTCTTGTAGGGCCCGTCGAAGTTCCAGCGCTCGCGTCCGGCGTCTGCGTCGCCGAGCAGCTCGATCTGCGACACGTCGCCGCAGCCGAGCCCGCGCTCGTGGGCCAGCCGGATGTACTCGATCTTCATGGGGTCGAAGCCCATCATCGCCGCCGCCATCGCGTCGATCGCCACCTGGTCGTCGCTCGCCAGCAGCACGTTCTTCACGTGCGGGACCATGCAGCGAGGGCCCGGCCCGTCGCCCGCAAAGGTGCCGTCCATCACGGCGAAGACCCCACGGTGGATCCGCTTCTGGATCATCAGCAGGTCCACCAGGGTCTGGTGGATCACCGGATGGGTCCAGTGGCGCCGCTCGTTCAGCAGGCCGCCGAAGGCGTTCTTCATGGCGCCGGTGGTGTGGGTGAAGACGTGGGTCTTCACGGTGGGCAGGTGCAGGATGCTCTCGCCGATGAAGCGCTTCGGGATCATGAACCCGTCGGGATAGACCTGGTTCAGGCACAGGAACTCGTCTGCCAGGTCGCCCACGGCGTCGCGCACGTGGACCCACTCCTCTCCGCCCTCGTAGAGGTGGATGTTGCGCAAGCCGTGGGCTTCCACCACCGGAAGCTGCTTGTTCTCGCGCTCGCCGAGGTGGGCGTCGATCACGACCGTGCGGTTGTGGCAGGCGTGGAGCAGGTCCGACGAGTAGCCGTCTCGCAGCATCCCGCGGATCACGCCCTCGAGCTGCCACGGCGTAGTGGAGGAGCCCGGGAAGAAGAAGTGCCAGGAGATGTTGACCTTGAGCGCCGTGTCGACGTCCTTCGGAAGGACGTCCTGGTAGCTCGCCAGGTTCATCAGCCGGTGGTAGTCCTCGAACACCGTGCGGGGCGTGGTGCGAACGACGGCGACGGCGCTGCGGCCCATGGATCCTCGCTCTCGTGGGGGAGTGGGACGCCTGAGGGGTACGGCCTGGGGCCCGGCGGCGCAAGGGGCGACGCCCGGCCCGGGGCAGTAGGATCGTCGGATGGCCTTTCGGCTCCCGGAGCCGCTCCGGCGCCGCCCGTGGGCAGCGATCCTGGGGCTGGCCTTTGCCTGGCTGGCCTTCCTGGCGGGCCCCGAGTGGGCGATCGAGCGCAACCAGGCGCTCGGCTGGCCACGCTGGCGCCATCCGGCAGGGCAGGTGGCGGCCGTCCTGGTGATTCTCGGCGCCGGGGTGGTGATCCTGCGCTGCTCGAGCCTCTTCGCGCGCGTGGGCGACGGAACGCCCGTCCCCGTGGCGCCGCCGCGCCATCTGGTGGAACAGGGTCTCTACCGCTGGTCGCGCAACCCGATCTACGTCGCCTACGCGGCGATCTGGCTGGGCGCCTTCGGGCTGCTCGGTCACGCGGCGCTGCTCCTCTACGCCGTGGGCTGCATCGGGATCAGCCACCTGGTGCTCATCCTGTGGGAGGAGCCGGTGCTGCACCGGCGCTTCGGTGCGGCGTGGGACGGCTACGTGCGACGGGTGCCGCGCTGGCTCGGGAGGCCCGCCCCGCCGTCCTGATCCGCGAGCGCCAGAGCGAACCGGATGCGCTCCAGCAGGTCGGCGGGTCGAAAGGGTTTCTGGAGGAAGCCCTCGAGCTGGACGCCCTCGAAGCGCACGGCGATCTCCGACTCGCTGTAGCCGCTGGTCAGGATCACCGGCACGTCGGAGCGGATGGCGCGGATCTCGCGCAGGGCCTCCTCACCCCCGAGCCGCGGCATGGTCAGATCGAGGAGCACGGCGCTCACGTCGTCGGCCTGCGCAGCGAAGCGTTCCACCGCGGCGCGTCCGTCGGCCGCTTCCAGGACATGGAACCCGGCTTCCCCCAGGATGCGTGACGCCATCTGCCGCACCACGGACTCGTCGTCGGCCACGAGCACCACCCCCGAGCCGGCTGCGGCGGGTGCGCTCTCTTCCAGGGCCCGCGTCGGGCGGGCACGCACCGTCGTCACCGGCAGCAGGATCCGGAAGCAGGTCCCGCACCCGGGCTCGCTCACGACGTCGATGGCACCGCGGTGGCCGCGGACGATTCCGAGGGCCGCGGCCAGACCGAGACCGCGGCCGGTGAACTTCGTGGTGAAGAAGGGCTCGAAGATCCGCTCGCAGGTCGCCCGGTCCATGCCCGCGCCGGTGTCTTCCACCTCGATCAGCACGCACGGCCCGGCTGCGTCGGCGTCCGCCAGGCGGGCGCCCAGCTCGCCGCGCGCGGATTCGGCCACCAGGCGGGTGCGCAGGGTGATGCTCCCCGGCTGATCGCCCAAGGCGTCCGAGGCGTTGGTGATGAGGTTCATCACGAGCTGTCGGAGCTGGGTGGCGTCCGCTTCCACCGACGGGAGGTCGGGCGCCAGCTGGCGGCACAGCACCGCCTTCTTCGAGATGGCCGACTCCAGCAGGTGGGCCATCTCGTCCACCAGGGCGGAGACGTCCAGGGGCTCCACCACGAAGCGCCCCTTGCCCGAGTAGGCGAGCATCTGGTTGGTCAGCTCGGCCGCCCGCAGGGCCGCCGTCTCGATGCCCTCGAGCGTGTCCCGCAGCGGCGAGTCGGGCGGGGCGTCGGCCAGCGCCAGGCTCGCGTTGCCGAGGATGCCCACCAGCAGGTTGTTGAAGTCGTGGGCCACGCCGCCGGCCAGGACGCCCAGGCTCTCGAGCTTCTGGGCCTGGAGCAGCTGGTCGTGGAGCCGCCGTGCCTCCTGTTCGGCGACCACCTGATCGGTGATGTCGCGGGTGATGGAGACGGCGACGAAGCGGCCGTCCGGGGTGGGGCGGGGAGTGCCGTAGGTCTCGAGCCAGCGGTACTCCCCGTCGGCGTGGCAATGGCGGTAGACGATCGGGCTCAGCGCCCGACCGTCCAGCAGGCTGCGCATGGCGGCGACCACGTCGTCGCGGTCGTCCGGGTGCAGCAGCCGGTAGCTGTCGGTGGTGGTGTGCTTGTGCGGGTCGAAGCCCAGGATGTCGCGGAAGGAGGGCGAGAGATAACGCACTTCGGCGTCGGGTCCGAGCTCGAGGATGTAGTCGTAGGCGTTCTCGGCCACGAGCCGGAAGCGCTCCTCCGAGTCGCGCAGTGCCTCGATGGCCCGGTGCTGGGCGGTGATGTCCTCGCTGGCCATCAGCAGCTCGCGCGGGCTTCCGTCCGGGTTGCGCGCGAAGACCGCCAGCCGCGCCCGCAGCCAGAGCCAGTCTCCCGAGCCGTGGAGGCTGCGGTACTCGATCTCCACGGCCCGGTCGTCCTGGCTCCGGACGGCCTCGAGCATGCCCTGGCTGACGCGTGCGAGATCCTCGGGGTGGACCACCTTCTCGAAGAGCCCGGGCCCGAAGGCGTTGAGGTCCGCGGGGTCCCAGCCGAGCACCTGGTGGACCCGGGAGTTGCAGTAGAGGAGGCGCCGGGTCGCCAGCTCGAACACGCACAGCATGTGGGGCGTGGCCTCGGCGATGTGGGAGATGAAGCGGTGGCTGTCGGCCAGCGCCTGGTCCGCCTCCTCGCGACGGGTGACGTCGTTCACGAAGGAGACGAAGCCCGTCACCCGACCCTCGGCGTCGCGCATGAAGTTCCAGTCGATCTCGGCCGTCATGCTCCGCCCGGCCGGGCTGCGCAGGTGGTGAATGCGCTTCCGGGGCCTCGGCTCCCGGCGCACGGCCTCGCGAACCTGGTGCTGCACGCGTTCGCGGTCGGCCGGCTCCGCCTCGAACTCCCACACGCCGCGTCCGACCAGCCGCTCCGCCGGCGCGCCCATCATTTCCGCGAAGGCGCGGTTCGCGAAGCTGATCACGCCCTCGCGATCGGATTCGACGATGCCGGAGCTGGCGGTCTCCACCAGCAACCGGTAGCGCTGCTCGCTGTCGCGCAGGGCCTGCTCGGCAGCCCGCCGCTCGCTCATGTCGCGGCCGATCATGGCTGCGCGCAGGTCGCCGGCGCTCGCGGTGTAAGGCCGGCCGGTGACCTCGAACCAGCGCCAGTCGCCGTCCCGGGTGGCCAGGCGCACGGCGGCCCGCCGGGGCTCCTTCCGGGTCACGGCCTCGGCGAAGGCGCGGCTCGCCTCGGGCAGGTCCTCGGGATGCACGAGGTCGAAGGCGACGGTCCCGACCAGCGCGTCCGGGGCGAACCCGAGGACGCTCTCGTGGTTGGGACTCACGTAGAGGTAGCGGCCCTGGGCATCTGTTTCGGCGATGAGATCGTGGGCCTGCTCCGCCAGGTTGCGGAACCGCTCCTCGCCCTCGGATCTGGGCCCTCCGGGCCTGCTCATGGCCGCGCTCCGCTCCCCTTCGCGCTCCGCCCCCAGGCCTACACGACGGCACGACGGGCGTCTGACCTGAGCGGGTTTCCCCTGAGAAGACGGGGTGCAAGCGCACTTTCCCGCCGGCTCCCGAGGTCCGGGCGCAGCCGCTGGCGGACGCGAACCGCTGGCCGATCGGGGGGTTCCGACCTACGCTGCGGCTCGGCCGCCGGGGGATCATGGGGTGAGGGAAACGACGCACGCCGGCGAGTACCGCCTGCCGCGCCATCGGCTGGCGGAGCGCCTGGCCCGCGATGGGGTGAAGGATCCGAAGGTCCTGGCCGCGGTCCAGGAGGTGCCCCGGCATCGGCTGCTGCCCGAGGCCCTGTGGGCGCAGGCCTACCGGGACGCCGCCCTCCCGATCGGGGACGGGCAGACCATCTCGGCCCCGAGCGTGGTGGCGCGCATGAGCGAGGCGCTCCAGCTCACGGGCCGGGAGACGGTCCTCGAGATCGGGACCGGCTCCGGCTACCAGGCCGCTGTGCTGGCGCGCCTGGCCGCCCGCGTGGTGTCCATCGAGCGCCTGCCCGGGATGGCGGCGCGCGCGCGGCGGGCCCTGGACGCCCTGGGCACCACCAACGTCGTGGTGCACCTCGGGGACGGTACGCGCGGCCGCCCGTCCGAGGGGCCCTTCGACGCGATTGCCGTGACGGCGGGGGGTCCCGAGGTGCCGGAGCCGCTGCTGGCGCAGCTGGCGGCGGGGGGGCGGCTCGTGGGCCCGTTCGGGCCGCGCGGCGCCCAGGTGCTGCTCCGCGTACACCGCATCGGCCACGGCCGGCTGCGGCGCGAGGTCTTGGGCCGATGTCGCTTCGTCGACCTGATCGGCGAGCACGGCTGGCAGGCGTAGGCGGGCTCGCAGGCCGCATCGTCGCGGCCGTTGCGCTCCTGGTCCTGGCCACGGGGCTCGCGCCGGGCTGCGCCTCGAGCCCGAAGCCGGGTGAGGGCCCGGGGATCTACCACGTGGTGCAGCCCGGCGAGACCGTCTGGCGCATCGCCCGCCGCTACGACGCCGACCTGGACGCCGTCCTGCGCACCAATGGCATCGACGACGTGCGCGAGGTCGGCGTGGGAACCCGCCTGTGGATTCCGGCGCCGGGCGACAGCAGCGGGTCCCAGGCCGTGCCGCCGCCGCCGGCCCGGGTCCGGCCGACACGCGCGGCCAGCGACCGGTCCGTGCGGGAGCTCGGCCTGGCCTTCGACTGGCCCGTGCGCGGCACCCTCAACTCGCGCTTCGGCGGCCGGGGAGGGGAGCCGCACCATGGCCTCGACATCGGCGCGCCCAAGGGCAGCGCCGTGCGCGCCGCCGAGGCCGGGAAGGTCGTCTACGCCGACCGCCTCGGCGACTACGGGAAGCTCGTGATCGTGAAGCACGTGGGCGACTTCTCGACCGTCTACGCCCACAACCGCAAGAACCGGGTGCGCAAGGGCCAGTTCGTGGAGAAGGGCGACCTGGTGGCCGAGGTGGGCACGAGCGGCAACGCCAGCGGCTCCCACCTCCACTTCGAGATCCGCCAGGGCCCGACACCGCTGGACCCCCTGCGCTATCTACCCTGAGACCACGGCCCCGCCGGGCCGGGAGAAGGCCGTGAGCGAGCTCGACCTGAAGCAGTACATCCGCGACATCCCCGACTTCCCGAAGCAGGGGATCCTGTTCCGCGACGTCACCCCGCTGCTGGAGAACGCCGCGGCCCTGCGGGCCGCCGTGGACGCCGTGGCGGAGCCCTTCCGCGACGAGGGCGTGAACCACGTGGTGGGGATCGAGTCCCGCGGCTTCATCGTGGGCGCTCCGGTGGCGCTGGCCCTCGGCACCGGCCTCGTGATCGTGCGCAAGCAGGGCAAGCTCCCCCACGAGATCGTGCGCGAGGAGTACGAGCTCGAGTACGGCAGCGACGTGATCGAGATGCACGCGGACAGCGTCGGGCCCGGCGACCGCGTGCTGGTGGTGGACGACCTGCTCGCGACCGGCGGCACCGCCGCCGCCGCCGTGCGCCTGGTGGAGAAGGCCGGCGCAGACGTGGTGGGCGGCGCCTTCCTGATCGAGCTGGCGGCCCTCGGCGGCCGCAAGGCCCTCGGCATCGACCGCGTCCACAGCGTGCTGATCTACTGAGCCGCGCCGGAGTCCGGCCGTTCGCGCGGCCTCAGAGGATTCCGACGGACGCGAAGTGACGCAGGATGGCGTTCACGATGCGCCCGCGTCCGAACGGGGCCAGGTGGCTGCCGCTGAACCAATGGATGCCGGGCTCGCCCCAATGCTCCCAGAGCGCCGCGGGATGCTCGGGCGGCACCACCCGATCGCCACGCCCCGCCACGATGAAGGTGCGCTCCTTCGGCACCTGCAGGCCGTGGCTGAGGGGCGAGTGGATCTGGAAGGCCCGCCGCAGCTCGTCCCGGGAGAGCGCCGCCTTACCGCCGCGGCGGTGGTGCCCGGTGCGCTCGAAGAAGCGCCAGGCGAGGTCGCCGATGCAGACCGGCGGCACGATCGGGACGATGAAGTCCAGGTCGTCGCAGAGCCCGGCGCTGAGCGCCGCCAGGTAGCCGCCCAGGGACAGGCCCAGCAGCCCCACCGGCGCGCCGCTCTCCTCGCGCAGCCAGTGCGTCACCCGGCGGATCTCGTAGACAGCCTCGCGCACCGCCTCGCTCAGGCGCGCGACGTCGGGCACCGCGAAGTGCTCGCCCGAGAAACGCGACTCCGCGGGCGTCCGTACGCCATGGTATGGAAGCGTGAAGAGCGCCACATCGAGGCCGCGCTCGTACCAGCGGTTCGCCATCAGGATGGCGGCGTCGATGCGGGGCCGGCCCATGCTGAAGCCGTGCAGGGCGACGACGCTGCCGCGCGGCCGGCCCGGCTCGTGGCGCCAGAGCTCCACGTGGATCGGGCCCGCACCCGTCCCGGGCTCCGCCGCGGCGTAGGGCACGTAGTCGCTCTCGATCCGGCAGTCGTGGACGACGCCGCCGGTCAGGGAGCGCCGGTAGCGGCTCTTCATGCGCACGGGATGCGGCGGCTCGTCGAGGAACCCGAAGAAGCGCCGCGGCTCGGCCTGGAGCTCCGGGGCCAGGACGGGCTGCGCGGAATCGCGCAGCGCATTCACGTGCTCCGGGTCGGGGATCAACGCCCGCTCCACCACGATCTGCATCGCGAGCATCAGCGTCGAGTCGACGGCGGTGCCGATCTCGGTGAGGAGGCGGTCGCTCCAGCCCTCCTCGGGTAGCTGCGCGGGCAGGAGCGGAAACAGCGTGTCGAGTCCCGTGCTCAGTTCGAAACCTCACCTGCGGGGGGACCCGGGCAGTGACCTGCGTAGTCTAGTGTAGGTCCGACGGAACGCGAAGCCGCGGTGCGAGACACGCTGTCCTCTTCGCTGCGTCCCTCGTCCGTCCGGACGCCGAGGCCGGGCCAGCGGCGGGTCGCGAGGAAGCGGCACGCGCTTCCGGTACGCTACGCGGAGTGAACGCCTCACGGCTCGCGGCGCGGGTGGCCGTCGACCCTTCGGAGCTCGGCCGCATGGATGCGGTGGAGACGGCAGCGCGGATCCGCGCCGGCGAGCTGCGGGCGGACGAAGTGGTCGCCGCAGCGATCGAGCGCGCCCGCGCACTGGCACCGGCGCTCAACGCCGTGCCGACGGAGACCTACGCTGCGGCGCTGACGCGCGCCCAGGATCCGCCGGCGGGTCCCTTCGCCGGTGTGCCGACCTTCGTGAAGGGGATCGACGACCTGGCGGGCGTCGTGAACGATCACGGGTCACGGGCGTGGACGGGACGGGTGGCGACCCGTACCGAGCCCTTCGTCGCGGCGTTTCTCGCGACGGGCCTCGTGAGCCTCGGCATGAGCGCCGCGCCCGAGTCCGGGCTGACCGGCACCACCGAGCCCCTGGCCCACGGCCCGGCGCGAAATCCCTGGAACCTCTCCCACACCCCCGGAGGCTCGTCGGGCGGCGCGGGGGCGCTGGTGGCGGCCCGCGTCGTGCCCCTCGCGCACGGGAGCGACGGCGGCGGATCGATCCGGATCCCGGCCGGCTTCTGTGGGCTCGTCGGTCTCAAGCCCAGCCGCGAGCGACGCTTCGCTCCGACGCTGGGCGAACGGCTCCCGGTGCGGCTCCTCACGTACGGGGCGCTGACCCGAAGCGTCCGCGACACGGCGCACCTGGTCGCCGCGCTGGAGGAGGGCATTCCGAGTCGCCGGCTGCCGCCGGTGGGACGGGTCGAGGGCCCGGCCCGTCGGCGCCTGCGCATCGGCGTCTTCAGCGACTCGCCGCTCGGCGGCCCGGTGGACCCGGAGGTGCGCGCCGCCGCGCTGGCCGCGGGCCGCACCCTGGCCGACCTCGGCCATGCGGTCGAGGAGATCCCGTGCCCCTTCGAGGCAGGCCTCATCGAGGACTTCTGGCTCTTCTGGGCGTTCCTCGGCTGGGGCTTCCGCGTGTTGACCCGCTGGACCCGGAGGGGTGGCTACGACCCGGGCGAGCTCGAGCCCTGGACCCACGGCCTGGCGGCGCGCTTCTGGGAGAACCTCGGGAAGGCGCTGCCCGCAGTGCGACGCCTTCGGGCCGCGCACCGGATCTCGGAGCGAGTCTTCGCGCAGCGCGACCTGGTTCTCTGTCCGACCGCCGCCACGCCGGCCCCGGAGGTCGGCCACCTGGCGCCCGACGTGCCCTTCGACACCGCCCTCGAGCGCGTGCGCAGCACCTTCTGCTTCACCCCGATCCAGAACGCGACGGGCGACCCGGCGATCTCGCTGCCCCTCGGCATGAGCGAGGGCGGGCTTCCGATCGGCGTGCAGCTGGCCGCCCGCCAGGGCGGCGAGGCCAGCCTCCTCGCGCTCGCCTACGAGCTGGAGGCCGCGGGCGCCTTCCGACCCGCGATTGCAGCCAGCGAGCGGTTCTCCGGAGACGGGCGGTAGCAGACCGGCGGGTCTTGTGATTGGCTGTCTCCGTGAAGCTGCGTCTACTGCTCGTCGTCCTGGCGCTCGTCACCGTCTCCTGCAAGACGGCCCGGCTGATCGACACCTGGGCCCCGAAGAGCTACGCGGGCGCGCCGTACAAGCGTCTGATGATCGTGGGCCTGAGCCCGAACCCGACCGCGCGGGCTCAGTACGAGAACGACTTCGCCGACAAGCTCGCGAACTACGGAGTCCTCGCGGTCGCCAGCATCAACGTAGTGCCCGACCTCGAGAGCATCGACCACAAGACGGTCGAGTCCTGGCTCGCCGAGTACACGCTCGATGGCGTGATCGTGACCCGGGTGACGACCCGGAAGCCCCCGCGGCACTACGTCCCGCCGCACACCAGTCTCGGCGACTGGTACGGCGCGTGGTCGGCCGAGAGCCAGACGGTCCTCGAGAAGGAGACCTTCTTCCTCGAGGCCGATCTCTTCGATGCGAAGACCGAGGAACTCCTCTATTCGGCCGTGCTCAAGACGAAGATCAAGGGCGATCGCAGCAAGACGATCCACGCCGTGATCGACCGGCTCGCCGCCGACATGGTCGAGCGCGGCTATTTCCAGGGCGCCTGAGGCGCGCCTCCGTCACTCGCCGGTCATCCTCAGCAGCAACCGGAGGGTGCGGCGGACGAGCCGCAGATCCCGGGCGAGAAGCTGCCGCGGCGTCTCGTGCCGGAAACGGTCGACGTAGCGGAGGTCGGCCAGGATCTCGGCTTCCCGGGTGCGCGCCGAACCCTTCATGAGCTGGGCGGGCCCCGAGAGGCCGGCGCGAATCGCCTTGCGCCGGAAGATCCCTGCGGCGATCTCCTTCTCGTACTCCGCCACCGGCGCCGGCCGGGGGCCGACGAGGCTCATGTGACCCTGGAGGATGTTCACGAGCTGGGGCAGCTCGTCCAGGCCCGTCTTCTTCAGGACCCTGCCCACCCGCGTCAGATTGCGCGGGTCGTTCTCGACGCGCTTCGGCATGGCGCCCTGCTCGATCTCCCGGGTGGCCCGTGCCGTGAAGACCCGGAACTTCAGCAAGCGGAAGGCCTCCCCGGCCGAGACGCGGATCTCCCGGTGGAAGACCGGGCCCGCGTGGGGACGCCGGACGAGGCCCTCGAGCAGGATTGCGCTGGCGATGACGAGCGACACGGGAAGCGTCACCACCAGGGCGAACGCGGCGAACAGCTTGTCGAACGCCCGCTTCGTCCACGGGAGCGATACCGGCTCGGGAGAGCTCAGCCGCGCGATCTCGGCGCGCACGTCGCGGTCGCCGGCCTCCGGGGTCATGTCGGGGAAGCCTCCGGACAATCCACGCAACAGGCTACCAACTCGAGGGAGGCAGTCGCGCAGCCTCCCGCCCAACGGTAGCTTTCTCCCCGCGCCCCCGTAGCTCAGGCGGATAGAGCACCGGTTTCCTAAACCGGGTGTCGGAGGTTCGAGTCCTCCCGGGGGCGCCAGGGTTCCGGGCACTTACGCGACCCCGCCGTTGTCCCTTCCGGTGCACTGTGCCCATTTTGTGCCCGTTCGTGCCGAGCGTATCGAGCCTGTCCACCGTCTCGTGCTCGTCCGGGTCCGGAAGCAGATGGCCGTAGGTGTCGACCGTGGTCTGGATCGAGGCGTGCCCGAGCCAGCGGC
>CAMYLJ010000007.1 GCA_947259215.1 uncultured delta proteobacterium
GCGTCCTCCCCGAACGGGTAGCTGCGTTCGCGGCTCGCCGCGATCTCGGCACCGCAGTCGGCACAGACGGTGAGTTCTCTGGTCTCCGAGCGATGCATGCGTCATTCCTCCAACGGGCGGAACGTTCGCCCACGTCGCCAATGGTACAACTCGCCTTCACGCGCCGGAACTGCGTCTCGTCGGGCGGCCCTCGCTCCAGGCTCGAAGGCGATGCTGCGGGGAGCCAGGACCGTGGCTGTGGCGTTCGGTCCCGTCTCCGCGGGCCCCAGCGTGGCTGCAAGCCACAGCGCCGTCGTGCCGCGCGCAGCGGATCCTTGTGGCCTCGCCATCCACTCGGACACCCACCAGCCGGGGCATCTGGCATACGCCGACGAGCTCGGCGTGGGTGTGGCCCGTCGCGGCTGCGTGCGAAAGGCGAACGTGGTGAACGCGCTTCCGGTGACGAAATGCCTGGCCCGGCTCAAGGACGCAGGCGGGGCGCGGAGACGGCGGCGCAGGAGACGGAGCCAGCCGGCGGCGGCCGGCTCAGTGCGCCGGGCCGCCAGCCACGGCGATGCGCGGGACGCGCGCCGCGATCCGGGTCACCACCTCGTAGGGGATCGTGTCGAGCGTTTCGGCGAGGGCGTCGGCCGTGACGGCCTCGGCGCCCCGGCGGCCGAGGAGAACGACCTCGTCGCCGAGCGCCACGCGGCCGCGGAGGGCGGTCACGTCCAACAGGCATTGATCCATGGTGATGTTTCCCACCTGCGGGCAGGGCACGCCGCTGACCAGGAAACGCACCCGGTTCGAGAGGGCGCGGGGGAGCCCGTCCCCGTAGCCGACCGGAACGGTCGCGATCAGCGAGGGACGCCGCGTGTGGAAAATGTGGCCGTAGCTCAGGCCGGTGTTGGCGGGCACCTCCTTGAGCAAGGTGATGCGGGTCGTCCACTCGAGTACGGGTTGCAGCTCGCGGACGCGCGGATTCTGGATCTCGGCCGAGGGAGCGAGGCCGTAGATCGCGATTCCCGGCCGCACGGCGTCGAAACGCGCGTCGGGCAGGTCGAAGAGGGCCGCGCTGTTGGCCATGTGGACCACCTCGAGCCCCGGCTCGCCGCGCGCCTGCTCCGCGACCTCGCGGAAGCGCGCGAGCTGCGCCAGCGACCACGACTTGTCCGCCTCGTCGGCGCGCGGAAAGTGGCTCATCAGGCCGCGCACCGAGACCTCTGGGTGGGCGCGGAAGCGCTCCAGGTAGGTCGGGACGTCACTGCGCGGGATGCCCACCCGGCCCATGCCCGTGTCCACGTTCAGGTGCACGCAGACGCGGCGGCCGGTGCGCTCGGCGGCCGCCGCCAGGGCCTCGATCGTGTCGAGGCGCGAGACGGCGGGCTCGAGGTCGTGGGCCACGATCGCGTCCGCGTGCTCCGGCAGACTGGGCGAGAGCAGCACGAAGCGCGCGCGGATGCCTGCCCGGAGGAGCGCGATGGCCTCGGGCGCGTGGGCCACGCACAGGGTCCCGCAGCCCAGGCTGACGAGCCGGCGCGCCACGATCTCGGCGTCGTGGCCGTAGGCGTTGGCCTTGATCGCGGGCCACAGGGGTCGGCCGTCCGCCAGCTCGCGGAGGAGACGCACGTTGGAGTCGAGGGCGTCGAGGTGCACGTGCGCCCGAGTGAGGTGCAGGGCCTCGGCGGTCACGGCGCAGCTGGCGCGCCGACGAGGCGCTTCTCCACGTAGGCGGAGTCCATTGCGGCCAGCAGCGCAGCGTAGCTCGGCGCGAAGACGAGCTCGTCGCCGACGCGCACGTCTCCCCGGGCCTGGGTCACGTCGACGATCAGGTAGTCGCTCGAAGCCCCGAGCACCTCGACGCGCGGGTCGAGCGGAACCAGGCCTTCGGGGGTGACGTCCTCGCGTCCGACGTCGAGGAGGGCGCGGTCCCTCGCGCCGCGGTCCTCGAAGCGCGGCGCTTCCCCGAACGCGTCCTCGGCACGCTCGCCGATTGGAAACGAAGGCTTCCGCTTGAGCTCGATGACCTCGGTGTGCAGGAGGAAGGCGTCCTGATGGGTTCCAGGCCAGGGGGTCCGGTGGACGGTCTCGCGACCGAGCAGGATCGCCTCACCGATGCGCAGGTGGTTCACGCGCGCCGGCATGCGGCCAGCCGCGACCAGGGGCAGGGCGCTCGTGTTTCCGCCGGAGATCCAGACGAGCTCGATGCCGAAGGTCTTCTCGATCTCCAGCGCGCAGTTCACCAGGCGCTGCATGTTCTCCGCCGTCGGGATCACCCCGCCGAAGCAGCTCAGATTCGCGCCCAGGCCGGCGATCCGAATCCCCGGCAGCGCCAGGACCTGGCGGACGAAGGGCACCAGGTCGTCGGGCCACACGCCTTCGCGAAGGTCGCCGAGGTCGACCATGACGATGGCCGGGTGCACCCGGCCGCGGCGCCGGGCGGCCTGCGAGAGGGCGGCCAGCACCGCGAGCTCGGAGTCGAGGCTCGCGTCCACGGCCTCGACGACCTCCTCCACCCGCGAGAGCGCGGGGACCCGGAGCATCAGCATGGGAGCGGCGACGCCTGCCTCCCGCAGCCGCCGCACGTTCTCGAGGCGCGACTCCCCGATGGACGAGACGCCGCCGCGCAACATCGCGTTCGCCACCTCCGGGTGGCCACAGGTGCCTTTGGTGACGCCCGTGACCGAGATGCCGTGTCGGGCACACACGCCGACGATCGCGCGCGCGTTGTGCTCGAGCTTCGTGAGATCGATCGTCAGGCAGGGACGGCCCACTAGGCGTCCGGCGCCTCGCGCAGGCGGCGCACGATGAAGCTGGCGACGTCCTGGCCCGTGGTCCCGCGCCCGAAGCCGGCGTCCATGCCGCACCCGCGGGCCAGATCATCGCTGACCTGGGTGCCGCCGCTGATGAGGAGCAGGCGGTCCCGGAGGCCGCGCCGGGTCGCGAGCTCGTGGAGCGCCCGCATCTGCTCGCGGTGGACGTCGCGGTGGGTGACGATGGTCGACACCAGCACGACTCGCGCGTCGTACTCCTCGGCTGCGTCGAGGAGCCGCTCGAGCGGGATCGACGTGCCGAGGTAGTGGCAGCGGAAGCCGTAGCGCTCGATACCCCCGTGCTTGATGTCGAGGATCTCCTGCAGGCCGACGGAGTGCTCGTCCTCCCCGGCGGTGGCGGCCACCACGTGAAGGTTGCGCGGCCGGACGAAGGCTTCGATCTCGGCATGGGGCAGGCGTGCCTCCTGCTCGGGCAGCACGAGCTCGTCCGCGCGCAGGGCCACGTCGAGCACACCCTTCACCTCGAACACGCTGCCCTCGGCGGGATGCAGAACCCGGGCGTGGATGACCTCCGGATCCCGAAGGCCCATGCGCCGCGCGAGCTCGAGGCCGGCCGCCCGGGCGACGTCCGGCTTGTCGGGTACGAAGAGGGTCACACACACGACACCGTCGCCCGCCTTCTCGACCTCGGGCCGTAGCAGCCCGCGCGCTCGCTCGGTCAGCGGAGCCTCGAGCCGGCGCTCGACGTTGTCATCAGGATCGAGCTCGTCCACGTAGCGGATCTTGGTGGGATCGCACAGCGTGCAGCCGCCGTAGGCCGAGCAGGCCTTCCCTTCGCTCTCCGCGTAGACGTTCGCCCCGAAGTGGCTGCACACGGGCGCCCCGTAGCCGGGCTCCCGCGGCACCACGGTCCCCGCTCCCACGCCGGCTTCCGGGTCGCGGGCGATGCCGTCGCCACGACGCTCCGGAAAGTAGCCCGAGTCCACGAACTGGCCGCTCTCGACCGCCGCATGGTAGCCACCCTGGTCCAGGACCTCCTGGAGGAACAGGACGCCGCGCTCGATCAGCTCACGCACCAACTCGCCGAGGGGGCCGTCGCGACGCATGGCGAGCAACTCGTCCAGACCGTCGAGCCCCATCAGCGTCTGGCGCGCGGTCTCGACCCCCGCCACGTTGTTGTAGTGCCACGGCACGTTCCGCCCCTCGTCCGGGGTGATCGTGCTCTGCACGTCCGCCGAGGTGAGGCGCGAGATCAGTGTATCGAGCACGTGGGTGACCGTCGCCTCGCGGGTGTCGGACTCGATGTAGCGCGTGTTCTGCTGGGCGCGGAAGCGGCAGCCGGCGAAAACCTCGCGCAGGGCCACCGCGTAGGGCAGGTCGAGGCGCAGCTTCGGCGCCGGGGGCGCCGTCGGCGGCACGGTTGAGAGGGCGATCTGCTCCGCGGGCATGCCCACCGCCATCGAGAAGGCGGTGTTCACGGCGTGCTGCACGAAGAGCTCGGGCGTGACCTTCCAGGCCTCTTTCGCCGTGGCGTTGGCGTTGTGGGCGCCGTCGATCTGGAGCAGCCCGGCGTTGGCCATCACCCGCTTGGCTTCCGCCGCGTCCACGAACGAGCGGTGCACGTTGATGCCGCGGTACAGCGTGTTGTACTGCGGGTCCTGGTGGGCGCCGTTGACCCCCTCTTCGGCGAAGAGGACCGCCATCTCCGGCCCGGCCAGCCCGCTGACGTAGGAGTGGAAGTTGATGGGCCGCCCCACCTCGTCCTCGATGGCGTCGAGCGCTTTCCGGGTCGCGCGAAGCTGCTTGCGCGTGATCGGTATTCCACCCACGCCCTCCGGCGTACCCTCGATCAGGCCGTCGAAGTGGGACTGGCCCGTCGTGCGGATCACCATGATGTGGTCGGCCCCGTGCCACGCGGCCATGCGCATGCGGCGCACGTCGTCCTCGAAGCGGCCCGAGGCGATCTCGGTGGTGATCGTGACGTCGCACTGGGGGTCGATATCGCCGAAGGCGTGAGCGGAGGGCAGCGGTACCGAGCGGGCCAGTGGCTCCGATACCTGGGCGTAGCGGAACGGCCCGATGCGCGCGTCCGGCAGGGGGCGCCGCCAGGTCCAGCCCCGACGCCGCGGGCGGTAGTGCTCGAGATCGCGCAGAAGCTCGCTCAGGTCGAGGCGTTCGTCGGGGCGGAGCTTCATCCGGCGAGCTCTTCCCAGTGGCGGTCTTCGAGGAGGGCGAGTCCTGCGTCGCGCGGCGTGAGGCCGTGGCGCTGCGCCAGTTCGTGCACGAGCCGGCCGGCGCCGCGACCGAGCAGCCCGCGCTCGTGCAGGCGCCCGACAAGCGTCTTCGCCTCGGCGCTGCTGAATCCCATCCGCAACAGCACCGAGCGCTCGATGGCCGGCGTCGTATGGGTCCGCGCCTGCTCCACGAGCGGCGCCACGACAAGGCGCGCGAGGCTCCAGAAGCGCTCGCGGAGCTCCGCGTCCGATAGCTCCCGCAGCGGCGCCCGGCGGCTCTCGAAATCATCCGGTCGTTGGGTGCGTCGCATCGAGTACCTCCTCCACCATGTCCGCGCTCGCGCGCGTTTCCTCGATCAGGAAGGCCCGGTCGGCGTCGGTCAGAAGCGCAGCGGCGGGCAGCGACTCGGCGGCGTGGCGCAGGTACGAGCGCCGCACCGCCTCGAGGTCCACGTCCGGCGCCTCGAGCTGCTCCGGACGCTCCGGGATCACGATCGACTGGCCGGGCTTGCTCTCGTGGGGATCGCCGCGCCGCACCTCGACGCCCATGCGCCGCGCGAGCTCGAGCTGCGGGATCGGGTGCTTGCCCGCCCCCGTGTACTCCGTCTCCTGGACCACGACGATGCCGTCCTCGGGCAGCTCGCGCGCGAGCGCGAAGGCGGCCGCCAGCGAGGTGTTGCCGGCGGGACCGCGCTCCATGCCCTCGAGCTCCGCCAGCACCTGGGTGGCCCAGAAGACCTCGCCCTGGGTGACCGTCACGAAGCGGTCCATGTAGCGCAAGGCGCGGGCGGCGTTGCGGGGGACGTCGGCGCGGTCGGGCCAGGTGGTGAAGGGCAGGGAGAAGCCGGTGTGGCCCGTCGTGAAGGACTTGCGGTTGAAGTCGCGGTCGGAGGCCATGTGCAGGCCGGCGAGATCCACGCTCGCCGCCACGAGCCGCGTCTCGCACGCGCCCGCTGCGCGCAGCCCACGGGCAGTCCCCGTGACGTTGCCGCCCCCCGCGTGGGTTGCGATCACCACGTCGGGAAGCCGTCCCGTACGCTCGCGCACCTGCTCGACGAGCTCGACGCCGAGGGTCTCGATTCCGAGGATCGAGTATGGGGTGTAGAGGGAGGCGTTGAACCAGCCCGTCTCTTCGAGCACGCGCAGGAAGACGTAGAAGAGCTCGGGTCCCACGGAGAGCCGGATCACCTCGGCCCCGTAGGCCTCGCAGGCGCGGGTCTTCTCCGCGGTCTCCGGCTGCGCGACGCCGCGGCTGTCGAAGGCCTCCTGCACGACGATGCAGCCGAGCCCGGCCTTGGCCGCCTGCGACGCCACGGCGGCGCCGTAGTTGCCGCTAGTGGCGGCGACCACGCCCGCGAAGCCCCGACGGCGGGCCTCGTGGATCGAGAGCGAGGCGCGTCGGTCCTTGAACGAGCCCGAAGGGTTCGCTGCCTCGTCCTTGACGAAGATGCGCGCCCCGCGGCCGGGCGGGGCGGCGCTGCGTGCGAGCGCCGTCACGTTCTCGAGCTCGACCAGCGGTGTGTTCCCGACCGCGGTCTTCGCCTGGATCCCGCGCACCTCGTCCAGCCCGTAGCCCGTGTCGGCGAGCAGGCGCTCGTAGTCGAAGGCAAGGGCACCGGTCGCATAGCGCGCGTAGTCGAGTCCGATGGACTCGCGGACGATGGCGCCACGGCGCGCCATCACTTCGGCGTAGCTGGTTCCGACGCTCATCGTTCCGCCTTCCGGGCGGCGATCCGGGCGCGTACCTCGCCGCCGATGGCCTGGAGCTCGGCGATCGGCGCGCCGAATCCGTGAGCGTACGCGGGGTTGACCGCGACCAGCGTCCCCCGCAGGCGACGGGCGGCGGGAGTGCGGATCTCCACCGTGTCGCCCGGTGCCCCCGGCGCCACGAGGAAGCCCTTGACGCGCATCTCGAGGGGCACTTGCGCCGTGTCGTCGGGCACCTGCGGCGCACGCTGGCCGGCCTCGAGGACGACGCGGTGGATCTCGACCCAGGTTCCCGCGGCGACCGCTTCAGCCATGGTCCGGCCTGCGGAGCGGGTCGCGAGTCTGCCGTGCGTCGCCCAGGATCGCCGCCGGGGGCGGCAGGTCGGCGATCGACATCAGCCCCGGAGCCGCGGCGAGCACGCGCGGGATCGCGTTCACCGCGAGGGCCACCGTGGCGAGGCCGCCCGGGATCTCCGGGCTCCCCGACATGCGCACCGGCGGGGTGCCGTCGATCTCGATGCGGTCGCCCGTGGCCACGCCCTCGAGCTCGGGATGGACCTGCTGGGGGTGGACGAGGGTGATCGCCGTCCGGCCGGCGACGTGGGCAATGGCCTCGTGCTCGCAGCCCGCCACCTGGCCTGGCTCGACCGTGACGAAGGGTGTCTCGCGCCGCACCCGCGCGACGATCGGTCTGCGGGTCTCGTCGATGCGCTCGACCTCCCAGCCGAGAACGGCGGCAATCATCGCGATGGACTCCCGAAAGCCGAGGTGCCCGAATACGGAGCCATCCTCGACGCCACGCCGGAACGCATCCGGCGAGAGGCCGACCCCCTGGGCAGTGAGCACAGTCGGGCCGTAGGGCGAGAGGTCGTTCGTGCGTGTGGCGGTGATGGACGCGACGTCAGCGCAGACCGCGGTGAGCACGAGCACCAGCAGGTCGAGCACGAAGCCTGGGTTCACGCCCGTACCGAGGAGCGTCGCGCCCCGCGTGCGGGCGAGTGCGTCGAGGCGGGCGGCCACGTCGGGCGACTGGGCAGCGGGCCAGGCCATTTCCTCCGCGATCGTGATCGCGTTCACCCCGCGCTCGAGGAGCACGGCGAGCTCGGATTCGGCGTCGGCGGCGCGCGAGCAGGTGGCCTGGATGGCCACATCGGGTCGCACCTCGTCGCACAGGCGCTCGAGGTCGCTCCGGATCGGGAGGCCCAGAGGACTCTCCAGCCCGATCGCCGTACCGACGTCGAGACCCGCGCGATCGGTCCGGCGGCCGTGCACGCCGACGAGCGCGAGCCCGCGCTTGCGCCCCAGAAGGCGCACGATCCCGGATCCCATCTGCCCGGTGCCGAGCACCAGCACCTTCACCGGATCTCGCATCCGCCGCCGCCCTCTCGCGCCCTCCCGCGCTCGCGGTCCCGCGCCGCCTCCACCCTATCGCAGCCGAGCCGCACCGGGTGCCTGCGCTCCGACACGCGCGTCGGTCGAAGAACGCCCCCCGGCCGCTTGCCGGGTGCGTACTGGCGTCCTCGCCTGCGCCGATTCCGGCGCGATTTCAGCTTGTTAGCCGGGCGTTCGCGCTGAATCGGTTCAGCAGGTCGCGAGTTCGAATCTCGCCGGCTCGAGCCATGGATCAGCCGGTTACGTTGCGGAACCCCGCCTTCCCGCCCAGAGTCGGCCAGCGTCCCATCCGTCCGGGGCGCCACCCGACTCCTTCTTGGAGACGTTGCCTGGGGCTGCGTGATGCGCACGAGATCAGCCTCCGGGTACGCGGTCGGCGCGGCCCACGATGAGGCGCGCGCCGCGGCCGAAGGTGACGTAGGACCAGGTCCATTGCAGCATTACGAAGAGGCGGTTCTTGAAGCCGGAGAGGAAGTAGATGTGGATCACGAGCCACACCAGCCAGGCGAAGAAGCCCGCGAAACGCAGCCGGCCCACCTGCGCGATGGCGCGCCTGCGGCCGATGGTCGCCATCTGGCCCTTGTCCACGTAGCGGAAGGGCTCGCGGGGCTTTCCGCGGAGCTCGCGCTGCAGGTTCCGTGCGACGTGGCGGCCCTGCTGGATGGCCACGGGCGCCACGCCGGGGAGCGGCTCGTCGTCTTCACCCCCGACCCGCGCCTGATCGCCCATCACGAAGACCTCGGGATGCCCCTTCAGGCTGAGGTCCGTCTCGACCAGCACGCGTCCCTGGCGGTCGAGGGGCACGCCCAGCTTCTGGTTCAGTGGCGCCGGCCGAACGCCGGCTGCCCACACCACGGTGCCCGCCTGGATCCGCTCCCGGCGCAGCTCGACCCCCTCGGCGTCGATGGCCGTGACCGGGCTCTCGGTCCAGATCTGGACGCCCAACGACTCCAGGTCGCGGGCCGCGCGCGCGGCCTGCGCTGCGTCGAAGCTCGGCAGGATGCGTGGCCCCGCCTCGATCAGGAGCACGCGGGCGCTGGTCGGGTCGATGCGGTCGAAGTCGCGCGCCAGGGTGAACCGGCTCATCTCGCCGAGCGCGCCCGCCAGCTCCACGCCGGTGGGACCGCCGCCCACCACCACGAAGGTGAGGAGACCGCGCCGGCGCTCGGGATCGGGCTCGATCTCCGCCTGCTCGTAGGCGGTGAGCACCCGCCTCCGGATCTCGGTGGCCTGCTCCAGTGACTTCAGCCCCGGCGCGAAGGGCGCCCAGTCCTCGTGGCCGAAGTAGTTGTCCTCGGCGCCGCAGGCGAGCAGCAGGTAGTCGTAGGGAAGCTCGGCGCCATCGGTCCGGATCCGGCGCCCGGCCAGGTCCACCGAGCGGACCTCCTCCTGGCGCACGCGCAGGTTGCGCCGGTCCGAGAGCAGGCTCCGGATCGGCGCGGAGATCTCGGCGGGCGACAGGCCCGCCATGGCGACCTGGTAGAGCAGCGGCTGGAAGAGGTGGTGATTGCGGCGGTCGACGACGGTGATCTCGAGCGGCTCGGCCTTGCGACCTCGCGCCAGCGCGCGGGCCGCGTTCAGGCCTGCGAAGCCTGCCCCCACGATGATGACGCGCTTCATGCCCGCCAGGGTAGCCGGCCGCACGCTCGCGGGCGCTGCAGATGGCGCCCTGGCCGTGGGCTATCTCCTCCGACCCGAACTGCTGCCTCGGCGCCTGGCTTCCAGCTCGCACGGCGGCGGCTCCGGGATCAGGCCCGCGAACGAGGTGTACGTCTGGAAGGCGTTCTTCGCGAAGCAGTTCCCGTTCGGCGGGAGGCCCAGCAGGGTGAGGTCGGCTGTGGCAGTCGCGGCTGCTAGCTGGGAAGGTCCGGCAGGTCCGGCGGCTGCCCGTCGCTCCGCCCGTCGCGCAGGCCGAGGGCGTAGCTTCCCTGCCAGACTTCGAGCGCGGCGTCCGCCAGCGCGGCGGCCCGGGCGCGGTCCGGCCGCGCGTCGCCGGCTCCGGACAGCCCGGTCAGCGCCGTGGCCTCGATGGCCGCCAGGAAGGCCGCCGACAGCTCGAGCAGCTCGCGATACGCCTCGGCCGGGAGTCCCTCGACCGAGAGGCCGGTGCTCCAGACCAGGCGCCCGTTTCGCACGCCGTGCTCCTGGATGGCGGCGAGCGGCGCGCACAGCTCCTGCCAGGGCTCCTCGTCGGGCGCGCCCGCGCGACGTGCCACGGACCAGAGCCCGTCGAGGAGCGGCAGCGGGCGCGTGCGGATCTCGCACCAGAGGAGCCCGCCCGCGCGCGCGAAGTTCGGCATCGGCCGCACGCCTGCCGGCGGCTCTTCGAGGATCTGCTCCAGGTAGCCGAGGTTGTAGCCGAAGGCGCCCGCCCACTCCGAGAGGCGCGCGCGGCAGTGGGCGACCGCAGCCTCGTCGTCCTCCGCGGCGCGCAAGCCGGGCAGGGCGGCGGCCACCACCTCGTCGAAGGCGGCTTGGTCCGCCGGCACGGCGAGATCCTTGATGATTCCGTTCGGCTGGGCGCGCAGGAGCTCGGCCCGCAGCCAGCGGCCCCCGAAGTAGCCGGACAGGTGCAGGATCCACAGGGCGCCCGGCGAAGGCGGCCGGTCGTGGCCGGTGAGCAGCGCTTCGAAGAGCGCCATGGGCGCAAAGCCGAACAGGAAGCGGGTGGGGGAGGGCGCGGCCGGCTCGCTCGCGCGGTAGCGCGCGGCGAGCGCGTGCAGGAGCGCCGGGTCGGGCTCCATCGCGGCGTTGGCGAAGAACGGGTGCTCGGGCAGCGCGAGCGCCGGCGCGGTTCCCACGCGTGGACTCCTCCCCCTTGGCGTGGCCGCGGAGCATAGCCTAGCATCTGACGTAGCGTCAGATTTTCGGAGGCGCGCGATCGCGGCCATGCAGGAGTCCCGCTTCCCGTATCCCCCCAACCCCAACGGGTGGTTCCGGGTCGCGTACGCCGACCAGCTCGGCCCGGGCGACGTGCTGCCGCTGACGTACTTCGGCAGCGAGCTCGTGCTCTACCGGGCCGAGGACGGCACGCCCGCGGTGCTCGACGCCTACTGTCCGCACCTGGGCGCTCACCTCGGGCACGGCGGCCGGGTGGAGGGCGACGGGCTGCGCTGTCCCTTCCACGCCTGGAAGTGGGGCGCCGACGGCGGCTGCCGGGACATCCCCTACGCCAAGAAGATTCCGCCGCGTGCCCGGATCCGCTCCTGGCCGGTACGCGAGCGCAACGGGCTCGTGCTGGTGTGGCACCACGCGGAGGGCAAGGAGCCGGAGTGGGAGATCCCGGAGCTCCCGGAGATCGGCTCCGACGAATGGATGCCGCTCGAGGTGCGTCGCTGGACCGTGAAGAGCCGCTGGCTCGACATGAACGAGAACGCGGTCGACCAGGCGCACTTCCACTTCGTGCACGGAACCCCGAGCATCCCCGAGGCCGAGGTCGAGGTGGACGGGCCCGTATTGTGCGTCCGCAACGTCCTGCGCATGAGCACGCCCCGGGGCGACATCGACGCCCGCCTCGTCACCACCGACTACGGGCCCGCCTTCCAGACGGTGCACATCGCTGGGGGCGTGGACACCCTGATGGTGAACACGTCGACGCCCATCGACGACGAGACCACGGACGTGAGCTTCGCCTACACGGTGCGCAAGGCGGCCGACGGCTCCCACGAGCGGGTGGGCGCCGCGCGGATCCGCGACCTGGAGCACCAGTTCGAGCAGGACCGCCCCATCTGGGAGAACAAGACCTACCACGCGCGGCCCATGCTCTGCGACGGCGACGGCGACTTCGGGGCCTACCGCCGCTGGATGCGCCAGTTCTTCAGCGTGGACTACTGAACGTGCCGCGGGTGATCGACGCCTGGGTGAACGTCAACATGGCCGAGCTCGGCCGGCCCGACTACCTGGTCCAGGTGGCGAAGAACTACTTCAAGCAGGGCGAGGACTTCTTCCGCAACTACTCGATCGAGGAGACGCTGAAGCGGATGGACGAGGCCGGCGTCGAGCGGGCGATCCTGACCACGGATCCCGGCCGCCCGTCGGAGCACGTGCTCGCCTTCGCCGAGGCGCATCCCGAGCGCTTCTTCCTGGGCGCGCAGCTGGACCCGCGGCGCGGGATGAAGGCGATCCGGGCGCTGGAAGCGTTCCACCGCGAGCACCGGGTCGTGCTGGCGCGCATCACGCCCTTCTACCTGGACATCCCCCCGAACGACGCCGTGTACTACCCGGTCTACGCCAAGTGCATCGAGCTCGACCTGCCGATCACCATCAACACGGGCATTCCGGGGCCGCCGGCGCCGGGTGAGTGCCAGCACCCGATGCACCTGGACAAGGTGTGCCTGCACTTCCCCGAGCTGAAGCTCTGCATGGCCCACGGCGCCGACCCGTGGTGGAGCGTGGCGATCCGCCTGATGCTGAAGTATCCGCGGCTCCACCTGATGACGTCGGCCTACCTGCCGAAGTACTTCCCGCCCGAGCTGCTGCAGTTCATGAACACCCGCGGTCGGGACAAGATCCTGTTCGCGTCCGACCACCCCGCGATCCCGATGAAGCGCTGCGTCGAGGAGGCTGTGCGGCTGGACCTGCGGCCGGGCGTGCTGGAGCGTTTCCTGCACGGGAACGCGGCCCGCTTTCTCTTCGACGAGGATCCGGATCAGCCCCAGAGCTGACGCGCGATCTCGGCCCGGTTCCAGCGGGCGTCGCCGAGATCCAGCGCGCTGGCCTTGGCGCGCTTGTAGTAGAGCTGCGGCTCCTGCTCCCAGCTGAAGCCGACGCCACCGTGGATCTGGATGCCGGCTTCGGCCACGCGTGCGTAGGCCTCGGACGCGTAGGCCTTGGCCATGCTGGCGGCGACGGCCGCGTCGGGCTCGCCGGCGTCGAGCGCCCAGGCCGCGTAGGTGCTGGCGGAGCTGGCTCCCTCGACGGCCAGGAGCTGGTCGGCGCACTTGTGCTGGATGGCCTGGAAGGCGCCGATCGGCCGGCCGAACTGCTCGCGTGCGCGCGCGAAGGCGACCGACAGCTCGAGCACGCGCCGCGCGCCACCGCTCATCTCGGCCGCGAGCGCGGCGCGCGCGCGGGCCAGCACCCGTGCCAGGACCGGCCAGCCGGAGCCCGGGGCGCCGAGCAGCGCTTCGCGGGGAAGCTCGACGCCGTCGAGCTCGAGCTCCGCGACGCGGCGCGTGAGGTCGTGCCAGGCGATGGCGCGGATGCGGACGCCGGGCCGGTCGGCCTCCACCAGGAAGAGGGACAGCGCGTCGTGCGCGCTGCGGCCGGCGACGACGAAGAGATCGGCGTGCTGCCCGTCGGGCACGAAGCGCTTGCGGCCGGAGAGCCGGAAACCCGAGCCGACCTCGCGCGCGTCGAGCGCGACCGCATCGGCGTCCCAGCGCGCCTCGTCCTCTAGGAAGGCGAGGCTCGCGCGCAGCTCTCCAGCGGCGAGGGCCGGTAGCACCCTCGCGCGCGCCGCGGCGTCCTCGGACAGCGCCACGGCGGCGCCGGCGAGAACGACGCTCGCGTAGTAGGGCGCCGGCACGAGCTGGCGCCCGAGCTCCTCCTGCACCAGGCCGAGCTCGAGGGCGCCGAGCCCGGCGCCGCCGTCCGACTCGGCGAAGGGCAGGCCGAGCCAGCCGAGCTCGGCCATCTGCTTCCAGAGCGCGGGGGGAAAGGGGCGCCCGGCCTCGAACCATTCGCGCGTGCGGGCGAGCGGGCACTCGCGCTCGACGAACGCGCGCGCGCTCGTGCGCAGCAGCTCCTGCTCCGGGCTGAAGCGGACGTCCATGTCCCGCCCCGTGCTTGTTGGCCCTGCGAATCTGATATAACGTCAGATTTTCCGCAAGCCCGAGCAGCGGGAGGATTCGGATGCGCTTCGAGGACAAGGTGGCCGTCGTGACCGGCGGCGGCGGCGGCATCGGAGAGGCCTACGCCAAGGCCCTCGCCAAGGAAGGTGCGGCCGTGGTGATCGCCGAGCTCAACGCCGACGGCGGCCAGCGCGTGGCGCGCGAGGTCGAGGAAGCCGGCGGGCGCAGCCTGTTCGTCCAGACGGACGTCTCTTCCGAGGAGTCCTGCCTCGCCATGGGCGAGGCGGCCATCGCCACCTTCGGCGGCGTCGACTTCCTGGTGAACAACGCGGCGATCTACGGCGGCATGGAGCTGCACAGCCTGCTCACGGTGCCGGTCGACTACTACAAGAACTTCATGGCCGTGAACATGGACGGCTGCATCCTGGCCACCCGCGCCGTGCACGCGTCCATGGCCTCCCGCGGCGGGGGCGCCATCGTGAACCAGTCGTCGGCCGCCGCCTGGATGGGCGCGGGCTACTACGGCATCGCGAAGCTCGCGATGCACGCCATCACCCACAGCCTGGCCCGGGAGCTCGGGCCGAAGGGGATCCGCGTGAACGCCATCGCGCCGGGTCCGACGGACACCGAGGCCACCCGCAAGATCGTGCCGGAGTTCATCCGCGACCAGATCCTGTCGTCGATGCCGATCTCGCGCATGGGCACGGTGGACGACATGGTCGGCGCGGCGCTCTTCCTGCTGTCGGACGACGCCAGCTGGATCACGGGGCAGATCCTGGCCGTCGACGGCGGCCAGATCATGCGCACCTGAGCCGCGCGGAGACGGCGATGGCGGCCCGCAAGCCCCAGGACCAGACCGGACGCACCCTGGGCCCGCGCGCGCTCCAGACGCGGCAGCGCCTGCTCGAGGCCACCGAGGCGCTGCTGGATCAGCGCAGCGTGCGCGAGATCCGCGTGGTGGAGATCGCGCGCAAGGTGGGCACCTCGCCGGCCACCTTCTACCAGTACTTCCGCGACGTGGAGGAGGCGATCCTGCAGCTGGTGGAGCAGGCCGCCGAGGACCTGCCCGCCATCGTCGAGCGGATGGAGGGGCCGTGGCAGGGCGGGCGCGGGTTGGACACGGCGCGCGCCATCTCCGATGCCTTCGTGCGCCACTGGGACACCCACGGCGCGGTGTTGCGGGTGCGCAACCTGAAGGCGGAGGAGGGAGATCGCGCCTTCCGCCGGGTCCGCCAGGCCGCGCTCGCGCCCGTGGTGGAACGCCTGGCGCGCGTGGTGGAGGAGCACCAGAAGGCGGGCAAGGTCTCGCAGGAGATCTCTGCCTGGGCGGCGGGCTCCTCGATCATCGCCATGCTCGAGCGCATGTCGTCGTACCACGCCATGTTCGAGCGTGCCGGCGTGACCCGTGCGCAGCTGGTGGAGACCTGCGCCCGCATCCTGCACCAGACGGTGACCGGTCGGCAGGTGGCCTGAGGCTCAGCGCCCGGCGCCCTCGTCCGGCGCCAGCTCGAGCTGCTTGCGCTGGGCGTCGATTCGTTCGGCGAGCGTGTCGCGATCGCGGTCGATCTGCGCCTCCAGCTCGATGCGTAACGCCTCCCGCCGCGCTAGCGCCTCTGCGTCGAGGGCCGCCCGACGATCGACGAGGGTCGGCGGCAGCTCCGTCGGCGGCGCGTCGAGCCGGCGAATCAGGGTGACCCGGGTCCCGCCCTCCGCGCCGTCGCTGGAACGCGCGCGGATCTCGATCTCGTTGGGGCCGGGATCGAGGCCGACCAGGGCGTCCCAGCGGCCGTCGGGATGGAGCGTGCTCGCGAGAGCGTCCCGGTCCGTCGTGCCGTTGCGTACCGCGATCGACTCCACCTCGCCGAGCTGCAGGGTCGGGAGGATGTCGGGCAGGATGCTGGGGTCACTCACCGGGATGAAGCTGCCGTCCGTGCGATCGGCCATCTCGACCAGGGCCAGGGGCCCCGCCAGGGCCATCTGCCCGATGCCGTAGCTGTGGATGCGGATTCCGTAGGCTGCGGCCCGGCCGATCTGTGCCAGGACGGCTCTCACGTTCTCTTCGGGGAAGCCCGGATAGGGCAGGGTCGGGGCGCCGTCGGTCAGGAACACGATCGCCTTGCGGGTTCGCAGGTCGAAGTCGCTCTCGCTGCCGGGACCGCCGACCAGCTCCGCGACGGCGCGCTCGAGACCGGCCGCCATGTTCGTGAGACCCCAGGGTCCCCGCTGGAGGATCGAGTCCAGAGCGGTCGCCACGGCGGCCCGGTCGCGGCTCAACGGCACCACGGTCGTTGCCGGCGGGCGCTGGAGGTAGGCGCTCATGCCGTGCCGCGATGCGAGCACCGTCCCGGAGAACGTCACGACACCCACGCGCACGACCTTGGGGTCGAGGGCCGCGAGCAGGGCGCGCGCGGAGTCCACCTGCACGGCCAGGATAGATCCCTCGCGCGCGGCCCAGCGGTCGCGTGTCCCGCGCCGGCGGAGCTTCCGGTCGGCCTCGGGCTGCGCCGGTTCCTTCGTAGAGCCCGAGACGTCGATCACGATGACCACGTCGAAGGGGGCGCTGCCGCGCACGGCCAATGCGTTTCCGGCCAGAAAGACGGGCGCGTCGCCGGCGTGGACGCTGTCGGGGGTCGGGTACTCCACCTGGACGAGCGGTGCTCCGGCCGGCAGCGGAGCGTCGCGCACGATCTCGGGCTCCGGCCACGGCCGCGGCGGTGTGGGAACTGCGCAAGCCGCGGCCAACGCCAGGCTGGCCGCGAGCCGGGAGAGATCGCGCAGCGGCATCGCCCGATGGTACGGGCCCAGCCGAATGTGACGCACCGTCAGCTCTCGGCTAGCCTGCGACGGCCATGGCCGAGGCCCCGTTCCGCGTGCTCCCGAAGCTCACGCCCTTGAGCGAGCCCTTCTGGACCGGCGGGGAGCACGGCGAGCTGCGCTTCCTGCGCTGCACGGCGTGCCGCAGCTGGGTGCACCCGCCACAGCCCGTCTGCCCGGGCTGTTACGAGAAGCGGCTCGAGCCCGAGGCCGTCTCGGGTCGGGCCCACGTCTACTCCTTCACGGTGAACCACCAGGCCTGGATCCCGGGCCTGGACGAGCCCTACGTGATCGCCATCGTCGCCATCGACGAGGACCCCAGCCTGCGACTGACGACCAACCTGGTCGACTGCGCACCCGACGCCGTGACGATCGGCATGCCGGTGCAGGTCGTCTTCGAGCCGCGCGACGACGTCTGGATCCCGCTCTTCCGCCCGGCGGACGCGTGACGGAGATCCTGGAGCGCCGCGCCGCCATCACCGGCATCGGACAATCCCAGGTCGGCCGGCGCCTGTTCCGCGATCCGCTCGAGCTGACCCTCGACGCCTGCCTCGCGGCCATTGCCGACGCCGGGCTCGAGCCGGCCCAGATCGACGGGCTGGCCACCTATCCGGGAGCCACCGGTCCGGCCGGCTTCTCGGGGGCGGGCATCACGGAGGTGCACGACGCCCTGCGGCTCGAGCTCTCCTGGTACGAGGGCGGGATGGAGTCGCCCGGGCAGCTCGGGTCGGTCATCAACGCCTGCATGGCGGTGGCCTGCGGGCTCGCGACCCACGTGCTCTGCTTCCGCTCGGTGTGGGAGGCCACGGCGGCCGCGAAGACCGGCGCCATCGGCGTGGCGGCGGCGGCCGGAGGGGGCGGGCGCGCGGGCGGCGTTCGCGCCTCCGGCGCCATGCAGTGGAGCTTGCCCTTCCGCGCCTTCTCGGCCGCCAACTGGATCGCCCTCTACGCCCAGCGCCACTTCCACGAGTACGGCACCACGAAGGAGCAGCTGGGACAGATCGCCTTGAACGCCCGCCGCAACGCCGCCGGCAATCCGAGCGCCGTCTACCGCGACCCGCTGAGTCTGGAGGACTACCTGGAAGCGCGGGTGATCTCGACGCCCTTCGGGCTCTACGATTGCGATGCTCCGTGTGATGGTGCGACGGCCGTCATCGTGTCCCGGGCCGAGGTGGCGGGCGACTTGCGCCGGCCGCCGATCCGGGTGGAGGCGGTCGGCTCCGCGCTGCGCGGGCGACCCTCCTGGGACCAGTTCGACGACATGACCACCATGGCCCTGCGCGACGCCGGCGCCATGCTGTGGGAGCGCACGGACCTGCGCCCCGCGGACGTGGACGTGGCCGAGCTCTACGACGGTTTCAGCTTCATCACCCTGGCCTGGCTCGAAGCCCTGGGCTTCTGCGGCAAGGGCGAGAGCGGCCCCTTCGTCGAGGGCGGGGCGCGCATCGCCCGCGACGGCGAGCTGCCGCTCAACACCCAGGGCGGCCAGCTCTCGGGCGGCCGGCTCCACGGCTACGGCTTCCTGCACGAGGCCTGCGTGCAGCTGTGGGCCGAGGGCGGCGAGCGCCAGGTGACGGCGCGCGAGCCGCAGGTGGCGGTGGCGGCGGCCGGCGGCGGCCCGCTGGCCTCGTGTCTGCTGTTGACTCGGGGATAGCGGGGGGCCCGCGGGACGTGGAGGCTCACGCCGACGACTTCGTTCGCTTGCGCGGGCGGCGTCTGAGCCACGTGGCCAGGAGCACGAGCCCGACGGCCACGAAGACCGCGCCGGCCCAGATCGGGTGTGTCCGGAGCAGGGCCAGGAAGCCGCCGCCGAAGAGCACCAGGGTCAGCACGCCCGGGGCGAAGCCCACGGCGCTGCCCAGGACGAAGGGCGCGAAGCCGACGCGCGAGAGGCCGAGCAGCCAGTGGGCGGGCGGCGCCAGGAAGAAGACCAGGCGTACCACCACGACCGTCACGAAGCCGCGGGTCTCGAGGCGCTCGTCGAAGCGGCGGAAGCGCTCCGGGAGGTGCCGCTCCACCCACGTGCGCCCGATGCTGCGGGCGAAGGCGAAGCCGACGACGCCCGCTCCGATGGCGCCGAGCCACGAGAACAGCCACGCCTGGCCCAACGGCCAGACCGCGACCGCCGGAATCACGAACGCGATCCCGGGCACGCCGAAGGGCTCGAGCAGCGCGAAGAGCGCCACGTAGCCCACGGGGCCCCACGGGCCGGCCTGCCGGAGCAGCGCCGACAGGCGCTCCCCGTCGAGCCCGCCCAGGGCGCCGGAGGCCGCTGCCGCGCCGACCCCGACCAGCAGCAGGACCGCGGCCAGGATCGCCAGGTTTCGCGTCATGGCGCGGAGGATCCCGCGCCGCGCATGGCGCCGCTACTACTCGAGCGCCCGGTCCAGGGCTTCGTCGCGCCGGGACTCGCCGAGCTCCATGTGGCCGGTCACGCGGTCGCGGACGGCCTCGGTGGGGCGCTGCCGCGGCGCCGCCGGCGCCCCAGGCGTTGCCGGCGTTGCCTCCTCCACCACGCCCGTGGCTGCGAAGACACCACCGAACGCGCCCTGCATGCCCTCGGTGTAGATCTCGAGGCCGGCCCAGAGGGCGGCCACCATCAGCAGCAATCCGAATGCCTTGGCCATCGTGGTCTCCTCCCACCCTCAGAGGAGACATCGGTGGATCGGGGCCGCCGCCTGAGCCGGCTCGGGCGGTGGCCCCGGGCGGATCAGGCCTCCACGGCCGCGGTTGCGCGGGACTCCGGCAGGGGGATCGCACCGGCGTCGGCGGGCAGCACCTGGGGCCGCAGGCTTCGCTTCAGCTCCTCCAGCTCCCGGCGGGCAGCGTCCTCGCGCGAGTCCGCGCGAATGCGACGGATGCGGGCGGCCAGGCCCTCGTCGCCCATCTCTTCGTCCAGGTGCCCTTCGGTGCGCACCCGCGCCACGTGCTCGCGCACGCTCTCCAGCGCGCGCATCTCGCCGTCGAGCGAGAACCCCTCCAGCGCCTCCTGGATGCGCCGCCGCGCATGGGCGTTGGCCAGGGTGGCCTGCATGCGCACCTTCTCGCGCTCGAGCCCGCGGATCTCGTCGCGGAAGCGCACCAGGTTGCCCTTGGCCTCGTCGGCCTCGGCGCGAACCTTCTCGATCTCCTGCTCCGCGCGCGTCAGGTCCTCGGCCACCGCGTGCTTGTGCTCGATCAGCGAGATCGCCTGGCCGTCGCGGCCGCCCCGCACCGCGGCCCGGATCTCTTCGTGGGTGCGCGCCAGCTCGGCCCGCAGCTCGCCGATCTCGCCGTCGAGCTTGTTGCGCATGTAGAGGATGCCGGCCACCGCGCGCTTCAGGTCGGCGTAGTGGCGCGTGCGCTCCTGGATGGCGTCCTCGTAGACCGCGCCGGGGCTCCGCTGCTCGCGCTGGCGCACCCAGCCGGCGAAGCCGCCGCGCAGCAGCGCGAAGAAGCGTCCGATCGGGCTTCGGGGTCGTCGTGTCATGCTCACCTCCCTGCGACGCCTAGGCATCGCGGCTCCAATCCTCCGAGCGCAGTCCCAGCTCGCGGATCTTCTGTTGCAGGCTCTGTCGCACCATGCCGACGGCCTCGGCGGTGCGCGAGACGTTGCCGCCGTTGGCGCGCAGGGCCTCGAGCAGGAACTGGCGCTCGAAGGCCTCGACGGTGCGTTTCTTGGCCTCGCTGAAGCAGGCGCCGGCGACGGCTGCGTCGCCGTTCGAGGTCGCGCCTGCGGGCGCCAGGTCGAGGCGCAGATCGTCTTCGCCGATGCAGGGTCCGGAGGACAGGACCGCCGCCTGCTCGATCACGTTGCGCAGCTCGCGCACGTTGCCGGGCCAGCCGTGGCGGGCCAGGCGCGCCAGGGCATCGGGTGCGATCTGCTTCTTGTCGCGGCCCAGGCGGTCCGCGATCTGCGCCAGGAAGCGGTCCACCAGCGTGGGCAGATCCTCGACGCGCTCGCGCAGCGGCGGCAGCTCCACCTCCACCACCCGCAGCCGGTAGTACAGGTCCTCCCGGAAGCTCCCCTTGCGCACCTCCTGCTCGAGGTTGCGGTGGGTCGCCGCGACCACGCGCACGTCCACCGGCAGCGGCTTCGTGCCGCCCACGCGCTCGAGGGTGCGCTCCTCCAGCACCCGCAGCACCTTGGCCTGGGTCTCGAGGGGCATGTCGCCGATCTCGTCCAGGAAGATGGTGCCGCCGCTCGCGGCCTCGAAGCGGCCCGCGCGTCGGGCGTCGGCCCCGGTGAAGGCTCCCTTCTCGTGGCCGAAGAGCTCGCTCTCCACCAGCTCGCGGCTGATGGCGGCGCAGTTCACGGCCACGAACGGGCGCTGGCACCGGGGGCTGCGGTCGTGGATCGCCTGGGCGACCAGCTCCTTGCCCGTGCCGCTCTCGCCGCGCACCAGCACGGTCAGGTCCGTGGCCGCCACCTTCTGGATGGTCTCGAAGACGGACTCCATCGCGCGTCCGGCGCCGATCAGGTTGGCGAAGCCGGAGTCGCGCTGGACCCGCTCCAGCAGCAGCGCGTGCTCGCGCGCCAGGCGCGTGCGCTCCAGGGCGCGGCCCACCACCATCCGGATCTCGTCGTTGTTGAAGGGCTTGGGGACGTAGTCTTCGGCGCCGCTCTTCATGGCGTCGACGGCGATCTGCTCGTTCCCGTGGGCGGTGATCATGATCACCGGCGACTCGGGATGCAGCTCCTTCGACGCGCGCAGCACGTCCATGCCGGTCGGACCGTCGCCCAGGGCCAGGTCGGTCAGGACCAGATCGACGCCGCCCTCGCGCAGCCGGGCGAGCGCCTCGTCGCCGGACCCGGCGCAGTCCACCTCGTAGCCGGTCCGGCCCAGCAGGCCCGACAGGGCCAGCTGGATGGCTCGCTCGTCCTCGACGACCAGGATCCTGGGCTTCACGCGCGGCTCTCCTCGTTGTCGTGCGGGTGCTTGGGGAAGGTGAGCAGGAACTCGGTTCCCTCGCCCGGCGCCGAGTCGGCGGCGATCGTGCCGCCGTGGGCGTCCACCACCTTCTTGGAGATCGCCAGCCCGAGGCCCGTGCCGGTCTCCTTCGAGGTGTAGAACGGGCTGAAGACCTTCTGCATGCGGTCGGGATCGATGCCCGGACCGTTGTCGCGGACGCGGACCCAGACCTCGCTGCCGGCGAGGTTCTCACCGGCCTGCACCTGGATGCGCGGGGACGGGGTGCCGGCGTTCTGCATCGCGTCGAGCGCGTTGCCGAACAGGTTGATCAGCACCCGGCGCAGCTTGTCGGGGTCGCCCTTCATCTCGCCGTCGCAGTCGAGCTCGCGCTTCACGTCGACGCCGAGCTGCTCGAGGCGGTCCCGGAAGGTCTCGAGGGCCGCCTCCACCACGTCGGCCATCTGCATCGGGCGCAGCGCCACGTCCTCTTCGCGAGCGAAGCGCAGCAGGTGAGAGATGGAGCGCTCCACCCGGTCGAGCTCGTCGAGCGCCACCTGGGCGTACTCGACGTTGTCGGCGGCCCGCGGGTCCTCGCCCATCTGCTGCACCAGGCTCTTGGCGGCCGTGATGGGATTGCGGATCTCGTGGGCGATCGAGGCGGAAAGCTCCTCCAGGCTGCGCGAGTGCTCGCCGCGCAGCTCCTGGCGCTGGCGGGTGGTGGTGTGGGTCACCTGGCGGCTGACCTCCTGGTGGATCCAGCGCTGGCGCAGCTGGGGCGCCATGAGCATGGCCACGTAGTGCAGCCCGAGCCCGATGCCCCAGGCCATGGCGACGACGAAGGCGGCCCGGAAGCCGGCCACGAACAGCAGGAAGAGGCAGGTGAAGCCGTAGGCCGCGAAGTGCAGCAGAAACGAGATCTTGGCGTTCGCGATCCGTTTCGCCTCGCGGTAGGCCCGCTCCTCGGCGCTGAGCTCGCGCCGGGGCTTGCGCGGGGCGTCGCGCTCCCCGGGGTCCCGCTGCTCCTCGCGCCGGTGGCGTCGGCGCTCGTCGCGCTTTCGGTGACGGATCCGGCGGCGGGGGCCGGGATCCGGGAAACCGGGCGGCGCCCGGTCGAAATCGTCGTCCATGAGCCCTCCGGGAGCGGCCGGCGGGCTCCCCGCCAGCTCGGGGAAGCAGCCCTCGTGGATTCTATGCTGCGCCATGCCCCGCCGGAAGAGCAAGCCCCGTGCCCGGATCCCGGGTTGTTCAAAAACAGCCACTTACGCCGCAGGGGCAGCGTCCTGGCTGCAGCAATCCCGCTTCAGGTGCAGGAGGAGGGCTGCACCCGAAGCCGGGCGAGCCGGTATCTTCCGGCCCTCCGGAGGACCCATGGATCACCCGAGCCGCATCCGACCCGAGGACCACGCCGCCTACCGGGCGGACAAGATGGGCAAGGCCACCCTGTTCGAGTCCGAGCGCCTGCTGGTGGGACTGAACTGCTTCGAGCCCGCCCAGGAACACACGCTCCACGCCCATGCGGGGATGGACAAGCTCTACTACGTCCTCGAGGGCGCCGGCGTCTTCCTGCTAGAGGGGAGAGAGCTGCCGATGGAGCGCGGAGACATGCTGGTGGCACCCGAGGGCGTGCCCCACGGCATCCGCAACGCCGGAGACGCGCGGCTCGTGGTGCTGGCGGTGCTGGCGCCGGCGCCCTAGCAGGCCGAAGCAAGCCGAAGTCTTGGGTCGGCTTGCGCCGCAAACGGAGCCCATCGGGCTCCGTCAGCTAGGCCGGATCCGCCTGGCCGGCGCCCGGCAGGGGCGCGGAGGCGTCGGCCGCGGGCGGCGACTCGTCCCCCGGCGCGACGAGCCCCGCGGACATCACCAGCTTGAACGCCTCCTCGACGCTGAGGTCCACCTCGATCAGCTGCTCCTCGGGCACCAGCAGGTAGAAGCCCGAGGTCGGATTGGGCGTGGTCGGCACGAAGCAGTTCACCAGGGGCTCGGGGGTCGCGTCCTGGACGATCCCCCGGGTGGGCCCGGTGGTGAAGGCCAGGGCGTAGAGGCCCTTGCGCGGGTACTCGATCAGCACGACCCGGTTGAAGCGCGAAGCCTGGGTGCTGGCGCCGAAGATCGCCTCCGCCAGCTGCTTCACCGCCGTGTAGATGTTTCGCGCCACGGGCACCCGCCGCAGCAGGCGCTCCCACAGCCGCACCAGCTCGTACCCGAAGAAGTGTCGGGCCACCACGCCCATCAGCACGATCAGCATCAGGGTGAAGAGGGCGCCGAGCACCGGGATCGTCGGGGGCTCGTAGCTTCCGGGCAGGACCAGCTTCAGGATGCGCGGAAGCAGCAGGTTGTCGAGCCAGCGGACGATGGAGAAGATCGCCCAGACCGTGATGGCGATCGGCGCGAAGAACAGCAGGCCGGCGACGAAGTAGCGACGCAGGGCCTCGCGGATGGCGACGAAGACTCGCCGGATCACGGCGGGCTCAGAAGAGCGGTCGCTCGTCCCCGTCGTCCGGCACGTAGGAGGTGATCTCGCAGTCGAGCGAGATCACCTCGAAGGCGGGGGCGGCCCAGCTGCGGGTCTCCCGGGGATGGGGCGACGAGGCCGCCGCCGGCTCGCGTGTGCGTCGATCCATGGCGGGGATTTATAGCACAAGGCCCGGGTCGCTTCGTCACGCGTGCTCGCGCTGGCGCAGCTCGATGGCGTGCACCAGGGTCTCGCGCGTCACCGCGCCGACGATCCGGCCGGCGTCCACGATGGGGATCTGGTTCAGGTCCCGGCTGCCCATGGTCACGAGCAGGTCGCGCACGGGCGCGTCGAGGCCGGCGGTGACCAGCGCCTCGACGGGGGTCGCCACCCGTGACACCGGCGTCGTCTCCCAGGCGTCGGGATCGAGGCGCCGCACATCGGAGAGGGTCACCAGGCCGGCGACCTCACCGGCCTGCTGCACCAGCGCCCAGCGGCGGCCCCGCATCACCAGCTCGCGGGCAAAGTGGGCCACGCTGCTGTCGGCTTCGAGCCGGGCCGGGATCGGCCCCAGGATGTCGCGGGCACAGAGTCCGCGCAGGCTGGCGTCGAGCTCCACCTGCCGCACGGCGCCCCCGGCCAGGGCGAGCAGCATCCAGCCGATGAAGGCGAACCACAGCCCGGACACGGGGCCGGCGCCGAGACCCAGGGCCTGCATGGTCGGCACACCCATCACCTCGAGCGCCCCGAGGGCGATGAAGGCGTAGGCGACGATCTGGCCGGTGCCTGCGGCCGTGCGCGTGGCGCGGGCCGCGTCTCCCGTGATGGCCCACAGCACCGCCCGCAGCACGCGGCCGCCGTCCAGCGGGAAGCCGGGGATCAGGTTGAAGAGCGCCACGATCAGGTTCACGTCTCCGAGCCAGCCCGTGAGGAAGCGCACCGGCGCAGCCTCGGGGAGCGCGCGGGTCGCGGCCGTGAAGGCGAGGGCCAGCAGCCCGCTCACCACCGGGCCCGCGATGGCGATCTCCATCTCGGCGCGCGGGTCGTCCGGGTCCCGCTCCATCAGGGCGACGCCCCCGAAGACGAAGAGCGTGATGGACTTCACGGGAACCCGGTGCCGGATCGCGAGCACGCTGTGGCCGAGCTCGTGCAGCAGGATCGAGGCGAAGAAGAGCAGGGCGGCCGCGGCGGCGAACCCCAGGCGCAGCTCGCCACTCCAGTCGGGCGCGATGCCCCGGAGCTGGGTCTCGAGCATCCAGAACACCAGCCCGAAGATGATGAGCCACGTCGGATGCAGGTAGATCGGGATCCCGAAGATCCGTCCGATGCGGAAGCCGCCGACCATTGGCCGGAGGTCTAGCGCAGTAGCGCCGGGCAGGTTGGGCGCCGGCAGGCTCCCCCGGGGGCAGGGTGACGACTCAGGAGCCGCAACCGCGCCCGGATAAATCGCCCTCCCGTTGACACTTCTGATGCCAGCTGACTACCTACCCATCAGGGTAGACCTAGTCGGCCGCTGGGCCGAAGAGCCGCCGTTCCCTGGGACGGGAATCGCATCCACTGCGGAGGCGATCCACGATGCGTTCTTTGGGTTCGGCGGCGGTGTTGTGCTTGGCGCTCGTGGCGCTCGGGGTGGGGGGAGCCGCTCAGGCGAACTCCACGGTCGGGGAGTCCAAGACCTTCCTGGAGCTCCTCGAGGGCGAGACCCTCATCTCCGGCAACGGGCAGCTCCTCTTCAGCAACTTCGGGTTCACGGAATTCGACCACCTCCCCGAGCATCTGAGCCTGTACACGGTCTCGGCCCTCGAGGACGGGATCCGGATCCAGGGTCCCCTCACGGCCGGCCGCCGCGGCGCGCAGCTGAGCATGATGTACGCGGTGAGCGGCATCGGCGAGGCGCTGATCGAGGACGCGCACCTCGAAGTCTTCGCCACGGGCACCGGGGGCGTGGCCGTGGTCGACGAGTGGCTGTTCGTCCACCAGGGCGAGAACCTCCTGCCGGTGGCCCAGATGCAGGCCCAGGTCGACGAGGTGCCGGGGCGCGCGACGGACGAGGCCTGGTTCGAGCCCGTGCGGGAGCTCTGGGTCAAGAAGGACATCGTCCTGGAGGGTGGGCCCGAGACGCAGGTGTCGGTCGAGTACGTCGACCAGCGCTTCAGCCTGGTTCCGGAGCCGGCCGGCTGGGGGCTGCTCGGGTTCGGACTCCTGGGCCTCTGGCGCCAGGGCGGGCGTCGGCGCGGCTAGCAGGCCGACCCAAGGTCGGCTTGCGCCGCAAACGGAGCCCGAAGGGCTCCGTCAGCTAGACCTCGAAGCCGTTCTCGGCGGCGGTCTGCCCGAGCCAGCGAGCGGAGTCCTTCGGGGTCCGCTCGCCGGTTTCGAAGTCGACCCACACCAGCCCGAACCGCTGCTCGTAGCCCTCGCCCCACTCGAAGTTGTCGAGCAGGCTCCAGGCGTGGTAGCCGCGCACGTCGGCGCCTGCCTGGATGGCGCGGTGCACGGCCTCCAGGTAGCTGCGGTAGAACTCGACGCGGCGAGCATCGCGGACGCGTCCGTCCGGTCCGGGTCGATCCCCGTAGGAGCAGCCGTTCTCGGTGATCTCGATCTCGGGCCGCTCGTAGTCGCTGCTGATCCGCACGAGCATCGTGCGCAGCGCGTCCGGCCAGACCTCCCAGCCGAAGTCCGTTTTGGGGCCTTCGTCGCCGCCGAAGGGCAGGGCCGGCCGCGCGCCGAGCCCGTCGTCTTCGGGGACGTCCTGGATGATCGTGCGCGTGTAGAGGTTCACGCCCACGAAGTCCAGCGGTGCGCGCATGCGCTCGGCGTCGCCCTCCTCCACAGCGAGCGCCTCGAGCGGTGCGGAGCCATCCCGGAAGAACCCGGGGTAGGCGCCGCGCAGCGCGGGTCGCAGGAAGCTCTCGTTCACGAAGGCGTGCCAGCGCTCGGCCGCTTCGGCGTCCGCGTCGCTGTCGCGGTGGGGCTCGCAGGGGGTGAAGTTGAAGGCGGTGCCGATGCGCAGGTCGCTGCGGACGGCCTTCATGGCGCGGAAGGCGTCGCCGTGGGCCAGGTTCACCGTGTGCACCGCCCGCAGGAAATCGGACAGGCTGCGGCGCCCGGGCGCGTGGATGCCCAGCAGGTAGCCGCAGGCGGTGAAGACGTTGGGCTCGTTCAGGATCATCCAGTCGCTGACGCGATCGCCGAGGCTCCGGGTCACGATCTCGGCGTAGTCGCCGAAGCGTCCCGCAAGGTCGCGATGGGGCCAGCCGCCGGCGTCCTCCAGGGGCTGGGGCAGGTCCCAGTGGTAGAGGGTCGGGAACGGGCGGATCCCGGCGTCGAGCAGCGCGTCGACGAGCCGGCCGTAGTAGTCGAGTCCCTTGGCGTTGGCGGCGCCCTTGCCGGTCGGCTGGATCCGGGGCCAGGCGATCGAGAAGCGGTAGCTCTGCAGGTTCATGTTGCGGAGCAGCGCCACGTCCTCGTCGAAGCGATGGTAGGAGTCGCAGGCCCGGTCGCCCGTGTCGCCGTTCCGGACGTTGCCGGGCGTGTGGGTGAAGCGATCCCAGATCGACTCGCCCTTGCCGTCTTCGTTCCAGGCTCCTTCGATCTGGTACGACGCCGTGGCGGCGCCCCAGTGGAAGTCTTCGGGAAACAGCAGTCGCGCCACGGGGGGTCCTCCTGGAGAGCGGCTCGGGCCGGGAGCCAGGATATCAAAGCCGGATGTCGCGGAGCCCCTTCCGCCCGGCAGCCCGGCGACCGAAGATAGGGGCATGCGTCCGCTGGAGTGGTGCCTGGTGGTTCTGGTGGTGGTGGCGTTCGGGCCAGCCGTGGCCGCCCTGGCCGGCGTGTGGCTCGAGCGCGACTACTACTCCCACGGCTTCCTGGTGCCGCTGGTCTCCGGCTTCGTGGCCTGGCTCGAGCGCGACGCGCGCTCGCAGCTGCGGGCGGCGCGCGATTTCCGGGGCGCCGCCCTGCTGGGGCTCGGGCTGGCGCTCTACGCCGCGGGCCTGGGCTTCGGCGACGTCTCGCTCCAGGGGCTCGCCCTGGTGACGTCGCTGGCGGGGAGCGTCTGGCTCCTGCGCGGGCCGACCCGTCTGCGCGCGCTGGCCTTCCCGATCGGGTTCCTGCTCTTCGCCGTGCCCGTGCCCGACGCCTGGCTCGCCCCCGTGATCGTGCGGCTCCAGCTCTTCGTCAGCGCGGGCGCCGTCACGATCCTCCAGGCCGTCGGCATCGAGGTGGTACGCGACGGCAACATCCTCCAGCTGGCGGGCGGAGAGTCGCTCTTCGTGGCGGAGGCCTGCAGCGGGGTGACGTCCATCGTCACCCTGGCGCCCCTGGGCGTGCTCTTCGCCCGCTTCAGCGAGCGGGAAGCCTGGCGGCGGGCCGTGCTCGTGGCCTCGGTGGTGCCGATCGCGATGCTGGGCAACCTGCTGCGGGTGGTGCTCACCACGGTGGCGGCCGACCGGATGGGCGTCGCCGCCGCGACCGCGAGCGCCTTGCACGAGAGCGCCGGCCTCGCCGTGTACGTGGGCGGGTGCCTCGCGCTGGTCGGCGTGGGCTGGCTGCTCGGCCGCGTGCCGCAAGCCGCCCCGGCGCCGTGATGGGCGAAGCCGTCGAGTCGCCGCTCGCCCTGGCCAAACGCGTGAAGGAGGTCGCGCTCGCGCTGGGCTTCGATCGCGCGGGCGTCGCGCGTGCCGGGCCGCTGCCGCAGCCGGAGCGCCTGGGGGAGTGGCTCGCGCGCGGCTACGCGGGCGAGATGGCGTGGCTGGAGCGCCGCCGCGAGGAGCGCCTCGACCCGCGGCGCGTCCTGCCGGGCGCGCGCAGCGTGGTGGCGGTGGGCGTGGTCTACGAGCCAGCGTCGCGCGCGCCGGCCGCCGCGGCCAGCGGGGACGTGTCGCGCTACGCCGGCGGCGACGACTACCACGAGGTCCTGGGCGAGCGACTGCGGGCGTTGGGAGACGCGCTCGAGGCCCTGGCCGGCCGGCCCGTGGCGAGCCGCGCGTACGTGGATACCGGCCCCTTGCTCGAGCGAGCCTGGGCGGCGCAGGCGGGCCTCGGCTGGCAGGGCAAGAACACCTGCCTGATCGACCCCGAGCTCGGCTCCTACCTGTTTCTCGGCGCGCTGCTGACGGACCTCGAGCTCGCCGCGGATCGGCCCGCAGCCGACCACTGCGGCACCTGTCGTGCTTGCCTCGACGCCTGTCCGACCGACGCCTTCCCCGCGCCCTACGTCCTCGATTCGCGCCGCTGCATCGCCTACACGACGATCGAGCTGCGCGGCGCGATTCCCGAGGAGCTGCGCGCCGGCCACGGCGACCGGGTCTTCGGCTGCGATCTCTGCCAGGAGGTCTGTCCCTGGAACGGCCGGCGGGGGAGGGCGCTGCCCCCGGATCCGCTCGGTCTGCGCGAGCGCCTCGAGCCGCGTCCCGAATGGCGGCGGCCCAGCCTGGCGTGGCTCCTCGGGCTGGACGAGGACGCCTGGCGCGCCGCGACCCGGCGCACGGCGCTGCGCCGCGCGAAGCACCGCGGACTCCTCCGCAACGCGCTGGTGGCGGCGGGCAACTCCGGAGATCCCGGGCTGGCGCCGCTCGTGCGCCGGCACGCCGAGGGCGCCGACCCGCTGCTGGCCGAGCACGCGCGCTGGGCCCTGGCCCGGCTCTCCGAAGGCGCGTGAGGCCGGGGGCTCAGCGGGGCCGGCGGGCCGCGAGGCGCGCCAGGTGTTGGGGGCGCGGCCCGGGCGTCGGCCCCTCGCGATAGGAGATCTCCTCGAGCTCCGAGAAGAGCGTCCTCAGCTCTCCCTCTCGGAGTAGAAACGCAGGATTTCTCGGGCCGTAGGCGAGCTCTCTCTGATGTCTCGTGAAGGTCTCGTAGAGCAGGAGTCCGCCCGGGGCGAGGGCCTCCACGATGGCCGGGGCCAGGGGACGAAAGAGGAAGCGGAACACGAGGATCACGCCACAACTTCCCGCACGCACTGGGATTCCGTGGTCGCTTTCCAGGTCTGCCCGCACCGGCGCCAGGGGCAGGCCACGCCGGCGCGTCTCGCTGGAAAGCGCTGCCAGGGCCTCGGGATCGCGGTCGATGGCGACGCACGGAAGCCCGCGCTCCGCCAGCGCCAGCGCATGGCGGCCCCGGCCGCAGGCCAGGTCGAGCACCGGACCGAGACGCGCTGCGCGGGCAATCGCCTCGTGCTGCTCCGCGAGGAGTCCGGACGGCTCAGCCTGCTCCACGGCGGGCGTCCAGGGCGGCCACCACTCGGCCCGGGAAGTCGCTCATCACGCCGTCCACGCCGAGGTCGAGGAGCCGCTCGATCTCGGCGGGCTCGTTGATGGTCCAGACGTGGACGTGCAGCCCGTAGGCGTGGGCGTGGGCCACGAACTCGGGCGTCACCAGCGAGCGGCCCGCGACCTCGGGCGGCACCTGGAGCGCCATCGGGCCGGGCGGCGGCGGCACGCCGTCGAGCGCGGCGCGCACGAAGCCGAGCACGTCGCCCGCCGAGGCGCCTACCGCCACCGGCACGCCGGTCTTCTCCACGTGATCGCGCAGCGCCGCCATGATCCGGTCGTCGGCGGCCGCCAGCAGCGTGCGCTCGGCGCGGTCGGCGACCCGCTCGAGCGTGCGCTCCAGCAGCCCTGGCGTCGCCGCCTTGATCTCCAGGTTGAAGCGCATGTCGGGAAAGGCCTCGAGGGCCTCGGTCAGGCTCGGGATTCGCAGCCCCTGGCCGCGGAAGGGGTGCGAGCGCCCGCCGTCGGGCGTGAAGCCGTGCCCCGCGTCCAGGCGGCGCAGCTCCTCCAGGCTGCGGGCCGCCAGCGGTCCCGAGCCGTCGGTCGTGCGGTCGAGGTCCGCGTCGTGGTGGATCACGACCTCGCCGTCCCGGCTCAGGTGAACGTCGCTCTCCAGGATCGCCACGCCCACGTCCACGGCGCGCCGGAACGACTCCAGCGTGTTCTCGGGCACCTCGCCGGCGGCGCCGCGATGGCCGATCGGGATCGGGGTCGGCAGATCGAAGTACGGGTGCGGCATCCCCGTACCGTATCATCCCCCGCATGTCGGTCCTGACCCGCGACGCCCTGCGCGCCGAGCTCGACTCCGGTCGGGTGGCGATCGATCCCTTCCAGCCGGATCAGGTGGGCCCCGCCTCGATCGACCTCAGCCTGGGCAACGAGATCCGGGTGATGGAGCCCGGGGCGAGCGTGATTCCGATCGAGGAGGACGTGGACTACCGGGACCACACCCGCCTGCTCCCGCTGGGCAACGGCTACGAGCTGGGGCCCGGCGAGACCATTCACGGCATCACCCACGAGCGCATCACCCTGCCGGAGGATCTGTGCGGATTTCTCGAAGGCCGGAGCCGGTTTGCGAGACTGGGTCTCATGATCCACGTGACCTCTGCCTTCGTGCAGCCGGGGGTCTCGAGCCATCAGGTCCTGGAGATGAGCAACCTGGCCGGGCATCCGCTCGGGCTCGTGCCGGGCGTGCGCCTGTGCCAGCTGGTGCTGATGCGCACCGAGGGCAGCGCGGCCTACCGCGGTCGCTTCTGGGACCAGGACCGCGTTTAGGAGCCGGACCCAGGATGGGGCACAGCGTCCGGACGCCGATCCATCCCCGCTGGCTGCGTTGCGCTCCCTGCGCCGTGGCTACGGCCATGGCTCGGTCGCGCGCCTTGCCAGCGGGGCGTCTCGGCGCCCGGGCCGGCGCACCCCATCCTGGGTCCGGCTCCTAACCCGTGCGCGCCGTGGTGCAGCGCGTGCGCCGCGCGGCGGTCCGGGTCGAGGGCGAGACCGTGGCCGAGATGGGTCCGGGTCTCCTGGCCCTGGTGGGCGTGGCGCGCGAAGACGGACCGGACGCGGCACGTGAGCTGGCGCACAAGCTCGCCCACCTGCGGATCCTCCCGGATGATGAAGGGCGCATGAACCGCTCCCTTCTCGAGGCGGGCGGAAGCCTGGGCGTGGTGTCGCAGTTCACGCTGCTCGGCGACGCGCGCAAGGGCCGGCGACCGGCCTTCACCGAAGCGGCGCCGGGCGCGGCGGCGGAAGTGCTGGTCGACGCCGTGGCCGACGAGGCACGCGCTCTCGGCGTGCGCGTGGTGACGGGTCGCTTCGGCGCGTCCATGGACGTGGATCTCGTGAACGCCGGCCCGGTCACGATCCTGCTGGACACGGCCCGGCGTTTCTGAGACCCCGCGTCTTGACCGGTCGCGCGGAGAAACCCACACTCTGGGGCATGGGGCGCGGCGCTGGATGCGCCGCAAGAGAGGTTCACAATGAGAGATCGCATGCAGGGAAGGCTGCGAGGGCTGGTCCTCGCGGCGCTGGTGACGGGGCTCTTGTCTGTGGCGCCTGCGGCGCACGCCGAGAGCGCGGCCCGCGAGGCGGGCATCGGGCTGGGCTCGTTCTTCGGCTCGCTGGTCTACGGGCCGGTGAAGATGATCTACGCGGCCGGTGGGCTCGTGGTGGGTGGCTTGGCGTACGTGGTGTCGGGCGGCGACGGCGAGGTCACCGGGCCGATCATCAACGCCTCGGTTCGCGGGGACTACATGATCACGCCGGACCACATCCGCGGCGAGAAGGAAGTGGCGTTCATCGGCCGGTCGCCCGAAAACCAGGCCGCGCGGTCCCAGGCCCAGGCACAGACGCAGCAGGAGAGCTGGGAGCCGCCGCCGGACTTCTAGTCGGGTCCCCGGGGTTCGCCCCCGGGGAGCGGCCGCGGGCTGGAACCGCGGGCCCGGTCGGGCGATCCTAGGACCGGGTGCCAATGAGCGGATTCGAGTCCGTCGGAGTCTGGGCTGCGTTCGGAGCGGGAATGCTCTCGTTCCTGTCTCCCTGCGTGATGCCGCTCATGCCGGCGTATCTCTCCCTGATTTCGGGGCTTTCGGTCGAAGATCTGCAGGACGCCGAGGGCCAGGAGGGCCTGCGCCGCCGGGTCATGACGGCGTGCCTCGGCTTCGTGGCGGGCTTCTCGACGGTCTTCATCGCGCTCGGCGCCTCGGCCACGATGATCGGTCGGGTGCTGCGTACCTGGGACGTCGAGGTCTTCGGCCTGGTGATCGGCATCCCGCAGCTGGCCGGTGCCGTCATCATCCTGATGGGGCTCCACATTGCCGGGCTGCTGCCGATCCACGTCTTCTACCGCGACACGCGGGTCCAGCTGGAGTACCGCCGGCGCAGCCTGTTCGGCACCTACCTGGTGGGTGCCGCCTTCGCGTTCGGCTGGTCACCGTGCGTGGGACCGATCCTGTCGGGCATCCTCACCATGGCCGCGGCCCGCGACACGGCGCTCGAGGGTGCCGGCATGCTGGCCGTCTACTCGGCCGGGCTCGCCGTGCCCTTCCTGCTGACGGGCTGGAGCATCGAGGCCTTCTTCCGCGTCTTCCAGCACATGAAGCACCACTTCCGAAAGCTCGAGGTCGCGTCGGGCACGCTGCTGGTGGCCATCGGCGTGCTGGTCATGACCGACCAGCTCACGCGCTTCAACAGCTACTTCGTGTTCCTGAACCGGCTCGTGACGACACTCGAGCAGACGCTCCTCTAGGAGCGCTCGGAGGACCCGCGTGATTCGTGCACCCCGACCGCTGTGGACCCTGGGCCTGGCCCTGGTGCTCGCGTGCGGCGCCGGCGGCGAGGGGGCGGCGCCGGTCGGCGAGGAGGCCGCGGCGGCGAACCCGGCCCCGGACTTCAGCCTTTCCGACCTGGACGGCAACACGGTGGAGCTGTCCGCCCTGCGCGGCCAGGTGGTGGTGATCGACTTCTGGGCCACCTGGTGTCCGCCCTGCGAGTTCCAGATCCCGGTCCTGAACGAGGTCTACGAGGCGGAGCGCACGGCGGGGGTCGAGATCCTCGGTGTGTCCGTGGACACCGAGGGTCCGGACGTCGTGCGCGCCTATGTCGAGAAGCACGGCGCCAGCTACCCGATCCTGCTGGGCAGCGAGAAGCTGGCCCGCCAGTTCGGGGCGCCGGGCTTTCCGGCGCTGATCCTGGTGGGACCCGACGGCGGGATCGAGCAGATCCACGTGGGCCTGATCGAGGCGCCGGAGCTGCGGGAGGCGATCGCCGACTTGCGGGGAGACCCGGTGCCCGCGGCCGACGAGCCCGCCTGAGAGCCGCCTAAAGCGAGCGGCAGAATCGGTCGAAAGCGTCTCCGGAGCCCTCTGGAGGCGCTGTGAGCAGCCAGCCCGCCGATACCCAGTTCGAGGTGCGCCGCTCTCACGAGCGGAGCTTCGACGCTGGCGAGATCGTCTTCGACGAAGGGGACGGCGGGGAGCTCTTGTACGTCATCCAGAGCGGCGAGGTGGAGCTGACCCGGGGGACTGCCTCCGGACGCCGGCTGGTGGGGCGCCTCGGCCCCGGTGAGTTCTTCGGCGAGATGAGCGTGGTCCTGGGCGGAGAGCGCCGCATCCGCGCCACGGCCGGGACGAGCCTGCGCCTGGTCGAGGTGGATGGGCGCACCCTCGAGGACATGTGTGTCCAGCGACCCGAGGTCGCCATCCGCATGATCCAGCGTCTCGCCGGTCGCGTGATCGACCTGGAGAAGCGCCTGGCGGCCCTCGGCAGCGACGACCTGCTGCCGCCCATGGTGCGGGTACTGCTGCGCCTGGCCGAGCCGCGAGGCGGGGGAGCCCACATCGAGACCAGCCTGCGCGCGCTGTCCGACGAGTCCGGTCTGTCCATGCGCGAGGCGCACCGCGCCCTGCAGCAGCTGTTCGACGAGAAGGTCCTGCGGCTCGCGGACGACGCCCTCGAGGTGGACGACCTGGAGGCCGTCGCGGCCGTCCTGGACCACGGCGCGGACTGAAATCGTCCCGCGGGTTTGACCCCCCAGCGACGGGTTTGATAGCGTTCCACCGGCTGCGCGGGGGGGCGCAAACTGCCGGGCTCTCGACTTCATTCGGCTGCTTCCGCGCGTCGGGCGTTCGTCGCACTCGCCTTGGCGGCGTTCGTGGCGCTCGCCGCCGGCGCCGTGCGCGCCCAGCCCCTAGGCGGGCTCGATGCCGGGGGCGGCGCGCTCGACATCACCGCCGACGCGGTGGAGTTCGAGCAGGCCCGGAACGTCTACGTGGCCCGCGGCAACGTGGTGATCCGCCAGGAAGAGCGGGTCTTGAAGGCCGACTGGGTGGTGTTCCAGAACGCCACCCGCCACGGTCTGGCCAGCGGGAACGTGGTGCTGGAGGACGGGCCGGACCTCCTCTACGCCGACTTCCTGCAGTTCAACATCGACACCCTCCAAGGTGTGGTGTTCGACGGTGTCATCACGAACAACGACACCGGCTTCCGAATGGAGGGGGAGGAGATCCGCAAGACCGCGGAGCAGACCTACGTCTTCGAGGACGGGCTCTTCACCACCTGCCGCTGCCCGGACGAAGGCCGGGACCCCTGGGCCATCGAGGCCGCGACGGCGAACGTCGAGGTGGGGGGCTACGCGGTCACCAAGAACAGCAAGGTGAAGATCCTCGGGGTACCGGTGCTCTGGCTCCCCTGGTTCGTGTGGCCGGTGAAGAACCAGCGCCAGAGCGGGTTCCTCTTCCCGACCTTCTCGGCCGGACAACGTTCGGGAGCCGAGCTCGGCGTGCCCCTCTTCTGGGCGCCGCGGGAGGATGTGAACGTGATCCTGGAGCCCACCTGGTCCGGCAAGCGCGGATTCATCCTGAAGGGACTGACCGAGTACCTGATCGGCGAGGACGGGAGCGGCACCATCTTCGGCTCGATGATTCCCGACGACCAGGACATCGAGAATCCCGACTCGGTCGCGACCCCCTTCGACTCCTTACGCGGGGGCATCGCCTTCGAGCACAAGCAGACCCTGCCCTGGTGGGACCTGAAGTTCCGGGCCCTGGGCGCCATCGTGTCCGACAACCAGTACCCGTTCGACATCCAGGAATTCCGCAGCTTCCGGCGCGACCGTTGGATCGAGTCCCTGGCCTCGTTGACGAAGCACTTCGGCGAGTACGGCTCGCTCGGCGCCTTCACGGCGGTGCGCTGGGCCGACGACCTCCAGAGCCCGGACAACGAGGACCGCGACGAGTTCCTGATGCAGCGGCTGCCAGAGGTCCACCTCACCCAGGCCGCGGCTCCCTTCCCGTGGTGGGACCGCCTCGTGACGTCCTTCGACCTCGACTACACCCACTACTGGCGCCAGACCGATCCGCGTGAGCTGTATCCGACCGCGGTGGACGTGGACGGCGTCTTCCTCGACACCGGAATCGACGCCCTCCCGGACGGCGTGGAGCGCAACCAGCAGGGCGGCCTGGTCACCCTCGGGGGCGTGACCGACGGATCGATCATCTTCCCGGACGGCACCACCATCACCGCCGCGGACATCCTGGCGGAGAGTCCCGACATCGATCCCATGGAGCTGGCGGACCTCTTCAATCCCGACCAGAACGTGGACAACTTCCCGCCGGGACCGGAGCGGAACGCGCGCTTCGACGAAGGCGAGCCCATCGCCGACAAGGGGCACCGGCTGCTGGTGAACCCCCGCATCGCGGCGCCCTTCCGCCTGTTCGGGGGTCTCGAGGTGTATCCCGAGGTGGGCTACCACGGGACCTTCTACCAGAGCGACAACCTGGGCTTCAGCCAGCGCAGCCTGCTCATGAGCAAGATCGATCTGCGCACGCGGCTCACCAAGCGCATCAACTTGCCCTTCGAGCAGGGCACGCTGGAGCACGTGCTCGAGCCCAAGTTCAGCTTCTTCTCCGTGCTGGACCTCTCCTCGGACACCCTCACGCCGATCTTCCTGCCGGAGACCGCGGTGCCCCAGCGGCGCATCCGCCAGCTCAGCCTGGACAACGTGCTGCGGGACCCGGCGGATCGGGTCCGCCAGATCAACGGGGCGGTCCTCGGGGTTTCGAACCGTTTCTACACCCTGGAGCCGGAGCCCGAGCATGCGGCAGCCGGCGAGGAGCCGGAGGAGGGGTTCCTCTGGGTGCCGACCCGCCTCTTCGGCGACGTCAGCGCGTCGGTCGAGTACCGCACGTCCGACTCGGAGTGGGGCTGGTTCGTGGTCGACGGGACCCTCTTTCCGTGGGGCCGGGTCCGCACCCGGTTGAACGTGAGCTGGGACATCGAGAACAGCCAGCTCGCCGAGGGGCTCTTGGACGCCAGCTGGAGCCACGAGTCGGGCCACGACGTGTCGATCCGCTACCGCTTCCTCCAGGACGTGCCCCAGTTCTTCGAGGACTTCAGCGGCCGCGACGATCGCTTCGAGGAGTTCGACGGCGACGTCAACACCATCAACCAGATCGAAGTCGGCCTGCGCTGGGCCGTCACCCGGCACTGGGCGGTGCTCTACGACGGGATCTACGACCTCGAGCAGAGCATCTTCCTGACCAACCAGGGCGGGGTGGAGTTCATCTCCAGGTGCCGCTGCTGGGCCATCCAGTTCCTGTTGGAGAACGACCGCAATACCGGGATCCAGTTCGGGTTGCGCTACACGCTGATCGGGCTCGGCGACGACACGGTCCGCCCCTTCCGGGGCGGCGCCTTGGGCGTGCTGGGCTCGGGCCGCTAGCCGAGCCGCGTCCGGCGAAGGGGCGCCGCGCGGCTTGACTCCGCCGCGGCCCTTTGATTCACTCCGCGCAAGATCCCGGAATTCCACTTGAATTACCCAGGGGCCGCGGGGCCCCGACGAGGCCAGCGTGCTCCGTCCCGCACAGGATGCGTTCGAACGACTCGCCCGTCCCGGGAGCCTCGTGCCCGTGATGCGCGAGATCCTGGCGGACCTGGACACCCCCCTGTCGCTGTTCCGGAAGGTCGACGACGGGCGCAGCAGCTTCCTGCTGGAGTCGGTGGAGGGCGGCGAGAAGTGGGGCCGCTACAGCTTCATCGGCGTCGGGGCGCGGGCCATCTTTCGCGCCCGCGGCCGCGAGGTGGAGTGGAGCGAGGGGGACGAGGTCCGCCGCGAGACGGTGACCGGCGATCCCCTGGTCGGCCTGCGCGAGCGGCTTGCCCGCAGCCGTCCGCTCTTGCCGGAAGGCGTGGACCTGCCGCGATTCATGGGCGGCGCCGTCGGCATGGTGGGATACGAGTGGGTGCGGTTCGTGGAGCGCATCCCCGACGAGAACCCGGACCAGGTGGGGCTGCCCGACCTGTGGTTCGTGATTCCCGACGTGGTCATCGTCCATGACCGGGTGCGCCACACGGCGCAGCTCGTGCGCATGGTCGAGGTGCGCGAGGGGGACGACCCGGCGGCGCTCCATCGCGAGACGGCCGGGATCCTCGAAGACGTGGTGCGCCGGCTGCGGAAGCCCCTGCCCGAAGAGCCCGCGCGGCCGCCGCTGCGGGCTCCGATGGACGTCCATCACAGCGTGACCCGCGAGCAGTATCACGAGATGGTGAAGCGGGCCAAGGAGTACATCGAGGCGGGCGACGTCTTCCAGGTGGTGCTGTCCCAGCAGATGCGGCTGCCGCTCCAGGTGGATCCCTTCACGATCTACCGCCAGCTGCGCGCCATCAACCCGAGCCCCTACCTGTTCTTCCTGCGCTGCGAGGGTCCCGTGCTGATCGGCGCGTCTCCGGAGGTGCACGTGCGCCTCGACCACGGCCGCATCGACCTGCGCCCGATCGCCGGGACCCGGCGGCGGGGCGACACCCCCGAGCAGGACGCGGCGCTCGAGCGCGAGATGATCGAGGATCCGAAGGAGCGCGCGGAGCACGTGATGCTGGTCGACCTGGGTCGCAACGACGTCGGCCGCGTGGCGGAGATCGGCTCGGTGGACGTGAACGAGTTCGGGGTGGTGGAGCGCTACTCCCACGTCATGCACCTGGTCTCGAACGTGCAGGGCCGGCTGCGGCCGGAGTGCGACTGGCTCGACCTGCTGCGGGCCACCTTCCCGGCCGGCACCCTCTCCGGGGCGCCCAAGGTGCGCGCGATGGAGATCATCGAGGAGCTGGAGAACGTGCGCCGCGGTCCGTACGGCGGCTGCGTCGGCTACGTGGACTACTCGGGCAACATGGACACGGCCATCACCATCCGCACGATCGTGGCCAGCGAGGAGTCGATCTTCGTGCAGGCCGGCGCAGGGATCGTGGCGGACTCCGACCCCGAGTTCGAGCACCTCGAGTGCCAGAGCAAGGCGCGCGCCCTGGTGCAGGCCATCGACCTGGCCCGCGAAGGCGTGGAGTAGGACGGGTGCGGCGGTGAAGCTGCTGATGATCGATAACTACGATTCCTTCACGTACAACCTCGTCCAGTACCTGGGTGAGCTCGGTGCGGACGTGGACGTCTTGCGCAACGACGTGGCTGAGGCCGCGGAGCTGGTGGAGCGTCGTCCGGCCGGCCTCCTGATCTCGCCGGGCCCCGGGGATCCCGACGACGCGGGGGTCTCCGAGGCGGCGGTAATCGCGTTTGCCGAGGCCGGGGTGCCCGTGCTCGGGGTCTGCCTGGGGCACCAGGCCATCGGGACCGCCTTCGGTGGGCGGATCGTGCGGGCCAGGAACCTGATGCACGGCAAGACCTCGCCCATCGAGCACGACGGCGACGGCGTCTTCCGCGGACTCCCCTCGCCCTTCGAGGCCACGCGCTACCACTCGCTCGTGATCGAGGAGGCGAGCTGCCCGGACGTGCTCCGGGTGACGGCGCGCTCGTCGGACGGCGAGATCATGGGCGTGCGTCACTGCTCGCTTCCGGTCGAGGGCGTGCAGTTCCACCCGGAGTCGATTCTGACCGAGGTGGGCAAGCCGCTGCTGGCCAACTTCCTGGAGCGCTGCGCGTGAAGGTGTCGGAGGCCGTCGCGGTCGCGGCCGCGGGTCGCGAGGTGGAGCCCCGCCTGCTGGAGGAGGCCTTCGGCGAGATCGCCGATGGCAAGGCCAGTCCGGTCCAGATCGCGAGCCTGCTGGTGGCCCTGCGCACCCGCGGCGAGACGGTGCGCGAGATCGTGGCGGTGGCGCGCGCACTGCGCGCCCGGGCGGAGCGCGCTCCCGCGGCGCCGGCTGGCGCCGTCGACACCTGCGGAACCGGCGGCGACGGGTCCGGCACCTTCAACGTCTCCACCGCAGCGGCGTTCGTGGTGGCGGGGGCGGGCGTGCCGGTGGCCAAGCACGGCAACCGCGCGGCCTCGAGCCGTGCGGGCAGCGCCGACGTGCTCGAGGCCCTGGGGGTGCGCGTGGACCTGCCGCTGGCCGCGGCCTCCCGCATCCTGGCGGAGGTCGGGATCGCCTTCTTCTTCGCGCGCCGGGCCCATCCCGCCATGCGCCACGTGGCGCCGGTGCGGGAGGAGCTGGGGATCCGCACGCTCATGAACTGCCTGGGACCCCTGTTGAACCCGGTGGGGGTCCGACGCCAGCTGGTGGGCGTCTACGCGCCGGAGCTGGTGGAGCCGCTGGCCGCGGCCCTGGGCGAGCTCGGCGCCGAGTGCGCGCTGGTGGTGCACGGCAGTGACGGCCTGGACGAGATCACCACCACCGGGCCCACGGCGGCTGCGCTCTGGGACGGAGCCGCCGTCGTGTCGCTCACCCTGGATCCGGCTGCCCTCGGGATGGCCCGGGCCCGCGCCGATGCGCTGCGGGGCGGCACGCCCGCGGAGAACGCCGACCTCTTGAGCCGGGTGCTGGCGGGAGAGCCCGGCGCGCCCCGGGACCTGGTGCTGGCCAACGCCGGCGCCGCCTTGTGGGTCGCGGGCCGCGGCGCGGACTGGGCGGAGGGCGTCGAGGCCGCACGCGAGAGCCTCGATTCGGGCGCGGCGCGCGAGCGGCTCGCGGCGCTGGTGCGGGCGAGCGCCGAGGCGGAGGCGGGGACGTGACGATCCTGGACGAGATCCTCGCCCGGAAGCGGCGAGACCTGGACGCGGCGCGGGAGTGCCTCGCCCCGGAGGATCTCGCCGCCCAGGCGGAGGCCGCGGCGTACGCACCGCGCGGCCTGCGCGCGGCGTTGCGCGACGGGCCGCGCCCGCGCGTGATCGCGGAGCTGAAGCGCCGCTCGCCGAGCAAGGGCGTGATCCGGCCGGACTTCGATCCCGTGGCCTGCGCCAAGGACTACGCCCAGGCTGGCGCCGCGGCGATCTCGGTGCTGACCGACGGGCCCTATTTCGGCGGCAGCCTGGCGGACCTGGGCGCCGTCCGCGCCGCGGTGGAGCTGCCGCTGCTGCGCAAGGACTTCCTGATCGACTCCTACCAGATCGACGAGGCCCGGGTGGCGGGCGCCGACGCCGTGCTCCTGATCGTGGCGGCGCTGACGCCGGACTTCCTGGCCCGGCTCCGAGGGCGCGCGGCGGAGCGCGGGCTGGACGCGCTGGTGGAGGTGCACGACGAGGGCGAGCTCGAGGTGGCCCTGGCCGCCGGTGCGGACCTGGTGGGCATCAACAACCGGGACCTGCGCAGCTTCCAGGTGGACCTGGCCACGAGCGAGCGCCTGGCCGGGCGGGTGCCGGAGGGGGTGGTCGTCGTCGCGGAGAGCGGCATCTTCGAGGCGGCGGACGTGGCCCGGCTGGAGGCGGCCGGAGCCCACGCCGTGCTGGTGGGCGAGTCGCTGATGCGGGCCGCGGACGTAGGCGCGGCCTTGCGACGACTGCGAGGGAACCCGTGAGCGGCAGCGTGCGGATCAAGATCTGTGGTGTGAGGCATTCTGACGACGCGGCCGCGGCGGTGGACGCGGGCGCGGATCTGGTCGGACTGAACTTCGTGCCGGACTCGCCCCGTTGCCTGGAGCTCCGCGACGCCGAGGCCGTAGCGCAACGGGTGGAGGGCCAGATCGAGCGCGTGGCGGTCTTCCGGGACGCGTCCCTCCAGGAGATCCAGCGCGTGCTGCGTCGCATCGACGTGGAGCGTGTGCAGCTCCACGGCCAGGAGGATCCCGAGGACGTGGAGGCGCTCGACCTGCCGGTCATCAAGGCCCTGCGCGGCGCGGACCGCGAGACGGCCGAGCAGTTTCCGGGCAGCATCCTGCTGCTGGATCACCCGACGGAGGGCGGGGGCCGCGGCAAGGCGTGGCCCTGGAGCCAGGCGGCCGATCTGATCGGCGACGGCTACGACGTGATCCTGGCCGGAGGCCTTCACGCGGACAACGTGGGCTCCGCCATCGCGGACCTGGGCGACCTGCTGCCGTGGGGCGTGGACGTCGCCACCGGGGTCGAGGGTGACGGCTACCGCAAGGATCCTGCCCGGATCAAGGCCTTCATCGAGGCCGTGCGCCAGGCGGAGGAGAGCCCGGAGTGAAGGGCGAGGTGGACGCGCGGGCCGCCGCTACGTGGCCTGCGCCTCGAGTCCGCCCCGCAGGCCCGCCACGAAGTCAGCCACCGCCTCCACGCCCCGCTCCTCCATTACGCGGATCGTCTGCGTCCCGACCACGGCGATGTCGGCCTTCCCGCGCAGGGCGTCCACGTCCCGTTGGTCCTTCACGCCGAACCCGAGCGCGAGCGGCAAGGACGTGGCTGCGCGGCAGCGCGCCAGGTAGGCATCGAGCTCGGCCGAGAAGTCGGTCTCCGCGCCGGTCACGCCCTTGCGCGCCACGCAGTAGACGAAGCCGCGGGCGTGTCTGGCGATCTCCGCCATGCGCGCGTCGGAGGTGCGCGGCGAGAAGATGAAGATCGGGTCCAGGCCCGACTTCGCCATGGCCTCCAGGTAGCCCGCGCCCTCCTCGGGCGGGAGGTCCGGCACGATCGCGCCCCGCAGCCCCGCCGCGGCCATCCGACCGACGAACTCGTCGACGCCGCGGCGGAAGAGGACGTTGTAGTAGCTCATCAGCACGAACGGGATATCGAAGCGGCCGGCCACGTCCTCCGCGAAGCGCAGACAGCGCTCCACCCGCGAGCCCGCGTGCAACGACTCCTGGTTCGCCCGCAGGATCACGGGACCGTCGGCGATCGGCTCGGAGAAGGGGATCTGGAGCTCCATCAGATCCACGCCGGCCTCCACCATGGCCTCCACCACGCGGAGCGAGTCGTCGAAGCTCGGATAGCCCAGGACGATGTGGGTCATGAGCAGGATGTCGCGCTCACGCAGGCGCTCGCGCAGGTGTTCCTCAAGCATCGTCGTACTCCGCCGCCTTCTGGCGCACGAACTCGCGCCAGCCGGGGTCGTCGAGTGCATCCGCCACGGTGAAGATGTCCTTGTCGCCCCGCCCGGACTGATTGATCACGATCACATCGTCGGAAGAGAGCGTCGGCGCCTCCTCGAACGCGCGCACGAAGGCGTGCGCGGACTCGAGCGCCGGGATGAGCCCCTCCTTGCGCAGGGTGAGCGTCATGGCGTCGACCACCTGCTTGTCGGTGGCCGCCTCGAAGCGCACGCGCCCCGTCTCGCGCAGGTGGGAGAGGATGGGCGAGACCCCCACGTAGTCGAGGCCGGCGGCCACGCTGTGCGTCTCGCGCATCTGCCCGTCCGCGTCCTGCAGGAAGAAGGTCTTGTAGCCCTGGGCCACGCCCACCGACGCGTCGTCCGAGGCCAGCCGTGCGGCGTGCTCGCCGGTCTCGAGGCCGTGGCCGCCCGCCTCCACGCCCACGAGCTCGACCCCGGCGTCCTCCAGGAAGGCGCTGAAGATGCCGAGGGCGTTCGATCCGCCGCCCACGCAGGCGTAGATCCGCTTCGGCAGGCGGCCGGCCTCCTCGAGCACCTGGCGTCGCGCCTCCCTCCCGACGATCGACTGGAACCAGGTGACCATGGCGGGGAAGGGGTGAGGCCCGCAGGCCGTGCCGAGGACGTAGTGGGTGGTGTCCATGTTCGTCACCCAGTCGCGGAACGCCTCGTTGATCGCGTCCTTCAGGATGCGGGTGCCGTCGGTCACGGGCACCACCTCGGCCCCGAGCTGCTCCATCCAGAAGACGTTCGGGCGCTGGCGCGCCACGTCCACCTCGCCCATGTAGACGGTGCACTCCAATCCGAAGCGCGCGGCCATGGTGGCCGTGGCCACGCCGTGCTGCCCCGCGCCGGTCTCCGCGATCACCCGCTGCTTCCCCATGCGCTTCACCAGGAGCCCCTGGCCCATGACGTTGTTGGCCTTGTGGGCGCCGGTGTGGTTCAGGTCTTCGCGCTTGACGTAGATCCGAGCGCCCCCGAAGTGCCGCGTCAGGTTCTCTGCGTAGGTGAGCGGCGTGGGGCGCCCCGAGTAGTTGGCCATCAGCGCCTCGTACTCCCGGAGGAAGTCCGGGTCGGCCTGCGCTGCGGCGAACGCCTCGGTCAGCTCGTCGAAGGTGGGTACGAGGATCTCGGGGATGTAGGCACCGCCGAAGTCGCCGTAGTAGCCGCGCTCGCGCATCAGGAGCCTCCGAGGGTCTGGGAGAACACCAGCCGGTCCGTCCGGCAGGCGAGCTCCGCGTAGATGGCCTGCGGCGCGCCCGGGAAGTGGAGCGTGCGCTTCACCAGCAGCAACGGCGCCCCGTTCGCCAGGTCGAGCTGCTCGGCGCGACGCCCCTCCGCGCGCGCCACCCGGAAGTTCTGGTCCGCCGACGCCGGACGCAGGTGGTACTGGTCGGCGACGAGTCCCGAGAGCGAGCCCCCGGCGAGCGAGTGGCGGTCGAGGTCGGGGAAGCGCTCGCGGTCGAGGTAGAGGTCCTCGAGCAGGACGGGCTCGCCGGACACGCGCGAGAGCCGCGCCAGGAACCAGGCCTCCCGACCCGAAAAGGGGTTCTCCGGGTCGGGCTCCACGTGCACGAGGCGCGTGCGCTGCACCAGCGCGCTGCGCACCGGCACGCCCCCCTCCTCGAAGGAGGCCAGCGTTCCCGCGAGGGAGAAGAGGTCCACGCGCTCGGGCGGCTCCACCACGTAGGTCCCGGAGCCGCGCCGCCGCTCCAGGCAGCGCCGCCGCACGAGCAGGTCGGTGGCCTGGCGCACCGTGGGCCGGCCGATCCCGAAGGTCCGCGCCAGCTCGGGCTCGGAGGGGATGCGGGTCCCCGAGGGGTAGTCGCCCGAGCGGATGCGCCGCTGCAGGAAGTCTGCGAGCTGGTGGTAGAGGGGCAGGGGCGAGTCGGGATTCAGGGCGTACGCCATGGCGGGGCTCGGACCGAATCTTGACCGATCTTGATAAATTGTCAAGACAACTTATCAAATCGCGATTCTGTCGTCTCGGGCCGCGGCGCGGCGGAGGGCCCGGCGAACGCCTAGGCGGCGTCCTCGTCGGCGAGTTCGCGGTAGAGGGCCTCGACCTGGCGTCGGGTCTCCTCGGGCGTGCCCGAGTTGTCGATCACGCGGTCGGCCAACGCGCGCTTCTCGTCGAGCGGCATCTGGGCCCGGATGCGTGCGCGGATCTCGTCCGGGCTGGCAGCGTCCCGGGCCACGGCGCGAGCCAGCTGGACGTCCTCCGGCACCCACACCAGAACGATCGCGTCCAGGCCGAAGCCGCCGCCGCCCCGGGCGCGGCCCTCCAGCAGCAGCGGGATGTCCAGCACCACCACGGGTGCGCCCGCGGCCCGCGCAGCCTCCAGCCGTCGGGCCATCTCGACCCCGGTGGGCGGGTGCACGATGGCGCCGAGGCGAGCCCTCGCCTCCGCGTCGTCGAACACGCGGTCGGCCAGGGCCTTGCGGTCGAGCGCGCCGGCGGCGTCCAGGATCTCCGGGCCGAAGGCTTCGGCCAGGGCGTCCAGCATGGGCGCACCCGGGGCCTGGAGCTCGTGGACGATCGCGTCGGCGTCGATCACCACCGCCCCGAGCTCCGCCAGCACGGTGGCCACGCTGCTCTTGCCGGAGCCGATGCCGCCGGTGAGTCCGATCACCCGGGTCACCCCGGAAGCATAGCGAGGCCGTCGGGCTGGTCGGACTCTCCGTCCGCCACCACGCAGTTCTTGCCTTCGGCCTTCGCGCGGTAGAGCGCGCGGTCGGTCGCCAGGAAGAAGGCCTTGCGATCCCCGCGGTAGAGGGCGACGCCGATCGAGATGCTCACGTGCGTGAGCCGCAGGGCCTCGTCGACCAGGATCGGCGTCTCGAGGACGGCCAGACGCAGCTTCTCGGCCAGTGCGATCGCGCCTTCCAGGTCCGTCGAGGCCAGCACCACGAACTCCTCGCCTCCGTAGCGGGCCAGCAGGTCGTTCTCGCGCACGTTGGCGTTCATGACCTGGCCGAGCCGCACCAGGATCGCGTCGCCGGTGCTGTGGCCGTAGCGGTCGTTCAGACGCTTGAAGTCGTCGATGTCGATCAGGAGCATCGCCAGCGGCTCGCCGCTGCGGCCGACCCGCTTCAGCTCGCGGGTCAGGTGGTCCTGGAAGAAGCGGTGGTTGTGGAGCTTGGTGAGCCCGTCAGTGATGGAGAGCTGGGCCAGCACCTCGTTCGCCGCCTGCAGGGCCTGGTTCTGCGTGCGGAGCTGGCGCTGGGCGGCTTCGATCTCCACCTGATCGTCGCTCAGGGTGCGCGCCATGGCGTTGAAGGTGCGCGTGAGCTCGCCGATCTCGTCGTGGCCGGGTGGCTCGGGCACCTCGACCGCGCGGTCGCCGTCGGCAATGCGCCGCGCCCCGTGCCAGAGCGACCACACGGGGCGCACGATCCGGTCGGTGAGCCGGTAGGCGAGCGCCGCCAGCAGCAGCACGATCACGCTGTCGAGCAGAAGGATCCGCCAGAGCACGGGGAGCACGGGCTGGAAGCCTCGGTCGAGCTGCGCGACCACGGCCACGTGCCAGCCGAGGTGCCCCAGCGGCTGCAGCGAGGCGAGTCGGGCGCTGCCGTCCGCGGCGCGGTACTCGAAGGGCCCGGCTCCCGGGAGCGATTCCAGGGGCAGGGACGCGTCGGTTGCGGGCTCCGTGGCGCCCGCGAAGAGGATGACCCCGTCGGCGTCGAGCACGTAGCCGCGGCCGACGCCCGGAAGCGAGTCGGGCGGGAGCGCGCGCAGGAAGACCCGCTCGTCGATGCGACCCACGAGCCAGGCGCCGACGCCGTCGTCGGAGCGTGCGACGGGCGCCACCGCCAGCGCGTGGCTGCGTCCGTCGTGGCGCACCGCGTGCAGGCCCGGCGCCAGCAATCCGCGCCCGAACTCGCGCGGGTAGGGCGGCGGGCCGTGGCTGGCGCGCACCGCCCCGTCGGGTCCGACGAGCCAGAGCGCGTCCAGGCTGCCGCCCTCCCCGCCGGCCCGCGCCAAGGCGGTGTGGAGCGCGCTGCGGGGCACGGCGCGCCCGGCGGCATCGCGGCCGGCCACCGCGCGCAGGATCGGATCCGCCGCCGACTGCTCCACCTCGCGCAGGGCGGCCGCAAGCCCGGCGTCCAGGCGCTCCGCGGTTCGCGCCAGGCTCCCGGCCAGGGCCTCCTCGACCACGTCCCGGAAGAATCCCCGCGTCTGGTCGAGGCTTCCCCAACCCACGACGCCGGCCCGCACCGCCAGGGCCAGCAGGACGAAGACCGCGACCTTGGCGGGGAGTCGGCGCAGAGGCCGTTCGGGCGCAGGGCTGTGCCGTAACGGCATGGGGGGGAGGCCTCCGGGCACCAGCCGCGGGCGCCCGTAACCCGTTTCGGCCAGACGGCGGCTCGACTTGAACGCCAGAGGAACAAAAAAGTCAAGAAAACCAGATACTTGAAGCGACGTATCGGATGGCCCTCAGTGTTTCATCCCATGCAGTTGCCGGAGCCGGATAACCCCTTGCCACTGCGACACAATCTGCTGGAGAAGCGATTGCACCGGGCCGGGGGCTCGGATATATTGCGCCAGTCTTTTCAGGGGGTTAGCGGGGAAATTCGCCGCTGTGCGCCCGTCCTCGTGGGCAGCGGCCGAGCTTCCGTCGGACCGGAGCCCGGGGTGATCGATGAGTGAGCACCGTCAGCCGAGCGGAGCGTCGGTGGCGGCCGGTGACGCCGGCCGCACGGCCCTGGCTCGTCTGCGCGAGGCCATCGACGCCGTCGATCGCGTGATCCTCGCGCAGCTGAACGAGCGCGCGCGTCTGGTGCAGGAGGTCGGCCACATCAAGGCGGGCGAGGGCACGCCGGTCTACGACCCCTCGCGCGAGCGCGCGATCGTGCGCCGGCTGGCCGAGGGGAATCCGGGCCCGTTCCCCGACGCCGCACTGGCGCCGGTGTTCCGCGAGATCATCTCGGCCACCCGCTCCCTCGAAGCGCCGGTGAGGGTGGCGTGCCTCGGGCCCGAGGGAACCTTCTGCCATCAGGCGGCCCGGGCGCGCTTCGGGGCCCAGGCGGACTTCACGCCCGTGGCGACCATCGCCGACATCGTTTCCAGCGTCGAGCGCGAGCGCGCCAGCTTCGGCGTGGTGCCCGTGGAGAACACCACCGAGGGGGTGGTGACCGAGACGCTGGACCGCATGGCGTCGACGGAGCTCGTGGCCTGCGGCGAGATCGTGTTGCGCGTGTCGCACCAGCTGCTGTCCCGGAGCGGCCGACGCGAGGACGTGCGTCGGATCGCCTCCCATCCGCAGCCCCTGGCCCAGTGCCGGGAGTGGCTCGACCGCGAGCTGCCGGGGATCGAGCGCATCGAGACCGCGAGCACCACGGCGGCGGCGTTGTTGGCCAGCGAGGACCCGAGCGTGGCCGCGATCGCCAGCGTCCTGGCCGGCGAGGTCTACGACCTGTCCACGGTGGAAGAGAGCATCGAGGACCAGCGCGACAACACGACCCGCTTCCTGGTGCTGGGGCACGAGCTCGGGGCGCCCAGCGGGAACGACCTCACCTCCGCGGTCTTCACGGCGCGCAAGGACGAGGCCGGGGCGCTCTACCGACTGCTCGAGCCCTTCGCCCGCCACAGCGTCAACCTGACCGCCATCCACATCCGCCCGATCAAGGGGAAGCCCTGGGAGTACCTCTTCTTCGTGGACATGGAGGGGCACTGCCGCGACGCGGCCGTGGCCCGCGCCCTCGGCGAAGCCGCCGAGCGCGCCTTCTCGCACCGGGTGGTGGGCTCCTTCGCCCGCGCGACCGGGCGACCGGGCCCCGAGGCCGGCGAGGAGGCGCCGTGAGCCTGGCGAAGCGCGTGAAGCCGCACATCGCGGCGTTGGAGCCCTACCAGCCGGGCAAGCCGATCGAAGCGCTCGAGCGCGAGCTCGGGATCCAGGACTCGGTGAAGCTGGCCTCGAACGAGAGTCCCTGCGGCCCCTCGCCGCGGGCGGTGGCAGCCCTGCGCGAGGCGCTGGATTCGGTGCACCGCTACCCGGACGGCGCGAGCTTCGAGCTGCGCTCCAGCCTGGCCCAGCGCCTGGAGGTGGGTCCCGACCAGCTGGTCTTCGGCTGCGGCTGCGACGAGCTGCTGGAGCTGCTGGCCAAGGCCTTCCTGGGTCCGGGAGACGAGGTCGTCTACGCGTGGCCGTCCTTCGCCATGTACCCGATCGTGGTGCAGGGCATGGGCGCGACGTCGCTGAGGGTGCCGCTCGATGCGGAGATGGTGCACGACCTCGACGCCATGGCGGCTGCGGTGACCCCGCGCACGCGGATCGTGATCGTGTGCAATCCCAACAACCCCACGGGCACGAGCGTGGGAGCCGAGGCGTTCGAGCGCTTCGCGACGAGCCTCCCCGATGACGTGGTGCTGGTCGTCGACGAGGCCTACGTCGAGTACGTGCGCCGGCCCGACTTCCCCGACGCCCGATCCTGGGTGGAGCGGCGTCCCGGGACTGCGGTCTTGCGCACCTTCTCCAAGATCCACGGCCTTGCGGGCCTGCGCATCGGCTACGCCATCGCGGACCCGGAGCTGGCGAGCTACCTGGAGCGGGCGCGCCACCCCTTCAACGTGAACCGGCTGGCGGAGGTGGCGGCGCTCGCCGCGCTGGACGACCAGGAGCACCTGGAGCGGGCGCGGCGGATCAACCGCGAGGGCATCGCCTACCTCGAGCGCGAGCTGCGGGCGCTGGGGTTCGAGGTCTGGCCGAGCGACGCGAACTTCCTGCTGGTGCGGGTCGGGTGGGATGTCTACGAGCCGCTCCTGCGGGAGGGGGTCATCGTGCGCCCCATGGCGGCGTTCGGCCTGGAAGACTGTGTGCGGCTCAGCGTGGGCCTGCCGGAAGAGAACGAGCGCTGCGTGAAGGCGCTGCGGCGGCTGCTCGAGGCGCGGCGGCAGGAGGACGCATGAGCGCGCGGATTCGCACGCTGGGCGTCGTCGGGCTCGGATTGCTGGGCGGGTCGGTGGCGCGCGCGGCCCGGGAGCGCGGGCTGGCGGAGCGGGTGGTGGCCACCGGGCGCCGTACCCGGGCCCTGGAGGATGCGTTGGCCCGGGGCATCGTGGACGCGGTGGTGCCCGTGGAGGAGGTCGGCCAGGGGGCGGACCTGCTGGTGCTGGCGACCCCCGTCGGCACCATGCACGATCTGCTGCGGCGGGCTGCGCCGCCCCTCGGCGCTGGCGCCCTGGTGACCGACGTGGGCAGCGTGAAGGCCGTGCTGGCCGACACGCTCCCGGGTCTGCTCCCGCCGGGCGTCGAGTACGTCGGTGCCCACCCGATGGCGGGCAGCCACGAGCGCGGTGTCGAGCACGCCCGCGCGGACCTCTTCCAGGGGGCGCCCTGCATCGTGACGCCGTCACCGGACGCGGCGCTCGCGGCGGTGGAGCGCGTCGAGGCCTTCTGGCGCGGGCTCGGCGCACGGGTCGTGCGCCGGACGCCTGCGGACCACGACGCCGAGGTGGCCTGGACCAGCCACCTGCCCCACGCGCTGGCCTTCGCCTTCGCCCGGGCCCTGGCGGACGCGCCCGCCGACGCCCGCGAGGTCCTGGGCGGCGGCTTCCACGACTTCACCCGCATCGCCCGCAGCGACCCGGGGCTGTGGACCGACATCCTGACGGCCAACCGCAAGGCCCTGGCCGGGCCGCTCCAGCGGGCGGCCGAGCGGCTGAGCGAGCTGGCCCGGCGGATCGAGGCCGGCGACGGCGACGCCGTGGAGCGCCTGCTCGGCGAGGCGCGCGAGGCCCTGGCGGCCCTGGCGCCGAACCGCGAGATTCCGACGCCCGAACCGGGGGCGCAAACCCGGAAATCCAGCATTGCGAAAGGAGCCGCTCCAGCCGGAGCGGACGAGACCAAACCAACATGAATGAAGAAGCAACCCAGTCCGGCGGAGGCAGTTTCGCCGAGCTCTTCGAGCAGAGCGCGCAGCGGGTCAAGGAAGGCGAGTGCATCCGTGGCCGCGTGATTACGATCGACGACGACCACGTGCAGGTCGACATCGGGTTCAAGTCCGAGGGGCTGATCGCGACGTGGGAGTTCATGGACGACGACGGCACGCTGCTCGTCAGCGTGGGCGACGAGGTCGACGTCCTGGTCGAGGACTCGGAGGACCACGAGGGACGGATCGTCCTCTCCAAGGAGAAGGCCGATCGGCTCAAGATCTGGGACCAGATCAGCGGCGCCTACGATCGCGACGAGGCGGTCGAGGGCACCATCATCACCCGCGTGAAGGGCGGTCTCTCGGTCGACATCGGGGTGAAGGCGTTCCTGCCCGGATCCCAGGTGGACCTGCGGCCGGTTCGGAATCTCGAGCAGATGGTGGGGACGCGCCACCAGTTCAAGATCATCAAGTTCAACAAGCGCCGGGGGAACATCGTGCTCTCGCGGCGGGCCCTGCTCGAGACCGAGCGCAAGAAGCTGCGGTCCGAGACCCTCGAGACCCTCGAGGAAGGCCAGATCGTGGACGGCGTGATCAAGAACATCACGGACTACGGCGCCTTCATCGACCTGGGCGGCATCGACGGGCTGCTCCACGTCACCGACATGTCGTGGGGTCGCGTCAACCACCCGAGCGAGCTCTTCCATGTGGGCGACGAGATCAAGGTCAAGGTCCTGAAGTTCGACGCCGAAAGCGAGCGGGTCTCCCTGGGGCTGAAGCAGATCCAGCCGGACCCGTGGGTGGACGCGGCCATGCGCTACCCGATCGGAATGCGGATCCAGGGCAAGTGCGTCTCCCTCACGGACTACGGCGCGTTCGTCGAGCTGGAGCCCGGGGTCGAGGGTCTGGTGCACGTGTCGGAGATGTCGTGGACCAAGCGCATCAAGCACCCCTCGAAGGTGGTCTCGGTCGGAGACGAAGTCGAGGCGGTGGTCCTCGACGTGGACGAGGGCAATCGCAAGATCTCGCTCGGCATGAAGCAGATCGAGCCCAACCCCTGGCAGATGATCGAGGAGAAGTACCCGGTCGGAACCAAGGTGAGGGGTCAGGTCCGCAACATCACGAACTTCGGCGTGTTCGTCGGGCTCGAGGAGGGCATCGACGGGCTGGTGCACGTCTCCGACGTCTCCTGGACGGAGCAGATCAAGCACCCGAGTGAGAAGTTCCAGAAGGGCGACGAGCTCGAGGCGGTGGTGCTGAAGATCGACAAGGAGAACGAGAAGTTCTCCCTGGGCATCAAGCAGCTCGAGCCGAATCCGTGGGACGACATCCAGAAGAAGTACCCGGGCGGCAGCGAGATCGAGGGTCCGGTGGTCAACGTGACCGACTTCGGCGCCTTCGTCCGTCTGGAGGACGGCGTCGAGGGCCTGGTGTACGTGTCGGAGATGGCCGCGGAGCGGGTGGAGAAGCCCTCCGACGTGGTCAAGGAGGGCGACACCGTCAAGGCCATCGTGGTGCGCGTGGATCCGGCGGAGCAGAAGATCTCGTTGTCCATGAAGGCGGTGCATGATCGGGACGAGCGGGAGGCCCTCAAGCAGATGGCCGCCCAGCAGTCGACCAGTCAGAAGGCGACGCTCGGAGACCTGCTGGCCGAGAAGCTGGCCGAGAAGTCCGAGCAGTCTTCGGAGGAGTGACATGACCAAGAGCGGGCTGATCGAGAAGGTCGCCGAGAAGACCCCCCACATCTCGAAGAAGGACACCGAGGTGGTGGTCAACACCATCTTCGATGCCATGACGGACGCGCTCAAGAAGGGCGAGCGGATCGAGATCCGGGGCTTCGGGAGCTTCCAGGTCAAGGTGCGCGAGGCCCGCGAGGGGCGGAATCCGAAGACCGGCGAGGAAGTCCAGATTCCGGCCAAGCGCACCCCGTTCTTCAAGGTGGGCAAGGAGCTGAAGGAGATGGTCGACGGCGAGCCCGCCGCGGCGGCCGCCGGCGGCGAGCGGGTGCGCGCCTAGTCGCGCCGGCGGGCAGGAGAGCGGGATGCACATCGTTCGCCGGCTGTTGCTGCTGGCTCTGCTCGGGGCGGTCGTCTGGGCCGGGGTTCAGTTCGTACGCACGAACGAGTCCCCGGTCACCGTGGATCTCCTGCTGACGCAGATCAGCGGGGTGGCCCTGTGGCTGACCCTGCTGGTGGCCTTCGGCCTGGGGGCGGTCCTGGCGGCTGCGCTCTGCCTGTTCGAGGTGGCCCGCTACGGCATGGTGGCCCGGCGCTACCGCAAGACCGCGGCGCGCCTGGAGTCGGAGATCCATCAGCTTCGCAACCTGCCGTTGGCGGATGAGGGCGGCGTCCCGGAAATCGCCGGCGAGCCGAGCGTGGTGGCTCCTCCGGGAGGGCCGGCGGCGAGCAGGGGGTAGCGTGCGTTGGCTGCGGCGACGAACGGTCCCCCCCGGACGGCGGTCCCCGCGCAGCGGCGAGGAGGCCGTGCGCCGGGCGCTGTTGGCCGTGCTTGCGCGCGATTTCGGGCGTGCCGAGGAGCTGCTGGCGCACACGGTGCGCCGCGACTCCGAGGACGTCGAGGCGTACCTGGCGCTGGCCCGGGTCTATCGCCAGCAGGGCGAGATCGGTCGCGCCATCCACGTGCACCAGAACCTGCTCCTGCGCCAGGACCTGGCGGAGCCCCTGCGCCGCGAGGCGCTGGCCGAGCTGGGCGCGGACTTCCGCCAGGGTGGATTCCTGCGTCGGGCGATCGCGACCTACGAAGAGGTGCTGGAGCAGGACGCACGTCAGCGGGAGGCGCTGGCGTCTCTGGCCCGGCTCTACCGCGACGTGCGCGAGTTCGAGAAGGCGATCGAGATGGAGCGGCGCCTGGCCCGGCTCGAAGGCCGCGACGTCGGAGCGCTGGAGGCCGAGCTGTGGGCCGAGGTGGCGGAGACGGCGCGCGGCGACGGTCGCGTCAGCGACGCGCGCCGGGCCCTCAAGCGCGCGCTGCGTCGGGATGGGAAGTGCGTGCGGGCCTGGGTGGCGCTGGGCGACGTCGAGTCCGATCGGGGACGGCCGAAGGCGGCGCTGCGGGCGTGGCAACGCGTGCCGCAGCTCGACCGACGCGCGGCGATCGCGGTCTATCCGCGGGTGGATTCGGCCTTCGCCGCGCTCGGCCGCGACGCGGACCACGAAGCCTGGCTCGCGGGGCTGATCGAGAGTGATCCGGACGACCCGGGCGCGCGGCTGGCCCGGGTTAGGCGACTGGCGGCGCGCGGCGCACCCGACGAGGCGGTGGCCGAGGCGCGCCGGCTGCTCGAGCGCCATCCCGAAAACCTGGAGACACACGGCACGCTCGGTCGCATCCTGCTGGCGGAGCACCGGGACAGCGAGGCGGTCAAGGAGTACGCCGAGTTCCTGGAGGCGCTGGAACGCGCGGGCGTCCTGCTCCCCCGGGAGTCCAGCCGGTGAGCGGCTCCGCCCTGGAGACGCCGATGATGCGCCAGTACCTGGCCATCAAGGCGCAGCACCCCGACGCGATCGTCTTCTACCGCATGGGCGACTTCTACGAGATGTTCCTGGAGGACGCCGAACGCGCGGCGCCGCTCCTGGACATCGCCCTGACCAGCCGCGACAAGGGCAAGTCCGATCCGGTCCCCATGTGCGGCGTCCCCGTGCACGCCGCGGACCAGCACGTGAAGCGGCTCGCCGAACTCGGCCACCGCGTCGCCATCTGCGAGCAGGTGGAGGATCCGCGCAAGACGGGAAGCCGAGGTCTGGTGCGGCGCGCGGTGATCGAGGTGGTGACCCCGGGTCTGGTCGGCGATCCCGAAGGCATCGCCGCCCACCACGAGGTCGCCCTGGCGGCCGTGCACGTGGCCGACGGGACGGTGGGGCTGGCCGTGCTCGAGGCCTCGACGGGCGACTTCCGGGCCACCTGCCTGGCCGAGGCGTCCGCGACCGCGCCCGCGGTCCTGGAGGAGCTGCGGCGATTGGCGCCGCGCGAAGTGCTGGCCGCCGCAGGAGACGCCCCCGACCTGGCCGAGGCTCTCGCCGAGGCGCTGCCCGAGAGCGCCGTGACCCCGCTGCCTGCGGTGGCCGCGTCGCTGGACGCCGAGACGCCGCTGCCCGGCGGCTTCGATCCCGACTCGTCCGCCGCGGATCAGCGTGCCGCCGCGGCGGTGCTGGCCTACGCGAGTGCCCACCAGCCGTTCGCGGTACGCCAGGTGGTACGCCTGCGGCCCTACCGACTGTCGGAAGCGATGGGCATCGACGCCGCTACCCGCCAGCACCTCGAGCTGTTCGAATCGACGGAGGACCGCACCCGCCGCCACACCCTGGTGGAGCGAATCGATCGCTCGCAGACGGCCCTCGGTGCTCGGCGCCTCGCTCGCTGGCTGGGCTACCCGCTGGTGGACCCGCAGGCGATCGCGGAGCGACAGGATGCGGTGGCCTGGTTGACCGAGCGCGACCGGGTGCGGGCGCGCCTGCGCGATGCGTTGCGCGGCGTGCGCGACCTGGAGCGCCTGCTGGCCAAGGCCGCGCGTCCGAACTCCGGTCCTCGCGATCTGGTGGCGCTGCGGCTGTCCCTCGAGGCCCTGCCCGAGGTGGTCGCGGCCGTCGCCGGCGAGGATCCCGCGCGGCTTCCGGACCTGGGGGGGCCGCCGCCAGCGCTGTGCCTCCCCGCTCCCGTCCCCGAGGCCGCGGGCCTGGTGGCGGAGGCGCTGGTGGACGACCCGCCGGTGATTCCGCGGGGCTCGCGCGGTGCCGGCGAGACGGGGTACGTGCGCGAGGGGTTCCGGCCCGGGCTCGACGAATTGCGGGGCGCCGCGCGCAAGGGACGCGAGTGGATCGCGGGCCTCGAGGCGCGGGAGCGGGAGCGCACCGGGATCGCGACCCTCAAGGTCCGCTTCCATCCCGTGCACGGCTATTCCCTCGAGGTGACGAAAGCCCGGAGCGAGCGCGTCCCGGGGGACTACGAGCGCAAGCAGACCCTGGCCAACGCCGAGCGCTTCACCACGCCCGAGCTGCGGGACGCCGAGCGCAGTGTGCTCGGCGCCAACGATCGTGCCGCGTCGCTCGAGCGCGAGATCTTCGAGGGCGTGCGCGAACAGGTGCTCGGCCACGGCGCGGCGATTCGTGCGGCGGCCGACGCGGTCGCGGACCTGGACGCCCTGGCGGCGCTGGCCGAGGTGGCGCGCGAGGACGGCTGGATCCGGCCGACGGTGGACGCCTCCCTGCGGCTCGAGATCGTGGGCGGTCGCCATCCGGTCGTGGAACGGGTACTGGCAGAGCGGAGCCAGGAGTTCGTTCCGAACGACTCGGAGCTCGACCCCGACGACGGGCAGCTCTGGGTGCTGACGGGTCCCAACATGTCCGGCAAGAGCACCTACCTGAGGCAGGTTGCGCTGCTGGCGATCCTGGCCCAGATCGGAAGCTTCGTGCCGGCCGAGCGCGCCCGCATCGGCGTGGTGGATCGGGTGTTCACGCGGGTCGGGGCGTCGGATCGGCTGGCGCGCGGCGAGTCCACCTTCATGGTCGAGATGCGCGAGACGGCGGACATCCTGCGTCGCGCCTCCCGTCAGAGCCTGGTGATCCTGGACGAGATCGGACGCGGTACCAGCACCTTCGACGGGCTCTCGATCGCGTGGGCGGTGGCCGAGTACCTGCACGACACCCCCGGGCTCGGCGCCCGCACGTTGTTCGCCACCCACTACCACGAGCTCACCGACCTGGCGCGGACCAAGCCGCGCGTGCGCAACGCCCACTTCCAGGCTCGCGAGTACGGGGACGAGGTGGTCTTCCTGCGCCGACTCGCGCCGGGAGGCGCCAACCGCTCCTACGGCATCCAGGTGGGGCGATTGGCGGGGCTGCCCGAGCCGGTGGTGGCCCGCGCCCGCGAGATCCTCGGCAACCTCGAGGGCGGCGAGCTCGACGAGGCCGGTCGCCCGCGGCTGGCACAGCACGCCTCCGGGGACGAGCCGCCCCCGGGTGAGGGGCAGCTCGGGCTGTTCGCCGCCGCGCCGGCGGTCTCCGCGGCAGAGCGGGAGGCGCTGGAAGCGCTGCGCGCCTGCGATCCCGACCGCACCACGCCCCTGGACGCGCTGCTGCTGCTGCGCGAGCTGGTGGCTCGGCTCGCAGACGGAAGCGACCCCGCGTGAGGCCCAGGCGGACCGCCCGGGGGCTGCTCCTCGCCGCCGCGGCGTTGCTGCTCCTCGGCGCGGAGCGTCCGCCCGGCCTGGGCGACGTGCGCGACGTGCGCCACTGGTCCTACGCGTCGTACACCCGCATCGTGATCGAGCTGACGCGCCACGCGGAGGGTCCGATCCGGCGCCTGCCGGCCAACGCCGCCGCCGGGCGTCCCGAGCGCCTCTACCTCGACCTGCCGGGCATCTGGGTGGGCAAGCGCTTCGGCGACCCGATCCGGGTCGACGACGGGCTGCTGCGGGGCGTGCGGTTGGGCCAGAACACCCTGCGAACGACGCGCGTGGTGCTGGATCTCGATCGCTACCAGCGGCACCGGGTGCTCCTGCTGCGGAACCCGGAGCGCGTCGTGATCGACGTCTTCGGCCCCCGTTCCCCGATTCCCGATTCCGGCGACGCTCCGCTGCCCGTGGACGTGCGCGGCGTGGGGACGGTGGTGCTCGACCCGGGCCATGGCGGACGCGATCCCGGCGCCATCGGTGTGGGCGGGGTGCGCGAGAAGGACGTGACCCTGGACCTGTCGCGGCGGGTCAAGCGCCGGCTCGAGGAGCGCGGATTCCGGGTGGTGATGACCCGCGATCGCGACCGCAGCCTGTCGCTCGAGGAGCGGACCGCCGTCGCGGCCGGCTCGGGCGGTGACGTCTTCGTCTCGATCCACGCCAACGCTTCGCGGCGGCGGGCAGTGCGCGGCGTGGAGACCTACTATTTGGATGTCAGCAACGAACGCCAGAGCCTGCGGGTCGCCGCCCGCGAGAACGGTGTCTCTCCCCGGGAGTTCGATGCCCTGGACCGCACCCTGGCGCGCCTGCGGGTGGCGGAGAACTCGGACTACTCCGGGTTGCTGGCGAAGCTCGTGCAGCGCCGCGTCATCGGAGGAGTGGGGGGGCGCTACCGCGACGTGGAGGACCTGGGCGTCAAGAAGGGCCCCTTCTACGTGCTGTTCCTCTCGAGCATGCCGTCGATCCTGTTCGAGGCGGGCTTCCTGACCAACCGCAGCGAAGCCGCCCGGCTGCGCAACGGCAGCTACCTGGACCGCGTGGCGGACGAGCTGGCACGGGCGATCGGCATGTATCGGGACCAGGTCGGCACCCGGGTGGCCCGGGGCACGCCGTGACGGGCTCGAGCGTGCTCGAGCGTCACCTGCCCGACGAGGTGGTGTCGGACGAGGCGGCGCTGGTGGCCGGCGTGCGGGCCTACCTGGCCGAGGTGCGGGTGGAGCTGGAGGAGCTCCACCTCGAGTCGCGCTCCGGCCGGGTGGTGAACGAAGCCTACAGCGATCGCATGGACGAGCTGCTGGAGCAGCTGTTCGCGCTGGCCCGCGCGGCCGCCGGGGTCGGGGACCGCGCGGACCGCCTGGGACTGGCGGCCGCGGGGGGCTACGCCCGGCGCGAGCTCTGCCTCGAGTCCGACATCGACCTGCTGCTGCTCTACCGCGGCCAGGCGGACGCCGCGGTGCGCGGCGTGGCCGAACATCTCCAGCGCTGGCTGTGGGACGCCGGTCTCGTCGTCGGGGCCGCGACGCGCACGCTGGAAGAGACCTTGAGGATCGCCGCCGAGGACGGCACGGTCCGCACCGCCGTGCTGGACGCCCGGCACGTGGCCGGCTCACGCGACCTGGTGGACGAGCTCGACGCCGCGCTGCGGCTCCAGCTCCACGCGCGAGCGGCCGAGCTGATCGACGAGCAGCGCCGGGGAATGCAGGATCGGCACACGAAGTACGGGGAGTCCCTCTACCTCCTCCAGCCGAACGTCAAGGAGGGAGTCGGCGCCTTGCGCGACTACCACGCGGCCTGGTGGTCGGCGCGCGTCGTTCACGGAAGCGTCCACTCCTTCATGGACCTGGCCGCCCTCGACCTGCTGACGGAGGCGGAGCTGGTGGCGTACGCCGTGGCGCTCGACTTCCTGTGGCGGGTGCGGAACGAGCTGCACCGGCTGACGGGTCGTCGCACCGACCAGCTGGCCTTCGATCTCCAGGAGCGCCTGGCGGAGAGCTTCGGCTATGCGGATCGCGAGGGGCCGGAGCTGCCCGTCGAGCGATTCATGGGGGACTACTACCGGGCGGCGCGCAGCGTGCAGAGCACCTCGGAGCTGCTGCTCGACCTGTGCGATCTGCACACGCGACCGGCGGACGCCGTGCGCGAGACGCGGGAGGTGGAGGAGGGCTTCCGCCTCAGCGACGAGCAGCTGGAGATTCCCCACCCGACCTTTCTGGCCGAGCATCCCTTCCGCCTGATCCGGGCGTTCGAGGTGGCCCAGGGCTACGGCGTCCCCCTCTCGCGCATGGCGGCCCGCCTGGTGCGCGAGAACCTGGGGCTGGTGAACGACGCGTTCCGGCGGGATGCGGCGGTCGCTGCCTGCTTCGAGCGGATCCTGCAATCGGAGGAGCGCGTGATGCGCACGCTCCTCGCCATGAACGACGCGGGCCTGCTGGGCGCCTATCTGCCCGAGTGGGATCACATCGTCTGCCGCTGGCAGCAGGTGATCTACCACACGTACACGGTGGACGTGCACTCGATCTTCGTGGTGGAGGAGCTGCGGAGGCTGTGGCGCGGGAAGTACGAGCTCGACATGAGCGAGCTGACCGCGATGATGCGGGCGGTGGAGGATCGCGTGGTGCTCTTCCTCGGCTGTCTGTTCCACGACATCGGGAAGGGGCTGGGCGGCGACCACTCGCACAAGGGCACCGAGCTGGCGCGGCAGGCCTTGGAGCGGATGGGCATGGAGCCCGAGCGGCGCGAGCGCGTGGCGTTCCTGGTGGAGCACCACCTGCGGATGTCGCACCTGGCCCAGCGGCGCGATCTCTCCGATCCCAAGCTCATCGTCGATTTTGCGAGGACCGTGGGCGACCGCGAGAACCTGCGCAACCTCTACCTGCTCACCTTCGCGGACATCCGCGCCTCGTCGCGGTCGGCCTGGAGCGATTGGAAGGGTCAGCTCCTGACCGAGCTCTTCGAGCGCACGTCCGAGTTCCTGGAGACGGGCGACGACGATCCCCGGCGCGCGGTCGAGCTGATCGAGGCGCGGGTGGAGCGGCGCCAGGAAGCTGCGCGCCGGGAGCTGCGGGCCCTGGGGGTGGCCGACTCCAAGATCCAGGCCTACTTCGACGACATGCCGCGGCGCTACTTCGTGGCGCACTCGGCCCAGCAGATCGCCCGCCACGCCATGGTGGTGGTCTCCTTCCGGCCCGACCGCGTGGTCACGACGCGCGTCCGTTCCATGCGGGGCGACTTCTCCGAGCTGATCGTCGTCACGCGAGACGTGCACGCGCTCTACGCCAAGGTGGCCGGCGTGATCACGGCACGCTGGATCAACATCCTCGGCTCCCACGTGTACACGAGCCGCTCGGGCCTGGCCCTGGAGGTCTACCGCCTGACGACGCCCGCGGGCAGTCCCGAGGAGCGCCGCGACGTCTGGCGCGGCCTCGAGTCGGCGCTGCACCACGTGCTGTCGGGTGTGGTGGAGGTGGAGGAGCTGCTGGCCCGCCGCCGGCGTCCGCTGGGCGCCGCGGAGTCGCCGTCCCGAGAGCCCGTGACGGTGAGCGTCTCCAACGCCGAGTCCGACTTCTACACGATCGTCGACATCTCGGCGAACGATCGCCTGGGGCTGCTCTACGACCTGACCCGCACCATCGCCGACGCCGGCCTCGAGATCTACATCTCGAAGGCGTCGACGATCCTGGACCAGGTCGCCGACACGTTCTACCTGAAGGACGCGGACGGCAAGAAGATCCTCGATCGCACGCTGTTGGACGCGTTGCGCGAGGCGCTGTTGCAACAGGCGCTCGGGTCCCGGGAGACGACCGGTGCCTGAGGCGGGCGCGGCCGTGTACGCGTCCGTGGACGCCTTCCTGGCGCATGCGGCGGTGGAGCGAGGTCTCGCGCCGCGCACCGTGGAGGCCTACGGGCGCGACCTGGCGCGCCTCGCCGCCTACCTGGCGGGCGCCGGCGTCGCGCGTCCGGCCGACGTCGAGCGGGAGCACGTGGCCGGCTTCGCCCGCGCGCTCGAGCGCGACGGGCTGGCGCCGCGCAGCCGCGCCCGGGCCCTGGTGGCCGCCCGGCGCTGGCTGGGGCACTGCGTGGCGCGCGGGGAACTGCCCCAGGACCCCAGCGCAGACGTGACCGCGCCTCGACTCGATCGCCCGCTGCCCCGGGTCCTGCGCCCCGACGAGACCGAGGCGCTGCTCGCGGCGATCCAGGGCGAGACGCCCCTGCCCCTGCGCGACCGCGCCATGCTGGAGGTGCTGTACGGGGCCGGGCTCCGGGTGGGGGAGCTGGTCGCGCTGCCGCTTTCCGGCTTGAACCGGCGCGCAGGCCTGGTGCGCGTGGTCGGGAAGGGCGGGCGGGAGCGGCTGGTGCCGCTGGGCGAGCCCGCGCTGGCGGCGCTGGATCGCTGGCTCTCCGACGGCCGGCCGCGACTGGCCGAGCGCGCGCGACGGAGCTCGGACGCGGTCTTCCTCTCCAACCGGGGCGCCGGCATGACCCGCCAGAACGTCTTCGCCCGGCTGCGCCAGCTGGCGCTGCGCGCGGGCCTGCCGAGGGAGAGGATCTCCCCCCACGTGCTGCGCCACGCCTTCGCGACGGACCTGCTCGAGGGCGGGGCCGACCTGCGCGCCGTGCAGGCCATGCTCGGCCACGCGGATCTCGCCACCACCCAGATATACACCCACGTGAGTCGAAAGCGGCTGCGCGAGACGGTGGAGGCCCGGCATCCGCGCGGACGCGGACGCCGGGTTCAGGCGGGGGACCGGCGGAGGTCGTGAGAGCGCCCGCGCTGCGTGATGTCCTGCGCGCCTTGCCCGCTGCCGCGCGCCCGCTGGTCGAGCAGCTGATCGCCACGGCCGAGGCCCAGGGGGCCGGCTTGCATCTGGTGGGTGGTCCGGTGCGCGATCTCCTGCTGGGGCGTCCGCTCGGCGACGTCGACCTGCTGGTGGAGCCCGGCCCGAGCGGCGGAGCCGAAGCCCTGGCGCGCGCCGCCGCGCCGGAGGGCGCGCAGATCGTGACCCACGAGCGCTTCGGCACCGTGCGGATGGAGTGGCAGGACGGCGCCGTCGACCTGGCCGAGGTGAGGCGCGAGTCCTACGCGCATCCGGGTGCGCTTCCGGTCGTCGAGCCGGGCGAGCTCGTCGAGGATCTCGCGCGGCGCGACTTCACGGTGAACGCCATGGCGGTGCCGCTGACCCGGGACGCCCGGGCGGCCGGCGGCGGCCTGGTGGACCCGGAGGGCGGTGCGGCGGATCTGGAGGGACGGGTGCTGCGGGTGCTCCACCGGGTGAGCTTTCGCGACGACCCGACGCGCGCCCTGCGCGCCGCGCGCTTCTCGGCGCGGCTCGGGTTCCACCTGTCGCGGGGTTCGCGCGGCGCGCTCCGCGACGCGCTGCGCGAGGGCGCCTTTGGACGCGTGAGCGGCGACCGCCTGCGGCGGGAGCTGGAGAAGCTCTTCGACGACGCAGGAGCGGGCATGGATCCCGCGCTGGCCCTGCGACGGCTGCAGGAGTGGCACGTGCTCGGCGCGTTGGAGCCGGGGCTGGAGCTGCCGCGGACGGCGGTGACGCCCCTGCGGCGGCTGGGTCGCGCGCTCGTCGCACCGTGGTGGTCCTACGCCCGCTTCCAGCCCTGGGCGGCGGGGCTCGCCGTCTGGCTGGCGCCCCTCGGGCCGGGGCTCCGGCGGCGCGCGCTCCGGCGTCTGGCCGTGCGCGGGGATCGGGCGGTCCGGCTGCTGGAGTTCCCGCGCCAGCGCGACCGCTGGCTGAGCCAGCTCACGGGCGCGCGCGGGCGCGGCGCCGTGGACCGTGCGCTCCAGGGCAGCGACGAGGAGCGCCTGCTGGCCCTGGCGGTCTCCGCGCCCGTCCCCGTGCGCCGCCGGGTGGTGCGCTGGGCCGGCGAGGACCGCGGGCGCCGGGCGCTCATCGGCGGTGCGGAGCTCGTGACGCTCGGGCTCGACGGGCCGGACGTGGGCCGCGCCTTGGAGGCCGTGCGGGCGGCCTGGCTGGATGGCGTCGTCCGCACCCGGGACGACGCGCTGGCCCTGGCGCGCGAGGTCGCGGGCCGGCGGAGGCCGCGCGCGCGGGCGCGTTGATCGCGCCGGCAGGATCCCCCATACTGGGGTCTCCCTCCCAACCCCTGATCACCGCTCCTCCGCGGACCGCGCCAGACGCCATGGAACCCGTCGCCACGGACGCCTCCGGCAGCCGGGCGGGCTTCGAGCCCGCATCCGGAGACGCCTACTCGGTGAAGCTCTCGATCTTCGAGGGCCCGCTCGACCTGCTGCTGCACCTGATCCGGCTGAACGAGGTCGAGGTCACCGACATCCCGATCGCGCGGATCGCGGACCAGTACCTGGAGTACCTGGATCTCCTGCGCGAGCTCGACCTGGACATCGCCGCCGAGTACCTGGTGATGGCGGCCACCCTGGCCTGGATCAAGTCGCGCATGCTGCTCCCGCCCGACAGCGAGGCCGACGAGGACGAAGGGTTGGATCCGCGGGCCGAGCTGGTGGCGCGCCTGCTGGAGTACCAGCGCTTCAAGGAGGCCGCCGGCGAGCTCGGCGAGCGCATGCGCCTGGGGCGCGACGTCTTCGCCGCCACCGGTCCCGAGCCCGAGCGGCCGCCGGACGCCGAGCGCGAGATCGAGGTGGGTCTGCTCCAGCTGCTCGAGGCCTTCCGCCGGGTGCTGAAGGACGCGCCCCACACCGGCGCGGCCCACGAGCTGGAGTCCGAGCCGGTGAGCGTGCGCGATCGCATGCTGGCCGTGATGGAGGCGCTCACCGGGGTCGACTCGGTCGAGTTCGGGGCACTCTTCCGCGACGCCGAAGGCGGTGCGGCATCGCGAACGCTGGTGGTGGCCACCTTCCTGGGCATCCTGGAGCTGGCACGCCTGGCCGCCGTGCGGCTCTACCAGGGTCTGGGCGAGCACGGCGAGCCGCGCGGCCCGATCCGGCTGCGCAACAACGACACCAGCGTGGACTGGAAGCGGCGAATCGCCGAGGTGATGTGAGGACGTCATGGAGCCGGTCGAGAAGAAGCGCATCGTCGAAGCCTTGATCCTGGCCGCCCCGGAGCCGATCACGGCGGCCAAGCTGGCGGAGATCGTGCCGCGGGCCACGCCGGCCAAGGTGCGGGAGCTGATCGAGTCCCTGAACAAGGACTACGCCTCCCAGGATCGGGCGTTCGAGATCTGGGAGGTGGCCGGCGGCTACCAGCTGCGCACGCGTCCCGAGCTGGCGCGCTACGTACAGCAGCTCCACGCCATGCGGCCGACACGCCTCTCCACCGCCGCGCTCGAGACCCTGGCGGTGGTCGCCTACCGCCAGCCGCTCACCCGCGCCGAGATCGAGCACGTGCGAGGCGTCGACGTGGGGGCCACCGTGCGGGGGCTCGTGGAGCGGAAGCTGGTGCGCATCGCGGGGCACCGGGAGGTTCCGGGCCGCCCGATGCTCTACGCCACTGGCAAGCGCTTCCTCGAGGTCTTCGGCCTGAAGAGCCTGGAGGACCTGCCCACCCTGCGCGACCTCGAAGAGCTCGGCGGCGACGAGATGCTGGCGGCGCTGGCCGGCGGCAGCGAGGGCGCCGCCGAAGCGGCGGACGCCGTCGCTGACGAGGCGTCCGAGGAGCGCGCCCCGTCGGGGAACGGCGCCGCAGCGACCGGCGCGCCTCCCGGCGAGAACGCCTGACCGCGCCGCGCGGTCGTGCGCGCGCGTCTCCAGAAGCTGCTCGCCTCCGCCGGCGTCGCCTCGCGCCGGCGTGCGGAGGATCTGGTCCGGGCCGGCCGCGTGCGGGTGAACGGCGTGGTGGCGCAGGTCGGGGACTCGGCGGATCCCGACGCCGACCGCATCGAGGTGGACGGGCGCGCACTCTCTCGTGCGTCGGCCGTCTTCTGGCTGCTCCACAAGCCGAAGGGTGTGCTCACCACGCGGAGCGATCCCCAGGGTCGGCGCACGGTGCTCGACCTGCTGCCCCCGGAGGCGGACGCTGCGCGCCTGTTTCCGGTGGGGCGGCTCGATCGAGACACCGAGGGGCTCCTGCTCTTGACCAACGACGGCGACGTGGCCCAGGCGCTGCTGCATCCATCGCGGGGAACGGAGCGCGAGTACCGGGTGACCGTGCGCGGGCGCATCGCGGAGCCGGACCTGCAGCGGCTGGCCCGCGGCGTGCAGCTGGCTGACGGCATGACGGCGCCCGCTCGCGTCGAGGGCGGCCGGTATCTGACGAAGCACGACGCGACGAGCTTCCGGCTCACCCTGATCGAGGGTCGCAAGCGCCAGATCCGACGCGCGCTGCGCGCGCTCGGGCACCCGGTGATCGCATTGGTGCGCACCCGGATGGGGCCCCTGCGTCTGGGGCGACTGGCGTCCGGCGCCGCGCGTGCGCTGACCGAGCGCGAAGAGCGCGCACTCCTGGACCACGCGCGGCGTCACGGGCCGCCCGCACCGGAGCCGGCCGGTTGAGCCTGGGGGAGCGCATCCTCGTCCGCCTCGAGGCCGAGCCCGGGCGCGCGCTGCTCGAAGGAGACGGCGGCGCTCACAGCCGCGGCGCCGTGGCCGAGCGGGCGCGTCGTGTGGCAGCGCTCCTGATTGCAGAGGGGGTCGCGCCGGGTGATCGGGTGGCGTTGTCCCTCGCCAAGGGACCGTGGCTGCCCGCCTGTCACCTGGGCACGCTGCTGGCGGGTGCGGCGGTGGTCCCGCTCGATCCCGCCCACCCCGACGCGGCGTTGGCCCGGTTGCTGGCGCGCGCCGAGCCGCGCCTGGCCATCGCCAGTCCGGCGCTGGCCCAGCGCGGGCTGCGCTTCGCGCCCGGGCTTGCCTGGTGGTGCCCGGACCCGGCGCCGCCGGAAGGCGCACGGGAGCTGGTCGCGGACGCGGCGCCGGCGGCGCGCGCGGTGTCGCGCCGCGGCGAGGACCTGGCGCTCCTGGCCTTCACCAGCGGGACCACGGGATCGCCGAAGGGCGTCCCGCTCTCTCATGCCAATCTGACCAGCAACCTCGACGCCCTGGTGCGGGTCTGGGGCTGGCGCGAGGACGACCGCCTGCTGCACGTGCTCCCGGTCTTCCACCTGCACGGCCTCGGCGTGGCCCTCTACGGCAGCCTGCTGGTGGGAAGCGTGCTCGTGTTCCACGAGCGCTTCGACCCCGAACGCGTGCTGCGCGACGCGGCGGCCTGCGACGCCAGCCTGCTGATGGCGGTCCCCACCATGCTCGGCCGGCTGCTCGACGCGGCGCCCGAAGCGGGCAATCCCCTGGCGGGGCTGCGACTCGTGATCTCCGGCTCGGCCCCGTTGGCCCCGGACCTCTTCGAGCGCTTCCGTGGACGCTTCGGGCAGGCGCCCGTGGAGCGCTACGGCATGACCGAGACGGGGATGAACGCCAGCAATCCGGCCGACGGTGTCCGCAAGCCCGGGAGCGTGGGCATGCCCGTGCCGGGCGTCGAGCTGCGGCTGTGCGATCCGGAGGGCGGCGCCGTCCGGGACGAGGGCGAAGTCTGCGTGCGCGGCCCGAACGTCTTCGCCGGCTACTGGCGCGACGCCGACGCCACCCGGGCGGCGTTTCGCGACGGCTGGTTCCGCACCGGCGACCTCGGGCGGTTCGACAGCGACGGCTACCTGCTCCTGACGGGACGCGCCAAGGAGCTGATCGTGACCGGCGGCTACAACGTGTCGCCCCTGGCGGTGGAGCGGGCGCTGGCGGCGCCGGAGGTTCCCGGTGTGCGCGAGCTGGCGGTGGCCGGGGTTCCGGACGCGGACCTGGGGGAGCGCGTCGCGGCGTTCGTGGTCCTGACCGGCGGAGAAGAGGCCGAATGGCCCGGCGTGGAGGCGGCCTTGCGCGCGCGCGCGGAGACGGCGCTGGCGCGCTATTCCCGGCCCCGAATGTACGTGCGGCTGGCCGCACTGCCTCGCAACGCGCTCGGCAAGCTCGAGCGGGGTCGCCTCCGCGATGCGCAGGCGACCGGCGAAGGAGCCTGAAGGGGGCCGTCTCCGCTCTCGAATCCGGGCCGAAGCAGATTCTCGCCAATAATCTTCATCTACTTGATTTTGAATCGGAAATCGGGTCTACTAGGGGCTCCGCGGGAAGGGCAGAGCGGGTGCCCCCATGCTCCGATCCCGTGCCGTGCAGCGTCTCCTCCTCGTCTCCGCCAGCGCCCTGTGTGCGCCGTCCGCGAGTGCCGGCATCACCGGCGTGTGTCCCGACGGCAGCATCTTCATCGCGCCGCGCGAGGCGCTGATCCCGTGCGCGCGCGCCAAGATCATCGAGCCCGAAGAGGTGCCGCCCATGCGGCCCGAGTACCTGCCGCGTCCGTACTCGTGGCAGGTCTACAACGAGGGCAAGAACCCGAACAACGCCTACAACCTGGTGGACCAGGCCCGCGAGGTGCGCCGCCTGCGCGATGGCCAGCTGCCGGAGACAGCCGAAGCCGAGGGCGACGACGACGTCGCGGCGCCGCCCCCGCGCGCCACCCGGCGGCAGCGCAAGGGCCCCGTCGACCTGGGCCTGACCGACGGAGAACTGCGCGATCTCTTCTACATCGTCGAGCTCAACCAGGATCGCGTGCCGGCCAGCTTCGAGCGCGACAGCGCGGCCGGCGACGACGTCCTGATCGTGTCGCTGGCGTGGTCGGAGTCCTTCGAGTCCCGCCTGCTGGGTGCCTGGCAGGGGCATGGGCCCGAGGGGCGCGTGTTGCTCTTCAGCGCCGTGGCGCGGCGGCCCGAGAGCTTCTACGCGAACTTCACCTTCAGTCAGGGTCACCTGACCTTCCAGCCCAAGGCCGACGACCGCCGCCAGTTCGGCCTGCTCCAGGGCCGGCTGGGTGCGCTCGGCGCCAACTCCGTGGTGCTGGGCTACCTGGTGCTCCCGGACCGCTTCGACCTGGGTGCGCCCCTCGACGTCTACTGGAACGACCGTCGCATCGACGTGATCTTCCAGCCCTAGGAGCCTGGCCCAGGACGGGGCACTCACTCCCGGGGAAACGTCGCGTAGACCTGCGTGTAGTAGTAGGTGCCGTCGGCGGCGCGGGCGATGCCGATGCCCGTGGCGTTGAAGGCCGGCATCAGCAGGTTGCGTCGATGGGGCGGCGAGTGGAGCCAGCCGGTCAGGATCTCCCGGTTCGGATCGGCCTTGGTGGTGAGGCCGACGTTCTCCGCCGCCAGGGTGAAGCCGTCGGCCCCAGCGCGCTGGATCCGGTCCACGGGGTTCAGGCCCTCGGGCGTGTCGTGGGACATGTAGCGGCGGGCCGCCATGTCCTCGGCGTGGGCGCGGGCCGCCCGGTCGAGGAGCGCGTTCCGCTCGAGCCGCAGCAGGTGGCGGGTTCCCCGCGTCTCGTTGACCGCGTCGTGGAGGCCGGCCTCCAGGGCGGCGAAGCCCGGGTCGGCACGGGTCTCGCCGCGGGCGACCGGCGGCAGCACCAGTGCGCCCAGGATCTCGAGCGTGAGCCAGAGCGCGACCAGGAAGGTCAGCGCCCCGCGCAGGGTGGTGGGCACGCTAGTCGCTGAGTTCCGGCCGGCGCACGTCGTCGCTCGGGACCCGCGGCGCCTCGTCGGCCAGCACCTTGGCCAGGGCCTCCTCGGTCAGGAGCTCCTTGCGCGCCAGGCGGCCGTTCTCGTAGATCGAGCGCACGTCCACGACGCCGTCGCCGTCCGAGTCGTCGTCCCGCGACGCCACGTTGCCCTGGTCGTCGTACCAGACGATTCCGTCGGGACGGCCGTCGGCGTTGCGGTCCTCCTCCTTGCGCACGGGCTTGCCGGCGTCGTAGAGCGCCAGGGTGTCGCGGAAGCCGTCGCCGTCGGTGTCCTGCTCGTGACGGGCGATCTCACCGGCCTCGAAGAAGCTCCAGGAATCGACGGCGCCGTCGCCGTTGCTGTCGGCGCGGCGCCGCAGGAGCTCGCCGCCCGCATACTGCTCCCAGGAGTCGGCCTTGCCGTCGAGGTTGCTGTCCTCGGCGACGCGGGTCACCTGGCCCCGGTCGTCGTAGTGCACGGTGCGGTCGGGGCGGCCGTCGCCGTTGGCGTCGGTCACCTCGCGCACCAGGGTGCCGCCCTCGCGATAGGCCCAGAAGTCGGGCTGGCCGTTGCCGTCGCGATCCTCGACGCGATCGGCGAGTCCGGTCTCGCCCGGCGCCTGGGCCGGCGGCGGCGGCGCGACGGCCACCTGGGGCTTGGGGTCGCCGGGCTCGGCCCGGCGCCGCAGGGCCGCGAGCTCGTCGGCGATGGAGCGCGGGGCCGCGGCGCGCCGCGTCGGGTCGGCGCTGCGGGGGGCCGCGGCGACGGTCATCGGTGCTGCGGTGGGGGCGGGGGCCTGCTGCGCCATGCTGAGCTGTCGCTCCAGCTCGGCGAGGCGCGCGGCCTCGTGGGCCTGCTGGCCGGCGTGTCGCGGCGACGTGGCCCAGGGGGTGCCGGTAGCGGGCCCGGCGCCAGGCATCGGAGGCGCACCGGGGACCGGAGGCGCCCCGGCAACGGGGGGCGGCGGGGGTGCCGCGCCGGGGGGACCGGCGGGGGGCAGCGCGGTGCCGGAAGCGAGGGGATTGCCGGGCGCCGGAGGGGGAGGGGCCTTGGAGCCGCCGCCGATCCAGTCGCCGAGCTTCTTGAAGGGCAGGGCCACCAGGCCGAGCGGGGCCGCCGCGTAGCGGATCAACCGGGGCGTGTTCTGCAGCTTCTGGACGCGGGTGTCGCTGTTCACGGCGCCGCCGATGCTCGAGAAGCGGTTGGGGTCGGGGCCGGGGGGCGGACCCATGGGGTAGCCGGCGGGCGGGTAGCCCGGCGTGCCGGGAGGCACTCCGTACGCCTGGCCGGCGGGGACCCCGGGAGCGCCCGGGTAGGGCGCCGCACCGGGCGGGCCGGTCGGGCGGTAGGCGCCGGGATGGCCGCCCATGGGCGGTACCTGCTGGCCCGGCATCAGGATCGTGGCGGCGACACCCGTGTCGTAGCTCGGGTGGCGGTCGATGCTGCTGCTGATGTCGTTGTAGCCACATCCGGCGGCGACCAGCAGCGGAAACGCCCAGACGGCGCGACGCGACGGCTTCATGCGAACGACCTCGAGAAAGGCGATCCCCCGCCCCCGACGGTGCAAGAAGCATGCGCGCCGGGACGCCCGGCTCCATTGTACCGCCGGAACGGAGCGCTGGGGTACCCGCCTGCCGACGAGCTGCCGGCGGCCGGGGAACGGAGAGAGGAAGGGAACTTCCCAAAAGGGGCAGCCGGCTGCCGCGCCGGGCCTCAGTCCTCGACGTTGCTCCCGAGCCGGGCGATCGCCAGGGTGGCCGCCAGACCGAGCCCCGCCAGGGCCAGCGCGCCGCCGGCCTGGCCGGGCGAGGGGCGGAAGAAGCGGACCGCCCAGTCGTCGGGCTCCACCTCCGCGGCCGACTCCGCCGTCAGGACCTGGCCCTTCACCACGTCGCCCGCCTGGGGCGGGACACCCTGCTGGAACGGCCAGAGGCCCACCACGGCACCCACCAGCAGCCCCAGGAGCGCGCCCAGGGTCGGGTGCGCGTAGTGCTGGAGCAGCCAGCGCACCAGGTTCGAGACGCCGACCACGCCGGCCACCACGCCGATGCCGACGGGGATCAGCACGCCGATGGCCTCGCGTGCGGGCTCGGTGGCCGGGGCGGAGATCAGGCCCAGCAGCGCTGCGTCGCCGGCCCGCACGGCGTCGAGCCCGGCTACCAGTCCTTGCTTCAGCCCGTCGATGGCGTCGAGGATCGGCACGTACTGGCCCAGCAGCAGCAGCAGGTAGCCGCCGGAGACCCCGGGCAGGATCATGGCGCTCGCGCCCGCTACGCCCGAGAGCAGCAGCAGGACTGCGCTGCCCCCCCCTGCGTCGTTCCCGGGCCGCGCGAACGCCATGGCGACCATGACGAGGAAGGCGACGCCGGCCGCCGTCCAGACCGCGCGACTCGTGGGGTGCGCCCGGCGCCACACGAGCGGCACGCCGCCCAGGGTGAGGCCGATGAAGAGGCTGTACATGATCCAGCGCTGCTCCACGACCAGGGCCTTCGTCGCTCCCGCCAGGGTCAGGATCGCCAGGGCGGCGGCGCCTCCGACGGCGGCGAGCAGCAGGAGCGCCCGGAGTCGGATCCGCAGGGTGGTCAGCTCCGCGATCGCGGTGACGAAGGCCGTGTAGACGCCGGTGGCCAGCAGCATCGTGCCGCCGCTGATGCCCGGCACGAGGTTCGCCAGTCCCATCAGGACGCCGCCGATCGCGGCGCGCGCGAGGCCGAGAACGGTCGGGGGCGGGATCGGATCGCCGATCGAATCCGGATCGTGGCTCATGGGTACCTCCGCCGAAGGGCGGGCTACTGTAGCAGCGCGATGTGCGGCCGCTTCACGTTGCGACGTCCGGGCCCCGAGATCGCCGAGCACTTCGATCTGGAGGCCCTGCTGGCGCGCGAGCCGCGTTACAACATCGCGCCGGGGCAGCCCGTCGCGGTGGTGCGCGCCGACGCTGCCGGCGCGCGCCAGCTCGCCGAGCTGCACTGGGGGCTGGTGCCCGCCTGGGCCGAGGACGCTCGCGTCGGCGGGCGCCTCGTGAACGCGCGCAGCGAGACCGTGTCGGAGCGTCGCGCGTTCGCCTCCGCGTTCCGCTCCCGCCGCTGCATCGTGCCCGCGGACGGCTTCTACGAGTGGACGGGGCGCGCCGGCGCGCGCCAGCCGGTTCACATCGAGGTGCGGGGAGGCGCGCTCTTCGGAATCGCGGGGCTGTGGGAGGCCTGGCGCGGCCCGGACGGCCGCGAGCTCGAGTCCTGCGTGCTCCTCACCACCGACGCCAATGCGGCGATCCGGCCGCTGCACGACCGCATGCCGGCGATCCTGTCGCCGGACACCTACGCGGACTGGCTCGCGCTCGGCGAGCAGGCCGCCGAGATCCTGGCTCCGCTGCTGCACCCGTTGCCGGACGCCGAGGTGAGCCTGCGCCCCGTCAGCCCGCGCGTGAACCACGTGGACTTCGACGACCCGGCCTGCCTGGATCCCCCGCCGGAGCCCGCCCAACGCGAGCTCTTCTAGCGGTTCCCACGCGGGGCGGCGCGATCGTGTAGAACAGGGTCGATGCGAGAGGGGGGCGAGCCCACGACGGCCCGGCGCTGGCTGCGCCGCGGCCTGCTGGCCGCGATCGCGGCGCTCTACGGGCTGTCGATTCCGTGGTACCGCACGCCCGGCGAGGCGCCCGCCATCTGGTTCGGGCTGCCGGACTGGGCCGCGATCGCGGTGGCCTGCTACGCGGCGGTCGCGCTGCTGAACGCCGCGGCCTGGCTGCTCACCGAAGTCGAGGATCCCGAGCCCGACGCACCCCCCGAGGAGCCGTCGTGAGCTCGGGCGATCTCGGCCTCTGGGCGCTGGGCGCGTACTTCCTGCTGCTGGTGGTGGTGGCCGAGGTGGCCCGGCGTGCGCGCACCGACTTGACTCCCGCCGATCACTTCCTGGCGGCCCGCCACCTGGGCGTCTTCGTCTTGTTCCTGACGCTGTACGCCACGGCCTACAGCGGAAACTCGCTGCTCGGCTATCCCGGCGAGGCCTACCGGCGTGGCTTCTCCTGGATCATGGCCACGGGCTTCATGATGTCGATCATCGTGGTGTTCCACGCGCTGGTGCCCGGAATTCGGCCGCTGGCGATCCGACACGGCTTCGTGACGCCGGGCGACTGGCTGCGGCATCGCTTCGGCGAGGAGCGCCACGCGGGTCTGCTGCGGACCTGGATCGCCGTGCTGATGGTGGTGGCCCTGGCCAACTTCCTGCTGGCGCAGCTTCGCGCCATGGGACTCGTCGCCCACGAGTTCACCGGCGGCGCGCTGCCCTACTGGGTGGGCGTGGTGGCGCTGGCCGGCCTGATCCTCTTCTACGAGACCCTCGGTGGCATGCGGGCGGTGGCGTGGACCGACGCCGTCCAGGGCGTGCTGATGCTGGTCGGGCTCGGGACCTTGCTGGCCTGGCTGCTGGGCGAGGCCGGCGGCCTCGCGGCCGCCACTCGCCGCATCGCGGAGGTGCGCCCGGAGGCCGTTGTGGTGCCGCCGCTGCGGGAGTCCGCGAACTGGCTGTCGAGCGTCCTGCTGCTGGGGCTCGCGAGCGTGGTCTATCCCCAGGCGATCCAGCGCATCTACGCCGCCCGCAGCGGACGCACCTTGCGCCACGCCATGGTGCTCATGACCTTCATGCCGCTGGCGACGACCCTGGTGGTCACCCTGATCGGGCTGGCGGCGATTCCGCGCCTCGAGCACCTGGGCACGATCGAGGCGGACACGGTGATGCCGCGTCTGCTGGCGGCGTGGGCGGCCGAGGGAATGGGCAGCGCGCTCCTGGCCGTGCTGGTCTTCCTCGGCGCGCTCGCCGCCATCATGTCCACGGCGGACTCGGTCCTGCTGTCCCTCGGATCCCTGGTGGCCCAGGACCTCTTCGGTCGACCGCGCGACGACCCCGCCACCACCGCCTTCGGCAAGCGTGTGGCGGCCGCGGTGATGGTGCTGACGCTCGCGCTGGCGCTGGGTCCCCCGCTGACGCTCTGGCGCCTGATCGAGCTCAAGATGGAGCTCCTGATCCAGTGCGTGCCGGCCTTCCTGCTGGCCCTGCACTGGCGGCGCCTCGACGCGCGCTCGGCACTGGCGGGGGTGGTGGTGGGCACCGTCTTCGCCGTGGTGCCGTCGCTGGCCGGCGTGAAGCGCCTGGCGGGGTTCCACGTGGGCGTGATCGGCCTCGGCCTCAACCTGGCGGCCTGCCTGCTGAGCGTCCGGATCGGAGGCCGCAAACGGAGCCCCTCGGGCTCCGTCAGCTAGCTGCCGAGCTTGGCCGTCGGCGGGGGCACGGCCACGCCGATCGCCTCGGCCAGGTAGGGCAGGGCCTCGTCGGCCAGCGACAGGTCGGGCGCCAGGCGCTTGCCCAGGCCCTCGGCGGTCATCAGGGCCAGATTGACCATGGTCATGTGGCTGCGCGCCTGGACCCGGTGACGGCGCAGGATGTCGAAGATGCGTCCGATCTCGACGGTGAGCTGCACGTTCCCCAGCCCCAGGCGACGCACCTCCTCCACGAAGTCGCAGATCTCCGCCTCGTAGCGCGCATAGTCGGGCGTGGCCGTGTGGGGCGCGTTCTCGTGGAAGAGCCGGGCGACCGTGGCGCCGTTGCCGGTCGCGAAGGCGAAGAGCATGCGCGCCGTGGTCAGGCGGTCCTCGTCGGTCAGCTCGCCCACCAGTCCGAGATCGAGGAACACGACCCGGCCTGGGGGCAGGAAGAGCAGGTTTCCAGGGTGGAGGTCGGCGTGGACGAAGCCGTGGAGAAAGATCATGCGCGACACCGCGCGCATGCCGGCCTCCACCACCCGTTCGACGTCCACCCCCTCGCGCTCCAGGTCCAGCTCGTGGACTCCCGCGATGAAGTCCATGGTCAGGACGGCGTCGGTGCAGGCCTCTGGGTGGAGGCGCGGGAAGACGACGTCCGGGTCGTCGGCGAAGTTCGCGCGGAAGCGGGTGTTGTGCTCCGCCTCCAGCGCGAGGTGGAGCTGCGCCTCCACGGCGCGGCCGAACTCGCGCACGGCGCCCTCCAGGGCGATCAGCCGCAGGGTGGGGACCAGGCGCTCCAGGATCCGAGCCCCGAAGATCAGGATCGCGCGGTCGAGGTCTGCCTTCTCCAGCACGTCGGGTCGCCGGACCTTGACCGCCACGTCGCGTCCGTCGGAGCGCAGCACGGCGCGGTGGACCTGGGCCACCGAGGCGGCGGCGACCGGCGCCGGATCGAAGCGCGCGAAGACGGCGTCGAGCGGGCGGCCCAGCTCCGCCTCGACCAGCGCCCGCACCTGGTGGAAGGGGAACGGCGGCACCCGATCCTGGAGCGTTCGCAGCTCGTCGATGGCCGGACCCGGGAGCAGGTCGCGGCGGGTCGAGGCGATCTGGCCCACCTTGATGAAGGTGGCCCCGAGCCGCGTCGCCGCGCGCACGAAGGCGCGGCCCGCCGCGCGCGAGATGCGCCCCTCGCGCGGCCCGGGCCGCAGCGCCGTCCACGCGAACACCACGAGCGCCAGAATGCCCGCCGTGGCCATCTGCACGCTCCGCACGCCCACGCGCAGCCCGTGGCCGAGCCGGGCGCGGGCGGGATGGAGCGGGTCGGTCATCTCGGGCCGGCAGGGTAGCGGTTCGTTCCCGCCGGCGAAGCGCTTGCCCGGGCGCCACGCGCCGATCTATGGTCACGGCGGCCATGGCGGCGAGCGCACAGAGCGAGCTGATGCGTCGGGGTCGCACGGCCTTCGTGCTCGGCGCCAGCGTCCTGGCCCTGTCGACCCTCTCCTACTACACGCTGGCCTGCCTCACGGGCATGAACGCGGGCTACGGCAAGCGGCTGGCGTCCCTCGCCGACGATCGCTGGGAGGTCAGCGAGTGCCTGTACGCGTCGGCCATCACCCTCACCACGGTCGGGTACACCGATCTGCTGGGTACCCAGCAGCTCGAGGTCTGGCGCGATGCGGCCGGGCGCCATCGCTGGGTCAGCAAGACCGATCCCCACGAGGATCCGGGCTTCGACGCCGCCAACGCCGTGCTCGTCCGCAACTGGTCGCCAGTCACGCGGGTGATGACGGCCGTTCAGTCGATCCTGGGGATCGCCTTCTTCCTCTACGTGATCGCGCAGATCACCTCGTTCTTCGTGGAGGGGGCCTACGAAGACCTCCGCATCCAGACGCGCAGCCGGCGCCAGCTGCGGCGCCTCGCGAACCACGTGATCCTGTGCGGGGCCGGCGAGAGCGTGCGCCACGCGGTCTACGTGCTGAAGGCCGCAGGAGTGCAGTGCGCGGCCGTGGAGCCCGATCACCAGGCCGCGGATGAGCTGCGCGCGGCGCATCCCGACGTCCCGGTGCTGGAGGCGGATGCGACCGAGGAGGGCGCACTGGAGGCCGCGGGTCTGTCGCGTGCACGCGCGCTGGTCGCCGGTACCGGCGACGACGGCATGAACACGGTGGTGGCGGTGACGGCCCGCCATATGCGTCCGGAGCTCACGATCGTGGCGCGGGGCTTCGGCGCCAGCTCGACACGGCGCCTGGCCGCGGCCGGGTGCGCCGTCGTCAGCCGGGGCCGGCTGGCGGGCCTGCGGCTCGCCAGCGATCTGGCGCGACCCACGGCGACGCAGCTGCTGGAGCGCGTGCTCCCGCCGGTGGCGGCGGGCGAGCTTCAGATCCGCGAGGCCGCGGTGGGCGAGACGTTCGCCGGCCGCCTCGTGGGCGACCTGGCGCAACGAGGCATCGTGCCGCTGGCGCTCCACCGGCGCGATCGGGACGCGCTCGTCTACAATCCCGCAGACGACGAGCGATTGATGCCCGGCGACGCGGTGACGGTGCTCGCGACGCCGAGCGAGCTGGCAGAGCTGGAGGGGGCCCTCGGCGGCTGGACGGCGGCGCCTCCCGTCCGGCGTGGCGCGCCGCTGGCCGAGGATCGACTCGCCCTGCGCCCGGTCCCGCAGGCGCAGGATCCGGGCGACCACTATCTGGTGTGCGGAGTCAGCGAGGCGGGCGTCTGGGTGGCTCGGGAGCTCGCGGCCACGGGCCGCTCCTTCCTGGTCGTCGACTCCGACGAGGCCGCACTGGCCGCCCTGCGCGACGAGATCCCGGGTCTGCGGACCTTGGCAGGGGACCTCGAGAGCCCCGAGACCCTGGAGCAGGCCGGCGTCGCGAATGCGCGCGGCGTCGGGGCCACGTCGGTCTCCGATCGCAGCAACTTCCTGGTGGTGGTGACCGCCCGGCAGGCGCGCGCGAACCTGCGGCTGGCCAGCCTGGCCTGGGACGCGGCTGCCGAGGGGCGCTTGCGGCGCGCCGGTGTGGAGTGTGTCTCGCCGGGCCTGATCGGGGGCCGCCGTCTGGCTGCGGAAGTGCTCCAGCCGGAGCTGACCGGCTTCCTGGACCGGATGCTCGTGGATCCCCGCGGCGTGCGGGTGGAGAGCGTCGCGGTCCGCGACGGCGCGCCCGCGGCGGGCCTGTCCCTGGCGCGCGCGGACCTGCGGGGAACGGTCGGCGTGCGCGCGATCGCGCTGCTGCCCCCGGACGCCCCGACGCAGGACTTCGTTCCCAACCCGGATCCCGAGGAGGTCCTCGTGCCCGGGACCCGGCTGGTGGCGCTGGCCGACCCGGAGGAGCTGCAGCGCCTCGCGGCGCGGGTCGGAGATCTCGAGTGAGCCGGGCCCGGTGCGGACGCCCCTGCGCCGCTACGCTCCGCGTGTGCCGAGAGTGCTCCTGACCCTGGGCGGAATTGCCGCGTTCGTCGCGCTGCTGTGGTGGGCGGTGTGGGCGGAGGCCGCGACCACCTGCGAGGCCTGCATGGTCTGGGAAGGGCGTCGCGCCTGCGGAAGCGTGGCCGCGTCGAGCCGCGACCTGGCCGCGGCGCGGGCGATCTCCCAGGCGTGCTCGAAGATCTCGGGGGGCGTCACGGGCGGCCTCGCCTGCGAGCGGGCGACGCCCGAGCGCTTGCAGTGCCGGGAGCGCTAGGGGGAGCGGTGGCCGGGATGGTGCGGCTCGCGATCGACTTCGAGAACCCGGCGGAGGCCTGGTGGGAGTCGGGTGGGCGCGATCTGTGGGAGAGCATCGCCGAGGGCTTCGACAACAACGACGTCGTCCTGGACGAATCGCTGGCCCGCTCGTGGCTCGAGCAGGCCGCCCGGATTCCGGGCTGGGACGACGGCCCCGAATACGCGCCGCATCCGGTCTTGCTGCGCGAGCTCGACCCGGACGAAGAGGTGTAGGACCGCGGCGCGTGAAACCCGCGCGCGGCGACTGCATGCAAGCCGGCGTCGCAAACGGGGGGATCGTCATGCGCTCGAGTCGTCGCCTCGCTCTCGCGGTCCTGCTCACGTTCGGCCTCACGGCCGGGGCGGCCCGAGCCGCGGATCCCGTGAACGAGACGCTCTTCGGTACCGCCGTCCACGGCTACGACGTGGTCGCGTACTTCGACCAGAGCCGGCCCGTGAAGGGCAGCCGCGAGTTTCGCCACGAGTGGCAGGGGGCCAGCTGGCACTTCGCCAGCGCCGAGACCGCTTCCGGGCGGATCCCGACCGCTAAGCGCCGCAGTACGGCGGCTACTGCGCCTACGCGGTGGCCCAGGGCGCGACCGCCGACATCGATCCCGAGGCCTGGAAGATCGTCGACGGGAAGCTCTACCTGAATCTCTCCAAGGACGTGCAGTCCCTGTGGGAAAGGGACGTCCCGGGCTACATCCGCAAGGCCGACGCCAACTGGCCCCGGCTCCGGGACGGCGGCTGACGCGCTATAACCGCGGTCGTGGTGGCCGCTGCCCTGGAGCCCGATCGCGCACGCCTGCTGGACCGCCTGGAGGGCGAGCGCTTCGACTGCGCGATCGTCGGCGGTGGCATCACCGGGGCGGGGATCGCGCGGGAAGCGACCCTGCGCGGCCTGCGGGTGGCGCTGCTCGAGGCCGACGATTTCGCCGCCGGCACCTCGAGCCGCTCGTCCAAGCTGATCCACGGCGGGCTGCGCTACCTGGCCATGGGCGACGTGGCGACGGTGCGCGCGACCGCGCTCGAGCGCAAAGCGGTCCATCGCCTGGCGCCCCACCTGGCCGAACCCTGCTGGATGCTCGTGCCCGCTCGTTCCCGCGCCGGGGTGTTGAAGCTCCGGGCCGCGCTCACCGCCTACGAGAAGCTCGGCGCCGTCGAAGCAGCCGATCGCCACACGACCTGGGACAGCGACGATCTCGCCCGCCAGGAGCCGGTGCTCGATCGCGAGCGCTACCGGTACGCCTGCGTGTATCGCGAGTACCTGACCGACGATGCGCGCCTGGTGCTGGCCAACCTGCGTGCCGCAGCGGCAGACGGGGCGGTCGTAGCCAGCCGCGTGCCGGTAGGGGCGATCCCGCGCGAAGGCGGCGCCGCCAGTGGCGTCGAGGCTGCTTGCGCCGAGACGGGCCGGCGGGTGCGCGTGCAGGCCCGCTGCGTGATCAACGCCGCCGGGCCCTGGGTGGATGCCGTGCGGGCCCTGGAAGACCGGGACGCCGTCCCGCTGCTCCAGCTCTCGAAGGGCGTGCACGTGAGCCTCGGCCGCGAGCGTCTCCCGCTGCGGAGCATCGTGATCCTCGAGACCGGCGACCGCCGCTCGATCTTCGCGATTCCCCGCGGCGACGTGGTCTACGTCGGCACCACCGATACGGCCTACGCGAAGGGGTACGATCTCTGGCCCGCGGTGGAGCGGGAGGACGTGGAGTACCTGCTGGCGCCGATCAACGCGGCTTTCGCCGTGGATCCGTTCGCGCCCGAGGACGTGGTGGCGGCCTGGGCCGGCCTGCGACCGCTGATCGCCCAGCCGGGCAAGGCGCCGAGCGAGATCTCGCGCCGGGACGAGGTGAAGGTCGGCGCGGGCGGCGTGGTGAGCATCGCCGGCGGCAAGCTGACGGGGTATCGGCCCATGGCCCGCGCCACCCTGGAACGCGCGGCCGCGGACCATGGGCTCGCGCTCGGACCGCTTCCCGCGGAGGAGCCGCCGCTCCCGGGCGGTGATTTCGACGGGGATCTCGAGGCGTTGGCTGCCGCGGTGGAGCGCGAAAGCGGGGTGGGGGAGGCGTGTGCCGCGCGCCTGGTTCGGCTCTACGGCAGCGAGGCGCCCGCGGTGGCGGCCCACGGGTCCGAGACCGTTCCCGGCGACGCGAGCGTCTGCCTGGGCGAGGTGGACTGGGCGGTCGCGAACGAGGCGGCCCGGCGGTTGGAAGACCTGGTCTACCGACGGCTGCGTACCGCCCTCTACCACCCCGACGCGCGCGAGGGTGCCCTCGAGCCGCTGGCGGCCCGGATGGCGAAACCGCTCGGTTGGGATGCCGAGCGCACGGCGAGCGAAGTGGCGGCGGTGCGCCGCCGCCTGGAAGCGGACCTGGGGTTCCAACGGGAGGCGGACGCGTGAGTGACATCGCGACGAGGCTCGAGGCGGAGCTCCCGGGACGTGTCCTCCGGGACCCGGCCGCGCGCGCTGCCCACAGCCGCGACACGTGGATGCTGAACGAGCTCCGCGATCTGGAGGGGCAGCCTCCGACGCCGCCCCTGGCCGTGGTGGAGCCGGAATCCACCGCCGAGGTGGCCGCGGTCCTGCGCGCGTGCCGAAAGAGCGGCACGCCGGTCGTGACCTACGGCGGCGGCTCGGGCGTCTGCGGCGGGGTGGAGACCGCAGGCCGCGAGATCGTGCTCTCGACGCGGCGCATGAGCGGGCTCGTCGAGCTCCAGCCGGACGATCTCAGCGCGCGCTTCCGCGCCGGCACGCTCGGCATCGAGGCGGAGCGTCAGGTGCAGGAGGCGGGCCTCACCATCGGTCACTGGCCGCAGTCGATCGAGCTGGCGAGCGTCGGAGGTCTGGTGGCCACGCGCTCCGCGGGGCAGTACTCGACCGGCTACGGCAACGTCGAAGACGTGGTGCTGGCCCTCGAGGCCGTGCTGCCCGACGGAGCCGTGCTGCGCACGCGCCCGACGCCGCGGGCAGCGGCGGGTCCCGACCTGCGCCAGCTCCTGCTCGGCAGCGAGGGCATCCTCGGGGTCGTCACGGAGGTCGCCTTCTCGCTGCGGCCGCTGCCCGAAGCCAGCCGCGGGCAGGCGCTGCACTTCCCCGGCTTCGCCGAAGGGCTCGAGGCGATTCGACGCATCGTGCGCGCCGGTTGGCGGCCGCCGGTGGTCCGGCTCTACGACGCGCCGGAGTCGGCGCGCCACTTCGCGGAGCACGTTCCCGCCGAGCGCCACGCGCTGCTCCTCCTCCACGAGGGGCCGAAGCCGGCCGTCGAGGTGGAGCGGAGCGCGGTGGCCGAGCTCGCGCGCGCCTGCGGTGGCGCGGAGACGGACCCGGCTCTCGTGGACCAGTGGCTCGAGACGCGAAACAAGGTCCCGGGATTCCGAGGCTTCCTGGAGAAGGGCATCGTGGTGGACACGATCGAGGTCGCCGCCACCTGGGGACGGATCGGGCGCATCTACGAGCGCGCCGTCGCGGCGTTGCGCGCACTGCCGGACGTGCTCTCCGCCTCGGCGCACTCGAGCCACAGCTATCGCTCGGGGACGAACCTCTACTTCACCTTCGCGGCGCGGCCCGAGGATCGCGCCGCCATGGCGGCGAGCTACCGGGCCTGCTGGGCAGCGGTGATGCAGGCCGTGGACGCGGAGGGCGGCGGCATCGCCCACCACCACGGCATCGGGCGCGTGCGCCGCGACTTCCTGGCGGACGAGCTGGGCGAAGCGGGAGTCGCCCTGCTGCGCGCGCTGAAGCGCGCTCTCGACCCCGACGATCTGCTGAACCCCGGCGTCCTCCTGCCCGACGCCTGAGCGCCGTGGCGGACCTCCTCCTCGGACTCGACCTGGGCACGAGCCGCGTGCGCGCGCTCGTGCTCGATGGGGCCGGCGAAGTGCGGGCTCGCGCCTTCGCCCCGCTGCCGGTGCGCCTGCCGGCGCCGGGTCGCGTGGAGCACGATCCGGATGCGCTGCTGGAAGCCTGCCGCGAGGTCCTGCGCGCCGCGCTGGTGGAGGCGAAGGCGACGGCGCGGGACGTGGCCGGCCTCGGGATCGCCACCCAGCGCTCGACGGCGTTGGCCTGGGACGCCCGCAGCGGCGCCGCGCTGGCGCCGGCCATCGGCTGGCAGGACCAGCGCAGTGCGGAGATCGAGGACCGGCTGCGCGAGCGGGGCGTGCCGCCGTTGCACCAGGCGACCGCTGCCAAGCTGGCGTGGTGGCTCGAGCGCGATCCCGTCGTGGCCTCGGCCGCAGCGGAGGGACGCCTGCGGGTGGGAACGCCGGACGCCTGGCTGGCGCTGGGCCTGGGCGGCGGTGGGGCCGTGACCGATCCGGGCCAGGCCTCGTGCACGGCCCTGTACGATCTGCAGCGCGGCGTCTGGTCGGACGTGATGCTGGAGCGCCTCGGTCTGTCGTCCGACGCCCTCCCGCTCCTGGCGGCGACCAGCGAGGTGCGCGGGGAGACGCATCCCTCGCTCTTGGGGGCGCCGGTGCCGCTGGCAGCCCGGGCCGGGGACCAGCAGGCCGCGGCCTTCGCCCAGGGCGTCGCCGCTCCCGGCGACGCGAAGCTCACCCTCGGCACGGGAGCCATCCTGGACGTGCACGCCGGCTCCGAGCCGGGCGCCGGGGCCGGGGGCTTCCCGCTGGCGCTCTGGCAGCTCGCCGACGGCACGCGCGCCTACTGCCGCGAGGGCAACGCCGCCAGCGCTGGATCCGCGGTCGAGTGGCTGGTGCGCCTGGGCCTCTTCGCCAGCCCCGCCGCGTGGGCGCGGGCGGCGGACGCCGCCGACGCGCAGGGGGTCGTGTGCGTACCCGCGTTCCAGGGGCTGGCCACCCCGTGGCACGATCCCGCCGCGCGCGGATTCATCGGCGGGCTGACCCGCGGCACGACACGCGAGCAGCTGGCGCGCGCGGTGCTCGAAGGCATCGCCCAGCGCAGCGCCGACCTGCTCGAGGCCCTCGGGGCCGGCACCTCGGGGCTTCGCGTGGACGGCGGACTCGCGCGCAGCGATCGGCTGCTGCAGAGCCTGGCGGACCTGACCCGCCGGCCGGTCGCGCGGCCGGCCGAGCGGGAAGCGACGGCGGTCGGTGCCGCACTGCTGGCGGGCCTCGGCGCCAGTGTCTGGAGCGACCGCGCAGCGTTGCCGGCGCCTCGCGCCGGCGCCCGGGTCTTCCGGCCGCGGATGTCCGAGGCCGAGGCCCGCGCGGCGCGCGAGCGCTGGCGCGCCGTCGTCACCCGGCGTGTTGCCAGCCCCGCGGCTTGACGGCGCACGTCCGGGGCCGGTAGAAGATCGGAGCGACCGGGGAGGGGAGGGGGTCGTGCGGGCTTCAGCCAGCGTTCGCGCCTTCGCGATGACGTCGTGCTGCGTCGTGTTGGCGGCCGCCGCTGTCTGCGGCGACGGGACGTCGCCGCAGACGCCGCTGCTCCCGGTGCGCCTCGTCGAGCTCTTCCAGGATGCGGCCCTGCAGGGGCGCGTCGATCCGGCCGCCACGGCGCCCGCGCCGAGCGAGTGGCGCTTCGATGCCGGCCCGGCCGGCTGGCAGGCGGGCCCCGGAGTGGTCGGGTTCGAGGCCCGGAATGCGGCGCTGGTCGGCCGCGCATCCGACGCCGTGCCGCTCCTGCACGTGGAGCGGAGCCGCGGCCTCGCGACGGGAGACCTCCTGCACGCCGTCGAGGTCCGCGCTCGCGTGTCGGCGGGGACGCGGCTGGGCGTTCGCTTCCAGTCGGATCTGGCGGGAGGGCTGGCCGCGGCGGCCGCGGATCCCGAGGTTCCGTACTGGGGTTACTACGTCGACCTCGAGCCCGGCGACGGCGTGCGCGCCTACACGATCCCGATCGGCCCCAGGCCGACCCGTGTGGCGCAGACGCGCCATGTGATCCTGCGGCCCAGCGACGCCCCCGGCGCGCGCTTCGCCATCGAGTCCGTGCGCCTGGTCTTCCGGCGCGAGCAGCTGGCCACGCGGCCCTCGGGCCGGACGTGGCAGGGACTCGGCGAGATCTACCGGGACGCGCTCCTCCTGCGCACCGGCGAGCGCCTGACGCTTCCGTGCCGGCTGCCGCCGGAGCCGCGCCTCGAGCTGTCGCTCGGGACCGTGGAGCCCGGACCCGTGACCTTCCGGGTCGCGGTGGTGCCGGGCGACGGCTCGCCCGCGCAGACGCTGCTCCAGCGCACAGTGACCACGCCGCATCGCTGGGAGTCGGCGTCGGCGGATCTCGGGGCCTTCGCCGGCAAGTCGCTGGAGATCGCGCTCACGGCGAGCGGCGCCGAGCCGGGCATCCCCGGGTTCTTCGGCAACCCGGTGATCCGCAGCGGGGCGAGTGTCGGCACGGAGCGGCCCCAGGTGGTGATCCTGATCCTCGCCGACAGCCTGCGGCGCGATCACCTGGACGCCTACGGCTACCGTCGCGCCACGGCGCCGAACCTCGCGCGGGCGGCGGAGGAGGGCGCGCTCTTCGAGCGGCCGATGGCCCAGGCGAGCTGGACCAAGGTCTCGGCACCGTCGCTCCTGACCTCGCTCTACCCGAGCTCCCACGGCGTGACACGCTTCGACGCGCGCCTCGCCGACGAGGCCGTCACCCTGGCGGAGGTCTTCCGGGACGCCGGCTACGCCACCCTGGGCTACTCCTCGATCTTCTTCACCGGCCGCTTCAGCAATCTCCAGCAAGGCTTCGAAATCCTTCACGAAGCGGGATCACTGGAGACTGAGGCCGAGGACTCGAAGACGGCGCGGACCTACGTGGACCGCCTGCTCGACTGGCTCGACCGGCATCCGCGCACGCCGGTCTTCGTGGTGCTCCACCTCTTCGATCCCCACGACCCCTTCGAGCCGCGGACGCCCTACGACGCCCTGTGGGCCGACGCCGCGCAACGCGAGGCCCACGAGCGCGAGCGGGAGCGCGCCCGGGGCTTCATCCGCAATCCGGTCCACCGGGGCTTCGCCATGCCGGCCGAAGCGGAGCTGCGGGCCGCCGGCGTCGACCCCTTCGCCTACGTCGAGCACGAGATGGACTGGTACGACGGGTCGATCCGCGGTCTCGACGCCGAGCTGGTGCGCCTGTTCGAGCGCCTCCAGAACCTGGGACTGGCCGAGCGCAGCCTCGTGGCCTTCACCAGCGACCACGGCGAGGAGTTCCACGAGCACGGCCGCATGTTCCACGGCCACTCGCTCTACGGCGAGCTCGTCTCCGTGCCGCTCTTCTTCTGGGGACCGGGTCGGGTTCCTGCCGGCTTGCGCGTCGACGCCCTCGTGCAGTCGATCGACGTCTTTCCCACGCTCGTCGAGCTGGCGGGGATCGCGCCACCGCCGGGCATCCAGGGCCGCACGCTCCGCGGATACTTCGAGCCGGATCCGCTGGTGCCGCCGCCGGTGTGGCCCGCCTTCGCCGAACAGCACGGGGATCCCGTGGCGGGGCTGGCGCGGGCCGACGTGGATTCCGTGGCGGTGGTCGCGGGGCGCTGGAAGCTGATCCACAACACCCGGGCGCCCGAGGGCGTGCCCGAGTTCGAGCTCTACGACACGGTCGAGGACCGCTTCGAACGACGCAACGTGGCCGAGGAGCTCCCGGACGTGGTGGAGCGCCTGCGCGGTGAGCTCGACGGCTGGCGGGAACGTACGGCGGGCGTGCGGCTGCCGGCCGGGCACACCTCGCCCGAGGACCTCGGCCCCGCGGAGCGCGCGCGGCTGCGCGCCCTCGGCTACCGGAGCGACCAGCGTGGAGCGGCGGCTAGCCGCCCGTGAGGCTGCGCATGTCGCTCTCGAGGCTCGCCTCGATCCGACGGCAGACGTCGCCGTGCACACGCTCTTTGGTGCCGGCCAGGGCCGGCTGCCGCAGGCCGGCCAGACGCTGCGCCGCAGCCCACGTCTCTTCGGCCAGCGCATCCGGGTCGACCACCGCGTCCAGGTAGCCCGCATCCACGGCCGCGTCGGGTGCGTAGATCTCCGCCTGGCTGGTGGCGCGCACCAGATGGCGCTTCGACAGACGGTGGCGCGCCATCTCGACGCCGAAGAGCGGCAGGGTCATTCCGATCGCCACCTCGTTCAAGCCGATCTGAAAGGCGCCGCGGGCGCCGACCCGCCAGTCGGCCGCGAGCAGCGCCAGCGCGCCGGCGGCGATCGCGTGCCCCGTGCAGCCGACCACCACGGGTCCCGGATGGCGGTAGATGCGCACGAAGAGCTCGGCGCCGGCCGACACGAGTCCGCGCACGGCCTCCGGCCCGGCGCGCATGGTGGCCAGGTCGAAGCCACCCGAGAAGCGACCCGGACGCCCGAGCCAGGCCACGGCCGCCGCCTCCTTCTCCGCGCGGTCGAGGGCGGCGTGGACGCCGCGGATCATGTCCGGCGAGAGCGCGTTGGCCTTGCCGTCGTCCATCTGCAGCAGGGCGACATCGTCGCGGATCGAGTAGCGCAGGAGCTCGTCGGGCATGCTGGCCTCCGGGGATCGCGCCACGATAGCGCGGGTGCTGCCGCGCTAGGCTGGCCGGGTGCGAATCGCGATCCGGGTGGGGCTTCTGCTGGCCGGCGCGCTCTGGGCGCAGAGCGTGACGGCCCATCCGCTGGCGCCATCCCTGCTGTCGCTCGAGGAGCACGCCGACGGTCGCGTCGCGGCGCGTTGGCGCACGCCGCTGCTGCGGCCGCCGGCAGATCGCGCACGGCCCGTGCTCGCCGGCTGCGAACCGGCAGGCGCGGCGCGGGTCGAGGAACGCAGCGGGGGCGCAGAGCTGCACTGGACGGCGATTTGCTCGGGCGGGCTGGCCGGCCGGCGCCTCGCGCTCCGGGGCGCCGCGCCCGGGGGTGGCGATGCGCTGGTTCGCGTGCGGCTGGCCGACGGCCGCCGCTTCCAGCAGGTGGTTCGCGCAGCGGGCGTCGGCTGGGTCGTTCCGGAACGGCCCTCGGCGTTGGGCGTCGCCGGCAGCTACAGCGCCCTCGGCGTGCGGCACATCGCCGCCGGACTGGACCACCTGGCCTTCGTGCTGGCGCTGGTGTTGCTGGTGCGCAGCCGGCGGCAGCTGCTGTGGACCGTCACGGCCTTCAGCGCGGGACACAGCCTGACCCTCGCCGCGGCCGTCCTCGGCTGGATCCGGAGTCCCGGCGGCTGGGTCGAGCTGGCGATCGCCGCCAGCGTGCTCGCCCTGGCGGTGGAGCTGGCGCGCGGGGGGCGGCCGCGCGGCGTGGCGGTGCCGGCGGCCGCTGGCTTCGGTCTGCTCCACGGGCTCGGATTCGCCGGCGCGTTGGCCGGCGCGGGGCTGCCCCAGGGCGAGATCCCGCTGGCCCTGCTGGCGTTCAACGTCGGGATCGAGCTGGGGCAGCTCGCATTCGTGGCGCTGGTGCTGGCTGCCGGTCAGCTCCTGCGCGGACTGCCGCAGCCCGGGCTGCGGCGCGCCACGGCCTACGGGATCGGCGCGCTGGCGGGCTTGTGGTTCTGGCAGCGGCTGGCGGCGCTCGTCTAGGGCCGGACGCATCCGGTTGCCCGAAGCGCGCGCGTCCGGGATAGACTGGCGGTCCCGTGCGTCGGCTCCTCGTCGCTCTCGCCCTCGTCCTGGTGGCGGTTCTCGTCTGGTGGGCTCTTCGCCCCGGGCCCGGGCGGGTCCTGTATCGCGGCGGGCCGATCCTGACCCTGGACGCCGACGGGCGCATCGCCGAGGCCCTGGCGACCGAGGGCGATCGCATCGCCGCCGTCGGCACGGAGCGCGAGCTGGCGGCGTGGCAGGACGGCGCGCGGGTGGTGGACCTCGCGGGGCGAGCGCTCCTGCCGGGCTTCATCGACGCCCACGGCCACTTCCCCGGCGCCGGCATCTTCGCGGTGGCGGCCGACCTGAACGCGCCTCCGATCGGGGACGTCGCGACCCTGGACGCCCTGGTGATGCGTCTGAAGGCCCAGGCGGCGGCGCTGGACGAAGACGCATGGGTGGTCGGCCTGGGCTACGACGACACGCTCCTGGCCGAGGGCCGGCACCCGACCCGCCGCGACCTGGACCGCGTGTCCGAGAGCCAGCCGGTGGGGATCCTGCACGTGAGCGGGCACGTGGCGGCCGCGAACTCGCTGGCGCTGGCGCGGCTGGGCATCGGACCGGAGACGCCCGACCCGCCGGGCGGGGTCATTCGGCGCGGTCCTGACGGTGCGCCCGACGGCGTGCTGGAGGAGAGCGCGGCGGAGCAGCTCTCGCAGGCGATCCTCCAGCCGTCGCCGCTGGACTCCTGGCGCATCGCACAGCGCGCGAACGAGGTCTACCTGGCGGCGGGCGTGACGACCGCCCAGAACGGCTACGCGGACGCCCTCCAGGCGCGGGGCCTGGCCTGGCTCGCGCGGCTCGGGCTGCTGCCGCTGCGCGTCGTGGTGTGGCCGAGCGAGACGCTGATGGATCAGCTGCTGGCCGGCGAGCTCTCCTTCCCGGAGAGCGAGCACTTCCGGCTCGGCGCCGTGAAGCTCATCGCCGACGGCTCGATCCAGGCCTACACCGGCTACCTGAGCGAGCCGTACTTCGTTCCGCCCGGCGACGATCCCGACTACCGGGGCTATCCGCGCATCGCGCGCGACGAGCTGTTCGAGCAGGTCGCGCGCTATCACGCCGCCGGCCTCCAGGTGGCCGTCCACGGCAACGGCGACGCCTCGATCGACGACATCCTCGACGCCTTCGAGGCCGCCGCTGCCGCGCATCCGCGCAGCGACACGCGGCACGTGGTCATTCACGCCCAGATGGCCCGGGACGATCAGCTCGACCGCATGCGCGACCTGGGCGTGATTCCGAGCTTCTTCAGCCTGCACACCTGGTACTGGGGCGATCGTCACCGCGAGCGCTTCATGGGCCCCGCGCGCGCGGCGCGCATGAGCCCGGCACAGGGCGCCTCCGAGCGCGGGATCCGCTTCACGATCCATTGCGACACGCCCGTGGTGCCGATGGAGCCCCTGCGGCTCGTGTGGTCGGCCGTGAACCGCCGCTCCGCGGGGGGCGTGGTGCTGGGCCCGGAGCAGCGGATCCCGGTCGAGCGCGCGCTGCGGGCCGTCACCATCGATGCGGCACGCCAGCACTTCGAGGAGGCCGACAAGGGCTCGCTCGAGCCGGGCAAGCTGGCGGATCTGGTGATCGTCGACCGCAATCCGCTCGAACACCCGGAGAGCATCGACCGCCTCCGCGTGCTCGAGACCGTGGTCGGCGGCCGACCGGTCTGGCGCGCCGACGGGGTCTAGCCGCCGGCGCCCGGCTGCAGCCGCGGGGCCTGCACCGCCCGCGGACCGCGCACACTCCCCGGCTACTCGCTCAGGTACGCGATGGCGTCCTCGGCGTGCAGCCGGATCCCCGGATCGGCGTGGTCCAGCAGCGGGCGCAGGTGGGGAATCGCGCCGCCTGCGTCCGCCATCTCCAACCCGTTGATGGCCTCCTCGATCACGTCCGAGTCCGGATCGTCGAGCGCCGCGATCAGCACCGCGCTCACGCGCGGGCCCTCCCCGGTGGCGGCCTGAGCCACCGCGGCGCGGCGCACGTGGGGGCTGGGGTCCTCGCGGGCGATCGCCGCCAGCTCCTGGAGCCCGCGGCCCGTGGGCTCCAGGTCGTAGACCGCGTCTTCGCGCTGGTCGGGGTCGGCGCTGGCCAGCAGGGCCTCGAGCTCTGCCTGCGACGGAGCGGGAAGTGCCGGCATGGAGGGCCCGAGCCGCGTGCGGCGCGGCTCGTAGCCGCGCCGGGCCATGCGCTCCGCGCGTCGCTCGTCCAGCTCGGGCGCGGCCATGGCCGCGTCCGGCGCCATGCTGCCCGGCGCCGGTGCGGACGCCGAGGGCGCCGGGTCGCGCGTACCCCCGGTCTCCGACGGGGGCGCCTCTCCGCAGCCCCAGGCGATCACCAGCAACAGGCAGGCAGCTCGTGCACAGCCGCCAGCGCGCTTCGTGCAGCGCATGCGCAACCTCCTGCGTCGCGGCCGACGCGTCGGCGTGATCGGAGCTGGTGCCGCTCCGGAATGTGACGGGGATTACGGTTGTGATCTCCGGGCCGGCCGAACCTCCTTCTGCACGAGGCGCTGAGCGGGTGGGAGGAGGGCTCTCTCGCGGAGCTGAGGAGCGAGCGATGCCCGCGAGCGATGTGCTGGGCGAGAGCGACGTCGTCCATCTTCTGAACCGTGCCGCCTGCGGTCCCGCGCGCGGCGACCTCAAGCAGCTGACCGGCAAGAGCCGCGAGCAGGCGGTCGAGTCGTTGTTGCCGAAGCCCAAGGGCGGCAAGAAGGGCAAGAAGCCCAAGAAGGTCAAGCGCATTCGCGGGCCGGGGGGCAAGAACAACAGCTTCGACGACCTGGTTAAGCTTTCGGCCTGGTGGCTCAAGCGCATGACCAGCCGCAAGTCGCGCGTGCTCGAGAAGATGGTCCTCTTCTGGCACGACCACATTCCCTCCAGCTACGACGTCGTCGAGGACGTCGACCTGCTGGCCGAGCAGAACGGCATGTTCCGCCAGCACGCGCTGGGCAGCTTCCGCGATCTGCTGATCGACGTGACCCGCGACGCGGCCATGCTCGACTACCTGGACGGGTTCCGCAATCGCAGGGGCTCTCCCAACGAGAACTACTCCCGCGAGCTGATGGAGCTCTTCAGCCTGGGGCCGGTCGACGTGAACGGCGTCGCCAACTACACCCAGATGGATGTGGTCGAGATGGCCCGCGCGACGACGGGCTTCGGCTGGGACGACCCCGACAGCCGGAAGCGCAAGATCGTCGTGAAGTCCAATCGCTTCGATGGGGACCCGAAGACCCTGTTTGCCGGGAAACCCTTCGAAGTCAGCGGGAATCTCGGCGTCTGGAGTTCCAATACGATTTTTGTACCGTTTCCCAGTCAGAGAAATGTCATCGACATTCTCCTGACGCACCGGGACAGCGACAACCGGCCCACTGCAGCTCGTTTCATGGCCCGGAAGCTCTGGGAGTGGTTCGCCTATCCGGACCCGGCACTGGCGCTGGTGGACGAGCTGGCCGACGTGTTCGTACAGGGCGGATACGTCGTCCGGGACCTCGTGGCTGCGATCCTGAAGCACGATGAGTTCTACTCGAGCCAGGCCCGCCAATCCACCGCGAAGACGCCGGTCGACTTCGTCCTTCAGACCGTGGGGGCGATCGGGGCCAAGGCCAAGATGGGCGAGGTCGCCGAGAGCCTGTCGCGCATGGGAATGGAGCTGCTCAACCCGCCGGGCGTGAACGGCTGGAACCACGGCGACGCCTGGCTGTCCGCGAGCCGTTTCCGCGCCAGGATGCGATTCGCCCAGGACGTGGCGTCTTCCAGGGCCAAGCGCGATCCGTACCGCTACAAGGCCAAGAAGATCTATCCGAAGGGCGTCGAGCAGGCGCCGGAGGTGGTGGACGCCATGCTGGAGCGCTTCCACGTCCAGGTCCCGGCGGTGACGCGGGACCAGCTCATCCAGTACGTGGGCGCCAACCCCGACCCCAAGGACGTGGATTGGGTCGAGCGCAAGTTCAAGGGATTGCTGCTGCTGGCGATGACTTCCCCCGAATTCCAGGTCCACTAGGAGGCCGCCATGAAGCTCACCCGACGCACCTTCTTGAAGAGTGCCTCCGCCACGGCCGTGCTGGCCAGCACCCACGTGTTGTCGTTGGCCTCCCGGGCCTCGGCGGCCACGGGAGGCGGCCGGATCCTGGTGCTGATCGACCTGGCCGGCGGAAACGACGGTCTGAACACCGTGATACCCCTGAACAACGTGGGGGCGGCGCAGCGCTCCCTTTACGACACCATGCGCCCCGACCTCGGAATCCCCCTCTCCGCACTCTCCGGCATGGAGGTAGGTCCGGACCCGGACCTGGGCACGGGCCTGGCCATGCATCCGGTCATGACGGACATGAAGACCCTGTACGACGAGGGGAAGGTCGCCATCGTGAACGGCGCCGGACTCGACAACAGCTCCCTGTCCCACTTCCGGGCGGAGAAGGTCTGGTTCGCCGGGGATCCCCAGGGGCTGAACGGGACCGGCTGGATGGGGCGGCAGATGGACACCGCGCCCACACTGTCGCCGCGGGCCATCTCGTTCAACTCGGAGGTGAATCCCACGTTCCTGTCGCCCCAGAGCTCCGTGCTCGGGCTGGGCTCGCTGGACAACTTCGATCTGCCCGACGATCCGGATGGGTCGTACCGGGATCTCTCCAACCGGCTGCCGGTCTGGCAGGCCATGTACGGCGACGCGCGGCCGCCCGGCAGCCTCGTGGAACGCGTGGGCCAATCCGGCGGCACGCTGGTGCAGATGACCCAGACCCTGGACCAGGTGGAGACGTCGGGCTGGGGTTCCAACAACGATGGAGTCAACTTCAGCTTCGCCCGCAATCTGCGTCAGGTGGCCTCGATCCTGCGCCACGATGTGCTGAACCCCGGCTCGGCCAGCGGGCTCTGCTTCTTCCACGTGACGACCGGCGGCTTCGACACCCACTCGCAGCAGGGCACCACCGATCCGGGCCGAGGCCATCCGCGCCTGCTCGATCGGCTGTCGCGGGCGCTCTCCAACTTCCAGCGCGACCTGGAAGGCCTGGGGATCGACGCCGACGTGGCGACAATGGTCTACTCGGAGTTCGGTCGCCGCGGCTACCAGAACGACGCGGGGCAGAGCGCCGGCACCGATCACGGCCGCTCGGGCACCATGTTCCTGATGGGAACGCCGGTTGCGGGGGGGGTGCACAGCGGACTTCCGGACCTGGCCAACCTGGACGGCAGTGGGAGCCTCGAGGTGAAGGTCGACTTCCGCGACGTCTACGCCAGCGTGATCGACCAGTGGCTCGGCGGCGATCACACCAGCGTGCTGCCCGGGGCGCCGTTCACGCCGCTTCCGCTCTTCGTCTAAGGGGCGCTTCCCAGGCCGAGCGGGGCGAGGCCGTTCAGGGTGTCCACCACCCGCAGCACGTCGCCACTGCGGTAGAAGTCCACGGCCAGCACGTTCGGCAGATGCTGGCGCTCTCGTTGACACGCACGCGCGCGGGCCAGCAGCGGCTCGTAGGCGTTCACCCGCTCGGCGTTCGAGGGCAGGGGCGTGGGCGTGGTCTCGATCCAGTGGTTGATCTGGAAGAGCGATCCCCGGCTGCCGCCCCGGTTGGCCCGGCAGGAGAACTCCTCGGGTGAATGGAAGGTGTAGGGCGTCTCCTGGATGTTCTCGAAGGCGGGGCGCAGCCACGAGACCCCGGGTCGCCCCGATTCCAGGAAGACGACGACCGGCCGCCCCGCCCGCACGAGCTGGCGCAGGGTGGGCCAGAGCGGCGCGGTTCTCGTGTAGACGAGCTGCGCCAGGCCGCTCTGCTCGAACGCCGCGGCGAGATCCTCGGGGCTGACGTAGTCCTCGATCACGATCACCAGTACCGCGTCCGGCCGCTGCACCAGGAAGCTCCGGATCTGGCGCAGGGTGGGCTCGAGCTCGTAGGCCCCGATCTCGCACAGGCCGTGGCACAGGTAGAGGCCCCGGCGTCCCGGGTCCTCGCCGATCAAGCGATCCCGGATGCGGTAGGCGGCCGCGACGCCTTCGGCTCCGAGGGCCTCTTCCAGGGCCGCTTCCGTCGGACGCTCGCCGCCCAGGTCCGTCTTGATCCGGGACGCCCCCGGGAACCCGTAGTGCACGTCGATCAGCAGGGCGCGGATGCCGTCCTGGAGCTGGCGCGGGATTCCCGCCTGGTGGTGGGGAAAGAGCCAGTCCGGCGTCTCCACGTGGGACATGGCGTTGTGGGCTCCGGCCAGGCTCACCTCGTCGAGCCGGCGATCGCAGAGCGCCTGGCTGCCGTTGCAGGTGCGGACCGAGGTCGGGTCGGGCAGCAGGACGGGGTTGCGCCGCACGAGCCACACGACGGCGAGCGCCAGCGTGAGACCGACCACCGCCAGGGTGCCCGCGAGGCCGCGGACCGGCACGCGCGCGGCGACCGGGTTTGCCTCGGCGGCGTCGGCGAGCACGCGGAAGAGCTCGCGGGCGCCGAGGAAGGCGAGCGTCGCGCCGACGACGATCACGCTGGCCGTGGCGGTGAATTCGGGGGCCGAGACCGCGAGCACGCCCGCGATGACGAGCCCGGCGCCTCGGCCCAGTCGGGCACGGCGGGTGTCGGGCGGCCGGGCCAGCGCGCGCAGGCGGTCCCGGGCCCAGGCGAGGGGATCCCAGGATTCGAGCAGTGAGGAGCTCGCAGCCGCCATCAGCAGCCCCAGGCCCCCGAGCAGGACGCCCCAGGACCCGAGCTCGCCGAAGAAGGTGCTCCACAGGCCGTGGAGTGCGGGCGCGCCAGCCGGCGGCGCCAGCTGTCCGAGCAGGATCCGTCCGAGCGGTAGCGTGGCCCAGGCGGCCACGCCGGCGGCGATCAGGGCCACGCCCGCGTCGGCGAAGCCGCGGTAGCGGTCGGGCTGCAGGGCCGCTCCTAGCACGAGCAGGATCAGCCCGGCCGCGCCGGTCGCGAAGGCCAGTGTCTCCACGTGGGACCGCAGCTCCCAGAGCTCGACGACCAGGGTGGTCCCCATGTCGTCACCGAGCACCGCCGCGACGGCCTGGAGGCGCTCCGGAATCCGCTCCGCCAGCTCCGGGTGCCCCTGCTCGAGAGCGCTTCGCAGCAGGATCCCGACGTCCGGCACCGAGAGCACCACGCGGCGGGTTCCCTCGGCGAAGACGCCCTGGTGCGCCGAGCGGGCCCCGGTGCGCACGACGCCGCGGAACGCCGGGGTGGTGGCGAGGCCGTGGGCCGCCGCCAGCACCAGGGGGCGGAAGGGTGTCAGGTCCGGCTTCTGCTCCAGCAGCGTGGTCGTCAGCCAGTCGGCGGCGACGGCGGCCACCGCCGGCTGCTCCAGACTCGCCGCGATCCGGTCTCCGAACGTGACCGGGTCGAAGACGCCGTCCCCCAGAACGGAGAGGAAGGCCGTCAGCGCGATCGCTCCCGCAGCCGCCACCAGGCAGACGCGCGAGAGCAGCTGGCGCAGGCGTGTGGTCACCAGGCCCCCCGGGCCGGCGGGCGGACGGCGGCGGGAGGCGGACGATCCGGGTGGTTCGAGCGAGCCATGGCTGGCGGGCCGCGAGCATCGCACGCCGCCCCGGTCGCTACAACGCGCGCTTTCCCCTGACTTGACCCGTCAGCCGGTCTACCCTCCTTCCGACGCGTCGCGTCCCGGAGGGAAGCCCATGTCGAGTACCCGCACCGCGGTCCTGGTGTCGCTGGCCCTTGCCCTGGTGGTCGGCTTCTTCGGCTTCGGCGGGACGTTCTACAAGGCGGCCATCGGCCTCGATCCGAGCGCGTTCCCGCTGGGCGGTCTGCTGCATCCCGTGGGCCAGGTCCTGGTGCCGGACATGGGCATGACCCAGGCGGGCATCGTGCTGGCGCTGCTGATCCTGCTGGGGGTGGCGATCGCGGCCTTCGTCTGGGTGCGGCGTGCGGCGCGGGCCCGCGTGGACCCGGCGCGCCGTCGGTTCCTCACCGGGACCGCGGCCGGCGCCGGCACGGCCCTGGGTGCCCTCGCGCTCGGCGCGGGAGCGGGCATGGCCCGGGCCTTCCGCGGCCTCGGCAACGACGGCCGCGGCTGGCAGGAGATGGCGGGCAAGATCTTCGTCCCCGCGCCCTACACCCATCCCGAGTACGCGGCTGCCTGGAAGGGAAGCCGCGTCACGCAGCACCGGCGGCTCGGCCGCACGGGCTGGAACGTCTCGGACATCGTGCTCGGAACCGGCCGCATCTCCGGGGAGATCGGCGAGCAGGTCGCCCGGCTCGCGCTGGAGCGGGGCGTCAACTACTTCGACACGTCGCCCGACTACTCCGGCTCGGGCAGCGAGCAGGCCATGGGTCGCGCCATCGCCGGCGTCCGGCGCGACGACCTCTTCGTCGCCACCAAGTTCTGCACGCCGCGAGGCCACCTCCCGGCCGGCAGCTCCGTCGCCGACTACACGCGCGTCATCGACGAGAGCCTCGGGCGTCTGGGGCTCGACTACGTGGACCTCGTCCACGTCCACTCCGTGGACGAGGTGGAGCGTCTGCTGGACCCGAACGTCCACGAGGCGTTCGATCGCCTGAAGCAGGCCGGCAAGGTCCGCTTCCTCGGCTTTTCGACCCACACGCCGCGTCTGGAGGAGGTGGTGGATGCGGGCATCCGCTCCGGCCGCTTCGACGTGATGATGCTGGCCTACCACCATGGCATCTGGCCGGCGCTGAAGGACCTGATCCAGCGCGCGCGGACCGAGCAGGACATGGGCGTGGTGGCGATGAAGACGCTCAAGGGAGCCAAGCACCGGGGCCTGGAGAACTTCCAGCCCCATGCCGACTCCTACTCCCAGGCCGCGCTCCAGTGGGCCCTCTCGAACCCGGACGTGTCCTGCGCCGTCGTCTCGTTCTTCGAACTCCAGCACGTGGACGAGTTCCTGTACGCCTCGGGCAGGCCCTTCACCACGGCCGACGCCGACGTGCTGCGGAAGTACGACGCCGAGGTCGCCGGCAGCTACTGCGCGCCCCACTGCGGGGCCTGCCTCGGCTCGTGCCCGGAGGGCGTGCCCATCCACGACGTCCTGCGCCAGCGCATGTACTTCGAGGACTACGGCTGGGAGAAGCTCGCCATGCAGGGCTACGCGCGGCTCTCCCGCGACGCCTCGGCCTGCGCCGGGTGCAGCGCGCCGTGCCTCGGGAGCTGCCCCCTCGGCGTGGAGATTCCCACGCGCACCCGGGAAGCCCACCGCCTCCTGAGCCTGTCCTGACGGCTAGGACGCGTCGGAATCGGCGCGGATGCGCCGCAGGAACTCCCACACCGGGATCGCGGCCAGGCCCCCGATCACGCCGCTCGCGTAGCCGGGAAGGCGGCCCCCGAAGCCTGCCTGCCAGGCCAGCGTGGCCACCAGACTCACCGCCAGGACCGCGACCACGGTCAAGAGCAGCCTCTGCCACCAGGGCATGTCGATCTCCTTCCTGCCAGACCCTGCACTCAATCCCAGTCTTCCGCGGAGCGCAAGCGCTTCGGGTCCCCGCGCGTCCGGCGCTGACGTATAGTGCCTTTCCGAAAGCCCGCGCCCCAGGCGCGAAGGAGGGAATCCATGCGAGGACGATCGCTTCCGCTCGTACTGCTCGTGGCCATGCCGCTCGTCGGGACGGCCTGTGTCGTGATCGAGGACGGCGAGGTCGGTGTCTCCAAGAGCTTCGGCTCGATCCGGGACGAGCCGCTCCCGCAGGGGGTCGCGATCGTGGTCCCCGTGGCACGCCAGGTCGAGACCTGGAACGTGAAGCTCCAGGAGCTGAAGGAGACGGCCACCGTGCCTTCGTCCGAGGGCCTGATCGTGGGGCTCGACACGTCGCTGCTCTTCCAGGTCCAGCCCGACAAGGCACCCTCGATCCGCAAGACCGTGGGAAGCGAGCGCGTGTACCTCTCATCGCTGGTGGTTCCCTATTTCCGCAACGCCGTGCGAGACGTGGTGGCCGGGTACCCCGTCAAGAACATCTATGCGGAGGCGGGGCGCAAGGAGATCGCCGGCAAGATCCACTCCTTCCTGAAGGAGAACCTCGAGCCCCGGGGCATCACCGTGGTGGACGTGCTGCTGCGCGACGTGAAGCTTCCGGAGCGCTTCAAGGAGAGCATCGAGCAGAAGCTCACGGCGGAGCAGCGGGTCCAGCAGAAGCAGTTCGAGCTGGAGCAGGCCCGCAAGGAGGCGGAGATCGAGGTCGCGCGCGCCGAGGGCGCCGCCAAGGCTCAGCGGATCATCCGCGAGACCCTGTCCGACTCCTACCTCCAGTACCTGTGGATCCGCACCCTGAACGAGAACCCGAACGTGATCTACGTGGCCACCGAGGCCAACATGCCCATCTTCAAGGGGGTCGCGGGCAAGAAGCCCTGACGCGCGTCGGGGAGGCCTCTGCCGGCCAGGCTCACGCGGGGCGCAGCCGGTAGCGGATGGGCATGCGCTTGACGCCGCCCAGGAAGCTCGAGCGCATCCGCTCCACGGGCCCCGCCAGCTCGACGGAGTCGAGACGCGCCGCCAGCTCGCGGAAGATCACACGCAGCTCGAGCCGGGCGAGGTTGGCGCCTAGGCAGAAGTGCTCCCCGATGCCGAATCCCAGGTGGGGGTTGGGCGAGCGGTCCACCCGGAAGACGTCCGGGGCGTCGAAGACCTCCTCGTCCCGGTTGGCCGAGGGGTACAGCAGGCAGAGGGAGTCGCCCTTGCGGATCTGCTGGCCGCGGATCTCCACGTCCTCGACCGGCGTGCGGCAGAACTGGATCACCGGCGCCGTCCAGCGCACGATCTCCTCCACGGCGCTGTCGACGAGGCCGGGATCCGCCTGGAGCGTGCGCATCTGGTCGGGATTCTCGATCAGGGCCAGCAGCCCGCCGCTGGCGGCGTTGCGCGTGGTCTCGTTGCCCGCCACCACGAGCAGCAGGAAGTAGGAGAGCAGCTCGAAGATCGGCATCGGCTCCCCTGCGAGGTCCGCATTGGCGAGCACGCTCACCATGTCGTCGCGGGGCGCCTTGCGCCGCTTCTCGGCGAGCTTCGCGAAGTACTCGAAGAGCCCGCTGCGGGCCGACTCGACGCCGTCGATCGGATCGTCCCCGACCTGGTACTCCTCATCGGCGGCGCCGGCGATCTGGTTCGTCCAGCGGAACATCAGCCGCCAGTCCTCCCGCGGCACCCCGAGCATGTCCGCCAGCACGCTCAGGGTGAGCGGGGCCGTGAAGTCCGCGACGAAGTCGCCCGTCCGCTCCTCGCCGTCGCCCGCCATCTCGGCCAGCAGCTCGCGCGTGATGCGGGTGACTTCTTCCTGGCGGCGCCGGATGGCCCGGGGCGTGAACCAGCCGCTGGCGACCCGGCGGAAGGTGCCGTGCTCCGGCGGATCCATGTTGAGCAGGTGGCGGGCCAGGCGCCGCTCGCCCTCGACCGGCGCGCCCTCCTCGAAGATCGCGAGCCGCGGCCCGTTCAGGAAGCGCTGCGGTTGCTTCGAGACCCAGACGATGTCCGCGCGCTTCGTGACGGCCCAGAAGCCGACGCCGCCGGGCAGGTCGAACCAGTGGATGGGCGCCTCCTGGCGCAGGCGCTTCCAGGCGGCGTGGGGGTAGCCGTGCTGGGCGAAGGTGTCGGGCCCGATGACGTCGAGGGTGCCAGGGAGTGCTTCAGGGCTCATGCCGCTAGCCTACCGCGCCGACGGCGGAGCGCCCGACACGGGGGCTTCACGACCACCGCGGGGGCAACCGGGAACCTGGGGTAGGCTGCCGGTATGCGGGCGGGGCAGGGGGATGGCTGGCGCCGATGCGTGCGGGTGGGCCTGGTGAGGTCGACCCGTCTCGTCCGCCCGTCGCTGCTCGTGAGCGCGCTGCTGATCTTGCCTGGCGCCGGCGAGGCGGCGCAGCCGCCGGCGTCCGGGGCCTGCGTCCCCGGCGGGTCCGACGTGTCGCCGGACGAAGGCAAGGATCCCGGCGCCTGCTCCCTGCCGGGCCTTCCGCAGCCGACCCAGGCCCTCGGCGCCCCGGAGGCGCTGGCCGAGGCGGATTCGGATACGGACATCACGCACTACTTCCTGGATCTCGAAGTGATTCCCGAGTACGACCAGGGGGCGGTCAGCGCGGTGCGCGTGGCCGGGGTCAACACGATCGACTTCGAGCCGACCGTCGACGGCCTGACCACGTTCACGCTGGACCTCCAGTCCGCGCTCACGGTGAACGCCGTGACGGGCTCGGTGGCGAGCTGGCTGCGCATTGGGGACACGATCGAGATCACGCTCGACCGCGCCTACGACGCGGGCGAGCCGGTCCAGGTGGCCGTGGATTATGACGGCATTCCCCTCGATGCGGGATTCGGATCGTTCCGCTGGTGGCTGAGGAACGGCGAGCTGGTGGTCGCGACGCTCTCGGAGCCTTTCTACGCCCGGACCTGGTGGCCCTGCAAGGACTCGCTCGACGACAAGGCCACCATGCAGATGCACGTGACGGTCCCCTCCGGCATGGTGGCGCTCTCCAACGGGATCGAGATGGGGAGCCAGGCGCTGCCGGGGAACCGCACCCGGTACCTGTGGCACGAGACGCGTCCCATGATCCCGTACCTGGCCTCGTTGGCCATCAGCGGCTACGAGCGGTACGAGCTCCAGTACGACTACGACGCCGGCGGCACGCCCGCCAGCATGTCCGTGCCCTGCTACGTCTACCCGGATCATTGGGACTACAGCGCGGGGGAGCCCCAGGCCGCGCACAAGACCGGCTGCGACGAGCTTCCGGGAATGCTCGGGACCTTCGCCGGGCTCTTCGGCGAGTATCCCTTCGTCGACGAGAAGTACGGCGTCGTCGAGACCGGCGGCACCGGCGGCCTGGTGGCGAGCATGGAGCACCAGACCCTGAGCAGCATGTGGCGACTCAACAGCTACAGCGACATCATGGCGCACGAGCTGGCGCATCAGTGGTGGGGGGACGAAGTCACCTGCCAGACCTGGTACGACATCTGGCTGAACGAGGGATTCGCGTCCTACGGCGAGGCTCTCTACCGCGAGTTCCGGTCCGGCGGCTCCGCCAGCCTCTACTGGAACCGGATGAACGCGCGGCGTCCCGCGAACCCGGACGCGCAGGTGTACCGCACCACGGTCGCGAGCCTGGGCAACATCTTCTCGACCAACGACGTCTACAACAAGGGCGCCTGGGTCCTGCACATGCTGCGCCACGTACTCGGGGATCCCGCGTTCCTCACGTTCCTGGCGGACTACCGCGCCGACTTCGCCGACGACTCGGCCACCACGGACGAGTTCACGGCCTCGCTTTCGGCCAGCTTCGGCGAAGACCTGGCCTGGTTCTCGGACCAGTGGGTCCTGGGCCCCGGAAGCCCGGACTACGAGTGGAACTACGCCGTCGAAGCGATCGGCGGCCAGACGGTCGTGAAGCTGGCGGTGTGGCAGAGACAGGACCTCGACGGTTTCGGCCTCTTCAGCATGCCCATCGACGTCGCGGTGACCACGGCCTCCGGGACGAGCGTCCAGCGTGTCTGGAACGACGACTGGAGCGAGTACTACGTCCTGCCCGTCGACGGGCCCGTGCTGGGGGTGGCCTTCGACGAGACGGAAGGCGACCCCACGCGCAACTGGGTGCTCTCGGACGGCCGTGCCCAGGTGGCGACGCCCCTGACGCCACCCCCCGTGGTGCTGGCGGCCGACGTCACGCTACCGCCCGCAGCCGGCGCTCCGACGACGGTGGTACTGACCTTCTCGGAGGACATCGGCGACGTCTACCCCGCGGACTTGGAGCTGGCCGGAAGCGCCAGCGGCATCCACGCACCGGACGTCCTGAGCTACGACCCTGTGGCTCGGCAGGCCAGCGTCTCCTGGGCGTCGCTTCCCGCGGACGCCTATGTGCTCAGCGTCTTCGACACGGGCGTCTTCGCCAACGGCAAGCCACTCGACGGGGAGACCGACGAGCTCGCCTGGTGGGACGATGTGAGCCTGCCGTCGGGCGATGGCCAGCCCGGCGGCGACGCGACGCTTGCCTTCGACATCGGGTGGTCCGTGTGTGCGGACGGGCTCGACAACGACGCCGACGGCTACACTGATTTTCCGACCGACCCGGCCTGCCGGGACGCCGCCTGGAACCGCGAGGCGTCGCGCTGCCAGGACGGCGTCAACAACGACGGCGCCCCGGGAACCGACTTCGACGGCGGTGAGTCGATCTTGGGTGTTGGCAACGGCGATCCGAACGGTGCGGATCCCGAGTGCGTGCAGCCGTACCGGAACTCCGAAGCCCCGAGCAGTCGCTGCGGGCTCGGCGCAGAGCTTGCGTTCGCGCTGCTGGCGTTTCGCCGCCTTCGCCGCCGCCACGGACTCAGATGACGCTTGACCCGGGTGGGGGTCGCGTCCAGAATGCGCCTTCAACCGACCCGGAGGGAGTCCCCGTGAAGAAGCTTCTCGCCCTGGCCCTGCTGGCGTTCCCGTTCTCCGCCAGTGCCGACCACATGGACGTGATCCAGGTGAATCTCAAGGAGAACTGCACGCTCCAGACGTACGTGGCCATCAAGGATGATTTCAACAATCAGTGGGGTAAGAACCACGGCTACCGTGCCGAGATCACCGTGCCGATCCAGAGCCAGGACCTCGCATCGGTCTTCTGGGTCGGCCGCAGCGCCGACGCCGCCAGCTACGGTAAGGCCTGGGACGCGTGGCGGACCGAGCTGATGGACCCCTCGTCGCTGGCCTCCAAGCTGAACGCGCGCTTCACCAAGTGCAGCGACAACGTCAGCCGCAGCGGCTGGGACGTCTATTGATGCCGCTGGGACGCCGCGCGCTTCCTTCGCTGGTCGGGTGGCTCGTTCTGGCCGTCGCGTTCGGGGCCTGTTCGACGACGTATACCGAGGCCGAGGTGGAGAGCGCGGACTACGACGCGCAAGCCAAGGCGCGGCACGAGGAGGTGATGGACACGGAGCTCGGCGAGATGGGAGGCCGGAACGCGGAGGCCCTGGGCGGACTGGACGAGGAGGCCGTCATCCAGAGCGACCGCTGAGCTCGCGGAGGTTGCGCCTGCCGGGGTCCTGTTGAATCGTCCCCACACCTGCATCCTGGTGGGGAGGAAGACATGAGGTTCCCGTTCGTCGCGCCGGCAATCGCCGTCGCTCTGGTTTCGCTCGCAGCCCAGGCCCAGATGCCGGCCCCGCCGGATGCTCGGAAGATGCTCGCGGACGACTACGAGGGCACGAGCTACTCGCCCTACGCGGCGCGAGAGCTCGGCGACGGCGAGTCTCCGAGCCGCCTGCTGTGGGGCGACACCCACCTCCACACCGCCATGTCCATGGATGCCGGCGCCTTCGGCAACCGGCTGGGCATCGCGGAGGCCTACCGCTTCGCCCGCGGCGAGGAGATCGTCTCCTCCACCGGCATGCCCGCGCGGCTCTCCCGGCCCCTCGACTTCCTGGTCGTCGCGGATCACTCGGACAACATGGGGTTCTTCCCGGACCTGTTCGCGGGCAAGCCGAACATCCTGTCGGTTCCGAAGGGCAAGGAGTGGTACGACCGGGTCCAGGCGGGGGAGGGCGTCGAGGTGGCGCTGGAGCTGATCGGTCTGTTCTCCCAGGGGCAGTGGCCGAAGGGTCTGGAGTACACGCCCGATACCGCAGCCTACAAGTCGGCCTGGCAGGAGACCATCGACACCGCGGAGGAGTACAACGATCCGGGGGACTTCACGGCCTTCATCGGCTTCGAGTGGACCTCGCTCATCCAGGGCAACAACATGCACCGGGTCGTCATCTACCGGGACGACGCCTCCAAGGCCTCGCAGCTGGTCGCCTACACCACCCTGCCACCCCTCGGCAGCCCGAACCCGCGCGACCTCTGGAAGTGGATGACGGCCTACGAGAAGAAGACCGGCGGCGACGTGCTCGCCATCGCCCACAACGGGAACCTCTCCAACGGCATCATGTTCCCGCTGGAGGCCCAGTGGGACGGCACCGCGCTGGACGAGACCTACGTGACCCAGCGCCGGCGCTGGGAGCCGCTCTACGAGAGCACCCAGATCAAGGGCGACGGCGAGACCCATCCCTTCCTGTCGCCGAACGACGAGTTCGCCGACTACGAGACCTGGGACATCGGCAACCTCGACGTGTCCGAGTCCAAGACCGACGCCATGCTGGCCGGAGAGTACGCCCGCGAGGCGCTCAAGCGCGGCTTCCTGCTCGAGGAGCGCCTGGGCACGAATCCGTACAAGTTCGGCCAGATCGGCTCCACCGACAGCCACACCTCGCTGGCCACCGCCCAGGAGGACAACTTCTTCGGCAAGCATTCGGGGGCCGAGCCCAACCCCGAGCGCATGACCCATGCGTTCATGGAGACCGAGAAGGGAAGGATCATGGGCTGGCAGCAGGTCGCCTCGGGCCTCGCGGCCGTCTGGGCCACCGAGAACACCCGCGAGGCGATCTTCGACGCCATGGAGCGCCGGGAGACCTACGCCACGACCGGCAGCCGCATGGCGCTGCGCTTCTTCGGCGGCTGGGGCTTCACGCCGAAAGACCTGGACAGCCGCACGCCGGCCCTGGCCGGCTACAAGAAAGGCGTGCCCATGGGCGGCGATCTCCCGGCGCGCGGGGGCGCGAAGGCGCCGAGCTTCATGGTGTACGCCCTGCGCGACCCGATCGGGGGCAACCTCGACCGCATCCAGATCGTGAAGGGCTGGCTCGACAGCGCGGGCAAGACCCACGAGAAGGTCCACGACGTCGTCTGGTCGGGCGACCGCAAGCCGGGCCGGGACGGGAAACTGCCGCCGGTCGGAAACACCGTGGACGCCGCCCGGGCGAGCTACGCCAACACCCTCGGAGCCTCGGAACTCGGGACCGTCTGGAACGACCCGGACTTCGATCCTTCCCAGAAGGCCTTCTACTACGCCCGGGTGATCGAGATCCCGACGCCGCGCTGGTCCACCTACGACGCGTACCGCTTCGGCATCCCGATCCCGCAGGGCGCTCCGACGTCGACCCAGGAGCGCGCCTACACCTCGCCCATCTGGTACACGCCCTGACCCGGGCTCGTACGCCAACTCCGGGGAGATCCCGCGATGAAGTGCGTGGACTGGTTCATCGACGCCGACACCCACATCACCGAGCCCGGAGACGTCTGGACGTCGCGGCTGCCGCGGAAGTTCCAGGACGCGGCGCCGCGCATGATCCGCACCGACGACGGGGTCGACGTCTGGCGCTTCGGGCGCGCCGAGCGCCAGATTCCGGTGGGTGCCACCGCGGTGGCGGGCTGGCCGCAGCCCTTCCCCTCGATCCCGCGGAACCTGGACGAGTGCCCGCCCGCCGCCTACGACGCCAAGGCGCGTCTCGCATACATGGACGAGATCGGCGCCTGGGCGATGGCCCTCTACCCGAACATCGGAGGCTTCGGGAGCGAGACCTTCCTCGGGCTGGACGACCCGGAGCTGATGCTCGCGTGCGTGCGGGCCTACAACGACTGGCTGATCGAGTGGATCGCTCCCGATCCCCGCCGCTTCATCCCGGTGATGGCGACCCCGTTCTGGGACGTGGCGGCCGCGGTCGCGGAGATCAAGCGCTGCCGCGAGCTGGGGCATCGGGCGATCCTCTTCACGAGCGCTCCCCAGGACTTCGGCATGCCGCTGATCGGCGACCCCCACTGGAATCCGATCTGGAACGCGGCCCAGGAGGTCGACCTCCCGCTGAGCCTGCACATCGGCAGTGGCGACTTCCAGGACCAGCTCATGAATCCGGCGCGCTTCGCCGCCCACGGCATCGGGCCCACCACGGTCTCGGGCTCCATGTCGATCCTGCTCGCCAACGCGATCCAGCTGATGGACGTGGTCATGTCGGGGGTCCTGCCGCGGAACCCGCGGCTCCGGGTCGTGTCCGTGGAGAGCGGGATCGGCTGGCTTCCCTTCGTGAAGGAGGCGCTCGACCACGGCTTCGAGTACGCGAACTGCCGGACCGAAAAGCCCGAGTTCCGCAAGCTTCCCAGCGAGTACATTCGCGAGCAGGTCTGGGCCTGCTCCTTCTTCGAGGAGTTCGCGGCCAACACTTTCCTCGAAGCCATCGGATCCGACCGCGTCCTCTTCGAGACCGACTATCCCCACCCGATCTGCCTGTACGGCAATGTCCGCGAGAAGATCGACGCGGCCTTCGGCGAGCTGCCCCCGGAGGCTCGCCAGCAGGTGCTCTTCGCCAACGCGGCCGAGCTCTACGGTGTGGAGGCGCCCGACCGTCCCTGGAAGGCAGGCTCGGCGGAGTCCTAGGAGGCGCAGCGAAGGGTGGAGCGGGGGCTCCTCACTCGTCCGCCCAGGAAGGCTTCGGGTCCTTGCAAGCGTCGAGGCACGGGTGGAAGATCGTCTTGGCGCACTCGTTCCAGCAGGCCACGTCGTACGAGCCTTCCTGCTCTTCGGTCTTTGCGCGCTTCGGGCACTTCTCGACGCACTGGTTCATCTTCGTGTCGCACTTCTCGCCGCAGGCCACGTCCCGCGCCCCAGCCGACGTCACACCGCCCAGAACCAGGAACGCGCCCAGGGCCAGCGCCACCATACTCTTCATGAGACTCCCTCTCCGCATGCGATTCTTCGGCGCCCGGTTCACCCGGGCACTCCGAGCCAGGCACGAGGCTACCGCCAACCCGGGCGGCTAGACAAGCGCGAATAGCCCGGGGCAGGCTGGGGGGCGCTGGGCCTGGCGACCACGTTCGACCTGCGGGTCGCGGCGTCGGCATCAGCTGGGGCCGCGTCCCCACAATTCGCGAAGGCGCCTCTCGAGGGATCGCGCTTCGGCCGGGGGACGCGATTCGCCCGCGATTCACGCAATCCTCATGCGATCATCCGCCAAAGCGTGATCAACTCCACAGACAGCGCGGATCCGAGACGGCGATGATCGGCCCGCTGCTTGTCGCCGCGCTCGCGCTTCTCCACTCGAACGAGGTGCTCCATGAGCACCGCTGTCACCACGCTCCGCTGCATGGCTGCTGCACTCGTCGGTCTCGCTTCGGTGGCCCACGCTCGCGACGACGAGGCCTACCGCCAGGGAGTCGAGTGGCTGCTGACACGCCAGCGCCAGGACGGCTCGTTCGGGCCGAAGCACGAGCGCTCTCTGGACGATCCCGACAACTCCCGACACGCGCTCTTCGTGGTGAGCTGGGCGCTGCTGACCTCGCTAGGGTCCTCCGACGTCGCCCGCTGATCGGGCGGCTCCGGGGCGCCTGAACCGCAGCCGGTAGTTCTCGGTCAGCCTCGCGGCGAAGATCGTTGCGGCCAGGCCCGGGAGCAGGAGCGCGGCGGCCCTCGGCTCCGGTACCGCGATCAGGTCTCCCGTGAAGCGGATCTCGGCACGTGTGACCGAGGCCGGTGCACTCGGAACGGGGACGAGCAGCCCCGGCGGGTCCGGGTAGCGGCCGAGCGAGAGAGCCAACGGGAGCGGCTCACCAGCCGCGAAGAAGAGCGGCCGGAAGGGTGCGATCGGAAGGGTCAGGTCGAGCGGCCCCTCGAAGGGCCCGATGTTCAAGAAGGTGCCAGTGCCCAACCGGAACAGGAACGACGACGGTGGGTCGCACGCGGCGCTGCAAGTGCTCTGGCCCTCGAGCACCAGCGTGAAGGAGATGGCGCGGAAGGCCTGGGCGGCCGGAAAGACGATCGTCTGGTTCTTCTCCTCGGGGACGAAGGTGTAGTCGCCCTCGAGCAGGTCGAGCTCGAAGGTGAGCGTCACCGCCGCCGCGCGGTCCGAGAGGGCGGCGCAAGCGAGGCCGGCCAGGAGGAAAGACGCCCACCGCACCAAGGTGACGTAGCCCCGAGGAGGGCCGAGGTGGCAAGTGCCCCGGGTCCGGAGCGGCGGTAGATTCGCCTGCGTGCGGCTCTACTGCGAGCAGCGATCCCGTTCGGCTCCGAGCACTTCTGGGCCCGAAGCGCCCTGTGGCCCACGGCGGAGCGGCGCGAGGTCTCCGGGCCCGAAGGAGGGCCGATCCCGGTAGCTCCCGTGAAGATCGAGCTCGCACCCGAGGGCTGGGACCTCGTGTGCCGCCTCGCCCAGGTGCTCACCAAGCGGGGACTGATTCTTGCGCGGGAGGATGAGCATGGAGGTACGAATCCGGCGGGTTCTCATGAGTCAATCTATCCACTAGCCCGCAGGCTAGAAGGGCCGCCACAACCATGGTGTAGACTGGTCGGCGTTCCCATGACGGGCTCGGCGCCCTCCGGTCGAGTGGCGGATCTCTCAGGCCGGCTCCTCGTCCCGCCCGGATGCCCTGCGGTACCCCGTGCCGGCGGCGTGGCCGCCTTCCTGGACCTGGAGGGCTAGGATCGCGTTCTTCCTGCGCCGGGAAGTGAGGCCGCACGCAAACGATGAAGCTCGTCAACAAGCTGATCGGGAAGGCGATGGGCACCTTCGTTGCCCAGGGCGTGAGCATCGACGACGAGGGTCGCCTGTGTCTTCCCGACGGCCTCACTCCCGATCGGGTGCAGCGTTTCATCGAGCTCTGCGTCGGGAGGGAATACGAGTGCCCGCGCGACGCCATGCACGACCTCTTCGGCCGGGTCGGCGTGAGCCCGCGGGTGGTCGCGATTCTGAACGAGATCGTGCACGAGCACGGCGACATCGACCTGGCCGCCATCGCCCACCACTGGCGCACGGCGGCGAGCGCCGTGCCGCGCTTTCACGAGATCCCGACGCGCTTTCAGAATTTCCTCGTCCACGACCTGGGCCTCGCCGATCCCTCCAGCCGGAGTCTCGAGGACGCCGTGTCCAGCACGCGACGCAACGCGGCGATCCAGCTCGGCTGCGAGCCCGACTGGGACCAGATCCTCGACCTTCCGGAAGGCGTGTCCGACCTGACGGCCGAATGGCGCCGACGCAGCGTCGGCAACGCGGGGTGACTGCTCCCCCGGCAAAGCCGGGGGCATCCAGGTGAGCCGCTCAAAGCGGCTGGACGGGGCCGCTGCGCGGCCCCTTGCGCCCCCCTACGGGGG
>CAMYLJ010000008.1:0-123572 GCA_947259215.1 uncultured delta proteobacterium
ATACCCGACCGAGGAAGAGGTACGGCTACGACACCCCGGAGGAGCGGTTCCATGCGGCCTAGCGGCTGTTGCGCTTCAAATGTGAAGCTAAGCGGCGGGCCTGCGAGCAAGCGGCAACCCGCAGTTACAGCAGGCCCGAGAGAACGGACGAACCCCGAACCGGAGAAGAAACGGATTGCGGGAAGGATCACCGCGGACAAAGAAGAGCTGGCCGCACTCCGGACACGGGTGGTACGCGAAGAGAACCCAGGAGACGGCAGCCACGGCGAAGGCAGCGAGCGGAACCCAGGCAAGACCGGAATGGACGAGGTTGCTGCCGAACCAAAGCGTCCCTAGCGCGAGGGCGAGTAGTCCAAGAAACGCTGCGCGAGCGCGGCGAATGCGGGCGATACCAGCCGTGATCTCCGAATCCCCGGGCAATTCTCCCGCCGTCTAACAAGTAATCAACAGCCCCCGATCATACCGCGCCCGCACGAATCCGTGCGTTGCCGCTGCCTTTGCATCAGGTAGGGGGTCGGGCGGTGTCGCAAGATTCCGAGCGCGCTGCGCATTCGGGGGTGGAGTTGTGGGAGTGCGCGGAAGGACAGCTTGCGTTTGCTCGTCTTTTGCGGCGGTGGTTCGCTGGCTTCTGTCGGGGAGGCTTGTTCGCTGTTGATCGGCGGCCTGGCCGGGGGTCCGTTCGCGGATCTGCCGGAGGGGCGGGCGGTTGCCGGTGCGCAGGGTCCCCGCGCCGCGCCCAGACGCGGCAAAGGGGCCCTGGGGGGGAGGCTCACTCCAGCTCCAGGCGATCGGTGGGGCTCAGCGTGCCGGTCGGGCCGCTCTGGAGGACGTGGGTGTAGATCTGGGTGGTGCGGACGCTGCGGTGGCCCAGGAGCTCCTGCACGGTGCGGATGTCGGAGCCGTCCTCCAGCAGGTGGGTGGCGAACGAGTGGCGCAGGGTGTGGCAGGTGACGCGCTTGGGGATGCCGGCGCGCAGGGCTGCGTGGCGCACGGCCCGTTGGACGCTGGTGGGGTGCATGTGATGGCGGCGCAGCTCGCCGCTGCGCGGGTCCGGCCCGATCCGCCTCGACGGGAAGACCCACTGCCAGCGCCACTGGCGCGCCTCGCTCGGGTATTTCTTGGCCAGGGCGAACGGCAGCAGCACTTCGCCATGGCCCCTGCGCAGGTCCTGCCGGTGCAGGGCGCGCACCTGTTCGAGATGGCGCTTCAAGGCGCGCTCCTGGGTGCGCGGCAGCAGGGCCGCGCGGTCGCGGCCGCCCTTGGCGTCGCGCAGCAGGATCTGGTGGCGGGCGAAGTCCACGTGCTGGACGCGCAGCCCGAGGCATTCGTTCAGGCGCAGGCCGCTGCCGTAGAGAAGGGCGGCGATCAGCCTGGGCACGCTTGACAGCTCCAGGAGCAATGCCTTGGCTTCCGGGCGGCTCAGCACCACGGGCAGCCGCTGTCCCCTGCGGGCGCGGGCGCGGTCGTTCAGGTCGCTGAGCTCCCGGCGCAGGACGACGCGGTAGAGTAAGACGAGAGCGTGCAGTGCCTGGTTCTGGGTGGAGGCGCTGACGTTGCGCTCCTCGGCCAGGTACGTGAGGAAGGCGACCACCTCGTCCGATCCCATCTGCTCGGGATGGCGTTTCCCGTGGAAGAGGATGAAGTCGCGGATCCAGTAGACGTAGCTCCGCTCGGTCGAGAGGCGGTAGTGGCGCACGCGGATGGCACTGCGCACGCGATCCAGGAGTCTGGGAGGCAAGTCGCATCTCCGGGACCGGAGACGCCGTCAGCATAGGTCCAGGGGGCGCGCGGGACCAGTCGGCGAGGCCGCGCTAGCCCAGGGACTGCTCGCGCGCGAGCGCCTCCACGGCCTCCTTCGCTTCCTTCAGGCCCACGCCGTGCTCCGCGCGGTAGGCCTTGATGGCCTCGATCTTGCGGCCCGACGCGATCAGGTCCTCGATGGAGCCTTCGCTCCCGGGAGCCGGCGGCGGCACGCGCGAGCCCCCGGCGGGCGAAGCCCGGCCGTCGCGGCTGCGGACCCACAGGACGAGGACGAACGCTCCCACCAGGATCGCAACAGCGGTAGTGGCACCCATTCCCGCAGATTCGGCCGGACGCGGGGTCGCCTTGACCGGCTCAGCGCTGACGTCAGAGCCAGCGCACTCGCAGGTAGTGAAGGAGACCTCGCGCCCAGCCGGCGGCCGGCACCCAGTTGAAGCCGCGCCGTACCCCGGAGAGCGTGCGCCGTGCGGCGCTGCGCGCCGCGGCGGAGTCCCGGCGCGCGTCCGGAGGAACGTCCAGGTGGCGGTAGAGGACGCGAGGGTCGCGCCAGTAGCGGAGGGTGGTCGCCGCACGGGGCGCCATCGCCCAGACCTCCGGCGGCAGCCGCCGCGCGACCGTTTCCCTGGCGAAGTGCTCGATCGCTTCGTCGGCGTCGTCTCCCACCACCAGGATGTCCAGGTCGCGCAGCCCCTCGTGGTCGTCGTGGGCGGCGCCGAGCGGCCGGGCGCCAGCGCGGGCGAGCTCGTCGGCCAGCGCGTTGGCGAAGGCGTCGTCTTTCTCGCCCGCGGTCCCTGCCCACGCGACGCTTCGCCCGGCCAGCTGCGCGCCGGTGCCGAGCGCGTGATCCAGGGTCTTGATCCACGAAGAGTAGTGGGCGTCGACCCAGGCGTGATGGAGCGCGTGGTATTGGGGCAGGCAGAAGTAGGAGGGCGGGTAGGCGCGCAGGTGCGTGATGCTGCGGTGGTTGATGTCCATGCCCCGGGCGCGCAGGATCAGCACGAAGACCAGGGTCTGGATCACCAGGGCGCCGACCACCCAGCGTGTGGGCAGCACCAGCAGCAGCAGCGCGCTGAAGCTCACGTGGGTGAGGTACTCCGGGATCACGTGCCAGCTCAGGTTCTGGCGCGTCCACTCCTCGTGAATCTGGAGGTCGCAGTCGGCGAAGCGGTGGTGCCAGCCGTGCAGGTGGCCCAGGGCGCGCAGCGGCGCCGCGCGGGAGCGCAGGCAGACGTGGAGCGTGGCGTGGGCCACGTCGAAGACGACGGTGGAGGCGAGGAAGACGCCGACGATGGCGAGTCCGTCGCCCAGGATTCCGAGGACGCCAGACACGACTCAAATGGTACCGCGGGTGGGCCGGACGCGGCGATCCCCTTGGCTACTCTCTGCGCCCCATGAGCGACACCCTGTCCGACAACCCGCTCCTCAGCCCGTCTCCGCTGCCCCGCTTCGACGTCATCGCGCCAGAGCACGTGGAGCCCGCCATGGCGGCGCTCCTGGCGGAGCTCGGGGGGGCGCTCGAGCGCCTGGAGTCGGAGGTGACGCCCCGCTGGGAGTCCGCCGTGGAGCCCCTGGAGCGGCTCGGCGATCGGCTCGAGCGCGCCTGGGGGCTGGTCGGGCACCTGATGGGCGTGCGCAACTCCGCTCCCCTGCGCGCGGCCCACGACGCGGTGCAGCCGGACGTGGTCCGCTTCGGGATCCGGCTCGGTCAGAGCCGCCCGCTCTACGACGCTTACTGCGCGCTGCGCGAGGGCGCCGGCTTCGAGGCGCTCGAGCCGGCGCAGCGGCGCATCCTGGAGTCCCTGATCCGTGACGCGCGCCTGGCGGGCGTGGGCCTCGAGGGCGAGGCGCGCGAGCGCTTCAACGACATCCAGACCGAGCTGGCGGAGCTCGCCACCCGCTTCAGCAACCACGTGCTCGACGCCACCAAGGCCTTCGCGCTCACCTTGACCACCCGTGACGAGGTCGAGGGCCTGCCCGAGAGCCTGCTCGAGCTGGGCGCGGCGCTCGCGCGGCAGGCGGGCGAGACCGACGCGAGCGCCGAGGCGGGGCCCTGGCGGATCGGTCTCGACGCCCCCTGCTACCTGCCCTTCATGGAGCACAGCCGGCGGCGCGACCTGCGCGAGCAGCTCTACCGCGCCTTCGTGACGCGGGCCAGCTCGGGCGAGCTCGACAACGCGCCCGTCCTGCTGCGCATCCTGGCCCTGCGGCGAGAGGAGTCGCAGCTCCTCGGCTACGCGGACTTCGCGGAGGTGTCGCTCGCCAGCAAGATGGCGCCGGACGTGACGTCGGTGGCGCGGCTGCTGGAGGAGCTTCGCAGCGCGTCGTTCGAGCCCGCGCAGCGCGAGCTCGAGGACCTGCGCGCCCTGGCCCGCGAGAAAGGCGCGCCCGAGGCCGACGACCTCACGTTCTGGGACGTGGCCTTCTGGAGCGAGCGCCTGCGCGAGCGGCGCTACGCCTACAGCGACGAGGCGCTCCGCCCCTACTTCCCGCTGCCCCAGGTGCTGGACGGTCTCTTCGACCTGGCTCGCCGCCTCTTCGGCGTCAGCATCACGGCGGCGGACGGCGAGGCCCCGATCTGGCACGAGGACGTGCGCTTCTTCCGCGTCGACGACGAGGGCGGACGTCCGATCGCCGCCTTCTACCTGGATCCCTACAGCCGGCCCGGCGAGAAGCGCGGCGGGGCCTGGATGGACGAGTGCGTCGGGCGCAGCCGGCTGCTGGCACCGGAGCCGGGCGGCGTGCGCCTGCCGGTGGCCTACCTGGTGTGCAACCAGGCGCCGCCCACCGGCGGGAAGCCGTCCTCGATGAGCTTCTCGGAGGTCGAGACGCTCTTCCACGAGTTCGGGCACGGGCTCCAGCACATGCTGACCCGCGTGGACCACGGCCTGGCCGCGGGAATCCGCAACGTGGAGTGGGACGCCGTCGAGCTCCCTAGCCAGTTCATGGAGAACTGGCTCTATCACGAGCCCACCTTGATGGGCATCGCGCGTCACGTGGATACGGGCGAGTCACTGCCGCGGGAGCTCTTCGAGAAGATCTCGGCGGCGCGCAATCACATGGCGGCGAGCATGATGCTGCGCCAGGTCTACTTCGCGCGGACGGACCTGGCCCTGCATCACGGCTACGATCCGGACGGGTCGGAGTCTCCGTTCGACGTGCAGCGACGCATCGCCGAGAACACGACGGTTCTGCCCCCGCTGCCCGAGGACCGCTTCCTGTGCTCCTTCGGCCACATCTTCGGCGGCGGCTACGCCGCGGGCTACTACAGCTACAAGTGGGCCGAGGTGCTCTCGGCCGACGCCTTCGGCGCCTTCGAGGAAGCGGGTCTCGACGACGCGGACGCCGTCGCCGACACCGGTCGCCGCTACCGCGACACGGTGCTGGCCCTCGGTGGCAGTCGCGCGCCCATGGAGGTGTTCGTGGCGTTCCGCGGGCGCGAGCCCACGACCGAGGCGCTGCTGCGCCACTCCGGGCTGGAACCTGCCGCCGGCGCTGCCGCGGGCTGACGCGGATCAGGGCGCCGGCGCGAGCGGCGCCTGGAAGCCCGGGACGCCGTCCACGTCCGCGTAGAGCGCGTTGGTGAAGCCCAGCGCCAGCACGCCGTCCTCGCCCAGGTTCCCGTCGCTCAGGTCGGCGAGGTTCGCGTTGGTGCTCCGATCGAGGTCGTTCGCGAAGACCGGGAACATGGGCGGCGAGACGCCGTCGTTGCCGCGCACCAGCACCACGAACCAGGTGTCCTGGGAGAGCCCGCGGAAGGCCACGCTCACGTGGCTTTCGAGCCTTGCGGCGCCCTGCACGCCCGCATCCACCACGACAGTTTGGACGGAGAAGTCGCCGCTGCCCAGCTGCAGCTCGCGGGTGGGGGTGGCCGTGAACGCCACGGGCACCCCGCCGTTGTCTCCAGTTTCGATGGTAGCGGCGTTGGCGTAGATCTCGATCTCGTCGTAGGGCGCCCAGACGGGCGACTGCACGTGGATCTCGAGGTCGAGGTTCCCGCCGGGCGCCGACACCAGGGTCGCGCCCTCGAGGCTGAGGTCGGCACGGCGCTCCGGGGCGTCCGCGTCGCGCAGCGTTGCCTGCACGAAGGGGCCCTGCCCCCCGATGACGCGGCCGCTGCGCGCGCCCTCGGCCACCTCCGCGTCGCGGATCTCGGCGGGCCGGTCGTCGGAAGACGGGGTCCAGGAGCGGGCGCCGGCGGTGCGCAGGTTGCGGAAGGTGTGGGTGTCCGTGTCGGCGATCGCCGTCGTCAGGAGCCCCTGGTTCAGGTGGTTCATCCAGACGCCGATCCGGTCGTTCAGGAACTGCTGCTGGTCCCCGCGCGTGGAGCCGTTCCAGAGCTCGAGGGCGGGGAACGGGGCGTAGACCTCGCCGGCCGTCGGATCCAGCCGGCGCTCGACCTTCTCCGCGTCCGACAGCAGCGAGCGCGGCGGCACCAGCGAGGTGTCGATCTTGAGCGGCCCGAAGTGGCTGTCGATGTGATTGATCTGCATCACGGTGTCGCCGGTCGCGGTGTCCTGGGTGGTGGTCTCGACCAGGATCTCCTGCGGCAAGAGAGAGAAGCTTCCGAGCGCCACGAAGTCTTCGCCGGGGGGCGCCGCGCGGCTCCAATCCGTGGCGCCCCCGGACGGCTCGCTCGGGTCGAAGAGCAGCGGGTAGGCGTTGTAGTGGCCGATGTCGGAGGTGGTGATCTCCTCGCCGATCGTGCTGTGCAGCCAGGCGCCGACCCCGAGCTGCGCGATCACCGGCCCGAGGTCCGTGTGGGCGCCGTGGTCGGTGATGATCAGGTTCTCGACGCCCTCGCCGGCGAACTGGGCCACGCGCCGCGGGTTGCTGACGCGCGTGTCGAGGCTGCGGATGGCGTGCACGTGGAAGTCCGAAGAGACGAAGCCCGCGGTGTCGATCACGCGAGCCAGCACCCCTTCGATCTCCGTCAGCGCTCCCGCTGCGACACTGACGGTCTGGGTGTGGAGCGAGTACTCGCTGCCCCGGGAGAGGGCCACCTGGTAGGTTCCCGGCTCGACCTCGAACTCGGCCACGCCGTCCGCGTTCGCGTACTCCGAGCGCACGACCCCGTAGGGCTCCTCGTCGTTCACGAAATCGCTGAACATCCCGGTGCGGTCGAAGATCGCGATCAGGTCCGGCTGGGGGCTCGGATCGAACCCGACCACGGTGACCCGCGCCGGCAGCCCCTCGCCGTCCTCGCCGAGCACCCAGGCGCGCAACTTCCCGGTGGCCGGGAAGGCCAGATCGAGTGCGACGAACTCTCCTTCCTGGATGGACACCGGATGGAAGAGCGGCGTCGCACCGCCGCCTTCGAACGGCGTGCCCCGCCGCCAGCCGGCCACGAACCAGTCGCCCGGCGGCACCGGTCCCTCGTAGCAGCCGTCGGCGTCGCTGACGAAGTGGGAGACCAGGGCGTCCTGGGCGGTGGTCAGCACCGCCACGCGCGCCTCGGCGGCCGGCTCGCCGCCGACCGTGGCGCAGCCGCGCAGGCTCCCCATGGGCTGTCCCCGCACGTCGCGCTCGACCACCAGCGCACCGGCGCCGTCGCCGTCTCCCACGCCAACGATGCGCGAGAAGCTGTTGGAGCCGCCGGCGGGGACCGTGAACGAGGTCTGGTTCAGCAGCACGCCGGTGACGTCGTTGCTCTGGATCACGAAGGTGATGCCCGAGATGACGACGGTGACGGAGTCCTCCACCGCCGCCCCCGGAATGGGGATCGAGGTGCGGGAGTAGTCGATGCCGGCGGCGTCGCCGAAGCCCACGAAGCCGACGGAGTTGGCGACCCCGAGGGTCAGGTCGCCGAAGCCGCCGGGCCCCACCACCCACGGGTCCACCTCGCCGGCCACGTTGAGCGCATCGCCCGCGAAGAGCTTCACCTCCGAGCCCGAGGTGTTGAAGATGGTGGTCGTCACCTCCAGGTGGGCGGCGCCGGGCCGGAGCACGTACTGGGTGCAGCCCGTGATCGGGAAGTTCTCCTCGTCCAGGCTCGGCGGCAGCGGGAAGCCGAACTCCGCCGCCTGCACGGACGGGTTGGTGGCGTCGAGGGCGTCGTCGGGCCCGCAGCTCTCCACCACCGCCGGCGCGCCGTTCTCGCCGTCGTTCAGGACGTCCACGGTCTGGGCGTTGATGACGGTCTCGATGTTCACGATCGGCTGCATCTCGATGAAGTTGTCGCGCTCGGGAGCGTCCAGCCGCTCCAAGTCGATCAGGTTGCCGCCGAACTGACCCACCCCGTAGATCTCGCGCTTCGGCGCGTCCTGCACGATGAAGCGCGCGACGTCGTTCTCCAGCAGGTAGTCGCCGACGCGACCCTGGCCGAGGGGGCCCTGGATGAGATCGGCCGGGTCGCGGATCCGCCGGGCGAGGGCGGGGGGCGGCGCGTAGTCGAATGCCACGGTGTGCTGCACCAGGCTGCCGCCCTGCTGGGCGCTGGCCACCAGGCTGTTCTGCGCCGCCAGGGCTCCGCCGGGCCCGATCTCCGCCACGAAGCTCCCGGGTTGCTCCGGCAGCGGCACCACGGGCACGGCGACGCCGTTCAGCCGCAGCTCCAGGCTGGCGGGGTCCACGTCCTCCCCCAGCTCGACCACGGCCTCGAACACCGAGCGGGTCACGCTGGCGCCGTCCTCGGGCTCCAGCACCTGGATCGCGCGGTCGCAGGCCAGGGAGAAGAGGGCTGCAGCCAGGGTGACGGCGAGGCGGGAGACGGGGGGAACCTGCATGGGGGACCTCAGGGGGATTCACAGCGACCGCAGCCCCCTGAATACGCTCCAGCCTCCCGAAAGTCAAGAAACCTTTTTGTTATCGGAACGTTAGGGTATTTCTGGGCTACCCTGGGGCCTATGTCGGAGCATCGGGCGACGATCCGCTGGCGGCGCGAGACCGAGGGCTTCGGCTACGAGGACTACGACCGCCGCCACGCCTGGGAGTTCGGCGGCGGGGTCCGCGTCGAGGCCTCGTCCGCGCCGGAGTTCCTCGGACGCGCCGAGCTTCCGAACCCGGAAGAGGCGCTGGTGGCGGCGCTCTCGAGCTGCCACATGCTGACCTTCCTGGCGGTCGCCTCGCGCAAGCGGCTGGTGGTGGACGCCTACGAGGACGAGGCCGCCGGCGTGATGGCGAAGAACGAGGCCGGCAGGCTCGCGGTGACGCGCGTCGTGCTGCGACCGCGGATCGCCTGGGGTGGCGAGCGCACGCCCGACGCCGCCGAGATCGCGCGCATCCACGAGATCGCCCACCGCGAGTGCTTCATCGCCAACTCGGTGCGGACCGAAGTGGTGGTGGAGACGCCCGGGGCGTGACGGGCCCGCGGGCCCGTGGCTCCGGCTGGCAGCGCTTCTACCGCGTGGTGCGCCGCATCCCCCGCGGCCGCGTAGCCACCTACGGACAGGTGGCGGCCTTGGCCGGCCTGCCCGGGCACGCGCGCCAGGTGGGCTACGCGCTCCACGGGCTTCCCGCGGATGACGCGGTACCGTGGCAGCGCGTCATCAACGCCCGCGGCGAGGTCAGCCGGCGCGCCGAGCCCTTCGCGGAGCGCATCCAGCGTCAGCTGCTGGAGCGCGAAGGCGTCGCCTTCGACGCCCGCGGCCGCGTCGACCTCGCCCGCTTCGGCTGGCGACCGCGCCCCCGGCGCTAGCGCCGGCTCTCCTTGCGGATCCGCGCCTTCGTCGCCGCCCAGCCGCAGATCGGGCACGCGCCCAGGTCGTGTCCGCGGGCCGGGCAATGGGTGCGTCCGAAGTAGATGATCTGGAGGTGGACCTTGCCCCAGGTCTCTTCGGGGAAGAGCTTCTTCAGGTCGCGCTCGGTCTGCACCACGTTCTTGCCCGAGGAGAGTCCCCAACGCGCCGCCAGCCGGTGGATGTGGGTGTCCACCGGGAAGGCGGGCTTCCCGAAGGCCTGCACCCGCACCACGCTCGCGGTCTTGTGGCCGACGCCGGGCAGCGCCTCGAGCGCCTCCAGGTCCTCGGGAACCCGGCCGGCGTGACGCTCCACCAGCAGCTTCGACGTCTCGCGGATCGCCTTGGCCTTCTGGGGCGCGAGCCCGCAGGTGCGGATCAGGCCCAGGATCTCGGAGGTCTTCAGGGCGGCCATCTTCTCCGGCGTGGACGCCCGGGCGAAGAGCGCGGGCGTGACCTTGTTGACGCGCTCGTCGGTGGTCTGGGCCGAGAGCATCACCGCCACCAGCAGGGTGAACGGGTCCCCGTGGTCGAGGGGCACGTCCGGCAGCGGGTGGAGCCGGTCGAGGAGGCGTCCGATCTTGCGGGCCTTCTCCGCGCGCGTCATGGGCGCGCTAGTCTGCCACTCCCGGGGGAGAGGTGGAAGGAGGCGTCCCGTGAGCGATCTCGCCAGCCGCGACTGCGTTCCCTGCAAGGGTGGCGTCCCGCCCTTGGCCGGCGAGGCGCTGCGCGCGCTCCAGAGCGAGCTCGGCGGCGACTGGGAAGTGGTGGACGAGCACCACCTGACGAAGGAGTACCGCTTCGAGAACTTCGTGCAGGCGCTGGCTTTCACCAACCGCGTCGGCGAGATGGCGGAGGCCCAGGGCCATCACCCGGACATCCACCTGGCCTGGGGCCGGGTGCGGCTCGAGATCTGGACGCACAAGATCGACGGCCTGACCGAGAGCGACTTCGTCTGGGCCGCCAAGGCGGACCAGCTCCAGCACGCCGCCTAGGGCGCGAAGGCCCTCGCGAAGGCCGGCCGCTGGGCGAGGGCGTCCAGGTAGGCCGTGGCGTGCTTGGCTTCGGCCGGCAGCTGGCCCAGCATGCGCGCCAGCTGGAGCGAGTAGCCCATCATGATGTCGGCCGCGGTGAAGCGGCCGCCCACCAGGAACTCCCGCCCCCCGAGCTCCGCATCGATCGCGTCCACGCAGCGGCGCAGGTCCGCCTTCGCCTCGGGCACGATCGCGTCGATGCGCTTCTCCTCCGGGCGCAGGAAGGCGTGCTGCGCCACCAGGCCGAGCGGCGGCAGGAAGGTGGCCTCGGACCAGTGCAGCCACTGCAGGAACGCCGGCCGGTCCGGGTCGCCGGGCTTCGGCGCCAGGCTGCCGTCATCGTGCTTCTCCAGCAGGTACTCGACGATGGCGCCGGACTCGAAGATCGTGACGTCGCCGTCCACCAGCGTCGGGATCTTGCCGAGCGGGTTCTCCTGCTTGTAGGCCGGGTCCGTGACCCGCCCGCTCTCGAAGGGCACCGGGGCCAGCTCGTAGTCGATTCCCATCTCCTCGAGCAGCCAGCGCACGCGGCAGGAGCGGGCGCCGAAGGCGTGGTAGAGCTTCATCGGGGTCTCCTCGGTCGGGCGCGCGAGTCTAGCGGAGAACGCAGCGGGTCCCGCCGCGCTCCATCTCCACCATGCACTGGTTGCACGGGATGCAGCGCGAGCCGGCCAGCTCGCCGGCGCGCATGCGCGCCACCAGATCGGGATCGCGGATCAGGCCGCGGCCCATGGCGACGAACTCGAAGCCCTCGGCCAGGGCGGCTTCCATGGTCTCCAGCTGCGTCACGCCGCCGAGGAGCATCAGCGGGATCCCGAGCGCCTCGCGGAAGCGCCGGGCCTGGGGCAGGAAGAAGGCCTCTTCGAAGGGGTAGGGCTTCAAGAGGAAGGGCGCGAAGAGCCGCATGCCGAGCTTCGACATCCAGTGCTTCTGGTTCTCGATCATGCCCTGCTTGGGCACCTCGCCGCGCATGGTGAAGAAGGGCGTGCGGGTCGTGTGGCCGCCGGTCAGCTGGAGGGCGTCCACGCTGCCGTCGGCCTCGAGCCAGCGCCCCACCTGCACGGCGTCCTCCACGGTGAGCCCGCCGTCGAAGCCGTCGTCCATGTTGAGCTTGGCGTAGACGGCAGCGCCGGGGCCCGCGGCCTCGCGCACCGCCGCCGCCACCTGGCGCGGGAAGCGGGCGCGGTTCTCCAGGCTGCCGCCCCAGTGGTCCTTGCGCCGGTTGTTCCAGGGCGTCAGGAACTGGGACAGCAGGTAACCGTGTCCCATGTGGATCTCGACGGCGTCGAAGCCGGACTCCACGGCCAACCGGGCGCCGGCCGCGAAGTCCGCGCTGAGGCGCGCGAAGTCCTCCTCGCCCATGGCGCGCGCGAAGGCCTGGGCGTGGGGGCTGAACTGGCGCGAGGGCCCGACGGGTGGGGTCTTGGTCACATGGGAGTTGGCGAACCAGCCCGCGTGGCCGATCTGGATCGAGGCGCGGGCGCCCTCGGCGTGGATGGCCTGCGTGAAGCGCCGGAGGCCGGGACGCGCCTCGTCGCGCAGGCACATCTGGTGCTTGAAGGTGAGCCCGTCGCGGGCGACTGCGCAGTAGGCCAGGGTGGTCATGCCGACGCCGCCGGCCGCGAACTCCCGGTGCCAGTCGATCAGTTGATCGGTCACCAGGCCGTCGCGCGACATGCCCTCGTTGGTGCCGCACTTCACCACACGATTGCGCAGCTCGATCGGACCCAGGCGTCCGGGCGTGAACACGGGCTGCGCGGCGGTCGCCGGCTCGCTCACGCGGCCTCGACTTCGCCCGTGGCCTGATCGACGCGCTCCATCAGGGCCACCAGGGGCGGGTGCTCCAGCAGGATCTGGCGGCCGCGGGGATAGGTGCCGCGGCGGGTGCTGTCCAGCATGGCGTAGACCGCCAGGTCGGCCAGGCTGACCTGGTCGCCGTAGAAGAAGGGGCGGCCGCCGAGCATCCCCACCAGGTCGTCGCAGCGGCGGCTCATCTGCTCGGCCAGGTCCACGGCCTCGGGGGAGAGCCCGTCCCGGGAGCGCGTTCGCGCCACGGGGCCGCGGGAGAGGGCCAGCTCGCGCAGCCAGGTGGCGAGTCCGAAGGGCCGCGGCGGCCGCTCCGCCTCCTGCTGCTCGAGGCGGCGCCAGCGCAGCCAGTAGAAGAAGAAGGTCTCGTCGCACCAGTCCTCGAGTCGGAGCTGGGCGTCGGCCATCTTGGGGTCGCTCGAGAAGAGCGGCGGCTGGGGGTAGATCTGGTCGAGGCGAACCACGATGTCGGTCGAGTCGTGGACCCGCTCGCCGTCGATGTCGATCAGCGGCAGCAGGCCCGTCTCCGGGTTCCAGCGCCGGTAGTCCTCCGGGCTCTCGGGCTCCACCAGCACGTACTCGAGCTTCTTCAGCCGCAGGGCCAGCTCCACCTTCAGGGTGAAGGGAGTGGGCGTGGGGGCGTACAACGTGATCCGGGGCATCTGCGCCTCGCTCCGCGGGCCGCAGCCGGGAGCCTTCAACCGTACCGCACCGCCCCCGGCCGGCCAGCGGCACCGGCCACGGGGCAGACCCGGCCCGTGCCGGCCCCGCCCGGGCCAACGGAGAGGAGATGCCGTGAACCGCCTCGCCGTCACAGGCGCCGTCTCGCCGAGCCTGCTCGCCCCCGCCAGCGCTGGTCTAGGGCGCCGGCTGGTCGTTCAGCCCCCAGTCGTACTCGAGGAAGCCGAGCTCGTAGTCCCGGGCGCGGTCGAGCTCGGCCTGGCGCTCCGGCGGCACGTAGCGGCGCACGTAGTCCAGGAGCGTCGGGGTCTCGTCGTCCAGGAAGTCGTCGCGGAACCACTTCAGGATGGACGAGACCTCCACGCGCTTCCCGGGATGGTCGATCTTCAACTTGTCGGGCTGGGCGAAGAAGCGCCGGGCCTCACGGTCGAGGGCGGCGTCGAGGTCGCGAGGCGTGAAGGCGCGCTGCGGCAGCAGCGGGCAGCCGATCGAGGCGCAGTTGATGGCGAAGTGGATGCGCGGCTCGCCGAAGCGCTTGCGGATGATCTTGTTCTCCAGGTCGTAGAGGTTCGTGGTCTTCCCGCCGAGGCGAACCCGCTGGAAGAAGAAGAAGCCCGCGAGGCGCGGGAAGAAGAAGGCCCCGGCGGGCCGCCGCACGTCCTTCACGCTGTCGATCGGATAGTGCTCGAGCACCAGCACCAGCACGGCGGCGTTGTAGGCGTTGATCCAGTAGGCGAGCTGGTCGGCTTCGTCCGGGAAGCGGATGGGGTGGCTGTCCGGGCTGACCGCCGCCAGGGCAGCGTAGTAGCGGTCCAGGTCGCCCCGGTTGCCGGCCAGGCCGGAATAGTCCACGCGCCCGCGTTCGTCGACGAAGCGCTGCTGCACGCCGTCGAGGAGCGTGTGGGAGAAGCCGCTCTTCGGACCCGGCGCCGGCGCGACGGGCTCCCAGGTGGTCGCGCAGCCGGCGAGGCCGACGGCGAGCAGCAGCAGCAGGCTGGCGATGCGAAGCGTGTGCATGATCTCTCCGATGCCCCGAGGGTCCCGTCGGTTCCCACACCCAACGCGATTTAGGAAACGGGGACGGTCCTTAGAAACTCCGTTGTGGAGTTTCTAAGGACCGTCCCCGTTTCTTAACGGTAGGGGGAGAAGTCGGGGGGGCGCTTCTCGCTGAAGGCCGTGCGGCCCTCGTTGGCCTCGTCCGACTTGCCGAAGACCTCCAGGGCCTCGAAGGCCAGGCGCTGCTGGCCGGCCACCTGGGCGCTGTCGGCGTTGAACGACATCTTCAGGAAGCGCAGGGTCGTGGGGGAGAGGGCCGCGGCCTCCTTCGCCCAGGCGCGCGCTTCGTCCATCAGCCGCTCGCCGGGGACCACCTTGTTCACCAGGCCCCACTCGGCCGCCGTGGCGGCGTCGTACTGGCGGCAGAAGAACCAGATCTCCCGGGCGCGCTTCTCGCCCACCACCCGGGCCAGGTAGGCCGTGCCGTAGCCCGCGTCGAAGGAGCCCACCCGCGGCCCGGCCTGGCCGAAGCGCGCATGCTCGGCCGCGATCGTGACGTCGCAGACCACGTGCAGCACGTGGCCGCCGCCGATCGCCACGCCGTTCACGGCCGCGATCACGGGCTTCGGCACGTTGCGGATCACGTGGTGCAGCTCCTCGATTTCGAAGAGCCCGCTCTCGCTGGTGCCGTAGCTCCCGGTCTCCACGTACTCCTTCTGGTCGCCGCCCGCGCAGAAGGCCTTGTCGCCGGCGCCGGTCAGGATGACGCAGGCCACCTGCTTGTCCGACCAGGTGCGCTTGAAGGCGTGGATCAGCTCCTCGACGGTGCGGCCGCGGAAGGCGTTGTAGCGCTCGGGCCGGTCGATGGTGAGGGTCGCGATGCCCTCGGCCACCTCGAATCGGATGTCCTGGTATTCCATGGGGAGCTCCTATCCGGCCATGGTGAGGCCGCCGCTCACCGACAGGACCTGGCCGGTCACGAACCGCGAGCGGTCGCTCGCGAAGAAGACGATCGCGTCGGCGACCTCGCGTGGCTCGGCCAGGCGTCGGAAGGGAATCGCGCGCTCGAGGGCCTGCTGCATCTTCTCGGGCAGCGAGCGGAAGAGCGGCGTGTCGGTCGGCCCCGGGCAGACGCAGTTCACGCGGATCCCGTGGCGCGCCATTTCCCGGGCCAGGCTCTTGCTGAACGCGATCACGCCGCCCTTGGCGCCGGCATAGACGGTCTCGCCCATGCTGCCCACACGGCCGGCGTCGCTGGCCACGTTCACGATCGAGCCGGTCCCGGCGTCGATCATCGGGTCCAGGAAGGCGCGCGTGACGCGCACCTGCCCCAGGTAGTTGATCTGGACGATCTCCTCCCAGAAGCCGGGGGAGTTCTCGACGAAGGGCTCGAGGCGGTCCCAGCCGGCGGCGTTGACCAGCACGTCCGGTCGTCCCACGTCGGCGAGCACGCCCGCCGCGAAGGCGTCCACCGCCGGGGCGTCGGTCACGTCCACCGCGGCGGCGAATGCCTCGCCGCCAGCCTTGCGGACCGTTTCCGCCGCCTCGGCGGCGCCCGCCTCGTCGCGGTCGCCCGCCACCACCCGCGCCCCGGCCTCCGCCAGCGCCTCCAGCGCCGCGCGTCCGATGCCAGACGCTGCGCCGGTCACGACGGCGATCCGCCCGCCGAGCTTCATTCGATCCCCTCCTGGCGCAGCAGGGCCTCCAGGGCGAAGACGTGCGGGTCCGAGGCATCCATCTCCCGCAGCGAATCCGCCAGGCGAAGAACGTATTCCAGATTGGCGCCGCTGGGTCCCCGGGCCTTGCGCACCTGGCGCGCGATGGTGTCCAGGGGCGCCGGGCCCAGGTAGTTCCGGTTGCGCTCGGTGGCCACGTAGACGAGGCCGTCCGTCTGCGGCGCCCCGGCTTCGAAGTGGATGGACACGTCCAGCCGCTCATAGCCGCCCTGCTCGCGGTGGTCGAGCCGGTCCAGCACGGCGTCGCGCTCGTCCGCGGCCACCCGGTAGGCTGCGCCCCAGCAACGGGCGGCTTCCGCGCGCACCAGGGTCACCACGCGGCCGGGCGCCTCGGGGACGCCGCGGTGATCCGTCGATCCCTGCCAGAAGCGGCGCGCGAAGCCCCGGATCCAGGCGGGGCGCCGCTCGTCGTGGGGGATGTCCGGGCGCCAGACCAGGGAGCCGTAGCCGAAGATCCAGAGGGGTCTCTTCACCGCGCCTCGCTCAGCCACTCGAAGGCCTCACGCAGGGCCGCGTGCCCGCCGTGCTCCAGCACCTCGCCGTGGGCGACCAGGATGCGGTCGAAGTCCCAGCGAAGCATGCGCTCGACGGACTCCCGCGCGGCCTGCTTGTCCCGGATCACCGCGCGCATGATGCCCGTGGTCTTGAGGCGTCCGTGGCAGCGGCCGATCCGCAGGTACGCGCGCGTGATCCAGTTGACCGGGCCGGTGATGTGGAACGCCAGGTCCGTCATCACGAGCGTGCGCGTCGGCTTGTGCAGGAACACCACCTCGTTGGTGTAGGCGGCACCGTAGAACTGCTGCTGGTCGATCACGTCCGCCCAGGCGGCGTCGGGATCGTCGAGCAGCACCCCGTCGAAGCGCAGATCCTTGCGCTTGTCGGGCAGGCCCACCGGGCCCCAGAGCTTCGCCTCCGGGTAGGCCGCGACCCAGTCGTCCAGGAAGAGGTGGTGGATCTTGTTGGGCGCCACCAGGACGCGCACCGGCCCGAGCGCGTCGGTGGCGCGCCGCAGGTCGTCGTCCAGCGCCATCGGCGAGTGCACGAAGAGCCCGCCATCCGGGAGCCGGACGACGTTCATGCGCACGCCGATCTGCATGCCCCCGGTCGTGAAGGGGCCGTCCGCGGTGTAGAGGTCCTTGTCGAGCTCCTTCAGCACGCGGTCTCCTAGGCGTGCAGCGGCGGGCGCCGGTCGTTCCACGGCACGGAGTTCTCGAGCTGCTGCGCCACCGAGAGCAGCAAGTCTTCGCGCCCGGTCGCCGCCACCAGCTGCGAGCCCACGGGCAGGCCCTCGGGCGTCCAGTGCAGGGGCAGCGAGATTCCGGGCTGCCCGGTGGCGTTGAAGGGCGACGTGAACATCCCGAAGATCGCCGCGCGCGCGAAGCCGGCCAGGGCGTCGCCGTCCACCGGCGCGAAGCTCCCGATCTCCGGCGGCGGCTCGCCGCAGGTGGGCGTCAGCAGCAGGTCGAAGCCCGACTCCCACCACGCCGCCATCTGGCGCCCGAGGCGGTGGACGTTCTCGATGGCGCGCAGGTAGTCCGGCGCGCTCATCCCCCGCGCGATCTCGGCCAGGCGCCAGGTCATGGGTTCGACGTCCGTCTCGGTGATGGTCTCGCCCAGCTTCTCGGACCAGCCGTCGAGGGCGCGCGCGGTGTGGCACATGATCACCGTGGCCACGCCCGCCACCAGGTCCGGCTCCTCCAGCGCGTCCGGGTGGGACTCCACCACCTCGTGCCCGAGCGCGGCCAGGGCCTCGCCGGTGCGGCGCGCCGCGGTGGCGCACTCCGGATCGATCTCGACGCCGCGCGGTCCGTGGGCCAGCAGGCCGACGCGCAGGCGACCCGGGGCGCGCCCGAGGTTCTCCGCGAAGGGGCGGTCGGGCAGGGCGGCGGCGTAGGGGTCGCCCGGCGCCGGGCCGGCCACGGCGTCGAGCACGCCCGCCGTGTCGCGCACGCTGTGCGAGACCACGAGCTCCACCGAGAAGCCGTTCCAGCGGTCGCCGAGATCCGGCCCGAACGACGAGCGCGCGCGCGTGGGCTTCAGTCCCACCAGCCCGGCGTGGGAGGCCGGGATGCGGATCGAGCCGCCGCCGTCGCTGGCGTGGGCCACGGGCACCATGCCGGACGCCACGGCGGCCGACGCGCCGCCGCTCGAGCCGCCCGGCGAGTGGGAGGTGGACCACGGGCTGCGCGAGGGCCCGTAGGCCAGGGGCTCGGTGGTCGGTGCCAGCCCGAGCTCCGGCGTGTTGGTGCGGCCGAGCAGCACGAAGCCCGCACGGCGCAGGCGCTCCGTGAAGTAGGCGTCGCGGGCCGAGCGGTAGTCGTGCCGCTTCAGGAACTGCATGCCGGCGTGGTAGGGCTCGCCCGCCAGGTTGCCGCCCAGGTCCTTCAGCAGGAAGGGCACGCCGCGGAAGGGGCCGTCGGGCAGCTCCCCCGCCGCCTCTTCGCGGGCGCGCTCGAAGCGCGGGTGGATGACCGCGTTCAGCTCCGGGTTCAGCTTCTTGATGCGCGCGATGGCGGCGTCCACCAGCTCGCTCGGGCTGGCGTCGCCGCGGCGCACCAGCTCCGCCTGCGCGGTCGCGTCGAGCGTGGCGAGGTCGTGACTCACGGGGATTCTCCTCCTGCCAGGATCGCGGCTGCCAGCGTGCCGTCCACCGGCCGTCCGGGGCCGATGTCGAGCAGGTGGGTCACCGTCGGGTGGACGTCCACGTTGCTCACCCGGGGGAGCGCGCGGCCGCGGGCCACGCCCGCCCCCCAGGCGAAGAAGATGCCGTGCATGCCTTCGGTGTCCGGCGGATAGCCGTGGGTCTCCTTCAGGCTGAAGCGCGCCCACACGAAGGAGGGGCCGATGCGGCCCAGCCAGCGCGCCCACCAGGGCCAGGCTCCGACGTCTTCGATGAAGTAGGGGGGATGGGCCGACACGATGAGCTCGCCCACCCGCGGCCCGTCGCCGAGGCGCGCGTACTCCGGAAGCGCGTCCCGCCGCAACACTTCGAACTCGTCGTAGCACGAGAGTGCCTCGGCGGCGCGGTCCACCTGCGACGGGTCGTCGAAGTAGAGGAAGGAGGTGGTGCCGGTCGACACCGGTGTTGCCGGGATGTCGTGCTTGCGGACGATCCGGGTGATGTTCACCAGATGCGAGATGGGGCGCATGCCATGGTCCGTCACGATGAAGACGCTGACCCGGTCCGCGTCCGGGCGGCTCGCGACGGCGTCGAGGACGCGGCCCACGATGGCGTCGGCGCGGGCCACCTCCTCGCGGGTCTCCTCGGTGTCCGTGCCGCGGAAGTGGGCCGCACCATCGGGTCCGCAGAAGTAGCCCAGCACCAGGCGCGGGCCGCCGCTCCGCTCCAACAGCTCCACGACCCGGTCCGCCCGCGCGGCATCCAGGCGCCGGCTTCCCGCCAGGTCCGGTCCGCAGACGCGTTCTCCCTGGGGCGCGACCCAGCTGGCCTGGGCGCCGCGGGATTCGGAGTGGGCGCCCACCCAGCCGATGGCCGCGGCCGGCAGCCCCTGGCGTTCCGCCGCCTGGTGCAGGTGTTCGCAGCCCGTCAGCCAGTCGGCGTCGCCCGAGTGGTCGTAGCGGCCCCGCTCCGGATCCTCGAAGACATTGGTCACGATTCCATGCTGGGCGGGCCAGCAGCCCGTCGAGACGGTGACCGCGTTGATGAGCGAGATGGTCGGGAAGGCCGGCACGAAGCCCCGCGACGAGACGCCCTCCCGGGCCATGCGGTCGAGGTTCGGCGTCTCGGCCAGCTCCAGCATCGGCGGCGCGAAGCCGTCGAAGAGCAGCACCACCGCCGTGGGGCCGGGATCGGCCGCTGCCGGGCCGACCAGCGCCAGCATGATCGCGGCGGCGAGCTGGGCGCCGCATCGCGTCAGATTGCGACGCGCTTCGATCTCGAGACCGCCGGGGGAGCTCTGCCGCATGCGCTTCCGGCGGCACGATACCACGGGGTGTCCGGGCGGGCCGGAGCGCCGTGCTAGCGTGCGGCATGGCGCCGTCCCGCGTCGCTCTCCTGCTGGCTCTCTCGTTCTGGACACTCGCGTCGGCGGCGCCGTCCCGCGCACGGGTGGTGTTCGTTGGCATCGACGGCGCCTCCTGGAACGTGATCGACAGCATGCTCGACGCCGGCCGCCTGCCGGGATTCGCCGCGCTCCTGGCGCGTGGCGCGAGCGCCGAGCTAGAGACCGTGGAGCCGGTGATCTCGCCGGTGGTGTGGACCAGCATCGCCAGCGGGCGCGGCCCGGACGCCCACGGGATCGGCGGCTTCCTGGCCACGCGCATGGCGCTGGCGGTTCCGACCGCGTTCGAGCGGCTGGCCGCGGGCGGCGTGCGCGTGGGGCTCTACGAATACCTGGTGACCTGGCCGCCGCCCGCCCTGCCGGGCGGCTTCGCGATCCCCGGCTGGCTGCGGCGCGACGACGCGGTCTGGCCGCCGGACGTGTGGACGCGCGCGGGGGTGTCGCCGGTGCGCGTGGTCTACGACGCCGCGCTCGTGCGTGACGAGCACGCGGTGCGCGCGCTGCGCGAAGTCGAGCGCAAGCCCGCCGCCTTCTCGGCGCTGGTCCGCAGCTTCGACCCGGAGCTGGCCGTGGTGACGATCTACGCCGTGGACCGCGTCTGCCACCGCTTCTGGCGCGACGCCTACCCGGATGGGGCCGATGCCGACGCGGCTCCACCGGCCCCTGGCAGCGTCCTCGACCGCGTGATGCGCGGACTCGATCGCGCGGTCGCCTCCATCGCCGCGGGCCTCGCTCCCGAGGACGTGCTGCTGGTCGCGTCGGACCACGGCTTCCAGGACGGGGAGGCGCGGAACGTGTGGGTGGGCCGCACCCGCGGCCAGCTGGCGCGCGCGGACCTGGAGCCCGCCCGCGACAACTTCACGCTGATCCGCGAGTGGGGCGCGATCGTGGCGCGCGTGCACCCGGGTCCCTTCGACGCGCGGGATGCGGTCCTGACCCGACTCGACGCCTTCTATCGCTCCGCGGAGACGCCGGACGGCGACGCGCTCTACCGGGTCGTGACCCTCGACGCGGTCGAGCGCCCGCCGGATCACCAGCGGTCCTTCGTGGAGCGGCTGCGCCAGCGCGTCTACCGCTTCGTGGCCGCCCGCTTCTTCGGCGCCCGCTTCGAGGAGGCCGCCCACGGCTGGGTGATCGCCATGCCGAAGGAAGACGCGATGGCGTCCGTGTGGCCGGACGGACGCATTCTGCTGGCGGGCGCGACGCTCCCGGCGCGCGAGGTCGTCTACCGCGAAGACTTCGACGGCGAGCACGACCCGACCGCCGTCTTCGTGGCTGCAGGCGGCCCGATCCGCCCACAGCCGGTGCGGGGCGAGCTCTCGGCGCTGGACCTGGCACCGCTGCTCTTCCAGCTGACGGGTCAGCCGATCCCGGACGACCTGGAGGGCGCGCTCCCCGAGACGTGGCTCGACCCGGACTGGCTGTCCGCGCATCCGCCAAAACGGGTGACCGCCGCCGAGGCGCCCCGCCTGCCCGCCTCGCCCGAGGTCCCGGCGGTGCAGGTGGACGACGGCGCCATGCTCGAACGCCTGCGCGCGCTCGGTTACGTGGACTAGAGCCGGTGTCCGGCACCGAGGCCGTCGTGCGTGCCGAGATCGAGGCGCTCCACGCGTTCTTCGTGGGCTGGTTCGCCGGCGTGCTGCCGCAGGAGCGCTTGGAGACGGACTTCCTGTCCCGCTTTTCGTCGGACTTCCTGCTGGTGCCTCCGGCGGGCACCCTCCTGACGCTCGACGAGCTCGCGGCGAGCGTCCGAGCGGGTCACGCCACGAACCCCACGTTTCGCATCGAGATCCGCAACGTCACGCTCCGTCGACGGTTAGACGGCCGTCCTGGCTACCTATGAGGAGTGGCAGCGGAACGCATTGGCGGGGACGCCGCCCGACAACGCGCGGATCGCCACGGTCCTCTTTCGTGACGTCCGACCCCTGAAGTGGCTGCACATCCACGAGACCTGGCTGCCCGAAACGATCGCCCGGGCAGGGCCCCATGACTTCTGAAGAAGCACCGGCACGCCCGCTCAGGTGCACCCGCCGGGCGGTCGATCCCGAATTGCCATGCGCATTCTACTGGCCGTCCTGTCCCTTCTCCTCGCCTGGGAAGCTGCGGCGGAGGTGCACATCAAGGAGGTGGCGGAGTCGCTCTGCAGGTCCGCTCCCCCGGAACTCCTTCCGTGGCTCTGGAACTACTTCGTCGGCGATCTCGACGGCGATGGCCGCGTCGATCTGATCGTGCCCAACGAGAGAGACCTCGGCGAGCTGCCCAGCCGGATGCGCGTCCTCCTGCAGCGGGACTCGGACGGCCGCTACCGCGATATCGGACGCGTCCCCTACGCGGACGCGTTGGTCGTCGAGGAGTTCGAGGGCGTGCGGGTGATCTCCCTGCTCGAGGAGCTTCATCCGAGGGCGCTCCGGGCGCACCAATACGAGGTGCGAGCGGGGAGGCTCGTCTTCCTGGGGCAGAAGACGATCGGCGTGTGGTATTGGTCCATCACCCCTTCCTTCGAGGGGCGGGGCACCATCATCTGCGATCCCACGGCGCCGACGCCCGTGAGGATGTACGGGCCCATGGACGGGTTCTGCGGATACGGCGTCTCACAGGAAGCGATGGAAAAGAGCGCAGAGAGGGAACGACGGATCCGGAAGCGTGTCGTCGAGCTCTTGCGTCCGAAGAGCCTCGTTCCGCGGCCATAGCTCCGCGACGCTCCAGGACTAGGGCGTCCGGCGGAACGCGATCACCGTCAGGTCGTCCGGCTTCGAGGGCTCGCCGCGCCGGGGCTCGCCCATGCGGCGCAGCCCCAGCTCCACCAGCGCTGCCAGGCCCGCGTCGAGCGGGCCGGTGCGCACGAGCTCCACGACCTCGTCCACGTGCACGTTGTCGAAGAGCCCGTCGCTCGCCAGCACAACGGTGTCGCGGGCCGCCAGCGCCAGGGACGAGCCCATCTCGATCCGCATGTCGGGTGAGCCGACGGCGTTGGTGATCACGTGGCGTTCGTCGTGGTGGAGCGCCTCGCGTTCGTCCATCAGGCCCGCCTCCACCGCGTAGCCCACGGGCGAGTGGGCGATGGTCTGGAGCTTGCGCCGCCCGCGCTGGCCGGTCACCAGGATCTCGGAGTCGCCGGCGTGGTAGGGGCGCAGGTGCGCGCCGCGGATCTCGGCCACCACCAGGGTGGTGGCTCCGCCGGCGCCGGCCGCGAGGATCGCGCGGTTCGCGCGCTCGAAGCCGTTCAGGATGCCCGTGCGCGGCTCGGCGCCGTCGCGGGACGCGTCGAGGATGCCCTCGCGCAGGCAGCCCAGGGCCACCCCGGCGGCGCGCTCGCCGGAGGGCTGCCCGCCCACGCCGTCAGCCACCGCCAGCACGCCGGCGTCGGGTCCGAGCGGGATCAGGCCCGCGCCGTCCTCGTTGGGGCCGTCGGCGCCAGGCCGGCGGCAGGTGGCCACGGCGGCGACGCCCCCCGCGAAGGGGACGAGCCGCGGCTCGTGCAGGTCTCGAGCCCAGAAGAGCTGCGCGTCGTCGGGCGCTTCCATCCCGCGGTTCCAAGCGGGGGGGATCCGCGCGCGAGCATAGGACAGGGGCGCGGCCCCCGCGGCGATTCTGCTAGGAAGAGCGGGTGACGCGCCTCGCGATCGGCCTGCTGCTCCCCATGCACGGGGTGGCCTTCCGCGACACCCTGGCCGCCGCCCGGGCCGCCGAGGCGGGCAGGCTCGACGCGGTCTGGGTCCCCGATCAGCTCCTGAACGCGGGCCGGCCCCGTGCCGGTGTGCTGGAGTGCGAGACGGTGTTGGCGGCGGTGGCCGCCTGCACCGAGCGCGTGGAGGTAGGGCCGCTCGTGCTGACGACGCCCTTCCGCCATCCGCCGCTCCTCGCCAAGCGCCTGGCCACCGTGGAGGCCATGGCTCCGGGCCGCCTGCGGGTGGGTCTGGGCGCGGGCGGGATGACCTATGCCGCGGCCTGCGCGCAGCTCGGCTTCCCGCACCTGCGCCCCGCCGAGCGCCTCGCCCACGTGGAGGAGACGGTGGCGTGCCTGCGAGCTCTCTGGAGCGACGATCCCGCGTCGTTCCACGGGCGCTTCGCCCAGGCGGAGGACGTGCGCATCCACCCTCGGCCGGAGCGGCCGGTTCCGATCGTGCTGGCGGCACGCGGACCGCGCATGCTCGACCTGGTGGCGCGGGTCGCCGACGGCTGGAACTGCCCGCTGCCCGACGAGCTCGCGCAGGGCCTCGCCGCGCTGGCGCGCCGCGGCCGTGGCCCGGACGACCTCTCGGTCAGCTGCTTCGCCATCGGGGTTCTGGGCGAGAGCGAGGCCGCCGCGCGCCGGAACCTGGAACGCGCCGGTCCCGCCGCTCAGCTCTTCGGAGACGTCGAGAGCCGCCACGTGTTCGGGGACCCGCAGCGCGTCGCGGAGCGGTTGGGCGAGCTTCAGGCCCAGGGCGCGAGCCAGGTGAGCCTCGACCTGCGCGGTCTTCCCATCGGCGAGAACGTGGCGCTGCTGGTGGAGGAGGTGCTGCCGCGGCTGGGGCTCGAGGCGCCCGGGGCCGGCGCCTGACCGGAACCGCTTGCTTCTCTGAAAACGCAATCTTTTCAATAGCTTGTGCGGAGACACCGAGTCTCGCTCCGGCGTCAAGGCCCCCTCCGGATCGACCGATGCAGGACGCGAGGGAGTTGGCGTCCATGCCCAGCCTGCCGGGGTCCCAGTCTGCGCCGCCGTCCGCCGACGCCGACAGCGAGGGCTCGCTGCGGGGCCGGCCGTTCCAGAGCCTCCCCTCGCGCATCATCCTCTCCGTCTTCGGCGCGGCCTTCGTCACCTCGCTGGTGGTGACCCTGGTCTCCACCTCCTCGATCGAATCCTTCCTGCGCCAGAAGATCGATCAGAAGTTCCCGGCCACGTTGCTCTCCACGGCGGAGCACCTCGACCTCTGGTACTCGCAGCGCCGTCTCGACGTCGAGACCTTCGCCCGCAGCACGACCCTGATGGACAACGCACCCGAGCTCGCGAGCCCGTCGGCGAAGGGCGGCCGTTCGCGCGAAGAAGTCGGCAAGTACCTGCAGTACGTGCTCGAGCGCTTCCCGCAGTATGCGGCCATCTTCGCCCTCGACCCCGACGGCGGGGAGCTCTTGTGGGTGGGCGAACGCACGTCCCTGCCGGCCGGCCTGCGCAGTCGCCTGGCCGGCGTGACGAGCTCCCAGGTGGGGGACGTCCACGAGGCGGAGGGGATCCGGATCCAGGCGGTGTCCGCGCCGATCGCCGACGGCCGCGGCGCGGCGCGCGGCTCGCTGCACGCGCTCGTCCGGCCGGAGTCGCTGGTGCCCGTGTTGGGGGACCACGACCTCGGTCCCTCCGGCGTGGTCTTCGTGGTGGGACGCGGCGGCGAGGTGCTGGCCCAGAGCGCCGACTCCTCGCCGCGCAGGGTCCACGAGCGGCCCCTGCCCGAGAGCGGCGAGGACGTGCAGGTGGCGGACTACACCGGGGCGACGGGCGCCCACGTGGTGGGCGCGTCCCTGCGCTTCCCGCGCTTCGGCTGGACCGTCGTCTGCGAGGAGGACTACGATCAGGCCTTCGCGCCGGTCGTGTCGATCATCGGGCGCATCCTGGCCATCAATCTGGGTATCGTCGTGCTGTTCGGCTTCGTAGCGTATCAGTTCGCGCGCTCCATCGTGCGCCCGGTGCACGCCCTGTCCGACGGGGCGCGCCGGATCGCGGAGGGCGAGACCGGCGTCGTGGTCCCGCTCCCGTCGACGCGCGACGAGATCGAGGTGCTGGCGCGGGTCTTCAACGAGATGAGCGCCCGGCTCGAGGCCAACCAGCACGAGATCGCACAGGGCCAGCTCGAGATCGAGAAGGCCAACAAGCGCCTGGTGAGCCAGAACCAGGAGCTGCATCGGGTGAACGAGGCGCTGGAGCAGCTCTCCATCACCGACGACCTGACCAAGCTCCACAACCATCGCTTCTTCCACGACTCGCTCTTGCGTGAGAACCGACGGGCCGCGCGCAGCGGGGAGCCGCTCTCGCTGGTCCTGATCGATCTGGACGACTTCAAGCAGGTGAACGACCGCTACGGCCACGCGAGCGGCGACGCCCTGCTGCGCCAGGCGGGAGAGGTGATGAACGCCGTTGTGCGCGAGAACGATCTGCTGGCGCGCTACGGCGGCGAGGAGTTTGCGCTGATCGCACCCCGGACGGCGCTGGAGGGTGCGCTCGTGCTGGGCGAGAAGCTCCGTCTGGCGGTGGCCGAGGCCGACTTCACCGTGGAAGGTGAGCCCGTCCGGGTCACCGTGTCCGTCGGGGTGGCCGAGTCCGACGGCGACGCGCGCGAGCTCTTCAAGCGCGCCGACGCCGCCCTCTACGAAGCCAAGGGCCAGGGCAAGGACTGCGTCGTCGTCGCCGACGAGCCCGCCGACGACTAGCGCGAGCCGACCAGCCGGGCGTGGACCCAGCCGACGCGTCCGTTGAAGGTCCGCACGAGCATCCAGTCCCCGGAGCGCTTCTCCTCGAAGACCGGCACACCGTGGCCGAGCACGTCCACCACCTGCTCGTCGGTGCCGGGCCCCGAGCGCAGGTTGACCCGCCGGCCGCGCACGTAGAGCGCGCCCGGGGTCGCATCCGCGACCTTCGCCTCGCCGAGCATGCCGTCGGCGATGCGCTGGGCCCGGGACGAGAAGAAGAGCGACGTGCCGACGTGCCCTTCCTTCATCTGGCGTTCGGCGTCGACCAGCTTGGCCTGGGCCTCGTCGGCCTCCTGGGTGCGCCAGGGCGCGTGCGCGCGGGCGCGATCGAGCGAGATCCGCGCCTCGGCCAGGGAGGAGACGGCGTCAGCCCGGGTGTGCACGCCCCGCAGGCCGGACTCCATCGCGATCATCGCCCCTTCCGCCCCGCGCACGTCGGCGCGCAGCCGCTCGACCTCGCGCTCGAGGTACGCCACGCGGTCCTCGCGGGCGCGCTCGTAGATGGCCGCGCTGGATCCGGTCAGCCCGGCGCAGCCGCTGGCGCCCGCTCCGAGAAGAAAAGCGTAGAAGAAACAGCTGGTTGCAGCTCGATGCCGCATCGGATCCACGCCTCGCCGTGGGGACTGGGTGCAAGCCCCAGCTTTTCCATCGATCCGCGGCGCGCCCGGCTTGAGCCCATCCCAGGCTGCCCAATGCGGCGGCAGCCGCCTGCGCAAGCGGAGTGCGCCGTCCTCGGCCCGATGTGCCGAATTCAGCCCATTCCGGGCCGATCCCAGCACGCCGAAGGCGTGCTGCCGCCCGCCCGCTCCTGGCACGTCCCTTGCTCAAGCTGCGAGGCGGATTTCCACCCGGAGGACCACGAAATGAATCGGAAGCTCGCTCTGGCGCTGGCCCTGGGGGCTCTGGCGCTTCCCGGTGTCGCGCTCGCAGAAGACGGCGTGACACCGGGCCAGTTCACCGCCAACAACGTCTGGATGATGCTGGCCGCGGGCCTGGTGTTCATCATGCACCTCGGCTTCGCCACCCTGGAAAGCGGTCTCACCCGCGCCAAGAACACGGTCAACATCCTGTTCAAGAACACCTTCATCGTGTGCGCCGGGATCCTGACCTACGCCCTGATCGGCTTCAGCTTGATGTACCCGGGCGAGTTCAACGGCGTCCTCGGCTGGGCCGGGCTCGGGATCACCACCGACGCGACCGGCCTGGGCATCGCCTACGCCGGCGGCGGCTACACCTACTGGACCGACTTCCTGTTCCAGGCCATGTTCGCCGCCACCGCGGCCACGATCGTGTCGGGCGCCGTCGCGGAGCGCATCAAGCTCCCGAGCTTCATGGTGTTCTCGGTGATCTTCGTGACCTTCGTGTACACGATCGCCGGCTCCTGGAAGTGGGGCGGCGGCTGGCTCGACGGCCTGGGCTTCTACGACTTCGCCGGCTCGACCCTGGTGCACTCCGTCGGTGGCTGGGGCGCGCTTGCGGGCGCCCTGCTCCTCGGCCCCCGGCTGGGCAAGTACGTGGGCGGCAAGCTGAGTCCGATCCCGAACAGCAACATGCCCTTGGCAGCGGTCGGGGTCTTCCTGCTGTGGCTCGGCTGGTTCGGATTCAACGGCGGCTCGGTGCTGTCGGCGGATCCGGCGCTGACGTCGCTGGTGCTGGTGACCACCTGCCTGGCGGCCGCCGCGGGCGGCGTGGCGTCGATGTTCACCTCCTGGTTCGTGGCCTCGAAGCCGGACCTGTCGATGGCCCTGAACGGCATTCTGGCGGGGCTGGTCGGGATCACGGCCGGCGCCGACGTGGTGACCCCGCTGTCGGCGGTCGTGATCGGTCTCATTGCCGGCGTGATGGTCGTGTTCGCGGTGCTCTTCTTCGACCGGATCAAGATCGACGACCCGGTGGGTGCGATCTCGGTGCACCTGGTGTGCGGCATCTGGGGCACGCTGGCGGTGGGGATCTTCTCCACCAACCCGGAGCACAGCCTCGTCACCCAGGCCATCGGCGTCCTGGCCTACGGCGCCTTCACCTTCGCCTGCGCGATGGGGATCTTCCTGACCGTGAAGGCGACGATGGGCCTGCGGGTCTCGCCCGAAGAGGAGGTCGAGGGGCTCGACTACGGCGAGCACGGGATGCACGCCTACGACTTCCCGCGCGAGTCGTCGCTCATGGACGAGGTGACCAGCGGTCGTCGGCCCACGCCCGCGGCCGCCGCCCCGCAGTCGCTGGCCCACGAGCCCAGCTAGGGGCACAGGTCTCCGGGAGGGGACCGTCGTCGCGAGCTCCCCTGCGAGTCGGCGGCGGTCCTCCTCCTGGCCCTAGCGGGGCGGGGCCGGCACGCACAGGAGCTGCGCCCCGCCGCTGGCAAGGAGCTTCCGTTCCCGGCTCCACACGCGCGCCGTCGTTCCCATCAGCCCGCCCGCCGCCACCCGGGACTCGTGCTCGCCCAGCAGCCAGTCGCTCTCCCGTGCGCTCCCGTGGAACCAGACGGCCACGTCCAGGTTGGGCGCGATGAAGGCGGCTTCGGGATGCGGCTGGCACGCGGCCGGCCAGGACATCGTGTCGATCAGGAGCAGCGCGCGCCCGGCGTCGAGGAAGGGATCCTCGACCGTGGCGCGCGGCCGGAAGCGGTACCACTCGACCCACACCGGGTCCCGCGGCTGCGGCGGCTCGCGGAAGCGCTCGGGATGCAGCGGGCGCGCGTCCAGGTTGTCCCAGAAAGCGTACCGCGGCCACGTGGGGTCGCGCAGCTCGTCGGAGCTGACGAGCGCCTCGGGGTCCGGCACTTCGGGCGCCGAGCCGTGGGTGTGCTCGAGGCCAGGGCCCTCCAGCGCCGTGCGCACCAGCCCCTCGAAGAGTCCCCGCCCCTCCTGGGACACGGAGACGCGGAACGACTCGGAGCGCCGCCCCTGGCGCACCGGGACCACCTCCACTTTCACCGGCGCGAACGCTCCCACCGACAGGAAGTGGCCGGAGAACGCAGCAGGCCGCGGGATCTTCGCCTCGTGCCCCACCGCGCGCAGCGCGATCGCCGCCAGATAGCCGCCGTTGGGTCCCCAGATCTCCCAGTCGGGGGACAGGGTCGCGCGGTAGCGTCCGTCCGCGCCCTCGAGGCGGGTGTCCTGCTCGAAGTCGCCCATGGGCGCGACGGTAGCAGGGACGCGCGTTCCTAGGCGGCGGTTGCGCTGCGCGTCCCCACGATCACGTCCTCGCGCCGGAGCCCGAAGCGCTCGACGACCTCGGGTTCGAGGTCGCGCGCCCAGCCGTCCCGCCGGACTGCGAAGCCGGCTTCGCGCAGGCGATCCTCGAAGTCTGCACCGTAGACGCGCAGGTGATCGGCCTGGCCGAAGCGGCGGACGCGCTCGGCCGGATCCGTCACGCTCGGATCTTCGTCGGTGCGCGCGAGCTTCGAGCGCACGGGTGTCTGCAACACGGCCCAGCCCCTGGGTGCCAGGATGCGGTGCAGCTCGCGCATGGCGCGGCGATCGTCGGGCACGTGCTCGAGCACGTGACAGCAGAGGATCGCGTCGAAGGACGCGTCGGGGTAGGGAATGTCCTGGATGTCGATCTGCTGAGCGGCCAGCGGCGACTCCAGGTCCGCGCTCACGTAGTCGAGGCCGGGCGTCGTCGCCAGGCGCTCGCAGAGCCGCGGCTCGGGTGCGACGTGCAGCACGCGCTGCGGCTTCGCGAAGAGGTCGGTGCAGCGTTCGAGGTAGAGCCAGAGCAGCCGGTGTCGCTCGAGGGAGCCGCAGCGCGGGCAGCGCAGCCCCGGTCGGCTTCCGGGCCCGCTGGCCAGGAAGCCGCGGAAGCGCCCGCCGCAGCAGGGGCACTCGACGCGGTCGCCGCGGTAGAAGGGCGCACGCAGCCGCCCCTGGAGCTCGCGCGCCGCGAGCGCCCAGCGCCGCATCACTCGGACGCCTCCTCCGCCTCTTCGCACGCCCATTCCAGGCCGGGCTCGTCGCAGATCGAATCGGCGTCCCACTCGCCCTCGGCCTTGTCCGCCGGACCGCAGCACACTGCGGCCAGACCGAGCAGCACCAGCAGTCTCGTCGTTCGCCCCACCATCCGGACCCCCTTGTTGACCGTCGGCGCCGCATTGCGGCGGCGCTCCCGAGCCTGGCCGTCACGGTACCGCCTCGCTCCCGAAAGAGCCCTTTTCTTCCGGTTGGCGGTAGACTGCGGAGATGCTGGCGTTCGCAGGGTTGACCGCGGTCGCGCTCGTCGTGCTGCTCGTCGGCGATGCGCGCGGCGCCCAGACCTTGCGGTTCGTGGCGAAGCCGCTGGCCTCGACGGGCTTCCTGGGCGTTGCGCTCGCGGCAGGCGCGCTGGACAGCCGCTACGGGATGGTCGTCTTGCTGGCCCTCGTGCTCTGCTGGCTGGGGGACGTGCTGCTCCTGTGGCACGCCGAGGCTCCGTTCCGCGCCGGCCTGGTGAGCTTCCTGCTCGGCCACGTCGCCTTCGTCGCGGCCTTCGCGCTGCGCGGTGTGGACGCGCTCTGGCTGCTCGCCGCCGCCGTGGGGGTCGCGCCGATCGGCTGGGCGGCGCTCGCCTGGCTGCGGCCCCACCTGCCCGACTCGATGCGCGTGCCGGTGCTGGCGTATGTCGTCGTGATCTCCACGATGGTGGCCTTCGCGTTCGGCGTCTTTCCTACGGCTGGGCTCGCGCTGCTGGCGGGTGCGCTCTTCTTCTACGTCTCGGACCTGGCCGTGGCGCGCGACCGCTTCGTCGCGCCGGGCTTCGGCAACCGGCTCTGGGGCCTGCCCCTCTACTACGGCGGCACCCTGCTGCTGGCCACCACGGCGGGGGGCGTCTAGCGGTGCCGCGCCCGCCGCGACCGGCCGCGGCCGCCGCCGCCATGCCCGCCACGGTCTTCTCCCCCGTGGCCCACGAGCTGGCGCGGCACCCGGGGCCGCTGTTCCCACTGCACGTCGGGGACACCTGGATGGAGCCTTTCGAGGGCGGCCGCATGCAGGACCTGGACGTGGCCGAGCACCCGGGCATGCACCGCTACTGCGCCACCCAGGGGATCCCGCCCCTCCTGGACGCCATCGTCGAGAAGGTCCGCGCGCGCAACGGGTTGGCGTGCGAGCGCGAGGGCGTGCTGGTGACGGGCGGCGCGACCGCCGGACTGGCGGCGACGGTGGGTGCGTTGGCGGATCCCGGCGAGGAGGTGCTGATCCTGGCGCCCTTCTGGCCCCTCATCCGTGGGATCGTGCAGGCGCTGCGGGCGACGCCGGTGGAGGTGCCTTTCTACGATCGCGTGGACTCGCCGGAGGCGGCGGTGGCGGCGGTGCGCGAACGGCTCGGGCCGAAGAGCGTCGCCCTCTACTTCTCGTCGCCGTCGAATCCCACGGGCCGCGTGTTGCCCGAGGCGTGGCTGGCCGCCCTGGCCGCGCTGGCCCGCGAGGCGGAGCTCTGGATCCTGTCCGACGAGGTCTACGAGGACTACGTCTACCGCGGCGAGCACGTGTCGATCGGCCGCTTCGCTCCGGAGCGGACCGTCGGTATCTTCTCGTTCTCGAAGGCCTACGGGATGGCGGGGAACCGCGTCGGCTACCTGGCTGGCCCGCCGGAGCTGATCGCGCAGGCCCACAAGCTCAGCGTCCACACCGTCTACCACGCGCCGACCGCCGGGCAGCTCGCCGCCGAGCGCGCGCTGCGCAAGGGCGACGCCTGGATCCGCGGGGCCCACGCCGCCTACCGCGCGGCCGGCGACGATGCGGCGGGGGTGCTCGGTCTGCCGCCGCCCGAGGGCTCGATGTTCCTGTTTCTCGACGCGGCGGACCGGCTCGACGAGCGCGGGATGACGGGCTTCCTGCGCGACTGCCTGGAGGACGGCGTCGTGGTGGCGCCGGGCGCCTCGAGCGGCGCGGACTACGCCAGCTGGATCCGCCTCTGCTACAGCTCGGCCCCGCCGGACGCGGTGGCCGAGGGCGTGCGGCGCCTCGCGCGGCGCCTGGGCCGGAGCTGACGTCGTGGCCACGCGGATCGGCCGCTACGACAATCCCTGGGCGGTGGCGGAGTGGGATCAGGCGCCCGCCGGCGACGTGCGCTGCGAGCCGCTGCGCCTCGATACCGCCGACCGCGCCGTGGCCCAGGGCTGGCTCTACCGGCGCGGCGGCGAAGACACGGTCGTGTGCCTGATGCACCCCCGCGCGAACTTCTCGCACCACTACCTGGCGCCCGGGCTGCTCGAGGCGGGCTACGCCGTCTTCTGCGAGAACAGCCGTTGGCTCGGGGACGACTCCAGCCTGATCCACGAGCGCGTGCTGCTGGACGTGGCCGCGGGCGTCGCCGCCATGCGCGCGCGCTACGACCGCGTCGTGCTCTGCGGCAACTCCGGCGGCGGCTCGCTCTACAGCTACTACCTGGACCAGGCCCTGGCGCCCGAAGGCGAGCGCTTCCGCGATACGCCCGCGGGTGACCCCTTCGACCTGAACCGTTTCGAGCTGCCCGCGGCGGATGCCATGGTCTACGTGGCGGCGCATCCGGGCGAGGGCCACTACCTGCTGCACGCCATCGACCCGTCGCTGCGGGACGAGGCCGACCCGCTGGACGCAGATCCCGCGCTCGATCTGTACCAGGCCGCCAACGGCTTCCGCGAGCCGCCGGCGTCGAGCCGCTACACGCCGGAGTTCCTGGTCGCATACCGCGGGGCCCAGCGCGCGCGCGTGGAGCGGATCGACGCCGAGGCGCGCAGGCGGGTGGCGCGGCGGCGGGCGGCACGCGAGCGCTGGAAGGAGACCGGCGCGCTCGACGAGCGGCGCGCGTCGATCGCCACGGAGTTCCTGCTGGTCTACCGCACGGACGCCGATCCCCGCTGCGTGGATCTCTCCCTCGACCCCTCGGACCGCGACTACGGCTCGCTCTGGGGCGTGCGGCCGGACTGGATCAACTACGGCGCCGTCGGGTTCGGCCGCATGGTGTCGCCGGAGGCCTGGCTCTCCACCTGGTCCGGGCTCTCGTCGCGCGCCGAGATCGCCCGCAGCGGACCGCGCATGAGCCTGCCCGCGCTGCTCGTCTCCTACACGGGCGACAACGGGATCTTCCCGTCGGACGCGGACGCGATCGCCGCCTCCCTGGCGACGGACGATCTGGAGCGCGTGGACCTGGTCGCGGATCATTACGGCTTCCCCTCGCAGCGGGGCCGCGTGCTCGCCGCGGCCGCGGTCGCCGAATGGCTGAGGCGGCGCGCCTGAGCGCGTCGCGGCCCTGGCGTTAGAGGGGCCGCGCGAAGCCCGTGATCGGGCAGCGCCCGCGCGCGTTCTCCAGCAGGAAGGCCGGCTGGCCGCGGCCGTAGAACTGCATGCTGGCCGTGCCCTCGCCGGCCAGCGCGAAGCACTCGGGTGTCGGCGGCAGCACGGCCACCATGTCGCGGGTTCCGTCCCAGCCGATACGCCCGGCCTTGGGCAGGTTCCCCCGCACCAGGATGGCGTTCGGGTCCGAGAAGATCACATGGAAGCTCGCCGTCTCGGCGGTGGGGAGCGCCGAGAGCACGGGGCGCTGCTTGAGGTCGCGCCAGGCCTCGAGGGACGCGATCCCCACCGGCTCGCAGTGGGTCGCGCCGCGGTCCACGTCTCCCAGGTACTTGACGCGCGTGTACGAGACCCGGCCCGGCAGGCCCACCACCAGCCGGCAGTTCTCGTTGTCGGGGAAGAGGAAGCGCAGCTGGCCGGCGCCGCCGACGAGCCAGGCGTCCAGGTAGCCGGCGTAGGCCGTGGTGCCCTGCACCTCGGCGTCGGTCCACTCGACCGGCACGCCGAGCTCCGAGAGGATCTGGGTGGCGCAGGCGGCGAGCCCGCAGGCGGCCAGCGCGGCCGCGAGTGTCTTCACGATCCTCCCCCCCATGTGCGTCCCCTACGCCTCCGAAGCCCTGTGGACCCGGACCGTGGGCCCGGGCACGGTCTGGGGGCTCGGATCCGCCAGGATCTCCAGAGCCTGCTCGGCGTCCGCCGCCGTGAAGGGCCGGGTCGTCGTGCACCATTCCACCAGGATCTCGTTGGGATCCCGGGTGTAGATGGAGACGCACCAGTGGTGATCGATCTCGACCACGTCGTGGCCGCAGGCGAGCCAGCGGTCGCGCCGGCGCGCCAGGTCGCCCAGGTCGTGGGCTTTCCACGCCAGATGGTTCGTCCACGGCGGCAGCCCCACGCCCCGGGAGATGGAGGGGTCCCAGTCGTCGCCGATCGAGTCGTCGTGGAGATCCCAGAAGGCGATCATCCCGTCTCCGCCGGTGTCGTAGAAGAGGTGCTTGGCCCAGCCCCCACTTTCGGTCTTGATGGGCTCCACCTTGACCAGCGCGAAGCCCATGGCCTCGGTGTAGAAGGCGTGGGTGGCCCGGACGTCCTTGGTGGCGAGGGCGACGTGGTGAAAGGACATGGGGGTTCTCCTCGACGGGCAAGCATGCGAAGGGCGCCCCGCCGCCGCAAGCCGGGGCGCCTCAGTGTCCGGCGGCCGGGTCCGCCAGACCCGTGAAGATCACGTCCACCGAGCTCTCGATGGCGGCCTGGCAGGCGTCGGCGTCCACCAGTCCGTTGGCCCAGGGGATGCGGGCGCTCGTGGTCACGTGGAAGAGGGCGCGGGCGGCGGCCATCACGTCCACGTCCCGGCGCAGGTCTCCCGCCACCCGGCCCTGCTGCAGGATCTCCGCCACGAGCCCGATGGTGCGGTCGTGCAGGGCCAGCACCTGGCGCGCCACCTGAGCGCCCGGGTGGGTGGTGGCGCGCAAGGCGATCGTCACCAGGTCCGGGTCCTCGGCCAGCAGCCCGTGCTGGGCCCGCAGGAAGCGACCCACCCGCTCGCGGGTCTCGCGGGAGCGGTCGTCGCTGGCCCGGAAGCGCTGCCAGGCCTCCTCCTGACGGTCCACAAGCTCCCGGATCAGAAGCTCTTCCTTCGATCGCACGTGGCGGTAGATCGAGCTGGCGCCCATTCCGGCCCGCTCCGCGATGGCCCGCAGGGTGGCGCCGTCGAAGCCCCGCTCGCGGAAGAGCTCGCTGGCGGCGGCGCGGATCCGAGCCCGGCTCCGGCGCCCCCGGACCAGGCGTCCGTCGTCCGAGCGGCGGGGGCGGCGGCTCCCGCCCCGGGTCGGTCCGGTCGGCGGGCGCGGAGGAGGCTGGGTCGCAGCCATGCGAACAGGATCGCATAGATTGCGAACCCGGGCCCTCTCAGAAGATGTTCAGGCCCATGCCGGCCGCGCAGGGCCCGACCGTTTCGATCTGGTCGGTGATGCCGGTGCTGGGGTTGTAGACCCCGCTCGCCGGGCACCCGAAGGTCCCGGGCAGCGTCGATCCCGCCGGGTCGGGCTTCACGTAGCCCCAGACGTTGATGGCGAGATCGCCGTCCAGGTCCGACTGGGCCTCGGCGGTGAAGCGCTCTCCCGCGGACATCACCTGGTACTGGAACCGGACCTCGCCCTCGGGCACCCAGCCGAGGACCGAGAAGCCGTCGGGCGCGCTGGCGTCGACCCACTTGTGGGGCAGGCGGCCCGTCGGGCCGGGCGCCCAGCTGGGCGGGCTCGGCAGGGCCGACACGTGGGTCCCGTACTCCGAGAAGTAGCTGCTCTCGGCGGTCCGGATCGCGGCCAGGTTGGCCTTGGCCTCGGAGGCCTTGGAGCGGCGCTGGAAGCTCACGAAGTTGGGGATCGCGATGGCCGCCAGGATGCCGATGATGGCCACCGCCACCATCAGCTCGATCAGGGTGAAGCCACGGCTGCGCATGGGGGAACCCTCTCTGGAGTCCTGATCGGCCGTTGGGGACGGGGGCTCAAGCGTTCTGGCGAATGGCGGGCTCTCCCGTGGGGGGATCCGGGCCGCGATCCCCTAGAATCGGGGACTTGGAGCGGAAAGGAGCAGCCCCGTGAGAGCCGTCGTGTGCAAGCAGTGGGGTCCCCCCGAGAGCCTCGTCATCGAGGAGGTCCCGGACCTCTCGGCCGACGCCGGTCAGGTCGTGATCGACGTCAAGGCCGCCAGCGTGAACTTCCCCGACGTCCTGATCATCCAGAACCAGTACCAGTTCAAGCCCCAGCTCCCCTTCACGCCGGGGAGCGAGGTGGCCGGGGTGGTGCGCGAGGTGGGGGAGGGCGTCTCGGACGTGGCGCCGGGCGACCGCGTGCTCGCCACCACCGGCTGGGGCGGCTTCGCCGAGCAAGCGAAGACGGGGGCCGGGGGCGCGATCCGCATCCCCGACGCCATGACCTACGAGGACGCCGCCTCGCTGCTGATGACCTACGGCACCTCCCACTACGCCCTCAAGGACCGGGCCGACCTCCAGCCGGGTGAAACCCTGCTGGTGCTGGGTGCCGCGGGCGGGGTGGGTCTTTCGGCGGTGGAGATCGGGAAGGTCCTCGGCGCCCGCGTCATCGCCGCGGCATCGAGCGACGAGAAGCTCGCCATCTGCAAGGAGAAAGGCGCCGACGAGCTGATCAACTACACCCGCGAAGACCTGAAGACGCGCACCAAGGAGCTCACCGACGGTCACGGCGCGGGCGTCGTCTACGATCCGGTCGGCGGCGACTACGCCGAGGCGGCCCTGCGTTCCACCGCCTGGGAGGGGCGCTTCCTGGTGATCGGCTTCACCGCCGGCATCCCGAAGGTGCCGCTCAACCTCGTGCTGCTGAAGGGCTGCCAGGTGGTCGGTGTCTTCTGGGGCTCCTTTACCGGGCGCGAGCCGGAGAAGAACCGCCAGAACATCCAGGAGCTGCTCGACTGGTACGAGGCCGGCCGCATCAAGCCCCACGTCTCCGGCCGCTACTCCCTCGAGCGCGCCGCCGACGCCCTGAACGATATGGCCGCCCGCAAGGTCACCGGCAAAGTCGTCATCGTCCCGTAGCGCGGGGACGTTGGTTAAGAAGTTAAGAAACTGCCCGCAGCGGGCAGTTTCTTAACTTCTTAACCAACGTCCCCTTCTCTTCTCAGAGCTTTTCGGGGTTCTCGATGAGCTCGCGCAGGCGTTCGAGGCTGCGGGCGCAGTAGAGGCCGTCCTCCACGCGCTCGTCGTAGCTCCACTTGAGCGTCACGATCGGCGTCCCGGTCGCATCCTGCTTGATGCGCCCGACCACGCAGAAGAGCGGGCAGTTGCCGTGCTCCCACAGGTGGTGGAAGCCCGCCTCGAGTCCCACCGAGCCGAGGTTGGCCACGAAGGCCGAGGCGTACATGGGGTCGGGCTGGATCATGGAGAGCGGCAGCAGCCCCAGGGCATCGAGCCCCGCCACCAGGCGCATCAGCAGGTGCACCAGCGGCGAGGGCAGGCGCAGCAGCAGATCCACCTCGCGGTCCGAGGTGCTCTTCTGGTCGTTCTTGCCCTCCCGGATGCCCTCCAGCAGGCCATCCACCATCTCGCCGAGAGACGCGTGGGGATCGAGCTGCCGCTTCACCGTGGTGATGGGCGCGTCGTCGTCGAAGCGCTTCTTGGCGCTGAAGGAGATCCAGATCCCGTCGCGCTGCCAGATGCGACCGCCCGCCGTGAAGCGGTTCAGGCGCGACCGCTCGTCCAGCACCAGTGTGATGCCGCGCAGGATCAGGTGGAAGAGGGTCATCGGCGCGTCGTCCGCACGCTCGCGGTTGCGCTCCTCCACGAACGCCAGCGCGCGATCCACCCGCAAGTCGTGCTCGAAGTACACGAGCGAGTCGTTGCGCCGCGGTGAGATGAACGGCATGAAGCGGCGGATGGGCGCGAGGTCGCGTACCAGGCTGGCGTCGGGCCGGCGTCCGAACACGGGGGGCTCCTCAGTCGCTGGGCTCCCAGGTCACCCGGATGATCGCACGCCCGCCGACGGCGTCCACCGCCTTGACATGGGCTTCACCATCGACCTCCACCAGGTCGTAGAGCGCAGACGCGGTAGCGGCCACCCCGTCGAGGTAGGCGTGCCCGGCCGTCAGGACCTCCGGCAGGGAATCCAGCTCGAGCCGGCCCTCGCCGGGCCCGACCCGTTCGAAGCGCATGTCGCCGCAGCCCCGGAAGAGGTGGCTCCAGACCCGGGACGCGAACTCGAAGAGCTTCCCCGGATCGCCTCCGCGCAGCCGCAGGGCCATGCGGACGAACGAGTTCAGGATCGGGGAATCGAAGCTCGCCGACATGTTCGCTCGGAAGATCTCTCGTGCGCGCTCGGCCCCGGCCTCGGCGAAGAGCGCGTCCGTGAGCGCCACGTCCAGCTCGAGCGGCACGAACGCGATGCGGCTGGCGTCCTCGATGGCGCACAGACCTTCCTCGCCCAGACGCGCGCGCACCCGCCGGCCGAGATCGGCGTCGGCGGCATCGATCGACTCCAGGGTGCCCTGGACGAATCCGGCCAGCATGCGCGGCAGATCGGACATCGCGTCTCCCAACGAGGTCAGAAGGCGGATCGGCGCCCGGCGCGCGCCGCTTGAGTCCGCCACAGCAACCACACGGGCACGCCCAGCACCGGGATCTCGCGCGTCACGGCGAAGCCGGCGCGGGTGTAGAAGGGCAGGTTCTCCGGGCGGTCGGTCTCCAGATAGGCGGGCGCGCCTTCGGCGTCGACGCGCGCCAGCCAACGAGCCAGCAGCGCGCTGCCGACCCCGCGACCCTGGCAGGCCGGCTCCACGCCCAGGGTCGCGAGGTACGCGTGCTCTTCGAACGGCCGCTCGGCGTCCAGGGTCTGGAAGACCTCCTGCCAGCGGCGGGCGACGCGGAGGCCCTGCCCCAGCAGGGTGCGCAGCTGCGAGGCCAGGGGCGGCGGGGGAAAGCGGGTGACGCCCGGTGGCGCGGCCAGCAGCACCCCGGCGAGCCGTCCGGAAGCGTGCAGCGCCAGCGTCTCGCCGTGGCGGCGCGCGCGGGGCACGAGGGCGCGCATGCCGCGCGCGTTGCTGCGCTCGCGCGCACGCGGACCGCGGCGTCCGAGCACGGCCTGGTTCAGCGGGTTGTCGCGGAAGGCGCGGGCCAGGACGCGCGCCGCGTTGCGCTCGTCGGCGGCCGCGAGAGGAGCGGGCTCAGGCGTCGCCGAGCCCGAGATTGCGCCGGATCCGCGCGATCGGCTCGTCGGTGTCCGGCTGGAACGCCAGGCCGGTCACCTGCTCGAAGGCCTCGATGTAGCGGCGCGCCGCCTCACAGCGCACGTCGTCCGGAAGCGTCGGCGGCGGGCCGTCGCCCTTGTAGCCCTGTTCCCCGAGCCAGCGGCGCACGTACTCCTTGTCCAGGGCCTCCGGGTCGCGGCCCTCGGACATGGCGCGCTCGTAGGCCTCCCGGTACCAGTAGCGGGACGAGTCGGGTGTGTGGATCTCGTCGATCACCACCAGCTCGCCGGCGTCGTCCACGCCGATCTCGTACTTCGTGTCCACCAGGATCAGGCCGCGGGTCTCTGCGAAGCGCTGGCCCTCGGCGAACAGCGCCCGGCAGATCCCCGCGGCACGGTCGAAGCGCGCCTCGCTGATCGCGCCGGATGCGATCAGCTCCGCGCGCGAGGCCGGCGTGTCGTGGCCGCCCTTCGGCGCCTTGGTGGTCGGTGTCAGGAGCGGCCCGGGCAGGCGCTCGTGGCGCGCCAGGCCGTCGGGCAGGCGGTGCCCGCAGTACTCCCGGTCGCCCCGCGCGTAGACGGTCCAGATCGAGGTGTTGGTGGAGCCGGTGAGGTACCCGCGGTAGACGAACTCCACCGGCAGCAGCTGGCACTCGCGCACCCGCGACACGCACGGGTCCGGCACGTCGAGCAGGTGGTTCGCTGCGATGGAGCGGGTCTGCTCGAACCAGAAGGCCGCTGCCTGGTTCAGCACCTGACCCTTCAGCGGCAGGGTCCCCACCACCACGTCGAAGCAGCTCACGCGGTCGGTCACGACGATCGTGCGCGTGTCCCCGCGCACGTAGCTGTCGCGGACCTTGCCCTCGTGCTTCGTCCCGAGCTCCGGCAGCTCGGTGTGATCGAGGGTGCGCGGGCAGAGCTCGCGCAGAAGCTGGATGTCGATGCCCATGATGGTCCCCCCCCTCCTCGTCGACGCTCAGTCAACCACGACGCGGGCCGTGGTTCAAGAGCCCTCTCCGAGCCGCGCACCGTCGGGGATGCGCCGGGGCTCGGGCCCGCTCTGCTCCAGCTCCACGTCGCCCTCCACCACGACGCCGCGCCCGAAGCGCACGTCCCCGCGCACCGCGAGCCGCCGGCAGCGCACGAGCGACGGAGCGCCCTCGGGGAAGCGCTCCTCGAGCTGGTCGATGCGCTTGTAGTGGGCGGGGTCCAGGTCCACCCGCAGGGTGCCGTCGGCCGGGTCGCGCGCGCCGACCACCTGCCAGTCCCCGGTCAGGCGGTAGGCGTCGGACCAGAGGCCGAGCAGATCGTTCGTCGTCTTCACCGCGGCGAAGCGCGCCCGGGGTACGCAGACCGCGCGGGCGCCTTCGAAGACCTCGATGGCGGCGCCCATGGCGGTCTCCAGCTGGATGCAGCGCGGGGAGCTGGCATCCGCCGGATCGACGGTCTTCTCGTTGCGGATCAGCGGCAGCGGCAGCACGCCGGCGCGCTGGCGCAGCAGGGTGTCGAGCGCCTGGAGATCGATCCACAGGTTGTTGGTGTTGAAGAAGCGGTAGAGCTCCACGTCCTGGAACTCGCTCTCCTCCTCTGGCGGGCACTGGGCCACCTCGCGCAGCACCAGGGCGCCGTCCCGTCGCAGGGCCAGGTGGCCGCCCTTGCGGTCCGTCTCGCTGCGCTCGCACACCTCCATCAGGAACGGAATCTCCTCCTCGGAGAGCCAGCCGAGGATGTCCGGGTCCGCCACGGCCCCGAGGTTGTCGGCGTTGGAGACGAAGGCGTGCCGGTAGCCCGCGGCCAGGAGCGCTTCGAGCAGGCCGGAGGTCTGGAGCGCCACGTAGAGGTCGCCGTGCCCCGGCGGACACCACTCGTGCTCCGGGTCCGCGGGCCAGACCACGGGCTCGAGGCTGTCGGCCAGGATCTTCGGGACCTTGTGCTGGAGGAAGTCCGCCGGCAGGTCGGACGCCAGGTCGGGGTAGCGCGAGAGCGCCGCCAGGGAATCGTCGCGCGTGCGGAAGCTGTTCATCAGCACCAGGGGCAGGCGCGCGCCGTGGGCCGCGCGCAGGTGCAGCACCTGGCGCGCGATGATGTCGAGGAAGCTGAGGTCGTCCTTCACGCGCAGGAGCGACTTGGCGCGCCGCATCCCCATGCTCGTCCCGAGCCCGCCGTTCAGCTTGACCACGACCGTGCGGTCGAGCGCCGCGTGGCCGGCCGCGCGGTGCCGGGAGAGGTCGCCGGCGTGGGGCACGTCGTCCACGGGGCCGATCTCGGGGCGGCCCATGCGGCCGCTGCGACCGGCGCGCAGCGCCTCGTAGTGCTGTCGGAAGGCCTCGATCGCGACGGCGGGCAGGCCCGCCTGGCGCATCCGGGTCGCGAAGGGATCGAACGTGTCCAAGGGCCCTCCTCCGGCTCAAGGCCCGGAGCCTAGCGGCCCCGGCCCGCCAGGGAAGAGGCCTCTCGCGCGCGCATCCGAGCCGCCAGAGGGCCGGAAATACCCCAAAAGGCCGCCCTCCGGGGCGCCGATGAGCGGGGCGATGCGTCGGATGTTGTGCACCGAGTGCGGCCAGACCGATCGGCCCAACACGCTGATCGGGGGGTCGGACCTGCTGGAGCTGGTGCTCTGGGCCTGCTTCCTGGTCCCGGGCCTGGTCTACTGCGGCTGGCGCCACAGCGCGCGGTGCAAGGCGTGCGCCCACTGCGGGAGCCTCGACCTCGTGCGCGAGTCGCGCGCGGCGCGGGATCGCGCGGACGAGGCCCCGACCAGCGCGGGCGGACGCGTCGTCTACGCTCGCCGGCCGCTCCCCTTCCTGGCGCCGCCGGGGACGCGCTTCCGCCGCCTGACGGCGAGCGGGGCCGTCGCCAGCGTGGCGCTGGTCTCCTGGGCCGTGGTCTCGCTGGACCTGCTACGGGTGCAGCCCGCAGCGCGCCGGTCGACGCCGATGCGCGCCGAGGTGCCGGTGCCGGCGCCAGAGGCGCATGCGGCTGCCCAGCAGGCGAGAGCCCGGGCCGAGGAGCAGGCCGAGGCCGACCCGTCCGATCACCCGAGCGTGCGACGCTACCTGCGCAAGCGCGAGTGCCAGCGCCTCTGCAACGAGTTCCACGGCAGCAATGCGGCGTCGAACCGCGGCTGCCTGGCCCGCTGCGTGGACGAGCTCGAATCCGACGCCATGCGCGGCCTCGAGGGCTGCAAGGACAGCCTCGACCCGGCGAGCTGTCCGTTCCTGCTGGGCCCGCCCTAGTCCGGGGCTGGCATTCCGGCTTCCCCACCGAGCGCGCCGCCCGGCCGCCCCGGACGCCGAGGTCCGGTCCCGCGAGGAACCCCATTTTCTTTTGAGGTTCGAAAGTTTCAGCGGTGCAGTTGCGTACGGTAATTGTACACTATAGTGTGTTTTCCCCTCGGGGTGTCTCGAGGTGGACGGGGAGGAGATCTGGTGCAAACGCGCCGACTACGGGTGTGGGGCCTGCTGGCAGCTTCGCTCGCCATGGCTGCGATCGCGCGCCCCGCAGGGGCGATGCCGGTCCAATACGATCTGACGGCCGGCCGGGTGACCATGAAGGGCTACCTCGGCGGTACTGGGGTCATCGATGCCACCGTGATGAAGCTCGCCGGGACGCAGATCACCCTGGACACCGCGTCGAATCGGCTCCTGTCCCTCGACCTCGCGGCGAGCGCCCCGCTCGGCATGGCAATGAAGAGCAGCCTGGGCGGGATCGACGGCGTCGTCATCGACTCGCTCTCGGTCTCGGCCAGCAACGGCTACCTGGTTCAGCACTCAGCGAGCCTCTACTCGTTCATCGCCCCGTCGACCATCACCCTCGACGTTCGCCAGCAGGGCGCCGGAGTCAGCGGCACGCCGCAGACGGTGACGAAGAGCTCGTTCATCAATGGCGCCATGGTGGTCGACCCGACGACGGGCCAGATCGTGATGCAGGGCGTGCAGCTCGGCAGGTGGGGATCGGTCGGCTCGAAGGGCCTCTTCCTGAAAGGCGACGTCATCGTCCGCGGGACCGCGAGCGTGGGCGGCGGCGGAGTCAGCGGTGGGTCTGGACCGTCGGTGCCGGAGCCGACGGCGGTGCTCGCGTTCGTCTTCGGGCTCGCGACGGTGGGTGGTGCCATCCACCGCTCCCGGGGAAGGGTCGTCCGCGCCTGATCCTGAGGTGCCCGCGAGGCGGCTTCGGCACCCGCGGCCTACTCCATCTGCTCGATCGCCTCGTTGGCCGCCTCGCGCACGCGCGGGTCGCGATGCCGGGCGAGCGGTCGGATCCGCGGCAGGAGCGTCTCGTCACCCAGAATGCCGAGAGCCTCGACGGCGCGCGCCACCACCGCCGCGTCGTCGTCCTCGAGGCTGCGCACCAGGGTCTGGACGACCGCATAGCTCTCGTCGCCCTCGATCTCCCCGATGGCCGCGATCCGCACGCTCGGATCCGGATCCGCGCTGGCGTAGACCAGCAGCCGCTCGAGTCCCGCGCCCCAGGTCTCGAGCTCGGTCACCGCCTCGGCGCGCACGCGCGCGTCGCTGCTGTCGAGCCGGCGGACCAGCTCCGGGTCCATCTCGCCTTCCTCGTCACCGCGTGTCCACGGCTCGAGGGTCGCGTCGTCCGGGCCGGGCTGCGGGGGCCGGGTCGCCCCGCGGCGCGGCGGCTCCGCCACGGTCGCTGCGGTGGCGGGGGCCGCGGTCGTGACGGGCGGACTTCCCACCCGCACGCGTGCCACAAGGTGCCCGTCGCCGGTCGAGACGTACTCCGCCGCCCAGGCCTCGCCGGCCAGCAGTCGCGAGAGCGCGTCCTCGAGCGGCGCGTCTTCCAGCTCGAGGCTGACGCGCCGCATGGGAAGCGGGCCCGGCGCGAGCTGGAAGCCCGCCTCGCCGGCGAGCGCGCGCAGGACGTCGGGCAGCGGCGCCTCGCTGCAGGACAGCGAGACGCGGCCGTCGCCCATCCGCACGGCGATTGCGCCCGCCGTGTCCGGAGCCGGGGCCTCGGGCTCCGAGGGCTCCAGCGTCACCTGGGCGCGGTCGGGTCCGTCGCAGGCAGCGAACGCCAACGCCAACGCCAGCGGAATCGCGATGGATCGTCGCATGGGCGCGGGAAGGGTATCAGAGACGAGCCCCGGATATCATGGACGACCGATCCCCGATCACGCTGCGCCGAAGCACTCCATGTCGTCCGCCGACGTCAGCCCCCGCACTGGCTCGGGTGGTGGCGATGGCGGTAGCGCCCGTGCGGGCGATGGAGGCCCGGGTCGCGGGGCTCTTCTCGCGGGTAGCCCACGTGATGCTGCCCGTGACGATGCCCGTGGTGGTAGGCGCCGTGGCACGCGGGCAGCAGGAAGCCGAGGCCCACCAGGGCTCCGGCAAAGGCGGATGTCTTCCTCATGTTCACCCCCGGGCGGCGCGAGCAGGGCGCTCCGCCGCTCTCGCCCAGGGACATGCCGTTGGAGGGCGGGAGTCCACACCCCGCGCGCGAGGGACTGAATGGAAGACGGTGCAACGGCGTCGAAGGGCGCCGGGGAATCAGCGCACGAAGCGCGCGAGCTCTTCCGCCAGCTGCTTCCGGTACTCATTGGCTCGCGCCAGCTTGAGGTCCTCGTAGCCCCGGACGCCGCTCGGGAGGGTCGCGATCGCCACGGCGTCGTCGAGTAGCTCGGGCTTGAGGTCGGCCAGCAGGCTGCGGACGGCGGTGCGGTACTCCCCGGGCAGCTCGCGTTCCAGGCGTCGGATCCGCGTGCGGCCGAAGGGGTCGAGCCAGCTGCCGCGCAGCCGCCTGGCCGCCGCGAGCAGGCGGAACGCGGGCGCGGCCCAGGTGCCCACGGCGAGCTTCCGCTTCAGCCCAAGTGCGCGCAGCAGCGGCGGGTGCAGCCGCCAGGCGATCCGGGCCCCGTCGCCGGCGATCCCGCGTGCCGGGGCCAGCCCTTCGTCGAGGAGCATCAGGCGCGCGACCTCGTACTCGTCCTTGTAGGCCAGGAGCTTGTGCAGCCCGCGCGCGACAGCAACGGTGAGCCGTGTCGAGCCCGGGGCGACGGCCGACTCGCGCTCGGCGACCTCCGCGACGGTCGCCAGGAAGCCTTCGGCGTAGCGGCGGTCCTGGTAGGCGACCAGGTCGCTCGTGAGCAGCCGCAGCCGGGTGGCGAGATCCTCGTCGCCGCCGGCTGCCGCGCTGACGCGCTCCTCCAACGGTCGGGGCAGCGGCGCCAGCACCGGCGCGGGCAGGGCGGCCGTGTGCTCGGCCGTCGCCGCGCGGACGGCGCCGGGGTTCGCGATCTGGCGACGGCCCCAGCGGAATGCCGCGCGATTGCGCTCGATCGCGACGCCGTTCAGCTCGATCGCCCGCTCGATGGCCTCGGGACCGATCGGCAGACAGCCGGCCTGCACCGCCATGCCGACCACGAAGAGGTTGGCGGTCACCGCGTCGCCGAAGAGCGCGCTGGTGATCGCGGCAGCGTCCGCCCAGTAGCGCTGTCCGTCGCGCGTGACCGCCGCGATGCGCGTCCCGAGCGCGTCCGCGGAGGGCAGCTCGATGCCCGGCTTCGCGATCATCGCTCCCGTAGGGGTGCCGGTGGTCGAGCCGACCACCGCCGTCCGCTGCGGGTCCGCGACCAGCAGGCCGCTGGGAGACGCCGCCACCAGCGCGTCGAAGGCGAGCAGCAGATCCGCCTGCCCCGCGCCGAGCCGGTTGGTCTCGGCCGGACCTTGCCGGCGCAGGCGCAGGTCGCTCACCACCGGGCCCGCCTTCTGCGAGAGGCCGATCTGGTCCAGGCCCCGCACTTGGTAGCCGTCGAGCGCGGCCGCGGTGCCCAGGACCTGGGAGACCGTGACCACCCCGGTGCCGCCGATCCCGGCGATGCGGGCGGCGAAGTCGTCCGGGTCGACCGCCAGCACGGGCTCGGGGAGGGGCTCGGCCGGCTCGCGCGGGAGCGGCGGGGCGCTCTCCGTCGCACTCCCGCCGTCCGTCGAGACGGTCATGAAGGCCGGGCAGTCGCCCTCGAGGCACGAGAAGTCCAGGTTGCAGGTGGTCTGGTCGATCGCGGTCTTGCGACCGAAGGGCGTGTCGACGGGCTGCACGGACAGGCAGTTGCTGATGCGCCCGCAGTCGCCGCAACCCTCGCAGAGGCGCGGGTTGATGGCCACCCGCAGGTTCGGTGTCGGCGCCCGGCCGCGCTTGCGCGCGCGCCGGACCTCCGCGGCACACGCCTGGTCGTGGATGAGGACCGTCACCCCGTCCAGCCCGGCGAGCAGCTCCTGGGCCTCCGCCAGCCGCGTGCGGTCCCACACCTCGACGCCGTCGGGGAGCCCGGCGTAGTCGCTCCGCTCCACGTCGTCGGTCGTGACGAGCACCCGCGTCACGCCCTGGGCCAGCAGGGTGCGCGCCACGGAGGCGAGCGGGATGCTGCCCTGGGCTTCCTGGCCGCCGGTCATCGCGACCGCGCCGTTCCACAGCAGCTTGTAGGTGATGTCGATCCCGGCGGCGACGGCCGCCTGGATCGCGAGCTGTCCGCTGTGGAAGTAGGTGCCGTCGCCGAGATTCTGGACGAGGTGGCGGCGTTCGACGAACTCGGCCATGCCGATCCACTGCGTCCCCTCGTTGCCCATGCACGCGAGGGCCGAAACGTCGCCCACCCGACGCGGGTCCATCAGCATCACCATCGTGTGGCAGCCGATCCCGGCCGCCACCAGCGAGCCTTCGGGCACCTGGGTGCTGCGGTTGTGCGGGCAGCCGGAGCAGTAGAAGGGCGTGCGCTGCACCGCGAGCGGGGCGGCGTCCGGGCGCGCAGCCGGCGCCTCCGGCGCCAGGCGATCGGCGAGCCGCGGCGTCAGCCGCCGGCGCAGCGCAGGCAGCAGGGAGTCGGCCGAGAGGCTGCCGTGGCCCCGCAGCAGCGGTCGTTCGCGCTCGTCGAGCTTCCCGGTCACGAGCGGGTGCCGCGTCTCGTTGTAGAGCGCGTCCTTCACGAGCGACTCGATGTTCGGCTGCTTCTCCTCGATCACGAGCAGCTCTTCGAGCCCGCGCGCGAAGTGGCGCACGGTGTCCGGATCGAAGGGCAGGGGCATCTGCATCTCCAGCAGCCGGATGCCCGCGGCTGCCACGGCCTCGTCGCCGGCGAGGCCGAGGCGCCGCAGCGCCTCGCGCAGCTCGCGGTAGGTGATTCCCGACGAGACGATTCCGATCCAGGCGTCCGCGGGATCGACGGTGGTGCGATTCAGCCGGTTCGCCGAGGCGTACTCGACGGCGAGGGCGTAGCGGATCTCGTAGATCTCGCGCTCGAGCTCGAGGGTATGAGGGGTAAGGAGCTTGCCGTCGGGCACGTGCACGTAGGGCCTGCCCTCGTGCAGCGGGATCTCGGGTCGCACGCGCTCCGGATCGAGGTGCACGCTGCTGCTCCCGTCGGCGACGTCCGCCACGATCTTCAGGCTCGTCCACAGCCCCGTGCAGCGGGAGAGCGCGATCGCGTGGCGTCCGAGCTCGAGGGCTTCCGCGGGATCTCCCGGATACAGCAGGGGGATGTGCATGTCGAAGAGCGCGCCGGCCGACGAAGAAGGCAGGGTCGAGCTCTTGGCGTTCGGATCGTCGCCCACCAGCGCTACGGCGCCACCGCGCGGATCGCTGCCGGCGTAGACCGCGTGGCGCAGCGCGTCGCTCGCGCGGTCCACCCCTGGCGCCTTGCCGTACCAGATCCCGACGACGCCGTCGTAGCGCGCGTCGGGCTGGGCCGCCGCGAGCTGCGACCCCATCACCGCGGTCGCGGCGTACTCCTCGTTCAGCGCCGGACGGCAGACGATGGGAAGGTCGGGCACCTCGCGCACGGCGGCCGCGATGGTCTTGTCGTAGCCGCCCAGCGGCGATCCCGGGTAGCCGGACACGAAGGCGGCGGTGCGCAGGCCCGCGGCGCGATCGGCGCGCAGCTGCTCGATCGGGAGCCGCGCGAGCGCCTGGATGCCGGTCATGTAGACCGTGCCGCGCTCCGCCGTGTAGCGGTCCGAGAGCCGGTAGCCCTCCCCGATGCCCTGGCCGTCGCGCGCTCGCTTCACTGGCCGTTCTCCGGCCAGACGTATCGGTCGTCCGGCCTCCCAGCCGTCGCCTCGACATTAGCACGCAACTCCCGGCGCAAGCTCCTGGAGTGCCGTCCCGGCAGGAGGGTAGCTCGCCGCTCGCGCAAACGTGTTTCAGGCCGCGGGCGCATCCGGACGATGATGGCTGCTCGGGGCTGGAGCGTTTACGACGGGAGCTGGGGCGAATGGAGAAGCGCAGGCAGCAGCGGAGCCGGCGCCGGATCACCTGTGAGCTGGTGATCGACGGAAAGCACCACCCTGCCATCGTGCGCGACGTTTCCCGTGCGGGTCTCTTCGTGCAGACCCGGGCGCGACCGGAGCTGAACAGCGCCATACAGCTGGTCTTTTCCGCCGAGGGGGACCGGCCGGAGATCCGGGTCGAGGCGGGGGTGGCGCGGGAGCGCGCCGTACCCGCAGGGCTCGAGTCCGAGGTGCCCGGCGGGATCGGGCTCGAGGTGCTGGATGCGCCGCCCGCCTACCACGAGCTGGTCGCCGAAGCCGGCTTGCAGCCCGCGGGCCCCGGGCCGGCGGCCGAGACGGGCCCGACGTCCGATCCGGGCATCCGCACCTTCCGCGTGCGGCTGATCGAGCGCGGGACGCCCAACGCCACGGTCCTGACCGTTCGCTCCGAGAGCGCTGAGGGAGCCCGCGCCCGCGCCCTCACGCGCGCCGGCCGCGGCTGGAAGATCGCGGCGATCCAGGAGATCTAGGCTCCCGCCGAGGTCACGGCGTCGAACGCGTCGAGATCCTGGCAGGCCGTGACCAGACGCGAGATGTTCGCTTCGGTGATGGCCGGACCGAAGGCACGGGCGGCGTGATGAGCCAGCCGATCACGAGGCCCCAGATCACGGCGAGGCGATAGCGAGCAGGTCGCGGATCGAATCGAGCGGCACGTCGCGGGTGGCGTTCGGGAAGCTCGCACCGCGCAGGGTGACGTCCTCCATCAGGATCCCGAAGTGGCGGCTCTTCGCGTCGAAGAGTCCTCCGAACGCCCGGGGTGCTTCCAGATCCAGCTGCGGTCGGATCTCCGTGTAGAAGCGGACCTCGTTCGCGTACATGGGGTCGGGCGCGTGAGGGAAGAAGCGCTGGTAGGCGCCGACGAGCACGAAGAGCAGTGAGCGTACGCCGCCGTCGACCGCGGGCAGGCTTTCGGTGGCGCGCGAAGCCCGGGCCAGGGACAGCACGGCCGGCAGACCGAAGCGCAGCAGTGGATGGAGAAGCAGGGTCTTCAGGATCATCCGCGAGGGCAGACCACCGTCGCGGCCCGGCGCGAACTCGACGCCGAGCGCGATCCGGTCGGCCGTGGAGGCGATTCCGTCCCCGCAGCGCGCGCGTTCGAGGACCTCGACCGCGCGCACGACCACGTCCGGGTGGAGCCGGCGCAGCATCGCCTGTACGCCCGCTAGGGACCCGAGGTCAAGACGATCCGCTCGGACGTGAGCGATCCGGGTGAATCCACCAGCGAGACCGGCGTCGTGCGAATCCGCCTGGGCGACGACGAGCCGTGGGCGGGCCTCGTGCTCCCGGAGAGCGAGGCCACGGGCGCCTTGTCCGAGTGGCGCGGCGGCGCGAGCCTGGCGCCGGAGGACTGAGTGGCGCCCGCTTCGGGAACGGTCCGGGGTATCCTGTCCGGCCATGAGCGAGCACCCGACGCGCCGTCCCGAGCTTCTCCCGCTTCCGCCCCAGCCCACGGGCGTGCCCTGGCCGACGAGGGAGTGGCCCCGGGCGGAGCTCGACCGCCGGGTCGACCGGGCGGCTCTGGACGGGCTGCTCGACCACGCCTTCGCGCGCCCCGAGCCCGAGGACCTGGAGCGCACCCACGCGGTCGTGGTCGTGCACCGCGGCGCGATCGTGGCCGAGCGCTACGGGGAGGGCGCCGGTCCCGACGACCCCTGCCGCTCCTGGTCGATGGCCAAGAGCATCACCAACGCGCTGATCGGCATTCTCGTGCGTGAGGGCCGGCTCGACATCTTCGAGCCGATCCCGGTGAAGGAATGGGATGCGGACGACCCGCGCGCGCGCATCACCACGGACCAGATGCTGCGCATGGTCGACGGGCTGCGCTTCCGCGAGGCCGAGCACCTGGGCGGCGGCGCGGTCCGCTACTACCCCGAGGAGGAGTCGGACGTCATCCCGATGCTCTTCGGCGCGGGCCGGAAGGACGTCGCCGCCTTCGCCGCGACCCTGCCCAGCGTGGCGGAGCCCGAGACCCGCTGGAACTACAACAGCGGCGCCAGCAACCTGCTGGCGCGGCTGGTGGGCGAGATCGCCGGCGGCGGAGGAGGCGAGAAGACACTCGCCTTCATGCAGCGCGAGCTCTTCGCGCCGCTCGGCATGAAGACCGCGAGCCCGACCTTCGACGAGGCCGGCCACTTCATCGGCTCGAGTCACTGCGCCTGCAGCGCGCGCGACTTCGCGCGCTTCGGCCTGCTGTACCTGCGCGACGGCCTGTGGGAAGGGAAGCGCATCCTGCCCGAAGGCTGGGTCGACTACAGCCGGACGCCCAGTCCCCAGTCCGAGGGCCTCTACGGGGCCCACTTCTGGGTAGTCCCCGGCAGCCTCGGCATCTTCCATTGCAGCGGTGCGTGGGGGCAGCGGATCATGATCGTCCCGAAGCTCGACCTGGTGGTCGTGCGGGTGGGACAGACCGCGCCGCACAAGGTCGCCGCGGTGGTCCGCCAGTGCAGGGAGCTGATCGACGCGTTCCGGCCGACGGCGCTGTGATCGTCAGGCCAGCGCCTCCAGCGCCCGCAGCGTACCCCCGACGTAGCCTCCGCCGAACTTGATCGCGTGCACCACCAGCGGCGCCAGCTGGTGGAGGGGCACCCGGTCGGCCCAGCCGTCGGTCAGGGGCGAGACCTCGGCGTAGGCCGCGAAGCACGCGTCGCCGAACCCGCCAAAGAGTCGCATCATCGCCAGGTCGAACTCACGATGGCCACCGTGGGCTGCGGGGTCGATCAGCCAGCTGACGCCGCCCGCACCCACGACGCGGTTTCCGCCCCAGAGGTCGCCGTGGAGACGGGCTGGGGGCTCGATCGGACCGCCGAGCTCCGGGAGTCGGCCGGCGACGGCTTCGAGGTTCCGGATCGCCGACAGCGGCAGCGCTCGCTCGTCGGACGCGAGCCGGGCGAGCGGGAGCAGGCGGTTCGTCGCGTAGAAATCGACCCAGGTCTCACACGGCTCGTTGGGGAGACCGCGGCTGCCCGTCCGGCGCCGATCCTCCCGTCCGAACGACGGGGCGCCTGCCGCGTGGGTTGCGGCCAGGGCGCGCCCGAAGGTTGCTTCGGTCGCGGCACCCGGGCGCCCGTGTTCGATCCACTCGAGGATCAGGAGCGGCGGGTCGTCGGAGACTCCGAGCACCTCGGGGATGGGTACGGCATCCGCCTCCCGCAGCCACGCCAGGCCGGCCGCCTCGGTGACGAAGAACCCGGGCGGAGCCCCCGGGCGGGTCTTGGCGAAGACCGTGCCGCCGTCCCCCAGGCGCACCCGGAAGGCGTCGGCGACGTCCCCGCCGCTCACCGGGGTCAGCGCCACGATGTCGCGGTCCAGCGCGCGGGCGATGTGTTCGCGAAGGTCGCTCATCAGCCCCGCCTGGAATAGCGTACTACGCTCCGAGCGCCTTCCCCCAGGACCCGAAGCATGGGAGTCCCGAACGATGGCCGAGACCCGCGACGCCGACGGCTACTGGAGGGCCAATCTGCGCCTCGTGCTGGGCCTGCTCCTGGTCTGGTTCCTCGTCTCCTACGGCTTCGGAATCCTGTTCGTCGACCTGCTCAACCGGGTCCGGATCCCGGGCACCGGCTTTCCGCTCGGGTTCTGGTTCGCGCAGCAGGGGTCGATCTACGTCTTCGTGGTCCTGATCTTCGTCTACGTCTGGCGCATGAACCGGCTCGACGCCGAGTTCGGCGTGGCCGAGGACTAGCTCGTGAACGTCCAGGCCTGGACCTTCGTCATCGTCGGGCTGACCTTCGCGCTCTACATCGGCGTCGCGATCCGGTCGCGCGCCTCCTCCACCAGGGACTTCTACGTGGCCGGCGTCGGCGTGTCGCCGCTGGCGAACGGGCTGGCCACGGCGGCGGACTGGATGTCGGCCGCCTCCTTCATCTCGATGGCGGGCCTGATCTCGTTCCTGGGCTTCGACGGGTCGGTCTACCTCATGGGGTGGACCGGAGGCTACGTGCTGCTGGCCCTGCTGCTCGCGCCCTACCTGCGGAAGTTCGGCCAGTACACGGTGCCCGACTTCGTAGGCCAGCGGTACTACTCGCGGCTCGCGCGGATCGTGGCGGTGGTGTGCGCGATCTTCGTGTCGTTCACGTATGTGGCAGGGCAGATGCGCGGAGTGGGGATCGTCTTCAGCCGCTTCCTCGAGGTCGACATCACGTACGGCGTCCTGATCGGCATGGGGCTCGTCTTCTTCTACGCCGTCCTGGGCGGGATGAAGGGCATCACGTTCCGCCGATCTCGCGTCGGGCGAGTACCTTCTCGACCGCCTGAACGGACTTCACGCCGAGCTGGGATTTGCCCCCTACACCGATGGCAGCAAGGGCACCCTGGACCTGCTCGCGATCACTGCCGCGCTGATGGTCGGGACGGCGGGTCTGCCCCACGTCCTCATCCGCTTCTTCACGGTGCCCCGCGTCCGGGACGCGCGCACCAGCGTGGGCTGGGCCCTGGTGTTCATCGCGATCCTGTACACGACCGCACCCGCGGTCGCCGTCTTCGCGCGAACCAACCTGCTGAACACCGTGAGTGAGCAGCCGTACGCCGACGTGCCGGAGTGGTTCAAGACCTGGGAGGGCACGGGTCTGATCCGCTACGAGGACCGCAACGGCGACGGCCGGATCCAGTACGTGGGGGCGGGCTCGCCGCAGCAGAACGAGCTCACGATCGACCGGGACATCATGGTGCTCGCGAACCCCGAAATCGCGGGCTTGCCGGCCTGGGTGATCGGCCTCGTCGCGGCGGGCGGGCTCGCCGCCGCGCTCTCGACCGCGGCCGGCCTGCTGCTCGTGGTCTCGTCGGCGGTGAGCCACGACCTGTTGAAGAGCACGATCCGGCCCCGCATCACCGAGCGCGGTGAGCTCCTCGCGGCCCGCGTGAGCGCGGCCGTGGCGGTCGTGGTAGCCGGCTACCTGGGCATCGATCCGCCCGGCTTCGTCGCCGAGGTGGTGGCGTTCGCCTTCGGCCTGGCGGCCTCGTCATTCTTCCCGGTCCTGATCCTCGGCATCTTCTGGAAGCGCATGAACCGGGAGGGAGCGATCGCGGGGATGGTCACGGGCATCGGCTTCACGGCCGCGTACATCGTGTACTTCAAGTTCGTGAACCCGGCGGCCAACGTGCCCGACCGCTGGCTCCTCGGCATCTCGCCCGAAGGCATCGGAACCCTCGGGATGCTGCTCAACTTCGGGGTCGCGAGCGGCGTCGCGCTGGTCACGCCCCCGCCGCCCGAGATCGTCCAACGGCTGGTGGACGAGATCCGGGTTCCGAAGGGCGCAGGTCCGGCCCACGAGATCCGCGCGTAGCGCGGAGACACGTCCGATCCCGCGGGAAATTGTTGCCGTGGCACCTTGATTCTTGAACCCGGCACGTGGACACTGGAACGCGCCATGGAGAAGAAGCCCGATCCGGTGGAAGGCGGCGCGCTCGCCTCGGCCAATGCCCTCGGCACGATCGATGAAGTGCGTGCGCTGCTCGAGTCGGCTATGCACCACGATCTGGCCGACCGCGCGGCCAGCGTGAAGCAGAAGCTCGACGCCGCGCACGAGGCGCTGGAGGCCGCCCACCGCGAGACGGGCGGCGCCCTGGGCCGCAGGCGCTCCTGGGCGTGGTGAGGCACCTCGAGCACGAGAAGGCGCTGCTGGAGGCGAAGATCGAGGCGCATCGCCGGGTCCTGGGTCTGGAGGTGCGTGCCGCGCGCTCCGCGTTCGATCCGATCGGGATCGCGCCGTCGTTCCTCGACGCGGACCCGCGGGTGGTGGAGGTCCTGCCGCCGCTGCTGCGCGCCATCACGGCCAGCATGGGTCGGGACTCCGACCACGCCGAGGCCGAACCCGGCGACGAGCCGGACGGAGCGTGAGCGTGCCCCCGGTTCACGAGCGCCCCACGTTGATCCGGGAGAGCCTGTTCACCCCGTTCTTCTTCGCGGTCTTCTTCTTCCTGATCTACCAGTTCTACCTCTTCCTCTCGCCGTTCGCGGCGCCGCTGTTCCACGCCGGCGTCTTCGCGATCATCTTCTCCCCGCTGACCACGCGCGTGGTCGCGCTGCTGCGGGGATCGCGAACCCTGGGCGCACTGATCATGACGGTCGCGACTGTGTTGCTCGTACTCGTGCCGCTGTCGATCCTGCTCTCGATGCTGGTCGCCGAGGCCGCCGACTTCTACGAGCGGGCCGATGAGATCGGGAGCCAGGCCCGGGAGGAGCGCCAGGCGATCCTGGCGTGGTTCCGTGACTTCTGGGAGAAGCTCGAGGGTCGCTTCCCGTTCCTGGCTTCCCTCGACCTCTCCGCTGCGCCCCTGGCGGCGTCCAAGCGCATCGCAAGCTGGGTCGCGGAAGAGAGCCAGGCCCTGGCGACCGGAGCCGCGGCGACGCTGCTCGGCGCCGCGATGATGCTGGTAGCCCTGTTCTTCTTCTTCCGGGACGGGGACCGCATCGCCGCCCTCGTGCGCGAGCTGATTCCCATGCGGCCGGTCTACCGGGATCGCATCCTGAAGCGTCTCTACGACACGCTCCAGGTCGTCGTCCAGAGCAGCCTCGCGATCGCCGTGCTCCAGGGAATCGTCGCGGGAGTCGGCTACGCCTTGCTCGGAGGCCTCTCGGTGAGCGTCTTCCTGGCCTTCCTCACTGGCGTGGCCTCGCTCGTGCCCGTCGTGGGTTCCGCGTTGATCTGGGTCCCTACAGCGATCTACGTGCTCTTCGGCGTAGAGGTCTGGCGCGGGATCGCCCTGTTGCTGTGGGGCGCCCTGGTCGTGGGCTCCATCGACAACATCGTGCGGCCCGTGATGATCGGGGGCCGCGTGCAGATCCCGACCGTGCTGCTGCTCTTCGCGATCCTGGGCGGCATCCAGGTGTACGGGATGCTGGGCATCATCGTGGCGCCGGTCGTCGTGGCGATCCTGATCGGGTTCGTGGAGATCTACCGCGAACGCCTCGCCGACCTGGCGGCGGACGACGCGCCCGCGGAAGCGGACTGAAGGCTCTTCCCAACCCGTGCCCCACTACGCCTGCATCATCCAGGAGGGACAGACCGCCCACCAGCGGCAGGAGCTGCTGGCGGAAGGACTGCGTCGGATCGGCCAGGAGTCCTTTGGCGACGATCCCACGGCGACCGAGATCGCCTGGATCGTGATGAAGAAAGGGTTCGCCTGGACGGCCGGCGAGCCGAGCACGTCCTCGATCGTCGTCCGCTCGGTTCCTGTCGGCCTGCCCCTCGACCGGAGGGAGGCCTTCATGCGCAAGGTCTGCGACCTGTGGGAGAAAGAGACGGGCTGCTCGATCAACGAGATCGTCGTCACCGCCTGGGACGGTCCGCTTCCCCTCTAGCCACGAGGAGATTCCGATGCCCCTCTACCGCTGCGCCGTTTCCGAAGGTCTCACCACGGAAGCGCAACGCGCCCGGATCGCCAAGGAAGTGGTTCGAATCCACTGCGAAGTGAGCGCGGCGCCGCCCTCCTTCGTCCACGCCTTCTTCACGGAGACGCCCGCCGCGGAGCTTCCCGAAGGCAGGCTGGCCTTCGTGCTGGGATCGATCCGTTGGGGTCGGACCGACGAGCAGAAGGCGCGCATCGTGTCGGAGCTCACCGACGTCGTGGCGGAGGTGATCGGCCGCGACCGGGATGCCGTCGCCGTCGTCACCGCCGACGTGCCCTCCAAGTGGAACATGGAGGGCGGCGAGCTCCTGCCCGAGGCGGGCGAAGAGGCCGAATGGCTGGAGCGGCACCGATAGGAGTCGAGGGCACCCTCCTTCAGAGAGCGCCCTCGTTCTCCCACGCCACCGATTCGATACGGCCCGCGCTACGCGGCGCTCAGATCCCCGCGCCGGCCATGATGCCGGGCTCCGGGGCCACGTCCGGGGCGGTGATCAAGCCCACGTTGAGGGCAGCCACGTAGACCCAGTCGAATCCCGCGAAGCTCTTGTACGCGCCACGGAAGGCCAGGCTCAGCGCCAGGTGTTCGACGAAGACCCCCAGCGACGGCAAGGCGGCCAGACCGGCCATCACCGAAGCCGAGATCACGGAGGTCACCCCCGCGACGAGTGTTACGGCGTAGGCTGCGAAGATCTTGTCGTTGTCCACGGCTCTGTCCTCTTCTCTCCTGGTTCGCTGAATCCAATCGATCATTCGATCGCGTGCGTGCGAAATGCAGGCTCCGTGCCAGCGGGCCGGGCAACCGGTGTCGTCCAGGCGTCACCCTTCCTGGCCGAATGTCCAACCGAGCCGCCGCAAGAGGCAGAGCACGAAAATCCGCTCCGTTGCGCGAAAGTCTGCGCGTGACAGTTCGCTTGACTGCGGGTCAGGGAATTCGTTCCAGCGATTCGAACCGATTTGCCTCGCGCGGATTTCCGCTTCGATCCGTGGCGAAGATCCACATCCGGTTGTGGCCGATTGGGCAGAACGTCTCAGTCGTTCCGATCCGGTGTCGGCGCGATGACTTCGCGTCGACGAATGCGCGCGTGAACACGTGATCGGGCTGGACAATTCGACAACGAACGCTAGTGGCGCCGGGTTCCGCCGCGGCGCGCTACGCTGGCGAGGTGACGCGCAAGGCGGATCAGACGTGGGGGTTCCGGCTCGAGCCGCGCGAGTGGCGGCGTCTCGCCGGCCTCGTGCGCGCGAATCCGGGCGACGTGACGCTCGGCGCGCGCGTCTTCTTCGCGATCGGTGGCCACGACGAGGAGCCCGCCTATCGGCGCTTCCTCGAGACCCCGACGGGCAGGCATCTGGTCGAGAACGCGATCGGCTATCCGGACCTGTTCACGGACTACGAGCGCCTGCGCGCACTGCCGCCGGGCAGCTTGGGTCGCGAGTACGTCCGGGATCTCGACGATCGCGGCATCGACCCGCTCGAGCTCGACCAGCTCACGCAAGCCGCCTACGAAGGGCGTGCGTTCAGCCGCGAGCACGCCTACGTGCGCGATCGCGTGCGCCACGCCCACGACCTCCTTCACACCCTCACGGGCTACGGGGTCGACGTGTTCGGTGAGGCCGGCGTGCTGGCCTTCACCTACGCACAGACGGGCAACAAGGGCTGGGCGGGGCTCGTGCTCCTGAACGGATTGACCGCGGTCGCGGGGTGGCGGCTCGACGGCTGGCGCGTCGCCTGGAAGGGATATCGCCGCGGTCGGCAGGCCCGCTATCTCCCCGCCGTGGACGATTGGGAGAGGCTGCTCCAGCTCCCGATCGAGGAGGCCCGCGCCGAGCTGAAGATCCCGCCCCTCGAACCCTACGCACCCATGGCGCTGGGCGACGTCTTCCGCTTCGCGAGCGACGCGCATTGAGCCGAATCAGGGCCGAAGCGTGATCGGTCCCTGGTAGCTGTCCCGGTTGGGAAAGAAGAAGACGGTCGTCGGGGTGGGGATGCGCACGACCCACTCCGTCTCGAGCGCCACCTCGCTGAGCGTCCAGCCATCCGGCAGCGTGAGCGGCGGCTTGTCCGGACCGCCCTCGACCACGTGGACGAAGTCCCCGCCCTCGGCGCCGGGGACGCGCAGCACGGGAACGCGCCGGCCCGTCCGAAATCGCAGCACGTGATGTTTCTCCACCAGCATCCGTCGCGGCCCGTCGGGTCCCGCCGGCTGCGCAAGGGCGCTGGCAGGTCGGGCGCAGAGCGCGAAGCGGTGGCCGCCGATCTCGGTCCGTCTTCAGCGTCGCCCGGTGAGTGCTCGAACCAGTGCTCGTCCATGGCGCCCGCGCCGATGCCGACGCGAATCCACGGTTCCTCGAGGGGCAGCGCCTCGTACTCCTCGCGCGAGACCGGCTCGACCGACTGCCAGACGTTCTGCGTCGTCGGGTCGAGGACCTCCGCGTGCAGCTCTTGCGCTCCCACCAGCACGGTGGCAGACGCGGGGCGCCCGGCGTGCTGCGAGCGGGCCGTCACTGCAGCGGGGAGTAGGGGAGGGGATGCAGCCGCTGCATTCGCTCCCGGAGCGCGACCGGCCGCAGCGGCTCGAAGAAGGCATCCGGCCCCTCCGCGCCGGCTGCCTCGCGCCAGGCGCCGAAGCCGGCCAGGTTCTCGAACTCGGTGACGTGCTGGATCTCCGAGAACCACTCCTCGTGGCAGAACCAGGCGGCCATGAGTCGCGCGCCGAGCTTCTGGGTCGCCGGCACCGCGGCCTCCCCGGCGGCTTCGACGAAGCGGTCTCGCGTCGCCGGAGTGGCCGGATGGATGCGGAAGCTCTGCTTCAGGTAGATCATCGCGACTCCCGAGCGGGTGCTTGTGCCCGCCTTCCGGATTATGGCATGATCCGTGCCGAAACCCGAGCCGGACGTCCGCGATGCCCCCTCCCGTCCCCGGACCCTATCGCTTCCACGCCTTCGAGGTTTCGTACTTCTCGGCCAAGGTGCGCCCGGCGCTCCGCTACAAGCGGATCTGGTACGAGGAGGTCCGCGCCGACCTGCGCGAGGTGCTGAAGCGGACCGGTCTCGGATTCATCCCCATCGTGGTGACGCCCGAGGACGAGACCTGGCAGGACTCGAGCGAGATCATCGACCGGCTCGAGGCGCGCCACCCGGACCCGCCCCTCATTCCCACCGCGCCGGTGCAGCACGTCGCGGCCCACCTGGTGGAGCTCTACAGCGACGAGTTCGCCACGATCCCCGCCATGCACTACCGCTGGGGCAGCCCGCTCGGCGAGGCCTCGGCCCGGGCGCGCTTCGTGGCGATGATCGGAGACCCGAAGCTGGGTGAGGGCGCAGCCAAACGCATGGCCCGCGCGCGCTTCGCGCTCGGCGCCACGCAGGAGACGGCGCCGGCCCTCGAGGACCACACCCGCGACCTGCTCGCGGCGCTGTCCAGCCACTTCGAAGAGCACCCGTACCTGCTCGGCGACCGCATGTCCTTCGCCGACTGCGCCCTCATGGGTCCCGTCTACGGGCACTTCTTCAGCGACCTGGTCCCGCGCCAGCTCTTGCTGGAGAGCGCGGTTCCGGTCGTGGGCTGGATCGAGCGCTGTCTCTACCCGAGCCCCGATCCGGGCGGATGGCTCCCGGACGGAGGGATCGCGGAAAGCCTGCGCGAAGTGCTCTCGCTGATGGGGCGCGACGCTGCCCCGGTGATCCTCGCCGGGATCCGCGCCTTCGAGGCCTGGGCCGACGAGCGGCCAGCGGACAGCGACGAGCCGCCGCGGGCGGTGGGGAACTACGAGACCACCCTGCGCGGGGTTCCGCTCAAGCGCTTCATCAGCTCCTACACCCTGTGGATGCTCCAGCGCACCCTCGACGCCTACCTCGCCCTGGCGGCGGACGAGCGCGCCCGGGTGGACGCCGCTCTCGCGGACACCGGTTGGGAGCCTCTGCTCGTCTACCGGCCGCGTCACCGCCTCGCCAAGCGAGGCTTCCAGCTCGTGTTCGAAGAGAAGGGAGGAACGCCGTGACCGATCGCCCCGCCGGAGTGGATTTCCTGGTCGAGAAGTCCGACTGGATTCGGCATCGCTTCGTGGACGCCCCGGAGCCCGAGCTCGCGCCCGGACAGGTGCTCTTCCGCGTCGATCGCTTCGCCTTCACGGCCAACAACATCTCCTATGCGCTGGCCGGAGACATGCTCGGATACTGGCGCTTCTTCCCCGCCCCCGTCGGCTGGGGGCGGATTCCCGCCATGGGGTTCGGCGACGTCGTGCGCTCGAGCCACCCCGACGTGGCCGAGGGGACGCGCTGCTTCGGCTTCTACCCCATGTCCCGCTACCTGGTGATCGAGCCCAGCGCTGCCAGCCCGGCCGGGATCATGGACGGAGCCTCGCACCGGGAGGGCCTGGCGCCGGCCTACAACCAGTACAGCCCCGCCGCTCACGACGCCCTCTACGAGCCCGACCACGAGGACGCCCTGATGCTGCTGCGCGGGCTCTTCATGACCTCGTTCCTGGCCGACGATGCCATCGCCGACCACGACCACTACGGGGCCGAGTCGGTGCTGATCTCTAGCGCCTCGAGCAAGACGTCGATCGCGCTGGGCTTCCAGGTCTCGCGTGCCGGGCGCGCGCGGGCGGTGGGACTCACCTCGCCGCGCAACCGCGCGTTCGTGAGCAAGCTCGGGTGCTACGACCAGGTGCTGACCTACGACGAGGTCCTTACCCTCGACGCCGCTCTCCCCAGCGTCTACGTCGACATGGCGGGCAGCGGGCCGCTGCGGGCCGCCGTGCACGGCCACTTCGGCGACCAGCTCCGCTACTCCTGCTCGATCGGCGCCACGCACTGGGACGCGCCTCGCGACGACGCTGCGCTCCCGGGGCCGAAGCCCGAGTTCTTCTTCGCCCCGGGACAGATCCAGAAGCGCGTGGCGGACTGGGGGCCCGCCGGATTCCAGGAGCGCATCGGCGACGCCTGGTCCGCCTTCCGCGCCTTCAGCGACGGCTGGCTGCGGGTGCAGCGCGGCTACGGACGCGACGCCGTCGAGCGCGTCTACCTTGAGACCCTGGAAGGACGCACCCGCCCGGAGGACGGCCACGTGATCTCGCTCTGGGACTCGGCGGAGGAGGCCTCCGGCGGCGCACCGGCGTGAGTCGACTGCGCACGATCGGGGTGGGAGCGCTCGCACTCCTGGTTCTCGCCGGCGGCCTGGCCTGGCTCTACCAGGACGAGGTTCTGCTCGCGCTCGTCGGCTTCGCGATGGACCGGCGCCTCCCGGTGGGAACGCACCAGCCCATCGGCTGGGCGAGCGGGCCGGATCCGTCAGGCCGTTCGACCGCGGAACGTCCCCCGAACATCGTCCTGATCCTGGCCGACGACCTCGGCTGGAACGACCTCACGTTCGGCGGCGGCGGCGTCGCGGACGGCACGGTTCCGACGCCGCACATCGACTCGCTGGCCCGGGAGGGCGTGTCGTTCTCCAACGGCTACGCGGCCAACGGCACCTGCGCTCCGTCGCGCGCAGCCATCATGACCGGGCGCTACGGGACCCGCTTCGGCTTCGAGTTCACGCCGACGCCCGCCGGCATGAGCACGCTGCTTCCCCGCATCGGGAACCGCAGGCCGGGCCGCCTCCGGCCGATCATCACCACTCCCGTGGAAGACGGCGGCGACCTCTCCTTCGAGGCCCTCGGGATGCCGCCCTCGGAGATCACCCTGGCCGAGCTCCTCGGCGAGCGTGGCTACCACAGCGTGCACATCGGGAAGTGGCACCTCGGCCGCAATCCCGGCATGGCGCCGCACGACCAGGGCTTCGACGAGAGCCTGCTGATGGCGAGCGGCCTCTACCTGCCGGAGGACGACCCGGAGGTGGTGAACTCGAAGCAGGACTTCGATCCGATCGACCGCTTCCTCTGGGCCGCGCTCAAGTACGCGGCGTCTTTCAACGGGGGAGCGGCGTTCGAGCCGGCCGGCTACTTGACCGACTACTACACCGACGAAGCGGTGAAGGTGATCGAGGCCAACCGGGACCGGCCCTTCTTCCTCTACCTCGCGCACTGGGCGCCCCACACGCCGCTCCAGGCCGCGCGTTCGGACTACGAGGCCCTCTCCCACATCCAGGACCACCGCCTGCGGGTCTACGCCGCCATGATCCGCGCCCTCGACCGGGGCGTCGGTCGCGTGCTCGAGGCGCTGCGGAAGCAGGGCCTGGAGGAGAACACCCTGGTCTTCTTCACGTCGGACAACGGCGCGCCCAGCTACATCGGGCTCCCCGACGTGAACCGCCCCTTCCGCGGCTGGAAGATCAGCTTCTTCGAGGGAGGGGTTCACGTACCCTACTTCGTGAAGTGGCCGGGCCGGCTGCCGGCGGGCGACTCCTTCGCTGCGCCCGTGAGCGGCTTCGACATCTACGCCACGGCCGCAGCGGCAGCGGGCGCCTCGCTGCCCGAGGATCGCGTCATCGACGGGGTGGATCTCGTGCCCTTCGCACGGGGCGACCGCCAAGGGGCTCCGCACTCCCGACTCTTCTGGCGCACCGGTCACTATCAGGTGGCGCTGGTGGATGGCTGGAAGCTGCAGGTGAACGAGCGCCCGCCCGGTACGACCTGGCTCTTCGACCTGGCGAACGACCCCGGCGAGCGCACCAATCTGGCGGAGCGCGAGCCCGCGCGCGTGGCCTCGTTGAAGCGCGCGCTGGCCGCCCACAACGCCGAGCAGGCCGAGCCTGCCTGGCCGTCCCGGGTGGAGGTGCCGGTGAACCTGGACAAGACCCTGGTCGAACCGGATGCGCCCGACGACGAGTACATCTACTGGCCCAACTGATCGGCGCCTGCCGCCGACGACGATGGAGAATCGCCCATGACGCAAGCCCAGCAGAGCCCGCGAGCGACGACCGACGGCCGGGCGCGCCGTGCCGAGCGCAGCCGCGAGACGATCGCCAATGCGCTCTACGAGCTGGTGGGCGAGGGCAACCCGACGCCGACCGCCCAGCAGGTCGCCGAGCGCGCAGACGTGGGCATCCGCAGCGTGTTCCGGCACTTCTCGGACATGGAGGCCCTCTACGCCACCCTCGACGCCCGCCTGCTGGCGGAGATGAGACCGCTCGTCCGCCCGCTGCCGCCGGAGGGTGGCCTGCGCGAACGCGGCGCGGACCTGGTGCGCGAGCGGGACGCGCTCTTCGAGCGCATCGCCCCGTACAAGCGTGCCTCGAACCTCAATCGCTGGCGTTCTCCCTTCCTGACCGCCCAGCACCGCAAGCTGGTGGCCGCGCTGCGCACGGGTCTCCTGCGTTGGCTCCCGGAGCTCGCGTCGGCGCCTCCCGACACGCTCGAGGCGCTCGACCAGGCTACCTCGTTCGAGGCCTGGGACCGGCTGCGCAGCGAGCAGCGGCTGAGCCGCGCGCGCGCTCGCGCCGCCATGGAGTGCACCGTGCTGGCTCTGGCTGCCAGCTTGGAGGCGCCGTGAGTCGGTTGGCTCGAAAGGCGATGCCCTGGTTCCCCTGGGCCCTGACCCACCCGCGCGCGCGAGCCGCACGCCGCGCGCTCGCGGAAAGGCGCCGGCGGCTCGCCGGGCAGTCGCACCGGATCCGCTACTTCCACCAGGTCGACGATCCCTACAGCCAGCTGGCCGCACAGGCGCTGGAGCCGCTCTGCGATCGCTACGAAGTGCAGCTCGAGCCCCACCTGGTGGGGCCGCCGCCCGACGACGCCGCCCCCGAGCGCGAACGTCTCGAGGGCTTCGCGCGCCGGGACGCGGCCGACGTGGCGCCGTTCTACGGGCTCGACTTTCCGGAGTCCCCGGCGCCGCCCAGGCCCGCCGACGTCGAGCTCGCCGGACGGCTGCTGGCGTCGGCGCTCGCCAGCGGACGCTTCGTGCAGGAGGCGGCGCGCATCGGAGCGGCGCTCTGGAGCGCGGACCCGAGCCGGCTCGGGAAGCTGGCGATCGAGCTCCCGCCGGCGGACCGCGAAGCCACGCGGAGCGCGATCGACGCCGGCAACGCACTGCGCCGGCGCAGCGGCCACTACCTGGGCGCCATGTTCCACTACGCCGGCGAATGGTACTGGGGCGTCGATCGGCTGTGGCACCTCGAACGCCGGCTGCAAGCGCTGGGCGCGCTGCGCTCGGGCACCGACGCCGCCCCGATCGTCCCGCGACCCGATCTCCGGGAGGCGCCACCCCTCGGGTCGCCGCGTCGTCTGCGGCTCGAGTACTTCCCGTCGCTCCGCAGCCCCTACACGGCCATCGCGATGCGTCGGGTCCTGGAGCTTCCCGAGCGCCTGCCCGTCGAGCTCGTGCTGCGCCCGGTGCTGCCCATGGTGATGCGCGGGCTGCCCGTCCCCAGCGCGAAGCGCCTCTACATCATGCAAGACACCAAGCGCGAGGCGGAAGACGCGGGCGAGCCGTTCGGCTTCGCGTGCGACCCGGTGGGTCGTCCCGTCGAGCGGGCTTTCTCGTTGTATCCGTGGGCGCGTGAGCGAGGCCGGGCGGCCGAGCTGCTCGCTTGCTTCACCCGGGCCGCCTTCGCGGAGGGCGTCGACACGGGCAGCGACGCGGGCCTGCGTGCCGTCGTGGAGGGCGCCGGGCTGTCGTGGGGCGAGGCGCAGCCTCACCTCGACGGCGAGGGCTGGCGCGAGGAGCTGGAGGAGAACCGCCGCTCGCTCTTCGCCAGCGGGCTGTGGGGCGTGCCGAGCTTCCGGCTCGTCGGCGAGGGGACCGAGCCCGACTTCTGCACCTGGGGTCAGGATCGCATCTGGCGGGTCGAGGCGGAGGTGCGCCGCCGCCTCGGCGCACCGCACACCGGAGAGGACGCTCGATGAAGCTGCTACGCACGCCGGACGAACGCTTCGCCGAGCTCGAGGGCTACGCCTTCGAGCCCCGCTACAGCGAGGTGATGGATGAGGATGGGAGTGCGATCCGGATCCACCACCTGGACCAGGGCCCCCGCGACGGGTCGCCCATCCTGCTCATGCACGGCAACCCCACCTGGTCGTACCTCTACCGCAAGTGGATCCCCACGCTGGCGGCGGCCGGGCACCGGGTGGTTGCCATGGACCTGGTGGGCTGCGGCCGCTCCGACAAGCCCGCCGAGCGCTCGGACTACACCCAGGCCCGGCACGTGGACTGGCTGTCGAAGTGGCTCACGGGGCTGGATCTCCGCGACGTGAGCCTGTTCTGCCAGGACTGGGGCGGCACGCTCGGCCTGCACCTGGTGGCCGAGCACCCCGAACGCTTCGCGCGCGTCGTGGCCTCCAACACGGGCATGCCGCTCGGTGAGGGCGAGAGCCCGTTCATGAAGATGTGGGTGGGAATGATGCGGAACGCCCCGCAGTTCCCGATGGACCAGATGCTGCCCTCGGGCATGACCCACGCCATCACGCCCGGCGAGCTCGCCGCCTACAAGGCGCCCTTCCCGGACCCGTCCTACGAGGCGGGCATCTGCCAGTTCCCGCTGCTGATCGCCGTGCAGCCGGACAACCCGGGCGTGCCGCTCAACCGGGCGGCCTGGGAGAAGCTGGCGCGCTTCGAGAAGCCCTTCCTCACCCTGTGGGGTGCGCTCGATCCGGCGTCGGGCAGCGCCTACAAGGCTCTCCAGGCGCATATCCCCGGCGCGGCCGGTCAGCCGCACCACGTGCTGCCCGACGCCAACCACTTCATCCAGGAAGACGCGCCCGAGGAGCTGGTAGAGCGCCTGCTCGGGTTCATCGCGGCGACCCGGTAGCCGGTCGATGGAGCTGACGGAGCAGCAGGCCTTCGTGGTGAGGAACTTGTACCTCACCGCCCTGGTTCCTCTCGCTGCGATGGTCGGGCTGTACCTGATCGGGATCCTGTCCCGGTGGGTGTTGGCGGTCTACGCCTACTCCTTCGTGATCTGCGCCCTGGGCTGGGAGATCTGGTACACGTACGGCCTGGTCGGCGGGCTGCCGGTGGACGAACGCCGCGCCCCGGCCATGTCGGAAGCCATTCCCATTCATCTGAACTGGGTCCTGACGTCGCTCTTCGATGCGGCGGTCTGCGCGCTCGGCCTGTTCCTGATCTGGCTGATCTACGGCTTCAAGGACACGGCCTTCAAGGCCTGGAAGTGGCCCGCCCTGGTCGTCCTGTTCGTGCTCTTCGTGGGACAGAACGTCTACGTGGAATTCATGATCCACGAGCAGGTGAAGCCGGGGCTGCCGCTCTCCTGGGCGCCCCTGATTCCCACCGGTCCGTGGTTCAACTTCGTGCTCTTCGAGATCCAGGGCCGCGCCATCACGTTCCAGACCCAGCTGCCCTGGGTGCTGATGGTACCCGTGTTCAGCCTGCTGGTCTTCCGGTGCCATCGACGCCAAGGCGCCGGGCTCGAATGAGTGCCGCCAGCGCCCCCGCAGACGACCGCCAGGTCCCGTTCTCGATCCGGATCGCCTACGGAATCGGCGCGATCGCCGATGGTGCCAAGAACTCCGCCTTCAACGCGTTCCTGGTGCTCTACTACACGACGGTGCTCGGGCTGCCCGGGACGCTCTCGGGGCTGGCGATCTTCATCGCGCTGTGTGTAGACGCCATCACCGATCCGCTGGTCGGCTCGATCTCGGACCACTTCCACTCGCGCTGGGGCCGGCGCCATCCCTTCATGTACTTCTCGGCGATCCCGATGGGGCTCTGCTTCTACGGGCTCTTCTCGCCGCCGGAGGGATTGAGCCAGAATCAGCTCTTCGCCTGGCTCGTCGCGTTCGCCATCGGCGTCCGCCTCTTCCTGACCTTCTACATGGTGCCGAGCGGCGCGCTCGCGCCGGAGATGACGACCCATTACGACGAGCGCACCCGGCTCGTCTCGTACCGCTGGCTGATCGGGTGGCTGGGCGCGCTCACCGTCGCGATGTCGGGCTGGCTCGTCTTCTTTGCCGACCGCGAGGTCGTCGGCGACGGCCGCCTCGACTCGAGCAACTACCCGCAGCTGGGGATCTTCGCTGGGATCCTGGTGGCCACCGCGATCCTGGTCTCCTCGGCGGGAACCCACCGCGTCATCCCCAAGCTGAGGCGGGTCGGAGCCGGTGGCTCGCTCTTCTCCGCCACCCGCTTCGCCCGCGACGCCGTGGCCGCCCTCCGCAACCACTCCCTGCGGATGCTCCTGGGAAGCTCGCTCTTCTCGGCCACGGCACTGGGCGTCTCCGAGGTACTCGGGACCTACATGAACACCTGGTTCTGGGAGTTCCCCTCGACCCAGATCGGGATCCTGGCCGGCGCCCAGGTATTCCCGCTGCTGCTCGGGTTCTCCATGGTGGGCCCCATCAGCCAACGCTGGGACAAGCGCAAGGCCACCATCGGGCTCGCGCTCTTCGCGATCCTCTGGGGTCCCCTCCCCGTGCTCCTGCGCTTCGCCGGGCTTGCCCCGGAGAACGGAAGCCCCTTCCTGATCGTGTTCATCATGGGCCACGGCCTCTTCCTCATCGCCGCGGCGATCCAGATCGGGATCCTCAACTCGTCCATGGTGATGGACGCGACCGACGAGCACGAGCTCGAGTCCGGCGAACGACGGGAGGGCACCTTCATCGCCGTCACCACCTTCACGGGCAAGGCTGTCTCGGGTTTTGGCAACTTCCTCGGCGGCGTGCTCCTGGACGTGATCGACTTTCCCGTGGGCCAGGTCGATGCCGCGGTGGGCAACGTGCCCGGGGAGACCATCTTCAAGCTCGGCCTCGTGGCCGGCCCAGGCCTGGTGATCTTCTACCTGTGCGGCCTCTGGTTCATCACCCGGATGCGCCTCAGCCGCGAGCGGTACAGCGAGATCTCGCGCGGCCTCGCCGAGCGCGGCAGCCGGGGCGCTAGTGGCGGCTGAGCCAGTCGAGGAGGATCCGGTTCACCTCGTCGGGCTCCTCCTGGTGGAGGAAGTGGCCGGCGCCGTCCAGCCGGGTCACCTGCAAGCCGGCGGGGAAGTCCTCCGGCTTCATCGCGACGTCGTGAAGCCGCGTGTCCATGCAGCCGTCCAGGGCCCCGGTGAGCGCCAGGGTCGGCACGCGGATCTCGGATGCGAGCAGCCGTGTGGTCTCCCTCGCGGCCGGGGAGCGGACGTCGAGCAGCGTGCGGTAGTACGCGAGCGCGGCCTTCTTCACACCGGGCTGCCCCAACGTCGCCTTCACGCTGGCGAGCTCTTCCGCCGGAAGCTCCCAGCCCGGCGACCAGTCCCGCCAGAGCTTCTCGATGAAGGCCCAGTCGCGCGCCTCCACCACCCAGTCGGCGATGCCCCGCAGCTGGAAGAAGAGCATGTACCACGAGTTGCGGAGCTGGCTCGGCACCTTCCGGAGCCCTTCCTTCTGGAGCCGGCCCGGGTGGGGGATCGCGAGCGTGGTGAGCGAGTGCAGTCGCCCTGGGGCCAGGGCGGCCGCCGCGTAGCCGATGACGGCGCCCCAGTCGTGGCCCACCAGGTGCACGCGCTCCTGGCCGAGATCGTCGATCCAGCCCACCACGTCCTCCGCCATGCGGACCATGTGGTAGTCGCCGTCCGCCGGCTGGGAGGACGGCTCGTAGCCGCGCAGGGTCGGGGCGACCGCGCGGAACCCGGCGGCGGCCAGGGCCGGAAGCTGCAGGCGGAAGGACCGGCGGTTGTCCGGAAAGCCGTGCAGGCAGAGGACCAGCGGTCCGTCGCCCTGGGTCAGGGCGGAGAAGGTCAAGCCACTCGCGTGGAGGGTCGTCGTCCCGGGGCCGTTCGCCATCCGCCGAGTCTCGGCCAGGCGCAGCGCCTTTGTCCACGCCGCGCAGGCCCGATACGCTTGGGAGATGGCCGACATCACGGTCCGGAAGATCCGCTTCTCGTTCGAGGAGCCCATCGACTTCGAGGTTTCGGACGAGCGTCTCGGGGCGATCCTCGGTCCGCTCGCCCTCTCCATGACCATGCCCTACCTCGAGCCCTACCTGATCCGGACCATGAAGGCGGCCCTCAAGCGCATCAGCGACCCGGTGCTGGCCGAGGACGCCCGCCGCTTCTCCCAGCAGGAGGGGCACCACTACCGCAACCATGCGCTCCTGAACGATCAGATCCGCCGGCAGTTCGCTGACGCCGGCGCGGAGGCGCTGCGCGCCATCGAGTCGGACCTGGAGACGGACTACCAGCGCTTCACGCGCACGAAGTCGCTGCGCTTCAACGTCGCCTACGCCGAGGGCTTCGAGGCCATGACCTGCGCCGGTGCATTGGCCGCCGCCGAGCACGGCAGCTTCGACGGGGGGACGCTCCCCGGCGGCGAGATCTGGGGCTGGCACATGGCCGAGGAGATCGAGCACCGTACCGTCGCCTTCAACGTCTACCGGCACCTGGTGGGGAGCTATCCGTACCGCATCCTCGCCGGCACCTGGGCCCAGTGGCACTACGTGTCGTACATCCGCCGCTTCGCGCGCTGCATGGCGGACGCCCTCGGTCGCACTCCGGTCACGCCGCGCTCGCCGGTGCAGCGTGCGGCCCTGCGCAACTACCTCCGGACCTGGAGCCCGCGCTACGACCCGGGGAAGATCGAGCTGCCGGCCGGCGTGCAGGAGCTCCTCGACCGCTACTCGTCGATGGCGGCGTAGGGTCGGCCGGAGGGCGCGGCCCGTGGATGCAGCCCGCTACTGGCTGGCCCTGGTGACGGTGGTGAGCCTGCCTCCCGCCCTGCTGCTCTGGCTGGTGATTCATCCCTGGGTGGGATTCTGGCGCCGGGTCGGCCCCGTGGGCACCTACGCGTTCGTGCTTGCCCTGTTCGGCCTCGCGGTCTACGGGATGGTCCGGATCCGCGAGCCGCTTCTCGCCGTCGAGTTCGGCACGCGCTGGCCTCTGGTGGCGCTCGGCGCCGTGCTGCTCGGCATCTCGAGCTGGCTGCGCCTCCGGATCCAGCGCCACTTCCCCACCCGGGTCCTGGCCGGCCTCCCCGAGCTGGCCCCGGATCGCTACCCCCAGGACCTGGTCAGCGTGGGGCCCTTCGCCGTGGTGCGCCACCCGAGGTACCTGCAGTTCCTGATCGCGTTGCTGGGCTTGTCGCTCTTCGCCAACTACCTGGCCCTCTACGCCGTCTTCGCGCTCTGGCTTCCCGGCGTCTGGCTCATCGCCGTACTCGAGGAGCGCGAGCTGCGAGAGCGCTTCGGCAGCGAGTACGAGGCCTACTGCCGTCGCGTGCCCCGCTTCCTGCCACGGCCGCGGGACGACTCAGCTCCCTGACGTCGAGCAGGTCGCAGCGCGGCGCGCCCCGGTGGAAAGCGCCGCGCGTCTGTGGTTCGCTCTCTCCATGGCCTGGCAGCCCCGCGTCGTCCTCCCCCACACGAACCTCGAGGTCGGCCGCATCGGCCTGGGCGCGAGCTTCGGCGTAGACGCCTCGGATCTCGAGTACGCGTACGACCACGGAATCAACTTCTTCTACTGGGGCAGCGTCCGGCGGCCCGGCTTCGGCGAGGGGATCCGGCGTCTGGCCCGGCGTGACCGCGACGGAATCGCCGTCGTGCTCCAGAGCTACGCGCGCTGGCCGGCGGCCCTGCTCCGCCACGCGGTCCTCGCTGGGCTCCGCCGCCTGCGCCTCGACCACGCCGACGTGCTGCTCCTCGGCTGGTACAACCAGCGTCCGCCCCAGGCGATCCTGGACGAGGCGCTCGAGCTGCGCGAACAGGGCCGCGTGCGCCACCTGATGCTGTCGGGCCACCGGCGTCCGTTCTTCGCCGAAATGGCGCGGGAGGGCATCTTCGACCTGTTCATGGTTCGCTACAACGCGGCCCACCGCGGCGCCGAGAGCGACGTCTTCCCGAAGCTGCCCCCGGGCGCCGCGCGCCCCGCGGTGTGCGCCTACACCGCCACGCGTTGGGGGTCGCTGATCGATCCCAAGAAGGTGCCGAAGGATGAGGACGTGCCCCGTGCCGGGGACTGCTACCGCTTCGGCCTCTCGCACCCGGCCGTGGACATGACGCTCTGCGGCCCCGCCACGCGCGAGCACGTGCGCGAGGCCTGCGAGGCGCTGGCCAAGGGTCCCATGGACGAGAGCGAGCTCGGCTGGATGCGGCGCGTCGGCGACCACGTCTACGGGCGCTCGCCCGTCGCCTCGCTCGCCGACTGACCCACGCCGGGCCCGCTAGCCTTCGAGCGCGACGCCGTAATAGTCGGTGTAGGGCCGCATTCTTTCGCGCAGCTGGACGCGATCGAAGCCCCACTCCTCGGGCGAGTACCGGTGCTTGCCGAACTTGTCCTTGGGCTTCCGTTCGATGTAGCCGCGGATCGCATCCGCGTGCTCGCCGAGGAAGGGTCGGTCCATCTGGCCGTACAGCTTCTCCACCGCCGCGACCGGGTCCGCCATCAGCTCGCTGAAGTGCGAGTCGACGATGCGATCCGGGACGTCGCAGGCGGCGCGCCGCTGCGCCAGCAGGATCATCATGTCCCCCAGGCCGGCGGCGCCGGCTTCCGGGAGCTCCACGGCGTCGCTGCGCTCCCAGCGCACGGTGGCGAGCGTGCTCAAGCTCGAGGGCTCCGTCTTCAGCGGATCCCGATGCGTGTGCACCAGCCAGGCATCGGGATAGGTGGCGAACAGAAGATCGATGAACACCAGGTACAAGGGTGTCTTCAACACCCAGTTGCGGGGCGGACCGCCGTGCTGGAGCGTCTGGAGCAGCGCCCGGTGGTAGTCCATCGTGGCCGCGTAGTCCGCTTGCCAGCCCGGGATGTTGGCAATCATCCCCCAGTGGCCGCCGGAGAAGCCCGGCAGCGTGATGGTCACGCACTCCACCGGCAGGTCCGAGCGCAGCTCGTGGATCGCCGCGAACTCCGGCTGCACATCGGCCCAGAACTCCTGCTCGCACTCCCCCATGGCCCGGCGCGCGTCCTCGCTGACGCCGCCGAAGGGCACCGGGTGCAACGCCTCCCAGGCCAGGGGCGCGCGGGCGCCCGGGTCGAGTGCGAGCAGCTCGAACAGGATGGACGTGCCCGAGCGCGGCGGGCCGGTGATGACGAGCGGCGCCTCGATCTTCTCCTCCGCGATGGCAGGGACCTCGCTGCGCGCGTAGGTCAGGAGCAGGCGCGTGCGCAGGCCCCGCAGCAGCTCCTGCCGGGTCATCAGGCGGCCCACGGCGTGCAGCCTGCCGGTCGCCTCGAGCTCGCGGAGGAGCGAGTCGAAGCGCGCCCGCCAGTCTCCGTCGAAGTCGCCGAAGTCGTCGAGGCCGCCGGTCGACTCGATCGCGCTGCCCACGAGCGCATCCGCATCGAGCGGGATCAGGTTGCGGGCGCCCCCCACGGAATCGCCCATGGCGTTGATGCGGCGCACCCAGTCGGGGCGGGTGTAGTGCTCGGCCAGGTTCTTGATCGGAGGCATCGTCGCTAGCCCAGCGACCCGACGTCGACGAGCTCGGTCTCGATCGGCGGGACCTCCTCTTCGGGCAGCAGGAAGCGCCAGAAGATCATTCCGGACTGCAGCCCCGCCGGGTCGATCCAGTTCGGCACGCCCGGATCGCGGTGGGCCATCACGATCGTGAAGCTGCCGTCCGGCTCGTAGCGGACCTGGCGGCGGTTCAGCGAGACGCGCCGGTAGCGATACGGAGGCGTCTGCAGGCGATGGTTCCAGACCACCACGTTTGCGAAGCGGCAGCGCGGGAAGCGGCCGCGCATGACCAGCGCCTGGTCGGGATCGAGCTCGTAGATCGTCTGCCGGTAGTCGATGTCCTTCGCCGAGTAGCCGATCTCCGCGTTGGTCCGTTCCGGGTCGGCGCCGGAGAAGCGGTTGACCTCCCGGGACACCCACTCGGGCATCACCTCGGGCGGCAGGTCCGGGAAGTCGATCGTCGCGCCGCGCACGAAGTTGATCACGCGCCCGATTCCCGCGGCGATCGCGGCGTCGTCCATCGGGGGTGCCGGCCCCGGATCCTCGAGCGGCTCGATCCAGAGCGGGACGTGGAACGTCGGGTCCGCCGCCGCGTTGCGCTCCCACTCGAAGTAGTGGCGGGTGGTGATGCTCCCGGCTCCGGGCTCGAGCCGCAGCCAGTTGCGCGGCTGGGGCTCGGGGCTCGCGATGATCTCGTAGCTGCCGTCCGCGGCGACGTTGAACTCCGTGTCGTTCAGGGTCGAAACCAGACCCTTCGAAAGATGGCCGTCCTGGGCTCCGGTCTCGACGGTGAACGAGGTGTAGCTGGCGCTCTGGATGTTGCCGCGGATGCGGTAGCTGCCCGCGGGATCGCAGACGGCGCCGTAGTAGACGGCGTCGGGGTTGTCGCCCAGGAGCTTCTTCGTCGGGCTCAGCCAGCGCTGGAAGGTCGGGCGCCTCGGATCCACGTCGAACCAGCACTGGAAGCCGTGCTGGAGCGCATTCGCGACCAGGTAGCGGCCGCCCGCCCGGTCCTGGGCCGTATGCATCTTGCGGTCGGGACCGATGTACTTCGCCTCGATCTCGGCGAGAACTGCGGACAGGGCGGCGAAGGCCTGCGCCGCCGCATCGCCCGACGTGGAGTTCCTGGAGCCCATCACGCGACCTCCGACGTGGCAGAATCGTCTGCATGATACCGCGCCCGCTCAGGCTGGTGGCCAGGTCGGCGGCGGCGGGGTGCGCCGGTGGAGCACGACTCCCGCGCCGTCCATCGCGGCCTGCGTGGCGTGATCGCGGTGGCTGAAGGTCTGGTCCCGGACTCAGGCAGCCTGCTCGTCGTGGGATCGAGCTTCCTGGGCCTGGCCACGCGCGCTGGCCAAGCCAGGGAGGTAGTGGGTCCCGGTGGCCGACCCCTGGCGGCTCGCTGGGGAGCGGGACGCCGCTGTAGCGCCCAGAGGGCGCAGGCAGCCCCCGCCAGCAGGAGCGCTCCCGGCTCCGGCACGAACGCGGGCAGCCCGCCTCCGTCGCTGAACTCGATCCTGAGCGTGGTCAATGTGGGAAGCGTGTTGCCTCCGGCGAACAGGAATGTCGGCGTCACCAGAGACGGGCGGCTTCCTGCGGCGTCCACGCTGCCGGTCGACTCTCATCGGTGCCTCTGAGATACTCGACGAGCCGATGAGACAACCCTCCGCATTCGGGATCCCGGTCGGCTACCCCGACCTGCGCGACGACCCGCCGCTCGGTCGACGCAATCTCGTGAACGTCGCCGTGACGCTCTGGGTGCCCATCCCTGCCATCGCCTGCGCGCTCGTGCTGTTCCGCTGGTTTCCCGCCGGGTCGATCCCGCCGGATCCGGGCTGGGTGTGGCCGGGATCGGCCGACGAGGCCGCAGCCCTGCTCCTTCATCACCCGCTGCTCGCCGCGAACCTCCTCTTCCTGCTCTTCGTGGATCTCCAGTTCTGGGGGATCGCGCTCTTCCAGCGCAGCAGCTGGCTCATCGACCCGTACTGGACGCTGCTGCCGCCGCTGCTGGCGCTCTTCTACGTTGCGCACCCGCTGGCCGAGCCGGAGGGGACGCGCGCAGCGCTGTCGATCGGCATCCTGCTGGTCTGGTCCGTGCGCCTGACCTGGAACTACTTCCGCCGCGAGCGCTGGCGGTTCGGGGTTCGCGAGGACTGGCGCTACGCGAAGATGCGTGCCGAACGCCGTCACTTCTGGCTCGAGCAGCTCGGGGTCGTGTACACCGTGCAGCACCTGATGCTCGTCGGGCTCAGCCTTCCGTTCTGGGCCATCGCCTTCCGCGACGTGACCTTCGGCGCGCTGGACGTCATTCTCTTCGTCTTGGCTGCCAGCGGGATCGCCATCGCGCGTGTGGCGGATACGCAGCTCGACCGGTTCATGCTGGAGAACGAGGCGCGGCGCGCCCGGGGAGAGGCCGGGATCCCCGTGCTCGAGCGCGGGATCTGGCGCACCTCCCGTCACCCGAACTACTTCGGCGAGCAGCTCTTCTGGTGGTCCATCGCCGGCTTCGGCGTCGTGTGCGGCGAGCCCTGGGTGGTGGTGGGTACGGCCTTCAACTCCACGGTGCTCGCTGCGGTCACCGTCATGACCGAACGGCGGATGCTCGCCGTGCCCGAGCGGCGGGAGGCATTCGAGGCCTATCGCCGGCACACCTCGGTCTGGGTCCCCTGGTGGCCGCGACGGGAGTCGACCCGAGCCGCCCCATCGGCCCGCGGGTCTTGAAGTTTCCATGCTCGACCACCACTTCGAGGGAGTGGCGCAGGCTCTCTCGTGTGACATGCTTCCGCCATGCGGCTCGAGGTGTTCGGAAGCGACGGGGGGATCGGAAACCCGTTGCGCACGCTGGCATTGCTGGTGGACGACGACATCCTGGTCGAGGCCGGATCCGGGCTCGGTGAGCTGCCGCTCGAGAGGCTCGTCCGGATCGATCACGTCTTCGTGAGCCACAGTCACCTCGACCACATCGCGTGTCTGCCGTTGCTGATCGACGCCGTGGCGGCCAGGCGCGATACCCCGGTGGTCGTCCACGCCACGCAGGAAACGATCGCCAGCCTGCGCGAGCACGTCTTCAACTGGTCGATCTGGCCGGATTTCACGGCGCTTCCGACCCCCGAGCGACCGGCCCTGACCTTCGAGCCGCTCGATCTGGGCAAGTCGGTGGATCTCGGCGGACGTCTCTTCACGGCGCTTCCGGCGCGGCACGCGGTGCCCACCGTGGGGTTCCTGCTCGACAGCGGCCGCGCCAGCCTGGCCTATTCCGCCGATACGAGCACCTGCGACGAGCTCTGGAGAACGCTCAACCAGGTGGAGAACCTCGCCCACGTGATCGTCGAGACCTCGTACGACGACTCCCTCATGGACCTGACCATAAAGGCCGGACACCTCTCGCCGACCCTGCTCGCGGCGGAGCTCGCCAAGCTCGAGCGCCCCGCTCGGGTCCACATCGCGCACATGAAGTCGGGGCTCGCCGACACCATCCTGCGTGAAGTCGAGCGCCTGGCGTTGCCGCACCAGCCAGCGCATCTCGCGCGGGGGCAGGTGCTGGAGTTCTGATGGATGGAGCGGCGACCCGAGCTTGTGGACGGTCTCAGCGTGAGACCGAGGCGCCTTCGATCGCGGTGGGTGGTGGCGCTACTCACCGGCCGCTTCATTCAAGCACGGAAGGCACCATAAGAGGCCCTGCAGCTGACCGGCCGCAGCTCCCTTCAACTGCCCGCCAGGCGTCTTGCCGCGGGCCCTCGAGTCTACTCCACGCGGGTCGCGCACCCTGTGGTGTAGACTGGCCGCGTTCCTTCGGGGCTCGGCCTGCTCCGGTCGCGTGGCCAGCAGCCGAAGCGCCGGTGCCTCGGGCGGAGGAGCATGCGAGTAGCAACGCTGGCCAGCGCCGCAGTCTTGCTGGGTTGTCTGGCAGGTTGCGCGACGACTGACGCGCCCATGCCCGCCGGGACGGAAGTCCCGGACTTCGCGAGACCTCACGTCGAGCAGCGTTCATACGGCGCCGACGCGCAGATCGGCACGGTGTCGTATCGTCAGCTGACGCGCGATGACTTCCGCGGTGCGAAACCCCATCCAAGGGTCGCCGAGTACGCTGCCAGGCTGGGAGCCTACGTCTGCGTACAGGTGGTCGCTTCCTCGGGCAATCAGATTGCCATTCGGGCACGCAGGGATGGCAGAGGGTACGCGGCGAGCGCACGGAATATCTCGTACGTCGCCGTTCTCGATCCGGAGTGCTCCTGGTGGAACCAGAACGCGCCGCAGCCACCCGAGTACTCCCTCCAGCATGAGCAGATTCATTTTGCGCTGGCCGAGATCGCGGCTCGAGGTCTGACCAAGCAGCTCCAACGGGTCGAGACCGTCGGGGACACCCGCACGGAAGCCCAAGCTTCCTTCCAGCGGGAGGCAGAGGCTCTCATCCGCCAGACGGGTGAGAAGCTGGCGGCCCGGAACCTGGCGTTCGACGAGGACACATCGACTGCCTTCCGGCCTGACGCCCAGGACGACTGGTACCGGACCGTAGTGTCCGAGCTCAGTGAATGAACCCCCGATGCCAAGCGGCACGCTGCAGCCCACTCGTGTGTGGGGGGCCCCCGCCCCCCTTCGCGCTGCTACCGAGGCGGGCGAACACCTGGCACCTGGAGGCCCACGACAGCTCGCTCTCGACGACCTGCACCCCGGCCTGCGCTACCAGGACGACGTGGTCCGGGTCGGCGAGGATTGGAAGATCATCCGGCGCTAGGCTGTGAAACAATGGCACCGGGGCCCGTTCCCGCGGCCGACCCTGGGCCCCCCGACCCACCCCCGATCGCGCTAGCCGGCCCGACAGGAGATCCCCCATGGCAGACCTCTTCGATCGCTACCGGGTCATCGACGTCGACAGCCACGTGTCCGAGCCCGCCGACCTGTGGACGTCGCGCGTTTCGCGCAAGTGGGGCGATTCCGTACCCCACATCGTGAACCGCGGCGGCAAGGACATCTGGTACATCGGCGACCAGCTGATCATGCCGGTCGGCGTGACGGCCATCGCGGGCTTCGACGGAACCCTGCCCGAATGCCCCGACACCATGGAAGACATCCCGCCGGGCGCCCATCTCGCCGAGGAGCGGCTGGCCTACCTGGACCGTGAGGGCATCCACGCCCAGGTGGTCTATCCGAACGTGGGCGGCTTCGGCTCGGGGGTGTTCCTCAGGCTGAAGGAGCCCGAGCTGATGCTCGAGTGCGTGCGCGCCTACAACGACTTCCTGGTCGAGTGGGCGTCAGTAGACCCGAGCCGCCTCGTACCGGTCATGGCGACGCCGTTCTGGGACGTGCAGGCCGCCGAGAAGGAGATCGAGCGCTGCGCCGCTCTAGGACACCGCGGCGTGCTCTTCGGCAGCCAGCCCCAGTCCTTCGGCGAGCCCCCGCTGGCGAGCCCTCACTGGGATCCCGTCTGGGCCGCGGCCCAGTCCGCCGGGCTCCCGATCAGCTTCCACATCGGCTCGGGCGCCGAGTGGGACCTGGCCGGCGCCGGCCCGATCGGCATCCGCGCCCAGTTCGCCCGGGTGGCCGCGAACGCCTTCATCGAAAACGAGAAGTGCCTGGCCGACATCATCTTCGGCGGCGTCTGCCACCGCTTCCCGGATCTCGCGTTCGTGTCGGTCGAGAGCGGCGTCGGCTGGCTGCTCTTCGTGCTCGAAGCCTTCGACTGGCAATGGTCCAACGCCGGGATCCACAAGGAGCACCCGGAGTACGATCTCCTGCCGAGCGAGTACTTCCGCCGCCAGATCTACGGCTGCTTCTGGTTCGAGGAGCACGGGCTCGCCAAGACCCTCGAGCTCTATCCCGACAACATCCTCTTCGAGACGGACTACCCGCATCCGACGTCCATGTCGGTGGGTCCCCAGTCCGCGGCCGTGCATCCGCGGGAGTACGCGTCGCGGGTGCTCGACGGAATTCCCGACGCCGTGGTCGAGAAGGTGCTGCACGGGACGGCTGCCCGGCTCTACGGGCTCGGCTGAGCGCGAGGTACGGCTGGCGCCCCGGGGATGACTCGCACCCCCGAAGGGTCTGGGCGCTTGCTATCCTGGTCCCCTACCTTGTCGAAAGGCACGGTTACGGACCGCCCCAAGACGATCGAGGACGCCACCCGGCGCATTGCAGAGCTCTCGCAGCAGCTGAGGGCCGTAACCGCCGAGCGAGACGAGTACCGCCTGGCGTTCGATCGTGCGCCTCTGCTGATCTGGTACAAGGACGACAAGAACACGGTGCTGCGGGCCAATGAGCCCGCCGCCGCCTCTGCGGGGCTGACCCCGGACCAGGTGGTGGGGCGGTCGACCTTCGATCTCTACCCCGAGGAAGCCGACGGCTACTACCGGGACGACCTCGAGGTCATTCGATCCGGCCGGCCCAAGCTGGGCATCATCGAGCGGCTCGAAACACCCGAGGGCAAGCGCTGGGTCCAGACCGACAAGATCCCCTGGCGCAGCCCTTCCGGAGAGGCCGCTGGCGTGCTGGTGTTCGTCCGCGACATCACCGATCGCATCCAGATGCAGGAAGAGCTCTACCGCGCACAGCGTCTCGAGTCGTTGGGCCTCCTCGCTGGAGGCATCGCCCACGACTTCAACAACCTGCTTCAATCGATCTACGGCAACGTCGAGCTCCTGCGCCTCCGGCTCGAAGTTCCCGAGCAGGGTGAAGGCTCCGCCACGGAGGATCCGGCCGCGCGCTACGTCCGGCGGGCGATGTCGTCGATCGCCCGAGCGCGGTCGCTCACGCAGCAGCTGCTGACCTTCGCCAAGGGCGGCCAACCCGGACGGAGCCCGGTTCCACTGGAGCCCCTGATCGAAGAGGTCGTCACGCTGGCCCTCAGCGGCTCCTCGATCCAACCCGATGTGATCGTGCAGCCCGACCTCGACCCCTGCCTTGGCGACCGGAGTCAGATCGCGCAGCTCGTCGAAAACCTGCTCGTGAACGCCGTCCAGGCCATCGAGCAGGCCGAGTCGCGCTCCCAGCCGGGCGCGCGGAGGGCACCGGGGGTCTGTCGCGTCCGCGTCCGGCGCCGCAGCGATCCCCTCCCGACCTACACTGGCTCCTGGATCGAGGTCGAAATCGCGGACAATGGCGAGGGAATCGAGCCCGGGCATCTCGAGCGGATCTTCGACCCCTTCTTCACCACGAAGGCCGAGGGCTCGGGCCTCGGGCTGGCTTCCGCCTACCGATCGCCAAGCGTCATGGCGGCACGCTCGACTGCTGGAACAACAGCGGCGGCGGCGCCACGTTCCGCCTGCTGCTCCCCATTGCGGAGAAGGCCGCCGGAGATCTCCCCGCCGGGGAGGACGAGGTCGTGCCGAGCCTCCCGCCCCTGCGCGTCCTGCTGTTCGACGACGACGAGGCCATCCGGCAGCTCGCGCAGTCTGCCGGGCCACACCTGGGGCTGGAGCTGCGATGCGTCGGTGACCTCTCCCAGGCGCTTCGATCCTGCCAGCGTGCGATCGAGAGCGGCCGAGCGTACGACGTGGCCGTCATCGACCTCACGGTGCGTGGTGGGGTCGGTGGCACCGACGCACTGATCGAGCTGAGGGCGCTACAGCCGGGCCTGCCAGCGGTCGTGTGCAGTGGCTACTCCAACGATCCGGTCCTGGCCCGCCACGAAGAGCACGGCTTCGATGCCGCCCTGGTCAAGCCGTACCTCCTGGACGAGCTGCGTACGGCCCTGGCCGAGGCCACGTCGCGCAGCTGAAGACCCGAGCCCGGAGGCCAGGAGCAGTGCGAGAGAGGCTTCCGCGAGCGTCTCGACCGGGATCGGGTCGTCGGGATCGACTCGCCGCCGGGGAGTGTACGCATCAGGGCCGTGTACTCTTCGCCGGGCATGGAGTATCCCCCGTTGGTATCGAGCGCGGAGCATAGGCGTGCCGGCGCGGGTCCCCGCGCCCTGTGGGGAGACGCACGATGAGCGAGCTTCGGGATCGCATCGCGGCCGCGTGGGAAGGGCGCGTCTCCGGTTGCCAGCTCGGCAAGGCGGTGGAGATCCTCTCGGCCACGCAGGGCGCCGAGGCGCTTCACGCCTACCTGGAGCAGGCCGACGCCCTCCCCGTGCGCGATTATATCCCGGCCCTCGAAGGCACGATCCCCGAGCGGTTCGTGCGCGGCTCCTGTCGTGGCCACATCACCCGCAGCGAGCCCGACGACGACATCAACTACACCGTGCTGGCGCTCCTTCTCCTCGAGCGCCACGGCCTCGGGCTGACTACCGAGCACGTCGCGAGGGCCTGGCTCCAGCTGCTTCCCGCTGCCGCGGTCTTCACCGCGGAGCGCGCCGCCTACGTCACGCTCCTCAACCGGGCGCCGGAGTTCTTCGGCTCGGACATCGTCGACATCCCGGCCGGCTTCGATCTCGCGGAGTGCGCGGACAACCCCTGCAACGACTGGATCGGCGCGCAGATCCGCGCCGATCTCTATGGCTGGGTCTGCCCCGGGCGCCCGGCCCTCGCCGCCGATCTCGCTTCCCGCGACGCGGCGCTCTCCCACCGCGGCGACGGGATCCACGGGGCGGCGTTCGTGGCCGCCATGGGGGCGGCGATCCCCGACGCGCCTTCCCTCGAGGCCGCGCTCGACGTCGCGCTGGCAGAGATCCCGGCGGATTCGGGCGCGGTGCAGGCCGTGGCCCTCGGGCGCAAGCACGCCGGAAGCGCGGAGGGCGCAGCGGCAATTCGCGCACACTACGAAGGGATGTCGCCCGTCCACACGCTCAACAACCTGGCGCTGGTGGTGTGGGCGCTCCTCGGCGCCGACGACTACGCGAGCGCGGTGGGCGAGGTGGTCGCGGCGGGTCTCGACACCGACTGCAATGGCGCCACGGTCGGCGGGCTGTGGGGGATTCGGGGCGAGGCCATCCCCTCGGCGTGGACCGACCCCTGGCAGGGTTGCGTCGCTACGTCGCTCGCCGGCCACGGCGAGATCGGCCTCGATGAGCTCGTCGACCGCACCGTCGCGGTCGCGGAGCGCGTCGCGCGCGACGTGGCGTAGCGGCGAGGTCTCCAGCCAAGCGGAATCCTGGCCATGGCGGGGAGCCTGGCGCCCCGGGGAGGACTCGCAGAAGATGACAGTGCGCCGGGCTTCGCCCAGCGCCCGATCCGCTTGACGCTCTCGCTGTGGGCCCCCAACCCGCTGCTTAGAAGAACTTTGTCCTGGTGACCTGGACCACGCGAGCGCCCTGGTGCGGAAGTCAGCCCGCGCGGAGTCCCGCGGGATCAGCTCTACAGGAAGATGAAGAGGTTGGGGATCGAGTGAGGTCGGTCGGGTTGCAGGTATCCCCGATGTGGACAGAGGATTCATCTCGAAGGCAGGATGACCGAAGGAGACGGCGGTCAGGCAGCCGGGCTCCAGCCCTCCGGCCGCAGCCGATGCCCCATGCGGAAATAGCGCGTGTAGGTAGGCGGCGGCCCGAGCCCGAGCCTCTCGCGGGCCTCGTCCAGGGGCAGCGCGAGGAGGCCCTCCCAGTCCTGGACCGGCAGCCAGCTCGCCTCGCGTCCGCGACGCCTGGCGTCGTCGATGAGCGCGACGGCCCCCGGAGCCTGCATCGCACAAAGAGGACGGATCGCGGCAAGCGAAAGCCGGTAGGCGGGCGTTCCCAGCTGCTCGTAGCCAAACGCCAAGAGAGCGAACTCGCCGACCATGTCACGCGAGTAGCCGGTGGCGACATGCCAGAGGTCGTGGAGGTCGGTGATGCGGTCATGCACGAGCTGCCGTTCCTCGTCCATGAGCCCGAAGATCTCGCGGGCGGGGTCCGACGTCGCGGAGTCCAGCCCTTCGAGGCTGATCCCTTCTGCGTCCATGAAGGCTGCGTAGACCTGGCCGAGGCTTCCCAAGGGCAATGCGCGCAGGCGCGCGCGATCCATGAGTGTCTCGCGGATCGATCGCCGCTCGGCCAGGATGCGCGCACCGCTGGGGTCGGTACGAAAGCGCTGGAAGAGGCGCTCGGTCGTCTTGCCTTGAAGTGCGTAGACGAAGCGGGCACCGGCCTCCGTGTCTTCCGAGTCGCGAATCTGGCTCGCCAAGGCACGAAGTGCGAGCCAGGGGCGAACGCGTCCGCTCCGGGGTCGAGCTGCGGAGGCCGAAGGCGAGACGGAGCGAGATGTCGAGGACATGGGTCTACCCTTCTCACGCATTCCCAAGGTACCACGACTCGTCTGCTATCAGCGGTTCGTGCGCCCGGCCCGGCCGCGGCTTCTCCGCGGAATCGCTCTGCAGTCGGGGCCTCTGGTTGTAGCCGGCCTCACGGGTGATCCGTGTAGATGAAGCGGATCGGGATGAACGGGAAGATCGCCCACGGCCATGGGCACGCTCTTCGAGGCCTGAGGAACGGGCAGACCCCCCGTGTTTACCTGCGGCTTACCCGGCCGAATCCCGAATCGCGTAAGTCCTGGCGCCCCGGGGAGGACTCGAACCCCCGACATGCTGCTTAGAAGGGCCCGGGGACGATGAGGAGTAGCGCGAGCTTGCGTCTCCTGCGCGGAGAGGCCCTGCAGGGGACGGTACGGGGCTGCACCGACGACGGCCCGACGGCCCTATACGGCCCCCCGCTAGCGACCGTGGGTCTCGGCCGTGAGGTAGCGAGTCAAAAGCATCGCGATCTCCTCTGCAAGACGGTCGCCGAAGAGATCTGCGCTCACGTTCGAGCCGATCCCTTCGGCAGCACTCACCGCGATGAACGCTGCAAGATCGAGATCGGTGACTCGCAGCTCCTGGTGGTGAGCTTCGAGAAGCTGACGCATGAAGGCGATGACGGATCGTCGCGCATCGGCCAGGCGCCGTCGAAAGACCGCCCCGGGCACCTGCTCGAGCGAGCGAATGAAGTCGGGGCCTCGGCGCATGGCTCCCATCGCCAGCTTGAGAACCCGGCTGAGCGTGTCCTGGATCGGCGCCTCCAGATCGAGGTCCTCGCTCCGGATCGCCGCGACGAGTGCGTCGAACTCCTGCTGAATGAGCGCGTCGTAGACCTCTTCCTTGTTCGCGAAGTACTCGTACAGAGTGCCTACGCTCGCGCCGGCGGCCTCCGCGATCCTGTTGGTCGTGGCCTTGGCGTAGCCATGGCGCTCGAGAACCCGAGCCGCCGCCTCCAGCAGGGCCTGGACGGTCTCCCGGGAGCGCTCCTGTTTCGCCTTTCGTCTCGGGCGCTTGGCGGTCTTCGTGGGCACCGGGGATCGGCCTCCGCAAACCCGAGTTGAACGAATCCGAGCAATGCCTCAATTTTATTGTCAGCGCGCCGAAACGGCAAGTGGGAGTGTCATGGAAGCGATCGACTATCGGTACACCGCACGCCCCACCCGGAATCCCTTCCGGTATCTGCTCGCCGTGTGGCGCCTCATCCGCAACGACCCGGAGACGACGACCAACGAGGCGGCCATCGTGGAGATGGGCTTTGCCCGCTCGCGGCGGGGGCGGCGCTTTGCGCGCTGGGAGGAGGCCGTCGAGCACTTGAAGTCGGACCCCCGGACCGCCCGGGCGATGGACGCGCGGAAGGCGTTCGGCCCCATCTCGCTGGAAGACCTCGACGGATTGCCGGAGGGGACGCTGGGGCGCGTCTTCGCCGACCACTGCCGCGCGCGAAAGATCGACCCGAACCTGATCCACGTGCCGCCGGACGACGAGGTCGGCTGGATGCTCAACCACCTCTACCAGACCCACGACATCTGGCACGTGCTCACCGGCTGGGGCAACGACCTGACCGGCGAGGTGGGCCTCGCCGGCTTCTACTCGGCCCAGTTCGGCTCTCCACCCTTCTTCGGCTACATGCTCTCGCTGATCCTGCTGAACACGATCATGCGCCGCGCCAGCGTCGGGGAGATCTTCGAGGCCTTCAGCGCAGGGTTCCAGACCGGCCTGCGCACCCAGCCGCTCTTCGGCACGGACTGGGACGCGCTCTGGGACGTTCCCATCGAGGACGTGCGCGCGCGCTTCGAGATCGACCGCAGCACCGTCATCGGCGAGGGAATCCGGGCCGCAGCCTAGGCGGTGAGCCTCTTCCTCACATTCAGCGGCGTCTCACTGATCCTCGCCGGGATCGGATACCTGCTCTTCCCCCATGTTGGCGTCGGCCTCGCGGGAGTCGAGCTTCCCGTGGCCTCGGCGGCCATCGACGTGCGCGCCACCTATGGAGGCACGCAAGTCGGCGCGGGTCTCTTCCTGCTCTGGTGCCGGAGGAAGAACGGAACTGCGCGCGTAGGACTCGTGCTGATCCTGGTCTGGAGCGTGTGCCTAATGCTGTCCCGCATCTACGGATTCGCGGTAGACGGCGGGCCGGGCTGGTTCAACGCCCTGGGCATCGCGGTGGAAGGTGCCTTCGTCGTCGTCGCCGCCCTCCTGCTGCAACGCTCAGCCGTTCGCCCCGTCCGAGGCAATTCCTCCGGCCAGCGAGCGGACGAGCGACGCCAGGAAGCGGTCCACCTCCGCACGCGGACGCCCGGAGAGCTTCATCTGCGCGATCATGTAGCCCGCGCCGATCATGATGCGCGCGCCGTCCCGCGCCGGGGCGGCGTTTGAGAGGGTACCTTCCCTCTGGCCTCGTTCGATGGAGCCCGTGATGATGGCGATCACTCGCTCCTCCAGCTTCAGGTAGCGCGGCCAGATCTCCCCGCGGATCGCGCTGCTCCAGTTGAGCCAGACCCGGGCGTGGTGCTCGTGGGTATCCACGGAGTCGGCGAAGGCGGCCACGTGGGCCAGCAGCAGCTCGGGCGCAGGACGATTCGCCGTGTGGACGCGCTCGGCGAGCGCCACGTAGAAGCGCTCGACCTCGTCCAACACCGCGGACACCAGATCCTCTCGGGTCGGGAAGTAATGGAAGGCGGTGGACAGGGCGACGCCGGCCTCCGCCGCCACGGCGGCGTGGCGGGCAGCGCCGATTCCCTGGTCCGCGAAGACCCGGAGCGCGCAGTCGAGGAGCTGCTGCCGCCTCTCCTCCTGCGGTAGCCGGGCAGCACGAGCCCGGGAGATCGAAGTATCTGTTTTAGAAGCGGATTTCATTTATTGACAATAACTTCAATAACGCTCAATCTATTGAAGAACATATCAAATGGCGGGAGACGCCCCATGTTCGAGATCGAGACCTTCACACCTCCCAACCTCGGCATGACCGGGCTCGACGGCGACCTGACCGAGGAGGAGCGGGCCACCCAGGAGACCTTTCATCGCTTCGCCGAGGAGGTCGTACGGCCCATCGGGATCCAGCTCGACAAGATGACCCCGGAGGAGGCCGTCGCTCCCGGCTCCCCCGTGTTCGACTTCATCGCCAAGTTCGAAACGCTGGGCTTCGGTCCCGAGGCCCTGGCCCAGACGCCGCCGGAGCAGCTCTCCCGTCTGCTTCCGCTGATCATGGAGGAGCTCTGCTGGGGCGACGTCGGACTGGGGCTCTCCACAATGGTGATGAGCTTCCCCGCCTTTGCGGCCTCGCTGACGGGGAAGCCCGAGGTGATGGAGCGTTTCGCCGGCCAGCGGGGCTGCTGGCTCGGCACCCAGCCCGACCGCGGCAGCGACGTGCTGGACTTCCAGGGGAGCAACCTGCATCCGGGCGGGAAGCAGAACAAGGGCAACCTCGTCGCCCGCGTGGAGGGAGACGAGGTGATCCTCCACGGACAGAGCTCCGCCTGGGTCTCGACCTCCCCCATCGCCGAGTGTGCGCTCGCCTACGTGCCCTGCGACTACGGGAACGGCATCCTCCGCCAGGACGGCATCGCCAATGGGATCGCGCTCCTCGTGCCCTTCGACCTCGAGGGCGTCTCCAAGGGCAAGCCCCTCGACAAACTCGGCATGCGGCCCCTCTCCCAGGGCGAGCTCTTCTTCAAGGAGGTGCGGATCCCGCGTGACTACGCCATCGCCGAGGGCGACGCGTACTTCACGAGCTTCTACGGCGCCCTCACCTTCGCCAACATGGAGATGGGGATCGCGTTCACCGGCCTGGCGCGGGCGGCCTTCGAGCACGCCCTGGCCTACGCCCACGAGCGGCGCCAGGGGGGAACCGAGATCATCCACCACCAGGCGGTGAAGCTGAAGCTCTTCTCGATGTGGAAGAAGGTCGAACTCTGCCGCGCGATGAGCCGGCGCGCCGCCCGGTACAACTTCGTGTCCGGAACGCCGCACGTGCTGGCCTCCATCACGTCCAAGACCTCGGTGACCCAGCTCGCCTTCGAGGTGGCCAGCGAGGCCATCCAGATCTTCGGCGGCAACGGGCTCACCAAGGAGTACCCGGTGGAGAAGCTCCTCCGGGACGCGCGCTCGGCGCTGATCGCCGACGGCGAGAACACGGTCCTGGACATGGTCGGAGCAGAGTGGCTCTCGCGTTGGTACTGCGAGCAGCACGGCGCCCGGTCCTGAGGAGTCGAAGATGCCCACGAAGCCCGTCGTCGTCTACGGAGCCAGCGGCTACACCGGCCGCCTGGTGTGCGAGGCCCTGCGCCACTACCAGCTTCCCTTCATCGCCGCCGGCCGCGACAAGGCCCGGCTGGAGGCGGCCATGAAGCAGGTCCCGGGGATCGAGACCGCCGACTACGAAGTCGTCGCCGTAGACCACGCCGTGGACGCGTTGGCGGACCTCTTCGACGGCGCAGAAGTCGTCTGCAACACCGTCGGACCCTTCCTCTACTACGGCCTGACCGTGGTGGAGGCCGCGGCGCGCGCGAAAATCCACTATCTGGACAGCACCGGCGAGATCGATTTCATGTCGCAGGCGCGGGACGCCTTCGACGCTGCTTACGCCGAGGCCGGCAAGGTGCTGGCGCCCTCGTCGGCGTACATGTACACGCCCCTCGAGATCGCTGCGCGCATCGTCCTGGAGACCGAGGGTATCGACACCCTGGAGGCCATCTGCTCGGCGACAGGGACACCGACCTACGGGTCGACCCAGTCGATCTTCGCCATGTTCCAGAGCGCGGAGACGGCCTTCTACCTGGAGCAGAACCAGCGCGTCCCCTGGCCCGCGGCGCGCGGCTACGAGGTCTCGGTGCCGGGCCTGCCGATGACCCAGCTCGCCCATCCCTGGGGCGGTGGCAGCCTGCCGCTCTACTTCGAGCGCGACCCCCGGGTGCGGAGTTGCCGTCAGCTCACGGGCTTCACCAACCGCACCCTGATGGAGCAGGTGGTCCAGCTCCAGCAGCTGTACGAGAGTGACCTGAAGGCCCTGCCGGAAGACGAGCGCACGGCGAAGCTCGGCGAGATCGCCGCCGGGATCCAGTCCGGCATGCCGCCGCGGGAGAACCCGCTCGTCCACCGCTGCACCGACCACGTGGTCGGCCGTGGCGGGAACACGGTGTGCCACTGCACCCTCTACAGCTTCAATCCCTACCAGGTGACGGGGACCGTGCTGGCGGCCGTCGCCCAGTTCCTGATCGGCGGCCACCAGACCGCCTCGGGCTTCGCCTCCGCCTGCGAGGCGGTGGGATACCGGGAGATCCTGGGCCAGCTCCGCAACTTCGGACTGGTCGAGGTTTCCGTCAGCTAGACATTCCGCTCGCGACCTTCCCAGTAGCGGTCGCGGAGGTCCCGCTTCAGGACCTTGCCCGCAGCGCTTCGTGGAAGTTCTTCGACGAAGTCGACCGATTTGGGCGTCTTGACGCTGCCCAGGCGTTCCTTGCACAGGGCCAACAGCTCTTGCTCGGCGACGCTCTGACCCGGCTTGCACTCGACCACCGCCTTGACCGCCTCTCCCCACTGGTCGTCCGGCACGCCGATCACGGCGCAGTCCTGGACCACCGGGTGGGACCAGATCACCTGCTCGATCTCGCTGGGGAAGACGTTGAACCCTCCCGAGATGATCATGTCCTTCTTGCGATCGGTGATGTGCAGGTAGCCTTCGGGGTCGATCCGCCCGACGTCGCCGGTGTGGAGCCAGCCGTCGATGATGGTCGCAGCCGTCTGCTCAGGGTCCGCGTAGTAGCCCTTCATGACGAGGTCACCACGGACGCAGATTTCCCCGGTCTCGTCCCGGACCACGGGACGGCCCTCCTCGTCCAGGATCGCGACCTGGACCAGGGGCATCGGCCGCCCGCAGGAGGAGAGCCGACGATCCTCCGCGGGCCGCCCGTCCACAAGGTGCTCGGCCGGGGACAGGTACGAGATGGTCGCCGGCGCCTCCGACTGGCCGTAGAACTGGGTCATGACCGGGCCGAAGACCTCGATCGCGCGGCGCAGCTTCTCGGTCGACATCGGTGCTGCGCCGTAGACGAAGTAGCGAAGGGAGGAGAGGTCGTGGCTCGCGAGGTCCGGCATCTCGAGAAGCCGGTAGATCACCGTGGGCGGCAGGAAGAGCTCGGTGACATGGTGCTCCTCGATCATCTTGGGCAACAGCGCCGGGTCCGGCCGGGTCATGATCACCAGGCGACCGCCCCGCGCGGCAGTGGCCAGGGACAGCACGCCCGCCGCGTGGGTCATGGGTGCCGCCGCCAGGTTCACCGGTGCACCGTCGAGGTACGGCGTGCCGAGCATGTACTGCGCTGCAAAGACGAGGAGGTTCCGGTGGGTCAGCATCACGCCCTTCGGACGGCCGGTGGTCCCGCCGGTCGACTGGATCATGCACACCTGCCCGAGATCGATCGTCAGGCCCGGGTCGTCCTCGAACGCGCCGGCCAGCCAGGTCTCCAGGCCGGGCGCAAACGCGAGGTCCCGGTCGAGGCAGACCAGCTCGCGCACGTGATCCATCTTTTCCCGCAGCTCGGCCACGACCTCCGCGAAGGCGCCGTGGAAGAACAGCACCTCGCAGCGAAAGCGGTTGAGCGCGTCCAGGAAGGAGTCGGCGGTGCCGCGGGGATTCAGGGGTACCCAGGCCATGCCGGCACGCCAGATGCCCAGCGTGGCCAGCCACGCCACCGGATCGTTGGGAGCCAGCACGGCGCCCTGGACCCCCTGCCCCAGTCCCTTTTCGAGCAGCCGGTTCGCGATGCAACAGGTCCGGAGACGCGCTTCGCGGTAGGTGCAGGAATAGTCATCGGCCTGGAGGTACACGCCGTCCGGATGGATCCCGAAGCCCCGATCGAACAGTTCGATCACCGCCATCGTGAGATCCCGCTCAGGCTACTCGGGCGCCGCCGTCGATGAGCAGGCCCACCCCGTTCACGTGCGCGGCGGCATCGGACGCCAGGTAACAGACGGTCGCGGCGACGTCGGCGGGCTCGCCGAACCCCCCGAGGAACTGCGTTTCGAGCAGTTGCTCCACGGCCTGGGCGTCTTCGCCGTAGCCCAGCCGCACCATTCCTTCGAGTCCGCGATCCACCATCGGCGTCCGGATGAAGCCGGGGTGGACGCTGTTCACGCGGATTCCCAGGCCGAGGCGCGCGAACTCCACGGCCCCGGCGCGGGTGATCGACTCCACGGCGCCCTTGCTCGCGCAGTAGCTCGCCAGACCGGCGAAGCCGATCTTGCTACCCAGAGAGGAGACGTTGACGATCGATCCGCCCTGGCCCGCGGGACCGTCCGGCCCCATGACGCGAGCCGCGTGCTTCATGCCCAGGAAGACGCCTTCCACGTTCACCCGCTGGATGCGCTGGAAGTTCTCGAGGGATTCCTCGTGGATCCAGTTCAGCTCTTCGATCCCGGCGTTGTTCACCAGCACGTCGAGACCGCCCAGGCCCTCGACCGCGCGCTGGACGGTCGCCTGCCACTGGTCCTCATCGGTGACGTCCTGGGCCGCGAACTCGGCGGTGAAGCCGCCTTGCGCGATGGTCTCGGCGGTCTTCCGGCCCTGCTCTTCGAGCACGTCGGTCAGGAGCACCCGGGCGCCCGCCTGGGCCAGGGCCTCCGCACACGCCGCCCCGAGGCCCTGGGCCGCCCCCGTGACCAGGGCCACCTTGCCGTCCAGCCGCTGGCGCTTCGCGTAGTCGGTCATGGTCGTCTCCTATCGCCCGAGCAGCGTCACGCAGGCGGCGGCTTCCTCGATGCCGAGCAGACCGCCGCCGTTCTCCGCCACCGCGATCCGTGCGCCGGACACCTGCCGCGGACCGGCCTCCTCGCGAAGCTGCGTGACGAGCTCGTGGACCTGTCCGAGCCCCGTGGCGCCGATGGGATGGCCCTTGCACTCGAGCCCGCCGGAGGGGTTCACCGGGATCCGGCCGCCGAGGCAGGTGTCGCCGCGAACCGCCAGCTCGCCGCCTTCCCCGAAACCGCAGAAGCCCAGGTTCTCCACCTGGATGATCTCTCCCATCGCACTTGCGTCGTGCACTTCGGCTACGGAGACGTCCTCGGGGCCGACGCCGGCCGCCTCGTAGGCCTCTCGGGCGGCCAGATGACTGACGTGCTGGTCGAGCGCTTCGGGGTCGCGGTCCCGGCCGCTGCGCAGGACCGACGCGAGCACGCGAATCTCACGGCCCCGGGGCAGGCGGCTCAGAGCGACCGCCGTACACAGGACCGCCGCGGCCGCGCCGTCGCTGAGGGGAGCACACATGGGGACGGTGAGCGGACCGACCACGGGGCGCCCCGCCAACACCTCCTCTACGCTGAAGGGCTTCCGATACTGGGCTCTGGGGTTGTGGACCGAGTGGTTGTGGTTCTTGGCGGCGACCGCTGCGATCTGCTCCCGGGTCGTCCCGAACCGCCGCATGTGGAAGTGCGCGAACGCTGCGTAGACGTCCATGAAGCGGCTGTAGCCCCCGGACGCCGGCGGGTCGTCGGCAACCTCGTCGCCCGAGAGGCGCCTCAGATCAGCCAGGTTCCCCTCGACGTCGTGGACGTCCCAGCCGCCCTCGAAGAGCCCGAACGCCTTCGCCCGATCCTCGCTGACCAGCTTCTCGGCGCCGACGGCGAGGGCCACGTCTCCCTGGCCTGCCCGCAGCCACGTGCCCGCCAGATGAAGGGCGCTGCTGCCGCTGGCACAGGCGTTCTCGACGTTCACGATCGGGATGCCCCCGAGCTCGAGGGAGCGCAACGCCACCTGGCCGCGGATCGTGATCTGCCCCTCGTGGTAGCCCTGGCCCGAGTTGGCGAAGAAGGCCGCGCCCAGGTCCGCAGCGGCGAGGCCGGCGTCCGCCAACGCCTCCTGGACCGCGGCTCGAGTCAGGTCCTTGACGCTCTGTGCGGGAAACCGCCCGAAGGGCGTCATCCCGACGCCGATCACGTAGATGCGCTCCGCCACCCGTTCCTCCGTCAGCCGCGCCGTCGGCGCGCCGGCGGCTGCTTCGCCTCGGCGGCGGGATGGAGCAACCCGTGCAGGAGGAGCTCCGTCCATTCCCGGAACGCTTCGCCGACCGAGAGGCTCGCCTCCCGGAGAAACGCGGGCTCCTTCAGTCGGCGTGCGACGACCCGCGCGGCCTCGCTGACGAGGTACGGGTTCACGCGCCGCAGCTGGCCGCGCCGGATGCCGTCTTCGATGATCCGGCGGATGCCCGCGGCCCGGGTCTCCTGGTGCTCCTCCATCATGCGCCGCGCAGACGGGAAGGAATCGATGTCGCCGAAGAAGGTCGTGCTGGCCTGGACCGTTTCGACGAAGCCGGGGCGCAGGAAGGCCTCGAGTCGGACGGCGGGATCCTGGAGCTCGCCTGCCGCCTCGTCGCCCAGGCGGCGGATTCGGGCGAGCAGGCGCTCCAGCACGCGGAGGAAGAGGTCCTCCTTGCTCCCGGCGAGCTCGTAGAAGGATCTCCGGGAGCAGCGCAGGCGAGCGGCCAGCTCACCGACAGTCACCTTCCGGAAGCCCTCCTTCTGGAAGATCTCCTCGAGTGCGTCCAGGAGCTCCCGCTGTCGCGCCCCTTCGACGTTTTCCGGGTTCCGACCGGCCATGAGGGTATGGTACTCTAAGCACTAGTCTGGTACCAACCGTTTCTCGAGCAGGTGGCCCGATGCGCATGCCCGGTCTCCACGCCCTGCCCGCGGTGGCAGCTCTGTTCTTCCTGGCCCCGTCGACGTCCACCCACGCCGAGGTAGACGCCAGGCCCGACGGGCCCGCCGCGCTCCGCGAGGGCGAGATCATCGACTTCGCCCGGGTCGAGCGTCTGAAGCCGTATCTGCCACCGGAGCTCTGGGCCCACCGCCAGTTCGTCTTCTACGAGGGGATGCGCCTCGAGATCGGTCCGGCGTTTCGCGACTACGCGCCGCCGCCGGTCTTCCACGAGGCCACGGAGACGCACCGCGGCCAGGCGCGGATCGGTCCGGACGGCAGCTTGGAGAACTACACCGCCGGCGAGCCCTTCCCCATGGACGAGATCGACTGCCGTAACGATCCCCAGGCCGGGGAGAAGGTCATCTGGAACTTCGACTATCGCTGGCAGGGATCCGGCCAGACGGCACACGCCTACTACTCCTACTGGGACCGCGGGGAGGAGCTTCCGCTCTACTACGAGGGCACGGCGCGCTACGTCTGGCTCGCCCACCGTCCCGAGCCCCAGTATGCGAAGAACGGCGGCAACATCTTCCGCAAGGAGCGGCGCAAGCTCGCCTACGGCGTGAACGTCCTGGCCCCGTTCGACGCCAAGGGCATCGCGATCCTGAACTACCGCTACAAGGCCGCGGATGGACCGCGCGACCAGGCCAAGAACGACGACACCTGGGTCTACATCCCGACCCTGCGCCGGGTGCGCAGGGTCTCCAGCGCCCAGCGCACGGACGCCGTCTCGGGTACGGACTTCACCTTCGACGACTTCTCGGGCTTCTTCGGCATCCCGCCGCAGTACGAGTGGCAGTGCCTCGGCGAGCACGACGTGATCGCCACGGTGAACTCGCGGATCAAGGCCTATCCCTACACGAAGGACCACAACTTCGGCCCCTACGGGCTCTCCTTCGCCGACGACCGCTGGGAGCTGCGCCATGCCATCAAGATCCGCTTCGTCCCCAAAAACGACGACCACCCGTACTCGCAGAAGATCCTCTACATCGACAAGAACACCGCCGAGATGCTCTATTCCTTCGCCTACGACCAGAAGGAGGAGCTCTGGAAGATCATCTACCACAACAAGCGCTGGAGCGAAGACGGCCACGAGTTCTACGAGCCGTGGGAAGGCGTGCCGGAGCCCCGTGACAACATGTCGGTGGCGGACGTCGTGATCAACGTCCAGACCGGGACGGGCAACCGCATCGAGTTCTGGGACGCCAACGGCACGCCCCTCGGCAGCAGCGGCAAGGTGCGGCGCTTCATCGACATCGGCCGCCTCACCCGGGGGCGCTGAGCGTGGATCGCCGGCGCGCCCTCTGGATCGCGACGGCCTTCCTGGTGATCCTCGGTTCCGGTGCCGCGTCCGCCCAGCCCACGCTGGTCTCGCCGGACGTCGGCCGCTTCCGCCTGGACGGCTACGCCGAGATGCAGCTCCGAGGCCTGATGGATCGCTTCGATACGGATCGGGCCTATCTCAGTCAGTGGGCCTGGGTTCTCAACCTCGAGCCCGAGTGGGACATCGCGCCGGACGGCTGGGGGCCCTTCACGCACCTCTCGGCCTTCGCCCGTCTGGAGTTCCGGTACGAGTGCGTGTGGACCGGGTGTGGGATCGGAAACTCGTGGCGCCACTTCGGCGACCGCGCCAAGAACGCCCCGGCAGAGAACTGGACGAACGCCCTCACCGAAGGGTGGGTCGGCGGGATCAATCTGCCCAAACAGGGCATACCGCGACGCCGGGTGCACGGCGACAGTACGAAGCTCCTCGACATCACCCACGTACCCCGCTTCGAGCGCTTCTACGACGTCGGCGTCCCGCGGTCCTCCCTGGAGGAGGCCCTCGGTCCGCTCGCCGACGACCTCTTCGCCTACCGGCGGTTTCCCGGGCCGCGAGAGTCCCTGGCCTTTCCCCAGGGTCCCTGGCGGCCGGAGTCCAAGATCCAGCCCAACGGGGCGCTTGCCCGTGAGCCTTCTACGGTCCTTCCGCTCCCGCTGCGGCCCGAGGCGAGGAGCTTGTTCATCCCTTCGGCGGCGCTGCGCCAGGAGATCGACGGCTTCGGGAACTTCGATCAGAATTTTAGCCAGACCGAGCTCGAGTGGAACCTCGGCGCCAGCCAGGAGGACCAGGAGTGGTTCCTGCGCGAGCTCTACTTCGACATGGAGCTCCTCGACGGAAAGCTCTGGGTCCGCGCCGGCAAGCAGAACATCGTCTGGGGCAAGACGGAGCTCTTCCGGACCACGGATCAGTTCAACCCGGTGGACATCGGACTGGCCTCCCTGCCAAGCCTCGAGGAGAGTCGCATCCCGCTCTGGTCGATCCGCGGAGTCTGGGCCTTCTACGACGTCGGCCCCCTCGAGGACGTGCGGCTCGAGCTGGCCGCGAACCTCGACGACTTCGAGCCCATCGACACCGGTCGCTGTGCGGAGCCCTACACCGTGTGGCTGATCTGCTTCAAGTCCGCAGGGCTCTGGTCCCACGGCGTCACCGGCGGGACCCTCGCGGGCGAGGTGCGCCCGCCCGACTTCTGGGAAGACCTCCGCGGGCTGGAGGTGGGCGCCCGCCTCGAGTTCCGCTGGTCGCGCTTCAGCGTCGCGATCATGGACTTCTACGGCTACCACGACCTGCCCGCCATCGAGCTCTTCAACAACTTCGAGCGCAAGGTGGACGTGCAGACCGGCAGGCCGCTGAACGTCTACGGGCGCCCGTTGACGCCGGACAACGCGCTGGAGACCAGCACGGGCAACCGCCAGGCCTTCGACTTCGGCTGCGCCGCGTCCCGCGGCTTCGGGGAGAAGGCGCTGCTCGCCCTGACCGGCGGCGCGGGTCAGATCCCCGACGTGAGCGAGCGCTGCATCGGGGACATCGTCAACGTTCGAGATCCCCTGACCCTGACCGCCACTCTGTTGGGGTTGAACGTGAGCATCCAGGCGGAGCCCACCAACGCCATCGGCGCCATCCTCGCTGGCCAATTCGGAGGCAATCTGCTGCTGGAGGGCGCGATCAACGGCCTCGACTCCGCCCTGCTGGCCATCGTCACCGGCAGCCTCCCGGTGCGGCTGGCGCCCCTGAACCGGGACCCCTTCGACGGCCCGTCCGGCGGCGGTCTCTTCGGCACCGACTGCCCTGTCGGGACGACGATCGGGCTGATCCTCTGCCCGATCGTATCCACCTCCAACGTCAGCTACTACCTGACGAACGAGCAGGAGGCGCTACTCGGCTGCGGTCCCTTCTACGGCACGGACTGCGATGTCCAAGGCATCGACATCTTCAACGCCGAAGCGAGCGTGCTTCTCCAAGCCTTCCCCGGCTTCGAGCGCAATCCCGTCGGCACCCGCTACGAGAAAGGGCGTCTCTTCATCCTGCCCGGCGCGCGCGGCCCCGGCGACCCCGGCTACGACCTGCGCTTCGACGGCACTCCGCCGAAGGGATTTCGCAGCGAGATGGAGGCGCTCTCCTTCAACTTCGCCCTGGGCATCGCGGTCCTCGGGATCGCCGAGGGCGACACGGAATGCGACCTCAACGACCTCGCGACCTGCGCGGCGATCCGTGCAGTGGAGGCGCTGACCGGCTCCCAGCGGCCCGAACTGCGCGCGGCGGGCAACGGCCGCTACGGCCGCCGGGACTGGGGCTGGCACGGAGGAGGCGAAGCGCTGATCCGCTACCCGAAGCGGAACGTCCTGGGCCTCTCCCTCGACTTCGCCGAGGATCGCACCAAGACGAGCTGGGGTGTGGAGTTCACCTGGATCAACGACACCAGCTTCGCCAGCAACACCTCGCCCACGCGCCTCCAGGAAGCTGACGTGTTGAACCTGACGATCTCCGTGGACCGTCCAACCTTCGTCAACTTCCTGAACGCCAACCGGACCTTCCTCCTGAACAGCCAGGTGTTCCTCCGTTACATCCCGGGCCACGATGCGAGCTTCGACATCAGCGGCCCCGTGTCGGTGTTGGCCACGTTCGCGGTCATCACCGGCTACTTCCAGGACCGCCTGCTCTCGAGCCTGGTCTACGTGCACGACTTCTCGACAACTTCCGGCGGTCTGGTGGCCCAGTTCACCTACCGGGCGACCGAGGCGTTCTCGGTGAGTCTGGGCGTGCTCGGCTTCTTCGGAAGGCCCGGGACCAACCGGATCGCTCGCTACCCCGCTCAGCTCTTCGACACCCAGACCTCGTTCGACATCGACACGCGTTACGAGGGTCTCACGGCGATCTCAGAGCGCGACGAGGTCTTCATGGTGCTCCGCTACACCTTCTGAGACTCGGCCGAGCAGATCCATGGAAAGCAAGGATAAAGCGACCGGAGGTCGGCCTTCCTGCCGACGGAGACGACGGGCTACGCGGATGCGTTGAGCGGCGACCCCCGACGGCCCTATACGGCTCCTCTCCAGAAGTCGCCGCGAACGCCGCGCCGCGCGAAAAAGAAAACCCGTGGTGGCCGGCGGGGTTCCCTGGCGCCCCGGGGAGGACTCGAACCCCCGACATGCTGCTTAGAAGGCAGCCGCTCTATCCACCTGAGCTACCGGGGCGCAGGGAGAAAGCTACCGCGTGGCGGGGGGTTGCGCGAACGGCTCGATGCGCCCGTCGGGTCTGTCGGGCAGGGTTGCCGCCACCGGGAGATGATGAAGGTACTCTTGCGCCACGGCTCAGCCTCGCTGCGCGAGAGAACGGCAATGCCCGAGAAGGACAGCCAGCTTCCGCTCGAGTCGAACGTCGCGCCCTGGGAGATCGAGCTGGTCTCCCGCATCCCTGGGCCGGCGAGCGTCGCGAGCCTGCTCGTCGTGCTCGTCCTGCTCGCCGCCTTCGCCGGCTACCAGAGCATCGCCGGAAATCCACTGTGGAGCGAAGTCGGCGAGGGCCTCCATCCGGCATCCAGGGGCGCGGTCGCGTTCTCGATCATCATCGGCTACGCGCTCTGGAGCTTCTGGGCGCTCTCGCGATACGCCGCCCGAGAAACGGCGGCATTCATCGCAGAAACGCAGACCGCCGCGCTTGCGCCGACGGACATGGACCGCCCCACCTGGAGCGCGTCGATCGTTCGCGAGAGCCGCTATGCCGGAGCACTCGGTGTGGTCGCAGCCGGCCTGGCCGCCGCGGTGCTCCATTTCGGATTCGCTGGACTGTCGGCGGGCTGGGAAGGGGAGTTCCTTCTCGTTGCGCTTGCACTGTGGCTCATGGGTCGGGCCGGCTATCTCACGCTTGCGGCGGCAGGTGGGACGGCGGCGGGCTTGCCGGATGGCGCGCGCATCGACCTGTTGGATCTGGCGCCACTCCACCGCCTCGGCCGGATCGGACTCCGGACGGCGCTCACCTGGATCGGCGGACTCTCGCTCTATGCGCTGCTGGAGTCGGTGTTTCCCTTCTCGAGCGCCGTCTATGCCTGGTATGCCGTGCTCGTCCCGTTCTTCGCCTTGACGCTGGTCGTTGCCACGCTGGGGCTGCTGATTCCCGTGCGCGGCGTTCGCGCGAGGATCCGGCAGGCGAAGCAGGTCGCTCTGGCCAAGGTCGATGCTGATCTTCGTGTCGTACGCAACGCCGTGGTCGAGAGCGGCTCGCGGAAGCCGGGGCTCGTCCTGGACCTGCTCGCGTATCGATCCTTCGTAGAGGGCGTCAAGGAGTGGCCCTTCGAGTCCGGTACGCGGATTCGTTTCTTCATGTACACGCTGATCCCGGTGGGATCGTGGCTCGGCGGGGCACTGGTCGAGAGGCTCGTCGACACGGTGCTGGGTTGATGGCGCCCGCTTCTGCTCAGGGCTCGACGCGGTAGGCGCGGTCCACGTAGTCGCGCAGCATGCGGCGCGCGCTGAACTGGAGGCCGGCGGTGCGGATGGCGGCCTTGGCCCGCTGCATCCAGCCGCGCGGCACGCCGTCGGCGTCGCGGTCGTAGAAGAGCGGGATCACCTCCTTCTCCAGCAGATCGAGGAGCGTCCCGGCGTCGCGCGCGTCCTGGGCCTCGTGGTCCGGGTCCTCGTCGCCCGAGATGGCCCAGCCGTTGCTTCCGTCGTACCCCTCTGCCCACCAGCCGTCGAGGACGCTCAGGTTGAGGACGCCGTTCATGGCGGCCTTCATGCCGCTGGTGCCGCTGGCCTCGAGGGGCGGGCGCGGCAGGTTCACCCAGACGTCGCAGCCGGCGATCAGGAACGCCGCCATCCCCATGTCGTAGTCGTGCAGGTAGGCGATGCGCTCGCCCACGCGGGGGGCGCGCCGGGCGCCGAAGAGCTCCTGGACCACGCGCTTGGCGCCGTCGTCGGAGGGATGCGCCTTGCCGGCCAGCAGGATCTGGATGGGATTCGGCTCCCGCAGCAGCTTGAGCGCCCGGCCGAGGTCCCGGTTCATCAGGTAGAGCCGCTTGTAGGTCGCCAGGCGGCGGGCAAAGCCGATGGTGAGGCGGTCGGGGTCGAAGGCGCGCTGGGCCTGCTCCACGTAGTCGGCGGCCTCGCCCCGGGAGAGGCGATCGAGGGTCGCCCGCTCGCGCACGTAGTCCACGAGCTTCCCGCGGAGCTCGCAGCGGGCCCGCCACAGCTCGGCGTCGGGCAGGTCCGCGATCCGGTCCCAGGTCTCCGGCTCGGTCGTCCGCGCCTGCCAGCCCTCGCCCAGCTGCGCGTCCAGGAGCGCGCGGAGCGGGTCTGCCATCCAGGTCGGGAGGTGCACGCCGTTGGTGACGTGCCCGATCGGCACCTCGTCGTCGGTCCCGGCGCCGAACACCGGGCGCCAGATCCGCCGGGCGACGCCGCCGTGACGCAGGCTGACGCCGTTCCGCGCGCGGCTGGCGCGGAGTGCGAGGGCGGTCATTCCCGGCGGCTCCTCCCGGTTCGCCGCGTGGACGCGCGCCAGGGAGAGCAGCGTGTCCCAGTCCGTCCCGAGCCGCTCGTCCAGCCCGGCGAAGACGCGCGTCATCTCCTCGGGCGCGTAGCTCTCGTTCCCGGCCGGGACCGGTGTGTGGGTGGTGAAGACGGTCCGGGCGCGCGCGGACTCGAAGGCGTCTTCGAACGCGGCTCCCGCGGCCACCGCCTCCGCTGCCAGCTCGAGGGGCGCCAGGGCCGGGTGCCCCTCGTTCAGGTGGTACACCGCCGGCTCGATTCCCATGGCCCGGAGCGCCCGCACGCCGCCGATCCCGAGCAGCGCGTACTGGGCCAGACGCGTGTCGCGGTCGCCCACGTAGAGGCGCGACGTGATCCAGCGGTCCACCGGCTCGTTATCGGAGACGTCCGTGTCGAGCAGGAAGAGCGGCACGCGTCCGATGGCAAAGCGCCAGATCTGGACCGCTACCTCCCGGCCCCGGATCGGCACGCGGATCTTCATGGGCTCGACCCCGTCCAGGGTCACCGGCGCGCCCGGGAGACGCGGCGGGTCGCTCGGGACCCAGTACTCGTTCTGCCAGCCCGAGATGTCGATCCGCTGCCGGAAGTAGCCCTGGCCGTAGAGGAGGCCGACGGCGACGAAGGGAAGGCCCATGTCCGACGCCGCCTTCACCAGGTCGCCCGCCAGGACCCCCAGTCCGCCGGCGTAGACGGGCAGCGAGGCGTGCACGCCGTACTCGGCGCACAGGAAGGCCACGGGGTGCGTCGAGTCGAATCCGTCCACCTGCGTGGGCTGGCTGGCCTCCACCGCGATGCATTCCTCCAGGGAGTAGACGCGCCGGGTGAGCTGGCGGTCGCCGGCGGCCTGTTCGAGTGCCCCCGTGGGCGCCTCCTGAAGCAGGCGCACGGGGTTGCGCCCGCAGGCCTCCCAGCGGTGGGCGTCGATGGCGGCGAAGAGGCCCGCCCCGCCCGCGGTCCAGCACCAACGGTAGTTGAAGGCGATGCGGGCGAAGGGAGCCAGGGCCGAAGGCAGCCGGGCCGCAAGCTGGTCTGCAGCCAGGCGGAGATCCTCGGCGCCGGGGCTGGCGTAGGTCATGGCCATGGGCATCCTCGAAGCATGGGGCCCGAAGCACCCTCGCGGGCGTCGTGCGGCCGACAGTCGCGCGTGGCAAGCATTGGAATGATAGGATGTCCAACGGGCGCCTACGACAGGCGTCCACCCCGAGGAAAGCCATGGTAGAGAAGCCTTGCGCGGCACCCGCCCAGGTGGCGGAGCGCGCCTACTGCATCTGGGAGAGCGAGGGCCGGCCCGAGGGACGAGCCCTGGATCACTGGCTTCGGGCCGAGAGCGATCTCGCCGTCGGGGCGCCGAAGCGGCGCGCTGCGAAGAAGGCCGGTCGGGCGAAGGCCAAGGCGGCCTCTTCCGAGAGGGCCGGCGGGGCGAAGGCCAAGGCGGCCTCGTCCAAGAAGGCCGCGCGCAAGCCGGCCGCCGGCAGGCCGCGGACGCGCCGGCCGCGCGGCAGTCCGTCGTCTCCCTAGCGCGCCTCGCGCTGCCTGACGGGCCGGGACGCCCGCGCGCTATCCTCAGCGAGCGTCCGGCGGGCCCATTTCCCGGGACCCGAGGGCAGGGAGAGAGGCAACGGGAGTGCGCGTCTGGCCGGGACAGCCCCATCCTCTAGGAGCGCACTGGGACGGACGCGGCACCCACTTCGCCTTGGCCAGCCCTGACGCCACGGCGGTGCGCCTGTGCCTGTTCGACGACGCTGGCGCGGTCCGGCCGAGCCGCGAGATCCCTCTCACCCACCACACTCACGGCGTGTGGCACGGGTACCTGCCGGACGTGCGCCCGCCGCAGCTCTACGGCTACCGGGTGGACGGGCCCTGGGACCCGGACGCGGGCCTGCGCTTCAACCCGGCGAAGCTCCTGGTCGATCCCTACGCGCTGGCCCTCTCCGGTCCCCTGCGCTGGGGCGACGCGTTGGCCGGCGAGACCGAGGACGGCGCCCGCGACCCGCGGGACAGCGCGCCCTTCGTGCCGCGCGGGGTCGTCGTGGATCCCTCCTTTCCGTGGGGCGACGACCGTCCGCCCCGCACGCCCTGGAGCCGCACGCTGATCTACGAGTGCCACGTGAAGGGGCTGACCTGGCTTCACCCCGACGTGCCGGAGGCGGACCGCGGCACGTATCGGGCGCTGACCTCGGAGCCCATCCTCGAGCACCTGCGCTCGCTCGGTGTGACCGCGGTCGAGCTGCTTCCCGTGCATCACTCCGTGTCGGAGCGCAGGCTCGTCGAGCTGGGCCTCCGCAACTACTGGGGCTACAACACGCTCGGCTTCTTCGCTCCGGATCCGCGCTTCGCCAGCGGCGACCGGGGCGAGCAGGTGGTGGAGTTCAAGAGCATGGTGCGGGCGCTCCACGCTGCGGGGATCGAAGTGCTGCTCGACGTGGTCTACAACCACACTGCCGAGGGCGGTCCCGGCGGCCCGACGCTCTCGTGGCGCGGGCTCGACGACCGGGGCTACTACCACCGCGACCCCGCCGACGCGTCCCGCTACGCCGACTACACCGGCTGCGGCAACACCCTGAACGCGGCCGATCCCCAACTGCGCCAGCTCATCCTGGACAGCCTCCGCTACTGGGTGAGCGAGATGCACGTGGACGGTTTCCGCTTCGACTTGGCGCCTGCGCTGGCGCGCCGCCCCGGCGGCAAGCTCGACCTGACGGGCTTCTTCTCCGCCCTCGAGCAGGACGCGGTGCTGGCCGACGTGAAGCTCATCGCGGAGCCGTGGGACGTGGGTCCGCACGGCTACCAGCTCGGCGCCTTCCGCGGGAGCTGGTCGGAGTGGAACGACTCCTACCGCGACGCAGTGCGGCGTTTCTGGCGCGGCGATCCGGGGATGCACGGTGCTTTTGCGGCGGCGGTTTCGGGGAGCGCCGAGATCTTCCAGCCCGGAGACCGCACGCCCTTCGCCAGCGCCAACTTCATCACGAGTCACGACGGCTTCCCCCTGCGCGACCTGGTGAGCTACGAGCACCGGCACAACGAGGCCAACGGCGAGCAGAACCACGACGGTCACGACGCCAACTGGAGCCGCAACTGGGGTGCAGAGGGTCCGACGGACTCGGATTCCATCGAGCACGTGCGCGCGCGGGTCATGCGGAGCCTCGTGGCCACCCTGGCCTTCTCCCAGGGCGTCCCCATGCTCCTCCACGGCGACGAGCTGGGCCGGACCCAGCGCGGCAACAACAACGCCTACTGCCAGGACAACGCCATCACGTGGCTGGACTGGGACCTGGACGACGAGCGCCGCGACTTCCTGGCCTTCGTGCGCCGCGTGCTGGACCTGCGCGCCGGAACGCCGCTGCTCCGCCGCGGGCATTTCTTCTCGGGCGAGGCCGATCCTGCGGGTGGCGAGAAGGACGTGATCTGGCTCCGGCCCGACGGGCAGGAGATGAAGCCGCCCGACTGGCACGACGAGGGGGTGCGCGCGCTGGGCATGCTGATCCCGCGCGAGCGCAATCCCGAGGAGGACGCGGAGGGACATGCGGTGGCGACGGAGACGCTGCTGGTGATCTTCAACGCCAGCGTGCGCGGGGTCCGCTTCCATCTGCCCGTTCGCGAGGCGCCCGGGGTGTGGCGCCACACGCTCTGCTCCGCGGGGAGCGTCGAGCGGCGGCTGCGTGGCGCGAGCGTTCGCATCCCGCCGCGCAGCGCCAGCCTCCTAAGCTACCGGGAGCCGCGTTGACGCCGCTCGCCCCGAGCGATGAAGCCAGGGCGCGGGCGGCCCTGGCCGCGGGCGATGCGGCGGAGCCGCAGCGCCTGCTGGGGATCCACGCCGTCGGCGCGTCCCGCTGGCGGGTGCGGGTCTGGCACCCGGAGGCACGCGCGGCGGAGATCCTGCCTGCTGACGGGAGCGCCCGGCCACTCGAGGCGACGGACACGCCGGGCCTCTTCGAGGCGGTGGTGCGCGGCGCCGAGCCGCCGCGCTACCGCGTCCGCTTCCGCTTTCCGGACGGCACGAGCTGGGAGGCGGAGGATCCCTACCGCTTCCCGGTGAGCCTGGGCGACGTCGATCTCTACCTCTTCGCCGAGGGCACCCACCGCACGCTCTGGAAGGTGCTGGGCGCCCACCCGCAGACGCTCGACGGCGTCGACGGCGTCCGCTTCGCGGTCTGGGCTCCCCACGCGCGTCGGGTCAGCGTGGTGGGCGACTTCTGTCACTGGGACGGGCGGCGCCTTCCCATGCGCCGGATCAGCCCGTCCGGGATCTTCGAGCTCTTCGTGCCCGGGGTGGCTCGCGGTGCACCCTACAAGTTCGAGATCAAGACGCGCGACGGATCGCTGCGTCCGAAGACCGATCCCTTCGCCTTCTGGATGGAGCCCCCGCCGGAGTGCGCCTCCCGCGTCTTCGGCTGTCCCAGCGACTTCGCCTGGGGCGACCAGAAGTGGCTGGACGCGCGCAGCCGCGACCCGCTGCACGAGCCGATCTGCATCTACGAGGTGCACCTCGGGTCGTGGCGGCGGCGTCCGGACGGGGGGCTCCTGGGCTACCGCGAGCTGGCCGAGGCGCTGGTCGCGCACGCCCAACGCTTCGGCTTCACCCACCTGGAGCTTCTGCCCGTCACCGAGCACCCGTTCGACCTCTCCTGGGGCTACCAGGTGAGCGGCTACTTCGCGCCGACGCACCGCCACGGAGACCCCGACGACTTCCGCGCCTTCGTGGACGTCTGCCATCGCGGCGGGATCGGCGTGCTCCTCGACTGGGTGCCGGCCCACTTCCCGCGCGACGACTTCGCACTGCGCCGCTTCGACGGCGAGCCGCTCTTCGAGTACGCGGACCCGAGGATGGGAGAGCATCCCGACTGGGGCACGCTGGTCTTCGACTTCGGCCGCAACGAGGTGCGGAACTTCCTGGTGGCCAGCGCCCTCTTCTGGCTGCGCGAGTACCACTTGGACGGCCTGCGGATCGACGCCGTGGCCTCGATGCTCTACCGCGACTACAGCCGCAAGGAGGGCGACTGGCTGCCCAACCTCCACGGCGGCCGCGAGAACCTGGAGGCCGTCAGCTTCCTGCGCGAGCTGAACCAGGCCGTGCGCGAGGAGTGCCCCGGCTGCATCACCGTCGCCGAGGAGTCCACCGCCTGGCCCGGCGTCTCGCGCGGGGTCGACGAGGGGGGCCTCGGCTTCCACCTGAAGTGGAACCTGGGCTGGATGCACGACACCCTCGGCTACTTCGGGCGCGAGCCGATCCACCGCCGCTGGCACCAGAACGACCTCAGCTTCGCCTCCCTCTACGAGCACACGGAGCATTTCGTGATGCCGCTCTCCCACGACGAGGTCGTGCACGGCAAGGGCTCGCTGCTCGCGAAGATGCCGGGCGACCCGTGGCAGCAGTTCGCGAACCTGCGCGCGCTGCTGGCCTACCAGTACACGCGGCCGGGCAAGAAGGTCCTCTTCATGGGGACCGAGCTCGCGCCCTGGGAGGAGTGGGACGCGTCGCGCTCCCTCGACTGGGAGCTGGCCCGGGACCCGCAGCGCGCCGGATTCGCACGCTTCCTCGAGTCCCTGGGCGCACTCTACCGGGAGCATCCCTGCCTGTGGCGCAGCGACCCCTCGCCCGAGGGCTTCCGCTGGATCGACTGCGCCAACCACGAGCAGTCGGTGCTGGTCTACCTGCGGCGCTTCTTCGACGACGAGCTCGTGGTGGTCCTGAACCTGACCCCGGAGCCTCGCCACGACTACCGGATCGGCGTCCCGCATTCCGGCAGGTGGCGAGAGATCCTGTGCAGCGACGACGGGAGCTTCGGGGGCAGCGGCCATCCGCGCCGCGGCCGCGCCGTCGCCGAGCCCGTTCCCAGTCACGGCGAGGAGCAGTCGCTCTCGCTCGTGCTGCCGCCGCTGTGCGCGCTGGTGCTCGAGCGGGAGCCCGTGGAGTGAGCGAGCGACCGGCGCTCCGGGCGCTGGCCGAGCGTGCGGGGATCCTCGACGGCTACCACTCCGCGCTCGATCGGAGCTGGGTCGCCACGGCAGACGCGACGCACGAGGCCTTGCTGGCGGCCATGGGCTTCGACGCCAGCTGGGAGGCAGCGGCGGGTCGCGCGCTGGCCGCGCTCGAGGCCGAGCGCGCGGCCGCGCGGCTCGAGCCCCTGCAGGTGGTGGTGGCGGGACGGCCCGAGGCGCGTCGGCTCGCGCTTCGGGGCGAGGATCGCGCCGCTCGCGTGGCCCTCACGATCGAGGCGGAGGAGGGGGCGGGCTTCGACGGTGAGGCGGACGTCGACGCCGCCGGCGAGGTCGAGCTGCCCGAGCTGGGACGAGGCCGCTACGCGATCACGGTCCGCCCGAGCGGGCCCGGCGGATCGCTGGAGCTGCGGCAGCAGCGCTACGTCGTCCCCGCCCATTGCACCACGGTGGAGGAGCGCCTGGGCGAGGGCGTGGCGTTCGGCATCTGGACCAACCTCTACAGCCTGCGCTCGGACGCCAACTGGGGCTTCGGCAACCTGGGCGACCTGGTTGCGCTCGCGCGCCGGGCAGGCTTCGAGGGCGCGGCCTTCGTGGGCCTGAATCCGCTGCACGCGCTCCCGCCCGGGGCCGTCTGCCCGTACGTCCCCTCGAGCCGACTCTTCCGACACCCTCTCTACCTGGATCCCGAAGGCATCCCGGAGCTGGCCCGGTGTCCGGAGGCCCGCCGTCGGATCGAGAGCGACGCCTTCCGGGCCCGGCTGGCGCGCCTGCGGGCGTCCGAGCGGCTGGATGCCGGCGGCGTCGGCAAGGCGCTGGACGAGATCCTGGAGCCGCTCCACCGGGCGTTCGCCGCCGGTGTCTGCGGAGAGGAGCGGGCGCGCGCCTTCGGGCGTTTTCGCGCGGAGCAGGGCTCCGCGCTCGACGAGTTCGCGACGTTCGGGGCGCTGGCGGACCACTTCGCGGCCGAGGGCCGCGGGCGCGACTGGCGCGCCTGGCCCGAGGCCCTGCGGTCGCCCGCCGCGGGCGGGGTGCGCGCGTTCCGCGACGCGCACCCCGCGGCGGTGGAGCGCCACGCGTGGATCCAGTTCGAGCTCGATCGCCAGCTGGGGGAGGCGGCGCGCGAGGCCCGTGAGGCCGGCCTCGGCCTGGGCCTCTACACGGACCTGGCCCTCGGGAGCGATCCGGGCGGAAGCGACGCCTGGGCGTTCCCGGGGCTGCTGCTGCGGGGCGTGCGCGTCGGCGCGCCGCCGGACGCCTTCTCCCGCGAGGGCCAGGAGTGGGGATTTCCGCCGGCCGACCCGGCTGCCCTGCGCCGCGACGGCCATCGCTTCTGGCTGCGCCTGCTGCGGGCGGGCTTCCGGCACGCCGGCGCGCTGCGTCTCGACCACGCCATGAGCCTGAACCGGCTCTTCTGGATTCCCGAGGGCCGCCCGCCCGCCGAGGGAGCGTACGTCCGCTACCCGGACGACGAGCTACTCGGGCTCGTCGCCCTCGAGAGCCGGCGCCACGGGGCGGTCGTGATCGGCGAAGACCTCGGCACCGTGCCCGAGGGCTTCGCCGAGCAGCTGGGCGAGCGCGGCATCCTGTCGTCGCGGGTGCTGCTCTTCGAACGGGACGGCGAGGCGTTCCGGTCGGCGGACCGCTACCCGCGGCGCTGCCTGGTGACGGCCAACACCCACGACCTGCCGCCGCTGGCGGCGCTGGTCGGGGAGGCGGATCTCGAGCTCCGCCGGCGCGCCGGGCAGCTCCCGGATGACGCGTCGCTCGAGCACGCGCGCGTCGAGCGGGCCAGAGAGCGCCGCGCCCTGGTGGAGCGGCTGCGCGCCGACGGCTGGCTCGACGCGGACGCGCCGAGCGAGGCCGAGCTGGCCGCGGCCGTGACCGCCTTCCTGTGCGCCACGCCTGCCGCGCTGGTCGGCCTCGCACTCGACGATCTGGCGGGCGAGCGCGAGCCCGTGAACCTCCCGGGCGTGCCCCCCGAGCGCCACGCGAGCTGGACCCGGCGCCTCCGCCTCTCGCTGGACGAGCTGTGGCGGAGCGCCACGGCGCGGGCTTGCTTGGGGGCGATTTCGGAGCGTCGGCGGCAACTCCGATGAACTTCGCTCGGCTGCGGAAAGAGAAGGATCGGAAGTCGGCTGAAGCCGACTTCCCAGCTTGCTTGGCGCTGTCGCTGAGACCGCTGCGCGCGGCGGCGGCCGCCGCTTGCGGCCTCGGCCTCCGTCGACGTGGCCAGCGCGGCGCGGCTAGGGGCGGTGTGGGTTACCCGGCCTCGTGGCCGAGCTCGACCCGGGGGAGGAGGACGCCCTGCGCCACGTTGGGCCAGGCGTAGCGGCGGGCGGTGGCCTGGCCGGCGCGGCGCAGGCGGCGCACCTCGTCCTCGCGGCCGCGTAGACGCCGGTAGAGGCTCATGAACTCGCGGGGCTCCCCCGTCTCCAGCACCAGGGCGTTCTGCCCGGGGACGGCGTAGTCCTCGCCCGAGCAGCCGGTGCAGGTGATGCCCCCGGCCGCCATGGCCTCGAGGCCGACCAGCCCGAAGGGCTCGTGCCCGCTGTTGGCCAGGACCGCATCGGTGGACCGGAAGAGCACCCGGCGGGCCTCGGGGTCCACGTGCGAGCGCAGGTTCACGATGTCCGCATCACCCACATCGCGCACCGCGGACATGAGGCCCTCCGCTCCCGGCTTCTCCCAGGCGCGGTCGACGACCCGTAGGCCGAGCGCGTGTGCCTCGCGCAGCACGGCCTCGCCGTACTGCTCCGCGCCCCCGCGGGCCAGCAGCAGCGGGCGCCAGTTCTGCCGCTTCATCTCCGCGACCATCCGCACGCTCTCGACCCAGCGCTTGTCCGGGTCCCAGCGCGCCATCTTGCTGACCACCGTGCGGTCGCGGAAGCGGCTGCGGAGCGCCGCCACCGCCCCTCGGGGCGGCACGTCGAACGCCTCGGCGCCCAGGCCGTTGGGGATGACGGAGGCCTCGACCCCCCACTCGCCCATCCGGTGCTTCATGTAGCGGCTCACGGTGGTGATCCGCGCGGCCGACGCCAGCTCGGGCCAGGGGATCTGATCGAAGCCGAAGGTGTTGTTGGCGTTCCAGAGCATCGTGACCCGCTCGCGGATGCCCCGGTAGCGCAGCAGCCAGTGGAGATGGAGGACGGCGTCCACCGTCTGCCACTCCTCCGCCATCACCACGGCGCGGCCGCCCTCCCGGACGTGGGGCAGGATGGCCCTCTCGACCAGGTACGGCGGCAGGGAGGCGTTATACTCGGCCTTCTTGCCCAGCTCGCCGGCGTAGACGCGCTCCGGATGGTGCCGGCTCACCCACTGGCACCAGCGATGGAGGTGGAGCTGCCCGCGCTGCTCGCTGCCGGGCAGGTTGGGGTCGCCGAGGAACCAGAGGTGGGTCTCGTAGCCGAGCGAGACCAGGGTCTCGGCCAACCCGTCGACCCGGGTTGCCAGACCGCCGGCGCGCGAATAGCGGTCCGGCCCTTCGAAGGAGAGGATGTGGAACTGCACGGGGGGTCCTTGAATGTGGCCGCGTACCGCGACCGTTTGATTCAAGCTGCGTGCCGAACGTTCCCTGTCAAACGGGGTCTTCCCGTCGGTGGAGGCCGATCGGGAAGGGCGGCATCTTACGGCACATGGGGCCTTCGTGCGATGCTTTTTGCGACACGACGCCACTTTTTCACGCCCGGCCGCGACAGATCCTCTGCGACCCGCTGCGGGTCGGGGAACTTCGCCTCGGGCGAAACGCGTCAAGTGAGACAAGGGTGCTCGCCAGAAGCTTCCGTTGCCTATATGATCCGGCTCGGGGGGTGAGCGGGCGCCGGAGTGCGGCGTGTCGCTTACCTGACATTACGAGGCAAGCGAACACGTGAGTCTACACGTCGCCTACCTGTCGATGGAGATCTGCCTGGAGCCCGAGTTCCCGACCTACTCGGGCGGGCTCGGCGTCCTGGCCGGCGACACGCTGCGCTCCGCGGCAGATCTGGCGCTCGACATGGTGGCCGTCACCCTGGTGCATCGGAGCGGCTACTTCCGCCAGGAGATCGGCCCGGACGGCGACCAGCACGCGCTGCCCGCCGAGTGGCGCCCCGAGAGCCACTTGGAGCTGCTGGAGCCCAGGGTCAAGGTCAGCGTGGCGGACACGCCGGTCACGCTGCGGGCCTGGCTGTGCCGCATCCGGGGCGCGAGCGGGCACGAAGTGCCGGTCTATCTGCTGGACACCGATCTGCCCGAAAACCCCCCCGATGTGCGGCGCTTCACCGACACCCTCTACGGCGGCGACGATCGCTACCGGCTCTGCCAGGAGATCGTGCTCGGGATCGGGGGCGTCCGGATGCTGCGGGCCCTGGGCCACGATGCCATCGACCGCTTCCACCTGAACGAGGGCCACGCGGCGCTGGCGGTGCTCGCGCTGCTGGAAGAAGAGATGGGGAGCCCGGACGGGCTCGACCTGGCGGCCGCCATCGACCGCGTCCGGCCGCGCTGCGTCTTCACCACCCACACCCCGGTGCCGGCGGGACACGATCGTTTCCCCAGCTCGCTGGCGGCGGAGCTCCTGGGCTCCGACGCCTGCGCGCGCCTGGGGCGGCTCGGGGTCGGCGGCGAGCTGAACATGACCTCCCTGGCGCTGGAGTCGGCGGGGTTCGTGAACGGTGTGGCGATGCGCCACGGGGAGGTCTCCCGGGACATGTTCCCGGGCTACCCGATCCGCGCCATCACCAACGGGGTGCACGCGGCGAGCTGGACCTCGCCTCCGTTCCAGGCTCTCTTCGACCGCCACATTCCCGACTGGCGGCGCGACTCCAACTGTCTGCGGGGGCTGATCGCCCTCGACCCGGACGAGATCGCCTACGCGCACGCCGAGGCGAAGCAGATGCTGCTCGACGCCGTCCGCAACACCACCGGCCGCACCTGGGACCCGAACCGGCTCACCCTGGGCTTCGCCCGCCGTGCCACCGCCTACAAGCGGCCCACCTTGATCCTGCGGGACCTGGATCGGCTGCGGCGGCTCGCCGCCCGGCGGGGTCCCATCCAGCTGGTCTTCGCCGGCAAGGCCCATCCCGACGACGAGGAGGGGCAGGATCTGATCCGCAGCATCACCCGGGAGTCGGGGGGCCGCGAGGACGACCTCGAGCTGGCCTTCCTCCCGGGCTACGACATGGAGCTCGGGCGCCTGATGGTGGCGGGCGTGGACGTGTGGCTCAACACGCCCGTCCCGCCCCTCGAGGCGTCGGGCACCAGCGGCATGAAGGCGGCCCTGAACGGGGTGCCGAGCCTGAGCGTCATGGACGGCTGGTGGGTCGAGGGCTGCGTCGAGGGTGTGACGGGCTGGGCGATCGGCGAAGACGGCGACGGGCACCAGCTGGAGCCCGAGGAGCTCGACGACCTGCACGCCGACGAGCTGTACGCGAAGCTCGAGAACGCGGTACTGCCCTGCTACTACGAGCAGCCGCAGCGGATGCGCGAGATGATGCGCTGTGCCATCGCGCTGAACGGCTCGTTCTTCAACACCCACCGCATGGTGCTCCAGTACCTCTTCGAGGCCTACCGGGACCCCGTCCCCGCCGGGGACGCCGGCACCGACTGAGCCCGGGGCCGCAGCAGAAGCTCCGGATCCAGTAGAGTGGGTCCATGGCGGACTTCCTGGCCGACGGCCGGGTCGAGATCGACGCGAGCGATCCGGACCGCGGGCGCGCGGAGCTCTCCCCGAATTGGGCCGTGTGGGGGCCGAACGGCGGCTACCTGGCGTCGATCGCCCTGCGGGCCGCCATGATGCGCAGCCGGCTGCCGCGGCCCGCGAGCTTCCACTGCCACTTCCTGGCCGTGGGCGAGTTCGCGCCCGTGGAGCTGCGCCTCGCGTTCCTCGGCGGCGGCAAGCGCGCCGAGTCGCTGCGCGTGGACGTGGTGCAGGGGGAGCGCATGCTGCTCGCGTCCACGACCTGGATGGTGGACGACGGCCTGCGCGGCTACGAGCACGACGTCGGCGCGCCGCCCGCCGTGAAGCCCCCGGGCGAGCTCCAGGGCTACCAGGAGCTGGCGGACAACTACGACGAGTGGTTTCCCATCTGGCGCAGCATGGAGGGGCGCCCGACCCGCTGGAACCAGCCGCCCGGCGACCCCGTCTCCCGCACCTGGCTGCGCTTCACCGACACGCCGATTCCGGACCGCCACGCGGACGCCGCGCGCCAGCTCTTCTGGCTCGACTTCCCGGGCTTTAGCGCCACGATCGCCGCCCACGGCTGGCCCCACGAGTACCTGATGCCCAACCTGGACCTGACGGTGCAGTTCCATCGCTTCGCGCCCGAGGAGACCTGGATGCTGGCGGACGGCTACGTGCCGCTCGCGAACGACGGCGTCGTGGGCTGCGTGTCGCGCATCTGGAGCGAGGACGGGACGCTGCTTTCCACCGGCACGTCGAAGCACGTCTGCCGGCCGAATCCCCGCTACGAAGACGAGCTCGCGCTCGCCCGCGAGCAGGGACGGCTCCCCGAAGCCGACTGAGACCCCACTGGAGGAACGATCGTGGCGAAGAGAATGCTGCGCACACCGCTCTGCGACATGCTGGGCATCGAGTACCCGATCCTGAGCGCCGGCATGGGACCGAGTCTGATCGGGGAGAAGACCGGAGCCCCGGTCGAGCTGGTGGTGGCCGTCTCGGAGGCCGGTGGCCTCGGCGTGCTGGGCGGCGCGGGCTACACGGTGGAAGGGATGCGCGAGGCGATTCGCGAGATCCGCAAGCTCACCGGTCGGCCTTTCGGCGTGGACGTGCTGCTGCCGGCCGCAACCGTGGCGGCTGGCGACGCACCCGCCGAGAGCGCGCGCCAGATCCCGCTGGCCGATGCGCTGAACGCGCTGCCGGCGGCTCACCGCGAGTGGCTCCAGAAGGTGAAGGACGAGCTCGGGCTGCCCGACACCGAAGCCGTCATCAGCGGCGGCACCACGACCTCGCGCCCCCACGCCGCCGTCGAGGCGTGCATCGAGGAGGGCGTGCCGCTCTTCTGCGCGGGGCTCGGCAACCCGGGGTTCATGGTCGAGGCGGCTCACGCCGCCGGCATGAAGGTGCTGGGCATCTCGGGCAATGCGAAGAACGCCGGGCGCATCGCCCAATCGGGGGCCGACCTGGTGGTGGCCCAGGGCCACGAGGCGGGCGGGCACACGGGACGCATCGGCTCGATGGCGCTGTGGCCCCAGGCGATCGACGCGGCGGCGCCGACGCCCGTGCTGGCGGCCGGCGGCATCGGCGACGGTCGCGGGCTGGCCGCCGCGCTCGCCATGGGCTGCGTCGGAGTCTGGGTCGGCACGCGCTTCCTGTGCTCGCAAGAAGGCGGGGCGCTCGACATCCAGAAGCAGGCGATCGTGAACGCCGGCGACGAGGACACGCGCCGCACCACGATCTACACGGGCAAGACCTCGCGCGCCACGTACAATCGCTTCCACGACCTGTGGGAGGAGTCCGGTCTCGAGCCGCTGCGCTTCCCGGTCCAGGTGGTGCTGGCGTCCGCGGTCGTGGACATGTTCAACCGGGCGGGAAACGTGGAGTACGTGGGGCCGTTCGCGGGCCAGGTGGCGGGGCTGATCGACGACGTGAAGCCGGCCGCCCGCATCGTGGAAGAGATGGTCGAGGAGGCGGCCGACATCCTGACGCGCAAGCTGCCCGAGACCGTCAAGGTGGCCTGACGCCGGGGTCTGCGGGTCAGGCGCTCGCGAGGCGGGGGCGGGCCCGCTCCGCGAGGGCGCGGGCGTCGACCGAGGCGGGCAGCGTTCCGAAGAGCCGCCCGGCGCCGTCCTCGAGCCGCGACAGGAAGGTCTCCGCCACGGCGTCGTTCCCGGCCCGCAGCAGCAGCGAGGCCTGGAGCGCCAGCGCCATGCGCTCGACGCTGGCGCGCGCCCGGCGCTCCGCCTCCTCGGAATCGGCCAGCGACTCGCGCATGCGCCGGATGGCCAGGTCGGCGCGGGGATCCAGGCCCTCGCCGAGCGCCACCTCGGCCGCGAAGGCCTCGAGCGCCTCCGGCTCGCGCACCGCGGCGCGCAGCACGTCCAGGCACTGGATGTTGCCGCAGCCTTCCCAGATCGAGAGCAGCGGCGCCTCGCGGTAGAGGCGCGGCAGGATCGACTCCTCCACGTAGCCCGCGCCCCCGAGGCACTCCTGGGCCTCGTTCACCTGCATCGGCGTGCGCTTGCAGATCCAGTACTTTCCCACCGCGGTGGCGATGCGCGCGAACCCGGCGGCGTGGAGATCCTCCTCGCCCTCCTCGACGGCGCGCGCCACGCGCAGGGTGAGGGCCAGCGCCGCCTCGGACTCCACGGCCAGGTCCGCCAGCACGCTCTGCATCAGCGGCTGGTCCACCAGCTTCTTGCCGAACGCCTGCCGGTAGGCGGCATGGTGGGTGGCCTGCGAGAGCGCCTGCCGCATCAGGGCCGACGACTGGATCATGCAGTCGAGGCGCGTCAGGGCCACCATCTCCAGGATGTTCGCGACGCCGCGGCCCTCGTCGCCCACGCGCAGCGCCCAGGCGTCCTCGAACTCGACTTCGCTCGACGCGTTGGAGTGGTTGCCGAGCTTGTTCTTCAGGCGCTGGATCTGGAGGGCGTTGCGGTCGCCGTCGGGCCGGAAGCGGGGCAGCAGGAAGCACGTGAGGCCGCGCGGAGCCTGGGCCAGCACCAGGAAGGCGTCGCTCTGGGGCGCGGAGAAGAACCACTTGTGCCCGGTGAGCGCGTACTCGGCGCCGCCCTCCGCCAGCGCGACCGCGCGGGTTGTGTTGGCCCGCACGTCCGAGCCGCCCTGCTTCTCGGTCATCCCCATGCCCACGGTGCAGCCGGACTTCTCTTCCGCGGGCAGTGCGCGGGGGTCGTAACGGTCGGAGAGGATCCGCGGCAGCCAGACCTCGGCCAGCGCGGGCTCGTGGCGCAGGGTGGGGACCGCCGCGAAGGTCATGGAGAGTGGGCAGTAGCTGCCGGACTCCACCTGGCCGTGCAGGTAGCAGAGGGCCGCGCGTACCACCTGCCGCCCCGGCCGACTCTCGGTCCAGGGCAGCGCGTGCAGGCCGTGGGCGATGGCCGTCTCCATCACCCGATGCCAGGCCGGGTGGAAGCGCACCTCGTCGACCCGGTTCCCGTAGCGGTCGTGGCTGCGCAGGACCGGCCGGTTCTCGTTGGCCTCGAAGCCGAGCGCCAGCAGCTCGCCCCCGGCGAGGGCGCCGTACGCGAGCAGGCGCGCCTCGCCCCAGGCGCCGCCCTCGCGCTCCACGGCCTCGCGCAGCGTCGCGTCCTGCTCGTAGAGGTTCACGCCCTCGAGGGGCGGCGGCTGGTTGGTGACCTCGTGGGTGACGCTCACGCGGCTAGGCTAGCAGGCCGGCCCGCGGGCCCGGGATCGCCTCGGCGCGCCTCCGCGACCGCGCCGCCGTGCGGTTTGACACCCCCGGGGTCCGTCGATAGCTTGATCGGCTCCTGCGGTGGGCGTAGCTCAGTTGGTTAGAGCGCCGGGTTGTGGTCCCGGAGGCCGGGGGTTCGAATCCCCTCGCTCACCCCAAGAACAGCGCCCAAGCGGTCAACTGGATCGGGAAGCGGCCGCAGGCCGGTTCCCGTAGCCGTCGGGATCGGGCGAGAATCGGACTCCCATCCAGCTTGGCGTTCCCACCGGGGGCCCCACTCCCGGATCGCCGGCTCGGGGCTCCCCCGGGGTCCGCTGGCGGGAGTCCCTCCCCGCTGCCGCTCCTACGATCGTGTCCACCGCAGGCCTGGCGGGAGGCACGAGAACCGCACGCGGGTGACCCGCTTCTTCGAGCCGATCTTGCGCACGGCGTGGCTCGGCTTCGGGTCCGGTCCGGGGCGCCGCGCGCGTGCGGCCTGCTTCCGGCTCCCGAGGATCAGGGCACCGGCACCGATCAATCCCTCGACGAACGCCGAGATCTCTTCCTCGCTGTCGGTACCGTCGGACAGATGGCCGAGTACGGCGCATCGCTTCCCATGGGCGCCGAGCTGGACGGCATCGATGGACCGCGCCACGACGCCCCGCAGCTTGCGGTGGATTCCGGAGAGGCGGACGTCGCGCTGAAACTGTGCCTTCGCGAGGCGCGTCGCGCCGATCCTCATCGGTTCGAGCGTGATGCGCGTGCGGCTCGGCACACCGATGCGCTTGCAGAGATCCGAGCGGGTCTTCGCGCTGAGCCCGCGCGAGGACGCCACCTCGGACGTGACCGTGGGGGGTGGACCTGCGAGCGCCATGGTCGGAGCGAGCGTCGTGGAGCTGCCCAGGGCGACGCCGTGCGCCCCGAATGCGTCGCGGATCGCCAGGTGGTTGGCGCCGCCATTCTGGTCGTTGTCGGCGAGGATCATGTGGGCGCCGGCGCCGCGGAAGAAGCGTTTCTCCGGCGCGGCGTTTCCGGCTGCCACGGCCAGCAGCCGCCCCGCAGTCTCCGCTGCGGAGAAGAGCGCCGCCTCGTCCTGGGCGGGTAGCGACTTGTAGATGTTGTTGACGGTGTCGTAGAAGCAGCCCGTGAAGATCTGCCCGAAGCTGTGGGGTTCCTGTGACAGATGGCCTGCCGGTGCAGTTGGCGGCAGTGTCACGGGGAGCACCCACTGAAGCTGGTTGTTGGCGCTGCGCGCGCGCGTGTTCGGGTGCTTGGGATCCCACGAGACCTGGAATGCCTGGGCGACACTCTCGGCGATGGTCGCCAGCGGGTTCGCGGTGTCCAACGCCTGCTGAGGCGCCGGTGCGTTCGCGACCAGGGCGCGACGTACCTCGTCGTCGAACAGGGAGACCAGCAATGCGAGGCAGTCGGCGAAGGCTTCGTGGAAGGCGGCGACCTCGCTGAAGTAGGAGTGCCAGAACTCGGGCCGCACGGCGTCCAGCACCGCGTGTCCCACCTCGTGCGCGACCGCGTCGGTGCTGGCGCCGGGGAAGGTGAGCGTGCCGCGGGAGTCGTCCCAGCGGGAGAAGGCCAGCGCGGACCGGTCGTAGCTCGCTTCCAGCCCCGCCGGGTGGTCGTGGTGCAGGGCGAGCACCCGGCTCTGGCTCTGCCAGCGCGGCAGCGGCCGGTCGATGTGTTCCCAGACGGACAACGCCAGCAGCGACGCTTCTCGGCATTGCCAGTAGACGAAGCCCGGGTCGTCGTTCCGCGGGAAGACCTGCTCCGGCGGTGCGGCGCTCATCTTCAGCTTGGCGACCGACCCGACCCGGTTCGGTAGCGGGCTCCGGACCGTCTCCATCACCGGCGCGATCCCGGGGTCGTTGCGGATGTATCGGATCGCCATGGTCTGGGGGAGGCAGCGGGGCCGCGAGGGCCCCGCTGCCGCTTCGCCTCAGGGACTCGGTGTGTGCTCGATCGTGAGGTTGTAGGTCCCGGCCTGGAAGCCCCTGACCATCACGAATGCGGTCGCCGCCCCGGTCGGTACGGTGAGGTCACAGCGCTCGCTGGCGCCGCTCAGGTAGGGCCGGCAGTCGTGCCCCGCTACATCGGCCGACGCAAGCGGGCGCTTGACGGCCCCGTGGCGCGCTCAGCGCAGGCCGGCCAGCGCGGCCGCGCCCGCCAGGATCATGGCTCCGCCCGCCAGCCGGCCGCCGCTGTGGCCGAGGGGGAGCACCTTCTCGAGCAGCACGAAGAGCGTGATGGCCGCGATCCAGACGAGGTTCATGACGCCGCCGAAGAAGAGCAGCCCCATCAGGAGCCAGCAGCAGCCCAGGCACCAGGCGCCGTGGACGAGCCCCAGGCGGAAGGCTCCGAGCGCGCCCGGCCGCCAGTGCTCGGCGATGAAGTGCGCGGGCGCCCGGCAGTGCGTGAGGCACACGTCCTTGTACGGGGTGAGCTGGTAGATGCCGGCCGCCACCAGGAACGCCGCGCCGAGCTTCGGGCTGGCGGTCATCGTCATCGACGAGAGCAACGCCGCCCGGTCGAGCGCCCACTGGGCGAGGGTTGCCCACACGCTGAAGAGGGTCCAGATCGCCACGTAGCCGGCGACGAAGGCCGCGGTGGGCGCCACCGGCGTGCCCTGCCTGGCCGCCTTGCGGGCCACCGCGGCGTAGACGAGGGTGGTCGGGGCCGCGCTCGGCAGCATCATGCCCACCATCATCACGGCCCACATCCCGAACATCAGCCCGAAGTCGCTCGCGGCCCAGGGTCGGATCCCCGCCATGGCGGCGGGATCCATCTCCGGCATGCGGGCCATCTGCCCCGCCGCGATCACGAGGTAGACCCAGGCCAACGCGCTCACGCCTGCCAGCGCCGCGAGCACCGCGATGCGGTCGCGCCGCGGTAGCGGCGGGGGCGCGGCGTCGGGGAGGGGCTCGGGAGGCATGACGGCGGCCCTACGCCTGGCGGATCACCCCATCCTGGTTCATGTGGAGCGACGCCAGGTGGGCGTGGCTGCCGGAGAGGTGGAGCTCGATGCCCGCCGTCACCTCCGTGGTGCCGGTTCCGACCTCCGCGAAGGTGAGCTGGAAGCCATTCGGCAGCGCGAAGCCGGCGCGGAACTCCTGCCCGCTGTTGGGGTCGGTGATGGGCTCGGTCCGGGACTGGACCATGCCGGGGATCTGGACGCGAGCCCGCCGCGCCTCGACGTCGATCTCGTACCCGATCGGCGCGTAGAGCGTCTCGAGCACCTCGGACATGGTGCTGTTGAAGACGTAGAAGTGGGTGGCGCCGGGTGCGGTGGACTCGCCGAGCAGGATCTTGCCGAGCGCCTCGCGCTGGGCGGCGTCGGCGCGCTCGTCGATGATGATCTGCTCGCTGCCGTTGCCGTCAGCGATCTCGCCCGGCCAGGACACCAGCATCACGTAGCTCAGGCCGTCGAGGGGGGTGTCGTTGAAGTGGCCCTCCTCGATGTGGCCGGCCTCGATGGCCTCGCAGTGACCGTGGGTGGTGGGGGCGTTGAACTGGCAGGGGCAGCCCCAGGCGCAGTTGCAGTTGGCGAACTGCGTGCCCCGGATCGTCCAGCGGTCCGACATGCCGGGCGCCTCCTCGCTTCGCGTATGGCCTCGGGCAGCCTACCATGCGTGCCGCGGGCCCCGGAAGGACCCCCGGGGCGCGGCGCCAGGGCGCCCGAGGCCGGGTCGGGGGGCTGACAAGCGCCGATCCGGGCCTGTGCTATACACCGCCCCGAGAGGTTGTCCGATCGGACTGCAGTTCCTGGCCTCAAAGCCTTCCCTGTCGCCCATCGAATTCGCCTTTCACGCCCCCGCTCCCGGGTCTCTTGGACCCGGAGGGGGTGGTTCATCGCGACGGACTCCCGTCCGGACAGACCGGCAGGGAGGCCCGAGCCGATCGCGTCCCTCGAACGAGGGGGGTGCGAACAGGAACGCAACGTTGAGTAAGAAGCTTTACATCGGAAACATTCCCTTTACTGCCACCGAGGACGAGCTGCGCGGCGTCTTCGAGCGCCACGGCAGCGTGGACTCCGTGAACGTGATCACGGATCGCGAGACCGGGCGCCCGCGCGGGTTCGCCTTCGTGGAGATGAGCGAGGCCAGCGCGGCCGACGACGCCATTCGGGCGTTGGACGGCTCGGACCTCGGCGGCCGCAGCATCCGGGTCAACGAGGCCCAGGACAAGCGCGGCGGCGGGGGCGGCGGCGGCGGCTATCGCCGCAACGACCGCTACTGAGCAGCACGAGTGACCGGAGGAGGCGGGGGCGACCCCGCCTCCTCGACGCCCCCGGATAGAGGAGAGCCAGGATGGCACGAGTGAACCGGATGTCCGTGCAGAAGCGACTCCGCGAGCGCAAGAAGGCCGAGAAGGCCGAGCTCAAGCGCGAGATGCGCGAGCGCCGCGACGAGTCGCCCCCGGAGAGCGCCCCGACGTCGGACGTCGCCAGCCGGGACGACCTGGAGAGCTACGGCCTGGTCGACCCGCCCGGGGACGAGCCCGCCTCTTCCTGAGACCGGGCACCGCGGCGCTCAATCCCGAGTCGCCGACTCCGCCCAGGGCGGACGCGTTTCCTCGCCGCCGAAGAGCGACCCGAGCTCCCATGGGGGAGGCACGGTCCAGCTGGACTCCTGTTTGGGAAAGGCCGCCAGGGCGGCCTGAAGCTCCGCCACCACCTCCGGGTGCTGCGCGGCCAGATCGCTCTGTTCTTCCGGATCCTCCCCGACCCGGAAGAGGAAGGTGCCGCTCGGCTTGGCGAAGGGGAGGGGGCTCGTCGCCTCGACCAACTTCCACGGTCCGCGGAAGTACGCGTACGAGGCCATGTTGCCCACCACGAAGTCCTGGGCGGGGGTCGCCGCGCCCTCCGCGATCACGTTCCAGCGGCTCTGGCCGTGGAGCTCCCGGGTGCCCGCGAGGTCCAGGTCCAGCGCCTCCGCCAGGGTCGGCAGCAGGTCCTGCGCCGTCACCCGCTCGCGCAGCGTGCGTCCTGCCTCGAGATGCCCGGGCCAGGAGAGGACGGCCGGGACGCGAATCCCGCCTTCGAAGACGTCGCTCTTGCCACCGCGCAGGGGGGCGTTGTCGGAGCCCCAGCGCCGGAAGGACGGGACGAGACAGCGGACGAACCCGCGGACCACGTTGCGCGACGCACCGCCGTTGTCGCTGGCGAAGATCACGAGGGTGTCGTCGGTCATGTCCTCGGCGTCGAGAGTCGCGAGGATGCGCCCGATCCCCCGGTCGAGCCGATCCACCATGGCGGCGTGGGTGCGCCGCACCTCGTCCTCGACGTGGGCGTACTTCGCCCGGTCTGCCTCCGGCGCCTCGGTGGGGGTGTGCGGCGCGTTGAAGGAGGCGTACAGGAAGACCGGCCGCGAGCGGTCCCGCTCGCGCAGCAGCCGCACCGCCTCGTCGGCCAGCAGGTCGCTGGTGTGCCCGTCCTCGCGCAGCGTCTGGCCGTCGCGCTGCCAGTCGTAGCCGCCTTCGTGGACCTTGTCCCAGTAACCGATGCCGCCGGTCAGGTGGCCGTAGAAGTGGTCGAAGCCCCGATTGCCCGGCCAGTAGCGCACGTGGCCCGACCCGAGGTGCCACTTGCCCGTGAGAAACGTCTGGTAGCCCGCGTCGCGCAGGATCTCCGCCAGGGTCCGCTCCTCCACGGGCAGCCCCTCGTCCTGCGGCTCGAGCGGCCCGTGCATGCCGAGCACCAGGGGCGAGCGGCCGGTGAGGAGCGCCACCCGCGTGGGCGTGCAGGTCGGGAAGGCATAGAAGCGGTCCAGCACCACGCCACGCGCCGCCAGGCCGTCGATGTGGGGGGTGCGGATCTCGCTGCCGTGGTAGCCGACGTCGTTCCAGCCGAGGTCGTCGGCCAGGATCAGGACGATGTGCGGCCGCTCCGCCCCCCGGGCGGCGCCTGGCCACAGGAGCGCCAGCGCCAGCAGCAGGCAGCTGCCGCCACGCGCCCGCCCCCGGGCGGCTCTCCCCTCACGGCTCATGAGTGGCGCACATACGCAGGCTTTCGCCGATCTGGAGGGTACCCCAGCCGGTTGGGGGTGGAGGCGCGGGGTCGGAAGGTGAGACAATACGACACGACCGACGACCCGAAGGAGGACCCCCCTTGCTGAGACTGCACGACACCCTGGACTACCGGGCCCGCGAGCACCCCGCGTCGGACTTCGCGATCCACGGCGAGCGGAGCTGCAGCTACGCCGAGGCCCTGAAATCGGCCAACCGGCTGGCGAACGCCCTGGTGGACGAGGGCCTCCAGCTCGGCGACCGGGTCGCCTACCTGTCCAAGAACTCGATCGAGCACGTCCTCTTCTACTACGCCGCCTCGAAGGCCGGCGTGGTGCCGGTGCCGCTCAACTACCGGCTCGCTCCGCCCGAGTGGTCGTTCATCCTGAACGACGCGCAGGCGAAGCTCCTGGTGGCACAGCCCGAGTTCGCCGGACCACTCGCTAGCGTGCGCGACGAGCTGGGGTCGCTGAAGCGCTTCCTCTCCGTCAACGGCGAGGTGCCGGGCTGGGAGTCCTACGAGGCGTTCGCGGCCTCGGGCTCGGAGCAGGCCCCCGCGCGTCACGTGACCTCGGACGCGGACGTCTACCAGATGTACACGAGCGGGACGACGGGCCGGCCCAAGGGCGCGATGCTCCAGCAGCGCGCCGTGGGGGCGCAGCTGCACCAGGCCACGATGGCCTTCGGAGGAAAGCCCGGGGAGCGCACCCTGATCGTGGCGCCCCTCTATCACGCGGCAGCGGCGATCTGCACCTTCTGCAGCGTCCAGACCGGCGGGACGCTCTTCATCCAGGAGGACTTCGTTCCCGCCGAGGCCGTGCGCGCCCTGTCCGAGGAGCGGATCCGGATGGCGCTCCTGGTGCCCGCGATGATCCAGTTCTGCCTGGGCGCGGTACCCGACGTGGCGGAGCGGAGCTACGACGACCTGGAGCTCATCATCTACGGCGCCTCGCCGATCTCCGAGCAGGTCCTGCGCCGGGCCCTCGAGGTCTTCGAGTGCGACTTCCTCCAGGCCTACGGCATGACCGAGACGACGGCGGCTGCGACCTACCTCTTCCCCGACGACCACCGCCGGGCCCTGGCCGGGCGCAGCGACCTGCTGCTCTCGGCCGGCCGCTCCATTCTCGGGACGGAGATCCGCATCGTCGACGAAGAGGACCGGCCCTTGCCGGCCGGCACGATCGGCGAGGTCGCGATCCGCGGCCCGCAGCTCATGCGCGGCTACTGGAACCGCCCCGAGGCCTCCGAGGAGTCCCTGCGCGGCGGCTGGATGCACACGGGCGACGCCGGAATCCTGGACGACGAGGGCTACCTCTTCATCCAGGACCGCGTGAAGGACATGATCGTCTCGGGCGGAGAGAACGTGTATCCGCGCGAGATCGAGGAGGTGCTGTTCCAGCATCCGGGCGTGGCCGACGCGGCCGTGATCGGGATTCCCGACGAGAGGTGGGGGGAGGCCGTGAAGGCCATCGTGGTGAGGCAGGAGGGCCACGACGTGTCCGGGGACGACATCCTGGACTTCTGCCGCGGGAAGCTCGGCGGCTACAAGCAGCCGCGCTCGGTGGACTTCATCGACGCGCTGCCCCGCAATCCGACCGGCAAGGTCCTCAAGAAGGACCTGCGCGAGCCCTACTGGAAGGGGCACGACCGGCGCGTCGGCTAGGACCGACGTACACTTTCGCGGTCCCTCGCACATGGGAGACCGCCATGAATCACGCGCCCAGCGTCGAGACCCGCCTGCTCCAGATTCTGGCCGCCATCGCGGCCGTCGCCGTCTTCGGCGTGCTGGCGCTGGTGCCCTATCGGCTCTACTCCCGCGACATCCGCCACGCGCAGGTGCAGGCGCACCGCGTGGCCTCGGTCGCGCATACGGCCGTGAGCCACGCCGTGCTCCAGGGCGAGGACGTGGCGGACCTGGCCAACCGGCTCCAGGGGATCGCCGACTTCGAGATCCGCCTGCGCAAGCTCGAGCCCGGCGAGCTCGACCCCGCCGCCGGCTCCCGCGGCAGCAGTCGGCTCGACGGCACGGACCTCACCTACACCTCCTCGCCGGTGCTGGACGCCGAGGGCAACGCCTACCTCCCCACCATGCACTTCGACCTGTCACCGATGAGGCGCGAATCGGTCCGGCTCATCATCGACCTGGTGCTGGCGGTGATCCTGGCCTCGGCGGTCTTCTCCGGCGTGGTGTACCTGCTGATCCGCCGCTCCCTGGTGCAGCCGCTGCGCGACGTGACGCGCACGATCGAGCAGATCGAGGCCGGCAGCGGGCCAGTGGACCTGCCCCAGTTCGAGACCCGCGAGATGTCGGCGCTGGCCGACGCCATCCAGCGGGCCTGCCGCGCCCACGGCGTCCCGATCTAGGGGTCTGGCTCCCGGCTCAGGGCAGGTCGTGGCGGCGGAACCAGCGGAACCCGAGGGCGGCGCAGAGCGTCCCGATCGCGGCGGGGTAGCCCAGGGTCCAGGCCAAATAGCCCGTGCGGCCGAAGGCGTCCAGGATCACGAAGGCCGATGGCCCGAGCAGCACGAGCTCCGGGTCGAAGAGCAGCATCGCGCCGGTGCGGAACACCTGGAGCGGGTTCGCCAGCGCGAACGCGACCGCCGTCTCCGGCGCCACCCGCTCCTGCACCATGACCCCGAGCAGGATCAGGTCGAGGAAGAGCACCAGCACCAGCCAGATCACGAAGGCGGCGCCCTGGGCCACGTCCACCGAGCGGGCGATGCTCGAGACGAGCATTCCGATGCCGAGGAAGCACCAGGCCAGCGCGGCCAGGAAGGCCGTGTAGAGGCCGAACAGGTGCCACGGAACCGGGATCTCCTGGAGCACGGCCCAGCCCGTGCCGGCCGCCATGGCGGCGAAGACCGGCAGGAAGACCACCGCGAAGCGGCCGACGAGGCGTCCCCAGTACCAGCCGCCGAGGGAGACCGGAAGTGCCAGCAGGTACTCGAAGACGCCGGCCTCGCGATCGCCCGCCACCGAGCGCACCGTCGTGACCAGCACGAAGATGGGCAGGATCGCCATGCAGATCTGGATGTAGGTCACCAGCAGCCGCGAGAGCCCGAGGAAGCCGAGGATGCGCGACTCGGTCACGGCGAAGGCGAAGAGCAGTGCCACGATGCCGCCGAAGACGACGGAGTAGACCGCGAACCAGCGCGCCCGCAGGGACTCGGCCACGTCGAGCTTCGCGACCAGCCAGAGGTCGCGCAGTGCGGACCCGTCGGTCGGCTCGGCGCTCCCGGACGCGGTGGCGGGGCGCTCAGCGAGGAGGGCTTCGTCGCTCATCTTCCCTCGCCAGGATCTGCTGCCTCAGCGTCTCGAGCCCGACGCCCTCGTCCGCGGAGCCGGGGCGCGCCCCGTAGCCGTAACCCATGGGCGACTGCCTCACCTCCACGAAGCGCGCCTCGCGCGCGTCGAGCCAGCCGCTCGCGTCCAGGTCCCGCACCCAGATCTCGCGCGGCGCAGCGTCCGCGCGCTCGTGGGCCCAGAGCAGGGCGCAGCCGACGTCGTCGAAGCGGTGGAGCCGGCCGTCCTGGCTGCGCAGCTGGGTTGCGAAGGAGCGATCCGAGAGGACCATGCGGCAGCGCTCGCACTCGTCGCGATCCCAGGCCACCGGCCCGGGACCGGTCACCGCCGGCCAGC
>CAMYLJ010000008.1:123616-228705 GCA_947259215.1 uncultured delta proteobacterium
GCACGAGCAGCAGCAGCGCGAGCGCCACGCCGGACGGACGCCGTCGCCTCATGCGTCCTCTCGCGGCGCTTGGCGGAGCTCGAGGGAGGAGATGAGCGCCGAGTAGCGTGAGACGGTGCCGAGGAAGCGCAGGCGGTCGGGTCCCGCGAGCGTTCCCTCGAAGACGCGTCCGCCGGCCTCTTCGCGAAGCCCCCAGGCGCGCAGGGCCCGCGCGGCCGCCTCCTCCGGGCGGGCCAGCTCGATGCGGCAGGCGAGCCGCACCGCCAGCGAGCCGCTGTCGGCGATGCGGTCGTCCAGAGCCACCTTCCCGCGGTCGAGCTCCACCACCCGGTGCACCAGGGCTGCCACCTCGTCCAGCCGGTGGCTCGAGATCAGCATGCTGGTCCGTTCCGCGCGCTCGGCCAGCAGCTCGAAGAAGACGGCGCGGGCGTCCGGGTCCAGGTTGGCCGCCGGCTCGTCCAGGATCAGCACGTCGGTTTCCCGGCCCAGCGCCACGGCGATCAGGAGCTTCTGCTTCTGTCCGCCCGAGAGCTTCGCGAAGGGCCGGCGGCCGAGGCTGTCGGGCGCGAGACCGAGCCGGACCGAGACCTCGCACATGCGCTCGCGCGGGCTCCCGCAGACGGCGGACGCGAAGTCGAGCAGCACCGGCACCGGCATCTTCAGCGGGGGAGGTAGCTGGGGGACGAAGCCCACCCGTTGCAGGACCTGACTGCGCGCGGATCGCGGTGCGAGGCCGCCCAGCGAGACGTCGCCTTCGTGGGTGTACTGGCCGAGCAGGCAGCGGATCAAGGTGGTCTTGCCCGCGCCATTCGCGCCCACCAGCGCGACGCGCTCGCCGGGCTCGATGGCCAGGTCCACCCCGTCCAGTACGCGTGTGCCCCGAAAGGCCTTGGACAGGCCCGAGACGCGCACGTCGCCGGCGGTCGCCCCGATCACAGCAGGTTCCTCAGGCCCTTGACCTCGTAGCGCAGGGAATCCGTGGGGCAGATGTCCACGCACATGCCGCAGCGCGTGCAGTCGGGACCGATGTCCACGCTGGCGTCCTCCGCACGGCCCTTGATGGTGAGGTCGAGCACGTGGGGAACCTCGCACACCTTGCGGCAGTCGCCCTCGTGGGCGCACGCCTCCAGGTGGTAGACCACCTTCACCGGTGCGCCGGCGCCGATCACCCCGTACGTCAGCCCGATGGGGCAGACGTAGCGACACCAGGCGCGGCGCGAGTACACCACCTCGAACACCAGCAGCAGCAGCACCCAGAGCAGCGCCAGGGAGGGACCGTACACCACCGCGCGGCTGAGGATCCCGATCGGGTTCAGGGTCAGGAAGAGCGTCTGCCCGGTCAGCAGCGCGAGCGCCGCGAAGGCGACCCACAAGAGGACGCGCACCCCGCGGTGGAACGCGTGATCCTGGACGATGCCGAGGTTGGCGAGGCGGACGTGGAGCATCTCCGCGAACTCCGCCACCAGGTGGTAGGGACACACCCAGGAGCAGTAGGCACGGCCGCCGATCAGTCCCCAGAGCACGAAGATCGTCACGGACCCGATCACCAGGTTCACCGCCACGTGCTTCTGGGCCAGCATCACCAGGGCGCTCGAGTAGACGTCGGCCAGATGGAAGCCGAGGAAGCGAGAGGCCGTGAGCGAGCCCTCGACGAGCTGGATGTCGAGCCAGAAGGAGAGCGTGAAGAGCAGGTTCACGCTGATCAGCACGGCCCAGCGGCGGTTGCGCCAGGCGTGGCTGCGCGGCTTGTCGCGGATCTCTTCCAGGAGCTGGGTGATGTGCTCGCGTCGCTTGCGGCCGTGGAGGATCTCCGCGGCGTCGCTCACCGCCTCGGGCTTGCGGGGAGCGCGCCCGAACAGCATGGCGACGTCGTTCCGGAATCCCATCAGGCCTCTCCCGCTCCGCGTCGGCGTCCGCGCCCGGGCTCGTGGTCCTCGCGCTGCTGACGGTGCAGGCCGGAGCCGGGTCGCGCCCGCGCTTCGATCACGATCACCGGCGGGTCGGGCGGGCAGATCATCTCGCACACGCCGCAGCCGACGCAGCCCTTGCGCACCTCGGGCGTCACGCCGCGGCTGCCGTCCTCGGCGACGAAGGGGACCAGGTCGATCGCCGTGTCTCCGATCGGGCACTCGATCACGCAGAGGTCGCAGACCTCGCGGTCGTAGGGGTGGTCCCGGATCCGGATCGGGTTCCAGCGGTCAACCTCCTCGTAGCGGAGCCGGCCCCGGAAGGCCGCGCCGCGCGCCTTCCCCTGGAAGCCCTTGCCCTGGCGCGCCAGGCAGGCGTCGGGCCGGGCCAGCCAGGCCAGGCCGGCCTGCACCTCCTCCTTCGCCTTCAGGTCGTGGGAGAGCGCGCCGGTCGGGCAGGCCAGGATGCAGGAGAGGGCGTCGCAGGAGAAGTCGCAGGCCTGTTTGCGCGCGTCGATGTAGGGCACGCCGGTGCCCATGCCCTCGTTCATGTCCGCCAGCACGATCGCCTGCACGGGGCAGACCTGGACGCACTGGCCGCACTTGATGCAGGCCCCGAGGAACGTCTTCTCCTCCAGGGCGCCGGGCGGGCGCAGTCGGCTGCGCCAGCGTCGCACCACCGGCAGCACGGCCAGCGGCTGGAGGATCACGAGGCCGAGGGTGACCAGGCCGGCGCGCAGGAGCTGCCGGCGCTGCTCCTGCTGGCGGCTCAGGCGCCGTCGCCTGCGGACCCGCTTCGGCCGTTTCGCTACATCGGCCACGGCGGCTCCCCCTGCGGCGGCTCGAAGCGCGGCGAGTCGTCGCGCACGACGAGGGTGGGCTCCGCGAACGGCGCCAGTCGGTCCAGGAAGTCGATCGCCTCGAAGAGCGGCGAGCCGCGGAAGAAGGCGGCCTCCGGGCGCTCCTGCCAGATGCGGTCGGCGTAGGAGAAGAGCTCGTAGGGGCGGTCGCCGCGGCCGTCGAGATCGCGGTCGAAGCCCCGGTAGTCGTCCCAGCGGTTGCCCTGCCAGTGATGGCGAGCCGCGCTGCCGCCCCCGCGCACCGCCACCTGGGTGAAGTTCCCGTGGAAGTCGTTGTCGCGGAAGACGTTGCCCTGCCAGTCGCTGTGGAAGACGACGCCGGTCCCGTTGTAGGCGATGCGATTCCGGAGGAAGCGATTGGTCGTGTCCGGCTCGTAGGGCGAGATGTCCAGGTAGATGGCCTTGGCGCAGTTGATGAGCACGTTGTCCTCGACCAGGATGTCGCTCGACTCCTTGAAGCCGATGCCCATTCCCGTGGCGCCGAGGGCGCCGCTGATCCGGTTGCGTCGCAGCACGACCCCATCGCTGTACATCAGGAAGACGCCCACCATGTTGCCCCGGTACTGGTTCTCCTCTACCAGGTTGGCCTCGGAGTACATGAAGTGGAGGGCGTAACGCCCGCCGCTCACGACGTTGCGCGCGATCCGGTTGGCGCCGGAGTACCAGACCACCATGTCCCGGGAGTCGCGGATCTCGTTGCCCAGGATCTCGTTCTCGCGGCTGTACCAGAGCCGGATGGCGTCGCCCCGGACGCCCATCTCCACGTCCTTGGAGCCGATGCGGTTGCCCTGGACCCGGTTGCGGTTCGATTGCTGGAGGTCGACGCCGAAGAGGCAGTCCGTGATGACGTTGTCCAGCACCCGGTTCCCGTCGCCGCGCACCTGGACCGCTGCGTCCAGCGTGTCGTGGGTCTCGCCGGAGCCCGTCAGGTGCAGTCCGCGCACCTCGGCGCCGTCGGTCTCGATGCGGATCACCGTGCCTCTGCCCTGGGCGTCCACCCGGACGCGCCCGCCGCCGTCGAGCACGATGGGCTTTCGGATCACGACGGGTCCGGCGTAGCTCCCGGGCGGCGGCCGCAGCACCTGGCCCGGGGCGGTGGCGTCCACCAGCGCCTGGAGGCCCGGCGCCGGCGTGTCCGCGGCCCGGGCACCGGACAGCGCGAGCCCCAGCGTCGCGAGGACCGCCGCGACCGCCCTCGACCCGGGCACGCCTAGGCCTCGGAGAGCTGCTTGCGCCGTACCAGGAAGGCGAGGGCCAGACACAGCGATCCGGCGATGACGAGGGCGAAGCCGTAGCTCGGATAGGCGTAGGTGCTGAACTGGGCGACCTTGCCCTCGCCCATCACCGTGGGCATGAAGGGCTTCACCGTGAAGGCGGCCCAGTCGTTCAGGTTGTGGCCGAACCACCAGAGCCAGCTGCCGAAGTCCACCAGGAAGCCCACGGGGAGCAGGATTCCGGGCAGGAAGAGCACCCACCAGAGCGGGCCCGAGTAGAAGAGCGCTGCCACCAGCGCGACCGCGGACAACAGGAAGATGTACGGCGCCGCCGCGAACTCGAGCTGGGCGCCGCGCTCGATCGGGTGCATGCCGATGTAGTGGTTGATGGTGTTCATCTCGTGGACGCAGTCGAGGGGCTCTTCCTCGAACACGTCCTCGCGCCCCATGAGCTTGCAGCCGTTTGCCACCTTGTTCCAGTGCATGAGGATCTTCACGCCCTGGGGAAAGGTGTGCTCCGGGTAGTTCGGCGCCTTCAGCGACACCCACCACATGGGCGCGAAGAAGGAGGCGCTGGTCAGCACGAGGCCGACCACGGTCAGGATGCGGAAGACACGCCCCCGCTTCGCCTGCTCGGGACTACTCAACGTCGGGCCCTACTTCGCGTCCGCAGCGCCGGACCGCTCGGGCCACTCGAGGCGGGACATGTAGTCCACCACGGCGTCGAGGTCCTCGTCCGTGTACTTCTTGACGATCTTCACCATTTCGGGGTTGGCGTTTCGGCGGCGCCCGTCGCGGATGTCGGTGACCTGCCGCAGCATGTACTTGTAGTGCTGCCCGGCCAGCACGGGGTAGAACTTCGCGGCGTCGCCTTCACCGTAGTTCCCGTGGCACTCGACGCAGTTGGCGTCGTAGAGCTCTTTGCCCTTCTCCAGGTTCGTGCCGGAGCCGCGTCCGTTGTCCTGCGGGATGGGCAGCGTCTGGATGTAGGCCGAGACGTCCGCCAGCTCCTGGGGGTCGATCAGGGTGGTGGCGAAGGGGTACATGATGGGGTTGTCGCGCAGCCCCTCGCGGATGTCTGCGATCTGCTTGATCAGCACCGTGGTGTGCTGGCCCGCCAGCTGGGGGAAGGTCCCGTCCGGGCGGCCCGCGCCGCTCGGCAGGTGGCAGGCCGAGCAGACCTCGTAGGCCTCCTCGCCGTTCACCGCGTCGCCGGTGAGCTCCAGGGCTTCCATCTTCTCGCCGGCGTCTTCGTTCCAGACGTAGCCCTCGCCCTCGATGCCGGTCTTCTTGGGCGGCGGGGGCTGGGCCCAGGCGGCTGCTGCCACCAGGGCGGCGATGCCGACCGTGGCCTGGATCTTCCTCGTGGTGCGCATGTGGATTCTCCGGGTCTGGTTCAGGGCGCGAGGCCGGAGATGTACTTCGCCAGCGCGGCGATCTCCGCTTCGTCGACCAGGTGCATCACGCCGGCCATGGCCGGCGTGTTGCCGTTGTTGCGAGCCCCGCTCTTGATGTCGTTCATCTGCTGGAGAATGTACTGCTCGTTCTGCCCCGCGATCTTGGGATAGGTGGGCAGGATCGGCGTCTTGGCGTCCGGCCCGTGGCAGGCGATACAGGTCCTCTCCTTGTAGAGCACCGCTCCGTCGAGCTCGGCTCCCCCGGGGGCCGCCCACAGCATCGCCAGGGCGGCCCCTACCGCGATCGTTCGAACTCGACGCATCCCTACTATTCTAGCTCCTGACTTCCCCGGAACACCCGGCTACTGGACCTTCTTGGCGCCGTGCTGCTCGAGGTAGGTCTTGGCGCGCAGCCCGATGTCGGCCGCCTTGACCTGGTACTGCCACCACTGACCCGCCCACAGCGTGGCGCTGTGGTAGTTGCCCGCGGCGGCCTCCTCGGCGGCCTTCTGCTTGGGGCCGTCGGCGTAGCCGAGCTGCTCCGTGGCGTCTTCCACCAGGGCCACCACCGGCGGGAAGTCCTTGTAGTTGCGCTCGGTGATGAAGCCGACCACGCTGTCGATGACCGTCTGGGTCTCGTTGCAGGCCTTCACCTGCTTCTCGTAGTCGGCCTGGGTGTACTGGTCCTTCGGCATCAGGGCGCCGACCTTGGCCTTGTAGCCCTTCGGCTTCACCAGCACGTAGCCCTGCATCTCCAGGTGGAGAGCCGAGCAGAACTCGGTGCAGTAGAAGGGGAAGACCCCGGGCGTGTCGGCGGTGAACTTCACCGTCGCCGTCTTGCCCGGCTCCCAGGAGCCGTTCACGTTGTACTTGCTGACCGTGAAGCCGTGGGTCTGGTCCTGCGCCCGCTCCAGGTTGGTGAGATGGATCGTCACCTCGTCGCCCTCGTCCACCTCGATGATCTCCGGGGTGATGTGCGAGCGGATCAGGGTGCCGTGGACCGAGACCTTGTTGCCGTCGCGCTCGATCCGCTCCTCGCCGGCCCGGGTCTTGTGGGGCGAGATCTCGCCGGTCCGGGTGTTGGTGCCCACCTTGTAGCGGACCGCCGGCTTCAGCAGGGTCGCATCGATCGCCACGGTGTAGTGCGGCTCGCCGAGCGGCAGCGGCATGTCGTAGAGCAGCTGCATGTTGTCACCGGCGATGTCGATCAGCTGGTGGTTCTGCGGGTGCAGCGGCCCCACGGGCTGGAAGCGGTCGATCGCCAGCTTGTTGAGGGACACCAGGTACTTGCCGCGCGGCTTCACCGTGTCGCCGTGCATCGTCATCAGGTGGCCGATGTTGTAGTGGATCGGCAGCCGATCCAGCAGCTTGCCGTTGATGTAGTCCCAGCGGGCCACCATCGAGTCCACGTAGAGCGACGTGTACGCGATGCCCTTCTTGGAGTCGTACTGAGTGTGCAGCGGCCCCAGGCCCAGCGGCACCTGCGTGTGCAGCGCTGTCTGGAGGCCGATGATCGGAATCCCGTAGGGATCCTTGCCTTCGAAGTTCTTGGCCGCCATGGCCGCCTGGATCTTCTTCCAGCTGTACACGTAGGTGTGGCTGTCGAGCTTGCCGGAGATGACGATGTAGTCGCCGTCCGGGGTCACGTCGACGCCGTGGGGGCTCTTCGGCTCGGGGATCAGGTAGACCAGGCCTTCCTGGATGGCCGTGTCCATCATGATGACCTTGTGGCCGTTGATGAGCTTGGTCTTCCCCGGCTGCGCCGCCACCTGGGCCGCCTTGCGCCAGTTGATGACGTGCAGGTAGTCGGTGTCCTTGGCGGAGCAGCCCGCCTCGAACGGGGGCCGGCCCCGCTCGATGCCGCCGACGTAGCGCTCGGAGCAGAACGAGTTGGTGAACGACCAGCCGCTGCTCGCGAGCTTGCCGAAGTCCGACAGGTCCTGGCTGTAGGGCGGAAGCTCCATGGAGAAGGAGTTCTTCGGCTCGAGCCGCCCGATCTCCCGGTTGAACTTCCAGTAGGTGACCCCGCCGCGGTAGTCCTCGTTGAAGCGCTCCAGGGGCGAGTACTCGCCGCCCAGCGGCGCCGGGTACTGCACGGCCTCCATCACGTACTCGGTGTTCTCGCTGACGAAGGCGCCGCCGTGCTCGCTCTGGAAGACCGGGCTCACCACGATCTGCTTGGTCTCGAAGTCGTGCAGATCGATCACCGCCAGGCGCGGGTTGGCCTTGTCGTTGATGAACAGGAACTGGCCGTCGTAGTCGCCGGCCGTCTCGGAGATCGCCGGGTGGTGGGTGTCGCCCCAGGTGATGTCCTTGCCGTTGATGCGACCCTGGTTGAGCACCGCCTTCGACTCCTCGTCGAAGCCGTAGGCCTGCCAGGGCTCCGGGTTGAAGACAGCGATGTACTTCAGGATGCGCATGGACGGGATGCCGTACACGATCACCATCCCGCTCTGCCCACCCGAGGCGAAGGCGACGTACTCGTCGCGCTTGCCCGTGGGCACGTAGGTCTTGGCCGCCGCCAGCACGTCCTGCTGGGAGAGGCCGCGCCGCTTCAGGACCTGCTGGAGCGTCTCCGCCGAGGTGGTCACGGGCACCAGCAGCAGGGCCAGGAGCGCCAGGGTCGCGAGCCGCAGGAAACGCCGGGTGCGGTCCGAACCGGTTCGTGTCGAGTCCATGCCTTCCTTCACCTCCATGGTCCGCCGGCAGGAGCCGGCAGCCAGGCCCCAGACTGCAAGCCCGGTGCCGTGTCCGGCACACCGGGCGGACATCCCCCCGTGAGCCAACCTGCTAGATTCGCTGCGGAAATCACTTCCGAGATCCCCATTGTGCGCGGCTCGAGTCAGAAGCGGGGCGATCCAGCGCACGGGCGAGGCATTCTGCCACGATCTTGCCTACAGGCCGGTGTGGGTGGGATCCCTCAGATCCCCGCGCCGCCGCCGAATCCGCCGCCGGCGCGCCTCTTCCGCTCGTCCGCGCCATCGCTCACGGCCTCCAGCGGGCGGGGCCGCCCCAGCAGCCGCCGCCCGCCGCGGCGCACGGCGGACTGCGCATCGTCCATCAGGGTGTAGACGACGGGCACCACCAGCAGGGTCAGGAAGGTGGAGGTCAAGAGCCCCCCGATGGCCACGATTCCCATGGGGTTCCGCCACTCGGCGCCGTCGCCCTTGCCGAAGGCCAGCGGCAGCATGCCGAAGATGGTGGAGACCGCGGTCATCAGCACCGGCCGCATGCGGGTGGGCCCCGCCTCCAGCACGGCGTCGCGCAGCGCGTAGCCGCGGGCGCGCAAGGTGTTGGTGTAGTCCACCAGCAGGATCCCGTTCTTCATCACGATGCCCATCAGCATCAGGAACGCGATCTGCCCCATGACGTCGAGGGAGTAGCCGAAGAGCCAGACGGCCGCGAAGGCGCCGATGAACGACAGCGGCGCCGAGAGCATGATCGTGAAGGGGTGGATGAACGAGTTGAACTGCGCGGCGAGGATCATGTAGATCGCGATCAGCGCCAGGCCGAAGGCGAAGATCACCGCTTCCAGGGTTTCGCGCATGCGCTGCGAGGGCCCGGCCGGACGCAGCTGGTACTCGCCGCCGATCTCGAGCTCGCGGGCCGCGCGCATCATCTCCACGTCGGCTTCGCCCGCCGAGCGCCCGTCCAGGTTTCCATAGATCGTGATGGCGCGGGTACGGTTCTCCCGGTTGATCTCGACGGGGCCGCTCCCGATCCGCGGTGACACCAGGTTGCGGATCGGCACCAGCGCGCCGCCGGCGCCCCGCACCCGCACCAGGTCGAGCTTGTCGAGGTCGTCGCGGTACTCGGGCCGGATCTGTACCCGCACGTCGTAGCGCTCGCCGGCTTCTTCGAAAGTGGTGGCCTCGAAGCCGGCGAAGAGCGCGGAGATGGTGCGGCCGATCTGCACCGCCGGCACTCCCAGGTCCGCGGCGCGGTCACGGGTGATCTCGAGCGCCACCTCGGGCTTGCCGGTCTCGTAGGACTGGTAGAGGTCCACGTAGCCGCCGGCCGCCCGCAGCCGCTCGAGCAGGCTGCGCGAGTAGAACTGGAGCCGGTCGAGGTCGGGGCCGCGGATCGAGTACATGATCTGCGCCTGACGCCAGCCGCTCACGTGGATGGCGCCGATCTCCTCCACGGCGAAATCGCGGAGCGGCAGGTCCAGGGCGGCGACGCGCTCGCGCGCCCGCTTCATGATCTGCGTCTGGCCCGCCTTGCGCTCGCCCTTCTCGCTGATCTGGACGTAGATGGTGGCCTCGTTGACGCGCTTCTTGGCGCCGGCGCCGATGGTGGCGAAGGTGGTGCGGACCTCGGGGAAGGTGTGGAGCTCGCGGACCACGGCGTTGGTGGCGGCCTGGGTCTGGGTGAGGGCCGTCCCGAGCGGGAGCTTGATCCAGACGTTGAACTCGCTGCGGTCCTCCGCGATCAGGAAGTCCACGGGCACGAGTCGTGCCATCCCGAGCCCGCCGACGAAGGCCGCCAGGGCCAGCACCACCACGGCGAGCCGGTGGCGCAGCCCCCAGCCGAGAGTCGCCCGGTAGGCCGCGTCGAGTCGAGAGAAGCCGGCCTCGAAGAGGCGGAAGATCCGCGGCTGCCGCCTGGGCTCCCGGGTGATGCGCAGGTAGCGGGCGCAGAGCATCGGGGTGAGGGTCAGCGCCACGAGGGTCGAGATGCAGACGGCGCAGGCCACCGCGAGGCCGAACTCCCGGAAGAAGCGCCCCACCACGCCCGAGAGGAAGGCGATGGGGATGAAGACCGCGCAGTTGGCCGCCGTCGTAGACAGCACCGCCAGGCCGATCTCGTCGGCGCCGAAGGAGGCGGCGTCGGTCGGGCGCTTGCCGAGCTCCATGTGGCGGTAGACGTTCTCCAGCACCACGATCGCGTCGTCGATCAGCAGCCCGATGGAGAGCGACAGCGCCATCAGGGTCATGGTGTTCAGGGTGAAGCCCAGGAAGTAGAAGAAGGCGAAGGCGCCGACGATGGACGACGGGATGGCGATCGCCACGATCACCGTCGAACGGACGTTGCGCAGGAAGAGCAGCACCACGAACGAGGCGAAGAGCGCGCCCCAGGCCAGGGCCACCGCCACGTCCAGGATCGCGCTGCGGATGAAGCGCGAGTCGTCGAGGGCCACGCTCATCTCGTAGCCGCGGGGGAGGTCGGGTCGCAGCACCTCGAGCTCGGCTCTCACCGCGTCGGCGACGGCGACCGTGTTCTCTCCGGACTGGCGCCGCACGAGCATCGCCACTCCGCGCCGCCCGTTGAGGCGGGAGTGGGTGCGCTCGTCGGCCATGCCGTCCTCCACCTGGGCCACATCGCGCAGGTGGATCACGCGGCCCGCGCGCTCCGCGACCACGATGTCGCCGAACTGCTCGGCGCTGGTGAGTCGTCCTCGGGTGCGGATGGCGATCTCGCGCTCGTCGGTCTCCAGGCGACCGCCCGGCAGCTCCGCGTGCTCGCGCTCCACGGCCGCCAGCAGGTCGTCCACCGCCAGGGCGTGGCCCGAGAGGCGCAGGGGGTCGACCCAGATGCGGATCTCGCGCGCGCGCCCGCCCACCAGGGCGACGCTCCCGACCCCGGGGATCCGCTCCAGGCGCGGCTTGATGCGCTTGTCGGCCAGCTCGGTGATCTCGCGGATCGACTGGGGGCCGGCCAGCATCACGGCCAGGATCGCCTGGGCGTCCGGGTCGACGCGTCCCACCACCGGGGGCTCCACGTCCCGCGGCAAGTCGGCGCGGGCGGCAGCCACCTTGTCCCGCACCTCCTGCGACTTCTCGCGCACGTCGTACTCGAGCTCGAACTCCGCGAAGACCAGCGAGAGCGAGTCGCTCGACGCGCTGCGCAGGGTGCGTACGCCTTCGATGGTGTTGATCGACTCCTCGAGGACCTCGGTCACCTCGCGCTCCATCGTCTCCGGCGAGGCGCCCTCGAGCACGGTGGTGACCGTGACGAGCGGGAACTCGACGCGCGGGAAGAGGTCGAGGCCCAGGCGCGGAATCGAGACGAGGCCGAGCACCACCAGGCCGCCGATCAGCATCACGGCGAAGACCGGGCGCCGGATGCAGACGTCGGGCAGCCTCACGAGCTCTCTCCGCTCTCCCCGAGCACCCGCACCGCCATGCCGGGGGCGATGGTCTGGGCGGCCTCCCCGACGATCACGTGCTGGCCCGGCTCCAGACCGCGCAGCACCTCGGCGGACTCGGTCGAGACGAGCCCCAGCTCGACGGGCACCGCCACCGCCAGCCCGTCGCGCACGGTCAGGACGCGGGTGCGTCCCTCCTCGCTGCGGATGGCGGCCCGGGGAACCAGCAGCACGTCCTGCTTGGGCTCGGGCAGGATCTCCACGTGGGCGAAGACGCCGGCCTTGAGCTGGTGCTCCGGGTTCGCCACCTCCATCTTGACCTCGTAGGTGCGCGTCGCGCGGTCCACCACGTCGCCCACGGCCGAGATCCGGGTCTCGAACGGCTCGGGAAGGCCCTCCACGTAGATCCGCGCGCGGTCGCCCACGGCGATGTTCGCGAGGTGCGTCTCCGGAATCGTGGCCCGGCCTTCCAGCCGGTGGGTCTCCTGGAGCACCACCACGATCGTCTGGGGCTGGGCCAGGGCCGTGGTGCCCTCGTCGGCCAGACGCTCGGCGACCGCTCCCGCGTAGGGCGCGCGCACCTGCGTGCGGCGCAGGTTCAGCTCCGCCAGCTCCACGGCCTCCGCTGCCTGGCGCTCCTGGGCCTGGGCCACGGCCAGGATGGTCTGCATGCGGTCGACCTCCTGGCGCGAGACGACGTCCTTGCCCAGCAGGGCTCGGGCCCGCTTGAGGTCCGCCCCCTTCTGCCGGCGCTCGGCGTTCGCCAGATCGAGCCCGGCCTTCGCCTGGCGCAGCGCCAGCTCGTAGGGCTCGGGATCGATCTGGAACAGCGGGTCGCCGGCTTCCACCCGATCGCCCTCGGAGACGAAGATCTCCTCCAGCCGCCCCCGCACCTCGGCCCCGATCCGGCTCTCGCGCAGGGCCGCCAGGGTTCCGGGGGCGGAGATGCGCTGGGCGATCTCTCCGCGCAGGACGGGGGCGGTGGTCACCTCGACGCCCGCCGCGGCCACCGGCGGCGTTTCGGCGTCGGCGGGCTGGCTCTCGGACCCGCCGCAGGCGGCGCCCGCGAGCGCCAGCAGCAGGAGGGGTGCGATGGCGGCGATCCGCGTGCGCGGGGGGGGCTGCATGGCCCCCATGGTGGCCCATGGGCCCGGGTCGAGGCGACCCCGGTGGCCCAGCCCGCGGGCGAAGCCGTCCGAAGCCCCGGGAAGCTCCCCTCCGTGCTCCACCCGCTGGACGCCGATTCCGCGTCGGCACCCCGAGGGTTCAGGTCGCCCCTGCGGACGGCCGATGCGTCTGAAGTCGGACTGGCGCGAGGGCTCGATGAGGTCGGGCAGTCGAGACGGGGAGCGCGCCGGCCTCCCGCTGGGAGAGGGGCCGGTCGGGCGATGCGAGCACCTGCGAGTCGCGGGCGTCGCCCGCGTCCATGCGGTCGCCGCGGCCTCGTGGGGTCGCACGTCGTGAGGCCCGTTTCGCTCTTCCCGCGGACGAAGCTGGAGCGCGGGCTGCTCTTCGTGCTCGCGCTCTGCGTCCTGGTTCCCCTGGCAGCCGTCGCGGTCTTGTCTGGCAACGAGTCGATCACAAGCGCCAGCGGCGGATTCCAGGTCAGCTTCGTCTGGTTGATCCTGCTGCTGCTGTGCTTCGTGTCGCTGCTCGGAATCGGCCGGATCCACCAGCGCCTGGCTCCGCTCGAGCACCTGTTGGAGGGGACGCGGCGGCTCGCGCCCCTGGACCCGCAGACGGCGCCGGCGATTCCGAAAGGCGACGAGTTCGACGAGATCGCATCCTTCTTCACCGCCATGGCCAGCCGTCTGACCAGGCAGCTCGGCTCGATGGCGACGATGGTCGAGATCGATCGCCTCATCCACTCGGCCGTGGACGCGACGGGCATCGTGAACGCCCTGCTGACCCGCATCCGCGAGCTGCATCCCTGCGATGCGCTGCTGGTGATGCTGGCGGATCCCGGCAACCCCGACGTCCTGCAGACCTTCGTCAGCCACGACGAGCGGCCCGAGGGCGAGCTCGTGCAACAGGTCGGCTTCTCGCCCGAGGAGATCGGGCGCCTGACGGCGCATCCGGACCACCAGCTGGTGCGCGTGGACGACGATCTCCTGCCCTGCCTCGAGCCCTTCCTGGAAACGGGGGTGGAGCGGGGCCTCGTGCTCCCCCTCTTCGTGAGGGGCCATCTCGCGGGCCTGGTCGCGCTCGGATTCCGCGATGGGCAGCACGACGAAGGGCAGGTGGTCTATCTCCGCCAGCTGACCGATCACGCGGCGATCGCGTTCGGCAACACGCGGCTGCTCGCCGAGAATCAGCTCCTCGCCTACTACGACGGTCTCACGGGCTTGCCCAATCGCCGGATGTACCGGGAGCAGTTGAGCCAGGCGCTGAGGCGCGCCGAGCACCGAAAGCGGCCCGTCGCGACCTGCTTCCTGGATCTCGACGGCTTCCAGCGCATCAATGAGCGGCTCGGTCACGAAGGCGGCGATCGCCTGCTGCGCGAAGTGGGAAAGCGGCTGAGCCGCTCGGTCCGCTTCAGCGACGCGGTCGCCCGCTCGCAGCCCCACGACGAGGACTTCCCGATCTCTCGCCTGGGAGGCGACGAGTTCACGCTGCTGCTGACCGAGGTGAGCGACGCCCAGGACGCGGCGCGGGTGGCGCGCCGGGTGCTGAAGGCGCTCTCCGAGCCCTTCGCGGTCGACGGCCACGAGGTCTTCACCAGCGCCAGCATGGGCATCGCGATCTACCCGACCGACGGTCGCGACCCCGAAGAGCTGCTCCGGAATGCGGACACGGCCATGTTCTGCGCGAAGGGCCGGGGCCGCAACAACTTCCAGTTCTACACCCGCTCGATGAACGCGGAGGCCTCCCGCAAGCTGCACCTGGAGACCCGCCTGCGTCAGGCCATGAAGCGCCGCGAGCTGACGCTCCACTACCAGCCGATCCTGGCTGCCGAGGGCGGCGCGCTCATCGGCGCGGAGGCCCTGCTGCGCTGGGAAGATCCCGAGATGGGCACCGTGCGCCCGGACGAGTTCGTACCCATCGCCGAGGAGTCCGGCCTGATCGTCCCCATCGGCGAGTGGGTGCTGCGCACGGCCTGCGCCCAGTGCCGCGAGTGGCACGACGCCGGGTTCCCGGACCTGCGCGTGGCGGTGAACCTCTCGGGACACCAGCTGAGGCTGTCGAACCTGGTGGAGACGGTGACCCGCGCCCTCGAGGAGACGGGCCTGAGCCCCGCGCACCTCGAGCTCGAGATCACCGAGAGCACGATCATGCAGGACGACGAGAGCACGATCGCGGCGTTCGCGCAGCTGCGCGAGAGGGGCGTCGGGCTGGCCCTCGACGACTTCGGAACCGGGTACTCGTCGCTGAGCTATCTGAGACGGTTCGCACTGACGCGGGTGAAGATCGATCGTTCCTTCGTGAAGGGGATTCCGGACGATTCGTACGACGGCGCCCTGACGGCAGCCATCATCGGGATGGCGCACAGCATCGGACTCAAGGTGGTGGCGGAAGGCGTGGAGACCCCGGAGCAGGCGGGCTTCCTCACGGAACGCCACTGCGACGAGCTGCAGGGCTTCCTCTTCAGTCGGGCCGTTCCGGCGGAAGAGTTCTCCCATCTCATCGAGGCGGAGCCGCGCAAGCCAGCTCGCGTGGAGACATCATGAGACTGCTGGGAATCGACCTCGGCACCACCAACACCGTCGCGGCCAGCGCCGGTCACGCGGTGCCCGTGTCCTTCGAGGACGACCGGCCCACGCTGCCGTCGGTGGTGTCGTTCCTTCCGAACGGAACCAGCCTGACCGGGACGGCCGCCAAGCGGCGTCGCTCGATCGACGCGCCCAACACGATCTTCTCCGCCAAGCGGATCATCGGCCGTCGCTGGAGCGACACGAAGACGCAGCGGTTCCGCGAGCGCTACCCGTTCGACCTGGTCGAGCTCCCGGACGACACGCCTGGCTTCGAGACGCGAGCCGGTTCTTTCACGGCCAAGGAGATCGCGTCGATGGTGCTCTCGAGCATGCTCGGCGTGCTCAAGGACCTGGGGCAGACCTTCGATCGCACGATCGTCACGGTGCCCGCCGGCTTCAACGGGCGCCAGCGCGACGCGACGGTGGCGGCGGCCCAGGCGGCGGGCCTGCCCGAGGTGCGACTGCTGGACGAGCCGATGGCCACGGCCTATGCGTACATGAACGTGTCCAATCCCGTGGCGCGGGCGGGGATCTACGACCTCGGCGGTGGCACGTTCGACTTCTCGATCGTGGACTGGACCCGCGGGCTGCCGTCCCTGCGCGCCTGCGAGAGCGACATGGCGCTGGGCGGGGACGACATCGACCAGGTGCTGGCCGGGTGGGTCGCGGATCAGGTCCTGGAGCGCTGGAACTGGGACCTGCGGAACTACTCCGAGGTCTACGCGCGGCTCCTGGCGGAGTGCGAGCGCGCGAAGATCCGGCTCTGCTTCTTCGACGAGACGGCGATCGAGCTGGCCCTGGTCGATCCCGACGGCCCGGCAGCCTCGGAAGAGCTGCGGATCCAGAAGGAGATGCTCGACCGGCTCAGCGAGGGGCTCGTCCGCCAGACCTTCGTGACCTGCGACAGGGTGCTGCACAAAGCCGGCCTGCGCGTGACGGACCTGGACGCCGTGTTCCTGGCCGGGGGCAGCGCCCATCTGGCGCGGGTGCGGGACGGCGTCGAGGCCTACTTCGGCCAGGCGGGACGCTTCGAGCTGGACCCGATCGAGGTGATCGGCCTCGGCGCCAGCCAGTTCAGCCCGTAGGGCGGCGGGTCAGGGCCGGTTCGGGCCGGACGCGAAGGCGAGAATCTCGTCCCGGCGGTTCGCGACGTCGCTGCGGCCCAGCTCGACCAGGCGACTGCAGAACTCGTGGTCGAAGAGCAGGTAGCTGGCCAGCTCGGTGGTCTCCTCGTCGGTGCCGAGGCCTCGCATGAGGTAGCGCACGATCGGCGGGATCCGGTGGGCGAACTCTGCCACGATCTCGCTGAAGGGGCGGGTAGGACTGAGCCAGAGCACGTCGATCCAGCGGAAGGGCTGGTCGCCGCCCCCGCCCGGCATCTTCATGACGCTCGAATTCACGCGCTCGCTGTGCTCCACGTCCACTCCGATCGCGTCCAGCATGACCGCGTCGAGCAGCGCGCCGGCCACTTGGGCGATGGAGGGCGGCTTGCTGCGCGTCATGCTGCCGGTATCGGACCCGGGCTGGCGCACCCCGATCGCCACGATGCGCTCCGCCCCCAGGTTGATGGCGGGGCTCAGGGGCGCCGTGTTGCGGACGCTGCCGTCGCCGAAGTGACGGCCGTCGATCTCGATCGACGGGAAGAGGATCGGGATCGCGCTCGAGCACATCAGGTGGTCCACGCCGATCCGGACCCGCTCCACGCTCCAGCGGCCGCGCTGCCACAGCGGGACGTCGGGCCGGGCGTCCAGGAAGACCACCCCGTCCGAGCTGTAGAGGTCCGTGGCCGGAATCGCGAGGGCGCGCAGGGCACCGCTTTCGATGTGCTCGTCGATCCGCTCGAACGGAATGGCGTCGCTCAGGAAATCCCGCAGCGGCGCCGTGTCGAGGAGCGACTTGGCGCCAGTCCGCCGCAGGATGCCGCCGAAGGAGAGATCGCGCACCCAGCGTATGCCGATCCCGCCGAGGGAGCGCAGGTCCGTGCGGAAGACGCGCTGGGGCTGGATGTTGCTCCACAGCTCCTCCAGGCGGGTGACGGCCGTCTCTGGCTCGGGCGCGTAGGCCGCCAGCAGCGCGGCGTTGATGGCGCCCGCGCTCGATCCCACCAGGAGATCGAAGCCCTGCTGGAGGAGCCCTGCCTCCAGCAGCCCCCGCAGCACGCCGGCCTGATAGGCGCCGCGGGCGCCGCCTCCCGACAGGACCAGCGCGGTGCGCGGCCGGCCCGCCTTCGCCGCAAATCCGGACTCAGCCATCCCCCGTCACCCCCTCGCTGCGGCGGATTCTATCACCCGCGGCGCGGGAGGCTCTTCACTCGCACGCCAGCCGGCGCACGGCGACCAGCGCCGCGGTGGTCGCCAGCGCGGCGGCGAGCAGCGCCACGGCGACGAGCGGCTGCTGCAGGAGCGTCGGAGCCGTCACCAGGACCGCGCCGAGGCCCAGCAGCATCAGCCCGGAGAGGAGCTTCAAGCTGCGGCCCTCCTCCTCGCCGAGCTTTCGGGATCCGAGGGTCCAGGCGAAGACGCACACCAGCGTCGCCAGCGGGACGATGTACACGAGGTTGTAGAGGACCAGGTAGAGGTAGTACGTGCTCGTGGGAAGCTCGCGCAGGGTCAGCACGCGGGTGAAGACCAGGGGAAAGCCCGCAGTGCAGAGCAGCTCGTAGCTGTTCGCCGCCATGGCGAGTACCGCAGCTCCGAGCAGCACCGAAGGTGTACTCGTGGCGGTCAGCAGGCCGCGCATGCGCCGGAAGAGATCCGGCCGGGCGCGCTCCGGGATCGAGAGGGAGGGGCCGCGGCCCGGCCAGAAGAAGTCCTTCACGTTCACCACGGCCAGGGCGACGGCCACCACGCCTGCCAGGCGGGTCAGGAGCTGGAGCTCGCCCCACAGCAGGAAGGCATTCAGCCACGCCGCCATGAAGGCGAAGTAGAAGACTCCGGAGCAGACCACGAAGACGCCGCCGACCAGCAGGATCCGCGTGCGGCTGCGCGCGTGGACCAACAGGGACAGCAGGACCAGCAGCACGAAGAAGGCGCAGGGGTTGAATCCGTCGAGCGCCGCGATCACCACGGTGAAGAGCGGAAGCGAGGCGGTCTCCGGGTCCAGCCGGCCCAGCCCCGGAACCGCGATGGGCCCGGGGCGCCCCGCTGCGGCTCCTCCAGCGCCGGCCCCGGTCGCGCGCTGTCGCTGGCAGCCCTCGAGCGCGGCGCGCAGCTCCGCGCCCGGCGGATCCTCCTCCGGAAAGCCGACCCGCAGCGTGTCGCAGAAGGCGAAGGCGGGTACGTGGCGCGCCTCCTGTCCCAGCCGGCGTGCCAGCCGCAGGTAGAGCGCGCGGTTCTCGGCGCTCCGGACGACCTCGAGATGGTGGACTCGAAGCCACGCGTGCTCGTCGGCGAGCTGCCCCAGGAAGGCGTCGGCTCGCGCGCAGTGCGGGCAGGCCTCGCTCGAGAAGAAATAGACGTGGACGATCGTCTCGCCGCCCGGCGCGTACTCGACCGGCGGAAGCGACGGCAGCTCCGTCGCCTCGGCGGCGACGGCAATCGCGAGAGCGGCCATGAATCCGCACGCGGCGGCTCGCACGCGGCGGGCGACCTCAGCCCTTGCCCAGGTAGACCGAGTACTCGAAGCCGTCGGCCAGGTGGAGCGTCGTCGAGACGAAGCCGTGCTCGCCGGACTGCATGTGGTTCACGTACGGTCGCAGGCTCTTGCGGAAGGTGAAGATGTTGTCGGCCAGCACGACCGCGCCCGGCCGCAGCCGCGGCGTCACCAGCTCGAGCACCGGCAGATAGAGGTCCTTCCAGCCGTCCAGCAGCACCAGGTCGATCGGCTCCGGCAGCTCGCGCAGCGTCTCCAGCGCGTCGCCCAGGCGCACGTCCGTCACCTCCGTGAGCCCGGCCTCCTCCAGGTGGGCCACGGCCCGGGCGTGCTTGCCCGGCTCGATCTCGCTGCCGACGACGAGTCCCCCGCCGTTGTCGTGCACGGCCGCCGCCAGGTAGAGGGTGGAGATCCCGAACGAGGTCCCGAACTCGACGATCCGGCGCGCCCCGATCGCGCGCGCGGTCAGGTAGAGGAGCTGGCCCTGCTCCGGCGAAACCGGGATGTAGAGCTCCTTCATCGCCTCGGGCGTCAGCACCTCCCTCCACAGGTTGCGTCGCGCGAGAAAGCCCAGCGCGAGCCGGGGCGCGAGCTTCAGTCCCCGGAACCGGTCGCCACGCGCGGCTGCGTGCAGGCGCTCGAGCACTCCCTTCAGGGGCTCGTTCCGGAGCGAGCTGGGATTGGGCATGGGAGGGACCTCCTACGGCGCGAGCGTAGCGCCGTCCGCTGGAATTCGAGGAATCACCGGGCTCGGGGTATCGTACGCAGCTCGCTCCGTCGCTGGGCGCGGAGCTCCGGAGGATCCATGCGGCGGTTCGCGGTGCGCGACGGCTCGATTCTCGTGGTCTCGCTGGCCCTCTGGTGGCTGCTGGCGGAGCGCTCGGCGGGGAGCGGCTGGCTGGCCGACTTCGTCGGCGTGGCCGTCGGGGTGCTCTTCGGCGTCAGTGCCTACGTGCTCCACGAGTGGGGCCACCTCCTCGGCGCGCTCGCGACGCGCAGCCGGGTCGCCATCTCCCACAACCTCCGCTCGGGCTTCATGTTCAGCTACCCGTCCCGGGGCAACTCCCTGGCCCAGTTCCTGGTGATGTCGTTCAGCGGCTTCGCCGCCACGGCGCTGGTGGTGTGGGCCTACCACGTGCACCTGCCCGACGGATTGCTGGCGACGCGGGTGGCCCGGGGTGCGTCGCTGGTGCTGGCGTTCCTGACCCTGGTGCTGGAGTTCCCGCTGGTCCTGCTGGCACTGCGCACGCGCACGGTTCCGGGCCTGGCCGCCGTTCCCATCCAGGACGAGGCGGCCTGATCCAGGCCCGGCCCGCGCTCAGCCCTCCAGCACCTGCAGGTAGCGCTGCCGGATCGCCTCGATCTCGGCGTCCAGGTTCTCGCGCACCCAGTCGCGCGTCTCCACCGGCGGCAGGACCACCGCCTCGATGGTGGCGGGGCGCACCACCACGCCGTGCTTCGGCAGCGCGTCGAGCGCGTTGCGGAAGACCACGGGCACGATCGGCACCCCCGCCTGCATGGCGATGTGGAAGGCGCCCTTCTTGAAGCGGCCGAGCCGGGGAGTGAGCGAGCGCGTGCCCTCCGGCGCGATCGCCAGGGAGCGTCCCTGGCGCAGCGCCTCCACCGCGGGCGCCAGCGCCTCGATGGCACGGGCGGTGTCGGCGCGGTCGATGAAGACCACACCCGCCGCCGCGAAGAGCGGCCCGAACACCGGGTTCCAGCGCAGATCCTGCTTGCCCACGCCGGTCATGTCGCGCCGCAGCAGCTTGATCATCAACAGCGCGTCGATGCCGCTCTGGTGGTTGAAGGTGAAGACCGCGGGCCGCTGGGACCAGAGGTGCTCCTCGCCCTCGACGCGCACGTCGATGCCCGCCAGCGAGGTGGCCAGGTCGCCCCACACGGACGCCACCATGTTGATGGCCTCGCGCCGGGAGCGGTTCACGATCCCGGCCGCGACGCCCGCCCACAGCGAGGGCAGCAGGCTCGCGTACACGAGGCCCGTGCGCGCCAGATCGCCGGCGCTCGGCGTGCCGCGGCTCCGGAAGCGGCGCACCGGCCAGCCGCGCTCCTTCGCGATCTGGGCCAGCCGGCGGTTGGGGTTCAGGGGCCGGGGGCGCCCGACCTCATCGAGGAGCGGAAGGTCCTCGTGGCTGTCGCTGTAGAAGTAGCTCTCGTCCAGGTTCAGGTCGTGGCCCGCGGCGAGCTCGCACACCGCGATGGCCTTGCCCTCGCCGTAGCAGGTGGGGTGCTCCACGCCGCCCGTGAAGATCCCGTTCTCCACCTCGAGCCGGGTGCAGAGCACGTGGGGGATGTCCAGGTCCCGGGCGAAGGGGGCCACCTGGTAGGGCGTCGCCGAGGACACCACCGCCAGGGTGTGCCCCATCTCCTGGTGCGCCCTCACCAGGGCGCGCGACTCGGGGTAGATCTGGGCGGCGAGCTGTCGCTCGAAGACCTCCTCCCCCAGCTCCTCGAGGACGGACTCCGCCATCCCGCGGTAGGCCGCCGTGAAGGTGGCCATGAAGCCCGAGAAGCCGGTGCGTCCCAGGCCGAAGCTGAGGGCGCCGAGCCCGGACTCCACCAGCTCGCGCGGGGACATGCGCCCCGAGAGCAGGCGCCGCTGGATGAAGGCGCTGGCCGAGAAGCCCGCCAGCAGGGTCTGGTCCAGGTCGAAGAAGGCGCCCACCTTGGGGCCCTTGGGGCCCCGGCGGATCTCGCGGGTGAGGCGTTCGTGGACGGCCATGGGGGTGCTGGCGACCTCCTCTCCATTGTAGGGGGTCTCGTCCGCCGGGCCCCGAGCTTGAGGGCGGAGGCTCAGGCCCCGTCGGCCAGGCCCTTGAAGCCGTAGATGGCGTGGGGCCCCAGGCAGAGCTGCTCCAGCACGCCGACGCCTTCGCGTTCGCCCGAGCGCGCGCGCACCACCTGCTGGACGTGCAGGTTCTCGAAGGCCAACGGGTCCAGCTCGTCGCACTTCCAGCTCTCGCCCCCGATGGCCAGCTCTCCCTGCCAGCGGCCGTGGCCCCACTCCGGGTGCGTGTAGCCGATGCCCTTCATGCGGAAGCAGAGCAGGGGCTCGAGGGAGATCTCGCGCCGCTCGCCGGTCTTCGAGATCAGGCAGAGCTCCGCGGCGCCGGCGCGGCGGGTGCCCGGGACGTAGTCGAGCCGGTGCTCGACGCGTCCCCAGTACTCGATGCCGTCGTCGCTGGTGCCCGGGATCGCGTCCGGGGCGGCGTAGGCCGGCACGATCGCCGCGTCCTGGTGCCAGGGGAAGCCGTTCGCGTCCTCGAAGATCCCGCAGTGGGTGCAGTGGTCGTCCCAGTGGATCGGCGCCCACAGAAAGAAGATCTGGGGCATGGCGCCGACCGGGGCTCCCCCGGCCTCGGGCTCGCCGACGGGGCGGATCCCCCAGGAGCGGTCCTTGGTGCCGAGCACGCGCGTCGGGTCGATGGCGAGCTCCTGCCCGGCGTACGCGACGCGACCCTCCCAGCTGCCGAACTGGGCGAAGCGGGTGGCCTCCATCATCACGTGGCGGGGGCCGTCCAGGGTCTGGCGTCCCTCCTCGACGCAGGCCGTGCGGGCCCGGAAGCGCAGGTCGCAGGCGATTCCCGTCTCGTTCTCGTCGAGGACGACGCGCAGCGCGCGCATCGGCTCCAGGATCTCGATCCGGAAGGGCCCCACCGCGGTCTCGCTCGGCTCGGCGGGCGCGCGGCGCGAGCCGTGGAAGGCGTGCTGCGCGCCACCGCGGACGATGCTGAAGCCGCAGTCCATGATGCCGCGGTTCGGATAGAGCCCGAGCCCGATCCCGAAGTAGAACTCCCCGTCGCGGGCGTAGCCGTTCAGCCAGTAGCGGTCGTAGACGTTGCGGTCGCTCGCGGCCGGTCGGGCGATGGGCTCGGGGGTCTGGTGGATCGGATAGTCGTCGAAGCGGGTCAGCACGGGGGTCTCCGGGGTGGGGGAGGGGCCATCATACCGCGCTCGAGGGATGGCAGAAAAAGTGGGAACAATGGCATTGAAGACAGACCCGGAAGGGCCGATCCTGTCTCCGTGCCGAGAGCTCCCCGCCGCGTGGTGATGCTGGCCTTCCCGGACGCCCAGATCCTGGACGTGACCGGGCCCCTGGAGGTCTTCGCCGCGGCCAGCCAGCAGGAGGAGCGCGCCGGGCGCGGTCCCGCCTACCGCAGCGAGCTGGTGGCTCCCCAGGCCGGGCCCTTCCGCACCAGCGGAGGGATCGAGCTGGTGGCCCAGTCCGGAATCGCCGGGTTCCGAGGTCCCATCGACAGCCTGCTCGTGGCCGGCGGCGAGGGCACGCGCGAGGCGTTCCGGGATGACGCCGTCCTGAGCTTCCTCGAGCGCCAGGCGCCGCGGGCGCGCCGCGTGGCCTCGGTATGTACCGGTGCCTTCCTGCTGGCCCGGGCCGGGCTGCTGGACGGTCGGCGCGCGACGACCCACTGGACGGAGGCCCGGCTCCTGGCCGAGCAGTTCCCGGAGGTGCGGGTCGAGCCCGACGCCATCTACGTGCGCGACGGCGATGTCTGGACCTCCGCGGGCGTGACGGCGGGGATGGACCTGGCGCTGGCGCTGGTGGAGGAGGACCTGGGGCGCGAGACGGCCCTGGCGGTGGCGCGGCGGCTGGTGCTCTTCCTGCGCCGGCCCGGCGGCCAGTCCCAGTTCAGCGCCCAGCTCCGCTCGCAGCTGGCCGAGCGCGATCCGCTGCGCGAGGTGCAGGGCCACGTCGCCGAGCATCCGGAGGCGGACCTCTCGGTGGAGGCGTTGGCGCGGCACGCAGCCATGAGCCCCCGCAACTTCGCGCGCGTCTTCACGCGAGAGGTGGGGCAGACGCCCGCCCGCTTCGTGGAGCGCGCGCGCGTCGAGGCCGCGCGGCGCCGGCTCGAGGAGAGCGACCTCGGCGTCGAGGCGATCGCCGCCGCCTGCGGCTTCGGCTGCGCCGAGACCATGCGCCGCGCCTTCCTGCGCAGCGTGGGCGTGGTCCCCGTCGACTACCGGCAGCGCTTCCGCGCGGCCGAACCCGAGAGGATGACCGAAAGGAGAACCGGATGAGCGAGTTCAGCGTGGGGATCGTGCTGTTCGAGGACGCCGAGGAGCTGGACTGGGCGGGGCCCTGGGAGGTCTTCACCATGGCGCGTGCCGGCCTCGCTGAAGACCTGCGCGTCGTGACCGTGGCGCAGACCGCCGACCCCGTGCGCTCGTGGAACGGGCTGCGCGTGCTGCCGGACCACACCTTCGAGGACTGCCCCAAGCTGGACCTGGTGCTGGTACCGGGCGGGCAGGGCACGCGCCGCGAGATCGAGAACCCGGTGATGCTGGCGTGGCTCGCCAAGGTGGGCGCCGAGTGCACCTGGGTGACGAGTGTCTGCACCGGCTCGCTCCTGCTGCACGGGGCCGGCCTCGCCAGTGGCCGGCGCATCACCACCCACTGGGGCTTCATCCCGACCCTGCGCGAGCGGGCGAGCGACGCCGAGGTGCTGGAGAACGTGCGCTACGTGCGCGACGGCAATCTCGTCACCGCCGCAGGCGTCTCGGCCGGGATCGACATGTCGCTCTGGATCGTGGGCCAGATCTGGGGCGTCCCCCACGCGAGGGCCACCCAGCGCTTCATGGAGTACGACCCGGCGCCGCCCTACGCGGCCGAGGTCTGACCCGGGCCGTCCTCGACGCGGAACGTGAGCCCGGCGTTCGCCTGCAGGCGGGCCAGCAGCGGTGCGCCCAGGGCCGTGGCCGGGGTCCAGAAGCCGCCTCCGACGGAGAGGTCGTCCTTCGCCAGGCAGACGGCGGCCTCGCCGAGCATCTTGGCGGTCGAGCCGTAGCCCGGATCGCGGTCGCCGGTGACGCGCGCGAACAGGTTCTTCGCCGGGTCGTCCGGGTGCTGGCCGAAGAGCCGGATGTCGAAGTAGCCGGCCTCGCGCGCCTCCGGCGACGGTCCCTCGCCCGGCGCCGGCAGGAAGCGGCCGAGCGCCCGCCGCAGCGGGCCGACCACGCCGGCCGCGGTCGCGCCGGCCAGCCCCGCGGATAGCGCGGCGGCCTTGGCGGCGCCCAGCGGTCCGGATCCCGTGAGCGTGGCCTCGTCGTAGCGGAAGTCGCGGCCGTAGGCGTAGCCGAGCAGGGCGTTCGTGCGGCGCACCACCTTGTGGTTGATGGCGGCCATCACGAAGGGGCCGGTCCAGGCCTGGAAGTCCGGGTCGTACGCCGGCGTCATGCGGTCGGCGCCGTCGGGGCCGTGGCGCTCGCCTTCCGGGTTGAGCGCGTAGGGGTCGGCCAGGATCCGCCGCACGGCGGGATCGCTGGCCGCCTCCGCCAGCACGTTCAGGAGGCTCGCCACCGTGCCGCCGCTGAAGCCGCCGGCGAATCCCGCCACCCGGAACTTCACGCGCGCGCACGCCACGCCGTGGCGCGCCTGCATCTCGCGCTGCACGAAGAAGACGCCCAGGTCCGAGGGGATGCTGTCGAAGCCGCAGCTCGGCACGATGCGCGCGCCGGTCGCCCCGGCCTGCTTCTCGTGGGCTTCGATCATGCGCCGCACCCACTGCACCTCGCCGGTGAGGTCGCAGTAGTGCGCGCCGTGCCCCGCGCAGGCCGCCACGAGCTTCGAGCCGTAGCGGGCGTAGGGTCCGACGGTGGTGCAGACGACGGCGGTTCGCTGCGCCAGCTCGGCGAGGAACGCTTCGTCGTCCCCGTCGCCGACGAGCAGCGGCAGGTCCGCCGCGGCGTCCCCGAGGTCCCGCTGGACCGCCTCCAGCTTGCTGCGGCTGCGGCCGCCGAGCGCCCAGCGGAGCTCGCCTTCCGCGCCGTAGCGGCCGAGGAGGTACTCGGCGACCAGCCGGCCCGTGAAGCCGGTCGCACCCCAGACGACGATGTCGAACTCGCGGTCGTGCGCTGTCACCGTGCGCTCTCCTCTTCGGGCCGACACGGACCCGTCGCTTCAGGATACCTCGCCCGCGCGATCGAGCCCGTGTCCGTCGGGGAGCCGCGCCTCGAGGCGTGCGCGCGCCTCCGCCGGCAGCGCCTCCCAGCCCGCGCGCAGCTCGCGCCAGACGCGCACCTGGAAGGTCTTGGCCACGCTGCGGAAGGGCCGCCCGAGCAGGCTGCCGTCGTAGAGCGCGCGCCCGGCGTCGAAGGCCGCCTCGTTGAAGCGCGTCTCGCCGGCGTCGCGGTGGCGCTGCCAGGCGACGTGGTTCTGCTGCATCAGGGGCACGAAGGTGCGGCAGGTCCAGCGGAGCAGTGGGTCGAGCGCGGCGTCGAGCTGGGGGACGGCGTCGGTGTGGTGCCCGGAGAAGTCGCCGTGAGCGAGACGCTCGATCCACGCAGCCGTGGCGGGCGCGTCGCCGCGGATCCGGGACCAGGCGCTGGGGTCGCTGCGGTTCATGCCGAGCTGCCCGTACAGGCTGGCGTCGGCCAGGCTGAAGCGCTCGCCGAACAGGAAGGGACGGCTCGCCAGCACGGGCTCCACGCACGCGAGCAGCTCGGCGAACGCCTGGTCGAGCAGGTCGTGGGTCGCGGGAAAGCCCGCGCGGGCCGGCGGGCGCAGGCGTGCCGGCAGGTCCGCCTGCGCCGGGGCGTCCGGATCGGCGACGCTGAAGAGATAGGGAAGCCGGCGCACCTGCCTCGCCGGGAAGACGTGGCCGAGCAGGGCCGCGGCGGGGCCGAGCAGCGGTCGCAGCTCCTGCGCCAGCCGCGCGCCGGCGTCGTTGTCGCGCGCGGCCAGCACCCAGCGATTGTGGTGCACGAGGTAGAGCCCCACCTCGTCGAGCGCCTCGTCCACCAGCCGCAGCGCCAGCTCGAGCGCGGGATCGTCCGCCGGCAGCAGCGGCGCCACGTCGGACGGGAGCCCGTCGAGCCAGACCCCGATGGCCGACGAGTCGTAGAGGTTCTCGCCGCCGGGGCCGAAGACGAACGGGACCTGGGGGAACTCGTCCAGCTCCGTCATGGGCGGCCAGGTGAGCGGCAGCCGCCCGGCCACCACCCGGCGCAGGCGCCGCGCGAAGCGAAGCCCCTCGGCGAACGAGCCGTCACGCGGCAGCCAGCGGTGGGGAAGCCCCGCGTGGCGCAGGAGCACTTCCACCTTCAGGGCGAAGGGCGAGAGCTCCGAGCCCCAGAGCACCCAGCGGGAATCGCCGGCGGCCACCGGCGCATGCTACCCGGGCGTCCGGGCGCTTCGCATGGCCGGAAATGGCTCCCCGGGGCCTGCTCGCGGTTCACCGCCGACTCCCTATACTCCGGCCGCCATGGCCAAGATCCTGCTGGTAGAAGACCAGGAGATGAACCGCGACATGCTCTCGCGTCGCCTGCGCAAGCGGGGGTACGACGTGGAGGTCGCCGTGGACGGGGCCGAAGGCGTCGAGAAGGCGCGCAGCGAGACGCCGGACCTGATCCTGATGGACATGAGCCTGCCGGTGATGGACGGCTGGGAGGCGACCCGCACCTTGAAGGCCGACGAGGCGACCCAGTCGATCCCGGTCGTGGCCCTCACGGCCCACGCCATGAGCAGCGATCGCGAGAAGGCGCTCGAGGCCGGCTGCGACGCCTACGAGACCAAGCCGGTCGAGCTCAAGCGCCTGCTCGCCACCATGGAAGAGCTGCTCGCAAGCGCTTCCTAGCCCGCCCCTGTCAAGGCCGGTACGCGGCCACTGCGCGCTCGAAGGCGGGACGCGCGGCCGCCTTCTCGTACCAGGCGCGGAAGCCGGGGCGCGCCTCCAGCGGATACTGCGCCTGGCTCAGCCGATGCGCGTTCACCACCCAGGAGACGTCGGCCAGCCCGAACGCGGCGCCCGAGAGCCAGGGGCTCTCGCCGAGCGCCGACTCGAGCCGGTCGAGCGCCGCCTCCATCTCCCCGCGGGCCGTCTCCACGCGCTCCTGCCAGGCAGGGCCCTCCTCGGAGTAGTCCCGCATGAAGGCCACGAGCTCGCGGTCGCGGTGGTTGCGCTCGAACACCGCGAGCTCGTCCGGGCCGATCCTGCGGAAGGGGCGGAACAGCAGCTCGTGGCTCAGGGCCTTGATGGCGGACTGGATCGCGCTGGCCTCGGCGATCCGCTCCTGCATGGCGGCGCGCTCGCCCGCGTCGTGGGGACGCAACGGCGGCTTCGGGAAGTGCTCCTCCAGGTAGGCCAGGATGTCGTTCGAATCGATCACGACCTGCCCGTCGTGCACCAGGGTCGGCACCACGCCGTTCGGGTTGATGGCCTGGTACTCGGGCGTGGCGTGCTCGTTTGCGGGCAGGTTCATGTGGTGGCTCGTCCACGGGAGGCCCTTCTCCTCCAAGGCCAGCCGCACGCGCTGCGAGCAGTTCGAGAGCACGAAGTGATACAGGTGCAGGCCGCGCAGCGGCTTCACCTCGGGACTCGGACTGTCGTAGAGACCCATGGCTCTCCGCGCCGGGCTAGCGGACCGGTCCGCCGCCCCACTGGTTGGCCAGCACCGTCGCGGGATCGTGCAGGCCCGGCTTGGCCGCGGCGTCGAAGAGGTCGCCGTCGGTGAAATGCTCCACGATGTGGCCCCAGGGGTCGCGCCAGTAGTCGAACACCTGGCTGCCGAGTACGTGGCGCCCGACACCGTTCTCGTGGGTCCGGCCGGCATTCCGCAGGTGGTCGTGTCCCACCATCACCGCGTCGAAGTCCTCGACCTCGAAGGCGGCGTGCTCGAAGCCGGGCTCTCCCGCGCCGACGCACAGGAAGGTGTGGTGGTCTGCGGGGTCGTCGCCTCGATCGCAGCGCCAGAAGGTCGCGATCAGGTTCTCGGGATCGCCCAGGTATACGCGGTCCGTCGGCAGGAACCCGAAGCGCGAGGTGTACCAGGCCTCGCTCGTGCGGAAGTCGGCGACGCGCAGCACCGCGTGACCCAGGCGCTTCACTCGCGCGGGCCCGGCGGCGATCCGCTGAGGCACGCCCACCCGGACGCGCCGGCTGCCGGTGTTGAGGGGCGCGGCCCGCTCCACCGCCAGGGACGCCGCGGGCTCGCGGCCGTGCACCACCTCCACGGGGTTCCCGTCCGGATCCGTGAAGCGGACCCGGGAGCCTCCGCCCGGACCGTCGAGCGCCTCCACGCCGGAGGCGCCTTCCAGCTGCGCGGCGGCCGCCAGGTCCTCGGCGCTCGCGGCGTGGAATGCCACGCCGGCGAAGCCCGCCTCGCCGCGCCGGGTGTGATGCAGCCACGGGTCCGGGTCCGTACCCCGCATGTAGAGGTCGTCCTCGCTGCGGGCGGCGCGCTCCAGCCCGAAGTCCAGCAGGAAGCGCTCCATCTCGTCCAGGTCCGGCGCGCGGAAGCGCACGCAGGCGATGTCGGTCACTCGGATCATGTCGCGTTCTCCTCGAGTTCGTTGCCGAGCAGCAGGTGCACCAGCGCGTCGGCGTGGGCCTCGACCACGACGTCTTGCCGCGGATCGACGCCGGTCAGGCGCCGGCACTCGGGGGCCTGGTGGAACAGGATGCCCACCGAGCCGGCCAGGATGTAGTAGAAGTGCAGGGGGTCGACGCCGGCCGGCAGCCGGCTGATGCGCTCGCCCTGCTCGATCAGATTGCAGGTGGCTTCGAAGAGCGGCCGCACGTGGCGGTCGACGAGCCAGCGCATACGCCGGCTGTCGCGCTTGCCCTCCTCGTGCATCAGGCGCACGAACTCGGGGTGGGCGGCGACGAAGCGGACGTAGCCGCGGATCAGCAGCGCCGCGCGCTCCCGGTCGTTGCCCGCGCTGGTGTCGCCCAGGACGTCCGCCAGGCCCCGGCGCAGGTCGCCGAAGGCGCGGTCCACGGCCTCGCGCCAGAGCCCCTCCTTGCCCTCGAAGTAGTACGGGATCAGGCCCAGGTTGACGCCCGCGCGGGTCGCGATGGCCCGGGTGGTGGCGCCGTCGAAGCCGTGCTCGCTGAAGGCCGCCAGGGCGGCGTCGAGGATGCGCTCGCGCGTCGAGGCGGCCTCGGCGTGGCGGTCTGCTCGGGGGGTCGCGGCGCTGGCCATGGGGGGCTCCGGATTGGTCGACCGAACAAGGTCCGTTTATACATATGAATAAGATCCGGCGCAAGCCCCTCCCGGCGGGTAGGCTGGGGTTCGGATGGGTGCCTGGGTGCGCTGGGCCGTGATCGGCCTCGGGATCCTGGCGGTGGTCGGCCTGGCCGTGCTGCCGGGGGAGGTCGAGCGCCGGACCCAGGGCGCCGCGCCCCACCCGCCGCATCCTGTGTCGGCGGCGGCCGCCGCCCGCCACCGCGCCCTGGTGGTGGTGGACTGGCACGCGGACACCCTGCTCTGGCAGCGCAGCCTGCTTGAGCGCTCGGACCGGGGCCACGTGGACGTTCCGCGACTCGCGGCGGGCAACGTGGCGCTCCAGGTCTTCACGGCGGTCACGAAGTCGCCGGCGGGCCAGAACTACGAGCGCAACAGCGGCGCGAGCGATCGCATCCGGCTGCTGGTGATGCTCCAGCGTTGGCCGCCGCGCACCTGGTCGAGCCTGCTCGAACGCGCGCTCCATCAGTCCGAGCGCCTGCACGCCGCGGCCGCGCGGGCGCCGGCGCGCCTCGGCGTGGTGCGCACGGCGGGCGACCTCGAACGCCTGCTCGCGCAACGCCGCCAGGACGCCGACGCGCCGCGCCCGGTGGGCGCGCTGCTGGGGATCGAGGGCGCCCACGCCCTGGAGGGGCGCCTCGAGAACCTGGACGTCCTCTACGAGGCCGGCTTCCGCATGCTGGGGCTGCACCACTTCTTCGACAACGAGCTCGGAGGCTCCCTCCACGGGGAGAGCGGCGGCGGGCTGAGCGAGTTCGGCCGCGCCGTCGTGCGCCGCGCGGAGGAGCGCCGGATGCTGGTCGACCTGGCGCACTCGTCGCCGGCGGTGGTGGACGACGTGCTCGCCATGGCGACGCGTCGGGTCGTGGTCTCCCACACCGGCATGGCGGGCACCTGTCCCAGCCGGCGCAATCTGCTGGACGCCCAGATGCAGCGCATCGCAGCGCGCGGCGGGCTCGTTGCCATCGGTTACTGGAAGGGCGCCGTGTGCGACATCTCGCCGGCGGGCGTGGTGCGCGCGATCCGCCACGCCATCGACCTGCTCGGCCCGGACCACGTGGCGCTCGGATCCGACTTCGACGGAGGCACCACCACGAGCTTCGACACCTCGGAGCTGGCGGCGCTCACCCACGTGATGCGGGAGCAGGGCTTCCGGGACGACGAGATCGCGGGGGTGATGGGCGGCAACAGCGTCCGCTTCCTGCGGGAGCAGCTGCCGCCGACGTGAGCCAGCCGGCGGAAGGTGGCTAGACTCTTCGGACGCCGGCCAGGAGTGAACATGACCCGCACCCGCCTCGGCTTCCAGATCCCCAACTTCACGTTCCCCGACGTCCCCGACGCGGACCTCTTCGAGCACGTGGCCGCCATGGCGGTGCAGGCCGAGGAGTCCGGCTTCGACACCGTGCTGCTGATGGACCACTTCTACCAGCTGCCCATGCTCGGGCCGCCGGACTGGAACATGTTCGAGGCGTACACGCTGCTCGGCGCCCTGGCGGCGCGCACGCGGCGCGCGCGGCTCGGGACCCTGGTGACCGGGAACACCTACCGGAACCCGGCGCTGCTCGCGAAGATCCTGACCGGCCTCGACGTCATCTCCGGCGGTCGGGCGTTGGCCGGTCTCGGCGCGGGCTGGTTCGAGCAGGAGCACGTGGGCTACGGCTTCGAGTTCCCGCCGTTGAAGGAGCGCCTGGATCGCCTGGAGGAGGCGCTCCGGATCATCAAGCCGATGCTGGCCGACGAGCGCCCGACGCTCGACGGCCGCTTCTACCGCGTTCGCGAGGCGATCAATCGTCCGTCTCCGCTTCAGCAGGGCGGCCCGCCCATCATGATCGGCGGGGGTGGCGAGAAGCGCACCTTGCGGCTCGTCGCGCAGTACGCCGACGAGAGCAACCTGCCGTGCTCGGCCGATGAGATCCCGCGCAAGCTCGAGGCCCTGGAGCGCCACTGCGCCGACCTCGGGCGCGAGCGCGCGACGGTCGGCGTCACCTGGCTCACGTCCATGGTGCTGGCGCCGACGACCGCTGAGGCAGAGGCGGCGCGCAACGCCCTGCTGGCCCGGCGCGGGATGGACTGGAACACGCTGCCGGACCACGTCCGCGAGAACCTGGAGCGCGTGATCGTGCTGGGCGACCCCGACACGGTCTGCGAGCAGATCCAGACCCAGGTGGTGGACCGGGGCCTCGACGGCGTGTGCGTCAACCTGCCGGCCGACGGCCACGACCTCGAGCGCGTCGCCCTCGCCGGCGAAACCCTGCGCAAGGTGATCGGCTAGGAGGCAAAGATCCGCCCGGGCGCGTCGAGCCTCCTGAGCTCCGCTTACCTCCCGAGCCGCGCGGCCCGCAAGCCCGGCGCTCCGCCTGCCGCGCGCGCCTCGGGCCCTGTCGCCGGGCGCGCCGCGGTCTCAGCGACAGCGCCAAGCGCACTTGGAAGTCGGCCCTCGGCCGACTTCCGCTTCTTCCTTCTTCCGCAGGCGAGCGAAGTTCATCTAACTGGGGTCCGGACCGACGCGGATCATGCGCTTGCCGCGGTTCTCGCCGGCCAGCAGGCCGATCAGGCCGCGCGGCGCGTTCTCGAGCCCGTCGATCACGTCCTCCACCACCGTCAGGCTGCCGTCGGCGGCCCAGGCGGAGAGGTCGCGGGTGGCCTCGGCGTCGCGGTCCGCGAAGTCCATCACGATGAAGCCCTCCATGCGGATCCGCTTCACCACCAGCAGCCCCGGAACGCCCACCGGTCCCGTGAGCGGTCCGCCGTCGTACATGGAGACGGCGCCGCAGCACGCGACGCGTCCGTGCAGGTTCATGGCGAAGAGCGCCGCCTGGAGGATGGGTCCGCCGGTGTTGTCGAAGTAGACGTCGACGCCGCGCGGGCAGTGCTGGCCGAGCGCCGCGGGCAGCTCCTCGCCCTTGTAGTCGATGCAGGCGTCGAAGCCGAGCGTGTCGACCACCCAGGCGCACTTCTCCGGTCCGCCAGCCACGCCCACGACGTGCGCGCCGCGGATCTTGCCGATCTGCCCGACGAGTGTTCCCACGGAGCCCGCCGCGGCGGACACGAGCAGGGTCTCGCCGGACTCGATCCCCGCCACGTTCAGCAGACCGTGGTAGGCGGTCTTGCCCGCGATGCCCAGCACCGAGAGCTGGTGCGTGAGCGGGCGGTGGTCCGAGCAGCGCCCGAGTACGCGGGCGTCGAGGGCGGCGTACTCCTGCCAGCCGAGCTCGCCCATCACCAAGTCGCCGGGCGCGAGCCCGGAGGCACGCGACTCCACCACCTCGCCGAGGGCGTAGCCGTGCATCACGTCGCCCGGGTTCACGGCGTCCTTGTAGGTGGCCCCCTGCATCCAGGCGCGGTTGGCCGCGTCCTGGGAGAGCAGCACGCTCCGCACCAGCGCCTGGCCGTCGCCCGGCACGGGCATCGGGGCGTGGCGGAGCTCGAAGTGGGACTCCTGGAGCTTTCCGCTGGGTCGTTCTCTCAGGATGATCTGGGTATTGTCGGCCATGGGGGACCTCCGTCGGGGACGCGAGCATAGCTTCCTTCTGCGGCCCCGTGCCTTGCCAGGGCGCAGAAGCGGGCTTTCCTCTCGGGGGGTGAGCGCATGAGCGAGGAGATCCCGGACCCGGCACCCGAGCACAGGCCCACGATCGTGGAGCGGGCGATCGCGACCCTGTTCGAAGAGTCCACACTGTGGCCGCTCCTCGCCGTGGTGCTCGGGCACGTGGCCGCCTTCCTGACGCCGGTGGTGATCCTCGCCCTGCGCGATCGGCGGCCGTCGGCGGGCGTGGCGCTCCTCGGGGCGATCGTCCTCAGCGGCCTGGCGGTGCGGGCGGAGTGGTCGCGCGCGGGACGCCCGGGCCCGCAGGCTGCATTCGTCGTGCTCTCCTGGCTGCTCACCGGTGTGCTCGCCTGGGCGGCGAATCGCTGGCAGGTCTTCTGAGGCGCGGTCGTTGACAGCCCGCGGAGGCCTGTGGTCCCCTGCCCGGATGGGTCGCCGGGCGCTCGCAGGGCTGCTTCTCGTCGGGCTTGCGGCCGCCGCCCGAGCCGACGTTCCCGTGGAGTCGCTGGGACGCGTCGAGACGCTGCCGCTGCCTCCGGGCCCCCACTGGGCGTGGGTCGGCGATCCGGTCTTCCGGCACGCCACGCTCGTGGACCTGTCCGACGGCCGCACGCTCGGGATCGTGAACGCGGGTTTCGGGATGCCGACCGTGTTGACCCCCGCCGCGCGTCCGGAGTTCTACGTGGTGGAGACCCACTACTCGCGCGGCAGCCGCGGGGAGCGCAGCGACGTGCTCACCATCTACGGCGGGCGGAGCCTGGCGGCCGAGGCGGAGGTGGTGCTGCCGCCGAAGCGCGCCCACGCCGCCAACACGGCCGGCATGCTGGCGCTCTCCGACGACGATCGCTTCGTCGCGGTCTTCAACCTGACGCCCGCCACGTCCCTCAGCATCGTCGACGTCGAGGCGCGCCGCTTCAGCGCCGAGATCGAGACGCCGGGCTGCAGCCTGGCCTACGCCGCCGGGCCACGCCGCTTCGTCAGCCTGTGCATGAACGGGGCGCTGATGCTGGTCGAGGTCGACGACGAAGGCCGTGAGGCGAGGAAGACGCGCAGCGAGCCGTTCTTCGATCCCCAGCTGGACCCGGTGACGGAGAAGGCCGCCCGCTGGGAGGACCGCTGGCTGTTCGCGTCCTTCGAGAGCTGGATCCATCCGGTGGACCTCTCGGGCGCGGCCCCCCGCTTCGAGGAGCGCTGGTCGCTGGTGAACGACGCCGAGCGCGTCGACGACTGGCGCATCGGCGGCATGCAGCACCTGGCGGTGCACGAGCCGACGGGACGCCTGTACGCGCTGATGCACCGCGGGGGCCCCGACACCCACAAGCAGGGCGGTACCGAGGTCTGGATCTACGACCTGGCGAGCCGCGAGCGTCTCCAGCGGATCGAGCTGCACGGGCTGGGCTTCTCCTACCTGGGAGTCCCGCTTCGCGCCGAGGGCTTCACGGGCTGGCTGATCGACAAGCTCGCGGACTGGACCCTGGGCATGGCCCCGGACATCGCGGTCGACGCCATCGCGGTCACCCAGGACGCGGCTCCGCGGTTGGTGACGGTCGGCGCGGTCTCGGGAGCGGTCGCGTCCTACGACGCGCTGACGGGCGAGTTCCTGGGCCGCGCCTACGTCGGAAACGCCACCAACGTGACCCTCTCCACGCCCTTCGCCCGCACCGGAGGCTGGCGATGATCCGCGGCCTCTTCGTCGACCCGGCCGTGCAGGGTGCGCTCCACGCGAGTGCGGCGCTGCTCTTCGGCGCGGCGGCGTTGCACAAGCTGCGCGATCCGGCGGGCTTCCGCGCCTCCCTGGCGGGCTATCGACTGCTCCCCGCGCGTGCCGTGCCGACGGTCGCGGCGGGACTCGTGCTGTCGGAGCTTGCGCTGGCCGCGGGCTGCCTGGCGCCGGCGACGGCCCCGGCGGCCTGCCTCGCCGGTGCGGTGCTGGTCGTCGCCTACGCGTGCGCCGTCGGCGTGAACCTCGCTCGCGGCCGCCGCGCCATCGACTGCGGCTGCGGCGGGCCCGGAGGGCGGCGGCCGCTCTCGGCGGGGCTCGTGGTGCGCAACGTCGTGCTCGCCGCGCTGCTCGTGCTGGCGGCGCTGCCGGCTGGCGCGCGGTCGCTGGTCTGGCTCGACGCGCTCAGCGTGGCAGGCCTGGCCGCGCTGCTGGCGCTGGTCTACGCCTCTGCGGACGTGGCGCTCGCCAACGCCGCGCGGCTGCGCGACGCGGGAGGTCCGGCATGGTCGACGCGTTGATCGTCTCCAACCTGGTCTTGTGGCTGGCGCTGGTGGTGCTCGCCGCCGTGGTGCTGGCGCTGCTGCGTCAGATCGGAATCCTGCACGAGCGGATCGCGCCGGCGGGTGCGCTGGTTGGCCGGGAGGGGCCGCGGCCGGGCGAGACGGCGCCGGTGGTGGAAGTGGAGGACTGGTCGGGCCTGCGGTTGCGACCGGGCGCACCGGATCCGCAGGGCCGCGGCACCCTGCTCTTCTTCGTCTCGCCCACCTGCCCCGTCTGCAAGACCCTGCTGCCGGTGGCGCGCGCGGTGGCGGCGGCCGAAGACGGTGGGCTCGCGCTGGTGGTGGCGAGCGACGGACCGCGCGAAGAGCACGTGGAGTTCGTGCGCGCGCACGACCTGGCGAACGGCAGCTACGTGCTCTCGACGCCGCTCGTGCTGGCCTGGCAGGTGGGGCGCCTCCCGTACGCCGTCCTGCTGGACGCCGGCGGCGTGGTGCGTGCGCGCGGCCTCGTGAACACGCGCGAGCACCTGGAGAGCCTCTTCGAGGCGCGCGACCGCGGCGTGGCGTCGGTCCAGGAGTATCTCGGCCGAGACGCCCCGCCGCGGCGGGTGGCGTAGGAGGGCGGCGTGGCGCGCATGGACCGTTGGATGACGGGATTCGCCCGGAGCCTGGCCCGGCGCACGTCGCGGCGAAGCGTGCTGGCGGGGATCGGAACCGCGCTCGTCGGCGGGGCGGCGGTGCCGCTGCTTCCGGTGGCGCGGGGCCGCGCCGAGCCGGCGCCGGGAGACCGGGTGACCCCGTCGGGCGAGCCGGATCCGACCACGCCGGCGGGTGATCCCCAGGACTGCGGCTACTGGCGCTACTGCGCCGTCGACGGCTTTCTCTCGAGTTGCTGCGGCGGCAGCCACAACGCGTGCCCGCCCGGCACCCAGATGTCGCCCATCACCTGGCTCGGCACCTGCCGCAACCCGGCCGACGGCAAGGAGTACGTGATCTCCTACAACGACTGCTGCGGCAAGGACGTCTGTGGCAGCTGCATCTGCCGCCGGCACGAAGGCGACAAGCCCGTCTACTACACGCCCAAGAGCAACGACATCGACTGGTGCATGGGCACCCGCGAGATCATCTACAACTCGACGGTGGCGGTGGTGGTGGGTGTGGCCCGGGAGAAGGGGTGAGTCGCGCGGGCCTGGGCCTGGCGGCCCTCGCCCTGGCCCTGGCGGCACCCGCGCGCGGCGAGACGCCCGAGGTGAACTACCTGCTCCAGTGCCAGGGCTGCCACCTGCCCGACGGCAGCGGCAAGTCCGGCGCGGTCCCCGACCTGAAGGACCTGGGCCGCTTCCTCGCCGTACCCGGGGGTCGCGAGTACCTGGTGCGGGTTCCGGGCAGCGCCCAGTCGCCGCTGTCGGACGCGGACCTGGCCGCGCTCCTCAACTGGATGCTGCGCCGCTTCGGACCCGCAGCGATTGCCGACACCCTGGAGCCCTACACCCCCGAAGAGATCACGGCCCTGCGCCGTCCCCCCCTGGCCGATGTCGCCGCGACCCGTGCCCGCCTCCTCGCACGGCTGAGAGCAGGGGACTGAATCATGGCCGAGCGCGCGGTCGCCGTGCTGGCGATGTCCCCGGTACTGACGGCCGACATGTGGACGCTGGAGCACCGGGAGCGGCTCGCGGCGTGCTGCGACGTGCCGGACGCGGAGCCGCTCGCGGACTTCGGCGAGCCGCGCGCGGAGTCCCTGCTGGCGCGCGCCGAGATCCTGCTGACGGGCTGGGGCTGCGCACGCCTCGACGCGCCGGTGCTCGAGCGCGCGCCCCGGCTGCGGGCCGTCGTGCATGCGGCGGGCACGGTGAAGCCCCTGGTCACGCCCGACTGCTTCGCGCGCGGGATCCGCGTCTCGTCGGCGGCGGCCGCCAACGCCCTGCCCGTGGCCGAGTACACGCTGGCCGCCATCCTCTTCGCGGGCAAGCGCGTCTTCCGCCTCCAGCGACGCTACGCCGAGCTGCGGGCCTTCCGGCTCTGGCCGCGGGAGCTTCCGGACCTCGGCAACCTGGACCGGGTCGTCGGGATCGTCGGCGCCTCCCGCATCGGGCGGCGGGTGATCGAGCTGCTGGCACCCTTCGACCTGTCGCTGCTGGTGCACGATCCCTACCTCTCCGACGCGGAGGCGCGAACGCTCGGAGTCGAGAAGCTGGACGACCTGGACGTGTTGCTGCGCCGGAGCGATGTGGTGAGCCTGCACGCGCCGGCGCTGCCGGAGACGCATCACATGCTCGACGCCCGGCGCCTGGCCCTGCTGCGGGACGGCGCCGTGCTCGTGAACACGGCCCGCGGCTCCCTGGTCGAGCTCGACGCGCTGACCCGCGAGCTCGTCTCGGGTCGCATCGACGCGGTGATCGACACCAGCGAGCCCGAGGTCCTGCCCTCGGACTCGCCGCTCTTCGAGCTGCCGAACGTCTTCCTCACGCCGCACGTGGCCGGTGCCATGGGTCGCGAGACCCGCCGGCTGCTGGACCTGGCCCTGGACGAGATCGAGCGCCTCGTGCGCGGCGACCCCTTGCGCCACGAGGTGCGCGCCGAAGACTGGGACCGCATCGCATGACGCAGCTCGGCTTCTGCTCGATTTCGGCCCTCGACCGCTCCCTCGCCGACGCCGCGCGGGTCGCGGCGGCGTGCGGTTGCGACGGGGTCGAGGTGACGGATCGGCCGCCGCACCTCGAGCCGGGCGCCTCCCTCGACGCCGTGCGCGACGCGGGCGCGGCGGTGCGCGACGCCGGGATCGAGGTCGTCGCCTACGGCTCCTACCTGGGGCGTATGGGCGCGCGCACGCCCGAGCACGCGCGCCGCGAGGTCGAGGTCGCCGCCGCGCTCGGCACGCCGCTGCTGCGCGTGTGGGCGGAGCCGGACAACGGCGCGCCCGACGCCGGCTTCGGCGACGTGGTCTCCCTGCTCATGGCGACCTGCGACGCGGCGGCCGAGCGCGGCGTGGAGGTGGTGGTGGAGCGCCACGTGGGATCGTTCGCCGACACGCCCGAACGGATCGACCGCCTCTTCGCCGCGGTGGCGCGCCCGAACCTGGCCCTGAACTACCAGGTGCTGGACTTCCTGCCGCCCGACGCGGTGTCGGCCCAGCCCGACGACGCGCGCCGGCTGGCTCCCCGGGCGCGCTACCTTCACCTCAAGAACTACCGGGCCAACCCGGATCCGGCGGGGCCGCTGGCGCCGGGAGGATCGCTGGCAGGCGGCGTGCTCGACTACCGCCCGATCCTGGCCGCGGTGCTGGAGTCCGGCTATGCCGGACCCATGACGCTCGAGTTCCTGTCGTGGGAACCGCTGCCGTTGGAGGAGAAGCTGGCCGCGGACGTGCGCCACGCGCGCGCGCTGCTGGCGGAGCTCGGCGCGTGAGCACACGCTTCCCCCGGGTGGCCTCCCTGAAGAGCCCGGCCGGGCTGCGCGCGCGGCTGGCCGAGCTCGGCGTCGCTCTCCCGTGTGACGACAAGATCGCCCCGGCAGGGACGTCGCCCCTCGCCGAGCCGCTCGCGCTGGGCGACGGACTCGCCGCTCCCAACCGGTTCGTAGTGCAGCCCATGGAGGGCTGGGACGGCACGCCGGAGGGCCTGCCCTCGGAGCTCACCCGCCGCCGCTGGCAGCGCTTCGGCCAGAGCGGCGCCGGCTGGATGTGGGGCGGCGAGGCGGTGGCGGTGCGTCCCGATGGGCGCGCGAACCCTCACCAGCTGGTGGCGTCGCCGGAGACGGCCGCGTCGCTCGGACGGCTGCGGGTCGCGCTGCTCGAGGCGGCGCGCGACGCTGGGCATCCGGAGCCCGTGGTGGGCCTCCAGCTCACCCACAGCGGCCGCTGGTCGCGGCCCGCGGCCGGCGGCCGCGCGCCGCGGATCGCCTTCCGGCATCCGATCCTCGATCCGCGGGTCGAAGCCGACGCTGCGGCGCTTCTCTCGGACGAGGAGCTTCCGGGCCTGGTGGCGGCCTTCGCCGACGCCGCGCGGCTGGCCGAGGCCGAGGGCTACGCCTTCGTGGACGTGAAGCACTGCCACGGCTACCTGCTGCACGAGTTCCTGGCGGCGCGCGGGCGCGCGGGCCGCTACGGCGGCGCGTCTCTGGAGGCGCGCGCGCGCCTTGGGCTCGAGATCGTCGAGGCCGTGCGCAAGGCGGCGCCCTCGCTGCGCCTGGGCGTGCGCCTCTCGCTCTTCGACGGCGTGCCGCATCGCACGTCTCCCGACGGAGCCCGCGGCGAGCCCGAGCCCCACGCGACGCCCTACCTGCTCGGCTTCGGCGTCGACGCCGAGGCGCCCGAACGCATGGACCTGACGGAGCCCGTCGCACTGGTGCGCGCCCTGGCCGAGCGCGGGGTCGGCTGGATCAACGTGACCGCGTCGAGCCCCTACTACGCGCCCCATCTCCAGCGCCCCGCCACGTTTCCGCCGAGCGACGGCTACCCGCCGCCGGAGGACCCGCTGCTCGGAGTGGCGCGCCTGCTGGGCGCGGCCCGCGAGCTGAAGCGCGCGCTCCCCGAGCTGGTGGTGGTGTCGTCGGGCTGGAGCTACCTGCAGGACTTCCTGCCCCACGTGGCCCAGGCCTGCCTGCGCGAGGGCTGGTTCGACGCGGTGGGGCTCGGTCGCATGGTCCTGTCCTACCCGGAGCTGCCGGCGGACGTGCTGGCGGGACGCCCTCTCGCGCGCGGGAAGATCTGCCGCACCTTCAGCGACTGCACCACGGCGCCGAGGCAGGGCCTGGTCTCGGGCTGCTACCCCCTCGACGACTTCTACCGCCAGCGTCCGGAGCGCGCCGCGCTGGAGACGGCGAAGCGGAGCGCGGCCGGGTGAGCGACCTCGCGCGCGCGTGGCAACGCCTGGCCGGCGGTCGCACCCTGCATGGGATCGCCGCGGCGCTCCTGCCCTACCGCGAGGACGGATCGATCGCCTGGGGAGCGTTCGCGCGTCACGTGGCGGCCAGCCACGGCGCCGGCCTCGCTGTGGCGGTGAACATGGACACGGGCTTCGGCGACCTGCTCTCGCCGAAGCAGCGGGAGTCGGTGCTCGACGCCACCCGCGCGGCCCTGGGCGAGGGCGTCGTCTTCTGGGCCGGCGCGTACGCGGATCCGGACCCGGCCGCGGGCTGGCGCCGCTCCGTCGAGGCGATCGTGGCGCGCGGCGCCCGGCCGGTGCTGGTGCAGAGCCCGGCGCTGCGCGGCCTGGCGCCGGCCGAGAAGGCGGCGCGCTACGCCGCCGCCGCCGAGGCCGCGCCCGAGGGCGTCCTGGCCTTCGAGCTCTCGCCTCGCTTCGCTCCCCACGGCGAGATCTGGGACGCTGAGACCTTCGCGCGCGTGCTGGAGCTGCCCGCGATCCGCGGCGCCAAGCACTCGTCCCTGGACCGCACCCTCGAGCTGCGGCGCCTGGCCGCACGCGACGCCGCGCGACCCGACTTCCGGGTCTACACCGGCAACGACCTCGCCATCGACATGGTGGCCTACGGGAGCGACTACCTGCTCGGCCTCGCGGCCTTCGCGCCCGCCGCCTTCGCGGCCCGCGACCGGGCGCTCGCGGGCGGTGCGCTCGATTTCCTGGCCCGAAACGACGCCCTCCAGCACCTGGGGAACGTGGGCTTCCGCGAGCCGATCCCCGCCTACAAGCACGCCGCCGCCCAGTTCCTGCACCTGGTGGGCGAGCTCGACGGCGACGCGATCCACCCGCGCGCACCGCGGCGTCCCGGATCGGACCGCGTGCTGCTCTTCGACTGCGCCCGGCGTCTCGATCTGCTGGACGATCCCGAGCGCACCTGGCGCGAGCGCGTCGAGCCCTACCTCTGAAGCGGCCTCAAATGAAGGGCCGGCGGTCGAGCACCAGGCGCAGGGGGCGCTCGCTCCGGAGTTCGCCCGGCAGCACCCGCTGCAGCTCCGCCAGCGCGCAGACCGCACCGAAGAGCCGGTGCAGATCGCCGGCGCCGTCGTCGGCGTCGAGGTCGAGATCCGCCAGGAACCCGACGTAACGATCGGCGAAGCCGCGCAGGGCGGCGACGGCGTCGCTGCGGCGGTGGCCGCTCTGGGCGACGCCGCGCGCCAGGCAGTAGACCCAGTCCACCTCGGCGAAGCCGACGCTCTGGCCGAGCGGCCAGTCGCCGTGCGCCTCGATGGCGAGGCAGGTGTCGACCAGGGCGACCGGCTGCGGGTGGGGCCGGCGAGCGTGCTCCAGGTTGAAGAGGTAGTGGAACGTCCCGGCCAGGTGCGGGAAGCGGCTCTCGCCCCAGGCATACGGGCGTTCGACGGCGCCGCGCCGCCAGAGACCGCTGGCCGGGTCGCACTCCCGGGCCAGCCAGGCGACGTAGCGGTCCTCGAAGTCCGCGTCGCACTCGCCCGCCAGCCAGCGCGCCGCGTAGACCCCGGCGCCGCGGTGCGACTCGCGCCAGGGATCGCCGCGCCAGTCGAGGCCGTCGAGGAAGTCCTCCAGCGCCCCCGGTGCCGCCAGGGGCGCGAGCGCCCGCAACGGGTGGCGCGGGCCGGCTTCGAAGAGCTCGAGGGCTGCCAGGCAGTGGGCCGTGGTGTGGATGGGGTCGTGGCTGTCCTCGCGAAAGAGCCCGGTCTCGGGATCCTGGAAGCGCTGGAGCGCGTCCAGCCAGCCGCCGCGTTCCTTCGGGTCGCGCGGGAAGCGGCCCAGGGTGTAGAGCAGGTTGGCCGCGTCGGCGGAGCCGTACGGGTTCGGTCCGAGCTCGCGTCCCGCGCCGGGCGCGCGCCAGCGGCCGTAGGCGCCGGGCTCGCCCAGGGCGTGGGCGGCGACGATCTCCTCCACGCGCCCGAGCCAGCCGCGAAGGTCGTGCACCGGAGCGGCTCCTAGTCCCAGGGGCTCCGCCGTACGTCGGTCCAATCGAGGAGGAGCCCCGCCGTCTCGCCTTCCACCCACACTGCGGGATCGCCGCGCTGCGCCTGGACCCAGGGGTTGGCGACGCGGGGGTAGTCGCGGATCGGCACCTCTTCGCCGCGCAGCGTGAGCGGGGTCGCCTCGTCCCAGCCGAAGGTCACGACGCCCTGGCTCGGCGAGTCGTAGCGCACGTCGAAGACCTCGAGCCCGAGCCCCTGCACTTCGGGTGCGTCGCTCGGGCGGGGCGTGACCAGCACCTGGGCCAGCAGGATCGCCTCCTGGAAGCCGCCGAAGGAGCCCCACTGTTCCTTGCTGCCGCACTCGACGATCCACACGTTGTCCGGCCCCCCCGGCGCCGTCAGCTCGAAGCTCTGGCTGATGGGTCCGTTCTCGGAGGGCGGCATCAGCGCGAGCTCGTCCGCCGGAATGTCGCGCCACGCGGTGGGTCGCCAGGAGTAGAGCGCCACGTACGCGTCGCCCTTGCGCCCGAAGGTCCAGGCTCCGGACTGGCTCCACTCGTCGAACTGGTCGCGGTTGAACCAGGCGTGGGTGTAGTCGTGGTAGTCGAAGAAGTCGATCCCGATGGTGCCGAGGGGATTGGGCGGGTAGATCGGCGAGTAGAGGTGGATGCCCACGTTCTCGTGCTGAGCGGAGCGCGGGGAGGAGGCGGTGCCCGTCCAGTACCCCGGCTCGCCCTCGTCCTCGGAGAGCCACACCGACGGCATCTCGGGATCGGTGCCGTCGCTGCGCGTGATGATCATCGGATGGGTGGTGAAGACCAGCGCCCCGGCCGACAGGGTGGCCTGCCAGGAGTGCAGCTGTCCGGCGTTGGCCCCCTTGCGGTAGTCCTGGGCGGTCGAGAGGATGTAGTCCCGGGTGCGGTAGGTGTAGGTGTTGGCCTCCTTCAGGAAGCCCACGGCCACGGACTCCCACAGCGACTTGGCCAGCGCGACTCCGACCACCGGATCGCCGCCGGTCGCGTCGCGGAGGGGCTGGAACGGCTTCAGCAGCTCGGTGTCCCACAGGTTGTAGAGCTCGGCGTTCAGCAGGGTGAGCGGCACCACCTGCCAGACCGTGTAGGCACCGAGCCCCCACCAGAACGTGAAGCGCTCGTTGGTCTCATCCTGGTCGGCGCTGACGGCGTAGGGGTGGCCCGGCGGGAACGACGGATCGCCCGGATCGATGGCGCCCGCGGCGCGCTCGTCGAGCAGGAAGCTCTGCCGCGTCCGGTTCACGAACGTCTCGTCGGAGCGCGCCATCTCGGCCAGCACCGCCGGCATGCGGTAGTGCTTCGCCCGGGCGAAGAGGGTCGCGCCGGCGTCGCCCGTGGACTGGTAGCCGTACTCCTGATCCTGCTCGAAGAGAAGCTGGGTGATGCCCCAGGTGTCGTTGCGCGGTCCGAAGTTCTTGTCCTTGATGGCCGAGCGTCCGTGGGTCACGCCGAGCACGCCGCGGAAGGTGTTGGCCGCCATGTCGAGGAGCAGCATGTCGAGGATCATGGTCGCGCGGGTGCGGATCTCCTCGTCCTCGGCGTACTCCGCCAGGGTGAGGAGCGGCGTGGCGTCCTTCTGGAGGTAGATGTTGGAGAACCACTCGGAGAAGCCCGCCAACCAGCGGTCGTCGAGCCAGGCCAGGATCTTCGCGCGCGCCCGGTCGCGATGCTCGGCGCCGGTCTGCTCGAAGCGGCGGGTGACGCCGCCCTGCACGACCTCGCCGCTGCAGTAGCGGGGATCGGTGGCGGCGTAGCCGCTGGGCGTGAAGCCGCGGATCACGAAGCAGCGCCCGGGCTCCCGCTGCCCCATCAGGTACTCGATCGTGTGGTAGAGGATCTGGTGGTTCTCGGTCCAGTAGAAGCTGTTGTCCCAGTCGCGGGCGGGCTCGTTCGAGTCCGGCTGCGGAGGCGTCGCGTCCCAGGCCCACATCTTGAACTCGTGCAGGGAGTCGCGGACGCGGTCCCAGGCCTCGGGCGTGAGGTAGGGGTGGTCCTCGTAGCCGAGCAGGGCGTTCAGCAGGTAGAGGCCGTCGAAGTCGCGGGTGTCCTGGAGCTGGTCGAGATCGTCCCAGGCGCCCTGCCAGGTGGTCTCGTCCACCACGCCGGTGGGCGCCGTGTAGCTCGGATCCACGCGGTCGCGCTCCATGTGGGCGATGGCGTTCAGGATGCTCGCGGTCTGCTGCGCGGTGGCGAACTCCAGGTACTCCCGGGCCCGGGCCCGGGCGACCTCCTCGGGGACGAGGCCCGTCACCTCGCCGGGGGTCTCCGGGCACTCCCCGGCACCGAGCCCCGTTGCCAGCACCGCCGCTCCGAGCCAGAGGATTCGCGTCTGCACGTCGTCGTCTCTCCTGATCGAGTCGCCCCAGTCTAGGGGCTGGGACCCGGGGGCCCATTGGAGGGATCCCCAAGTGGGTGGTCGAAAAGCCCCCGAACGCTCGGCCGTGACGCGTCGCGTCGAAGACCGCAGCATAAAGCTCTCCTGAACGCTTGTTCGAATGGTGCTGACGGCGGGGCCATCCACGCGGTATAACTATGGAATCCGGGAGCGGCCCCCCCGACTCCGCCCGGGGCGCGTGTGCGCCCGTCCCGGTCCTTGTCGGCGGCCGCTCATCAGGCAATCTCGAAGTGTGCAGCGTGGCTGCGGGCACCGAAGCCCGCTCGGAGTGGAGCTGACATGGATCGGAACCGACTTCTGTGGCGGTCGCGAAACCCGCTCCTGGCGCTGGGACTCGTTGCGGTGCTCGGCGCGGGCTGCGGCCCTGCGCTTCCCCAGGTGGGCCATCAGCTCTTCACCAGTCCCCAGCTGAACCCCATCCTGGTGGTGCCGGACATGCACCTGCTGGTGGTGGCCAACACCACGAGCGGCACGGTGTCCGTGCACGACTACCGCCAGCTCGATGCGCCCGAGCACGGCCTGCGGGCGGAGATCCCGGTGGGCCTCGACCCGGTGGGGCTCGCGCTGCGACCGGACTCGGCCCAGGTCTACGTCGCCAACTACATCTCCGACACGATCAGCGTGATCGACCTCGAGCGCCTGGACGTGGTGGCCACCGTCCAGGGGGATCGCGATCCCACCACGGGCATTCCCACCACCGACGCGCCCGTGGGCATCGAATTCTCCAGCCCCACCCGCGCCTTCGTGACCCTCGACGACAACGACGAGGTGGTGGTGATCGATACGGACCCGGACGGCAGCAACCCGCGCGTCACGGGCCGGCTGCCGTTCTACGCCCAGGCGCCGCGGGCCCTGGCCGTCGTGGGCGACTACGTCTACGTCGCCTCCTTCGAGTCCGAGAACCAGACCGAGTTCCCGACCTGCGCGCCGGACGACCCGAGGCTTACGATCAACGGCGGGCCGGGCCTCATGCGCAGCGATCCCTACGACGAGGGCTGCGAGTTCGCCACCGAGGTGCTCGAGTCCGTCAACGTCTCGCTGATGGACGGCGATCTCGACTTCGGCCTCGAGCTGGGCACGATCTTCGATTTCGCCGCGGTGAATCCGAACATCGGCGGCGAGGTCATCCTCGACCGGGATCGCCCGGACCGCGACCTCTTCATCTACCGGGCGAGCGACCTCCAGCCGGTGGGCCACGTGGAGGGGATCGGCACGCTCCTCTACGGCATGAAGGAGGTCGCCGGGCGGCTCTGGATCACGAACACCGACGCCCGCAACGACCGCGACGGACTCTTCCAGCTCGGGAACCGCATGTTCGAGAACCGGGTGAGCTACCTGGATTGCGCGGGCGGCGCCTGCAGCGCGCCGGTCGCGGTGGACCTGGAAGCCAACCCCTTCGGCATCCCGGTCCCGACGCCCTACGGCATCCAGGCCAAGGCGGACGGCTCCCTGCTGGTGGTGAGCGTCGCCGGCTCGGACGGCATCCCCGGCATCGCGGGCGACCCGGGGCGGAGCATCCCCGGCCTCGTCACCCTGGACGGCCAGGGCAACGTGCTGGGCCACGTGCGGACCGGCGCCATCCCCCAGGGCCTGGCGCTGCACTCCTGGGTTCCTGGCGGTGGTGAGGAGATGGCGTTCGTGCTGAACACCGTGGACAGCACGGTCTCGGCCGTCGACCTCAGCGACCCGACGGATCCGCGGGTGTGGGTGACGTTCGAGGTGGGTTCGGACCCCACGCCGGCGCCGATCCGGGAGGGGCGCGTCATGTTCTCCTCGGCGCGGGCGTCCACCAGCGGCACCTTCTCGTGCGAGTCGTGCCACCCGAACGGCAACATGGATCAGCTCCTCTGGACCATCAATGCGGACCTGGCGCCCGCGGACTATCCGGTCGACGCGCCCTGCGACGTCGACGCCGAGAACTGCCCGGAGCCCCGCACCACCATGCCGATCCGGGGCCTGCGCGACACGCTGCCGCTCCACTGGATGGGCAGCCTGGCCGACCCCTTCCAGAACGTGGAGGGCCAGCGCGTGCAGCCCGAGGACGAGGCCGCGCCCGACTGCGACCTGGCGCTGGACGGCGAGGTGGGCTGTGCCCGCCACCTGGTGGACGCCAGCCTGAGCGGCGTCATGTGCGCCCCGGCTTCGGGCGGCGGCTGCTCGCTGGCGGGCCCCTCCGGGCTGCCGGGCGCCCTCAGCGACGCCGAGCGCGACGCCATGGCGGCCTTCATGCTGGCCGTGGCGTACCCGCCGCCGCCGGCGCGCCGCGACGACGACCGGCTGACGGAGCTGGCGCTGGACAACCTGCCGGCGCGCGAGGGCTTCTCGGACTTCTTCACAGATCTCGACGGGCTCGGGGTCGGCAGCCCCTCCAACAACATCGGGCAGGTCGTGGGCTTCGCGCCGGTGACCTGCGCTGACAACGCGGGCGGCTGCCACTCGCTGCCGCTCACGAACGACACCAACTCCACCACGGTGGGCGGCTTCGACGTGCCCTCCATGCGGGGCCTCTGGGACCGCTCGATCCTCTTCTCCAACGGCAACATCAGCTCCGAGGAGTGGATGCGGCTCGCCCAGGACTGTGCCGACGGCAACGCGCCCGGTGGCCATCCCAGGGTCTCCGTCTTCGGGTTCCCGCAGCCGAACCTGATCACGGGCGACCCGTGCGCGCTGCAGTCGGTGCTCTTCGGCGGGGGGGGCGGCGGCGGCGTCCCCCCGCTTCCAGGCCTCGGCAACGTGATCCTGGATCCCTTCGGCGTGCCCAGCGGCGAAGAGATCTACCGGCCCGACGATCCGACGAGCCCGGTCAGCTACATGACCGAGCGCGGCCAGTTCGTGGGCTCCTTCGAGGCCATCTTCCACCTGGCCTACGGCGTGCGCGGCGGGCCGATGTGGCAGTTCCTGAGCGAGATGAGCCTGGGCTTCCCGGGGCTGGTGGGACGCCAGATCAGCCTCGCGTCCGACACGCTCTCGGATCCTCAGGCGTTGGCGCTCCTCGACCTGATGCAGCGCTACGCCGACGAGGGCCGCATCACGCTGGTGGCGCGCAACCGCGAGCACGGCGAGTGGCGCTTCTCGGACGGTCTCTGGCGCCTGCTGGGCGGGGAGGGCGACGCCCTCGACGGCCCGGACCTGCTGGAGTGGGTGGCGTCGCAGGGCGCGGTCTACACCGTCACCGCCCACCTGCCCGGCGGCGTCAGCATCGGTGGCGAGGACCGGCAGATCCTGCTCGACATCGATCCCGACCTGCGGGCCGCCGAGTTCGCCGGCGACCTGCTCCCGGTGCCGATCCCCGAGCCGCTGAACCAGCCCGGCGAGGTGATCCGGGTCGGGGCCTGGAACGTGGCGCCGGACGCGGTGGTGATCGTCGACGGGGATCGCTGCGCCAGCTGCAGCTGGGTCGCCGGCGTCGCGGGCACGGGCGATCCGGTGCTCGACGTGAACCTCGGCCCCGCCCGGACCCCGGGCGTTCACGCCGTGCAGCTTCTCAACCCCGGTGGCTGGATGAGCAACGAATTGCCGATCCGGGTGCTCGACGCGGCGGCGATCCCGCCGCCGGCCCCGGCTCCGTAGGTGTGGAGGGCGCCTGAATCGAACCGGGCCCTCGGGGCGTCCAACCTTTCAGAAGGCCCATGACCGGGGGAAGGCGCGTGGCTGCACGTCCCGCCAGCTCGAACGCCGCGCTCGGGAGCCTCTCGGACCGGGAGGTCGACCGACTCTGGCTGCGCGGCGACGCGCGGGCCTTCCCCGAGGTGCACCGACGCTACCGCCGTCGGCTCGAGGCCGTGGCGTACCGCATCGTGGGCAATCACGCGGACGCCGAGGACGTGGTGCAGCGCGTCTTCCTCGCCCTGCCGGGCTCCGCCTACACCGGCCGCGCGAGCCTCTGGACGTACCTCTACCGGGCCGCCAGCAACGCCGCGGTGAACGTGCTGCGCTCGCGCCGCCGGCGCGCCGCCCTGGAGCAGGAAGGTCTGCTGCGCCTGCGCGAGGCGCAGCGCGAGTCCGCCTCCCGAGGCGCCGACGCGAAGGTGCTCGAGGGCGAGGTGCTCGCCGCCGTGGCGGGCGCGCTCCTTCACGTGAAGCCTCGGCACCGGAAGGTGCTGGTGCAGCGGATCGTGTGGGGACTTTCGAACAGCGAGATCGCCGAGCGCGAGGGCGTTCCCCCGGCCACCGTCGGGACCTGGGTTCGGCGGGGGCGCGAGGAGCTGCGGCGCGCCCTCGGCCCCCTCGTGCGCGACCTCGAACGGGAGGGCAGCCCGTGACGCATCGGACCGCGCGGCGCCAGCTCGGCGCCCTGTTGGATGGAGAGCTTCGGGCAGCGGAGGAGGCGCAGGTGCGCGCGCACCTGGATGTCTGCAAGCGCTGCCGCCGCGACGTGCGCGAGCTGCGCGCGGCCGAGGAGCTGCTGCGCCTCATGCCCGCCAACCTGATCCCCCTCGGCTCGAGCCAGGAGGGGGAGGCGCGCCTGCGCGGCCTGGCCCGTTGGGCCGGCGCTGCGGCCCGGGAGCCTGCCCACACCAGCTGGCGCCAGCTGGCCGGCGGCCTGGCGGCGGCGGCGGCGCTGGTGCTGGTGCTGGCCACGGAGTCCCCGGTCCACCTGCCGGCCATGGGGGCAGAAGCCCCCGCGGAGATCGTGACCGTCGCAGCCCGGCTGCCCGGCGCCTCGGTGGTCGCCAACGCCCAGCCCGGCCTCCCTTCCTACAGCTGGCGCCAGTAGCCCGCGGCCGGACGTCGCTCCCGCCCCCGGGTGGGGGCCTTGGCCCCTCGGGGAGTCGTGTCACCCGACGCTTGCCAGGCGGGACCCATCCCTGGGTAGCCGGCCTCGGACGGCCGGCTACCATCAGGGTGTTTCCCCAATGATTCGGGGGCGTTGCAGCATGAACCGGATCCGAGCGGCGCGTCAGGCGCGCGGCTGGACGCAGACAGACCTCGCCGGTCGCGCGGGCGTATCACCGAGAACGATCTATGCGGTGGAGCGCGGTCGCAGCTGCCGACAAGCGACGAAGCGCAGGATCCTTACCGCGCTCGGCGTGCAATGGGAGCTGCGCCACGAGTACTTCGCCACGCCGCGCAGCGTGCGACCCCTGCCGGAGTTCGAAGCTCGCACCGCCTAGCAGGCCGACCCAAGACGAAGTCTTGGGTCGGCTCGCGCGGCAAACGGAGCCCTTCGGGCTCCGTCAGCTAGTCGTGTGCCAGCACCTCGCGCAGCGCGCGCGCCCGCGTGAGCGCCTCATCCGTGACACGCGCCATGAACTGGGTCAACAGCTCCGCGCGCCGATCGAGCTCTCGCGCAGCCCGCGCCTCGGCCTCCGCGCGCGTCCGTTCGCGCTCGAGCCACTCCTCGAAGGCGCGCCACTCGTCGCGCACGCGCAGCGTTCCCGCCACCGGGTCGGCGAGCGCGGTCTCCTGGAGCGCGTAGAACGTCCACCAGGCCGAATCCGGCTCGGGCTTCTCGCCGCCGCGCGCCAGCTCCGGTGGCACGAGGCCTTCCAGGTAGACGGGCAGGAAGACGCCCGTGCAGGGCGTGCCGAACGACACCCAGACCGGCCAGGGCTCGTCGCGCCGCAGCGGAAGCTCGCTGACGAGGCTCGCGGTCGTCTCGGACACCGGCCTGCTGTGGGCGCAGAGGGTGAAGTGGGCCTCGTCCTCCGGGGTGGTGCCGCCCGTCCAGGTGGCGTGTCCCTCGCCGTGATCGCGCAAGCACGCCTGCAGCCGGGCGACGTCGAGCGGCGGCCCGGTGTCGGCCAGGAGCGCGCGCGAACGCCGCCAGCGGCCTTCGGAGATGTGGGCCGGGACGAAGGGGTTGCGGTAGGCGGCGGCCACGTCGATGCGCCCGTTCCCGCTCCACCAGCCTTCGCCGCGGGCAAAGCTCTCGAGGTCGAGGGAGGCGATCTCCCAGTCGCTGCCGAGGGCCATGTGGTTGGAGCAGGTGTCGGCGGGTGCACGGCGGGCGGCCCAGTGCCGGTTCGACGTCTCGAGGATCCAGGCCTCGTCGGGATCGGCCAGGTGGAAGGCGTTGTGGTAGCCAGCCCCCGCGGGCTCGAAGGCCGGGCCCCCCTGGCCGTGCACCTCGAGCAGGCCCGCGATGATCTCCAGCGCCTCGCGCGCCGTGCGCCCGCGCTCGAGGCCCAGACGCACCAGATCCATCCCGATCAGCCCCGGCTCCTCCTCGAGCGGCTCCCGCGAGAAGATCGTGAGGTTGCCGATCGCCACGGCGTGCTCGTTCACGCCGTGCTCGAAGCCCCAGACCCACCAGGGCCGGTGGCCCATGGCGCGGTAGGTCTCCGCCACCTGCGGGATCTCGATGTGGGTGCAGCGCACGTGGCTCCCGCGGGCGTGGGCCGCGGCGGGAAACTGCACCCAGGGCTGGCACTCGCCGGGCTTGCGGTCGCTGTTCTTGGCGAACAGCACGCGTCCGCTGGCGGTGCGCGGAGGTGTGGCGACGAGGGTGTCGCACATGCCCCGAAACTACCGCATTTCCCCTTGCTGGGACGGTCCGGTTCGTGTTCGAATTCCGGCACGTCTCCGAAACGAGAGGGATCCAGCGTGCAGCGCTCCATTCGCCTGGCTCTGGCGGCGGTGCTCGTCGCGGTCGTCGTTCCGCGCACGGCTCTCGCCTTCTGCTTCTTCAACTGCAACTACACCAAGACGAAGTACCCGATCGTCCTGGCCCACGGCGCCCTGGGCTTCGACGAGCTCTTCGGGGTGCTCGACTACTGGTACGGGATCCCGTCGTCGCTGGCGTCGGGCGGAGCGCAGGTCTATGTCACGAGCGTCTCCCAGCTGAACGCCAGCGAGGTGCGGGGCGAGCAGCTGCTGGCCCAGGTGGAGACGATCGTCGCCATCACCGGCAAGCCCAGGGTGAACCTGATCGGCCACAGTCACGGCGGACTCGACGTGCGCTACGTGGCGTCGGTGCGCCCGGACCTGGTGGCGTCGGTCACAAGCGTCGGCAGCCCCCACAAGGGCGCCGAGCTGGCGGACTTCATCGCGGCCAACATCGTCGCCGGCTCACCCAGCGAGGCCCTGCTGGCGGCGTTCGGAAACTCCCTGGCAGACGTCCTGGCCCTGCTCTCCGGGAGCCCGAACCCCCAGGACGCCCTGGCGGGCCTGGAATCGCTCACCAGCGCCGGCACCGCGGCCTTCAACGCCGCCCATCCCCACGGCGTGCCGGTCACGCCGTGCGGCGAGGGGGCCTCGCTCGTCGGCGGAGTGCGCTATTTCTCATGGTCGGGGACCGGTGTGCTGACCAACCTGCTGGACATCTCGGATCCGTTTCTGGGGATCACGGCGCTCTTCTACGGCGAGGCGAACGACGGCCTGGTCGGCCGCTGCAGCTCGCACCTGGGCGATGTGATCCGGGACAACTACTTCCAGAACCACCTGGACGAAGTGAACCAGCTCTTCGGGCTGACCTCGTTCTTCAGCAACCCCAAGTCCGTCTTCCGCTCCCACGCGAACCGGCTGAAGAACAAGGGTCTGTAGGGGGAGGGCGCGCGATCCGGGGAGTCCTCGCAGCGGTCGTCGGGATCGTCATCGTGGCTGCGGTGGCGTGGTTGCTCGCTCGCGGAGGCGGTGTCGGTCCGACAGCGCCTCCTCCCACCACCGCTTCGGAAGCGAGCCCCGCGCCGACGACTGCCGCGCAGGACGCCACCGCGGTCGCGCGGCGACGGGAGCTGGAGTCCGTGCGTGGGAGCGACCCCGACGGCGAGCTCACGCTCGGCCCCGACGGACACTTCCTGCCGTCCGCCGCAGCGTTGCGTTTCTTCGACTACTTCCTGAGCGCCCGGGGAGAGGTTCCCCTCGAGACCCTGCGCGACCGCGTGGCGGTGGAGATCGACGCGCGCCTGGATCCCCCGGCCGACGCCGAGGCCCGGGAGTTGCTGGTGGCCTATCTCGCCTACCTGGACGCGGCCGCCGAGCTGCCCGAGCTGGGCCTCGCCCACGACGAGCTGGAGCGACGCCTGCAGCGATTGCGCGAGCTCCGCCGGGAGCACTTCGGCGTCCAGGCCGAGGTGCTGTTCGCGGAGGAAGACGCCATGGCGGTGGTGGCGATCGAGCGCCGGCGCATCCTGGACGACCCGACCCTTACCGACATGGAGCGGATCCGCCTGCTGGCCCAGGTGCAGGAGCAGCTTCCGGACGACGTGCGCCGCGCCGAGGCCGAGGCCATGCTGCCCCTGCGGCTCGCCCAGGAGGAGCAGCGCCTGCGCGGGGAGGGGGCCAGCGAGGAAGACATCCGGGCCATGCGCGAGAGCGCGATCGACGATCCCGAGGCGCTGGACCGCCTGGAGGGCGTGGATCGGCAGCGCGCGGAGTGGGACGCGCGCATGCAGGCCTACCGCGCGGAGCGCGACCAGGTGCTGGGCCGCCTCGGGCCAGAGGCTGGCGACGGCGCCCGCTGGCGCTTCATTCGCGCGGTGCGCAGCCGGCACTTCGAGCCGGAGGAGCTCCCGCGCGTCGAGGCCCTGGACCGGATCGAGTCCCGCGACCGGGGCGAGGGCTGGATCCCGGGCGGCCAGCCGCGCGTGCCCTCGCCGCCTCCGGTCACCCCCTGAGGCGCGCGATCCTCGCGGCCCACGGCAAGGACCTGTGGCTGGCCGAAGGTCCGGTCGTGCGCTTCCTGCGCTTCTTCCCGTATCCGACGCGCATGGCCGTGGTGCGCCTCGCGGACGGGGGCCTGTGGATCTGGTCGCCCATCGAGCTGAACGACGCGCTCGCGGCTGAGCTGGAGGCGCTCGGTCCCGTCCGCCAGCTCGTGGCGCCCAACAAGCTGCATCACCTCTACCTCGGCGCCTGGGCCGAGCGCTTTCCCGATGCGCGCCTGCACGCACCGCCCGGCCTCGCGGAGAAGCGCCGCGACCTCCACTTCCACGCCGAGCTTGCGGACGCGCCGGATCCCGCGTGGGCCGGCCAAATCGACCAGGTGGTCTTCCGCGGGAGCTTCTTCCTGGAGGAGGTCGTCTTCTTCCACCGCGCCTCGGGCACGGCCCTCGTCTGCGACCTGGTGCAGCGCTTCGACCCGGCCACGCTCACGGGCTGGCTCGGCCTGCTGATGAAGCTCTGGGGCCTCACCGGCCCCGACGGCAGCACGCCTCGCGAGTGGCGCGCCAGCTGGCTCGACCGCAAGGCGGGGCGCGCGGCGCTGACGACGGCCCTCGCCTGGAGCCCGGAGCGCCTGGTCATCGCCCACGGCGTGCTGCCCCAGGAGAACGGCGGCGCCGCCCTGGCCCGCGGCCTGCGCTGGCTCGGCTGAGGCGCCCCCCGCGCCCCGGCGCTACCCTGCTCGCCGGCACGCGCCGGTAGCTCAGCTGGATAGAGCACCAGGCTTCGAACCTGGGGGTCGGGGGTTCGAATCCCTCCCGGCGTGCCATGATTCCGGGCAGGCACTCCGCCTCGCGTTCGCTCCGCCTATAATGCGCCGGCCGATGCCTCGGATCCGGCTCCTCCGCCGCGCACTCCCGGCCTTCGTAGGGCTCGCTGTGATTGCGTCCTCGCCGGGCGCCGCCCGCGCCGAGCCGCGCCCGTGGCGCCTGGACGACCTGCTGCCGGAGCGGATCTCGCTCTCGTTCGAGACGCGCGTCCGCTACGAGTACCTCTTCGACCCGTTCCGGGCCGGCACGACCGGCGATGCGGACATCCTGGTGCTCCGCACCCTGCTGCACGGCCGCGTGCGGGTCACGGACCGGCTGACCGTCGGCGCCGAGATGCTCGACGCCCGGGCCTACTTCCAGCAGATCCCGGTCAGCACCGGGATCGTGAACACGTCCGAGCTCCTCCAGGGCTACGCGGAGTTCCAGGCGGCGTGGCCCTTCGGCGGCACTTCGACCTTGCGTGGCGGGCGCATCACGCTGGACGTGGGGAGCCGCCGCCTCGTGGCGCGCAACCGCTTCCGCAACACCATCAACGGGTTCACCGGACTGGACTGGCAGTGGCAGGGCGAAGGGCAGCGGAAGGCCCGGGCGTTCTACGTGCTGCCCGTGCAGCGCCGCCCCTTCCTGCCGGCGGAGACGGCCGACAACAAGGTCCGCTTCGACCGCGAGTCGTTCGACGTCCAGTTCTGGGGGCTCTTCGCCAGCGACGCCCTGCCCGGCGACCATCGCGGTGAGCTCTACCTGTTCGGCCTCCACGAGGACGACAGCGACCGCCGTCCTACGCGCAACCAGCGGCTCGTCACGCCGGGGATCCGCCTCTGGAAGCCCCCCGCCACGGGGCGGCTCGACTACCAGCTGGAATCCGTGCTGCAGTTCGGCCAGTCGCGGGCGACGACGGCGAGCCTGCGCGACCTGGACCACTTCGCCCACTTCCACCACCTGGAGCTGGGCTGGTCCTTCGATGCGCCGGCGTCGCCGCGGCTGCTGGCGCAGTTCGACTACGCCAGCGGCGACGACGATCCCGACGACGGGCGCAACGGTCGTTTCAGCACGCTCTTCGGCGCCCGCCGCTTCGACTTCAACCCCACGGGCATCTACGGTCCCTTCTTTCGCGCCAACCTGGTCACTCCGGGGCTGCGCCTGCAGCTCGAGCCGCTCGAGAGCGTGACCAGCTTCGTGAGCCTGCGCGCCTTCTGGCTGGCGCAGAAGCGCGACGCCTGGGTCGGCTCGGGCCTGCGCGACGTCACGGGGCGCTCCGGCAGCTACCTGGGCACGCAGATCGAGCTGCGGGTGCGCTGGGACGTGCTGCCCGGGAACCTGCGGCTCGAGGCCGGCTTCGCCCACCTGTTCGCAGGCCGCTTCCGGGACGACGCGCCCCGGTCGAACGGTCAGGGGGACGCGACCTACGTCTACAGCCAGGCGACGGTTCGTTTCTAGCGAAGCCAGCCGTCGCGATGCCGCGCCCGAGGCCTAGAGAACGCCCTCCCAGGCCTCCCGCTCGGCGGCCTGGGGATCATCCTCCACCCGCGACTCGGAACCCAGGATCATGGTGGCGCGGCGTTCCGCGTCGTATCCGGGCCAGGCGGGAAGCCCGGCGTGGGCCGGATCGCCGGTCCTGGCGAAGGCGAGCCACGCGTCCATCACCTGCTCGCAGAAGCGCGCGGCGTCTTCGCCCGCGCCCACGAACTGCTCGCCGCCGGGCATGGCCCAGGTGCCGAACACGAAGGGAAGCTCGATGGCGTGACATGCGCCGAGCAGGCCGCCGAACAGGGGCGACTCCCAGTCCACGCGGTACATGAAGCACTGCTCCGTGTGCGGCGCCTGGGCTTCGGCGAGCCGGATCGCGGGGACGCGGAAGACGCGGTCCGTCTCGATGGCGTAGAAGATCTCGGGTGCGCGGGTCGGGAAGCGCCCCTCGCGCGCGCCGCGGTAGGTCGCGAGCAGGGCGTCGCCGTCGACGCCGGGAATGCGGCCGGCCAGCTTCTGGCGCAGGCGCCCGTCGTCCAGGCTCGGGACGTCCGGCTCGATGAGGGCGCCCAGCAGCTTCCACTCGTCGCGGGTGGTGCCCGCCAGCAGCGAGACGCCGCGGGCGCCCCCGGCGCGCACGGCTTCGAGGGGCGGCTCGGGCAGGAAGTCGCCGTCCACCAGGGGCTGGAACGGGAGCAGCCCTGTCGGACCAGCGAGCTTGAAGAGCGTCTGCTGTTGCATGTCGAGCAGCCTCGCCACCGGGACCTCGGGCAGTGCGCCCGCCGCGTCGGAGGGCGCGACGCCCAGATGGTCGAGGAACGCCTCGGCGATCTTGCTGGCCGACTCGCGGGTGTGGAAGTTGCGGGCCGCCCCGGACTGGGGGATCGCGCGCCGGAAGAGGCCGCGGGCCGACGGCACGCCCAGGATGGTTCCGACGCTCATGCCCCCGGCCGACTCGCCGAAGATCGTCACGTTTTCGGGGTCGCCGCCGAAAGCCTCCACGTTGTCGTGCACCCAGCGCAGCGCGGCGACCTGATCGCGGGTTCCCTCGTTCCCCGCGTGCGGGTAGTCCGGGCAGAGGTCCGCCAGGTAGAGGAAGCCCAGCGGGCCCATGCGGTAGTTGATCGTGACCACCACCACGTTGCCGCGGCGGGCGAGGGCCGCGCCGTCGTACACCGCCTGGGCGCCCGAGCCGATCACGTAGCCGCCGCCGTGGATCCAGAACATCACCGGGCGCCGCTTGCCGTCACAGGCCGGCGTCCAGACGTTCAGATAGAGGCAGTCCTCATCGGTCGCGCCCACGTCCATGCCGGGCAGCGCCAGCATCATCGTGTTCTGCGGGGCGCTCCTCCCGAACGTGCCGGCATCCCGCGTACCCGACCACGGCTCGGGCGGCTGGGGGGGGCGGAAGCGCAGGCCTCCGATCGGCGGCTTCGCGTAGGGGATGCCGCGGAAGACGCAGAGCCGGTCCTCCTCGCGGCCCTCGAGCCTTCCTTGCCGTACGTGGACGCTGGGGTTCATGAACGCCTCCTCCGGACCGCCGGCGGGGAGTCTACCAGCCCCGGGCAAGCCGCCTACCCGCGCCGAGCGGCCCCGGGCGCGCTCCTCTACCCTGGCCGCCAGGAATTCGTCGATGGCCCCCTCGAACGAACGGCGCCTGCGAGGGCGGCATGCGGCCGCCGTCCTGGTCGCGGTCGTGGCGATCTGGATCGTCGCAGAGACGGTCCCGTTCGGGTCCCACGCCTTCCTGCCCGACGAGGAGTCTCGCTCCGACGGCGAGTACGGCTACGAGGTTCCCCTCGATCCCGAGAGCCCGTGGCCGAAGTTCCGGGCCAACGCGCTCCAGAACGGCCGCAGTCCCGTCACCGCGACCGTCGATCCTTCGCGGCGGCCGTGGGAGTACCGGACCGGCAAGGGCGTCTTCAGCTCACCGGTGGTCGACGCCGCGGGCAGCGTGTACATCGGCTCGGCCGACGGGTTCTTCTACGCCATCGACCGGGACGGGCAGCTCCTGTGGGAGTTCGAGACCGGAGGGGTCGTCGATTCGTCGGCGCTGCTCGACGACCGCGGTCGCGTGTACTTCGGGTCCGGGGACGCTCACGTCTACGCCCTCGACCGGGCGGGCGGCGACCTCCTCTGGAAGTTCGAGGCCGATCCCGTCGAGGTCGTGGAGGCGCGCTACGACGTCGACTCCTTCAACGTCGACTGGTTCGAGGGCAACGTCGCCATGCTCGCCGACGGCACCCTCCTCGCCCCCAACGACAACTTCCTGATCTACGCCATCGATCGGGACAGCGGACGGAAGCAGGCCGAGTACCTGGGCAACGAGCTGATGTGGTCGCTCCCGGCGGTGAACACCCGGACGGGCAGGATGTTCGCCGGCTCCCAGTACATGGTCTGGCGGAACGTGTACGCCTTCGACACGCGGAGTGGGGAGCGCGCATGGACCAGCGGGGGTTGGGGATCCAACGCCGCTTCACCCCTCCTGACCTCCCGGGCGCCCAACGGCGCGCTCGTCATCGGCGGATACGATGGCTTCGTCCGGGCCTACGCCCAGGACGGCGGCAAGCAGCTCTGGAAGCGGGGCACCCGCGGCCACATCTACGCCAGCCCGGCCCAGCTCTCCGACGGCACCATCATCCAGCCCTCCACCGACGGCACGATCTACGCCCTCGAGCCCGCGACGGGGGAGGTGAAGTGGGCCTACGACAGCCTGGGCCCCATCCGGTCGTCGCCCGCCGTCGACGCCCGGGACCGGATCTACGTGGGCGGCGGGGAAGGGCGCCTCTTCTGCCTCAACCCCGACGGGACCCTGCGCTGGTCCTATCTCCTGATCGACGAGGAGCGCAACGACCTGAACGGCTCACCCGCTCTCGGCAATGCGGGCGTGTACCTCGCGGGCCAGAACGGCGGCGTGTTCCACGTGCCCTACGACTACCCCCTGACCGAGACGGGCAAGCGCGACCCGCGCACCACCCTCGGGCCGGGCGAGGCGCTTCCCGCGGAGGGCGTGCTGCTGATCTACACCGAGCCGTTCGGTGGTCTGCGGGTCGAGCCCCCGGAGACGATCGACGCCAACCAGCCGCTGGCCTTCACGCTCGTCGTGCGGAACGACCACGACACGGCGCAGGCCGCCATCGACCGGGAGGACCTGAAGGTCCGGGTCACGGGCGACCCGGAGCGGAAGCTGCACGTGTCGGGAGACGGGCAGTTCCTGATCCTGATCCCGCAGCAGGCGTGGATGGGGCCCGAAGGAGGAACCCTCCGGATAGACGTCGAGGGCAGCTACCGGACGCGGCTGTGGCGGATCGGGCTCAAGTTCTTCGGCGGGAGCCGGGGCGGCTCCCTCGCTCAGAGCTTCAGCTTCCAGGTCGCGCCCCGGAGCGAGCAGGCGTCGCCCGTCCGGGTTCCCCGGCAGCCCGGCGACCCCGCGACGGTCTTCGAGCTGAGTCGCTTCGCGGCACCCAACCCCACGATGTTGCCGTCCTGGAACCAGATCGGCTTCGACTCGCTGCACTACCTCGCCGGCGTGGTGGAGGGAACGCCGGAGCGGGCCCTGGTCTGGGTCGTCGCGGGCAGGGTCCACGAGGGCAGGACGGTCGTGGATCCGAGCCTGGGGCTGCGCTTCCCGCTCGTCCTGGAGCATGACCGGGGGCTTCTGACGTTCCACAACGACGACGGCTTCAAGATCAACTTCGTCGGATCGTGGGACATGCCGTTCGGCAGCTACCGCGCCTCCACGCGGACGGACTCCCGGACCGGCGGAATCCGCAGGTCCGCGGCTCTTTCGGCCGTCGCCGACTGCGACGAGCTCGAGTACTACGGGAACTTCCTCAAGCTGATGGGCATGGCGGAGATGGATACGGGTCAGATGGCGGTCTTCGGGGGCCTCGACGTGGCTCTCCACGGAGATGCGGTTGCGACCCTGCCGGCGGGGGTCGGCTCGGTGAGCTTCTCGCGCGACGAGTCGTCGGCGACCGCGACGATCTCGGGCGGCTCGCTCCGGAAGACCGATCACGTCTTCAGCCTGCTCCTCGTCGATGCGCGCAGCGGTCGCGCGCTGCCGCTCTACTACACCCAGCGCAGCGACGTGCGGGCCAACGCGGACGGCGAAGTCACGTCGGTGAGCGTCGCGTTCGACGAGGTCGAGATCCCGGAGGAGGTCCGGGCCTACTACATGGTGGACACCCATCCGGCCGCTCGCGGACAGATCTGAGCGCCGGAGCGACGCTTCGTCAGGCTGTCCGGTCCACGGCGCGGCGGCTCGACGTAGCCGGGACCGACGCGTCGGCGCGTGCGAGTCGGGGCAGGAAGACGAGGGGCCAGATCGCGAGGAAGAGGTTGGCCGCCCACCAGCTCGGATCGAAGTCGAGGCGGATGGCCCAGAACGAGACGGCCATGAAGCCGGCGCAGAAGGTGAGCGCCAGGGAGAAGGCCGCGAGCGGCCGCCACGAGGGATCGCCGCGGGAGTGCCGCCGGACGGCGAGCAGCCCGCAGACCGAGAGCAGCATGTCGAGCGGGAAGAAGGACCAGTTCCAGGCGTAGACGATCGGATCGTCGTAGTCCTTGAAGAGCCACGCCTCCGGAACCACCTCCAGACCCATCCGGATCAGGAGCGAGACGGACCAGTAGAGGATGAAGCCGACGTCGGTCAGGAGGACGAATGGCTTCATGCGCTTCATGACGTCGTCCATGTCTTGGCCTTTCTCGGCGCCGGGCCGGGCACGCGCTGCGGCGCGCATCCGGAATGTTCCACAGTCGGACCGCGGCGCCTCGTCGCGGTACGGACTCCGGGCGATTTCCCGCGGGAAGCCCGCCTCCGCGGACGCGCCCGGCCCCGCCTCGAGCGCTGGCCGTGACAGGCAACGGGCCCTCCGGATCCGGCCTTCGGGCGGGTACGCGCGGATCCGCGCTTCGGAGCGCTGCTGGACGAGATGGCGGGCCAGTGGATCGCGTACCTCGAAGCCCGCGAGCCCTCGAGCTGGACGGGCCGTTCGGGGATCTGCTGCGCGAGGACCTGGAGGCCCTGCGCGCCCGCTAGCGCGTCCGGGCAAGGGCGCGCCGCGCCGCTGCGTCGGCGTGCCGACCGAGCGCCTGCGCGAACTTCCAGACCGGGACCACCGCCAGGGCGAACCCGATCCAGGCCGGCAGGTAGTAGAGGGTGATGTGGCCGTGGCTGAAGTCGCTGGCCCAGCCGTGCTGGTAGCGCCAGGGCTCGAGCCCCAGACGTTCGTAGCCGGCGCCGAAGCTCCACTCCACCGCGTAGATGATGATCACGCTGAGGGGCACGCGCACGGCGAGCCGCATCAGCCCGAGGTGCTCCGCCGCGGCCAGCAGCGGGCCGATCATCAGGTACACCGCGGTGTAGACCGGGATCATCAGCAGGGACACGCTGCCCTTGAAGCTCCCCTCCCACCCGACGACGGCGCCGGTGAAGACGACCTCCGTGCAGAGCCCGAACATCGAGAAGAGGGCCGCGCCCCAGATCGCGGAGCCGCGAGCGGTCGGACCCGGCGCTTCGAGGCTGGCCTGCACGACCGCGAGCGTACCGGAGCGCGGCCCGCTCGTCTCAGGAGCAGCGCCGCAGCACGTGCGGTGCGGGCACGCCCAGCTGGGCCCGCTCGCGCTCCTTCGAGAGCTCACGCAGGAATGCTTCCGCAGGGACGGGGCGCCCGAACAGGTAGCCCTGCATGAAGCGGCAGCCGTGGGATTGCAGGAACTCGCGCTGCGCCTGCGTCTCCACGCCCTCGGCCATGGTCTCGAGGTCGAGCTGATGGGCGAGCTCGATGATGGAGTTGACGATGGCAGCGTCGGCAGACTCATCGAACAGGCCGCGCACGAAGGACTGGTCGATCTTGATCGCGTCTACGGGCAGCCTCTTGAGTGCGCCGAGGCAGGAGTAGCCGGTGCCGAAGTCATCGATCGCCACCCGGACGCCGCGCTCGCGAAGCTCGCTCAACGCCTCGATCCCGCCCCCGCGTTCTTCCATCAGGCTGCTCTCCGTGATCTCCAACTCCAGTCGCTCCGGCTCGAGCTGATGCTGATCGAGCGCTCGCTGCACGCTACCGACGAAATCTCCATGCACAACCTGCCGAGCCGTGACGTTCACCGCCACGCGCAGCGGTCTCCCATCGAGGAGTGGCCAGCTCCGCGCCGCCGCGCACGCCAGCTCGATCACGTGAGCTCCCATGGGAACGATCAGGCCCCGACGCTCCGCGATCGCCACGAATTCATCCGGACCGATCCAGCCGAGACGCGCGTGATGCCATCGCGCCAGGGCCTCTGCCCCGATCAGACAGCCCCGCTCGACGTCGACTTGCGGCTGGAAGTGACATGTGAGCTGGCCGCGCGCCACGGCGTCGCGCAGCTCTCCCTCCAGCTCGAGGTCGCGACGCGCTGCTGCGTCGAGCTTCGCGGAGAAGAAGGCGTAGCCATCGCGACCCGCCTCCTTTCTATGGTACATGGCGGTATCCGCTTTGCGGACGAGCTCTTCCGCCGTGCTGCCGTCGCGCGGAAACAGCGCGATCCCGATGCTGATGGTCACGAAGACCTCGTGATCCAGGGCAAGCTGCGGTCGACCCAGCCGATGGGCGATCTCGCGGGCCACCCTCGTCGCGTCCCGCCCGTCTACCAGGTCCTCGAGGATCACCGCGAACTCGTCGCCCCCGAATCGTGCCGGTGTGTCGTTCTTGCGCACGGCCCCACGCAGGACGTTTGCCACCAGCTGCAGTACCGCATCTCCCGTGGCGTGACCCAGGGTGTCGTTGAGTTCCTTGAAGCGATCGATGTCGAGAAAGAGCACTGCCACCTGGGTGCCGTGTCGGGTGGCGGCCTGCATCGCGTGCTCCAGGCGGTCGAGGAAGATCGGGCGGTTCGACAGGCTCGTCAACGAATCGTGCGAGGCCAGGAAGCGCTCGCGCTCTCTCGCCAACTGGAGAAGCTGGAGCGTGCGGTTCCGCTCGATGGCGTAGCGGAGCGCGCGTGCGAGCAACCTGCGGTCGCGGATTCCCTTCACGACGAAGTCCTGGGCTCCAGACTTCAGCGCGTTGACCGCGAGGTCGCGATCATCGCTTCCGGTCATGATGACGATTGGCGTGTCGGCGGCGGCGGCTCGCAACCGTCGCAAGGTCGAGAGCCCGCTGCTGTCGGGTAGCGTCAGGTCCAGGAGGACCACGTCGAAGCGTTCGTGTTCCAAGCTCCGCAGCGCTTCGTCGAGACTCCGGGCCCACTGGAAGTCGAAGAACTCGCCCGGCTGATCGAGCAGCAGAGCCCGGGCGACCCGGGCGTCGAACGCGCTGTCCTCGACCAACAGAACCCGGGTCGGGCGGTGGACTGCGGCTCGCGAGGACATCGCAGGCGCTACCGCCGGCGTGCGGCGACCGCGAGCAGCTGACGGACGCGCCGTACGTGCGTGCGTGCCACGATCTGCACGAGGCGCTGGGCGAGGAGCGGCTTCGCAACCCGCAGATAGGTGAACGAGGAACGTGAGATGTCGACGAGCGTCGTGTCCGTCGCGGCGAGCGCAGACTCGAGGTTCGGCGTTCCCGCGGTGATCGGGAGCCCGCCGAACACGCTGCCCGGATCCAGCTCGAGGAGGGAGACCTCGTCCCCAGGACCGAAGCGGTAGCGCAGATTCACGCGCCCCGATCGGACGACGAAGATGGAGTCGTCTCCGGGTCGACATGCATCCTGGGGATAGATCGAGCGTCCGCTCGGGACCCTGCGCAGCCGACTGATCTGGGCGATGCTCGTGGCGTCGTCGGCGCCGAGTTCGCTGAGCTCGGACGTCGAATACAGGAACAGGCCGAGGGTCTTTCCGGCTGCATGCACCAGGTCCCAGAGCCGGGAGACGTTCGATTCTTCGGGAGCCTGGAAGGCGATGCCCGAGAGAAACGATTCCTCACTGGAGGAATCCGCCTGCCAGCGGCCCTCGGCTTTGAAAGGAAGGGATCGGTCGGGCAGCTCCAGCGCGACGCGATGCACGGAGCGCAGCGCGAACATCGAGCGCGTGGCGACGCACACGCCCCCGACGCTGAGATCGCGAGCGTGCCCCGGCAGCGGGCCCTCGAAGCCCGTGCTGTAGATCTCCACGGGAAAGTCGACTGCGACACGAGGAGCCGCTCGCGCTTCGATGACCACCGCGGCCGCCTCTATCAGGCCGGTGGAGTGCGGCTCGATCGGCGCTTCGACCGCACTCATCGCGTCACCGTGGTGTGGGCGCCCGCGTACGGGGTTCGGGCCAGCAACGCGGACGCGCGGCCACCGTATACCCGGGTGACGGCCTCGGACAGGCACTGGGCAAGCCAGGGCTTCGTCATGGACAGCGTCTCGAACACGGCCGGTGTGATCTCCAGCAGGGCTACGGCGTCCTTTGCCACGGCGGATTCGGGCGGAGGAACGTCGGCGACCAGTGGCATGCCTCCGAACAGACGCCCGGGCTCGAGGCGATCGAACGCGGCCGGACGCCCATCCGCCGCCTCCACGCGCAAAGCGACCGAGCCCTTCCACACCACGAAGATCGAGGTCGCACCGGCTTCGAGGCTGCTCTGGTGATAGATCCACTCGCCAGGAGCCACATGCCGCAGCCGGCTGGCGTGACAGATTCCGAGCAGCTCCTCGATTCCGAATCCCTTGCAGTCGCCGCGTCCGTAGAGGAACCGGGCCAGCTTGCTCCCGTGGTCCACCACCAGATCCCAGAGACGCGCGGTATCCCGCTGCCGTTCCGCTCCGAAGGAGACCCCGGTGAGGAACGCCCCCTCCTGCTTGGCGAAGCGCTGCCACACGCCCTGGGCTTCCACCAGCATCCGGCCTCCCGGCAGCTGGAGCACGGCCTGTTTCAGGGATCGCAGCGCGAACATGGAGCGGCTTTCGACGCACATACCCCGGAGGCCCAGATCGCGGCTCCGGGCCGACAGCGGACCGTCGAACCCCTCGCTGTAGAGCTCCACAGGATATTGGGCGGCGATCCGGGGACCCCGCACGCCGGGACGCGCCGTGGCGCGCTTCGAGATGAGGCGGTCCGGGCTCGCCTGCGTTGTTGCGGTCATTGGATCCCTCCCTCGTGCCTCAAGCAGACACGATCCCTTCTCGGATGGCGTAGCGGACCAGGCCGGATGCCTTGTGGACACCGACCTTCTCCATGAGATTTGCGCGATGGGTCTGCGCCGTCTTCACCGAGATGCCGAGTTCGGCAGCGATCTCCTTGGTCGACATGCCTTCGGCGATCAGCTGGATGACCTCTCGCTGGCGACTGGTGAGGTCCGTCTGGTCAAACGACCCCGCCGCGCGCGACGTGATCGCGCTCACGACCTGATCCGCCGTCGCAGGAGCCAGGTACGAGCTGCCCCGGCGCACCCTGCGGATTGCATCCACCAGGTCCTCTGCCGAGGAGGTCTTCGGGACGAACCCGAACGCCCCGGCGAGCAGGGCGTTCCGGACCTGGCCGGGACCTTCCTGCGAGGAGAGCACGATGCAGCGAGTTCGCGGAGTCTCGCGCCGGATCCGGCGGACCGTCTCGATGCCGCAGAGCCGAGGGAGGTGGCTCTCCACCAGCGCCACGTCGGGCTCGCTTTCGCGCGCCAGCTCCACGGCTTCCCGGCCGTCTTCCGCCTCCGCGACCACCCGGAACTCGGGGTAGGCCGCCAGGATTCCCCGAAGGCCCTGCCGGATCATGCGCTGCGAATCCGCGATCAGAATCGAGGTCTCCATCTTCCTTCCCCTCCTTCGGAAGATCGTCCCACTCGTGGGCGCCCTCGTAGGTGATCGGCCGACGACCAGAGCGCCGGATCGCGCGATTCGTGTATTTTCCTTCCTGTTTCTGACGAGAGCGCCTCGCTCCAAGCACGTATCCGGACTACGCAATCCGCACGAGGCAGGGCCGGTAATACGACCCATGCCAGGCTGCTTGCTGCGATCGAACCAATCGAAGTTGCACGTGATTTGCCGTAGCGGCTCCACCCGGGCCGCTGGGGTCTACCGCGCCGCGCTGCGACGGACGGATGCCGCCGGGGCGGGAGCCGAGACCGCCGAGCGGCACGCGCTGGAACGGGATCTCGCGAGCGGGATCCTGGACGAGAGCTACGAGGAGGCGGAAGCGCTGGCTCGGTTGACGATCCCGCTCAAGCGACCGGGCGCGGCGCCGGGCTCGGAAGGAACTGCGCCACCTTTGCCAGGAGCTCGGCCGCGCCGTAGGGCTTCGCCAGGAAGCCCGCGGGCCCTTCGGGCCCGAGCTCCGCGAGGGACGTCTCATCGGCCCAGCCGCTCGACGCCAGGATCCGAACGTCGGGTCGGATCCCGCGCAGCTCCTGCATGACCTCCCGGCCGCTCATCTGGGGCATGGTCAGGTCGAGCAGGACGACGTCGATCTCGTCGGCGTGGGCCTTGAAGATGTCCAGGGCCCGGCTTCCCGTGGCGGCGACCAGCACGCGCAGGCCCGCCTGCTCCAGGATGCCGCGAGCGCCGCTCTGCACCCCGGGCTCGTCGTCCACGACCAGCACGGTGCCGCTGACGTACGGGCGGTCTTCGTCCGACGCAACCACCACGGAAGGTTTGCAACCGGTGGCGCACGGGAAGAGGACGCGGAAGGTCGTTCCGAAGTCCGGGTTGGAGTCGAGCTCGATGGCGCCGCCGTGGCGGCGCACGATCCCGAGCGCGGCTGCCAGCCCCAGGCCCCGCCCATAGAACTTGGTGGTGAAGAACGGGTCGAAGATTCGCGCCTGCGTGGCCGCGTCCATTCCGCAGCCGGTGTCGGAGACCTCGAGAAACACGCAGCACTCGGCGGTCTGCTCGGGACCGAGCGCCGTGCAGCCGAGCTCATCGGGCGTCCTGCGGACGACGCCCGTCCGCAGGCCCACGACGCCAGGATCCCCTCCCAGCGCGTCGGATGCGTTGGTGATGAGGTTCATCGCCACCTGCCGGATCTGACTCGGATCGCCCCGGATGGCCGGCAGATTCGCCTGGAAGTCGCAGCGGAGGTCCGCTCTATCGGAGATCGATGCCCGGAGGAGCTGGGCGGTCTCCTCGACCAGGCGTGAGAGGTCGACCGCCTCCGCCACGGAGCGCGCCTTGCCCGCGTAGGCCAGGAGCTGGTGGGTGAGCTCGGATGCCCGCCTGGCGGCGAGCCGGATCTCCTCGAGGTCCGCGCGGCTCGTCGACCCGGGCGGCTGCTTCATCAGGGCGAGCTCGGCGTTGGCGAGCACGCCCACCAGGAGGTTGTTGAAGTCGTGAGCGATCCCTCCTGCCAGGACGCCAAGGCTCTCGAGCTTCTGCCCGTGGTGCATCCGTGCCTCGAGGCGCGCGCGCGCTTCGTCAGCACGCTTCTGCTCCGTGACGTCGGTGTGCGTGCCCACGAACCGCAGCGGGTTGCCCGCCACGTCGCGCTCCACGACAGCGCCGCGATCCCGAAACCAGCGCCAGTCCCCCGCCTTGGTGCGCAGGCGCATCTCGCACTCGTAGCGCGGGGTGCGACCCTCGAGATGCGCAGCGACCGCAGCGCGGAAGCGTGGCTGATCTTCCGGATGCATGAACTCGCGCCACATCTCCGACCAGGGCGCGAAGTCGTCCGGCGCATGGCCGATGGAGGCATACCACTCGTCGCTCAGGTGGAGCTCGTCACGCGACAGGTTCCAATCCCAGCCACCGTCGCTCACGGCGTCGAGCGTGAGTCGCACCCGCTCCTCGCTCTGGCGCCGCGCGCTCTCCGCCTGCTTGCGTTGCGCGATCTCCCGGCTGAGATCCTCGTTCACGGCAACGATCTCCGCCGTGCGCTCCGCGACGCGGTCTTCGAGCCGCTCCCGCTCCTCTTGCAGCTCGCGGGTGCGGAGCCGGACGAGCGTCTCCACCCGGCGAGTGCGGCGGACGATCCCGGCGAAGTACGCGACCGCGGCTGCGGTCGCAAGCAGCAGCCCGCCGAACGATCGCGCCGGTCCGTACGTCCGGCCGGCAGCCAGCGCTGCGGCGGTGGGCTCGAGCTGCAGTTCCCAGGTGCGGCCGCCCAGGTCGATTCGGGTCGAGCGCGCCAGCTCGGCCGCGCTGGAGCGCCCCGGCTCCGCGCTCGGCAGGAGAACGTCGGGCGACTCGGAAGCGGGACGTCCCGTGTGGAGCTCGGCCGCCGGTCCGGTCACGTCGACGATCCGCAGGCGGAACGCGCCATCGAAGGAAGCCAGCGCCTCGGCGAGCATGTCGTCGAGGTGGAAGACGCCGACGATCACGCCTTCCAGGCGATCGAGCCGGTGGGGGCCCTCGCCCGGCTCCTGCCGCTGGTAGAGCGGGAAGAAGGCGAGGAAGCCTGTGCGATGCTCGTCGTCTTGCACGAGCTCGATTCGCTCCGTGAGGCTCAGCTTGCCAGTGGCCGCCGCGCGCTCGAGCGCCGCGCGGCGTCGAGGTTCCGACCCCACGTCGTAGCCGAGCGCCACCCGGTTGCCCGAGAGCGGCTCGATGTACCGCACGACGAAGTGGAAGGGACGCCCGGCGGCCGGCCGCAGGGCGCCCGGCGGGCCTTCGGTGATCTCGTAGTCGGCCAGCCCGTCGGTCCGGGCGGCGGCCTCGTGATCGGCCCGGTCCTCGCGACGAACCGCCGGGTTCCAGCTCAGGGCTCGAAGCCCCGGCGCCCGCATGCCGAGCCGTTGAGCGACGGCGCGGAACTCTTCGGGCGCTACCTCTCCGGCTCCCGCGAAGAGCGCCCCGACCGCCTCGACCACGAGGATCTGGTCCTCCAGCGCGTGCTGCACTGCCAGCACGCGTTCGGTCGCGTGGAGCTCGAGGTGCGCCCGGAGCGCCCGCTCCTCCGCGAGCACGTGCGACCGCCACGAGCCGAAGCTCGCAGCCACCCCGATCACCCCAACCATCCACGGCCGGATCCAGCGCCAGACCGGCGACTGCATCGAGCTCGAGACCCCCTGGAGGACGGAGGCAAGGCTACCAGACCCGCAGCCGATCCCATGCCGCAAGCAAGATTGACAGCCCTCGTGCTTCACATGGAGACGTAGGGGAGATCACACTACACCGCGGCATAATGCGGACATTCGCGCCATACGTAGAAGTCGGGATGTCCAGTCTGGTCGGAAAGCCGTAGGCTGAAAGTGACGTTCAAGCTGGACCGCGCACTCTAGGTTGTGGGGGTAACAGAATCATGACCGCGACCGTTCTTCTGGTGGACGACCACGGGATCGTTCGCGACGGGTTACGCAGCCTGCTCGAGCGAGACGACGAGCTGGAGGTGGTGGGAGAGGCGGAGGACGGACGCGCGGCTGTCGCGATGGCGGGTCAGCTGACGCCCGACCTGGTGCTCATGGACGTCTGGATGCCGAGCCTCTCCGGGATCGAGGCCACTCGCCAGATCGTGAGCAGCGGGATCGATTGCAGGGTCTTGATGCTCTCGCAGCACGATCGCTGGGACCACGTCCGCCAGGCGCTGGAGGCGGGTGCGGCGGGCTACGTGCTGAAGAGCGCGCTGGCGTGCGAGCTGCTCGACGCGATCGTCGCCGTTCGCCGGGGCCGCACCTATCTCTCCCCCGAGATCGCGGGTGACCTGGTGGGCGCCGTCGTCTCGCCCGGCAGCAGCGTGTCCTCCGGCGTGCGGCAGCTGACGAATCGGGAGCGGGAGGTCCTGCTCCTGATCGCGGAAGGTCTCTCCAGCAAGGAGATCGCGACAGAGCTCGGCGTCTCCCCCCGTACGGTGGAGACCCACCGGGCGAGCCTGATGGACAAGCTCGGCATCCACAAGGTCTCGGGGCTCGTGCGCTTCGCGATCCACGAAGGGCTCATCGCTCCCTAGATGCATCCGGTGGACCCGGGATTGGGAACATCAGGCAGCGTTGCCACGACGCCCACTCCAGGGGACGGGATCGCGCGGCACTCTCGCCTGATCCGAATCAGCGCATCGCTGGTGCTGGTCGGGTGTCTGGTCTGGCTGGGCCTGGCGCTGCTGCTGCTCGAACGGCCGTGGATCCGCCTGGCGATCACCCTCACGATCGCCTTCGGCGCCATGACTGCGCTCTGGTTGACGCGACGGGGGCACAGGCGAGCCGCCGCATGGCTCGTCGTCGGTCTGATCGTCGCGGCGATCACGGCCTCCCTCGTCGTCTCCGGGGGGAGGCTCGATTCGCCCGCCGTGGGCGGGTACCTCGTGGCGGTGATCGCCGCGGGAGTGCTGCTCGGCGGGCGCGCCCCCGTCGTCGTCGCGCTCTTCGCCGCCGCACTCGCGGCGGGCATCGGGCTGGCTGAGGAGCGCGGCCTCCTGGCCGTCGTGCCGGGTCACACACCGCTGAGCATCTTCTGGGCGCGCGGCCTGATCCTCGGCGCCGGGGCCGCCCTGGTCATCCTCGCCACCCGCGAGCTGAGCGACGCCACCGACGCGGCGCGACGCCACCGGCACAGTCTTGCGTTGCGGGGCGCCGAGCTCGAGGCGAGCGAGGAGCGCTCTCGCAGGCTGGCCGAGCACAGCAACCATCTGTTGGCAGAGTGGGACTCGCAAGGGCGGGTGACCTACGTGAGCCCGAACTACCGGGACGCGCTCGGCTACGACGCCGGCATGCTGCTGGGCGGGCAGCACGTGCGGAAGGTACACCCGGAAGACCGCGAAGCGCTGAAGCACGGCCTCCAGCAACCGGGCGCCTCGTCGCTGACCTACCGGTCTCGCCACGCCGACGGCTCCTGGCGTTGGCTCGAGACCACGGCCTGCCGCTACCTCAACGCAGAAGGCGACGAGCGGGTGCTCTCCATCTCGCGGGACGTGACGGAACGCGTCGAAGAGATCGAGCGCCGGCGCATCCGCGAACGCGCGCAGCAGCACTCGGCGAAGATGGAGGCCCTGGGTCGACTGGCGGGCGGTGTCACCCACGAGTTCAACAACTATCTGACCGCGATCGCCCTTCAGACGCAGGCCCTGCTCCAACGCCTGGCCGAGGATGACCCTGCTCGGGAGAACGCGCAGCGGATCGGGCTGGCGTCGGATCAGGCCAGGGAGCTGACCCGCCGCCTGCTGGCGTTCAGCCGCCGCAGCGACGGCCGGATCGAGAGTCTGGAACTCAACGCCGTCGTCGAAGGTCTAGCCAAGCTCCTGGCGCCCATGGTCGGAACTGGCGTCGAATTCGGCGTCACGCTCGCCCCGCAGCCCTGCGTCGTGGAAGCGGATCCGAGCGAGATCGAGCAGATCCTGGTGAATCTGGTCGTGAACGCCATGGACGCCGTCGCGGGCGCTGGCGCCATCCGCGTCAGCGTCCGAACCGTCGAACTCACCTCGCCAACGGCCTTCGCCTCGCGTTCGCTCGGCCCGGGCTCCTACGTGGAGCTGGCCGTCGAGGACTCGGGGGTCGGAATGGACGAGGGCGCTCGGATCCGCCTGTTCGAGCCCTTCTTCTCGACGAAGGACCCCGAGAAGCGGACGGGCCTGGGGCTCTCGATCGTGTACGGCATCGTGTCGCGCCGCCGCGGTGGAATCCAGGTGTCCAGCCGACCCGGCGAGGGCACGCGGGTGGAGATTCTGCTTCCCCGCAGCGGCCCGGAGGGACCCGCAGCGGTCGCCACCGGCGCCGGGTAGAATGGATGCGTGAGCGTTTCCGCCTCCGCGACGCCCAGCGTCCGCCTGCGAGATCGCTACCTGCGTGTCGAGTTCGGCGCCGGCCTCCCTCGCTGGGCGGACTACCACTACCTGTGGCTGCGCCACTTCTGCCCCTGCTGCCGGCATCCCGAGACTGCGGAACGCACCCTCTGCGCCTCCACGCTCCCGCCCGAGACGGCGCCCCTCGGCGCGGCCGTGCAGGGCGAGGAGCTGGTCGTCGAGTGGAAGGAGTCCGGGGGCAGTCACGTGAGCCGCTACCCGCTGCCCTGGCTGCGCGAGCACGCCTACGCGCCGGAGCGCCAGGAGGTCCCTCCGCCGGCGAGCGAGGTCGAGCGGATCGAGCTGGACTTCCGCGCCCTCGGCGAGGGCTTCGCCGGGCCGTGCCTGGAGCGCCTCGTCGCCGATGGCGCGGTGGTGGTGCGCGGCGCCGGCGACGACAGCGAGGCGTTGATCGACGGCTTCGAGGCGGAGGGCCTCGTCGTGATACCGACCCACTTCGGCCGCATCGAGGACCTGCGCACCGACAACACCACCAACCTCAACACCGATCAGCTCGGCTACACCGACGCAGCGGTGGATCTGCACACGGACCAGCCCTTCATCGAGCAGCCTCCGCGCTTCCAGCTGCTCCACTGCCTGCGCCCGGCCGCGCGCGGAGGCGAGAACGCCGTGGCCGACGGCATTCAGGCCGCGCGGATCCTGCGCAGCTGCGACGCGCCCGCCTTCGAGTTGCTGACGACGGTTCCGGTGCGGTTCGATCGGCAGCAGCAGGGGTTCCAGAGCCTGCAGGTGCGGCCGATCGTCACGCTCCGCGACGGCGAGCCGAATCAGGTGCGCGCCAGCTACTTCACCTACGGCCCGCACCGTATCCCGTTCGACACCCTCGAGGCCTGGTACCGCGCCTACGCCCGCTGGGTCGCCCTGCTCGAGCAGCACGCGGTCCGCTTCCGCCTCGAAACGGGCGACTTCCTGCTCTACGACAACCACCGCATGCTGCACGCGCGCACCGGCTTCGAGGGCGCGCGCTGGCTGCGCGGCGTCTACTTCGACGCGCGCAGCGGCTGAGTCAGAAGAGCGCGATCGGGTTCACCGGCGACGCGGTGCCGCCCACCAGCACGAGCGGCGCGATGCTGAGCAGGAACTCCCAGCGTCCTTCGGCCTCGCAGGCCAGGGCGAGATCCTCCAGGTCGAGGTTGTCGAGGAGGTGGAGTCCCATGGCCACGATCGCCACCGAGTGGATCGGCAGGCGGAAGGCGCCCGAACGCGAGGGGACCGTGTCCGACACGCCGTCGCTGCCCAGGGCGGCCACGTCCCGCTCGCGCAGCCACGGCAGGCAGGCGGCTTGTAGTCCCGCCAGGGCGGCGTGGGGATCCCAGGGCCCCCGCTCCTCGCGCAGCGCCCAGCGGCCGGTTCGCACGAGGAGCACGTCGCCCGCCTCGACGCGGACGCCGGCGGCACGCTCGGCCGCTTCCAGATCTTCCGGGTAGATGGCCTCCCCGGCCTCGAGCCAGGCGGCCCCGCGCTGCCGCGGCACATCCAGCAGCACGCCCCGCGACACGATGCCGTCGCGGAGCGCGTCGATGGAGAGGGCCTCCGCGCCGTGGGCGGTGACGCGTTCTGCCGAAGTGCCGTTGTAGAGCCGACCCTCGTGGAAGATGTGACAGAGGGCGTCGATGTGGCTCACCGCGTAGCCGTGGGGCGCCATGCCGAAGAAGTCGCCGCCGTAGCCCTCGCTGGCGGTGCCGATCATGTGGTGCAGCACCGGCTTGTGGTTGTCGGCGGCCGGCTCGGTGGGGAGGGGCCGCGCGCACGACACGGCGCGACCGCTCGTCACCAGGCGGGCCGCGTCCGTTCGCTTGGCCCGCGTGATCGTGTTCAGGCTGCCGAGCTGGTCGTCGTCGCCCCAGCGTCCCCAGTTCGAGAGCGAGCGGTGGAACTCCGCCACCGCCGCCGCGTCGGCATCGCGCCGCCCGCCGCCCATGCCGGCTAGGGCGCACTCCAGGACACCCAGATGGGCGAAGACCAGGCGCGCTCCTCGATCTCGGCCAGGCAGTCGTCGCTGCGCGGCGTGCGCTCGTCGGCGTAGCACGGGTGGGAACGCAGGCAGCGTCCCTGCGCGTCGCGCTCGCAGCGCAGGTTGTCGCCGTTCACGGCCGGGCTGGGCTCTTCGAGAGCGCGCACGTAGTAGACGGTCTCGCGCTGCGCCTGCGGAAACTCCGGATCCTCGAACTCGAAGGAGCAGCCCGACGGATTGCCCGGGCAGGCGTGCACGAGCCAGGGGTCCGCGATCAGCGCGGCGATGGGCTCGTCCGGGCGCTCCTGCGGGCGGATCCGCACCACCTCGATCCGGGCGATGCGCTTCCGCTCCGCGCCCGGGTGATGGCACTCGCCGCGGCAGAGTCGCTCCAGCCGCTCGGCGGGCAGGCCGCGCACGGCGTACTCCGGGCAGCCGGGGAGCTGCTCGAACGCGCCCACGGCGCGCACCCGGAAGCGCGGCGCCCGTCCCAGCGCCACCTCCGAGCCCATGGGGCGGATGCCGACCGGCGCGTTCAGCACGTCGAACCAGAGCAGGGTCCGGCCACCGCTGGTGCCGTACACCTCGCGTCGCGTCAGGGACTCCCAGATGGACTGGCGGTCGCGGCCGGCGGCGTGGACCGCTACCAGGCCCCCCGTGTAGAGGAAGGAGACGTTGCGCTCCACGTCCCGCGTGGCGAATCCGGGACCCAGGCCCGTGAGCGCGAGGGAGCGCGGCTGCGGCTCGACGTCCCGCTGGCCGATGCCGACCCCCGGGATGGGCTCCTGCGAGCCGCGGACGTCGGTCATCGCGCCGTGGCGCGCGAACTCCTTGTAGCCGGTCCCGGCGCGCGCGCTGTGGATGTCGCTCGACGCGATCAGGCCCATGCGCTGCCGGTAGGGGGCGCCCTCGTCGTCGAAGTCGCTGCGGGCCAGGATCGACTGCACCGACATGGCGGGGCGGTAGTCGAAGGACGGCAGGAAGCAGTCGCGGCACTGGCCTGCGTCGAGCCATTCCTCCGCCTGGGCGCCGGGGACGGTGAAGAGGCCCGACGCACCGGCCGCCAGGTGGTTGGTGCGCGCCTCGGCAGCGCGCGCGTCGCACTCGGCCTCACTCTCACCGGCGTCGAGGCAGCGCGCGCGGATGATCTCGCCCGCGCGCCAGCAGTTCGGCAGGTAGTCGTCGCTCGGCTCCGGGCAGGTCTGCGAGCCGTCGGGACTCATCGTCACCGCTCGCCAGGGGCGGTACTGCTCCGAGTTGCCGTGGCCCGAGTAGACCTCGACCAGGTTCTGGCGCGCGTCTCCCTGGTCTCGCTTCAGCTGGAGCGCCCAGTCGGCGCCGGGCGGCGCGCTCCAGCCCCAGGCACTGCCGTGGGGAATCACGAGCGCGGCGTGATCCCACTCGGCGAGCTTCGCGAAGAGCTCGGAGGGGGTTTCGGCCACCTCGATGCAGTCGTCCGGGAGCGAGAGCACCGGCACGCCCGTCGGGCATGCCTCGAGCGACCGCAGCTCCGCCCCGTAGCGGATCTGGTCGAGCCCCCGCCGCCCCGCGACGAGCGGAGCCCCCAGCAGCTGGAGCGGTCGCAGCGACGCGCCGCCCAGTCCGAAGGCGGAGGCGATGGGACGTGCCGGGATGCGCTCGTCCTCGAGATCGCGCAGCACCACGTTCTTGTGGCCGTAGTGGCGCTGCGGATCGCCCGCCTTCTGGGTCCACTCCCAGCCCAGGTAGGCGACGAGATCCGGGTTCGCCGGATCTCCGGACAGCTCGTTGCACTGGCGGATCGAGTCCCGTGTCTCGGACCAGTGCTCCGGCGACAGGCTCTCCGCGTGGTCGTTGATCGAGAAGAAGTCCAGGGAGGAGCAGAAGCGTGCGAAGTCGCAGGCGTCGGCAGGCGGGTAGGCGCCGGCGACACCGCCCAGCATGGGCAGGCTGAAGAGGAACGCATCGGCTGAGAAGGTGGTGTGGACGTGCAGGTCGCCGAACAGGATCTGGCGCGACGCCTCGGCGCCCACGCCCCGGGCCGCGCCCGCGACGGCGGAGACCTCGCGTGCCACGGCTTCGGACGGGCGCGCCTCTCCGGCGATGTCGCCCGGCCCCTCGTGGCGCCCGAAGTGGCCGCGGGCCAGGGCCAGGAAGAGGAGGGCGACCCCTGCCAGCACGGCGAGCAGTGCGACGACGATCCTCAGCGGCCGGTCTCCTCGAAGCGGGCGTTCATCCGTGTGCGCCTGCCGAGCCATCCTAGCCCAGCCGGCAGGCGGAGCCCGCTGCGTGAGCACGCGCGGAATCCGACGCGTGACAGGGTCGCGGGCGCACCGATAGACTGGCCCCGGTGAGGCGCACGGCTCTCGTCGTCGCGGCGGTCGCCCTCGTGGCCGCGTTCGTCGTCGCCTGGCGGGTGCAGCCGGGCGTGGCGATCCAGGTCGGCGCCGGCTACGCGGCGCGCGTGACCTGTGCGCTGGTCTTCCACAGCGGGATGGAGCCGGAGTCCGTGATGCGCGACTACGTCGCCTACGACCTCGGATGGGCGGCGCCGTTGCTGCGGGTGCGCGTGGATCGGGAGGCCGGCGCGGTGGACGCCAGTGCGGCGTGGCTCGGACGGGCCCGGGCGATCTACCGTCGAGGCGTCGGCTGCACACTGGTGGCCGACGCGGACGAGGCGGCGCTGCGCCGCTTCCGCGATCCGCCGCGCGCGCCGCCCCTTGCGACGAGCGTGCCCTGGCCTCGCGGCGAGGGTGCGCTGGTTGCCGCGCCACCTCCGGCGCTGGCGGCCGCGCTCGACGAGGCCTTCGCGGAGCGGGAAGCGCGTCCGGGCCGGATGCGCCAGACCTCGGCGGTGCTCGTGGCCCACCGGGGGCGCCTGGTGGCGGAGCAGTACGGGCCCGGGATCGACACCCGGACGCCGCTCCTCTCCTGGTCGATGGCGAAGAGCGTCGTCGCCGCGCTGGTGGGTGTGGCGGTGCGCGAGGGCCGGCTCGCGCTGCGGGCTCCCGCGCCGGTGCCCGAGTGGCGCGGCCCCGGCGACTCACGCGGCGCCATCACGACCGATCAGCTCCTGCGGATGTCGAGCGGGCTCGCCTTCGACGAGACCTACGGCGCCGTGAACGACGTCTCCCGCATGCTCTTCACCCGCGCCGACGTGGGCGCCTTCGCCGCCGGCTTTCCCCTCGCCCACCCGCCGGACGCCGCCTGGTCCTACTCGAGCGGCAGCTCGAACATCCTCTCGCGGATCCTGCGCGACGGCTTCGACGGCGATCTCGAGGCGCTGGTGCGCTGGAGCCGCGAGGCCTTCTTCGACCCGCTGGGCATGCGCACGGCCGTGGCGGAGACCGACGCGTCGGGCAGCTTCATCGGCTCGTCGCTGGTCTTCGCCTCAGGCCGGGACTGGGCCCGCTTCGGGCAGCTGCACCTCCAGGACGGCGTCTTGGAGGGCCGGCGCATCCTGCCCGAAGGCTGGGTCCGCTACGTGAGCACGCCGACGCCGCAGGCGCCGGAAGGACGCTACGGGGCGGGCTGGTGGCTCAACGCCGGCGATCCGCACGATCCCGGCCGGCGCATGTGGCCCTCGCTTCCGCGCGAGGCCTACGCAGCCCGGGGCAAGAGCGGGCAGTACGTGGTGATCGTGCCGTCCGCCGAGCTGGTGGTGGTGCGCCTCGGGCTCAGCCAGGCCGAGGGGGACGACCTGCACGGCATCGAGCCCCTGGTGCGGGCGGCGCTCGACAGCCTCGCGTCGGGCGGGCCGCCGCGCTAGCGGACGTGGGGTCGCCCTGCGCCATGGGCGCGGTACCTTCGGGCGGAAGGCTCGCGGCCCGAGGAGGAGACCCATGGCTCGGCAGATCGACTGGTACTACACCCGCAAGGGCTGAACGTCCTGCACCCGAGCGTCCAAGTTCCTGGACGCCAACAAGATCGCAGCGCGTGAGACCGTCCTCGCCAGCGCCAAGCTCGGTCGCGCGGAGGCGGCCGCCATGGCCAAGGCGGCGTCCAAGGTGATCGTCGCCAAGGGCAAGCAGGTGAGTGCCTTCGCGCCCAGGGGCAAGGCCGGCAAGGAAGTGGTCGACGCCATGCTGGGTCCGACGGGCAACCTGCGCGCGCCGACCCTGCGCCGCGGGAAGACCGTGCTGGTCGGGTTCAACGAGGACGCCTACACGGAGGCGCTGCTCTAGCGGCGTGACTCTTCAGGCGAGTCCCGGGTGTCCCGTGATCCGGTAGTAGAGGAACATGCCGGCGTCCCGCAGGTCGAAGACGAAGGCCACCGCGATCACTCCGATCAGCACGCGGCACCACAGCCCGTAGCGCGTCTCGACGCTCGTCGTGGGAAGCTCCCGCACGAGCATCACCAGCGCGGGCGTCCAGCAGACCACGTGGGCCAATGAGACCACGCCGACCCGGACGTCCGTCGCAAACTCGATGGCAGCCACGACCAGGTGGCTCAGGAGGAAGCCGCCGGCGGCCCAGCGTGCGGCAGGGTGCCGCCGCACGAAGAAGAGCGAGGCGGCGAAGGTCAGGGCCAGGAACGCCAGCCAGATCTTCAGCGGCAGCGGGATCGCCGCGCGAGCCGCGTTGTCCCAGATCTGGAGGGAGTGGGGCAGCGGCTCGGCCGCGACGGCGGGGAGCGCGCTCGCCAGGAATCCCGCGCTCGCGAGGGCGAGAAGCGACAGCCGTGTACGCGGACTCACAGCTCGAGCAGCTGCTTGCCGAAGTTTGCGCCGGTGTAGAGGCGCTGAAGGGTTTTCGGCGCGTTCTCGAAGCCCTTCTGGACGTCGACCTCCCACACGATGCTGCCTTCCTCGACCCACTTCCCCAGCTCGGCAGTGGCCTCTGCGTAGCGGTGGACGAAGTCCAACACCACGAAGCCTTCCATGCGGCCGCGCTGGGCCACGATGTTGTAGTAGTTGCGCGGCCCGGGGGGGGCCTCTTCCAGGTTGTAGCGGGAGATGGAGCCGCAGATCACGATCCGGGCGCCGCGGGCGATCCGCGCCAGCGCCTCGTCCAGGACCTCGCCGCCCACGTTGTCGAAGAAGACGTCGATGCCGCCCGGGCACAGCTCGGAGAGCCGCGCGCCCACGTCCTCGTTCTTGTAGTCGATGGCCGCGTCGAAGTGCGCCTGCTTGGTGAGCCAGGCGCACTTCTCGGCGCCTCCCGCGACGCCGACGACGCGGCAGCCCTTGCGCTTGGCGATCTGGCCGACGACGGAGCCCGTCGCCCCGGCGGCGCCGGACACCACCACGACGTCGCCTTCCTTCGGCTGGCCGATGTCGAGCAGCCCGAAGTAGGCGGTGATCCCGGTGATCCCGAGGACCGAGAGGGCCGCGGTCGGATCCGTGCCCTCGGGCAGCTTGCGGGCGCCGCCGTCCACCAGGGCGAATTCCTGCCAGCCGGTCAAGCCGGTGACGAGGTCTCCCGGCGCGAGGCCCTCGAGCCTGGATTCGACGACCTCTCCGACGCTCATCCCGCGCATCACCTCGCCGATCGCCACCGGCGGGATGTAGTTCGGCCGGTCCTCCATCCAGCCGCGCATGGCGGGCTCGAAGGCGAGCCAGCGGGTGCGGACCAGCGCCTGGCCGTCTCCCGGCGTCGGGACGGGAGAGCTCTTCAGCTCGAAGTCGCTCTCCTTCAGCATGCCCACGGGGCGGGCGCGGAGCAGCCACTGCCGATTCTTCTCGCTCATGAGGGACTCCTTCTCAGCGTGCCGCCAGCGCGATGGCGCCTGGCTTCGATGTCGTTTCTGCGGCGTAGGCGAGCGTGGTTCGACTCACGAGTCCTCCTCCTGCGGTGGTCCGAGGAACACGTGCTCCACGGCACGGGCGTGGGTCTCGACGACCGCCGGGTCGCCGACGTCGATTCCGGCGACCCGCCGGCACTCCTCCGCCTGATGGAACAGGACGCCGGCCGATCCGGCCAGGATGTAGACGAAGTGGACGGGGGCGATGTCGCTCGGGAGGATGCCCGCCGCCTGGGCGCGCTCGATCAGCGGGAGCAGCGCCGCGTACAGCGGCTTCACGTGGCGATCCACCAGCCAGCGCATGCGGGGTCCGCGCCGCTTGCCCTCCTCCTGCATCAGCCGCACGAACTCCGGGTTGCGGGCCACGAACCCGACGTGGGCGCGGATCAGCAGGCGCAGGCGCCCGCGCTCGTCGCTTGCGCGCGCCTCCGCGAGCACGCCGTCGAGCCCGCTGCGCAGCTCGACGAAGGCCCGGTCGACGGCGGCCCGCCAGAGCTTCGGCTTGCCGCCGAAGTGGTAACCGAGCAGGCCGAGGGGCACGCCGGCACGAGCGGCGATCTCGCGGGTGGTGGCGCCGTTGAACCCGCTGTCGGAGAAGGCCTCGAGGGCGGCGCGCAGGATGCGTTCTCGCGCATCCGTGCCGGCTTCGACCGTGGCCGCTTTCGCCATCGGGGGGTCGCTCCTGCCACGGGCGAGACCGTGTTGTTCACCTGACCAATCGGACTGTACAGATGACCAACGGCCGCTGCAACCCCCAGGGCCGGGCGGGACCCCCCCGCTCGCGGGAAGCCCGGAAAGCGCGGGTGACAGGCGCCCGGGGCTCGCGCACACTGGTCGTCAGGAGGGCCCCCCATGGCGATCGAAGGCGGATGCTACTGCGGTGCGTTGCGGTACGAGGCGGGCGGCGACCCGCTCTTCAAGGGCCAGTGCCACTGTCGGGAGTGCCAGTACGCCTCGGGCGGGCACCCGAACGTGGTCCAGGGCATGCCGGAGGCGAGCTTCGCCTACACCCAGGGCTCGCCCAAGCAGTTCCGCCGCAGCGACCTCGACAACCCGGTGACGCGCGAGTTCTGTCCGGAGTGCGGCACCCAGATCCTGAGCCGGGCCCCGACCGTGCCGGGCGCCGTCCTGATCAAGGTGGGCACCTTCGACGATCCGAGCCTCTTCGGCGGGCCGCAGATGGCGATCTACACCTGTGACAAGCAGCCCTTCCATCACGTGCCCGACGGGGTGGCGACCTTCGAACGCACGCCGGGCTGAGCCGGGCGGCTGCCGGCTGCGACCGCGCTCAGGGGCGTAGCTCGAGGATCGCCAGCCGGGCCTGGCGGCCGCTGGCGTCGTCGGCATCACCCAGGTCGCCCGGACGGGGCGATCGCCGCCGCCCTGCGATAGCCTCCGGGGTTCCGCCGTGCCGGCCGTCCTTCCCATCATCGCCGTTCTCTCGGGCTGTGCCGCGCTCGTCTTCGAGACGCTGTGGTTCCGGGTGGCCGGCATCGCGTTCGGCAACGGCATCTGGGCCAGCAGCCTCGTGCTGGCCTCGTTCATGGCGGGGCTGGCCGCCGGCAACGCGCTGGCCGCTCGCGCTGCGGACCGGCTGCGGCGTCCGCTGCGTTTCTACGCCTGGATCGAGGTCGCGATCGCGGTCACTGCCGCCGGCCTGGTGGTGTTGATGCCGCTGCTGACCCCGCTGCTCGCCGATCTGTTCGCGGTCCTGCGCGATCGCCCCTGGCTCCTGAACGGGGTCCGACTGCCCCTCGCGTTCGCGCTCATGATGCTGCCCGCGACCGCCATGGGGGCGACCTTGCCAGTGCTCGTGCGCGCGGCCTCCGCCGCCGACGTGCGGTTCGGGCGGGTGCTGGGAAGGATCTACGGCTGGAACACGCTCGGCGCCGTCGCGGGAGCCCTGCTGGGCGAGGTGATCCTGTTCGAACGCCTGGGCCTGCGCGGCTCCGGCTTTGCGGCGGCGGGGCTGAACGGGCTCGCGGCGCTGGTGGCGCTTGCGGTCTCCCGCGAGGTCGAGGCGGGCAGGCACGCCGGAGATCCCACCCCGCAAGCGCGTCTCACGCGGACCGCGCTGCGCCTGCTGATGGGGGCATTCGTCTCGGGCGCCGTCTTCCTCGCCCTCGAGGTCGTGTGGTTCCGCTTCCTGTCGCTCTTCGTCTACGGCACCAGTCTGGTGTTCGCGATGATGCTGGCGGTGGTGCTGGTGGGCATCGCGCTCGGTGGCCTCGCGGCGTCGCGTTGGCTCGGCTCACCCGGCCGCGCCGCGCCGCTCCTGCCGGCGCTGGCGCTGGCCTCCGCCGTGGCGACGTTGGGAACCTACGCCCTGTTCGAGGGTCTGTTCGCGTTGATGCTCGAGCCGAATGTCGGTGCCGCCGCCAACGGACCCCTCGACCTCGCGTTTCTCGCCGTCCCGCTGATGGGGCCCGTGGCCTTCCTCTCCGGGGTGCTCTTCACCGCCCTGGGCGACGCCGCCCGGGACGAGCTCGCCGGAGCGGCGCGCACCACGGGTTACCTCACGCTGGCGAATACCCTGGGTGCCGCGCTCGGATCGCTCGCGGCCGGCTTCGTGCTGCTGCCGACCCTGGGCGTCGAGCACGGCCTGCTGCTCGGCGCCGGCGCCTACGTGGCCCTGGCGCTGGTGGTGTGGCTGCCCGTGCCCGCGGAGCGGATCCGGCCGCGGCGTACGGCTGCGATCGCCCTGTCCGCGGCCTGCCTTGCCGGCGTCGTGATCTTCCCGAGCGGCGTGCTGCGAGAGCGGTACCTGATCCATCCGACCCGGGCGTTCCAGGAAGAAGGCTCCCGCGTGGTGGCGGCCTGGGAGGGACGCCTCCAGACCCTGGTCTACGTCCGCACCGACCGCTTCGAGCGACCGCTCTACACGCGGCTCTTCACCGACGGCTTCAGCATGGCGAGCAACAACTACTACGGCCGCCGCTACATGAAGGCGTTCGCCTACCTCCCTATCGCGCTGCATCCCGAGCCGCGCCGCGCGCTGCTGATCAGCTACGGCGTCGGCTCGACGGCAAGCGCTCTCACCGCCAGCCCGGAGCTGGAGCGCATCGACGTGGTGGACATCTCCCCGGACGTGCTCGAGGGGAGCCGCATCGTGTACCCGGATCCCAGCGAGGATCCGCTGCGCGATCCGCGCGTCCGTGTCCACGTCGAGGACGGGCGCTTCTTCCTCCAGACCAGCCGCGAGCGCTTCGACGTCATCACCGCCGAGCCGCCGCCGCCCAAGTACGTGGGCGTCGTGAATCTGTACACCCGGGAGTACTTCCAGCTGATCTACGACCGCCTGGCCGACGGTGGGATGACCAGCTACTGGCTGCCGGTTCACGACCTGAACGAGTCCGACACGCGGTCGATCCTGCGCGCCTTCTGCGACGTCTTTCCCGACTGCACGTTGTGGAGCGGGGCGGGCTTCGATTGGATCATGGCGGGCACCCGGGGTACGCGGCGGGCCGTCTCGGACGCGCACTTCACGCGCCTGTGGGACGATCCAGACAGCGCCCGCGAGCTCGAGACGCTGGGTTTCGAGACGCCGGCGCTCTTCGGAGCCACCTTCATGGCCGGACCGGAGCGCCTGGAGCCGCTGCTGACGGGCGCGTTGCCGCTCGTGGACGACTTCCCACAGCGGTTGTCCAGCGCTCCCGCTCGCCCGCCGCAGGGGCAGCGATCTCCGTTCTTCACCGCGATGCTCGATGCGGTGGCGGCCCGCGAAGCATTCCTTCGCAGCGCCTGGATCGAGACGTACTGGCCGGCGGGGCTGCGCGAACCCACGCTCGCGGCCTACCGCTGGCAGCGGGTCGCGAACGACCGGCTGCTCGTCGGCGCCAGCGCCCTCACCAGCGAAGACGTGTACGCGGTCCTCACGCAGACGTCCTACCGAACGCTTCCGTTGTGGATGCTCGGGAGCCACGTGGAGGAGCAGCGCTTCGCCCGCGCCCTGTCGCCGGCGCGGGCGGGCGGGCGGGCTGCGCAGCGGGTGCTGGGCATCGGCGCGCTGGCCGATCGCGACTACGCCGCTGCCGTGACGCACTTCCGGCGCGCGAGGGGCCGGGCCGTGCGCGCGCCGCGTCTGATGCAGCTCGAGATCTTCGCGCTGTGCATGGACGGCCGCGCCGCCGAAGCCGCGCCCCTGGCCCGCCAGCTCGTGCGCGGCCACCGCGGGGTGGCGGCCGACGACGCCACCTGGCGCTGGCTGGAAGCCACCTTCGGGCTTCCCGATCCCCGGACCGCCGGTCGCTGACCGGACGCGAGGAGCGCGCCCGTGACTACTTCGTCTCGGGCGCCTCGGCGTCGGCCTCATCGTCTTCAGCCTGTGGTTGGCGATCGTCGGGCAGTGCGTAGCCAAGCGCCCGCAGCTGACCCAGCTCCATCTCGCTGAGCGTCACCTCGTCGGGCGGCCCCCACTCGGGGAGGGGCCTGGTGAGGAACCCCTCGAGGACGGCTTCGAGACGCGCCACTTCATCCGGGTTCTGCTCGGCGAGGTCGTTCTGCTCGCCCGGGTCGGCTCCCACGTCGTAGAGCTCGACGTCGCCCTCCTCGGCGAGCGCGGTCGCGTTTTGGTCGAGGCTGCGCATGATTCGATACCCATCCTGGCTGACCGAAGCCAGCGGACGCGGAATGGCGCCGCGTCGCCCCCAGGTCCGATCCAGGTAGGTGAACCGGGGCCGCCGCGCGTCGGGGGCGGTGCGGTCCTCCGTTCCCTGGGCCGCCGCCTCGATCAGGGGCACGAGCGAGCGACCCTCGGCGTGGGGCATCGGGTCCAGCCCCAACAGGTCGAAGACGGTGGGCCAGATGTCCACGTTCTCCACCGGCGTCTCGACCACGATCCCCTTGTCCAGTCGGAAGGGCAGGGCCATCACCAGCGGGACCTCCGTCGTCTCGGCGTAGAGATCAAGGGCGTGGCCCTCGGCGCCATGCTCGTAGAAGGCCTCGCCGTGGTCGGAGGCGATCACCAGCAAGGTGCGCTCCATCAGCTCCAGCTCCTGGAGCGTCGCCACGAGGGTCCCGACGTTGGCGTCGACCCAGCGGATCGAGTTGTCGTAGATGTCCGAGTAGCTGGTGCCAAAGTTCGCGCTGTCGTCGTAGACGTACTGGTGAACGTCCATGTAGTGGAGGTAGAGCAAGAAGCGCTCGTCTCCGGCGGAGCGCAGGAACTCGCGTGCGGGAAGGGTCACGTCGTGGTCGGTTCCGGGGAGCTTGGATGCCGAGGGGTTGTTCTGGGCCATGTTCGCCGGGCGGCCCAGGGACTTGGGGCGCACGTAGATGTCGAAGCCCTGGGAGAAGCCGAAGTTGGGGGCCACCCAGCCGTTGCGCCAGATCCCCACGGTGCGGAACCCGGCCTGCTGCAGCACCTCCGCGGGGCTCTGCATGGCCTCGGGGATTCCGTCGGGGTAGCGCGTGATCCGATTGGTGGCGGGATAGGTGGAGGACCACAGCGAGGCCATGGAGCACTTGGTCCACGTCGACTGGGCAAGGGTCGTGGCGAAGCGCACGCCGGAGTCGGCGAGGCCCTCGATGACGGGGCTCGTCGGGCGCTCGTAGCCGTATGCGGACAGCCGGTCCGCACGCAGCGTGTCGATCAGGATGAAGACGACGTTGAGGTCGTCCCGGCTTGCCAGGCCCCGGATGTCCTCCCAGGAGCCTCCCGAACGGTTCGGGGTCCGGATCTCGATGACTCGCGACAGGCCGGCGACGATCAACCCGATCGAGAGCGCCGCCAGCAGCAGGCGGGGCGAGAAGAGTCTGCGAGGGATGGAAGCTACCTCCGAGCGGCATGATCCGAGGTCGCCCGGCGTTCGCCGAGCCCCTGACTATATCGTCGGACCGGGAGGGCTGCATCCGCGGGCGGTGCCTGCCCGCCGAGGATCCCCGAACCGAAAGCGGGCCCCAGCAGGGGGCCGCTCGGTTCGGCTCCGGCTCCGGTGCGAGGCTACTGCCTGCGGCGACCCGCCAGCCAGAGCCCCAACGTGCCCGCTCCGAAGAGCAGCAGGGTGGAGGGCTCGGGCACCAGGAACGGCGGAAGTCCCCCGGCGTCGCTGAAGCGGATCGTGAGACTCGCGAACACCGGGAGATTGTTGCCCAGGGCGTTGACGAACGTAGGCGTCACCAGCGTGAGCTGGCTCAGCGTCGGGTTGATCGTGCCCGTGGTCGGGACGCTGCTCAAGCGGGCTCGTACGGGCAAAGGTGTCATCCCCCTCGGGAATCTTCCTGACAGGCAGCCCTGGCGATTGCCTGATTTTCCCGCGGGGAGGAAATCTCGGGGATTACCCGGGCTGCACCGGCGGGTGAGACCCGGGCGCGAGCGCGCGATCATCCCCGGCATGGCGGGCGACATCCGGTGAACCTCCTGCTCACCGCCGCGTCGGTCCTGCTGACGGTCCTGGCCTATCCGCCCTTCGGGATCTGGCCGGCCGGCCTGTTGATGCTCGCGCCCCTCGTGGTCGCGATCGAGCGGTCGAGCCCGCGCCGGGCCTGCCTGCTCGCCTACGCCTACTACGCCGGGATGGGGCTGGGGATCGTGCGCTGGCTCGTCCACGCCATGGCGGTGGAGTACGGGACGCCGCTCCTCGGGGCCTGGGGCGTGACGCTCCTGGTCGTGGCTTCCTACTCCCTGGTGCCGGCCGCCGCCTGCCTCGGCTACCGCTGGCTGCGGGTGGGCTTCCCGGCGGCCTGGGCCGCGCCGCTGTTCGCGGCCTGCTGGACACTCGCCGAATGGATTCGCGGCAGCCCGGGCGGACTGCCCTGGGTGCTGGCGGGTCACGCGCTCGCACCGGTCCCCGTGGCGTTGCAGACCGCCGACCTCGGCGGGGTCTACGCCGTGGGCTTCCTGGTGAGCCTGACCGGGGCCGGCCTGGGAATCGCGTTCGTGCAGCGGAGGCCCCAGCCCTTGCTCGCGCCGGGGGTGATGCTCCTGGCCGCGCTCGGCTACGGCGCGATCCGCCTCGACCGTCTCCCCAGCGTTCCGCCGCAGCTGCGGGTGGGAATCGTGCAGGCGTCGGTGCCCCAGGGCGATCGCTTCCGCGGGGCGGCGGAGCGCAACGCCCGGCTTCACGCGGAGCTCACGCGCCGGCTCGTCGCGCAGGAGCGGCTCGACCTGGTGGTGTGGTCCGAGACGGCGATCGACACAGACCTCGACGCGGCGCCCGCGCTGCGCGCGGCGCTCGCCGACCTCGTGACGGAGACCGGTACTCCGTTGGTGAGCGGAGCGCCCCGCTCGCGCGACGCTCGCCGCACCAACTCCGTGGTCCTCTTTGCGCCGGGGGCCGGGCTGGTCGGCAGCTACGACAAGCAGCGTCTCGTGCCCTTCTCCGAGTACGACCCACCGCTGCTGTCCTGGCTGGCGCCGCTCCTGGGTCCGGTCGCCGAGGGCGAGCCGTACGTTCCCGGCAGCCGGGCGAGCGTCCTCGAGGGGCTTCCGCTGCGGATCGCGACGCCGATCTGCTTCGAGATCACGTACCCGGGCGCGATGCGCGAATTCCGCGCGGCGGGGGCGGAGCTGCTGGTCAACGTCTCGAACGACGCCTGGTTCGGTCGCACCGGCTATGCGGAGCTGCACTTCCTGCAGGCGGTCTTCCGCGCCGTGGAGCTGCGCGTCTGGGTGGTGCGGGCGGCCAACACCGGCGTCTCCGGCGTGGTCGACCCGGCGGGCCGCGTGCTCGAAACCCTGCCCGCGTTCGCCCGCGGCACCCTCGTCGCCGAGGTCGGCGCCCCGGAGCGGCCGGGTCTCTACGCGCGGGCGGGCGACGTGCCGTTCGTGGCCCTGCTGGTGGCGTCGGTCCTGCTCGCGCTCGTGCTCCGCGTGGCGAGGCGGTGAGTGGCCGGCTCGCCCACCCGGTCCGACCCGGTAGTATTCCCGCCATGCGATTCCGGATTCGCTCCGCCGCGCTGCTCGTGCTCGCTGCGCTCGGCTTCCCGGGCTGCGGTCCCGAGCCCCGCCGGCTGAGCTTGCCCCCGGAGCGCATCCTGCTCGTCGTGATCGACACGCTGCGACGCGATCATGTGGCGGCCTACGGAGCCAGCACGCGCACGCCCCACCTCGACGCACTGGCGGAGCGCGGGCAGGTGTTCGAGAACGCCTTCTCGTCGTTCCATCAGACCACCATGTCGATGGCGGCGCTCTTCACCGGGAGGACGCCGAGTCTCGACCGCGGCGTCGGGAGGGAGCGGGTCGACTACACGGGTCGTAGCTGGTGCGGGATGCTGCGCTTCGGGGGAAGCGAGGACCCGGGCGATTGCATTCCCGAGTCGCTTCCCACCCTCGCCGGCCGGCTGCGAGAGGCGGGCTACTGGACGCTCGGGATCGCCAGCAACCTGCTGCTGCATCGGCCAGGCGGCTACGAGCGCGGCTTCGACCTCTGGTTCGAGATGTCCGATCCCGCCCCGACTGCGCCGGAGACGAACCTGGCTCTGCGACGCGCCCTCCGCGAGAGGCTGCACGACAAGCTCTTCCTCTACGTGCACTACATGGACGTGCACGACTACGCGCGCAGAGACCATGCCTACGCCAGCAGCGTGGAGGTGGCCGACCAGGGTGTGGGTCAGCTGCTCGACATCCTGGATCGGGAGGGCCTGCTCGACGGGACGCTGGTCGTCGTGACCTCCGACCACGGGGAGCGGCTCGCCGAGCAGAACTTCGTCGAGGGCGTGGAGGGCCACAACGGCAACCCGAGCTTCGACTCGCTCCTGAAGGTTCCGCTGATCGTCTCGCCCCCGGTCTTCGACGATCCGGACGCCGTCGTGCGCACGGACGACCTCCACCGCATGATCCTGCAGGTGGCGGGCGCGGAGCCGGGTCCCGCGCCCGATCTCGCGCCCGGTGAGGTCTTCCTGAGCGAGCTCCAGTACCAGACCTACCGGAAGGGGCGTTGGAAGAGCTACCGCGATCGGCGCACGGGCCAGGTCCACCTGGTGGACCTGGAGGCGGACCCGGGCGAGACGCGGGACGTGGCGTCCCGCCAGCCGGACGTCGTCGCGACGCACGAGCAGCGCATCGACGAGCTCGCCGCGCGGCTCGGGACCGATGCGCCCGCGATGGAGCTGTCGCAGGGGGACCGCGAGCGTCTCGACGCCCTGGGCTACATCCGCATGCGGCGACTCGGCGATGGGCCCCGCTAGGCGAGCGGAGCGAGGGCTGAGATGGATCGCATCCCGCGCCCGGAATACCCGCGCCCGCAGCTCGTGCGACCGCGTTGGCGCTGCCTGAACGGCCCCTGGCAGCTGGCCTTCGATGCTTCCGATCGCGGCCTGCGCGACGGCTGGGAGTGCGGGCGGCCCTTCGAGCAGCGGATCCAGGTCCCCTATCCGGTCGGGGCGCCGCTCTCCGGTGTGAGCGCGCCCGAGCCGCCGGCGCGGGTCTGGTACCGGCGGGAGCTGGACGTCCGGGCGGACGAGCTGGGCCCGCGGACCCGCCTGCACGTCGGGGCGTGCGACTTCGAGACGCACGTCTTCGTGAACGGCCGCGACGTCGGGCGCCACCGGGGCGGCTACACGCCCGTCGTGTGCGAGGCGGGCCACGCCCTGCACGCTGGCAGCAACGAGATCGTGCTGCGCGTCGAGGACCGCGACACCTGGACGCAGCCGCGGGGCAAGCAGGCCGCCGGCGCGTTCCGGACTCCCGTGGACTACGACCCCGTGGTCGGCGTCTGGCAGAGCGTGTGGCTCGAGCCGCTGCCGGAGGTGTCGATCGACGAGGTCTGGACCCGCTGGTCTGCCGCCTCGGGGGAGCTCGCGGTGCACGTGGCCTTCTCCGAGCCCTGGAGCGGCGAGGTGGAGGTGGCGCTCTTCGACGGCGAGTCCGAGCTGGCCCGAGAGCGGGGCGCCGGGCTCGGACGCCCGGAGGCGCGGGTGCCGCTGCGCCTGTCCGGGCCGCGCCTCTGGTCCCCGTCCGACCCGCATCTCCACGCGCTCGAGGTGACCTTGCTGGCGGACGGCCGCGAAGCCGACCGCGTGACGAGCCCCTGCGGCGTGCGCGAGGTCGGCTGTGACGGCGGCCGCGTGCTGCTGAACGGTGCGCCGCTCTACCTGCGCGGCGTCCTCGACCAGGGCTACTTCCCCGGCGGCTGGTACGCGGCGGCGAGCGACGGCGACCTGCGCCGCGACGTCGAGCTGGTGCGGTCTCTCGGCTTCAACTGCGCCCGCAAGCACCAGAAGCTCGAGGATCCGCGCTGGCTGCACTGGGCCGATCGGCTCGGGCTGCTGGTCTGGAGCGAGATGCCGAGCGGCCGCGACTTCACCACGGCGCTCGTGAGCGACCTGGCCCGCGAGTGGACCGAGGCCGTGCGCCGCGACCGCGCACACGCCTGCATCGTGGCCTGGGTGCCCTTCAACGAGTCCTGGGGCGCCTGGAACCAGGCGGGTCGGCCCGAGGAGCGCGCCTTCGTGGAGGGTGTGGCGGGCCTGACCCGGGCCCTGGATCCGACCCGTCTCGTCGTGGCCAACGACGGCTGGGAGTACGCGGCGGGCGACCTCTGGACCCTGCATCTCTACGAGGGAGAGAGCGAGGGCGTCCGCGAGCGGCTGGCCGCGCTGCTGGCCGACCCCCACGCCGCCGTGCTGCCCCAGGGCCACCTGCTCGGCGAACGCGTGGCGGCCCTGCCGGGCGCGGACGTCTCCGGCCTGCCAGTGCTGCTGACCGAGTGCGGCGGCATCGGCTTCGCGTCCGTCGACACCCCCGCCCCGGGCGAGCCTGCGTTCGCCTACGGCGCGCTGCCGAAGACGGAGGCGGAGCTCGAGGTCCGCATCCGCGCAGCGGCCGAGATCGTGACGAGCTGCCAGGAGCTGGCGGGGTTCGTCTGGACCCAGCTCAGCGACGTGCAGCAGGAGATCAACGGTCTCGTGAGCTTCGAGCGACGGCCCAAGCTGCCCGTGGAGCGCCTGGCGGCGATCTTCCGCCGCATCGGCGCGTCCGGCTGAACGGCACGCCGCTCCCTCGCATCGCGGCGATCCGGCTGGGGGCGCCAGGGGCGGGAAGAGGCGTGCGGGGGCCTGGCGGAGGTTCAGCGCAGGAGCCCGGCGCCCACCACCGCCAGGCCCAGCGCCACGAAGAGCGCCAGCGCGATCGCCAGACCCCGCGCGGCGCTTCGCCGGGCGCGCTCCGCCTCCCACCAGTGGCGTGGCCGCAGGCCCTTCCACAGGAAGGTCGCCATGGCGGCGAGCAGGATCGCGGCGGCATTGGCCAGCGCCAGCAGCAGGGCCCCGGCGGCCTCCTGCAGCTGGCCCCCGCTGAGGAGCAGGCCGCTCGCCACCGTCGGAGGCAGCAGCGCCACCGCCACCATCACGCCGACGAGGAAGCTGGCCGAGCCCGTGGCGTAGGCCAGGGTGCCCGCGCAGCCCGCCGCCAACGCGAGGAGCATGTCGTCCAGACCTGGCTGCGTGCGCAGCGCGATCTCGGGAACGCCGAGGTCCGGCTGCAGGGCGAACCCCAGCGCGAACGAGGTCGCGAGCGCCACGCCGAGTCCGACGGCGGCGCTGGCGATCGCATCTCGCGTGAGACGTCCGTCTCCCAGGGTGAGCCCCAGGGCGAGCGCGATGTTGGGTCCCAGGAGCGGGGCCACCACCATGGCGCCGATCACCGCGGCCACGTTGTTCTGGGTCAGCCCGACGGCGGCGACGACCGCCGCCAGCGCCGTCAGTGCGACGTAGGTCGAGGTGAGCTGCGCGCCGTCGCTCACGCTGGCGTAGATCTCCTCGCGACTCACGGCCGCCGCGCTGGCGGCGCGCGAGCGCCCTTCACGCGCCGTGCTCGCCAGCGGTCGCGGGAGCACCGCGTCGAGCGGCAGCACCAGGGCGCGGAAGTCGCCGGCGGTCAGGCGCTCGTGGAGCAGGTCCATGGCGGCCCCGGTGCGGCCGGCGCCGATCACCGCCGACACGACGGCTCCGAAGGGCCCGCCCTCTTCGCTCCAGAGGTCCTCGCAGGCGGCCTCGCGCAGCGCCTCCTCGGCGCTCGGGACCAGGTCCGGGGACAGGTGTGCTTCCAGCAGCCGCAACGCCATGGTGCGTCTCCTCGCCGACGGGCCGGCGCGGCCCGCACGCGGCGAGTTTACGCATCCGCGGCCGGGCGCACGAGGAGTGGTCTAGAAGCGCGCGATCTCGTACTCGCGGGGCTTGAACTTCCGGGCCCGCAGGACGTACTCCCAGGCGAAGCCCGGGTAGAGCGCGTGGTTGCTGCCGTCGTCGGAGAGGTACCAGCTGTGGCAGCCGGAGCTCCAGGCCATCCTCGGCATGCGCTTCTGGATGCCCTGGTTGTAGCGGTCCTGGACGGATTGCTTCACGTCCACGAATTTGAGGTTCTCGGACCGCAGTCTGCGGATGGCCTGGATCGCGTAGGCGATCTGCGCCTCGCTGTAGACGAGGACCGAGGTGTGTCCGGGCCCGGTGTTGGGGCCCATCAGGATGAACCAGTTCGGGAAGCCGGAGACCGTGACGCCCTTGTAGGCCACGGCGCCCTCGCTCCAGCAGTCGTCCAGGACGCGGCCGCCGCGGCCCGTCACCGGGAAGGGCGCGCTCGCCAGGCCCAGCGCGAAGCCGGTGGCGAGGACGATCGCGTCCGCCGGGTGGAGCCTGCCGTCCCGCGTCTGGATGCCCTCGCTGCGGATCTCCTCGATGGGCTCGGTCACCAGCTCGACGTTGTCGCGCTCGAAGCTCGACCAGAAGTCGTCCGAGATCAGGATGCGTTTGCAGCCGAACTGGAAGTCCGGAGTCAGCTTCGCCCGCAGCTCGGGATCCGCCACGCTCCTGCGCAGGTGCGCCAGGGAGCCCTTCTCGCCGATGGCCGAGAGCCACGGCGCGTCCAGGAAGACCATGGGTCCGAAGAGCTCGCTCAGCGCGTACTTGAGGAAGCGGCTGGCCCGCAGCGCCAGGGGGTGACGCGCGTAGAACTGCTTGGCGCGTTCGGAGTAGCGGTGGTCGGGCTTCGGCACGACCCAGGCGGGCGTGCGCTGGAAGACGCTGAGCTGTTCGACCTGGCGTGCGAGCGCGGGAACCACCTGCACGGCGCTCGCGCCCGTGCCGATGACGGCGACGCGCTTGCCCGTGAGGTCGTAGTCGTGGTTCCAGCGGGCCGTGTGGAAGAGCTCGCCGCGGAAGCTCTGGATGCCCTTGATGTCCGGGAGCGCGGGATCCACGAGCCCGCCGACCGCCGAGATCACCACCCGCGCCGTAACGGTCTCCCCCGCCTCCGTCGTGAGCGTCCAGACGCCCGCCGCCTCGTCGAAGCGCGCATCGACGATCTCCGTGTCCAGGCGCAGGCGGGAGCGGAGCTGCCACTTCTCCACCACGCCGAGCAGGTACTCCTGGATCTCCCAGGACTCGGCGAAGGCACGGCTCCAGCGGGGGTTGGGCTCGAAGGAGAAGGAGTAGACGTGGGACGGGACGTCGCAGGCCGCGCCGGGGTAGGTGTTGTCGCGCCAGGTGCCGCCGATCTCGCTGGCGCGCTCGAAGATCGTGAAGGAGTCGATGCCGGCCTCGAGCAGCTGGACGGCCATCCCGATCCCGCCGAAGCCGGCGCCGATGATCGCGATGGGAAAGTCCGGCTGGCTTCGCGGGGGAGCGGCGGGGTCCATCCCCGGTATCTTGACCGCTCCAGACCGGGTCGCAACGTCCGCTGGACCGGCCGTCGCGGCAGCGCCTTCTCCCGCGACGCAGCCACGCTACATTCCGATCATCTCGCCCGTGTCGCCTTCGTCCCTCGAGCATGCTCCGCCCGCAGCGGTCGCCTGGCTGGCGCGAATCAGCGAGCTGCCGCACGGCGAGGCCACTGCGCTCCCCGGCTGGGATCCCGAGCACGCGCGCGCCGTCGAGGCGGCCCTGGCCGGGGCGGGCGAACCGAAGCCGCCCCCGGCCCTGGTCGCGCAGCCGGCCGAAGGGCCCGCGGTCCGGATCCACCTCGCCGGTCTCGAAGGGGCCCTGCGCGCCGATCCCGCGGATCGGGTCTCCCGCGAGCGCGCGCGCTGGCACGCGCGCTGGCTGCTCCACGGGCTCGATCCCGACGATCCCGAACACGCTCCCCTGGTGAGCATCGTGATCCCGGTCTTCAACGGTGCGGACGTGGTGGTCGACGCCGTGAGGAGCGCCCTCGCGCAGACCTACCCGAGGTTCGAGGTGGTCGTGGTGGACGACGGGTCGCACGACCATCCCGAGCAGGGGCTGGCAGCCCTGCTGGCCGCGGAGCATCCGCTGCGATTCGTTCGCCAGGACAACGCCGGGCCCGCCGCCGCCCGCAACCGCGGGGTCGAGGAGGCGCGGGGCGAGCTGATCCACTTCCTCGACGCCGACGACCTCCTCGAGCCCGAAGCCGTGGCGTGCAAGGTCGCCGCCCTGCGGAGCGTTCCCGGCGCCGAGCTCTGCTGCAGCGACGCCGAGCCCGTGGGAGGGAAGCCGCGGAAGCGCGGAGACCAGGGCGTCCGGCTCGGCGACCGCCACTGCCCCACGCGGGATCTTCTGGCGACCTGGGTTCGCCGCCACCCGTTCCTGACCCCCACCGTGCTGGTTGCGCGCTGGGTGCTGCTCGAGGCGGGCCCGTGCGACGGGCTGCCGTGGGTCGAGGACGCCTGGCACTGGTTCTTGCTCGCCCGGCGGGGCACGCGGGTCGTCGCCGTCGACCGTCCTCTCACGCGGGTCCGGATCCGCGAGGACAGCCTCTCCACGTCCGGCGACTACCTGCGGCTCGGGAACGTGATCATCCCCATGATGGCGCTGCTGGAGCTCCTGGATCAGCCCGAGCGCTGGGCCTACGTGGGCCCCCTCGCGCAGCGGCTCTTCTGGCGCGACAAGTGGACCATCCTCGTCGGCGACGGCGAGCCGGAGCTCGAGCGGCTGCGCGGCGAGCTGCTGCGACGGGTGGAGCGCCTCGGCCGCCCCGAGCGCGTGCAGGGCCTCTCGGGCCGGATGCCCCTGCTTCTGCTCGAGGCGTACGCCCGCCGCGGCCGGGAGTCGGTCCGGCTGCCGGCGACCGGCGACTTCGGCGAAGCGCTTCGCAGCGGGCTCGAGGCGGCACTGCGCAGCGCGCCCGAACCGGACGCGGCGGATCTTCGCTACTGGCTCGCGGAATCCAGCACTCCGGCCGGAGCCCCGGAGAACCGTCGGGTCGCCCGGGAGCTCCTCGCCTGGCTCGTGCGGGAGATCCGGGCGGGACGGTCTCCCCTGCCGCGAAGCGAGGTGCGGACGCTCGGCCTGCGTTCCGGCCGCCACCCGGCCGGCCGCGAGCTCGCACTCTACGGGCGCGTCCCGGGAGTGCTGCCGGATCGCGCCGCGGCGGCGGCCGCGATGCTGGCCGGAAGGGTCGATGGCGTGCGGCGCCGCCTGCGGAAGGGCTCGGGCGTGGCCGCGCTCGACCGTGCCCGGATCGCGATGCACGTGCTCGCGGCGGGCCTGGCGACTCTCGGGCGTCGCGCGCTCGGGCGCAGGCGCGTCGCCTCCTGGAGCCTCGGTCAGGAGCTGATTCGCGACGTCCAGGCCGCGGGCCTCGAATTCCTCTGCCAGCTGGAGCCTGCGCGGGCCCGGGCGCTCACGGTCAGCGTCGTCAGTCCGGAAGCCCGGCGCCAGGTGGCAAGCCGGCGCACGACCCTGAGCGACGTTCCCGCTGAGCGGATCGAACCCCGCGCGGGTGCGGACCCGCGAACCGTCTTCTACATCCACGGCGGCGGCTACAACCTCGGCTCGACGGACTCGCACCGCGAGGTCGTCTCGCGCATCGCGCTGGCGGCGTCGGCGGTCGTCTGGTCCGTCGAGTACCGGCTCGCACCCGAGGCGCGCTTCCCCGCGGCCGTGGACGACGTGGAGGCCGCCTGGCGGGCGCTCCTCGCCGAGGGGCTGGATCCGGCCGCCAGCGTCGTGGTCGGTGACTCCGCGGGTGGGTCGCTCACCCTGGCCCTGCTGCAACGGCTGCGCGCGGCGGGCGACGCGCTGCCGGCCGGCGCGGTCCTCATCTCTCCGGCCGTGAACGTGGCCGACTGGGGTGCCGGCGTCGAGCGCAACGCGGAGTTCGACTACCTGACCCGCGGCATCATCGACCGCTGGATCGACAACTACCTGGACGGCGCCGATCGCCGCGACCCGCGGGTCTCCCCGATCTACGGGGACCTCACCGGCCTGCCGCCGCTGCTCGTCCACGGGGGCGGCCGGGAGATCCTGATCGACCAGATCGACGGCTTCGTCGAGAAGGCCCGGGCGGCCGGCGTCGAGGTCGACTACGAGCGCCTGGACGACGAGATCCACGTCTGGCACCTGTTCGCGCGCCTCCTGCCGAACGGGCGGGAGAGCCTCGAGCGGATGGGCGAGTGGATCCGGAAGCGGACCGGCTGAGCGCCGCTCGGCACGGTCGAGGAGCCGCGATGTCCGAACGCGCCGAACGCTCCCTGCCCTGGTACCTGTGGCCCTTCCATGCGCTCTGGCGCCTGGTGGGCTTCGTGCTGGCGGTGACGGGCCGCGTGGTCTGCGGCGTCCTCGGGCTCGCGCTCATTGCCGTCGGGGTGGTGCTCAGCCTGAGCGTCGTCGGCGCGCCCCTGGGCGTCCCCATCGCGGTCCTCGGGTTCCTGCTCGTGGTGCGCGCCCTCTTCTGAGGGCCGCGGCGCGGCGTCGGCGCTAGAGCAGCTGGTCCACCTCGATCGCGTCCGAGCCGACCGGGAGGCTCACGAGCGTCCCGTCGCGGCCCAGGGTGACCGGTCCCGTGTAGACGTCGTCCACCCCGGCCAGGAAGAGCGCTTCCAGCGCGCGCGCGGGGAGCGGCGGCACGATGTGGTAGTAGAGCAGGTGTCCGACGGCGGCGTCGCGCGCCACCTCCGCAGCCTCGAGCGGCGTGGTGTGGTAGTCGACGATGTCGACGGTGATCTTGGCCAGGTTCTCCCGCCCCGCCGTCTCGGCGCCACGGGTGATGATGCCCACCAGCTCGGGCGCCAGCGCTTCGTGCACCAGCAGGTCCGCGCCGCGGGCGTTGCGCTGCAGGTTGGCGGACTTGATGGTGTCCCCGGAGAGGACCAGGGAGCGGCCCTTGTAGTCGAAGCGGTAGCCGACGCTCGGCTCGACCGGCGGATGCTCGACGCGGAAGGCGACGATGCGCAGATCGCCTTCGTGGAGCAGGATGCGCGTCTCGCCGTCCGGCGGCTCCGGGAAGGGTTTCGCCAGCGCGCCCGCGCCCCACGGCGGCGCCACGCTCTCGCCGTGGTGGGCGACGCGGTAGCCGACATCCGCGGCGTAGGTCTGCTGGAGTCCGGCCACCACCTCGCCGACGCCGTCCGGGCCGTACACCGGAACGGGCGCGCGGTTGGAGCCGCCCACCCAGCGCTGGAGCAGCAGCTCGCCCAGGCCGTCGATGTGGTCCGAGTGGAAGTGGGTCAGGAAGATCGCCTCGATCCGGCCCTGCGGGATCCGCAGCCGCGCCAGCACCCGCGAGGCTCCCGAGCCGACGTCGACGAGAAAGAGCCGCTCGCCGGCGATGACGGCGGAGCAGGGCCCCGAACGCCGCGGGTCCGGCAGCGGCGATCCCGCGCCGCAGAGCGCCAGGTGGAGCCCGTCCGGAAGCTCGCGCAGCAGGTCGGTCTCGAGGTTGGCAGCGACCATCCGCTGCATCAGGCGCAGCGTCACGGGGCCGCGGAACGCGTAGCCGATCCCGATCACCAGCGGGATCCCGACCAGCGCCAGCAGCAGGAATCGCCTCATCCGCATCTCCTCGTAGCACGGCCCGGGCAGCCGTAGGGTGGCGGGATTCTGGCACAATGCCCGCGATCGCGGCGCGCGTTCAGCGAGGCTCGCCCGCGAGCGCGCCGCTTCGGATCGTCGAACGCAGGAGCGCCCGGCCGTCTCCGGCCGGGCGCCCTGGAGCGAAACGCGGAGACGTCGCTGGACTAGACGCCGACGACGAAGCTCACGCTCGTCGTGCCGCTGCCGCCGATGTTCAGGGTCTGGACGTTCTTGGCGCCCTCGATCTGGTAGTCGCCGGCGGCGCCCGTCACCTGCTTGTGGGCGTCCAGCAGCTGGCGCACGCCGGTGGCGCCCACCGGGTGGCCGGCGCCGATCAGGCCGCCGCTCGGGTTGATGGGGTGCTTGCCGTCGATCTCGAGCCAGCCCTCCTCGACGGCCTTCCAGCTCTCGCCCGGGGCGGTGATCCCGAAGTGGTCGATCGCCATGTACTCGGACGTGGTGAAGCAGTCGTGGGTCTCGATGCCGTCGATGCCGTTCACGTCCTCGATCCCGGCGCGCTTCATGGCCGCGGTGACGGTGCTGCGCACGTGGGGCAGCACGTACTGGGCGGCGGCGCTCTCGGCCACCTTGTCCGCGAAGCGCAGGCGCGCCGTGTTGTGGCCCCAGCCCTTGATGCGCGGGATGTCCTCCAGCTTCTTGCCCTGCGCGGCGGCCCACTTCTGCGCGTAGTCGCGGGAGGCCAGGAAGACGCAGACCGAGCCGTCGGTCACCTGGGAGCAGTCGGCGATGCGGATGCGCCCGCCGACGGCCGGGTTGTCGTCGGTGCGGCAGAGCGCGTGCTCCTTGTTCATGTACCAGGTGCGGGTCTGGGCGTTGGGGTTGAGCTTGGCGTTGTCGTAGTTGAGCCGGCTGATCTCGGCCAGGTGCTCATCCTTCAGCCCGTAGCGCTTGTCGTACTCGTCGCCGAGCTTGCCGAAGAGCTTGGGGAAGGGGAACTCGATGCCCTCCGCCTCCTGCTCGTACCAGGCGGCCGTGCCCAGGTAGGCGCCGCCCTGGGCGGCGGAGACGGTCTTCATCTGCTCGATCCCGACCACGGCCTGGAGGTCGTAGCGGCCGGCCTCGATCTCTGCCGAGGCGGCCAGCAGCGCGATGCTGCCCGAGGCGCAGGCGGCCTCGTGCCGGCCCGTGGGGAGGCCGCTGAAGGCGGGGTGCACCTCGGTGAAGAAGGCGCCCAGGTGCCCAGGTGACCCTGCATGCAGTAGAGCTCGGCGGCGAAGTTGCCGACGTGGGCACTCTCGATCTCCTCGGGCGCGACGTCGCAGGCCGCGAGGGCCCCCAGTACGCCCTCGCGCATCAGCGCGGAGAAGTGCTTCGACTCCTTCGTCCAGTTGCGGGCGAAATCCGTCTGGTACCCACCGAGCACGTAGACTTCCGAACCAGCGGCCATGGCGTCCTCCTGAAAGATCCGGTCCCGCGGGCTCAGCCCGCGACGAAGAAGCGTCCGATGTTGATGCGGGGGTTGTCGAAGAAGCGCTTGGGCTCGCCCGTCTTCGCGGCCTCTTCCAGCACCGGCGGCACCGGCACGCCCGCCTTCTCGATCATGCCGACGGCGGCGGCCGCGCCGCCCATCATGTCCACCAGCACGCTCGGCGGCGCCCAGTTGAAGCCCATGCCCATGATGCGGTCGATGCCGTCGATCGTCTCGGTCACCTCGCCCACGCGGTGGAAGGCGTAGCTGACGTAGCCGGCGATCGCGCGGCGGGCGATGGCAGCCTCGTGGCTGTCCGCCCCGAGGAAGACCTGCATGCCCTCCCGGTAGCGACCCTCGGCGTAGAGGCGCGAGACGTCGTCGATGTAGGAGAGGTCGGGCAGGTCGATCTCGGAGACCGGCCGGTAGTCGCTCGACGCCGGATCGAGCACGTACTGCTTCTTGTCTTCGTCGCGGTGGAAGAAGCCGCGCCCGGTCTTGTTGCCGAGGACGCCCTTCTCCATCAGCCGGTTCATGTAGCCGGGCAGGCGATTGGCCAGGTGGGCCTCGTCGTCGGTGTTCTCGAACACGTTGTCCACGATGGCGCGGTGGATGTCCCAGCCCACCAGGTCGATGGTGGCCAGGGGCGTCATGGCGCGGCCCGTGTAGGGGCCGATCAAGCGATCGACCAGTACCGGCCCCAGCTGCTCCGCCAGCTGGGCGGCCTGGTTCAGCACCTTGAAGCCCACCCGGTTGCCCGCGAAGGCCGGCGTGTCGGCGGTCCGGATCATCTCCCGGCCCAGGCGCACGCGGGAGAACGCCTCCACGAAGTCCACGATCTCGGGGTCCGTCTCGCTGCCGGCGATGAGCTCGGTGCCGACGATCACGTTCGGCGGGTTGAAGAAGTGCAGCCCGAGGAAGTGCTGGCGAAAGGACTCGCTGCGCCCCTCGCAGAGCGCGTTGATCGAGAGGCCGGAGGTCACGGTCGCGACGATGGAGTCGTCGCGGCGGAACTTCTCGACCTTGTCGAACATCTCCTTCTTGACCGCCAGGTCCTCGGTCAGGGCCTCGAACACGAGGTCGGCGCCGCTCACGGCTGCCTCGAGATCGTCGGCGTAGGATCCGACCTTGGCGTGGTTCGCCACGGTGGGCGAGCGCACCTGCTTGATCGCCGCGCCGAGCCCTTCCTCGGCCTTGACCTTGGTCCGGGCCAGGAAGGTCACTTCGGGCACGGCCTGGGTGAAGAGGGCCGCGCTGCCGTAGCCCATGGTGCCGTTGGCACCGAGCACCGTGACCTTCTCGAGTTTCCGGCTGGCAAGCAGGCGTCGCACCTCGGCGGCGCTGGGGGGCGTGTCGGGCATGGGAATTCTCTCAGCTCTCCGTCGGCGTTCGAGGCCGGTTTCCGCGCTGGGCGCGACGACCGGCGCAACCTAGCAGTCTGCGCCTCCGGGCACGGCGCCGTCAAGACAACTACGCACAATACCTCAAGAATTTGGCTCGCGCGAGGCTCGGGTGTGTCGTCCTGCCGACTCCTTGCCGACTTCGGCGGGGAGCAGGATCGTGACCGACTCGGTCCCGGGATCGAAGACGACCCGCGCCTCGCCGCGCTCGAGCTGGCGCATCACGTCGGCCACCTTCTCGTCGAGGGTGCGCTCCACCGCGCCGTAGTCGGTGCCCTCGCGGTTGACGAAGGCCTCCACCACACCGCGCAGGGCCTGCGGGGACAGCTCGGCCCGCGGGATCTCGACGGGCTCGGGGGCGTCCTCGTCCGGATGCATGGCTCCAGGGTAGGGAAGCGGGCGCTCCGGGACGCCTACGCCGGCCGGGGCCGGACGAGCCCCAGGGCGTTCTCGCGCATCACGAGCCGGATCTCGTCCTCGTCGTAGCCCTTGCAGTCGTAGAGGAAGTCCGTGGGCTCGGCGAGGCCCTCGGCGTGCGGATAATCCGAGCCGAAGAGCACGTGGTCGGCGCCGAGCGTGTGCTTCAGCTCCTCGAGGTCGTCCTCGTAGTACGGGGACACCGACAGGGCCGCCCGCAGCTGCTCCACGGGGTCGTGCTGGAACGCCATGGGCATCTGGCCGTAGGCCTTCCGCAGGCGCGCCAGGAGCGGCTTCAGCCAGTTGCTGCCGCACTCGATGGTGGCGACGCGCAGGTTCGGGTGCCGGCTGAAGAGACCGTGGCAGGCCATGGCGGCCAGCTTGTCGGCCACCGGCGCCGCCGACAGGGCGATCCGCAGCGGGTCGAACGCGAAGGCCTTGAACTCCCCGCCGGAGCCGTACTCGTCGGCGAACTTGTTGTAGCCGGCGTCCCCGGAGTGGATGCCGAGGGTGACGCCCGCCTCGTTCAGGCGCGCCCAGAAGGGATCGTAGATCGGGTCCGCGGGCGAGCCGTGGGTCGAGCCGCGCACCGGCCCGGGGGTCATGCACACCAGGCGCGCGTCCTGGGACAGCGCCCACTCGAGCTCCTCCACGGCCCAGTCGGGATCGGCCAGCGGGATGTAGGGCGCGGCGTAGATGCGGTCCTGGTAGTGGAAGCCCCAGTCTTCGGCGAGCCAGCGGTTGAAGGCGCGGAAGGCGGCGCAGAGCGCCTCGGGGTCGTCCTTCAGCGACTCCTCCATCCCCACGCCGAGCGTCGGGAACAGGAAGCAGCCGTCGAGCCGCTGGGCGTCGAGCTGGACCAGGCGCGCGTCGCGGTCGCGGTAGGCGGGATGGATCGGATCGAGCTCGCCGAAGAGCTCCGCGATGCCCTTGGCGTCCGGGTTCCGGCCGCGGAAGAACGCGTCCAGGATGCCGGGCTTCGCCACCGGGTCGAAGGTCGGGTTGGGGATGAAGCGATTGATGCGACCGCCCACCAGCAGGCGCTTGCGGCCGCCGACGATCGCCCAGTCCATGCAGCGCTTCTTCATCCGCGGGTCGATGTGGCGGGTGAAGGCGTCCTCGGCCTCGTAGTAGTGGTGGTCGGCGTCGAAGGCGCGGAAGGGGAGGTCGGCCATGTCGGCTCCTTCTGGGTCCGGCCCCGGAAGCGGGTGTCGGCTGCCGTGGGGCCAGCAGAATATGAACCATGGAGAGACAATTTTCAATGAAGATAGGATAGAATATGTTCATTAAATCGACCTCCGATTTGTAAATGCCTGAATCGAATGAAGAAATTCTCGAAGAACGGCCGGCGCGCCGGCGCGAGGCCAGCGAGGAGCGCCGCCAGCGGATCCTGGAGGCCGCCCGGAGCTGCTTCGGCGAGCTCGGCTTCGCCGGCGCCACGGTCGGCGAGATCGCGCGGCGCGCCGGGGTCTCGAACGGGCTCCTCTACCAGTTCTTCCGCAACAAGGAGCACCTGTTCGAGGTGGTGCTGGGCGAGATCATCCGCGACTGGGTGCGCGCCATGGTGCCGCGGGAGGCGGACGAGTCGGCCGGCGCCGCCCTGGAGGGGATGCTCCGCCGCTCCGTGGACTTCTGCCGCGCCCACCCGCTGCTGCCCGCGCTGCTGCGCGGCGAGCGCGGGCTCCAGCTGTCGCGGATCCAGGGCGCCAGCCGCGATCGGGTCCAGCCCCACCGCGACCTGGTCGCGTCGATCCTGCGGCGCGGGATCGAGGCTGGAGAGTTTCGCGCCGACCTGGACGTGGCGTCGGTGGCCGACGTGATCTGTCAGCTCCAGTCCGACTACTCGGGTCGCGCCTACCGCCGGGATCCCGCGTTCCCCGACTCCCCGGAGATCATCGACGCGGCGGTCCGCTTCATGCTCGACGCCGTCCGCGTCGGCTAGTCCCCGTCGCTCGCGCGCTTCGGCTCGGGGCGGGAGCTCGGCGCGCCGCTGCGGTAGCGCTCCGGGAGATTTTCGAACGCGTCGTCCAGGGACGTCAGCCAGTTGAAGCGCACCAGGTGACCGAGGGCAGCGATGCCGTCCCGCCAGCCGATCTTCTTGCCCTCGAGGCGGGTGCGCGGGTAGTAGTGGATGGGCAGCTCGAAGATGCGCGCGTGGGTCTTGGCCAGGTAGGCGGTGAGCTCCACCTCGATCCCGAAGCGCTCGGAGCGCAGGCGCATGGCGCGCACCAGGTCGCCGCGGAAGACCTTGTAGCAGGTCTCCATGTCGGTCAGGTAGACGCCCGAGAGCAGGTTCGAGAGCACCGTCAGCAGCCGGTTCACGAAGTAGTGATACGTCCGGTGCACCTGATGGACGGTCTTCTTGAAGCGGCTCCCGTACACGACGTCGGCGGCGTCCTCGAGGAGCGGCGCTAGCAGGTCCGGGATGTCGCGGGGCTCGTACTCGAAGTCCGCGTCGTGGATCATCACGAAGTCGCCGTTCGCCTGGCGCAGGCCGCGGACCACCGAGGCGCCCTTGCCGAGGTTGCGCTCGTTGCGGAAGAGGCGGATCGGGTACTTCCGCGCCAGGTCCTCCAGGATCTCGGCGCTGCCGTCGTCGGAGGCGTCGTCGATGACGATCCACTCCCGGTCGATGGGGCAGGGGCTTTCGATCAGCTGGGTGAGCGCCGGGCCGACCTGCGCCGCCTCGTTGTAGACGGGGATGATGAGCGAGAGCATCGGCGGCTCGCCGGAAGGCCTCTGGGACGGCACCGGTCCATGATACCAGCGACCGGCGTCGGGCTCAGGCGGCCGGCCACGCCAGTCCGCCGTCCACCTTGAGCACGGCGCCGGTGGTGTAGCTGGAGGCGTCGCTGGCCAGGTAGAGTGCCGCACCGACGATCTCGCGGGCCTCGCCCCCGCGGCCGAGGGGCACCGCGTGCCCGACGGCGGCGTGGACCTCCGGCGGCCAGGCCTTGCTGATGTCGGTCAGGAAGGGGCCGGGCATGATGCAGTTGACGCGCACCCGGGGCGCAAATGCGCGCGCCAGGCTGAGGGTCAGGTTGTTCAGGCCGGCCTTGGCCGCCCCGTACGGCACCTCGCTCGGCGTCGGCTGCACGGCGGCGACGCTGCTCACCTGGATGATCGAGCCGCCGGCGCCCGCGGCCATGGCCGTCCCGATGCGGGCCGAGAGTCGGAAGGGGCCCTTCAGGTTCACCGCCAGCACCTTGTCGTAGAGCTCCTCGCTCACCTCGGCCAGCGAGGGATACAGCGGCGACATGCCGGCGTTGTTCACCAGCACGTCGACGCGCCCGAACTGCTCCAGCACCCGGTCGGCCAGCCGGTCACACTCCGCCCAGCGCCCGACGTGGCAGCCGACGCCCAGGGCCCGGCGGCCGGTCTCGGCGCGGACCTCCTCGGCCAGCGCCTGGCAGGCGTCCTGCTTGCGGCTGGCGATGACGACGTCGGCCCCGGCGCGGGCGAAGGCCAGCACCATCTCGCGGCCGAGGCCGCGGCTCCCGCCGGTCACGAGCGCGATGCGGTCCGTGAGGTCGAAGGGCTGGCTCACCGGGGCTCCTCGCGCCCGGGCTCCGGCGCGAGCCCCAGTCTAGGGGCAGGCGGCCCTGGGCGCCCCGCGGCTTCCCGCGTGCGGCCGACCCGGGTCGGCCACACGCGGGTGGACGACGCGAGCCTCAGTTGCCGGTGAGCTCGGCCAGGGTCGCCGGGCCCCACCACTTGATGTCCCGCGCCAGGCTGCCGCCGAGGTAGTCGGCCGCCGCGCGTGACGCCGCGATGTAGGTGGCCCAGTCCGCGCTGGCCTGCGCGGTGGCGTTCCAGGCGCCCATCTCCGCCTCGCTGGCGTAGCCGACCGAGATCGTGTGCGTCACCGGGGAGAGGCCGCCAGCCACGACGCCGGACAGGTGCACCTGGCCCGGGAACTTCTTGCCGGTGGGGCTCGCCATGAAGGCGTCCGCCGCCGCCACGAAGGCAGCCGGGTCGCGGACCGTGAAGGCGTGCCCCATCCACACGTGATCCGTGTCCACCACCTCGCCCCAGCTCTTCAGGGTCTGGTTCAGGACGGTCGACACCGGCTGGCTGTGCTTCGTCATCACCGCCATGAACGCGTCCCAGGCGGGATCGGCCTGGAGCTTCTGGACGAAGGCCTCGCGCTCGCCGTGGGTCTTGTAGATCGGGATGAAGCTGTGGGTGGCGGGGTTGTTCCCGTCGGCCACGTGTGCCTGGAGCAGCAGCCTGCCGGGGAAGCCCTTTCCGGCAGGGGAGTTCATCAGCGTGTCCGCCGCCGCGACGATCTGGGGGGCGTTCTGGGGAGTGGTGCCGAAGGCGATGGCGGTCCAGGTGGGGGCCGCCGTCGCGGTCTGCGCGAACGCGAGGAGCGCGATCGCTCCGAGGGCAGTACGTGTCATTCGGGTCTCTCCTTGGTTCCGGATGGGTCGGAAATCCCGACCGAGGCGGCAGCTTCCCACACTTCGCAGTGCGAGCGGCAAGTTTCCTTGCGCACACGACACAAAGTCGAGGCATTTTCGCATCGGTTTCGCCGCTAGATCGCGAAGGTCAGCTCTTCGAGGCTCTCCGGGGCGCGGGTCAGGGAGACGCCGCCGTCGTCGCGGATGAGCACCGTGTCCGAGTGCCGGAAGCCACCGAGGCCGGGGATGTAGATCCCAGGCTCGATGCTGACCAGCATTCCGGGCTCGAGGTCGCGGCCGTAGCCCTCTGCCAGGTAGGGCGCCTCGTGGCCGGTGATGCCGAAGCCGTGGCCGGTGCGGTGCAGGATGCGATCGCCGTAGCCGCGCTCGCCGATGGCCTTGCGCACGGCGCTGTCGATGGCCGCCATGTCGGCGCCTGGCCGCGCCCGTGCGTAGGCCAGCGCGCGCGCCTCGAGCATGGCGGCGAAGGGGGCCTTCGCCGCCTCGGGCACCGCGCCCAGGAAGAAGGTGCGCTCGAGCTCGACCCCGTAGCCGTCCACCTGGGCGGTCACGATGCTGACGTGCGGACCGCCTTCCTCCATCGCCGTGCCGACGGTCGGTACGAGGTGAGGATCGTGGGAGAGCGACGGCGGCCACACGGCGCCGCTCACCTTGGTGACCATCACGTTGGCGTCCGGGATGTCCGCCAGGATGCGCAGCATCATGGCCTGGGAGGCGGCGGCGTAGAGGGCGCCTTCCGGCACTCCGGGCCGGCAGAGCTCGAGGAGCTTCGCGTGCCCGGCCTCCGCCACGCCGCAGGCGTGGACCGTGCGCCCGATCTCGTAG
>CAMYLJ010000008.1:228754-335529 GCA_947259215.1 uncultured delta proteobacterium
CGCACCTCGTCGATCACGTCGCAGATCCGGGTCGTGCCGGGGATGCGCTCGCGGATTCCGCTGGGCATCGCGGACTCGACGCCGACCCGTGCGTCGTTCGGGACGAGGTCCGCGCAGACGTCGAACCAGTTCTGGCCCTCGGGCGCCGGGAACTCGCCGTAGGTCGCGAACTCCAGCGGACAGCGGGCGCGGGAGCGCGCGTGGCCCGTCTCGAGCAGCGGCGCCAGCAGGGTGGGCGTGCCGCTGGCGCCGATCACCAGCAGGAAGGGGCGCTCGTGCACGTAGTTGGCGAAGTTCGTGAGGTAGTAGATGTTCACCGGGTCGAAGCTCACGTACACGTCGAGGCCCTCGCTGCGCATGCCGGCGCGCACCCGGGCCAGGCGTGCGGCCAGCTCGTCGGCACCCGGAGGGCCGCTGATCGGCTCCGGGATGCGGGGGTCGCGATCGGTCATGGCTGCCTCCTTCGTCCGGCTACGCCGCTGCGGCGTCCCATACGCGGCGGCCCGCGAGCCAGGTCTCGGCGACCCGCCCCTCGGCGTCGAGCACCGCCAGGTCTGCGCGCGCGCCGCGTCGGAACGTCCCGCGCTCGTTCTCCAGGCCGAGCAGCCGCGCCGGCCGCACGCTGCTGGCGGCGACGGCTTCCCGCAGGTCGAGTCCCGCGAACTCGCGGGCGTGCCGGATCGCCTGGTCCAGGCGGAGGCGACTGCCGGCGAGGGTGCCGTCGGCAAGCCGGGGCGGCTCGCCGTCGCTGCCGGGCTCGCTCCCCGGCAGGTCCACGCGATCCGTGATCAGTACCAGGCGCTCGCGCGCGGCGCGTGCCGCCAGGCGCACCATGGCGGGGTGCACGTGGTGGCCGTCGCAGATGAGGTCGCAGCTGAGGGCGTCGCGCGCCAGCACGTGGCCTGCGACGCCGGGCTCCCGATGGTGGATCGGTCCCATGGCGTTGAAGAGATGGGTCACGTGGCGCAGGCCGCGCGCGACGGCGGCGTCGATCTGTTCCTCGCCGGCGCGCGTATGCCCGAGGGCGGCCAGGACGTCCCGGGCGGCGAGCTCGTCCAGCAGCGCATCCGCGCCGGGCAGCTCCGGCGCCAGGGTCACCATGCGCAGCAGTCCGCCGGCGCGCTCCAGCACCTCGCGATCCCGCGCCGGAGCGAAGGGCCGCAGGCAGTCGACGGCCAACGCTCCGCTGGCCTGCGGGTTGATCCACGGTCCTTCGAGGTGCAGTCCCAGGCACGCAGCGCCGCCCGGGGCCTGTCCGGCGATCGCCTTGGCCAGGGCCGAGACGCAGGGGCCGAGGCGCTCGCGGGACCACGCCACGCTGGTGGCGAGAAATCCCGTGGTGCCCGCCGGCAGCATTTCCTGCCCGGCGCGCTCCAGCGCGCCCGCGAAGGTCTCCGGCGCCGCGTCCCAGAGCCCGCCGTGGAAGTGCAGGTCGAGGAAGCCCGGCGCCAGCGCGCGTCCGTCGAGCGCCACCCGCTGCCAGTCGCTTCCGAGTGGGGCCCCGGGGAGCAGACGATCCACGAAGGCGCCGCCTTCCAGCAGCAGCACCTCCTCGCGCGGCTCGCCGCCCTCGGGATCGACGATCCGGGCACCTGTGAGTGCGAGCTTGGACACGCGTCGGGGCCACTCCTCGGTCGGCCAGTGTATCGCCGGCCCCCGCTCGCCGCGCGGGACCGGAGTCAGCTGCGGAGCGAGGCCACGTGATCGTTCAGGAAGACGCCGTCGGGGTCGTAGCGGTCGCGCTCGCGCCACCAGTCGTCCCAGCGCGGGTAGAGTGCCGCCAGCTCCTTGCCGCTGCGATAGTGCAGCTTGCCCCAGTGCGGACGGCCGGCATGACGCGCGAAGATCTCCTCGCAGGCGCGGAAGACAGGCGCCTCGTCGAGGGCGACGTCCTGGTGGACGGAGATCGTCACCGTCGGCCGGCCCTGGGCCATGGAGAGCCAGACGTCGTCGGCGGCCACGCTCCGGTACTCGAGCGGCCAGGCGACCTCGGGGAAGCGGTTCTCCACCAGCGCGCGGATCTCCCGGAAGCACGCCGGACCCTCGCCGGCCGGGAGCGCGTACTCCATCTCGGTGTGGCGCTCGGGGCGGTGGTTCGCGAGCACCTCGTAGCTCCAGCCGACGCGGTGACCCTCGTCGGCCAGGGGGTACTCGGGCGGAGCGTCGGTCTCGTCGCCGGCCTTGCAGATCGCCTTGCTGCGGCCCGGGTACCAGAAGAACTCGAAGTGGCGGTGGGCCGCGGCGAGCGCGTCGATGCGGTCGAGCACCGCGTCGAGCGGCTCCAGCCACATCCGCTCGCGCAGCCGGTAGGCCTCGCGCACGGAGAGGTCGAGGCGCGTGATCGCGCCCACGGCGCCGAGTCCGAGGCGTGCCAGCGCGAGCAGGCCAGGCTCGCGCTCCGGGTCGCAGTCGACCAGGCTGCCGTCCGCCAGGGCGACCCGCGCCCCCACGACCGACGCCGACAGGCAGGGGAGTCTGCGGCCGGTTCCGTGGGTGCCGGTGGCGGTCGCGCCTGCCAGGGCCTGGCGATCGATGTCACCCTGGTTGTGGAGGCCTAGCCCGTGGCCGCGCAGGGCGCTCCCGAGCTGGTAGATCCGGGTGCCGGCGCGGATCGTCGCCACCCGCTGCTCGCGGTCCACGGACGCCACGCCCGCCAGAGCCTCGAGGTTGAGCAGGACCCCTTCAGTCGCCGCGAGCGGGCTGTGGCTGTGACCGGCGCCGAGGCAGCGCACCCGGCTGCCGGCCTGCGCCGCGCTGCGCACGCGGGCGGCTACGGCCTCCTCGCTCGCGGGCCGCACCACCGCCTGCGGGCTCGCCGTCTGCTTGCCGGACCAGTTGCTCCACTCCGCCATGCTGGGCTCGGCTCCCACCCCTCCGGGCCTCGCGCGCCGCCCGGGCCGGCGAGGGTATCAGCGGCGGCGGGGAGAGGACCCGGCTCCAGCTCGGGATATTACGAATATTGACGAACATCATCGATCCGGGTAATGTTCTGCCCATGGGCCCGAGCGCCAGGAGCCTGATCCTCGACCTCCTTTCCACCCTGCGGCGGGGATCCATGCCCGTGCGTGCCCTGGTGGCGGCGGGCGCGCTGTTCGGGATCGCCGACAACGCGCTGCGGGTGGCGCTGGCGCGCCTGCTGGCCGCGGGGATCGTCGAGCGCGACGAGCGGGGGCGCTACCGCCTGGGGCCCGCGGCCGAGGCCGTGGACCGTCAGGTCCGCAGCTGGCGCGAGCTCGAGCGGCGCCTGGCTCCCTGGCGCGGCGACTGGATCGGCGTCCACCTGGCGGGCCTCGGATCGGCGCGCGGTCGCGAGGCGCGCGGCCGTGCGCGGGCGCTGGCCTTCCTGGGATTCCGCAGCCTCGCGCCCGGGCTCGAGCTGCGGCCGGACAACCTGCGCGCGGGCGTGGACGGGGTGCGGCGACAGCTGGTCGAGCTGGGTCTGTCGGCGGAGGCGCCCGTCTTCCGATTGGCCGCGCTCGACGCGGAGCGCGATCGCGCCGCGCGCGCACTCTGGGACGGCGAGTCGCTGGCGCGGGGCTACGTCGAGTCGCGGCGCCTGCTGGCCGAGAGTCGCGAGCGCCTGTCCAGGGCGAGCGCCGAGGCGGCGATGGCGGAGACCTTCCTCCTCGGCGGCAGCGTGCTGCGCCAGCTGGTGCTGGACCCGCTCCTGCCCGAGCCCATCGCGCCCGCCGCGGAGCGCCGCGCGCTGGTCGAGGCCATGACGGAGTACGACCGGCTGGGTCGCAGCGCGTGGGCCGCGTTCCTCGCGGGCCACGGCGTGCCCCACCGGAGAACCCCCCTGGACCTGCGCGTGGACCCGGGGATTCGCGCATCGGGAGAGGCCGCATGAGCGCAGCGACACAGACGCCGGAAACCCCTGCCGCCTGGCACAGCGTGCTCTCGCGCGAGGAGATCGACGACCTCCTGCGCACGGACGACTGGCGCGCCTGGCGCAGCGTGATCTCCACCTGGGCGATCGTGTTCGCCGCCATGGCGGTAGTGGCGATCTGGCCGAACCCGCTGACGGTCGTCGCCGCGGTCTTCGTGATCGGCGCGCGCCAGCTCGGCCTGGCGGTCATCATGCACGACGCCTCGCATCGCTCCCTGTTCTCGAGCAAGGAGAAGAACGAGTGGGTGGGCTCGTGGCTGGCGGCGTATCCGATCTGGTCGGACCTCCACTCCTACCGCCCGTATCACCTGGGCCACCACGCCCACACCTGGACGCAGGACGATCCCGACCTGAAGCTCGCGACGCCCTTTCCGATCACCCGCGACAGCTTGTGGCGCAAGATCGGGCGCGACCTGTCGGGCCGCACGGGGCTCAAGTTCGCGCGCTTCAGCATGCGCCGTGACTTCGGGACGTCCGGCGGCTGGCGGGAGCGGCTGGGCCACGCCCTGCGCTCGCCGCGCTTCCGCGGGATGCTCGTCACGAACGCCGTCCTGCTCGGGATCTGCTGGGCTGCGGGGTACCCGGCGCTCTACCTGCTGTGGGTGGCGGCCTACCTCACCACCAACACGCTGGTGACGCGCATCCGCGCCATCGCCGAGCACAGCATGCCGCGCGACCCGGCGGGCCAGCTCCAGAACACCCGAACCACCCGCGCCCGCTGGTGGGAGCGCTTCCTGATCGCGCCGAACCAGGTGAACTACCACCTGGAGCACCACCTGCTCATGACCGTGCCGCCCTACAACCTGCCGCGCATGCATCGTCTGCTGGAAGAACGCGGCGTCCTGCGCGATGCGCTGGTCAGCGACGGGTACCTGGGGGTGCTGCGGGAGGCCTCCTCGAAGGCGGCCTAGCGTCGAGCCGCTGCGCCCGCCTGGGCGTCAGCTCTTCTTCAGCTCGATCAGGACCTCGTGGTAGAGCTTCTCGCCCACGTTGTAGGCCCACTCGGTGTTGCCCTTGGGGACGCGCACCGTGTTGCCCTGGGGCGGGACCTTGCCGACGAACCAGTCCATGGGGCCGCCCTTGGGCATGACGCCGGCCACCAGGTCGCCCGAGTCGATCACCAGGAAGTAGTCGTGCTCGTGGTGGTGCAGGTCGCTGGCCTCGCCGGGCTGGAGCGTCAGCTCCCAGATCTTGACGTCGTCGTCCTCGTACAGGACCTCGCTGCCGACGCCGCCCAGCTCGTCGTTCTGGTGCTCCTCGCGGAACTTCTCCAGCCGCTCTTGCAGCGCGGGGGTGATGTCGGCGTACTCCGGCTCGGTGTGGCGCATGGGGTCCTCTGGCTGATGCGTTCGAGGCCGGCAGTCTAGCCCAGCCGAAGGCGCGTCCGCGCGTTCCCGGCGTGCTGTATGCTGGCGCGTCGATCCGGCCCGACGGGGCCTCTTGGAGGGCGTGACGACGTGGCCGACCTGCCGCAGCGCACCCGCAGCTACCAGAACCACCACCTGGACAGCACCCGCTGGGACGGTGTCCGCTTCCGCGAGGGCGACATCGTCATCTCCACGTCCTACAAGGCGGGCACCACCTGGATGCAGACGATCGTCGCCAACCTGGTCTTCTGGGACCGGGAGATCCCCGGGCCGGTGACCGAGATCTCGCCCTGGATCGACATGCGCATCCGGCCGCTGGAGCCGATCCTCGAGGCGCTGGAGGCGCAGCAGCACCGCCGCTTCATCAAGAGCCACCTGGCCCTGGACGGGCTCGTCTACCGGCCGGACGTCCGGTACATCGTGGTCGGGCGCGACGCGCGCGACGTCTTCATGTCGCTCTACAACCACTACTCCGGTCACACGCCCCTCCTGCACCAGCTGCTGAACGAGGTGCCGGGACGCGTGGGCCCGCCGATCCCCCACTGCCCCGAGGACATCCACTGGCTCTGGCGCCAGTGGATCCAGTTGGGCTGGTTCGAGTGGGAGCACGACGGCTGGCCCTACTGGTCCCACCTGCACCACACCCGGACCTGGTGGGACCACCGCGAGCTCCCGAACATCCTGCTCGTGCACTACAACGACCTGCTCGCCGACCTCGAGGGCGAGATGCGCCGGGTCGCGGCGTACCTGGGCATCGAGCCCGACGCAGACGCCTGGCCGCGGCTCGTGGACGCCGCCACCTTCGGCAGCATGAAGAGGAACGCCGACCAGATCATGCCCAACGCCGACTTCGGCTGGCAGGGCGGCGCCGAGCGCTTCTTCTACAAGGGCACGAACCGGCGCTGGGAAGGCGTGCTCAGCGACGAGGAGCTGGCGCTCTACCCGCAGGCGGTGGAGCGGACCCTCTCCCCGGACGCGGCGGCCTGGTTGGAGCACGGCCGCGGCGTCGACCCGGCCGCCTGAGCGATATACTCCCCGGGATGGCCGACGCCTCCGTCACCCTGCGCGACCGCCTGGCCTGGCTGGCGTTTCCCGTCCTGATGGGCGGCTTCGTGGTCCTGGCCGCCTGGGGCCTCGGCCGCGGCTACGACCCGGTCCGCTGGGGCATGGGCCTCACCGTCGTGAACTTCTTCGTGATCCTGGGGGTGGAGCAGGTCCTGCCCCGCAACCCGAGGATGAACGTCTTCCGCGATCGCCAGTCGCTGAACGACGTCGGGCACGGGATGTTGCTCGCCGCGCTGGGCCGCCCGCTCGGGGGTGCGGCGTCGATCGGGGTGATGGCGATGCTGGCCGAGCTGCGCGGCGCCTCCGGCCTGGCGAGCGTGTGGCCCGAGGCCTGGCCCTTCGCGGCCCAGATGGTCCCCGGGCTGCTGCTGTGGACGTTCTCCGACTACTGGATCCACCGCAGCCTCCACACCTTCGACCGCCTCTGGTGGTTCCACTCGGTGCACCACGACACGCCGCAGATGCACATCCTGAAGTCGGGCCGCATCCACGTCGGTGAGGAGCTCTTCAACGCGGTGCTGAAGCCGATCCCGCTGCTCGTCCTGGGGGCGCCGCCGGAGATCGTGGTCTTCGTCGGCCTCTGGATCGTGTTCGACGGCAACCTGGTCCACTCCAACATCGACCAGCGCTTCCCGGGCTGGGCCCACTACTTCCTGCCGACGGTGCAGCTCCACAACCTGCACCACGCCCAGGACCGGCGGCACCAGGACAGCAACTACTCGGGCTCGAGCGCCATCTGGGACGTGCTCTTCGGCACCTTCAGCCACCCGCACCGCTGCCCGCTCGGCCCGCTGGGAATCGAGGACAGCCCGGTGCCGCGCGGCTTCCTGGCCCAGCTCGTCTTCCCGCTGCGCGCCCAGCTCGCGACGCCGGCGGTCCACGGACCGTCGGCCTCCCGCACCTCCTGAAACACGCGTGTGCGGCAGGAAGCTACAAGCGCACGTGGGGCGACCACCCCTCGTGCCCAACGCGCCAGTCCACGTGGAAATCCCACGTGGATCCACCCTGCTGAATGCTAGGGTGAGGCGCCTGGGTGCCATCTGGCGATTGTTCCAATCGCGCGGGCTACTCAGAAAGGGGGCAGCTGTGCACAAACATCGCAAGTCAACCACCGTACTGACCGGCCTCATCGTGGCTGCTGTCATGGCGGGCGCATATGTTCTGGGACGCTCGGACGAGCGGGCGGGACGGCCGTTCTCGCTGGCGAATCCGGCGCAGGCGGCTGACGCCCCGAGCCTCTCGCCGGTTATGGCGCGCGATCGTGATTTCTACGCGCCCAACAGCGAGGACCTGCGGCCGGACGAAATGCGGCTGATTGCCTGTGGCACCGGCATGCCCACGGCGCGTCCGAAGCAAGCGGCGTCGTGCTGGCTGCTCGAGCTGGGGAATGGTGACAAGTTCATCTTCGATGTCGGGACCGGATCGAATGAGCGCATCGCAGCCATGCAGATCCCCTACAACTACCTCGACAAGGTCTTCCTGAGCCACCTGCATACGGATCACTTCGGTGACCTGGATGCGTTGTTCATCAGTGGCGCGCTGGCCGGCCGCCAGAAACCGCTACGCGTTTGGGGACCGGGCGGTGATAAACCAGAGAGGGGCACGAAGTACGCGCTGGATCACCTGTTCAAGGCGCTTACCTGGGACATCGATGGCCGCGCGGGAATCACCGACCCACGTGGATACCAACCTTTTGAGGTCACCGAGTTTGACTACAAGGGCGTGAATGAGATCGTCTATCAAGAGAACGGCGTGACGATCCGGTCCATCCCGGCCATCCATCCCTGGACGGCCCGGTGAGTTTCATTGTCGAGTGGAACGGCCTCAAGTTCGTGTTCGGGGGCGACACCTATCCGAACAAGTGGTACGCGGAGCATGCGAAGGATGCCGACCTGGCGATTCACGAATGCTTCATCACCGTGCCGGACATGATCGACAAGTTCCAATTCACCCCGCAAAGCGCTCTGGCAGTCGGCACCCAGATCCACACGGCGCCTGAAGCGTTTGGCAAGATGATGTCGATCATCAAGCCTCGGATGGCCGTCGCCTATCACTTCTTCAACGACTTCGACACCTCGGCGTCGATCAATGATCGCATCCGGGCGACTTACGATGGTCCGCTGAGCCTTTCGGTGGACTACATGGTGTGGAACATCACCAAGGACGATATTCGCGTGCGGATGGCGAAAGTTGATGAAGACGTCTGGCCGCCTCCGGCCACCGAGAAGCCGCAGCTGCCAGATCCAAGTCTCAGGATTCCCTATTCGGACATGATCGCGGGCGGCAGATACGACATGAAGGCCGTGATTCAGCCCACGTATGACGAGGTCAACAAGAAGTACGGACTCGAAGAGAAACAGGAGTGAGGCCCGGCGTCGCCGAGCCTCACGCTTCCTGGGTCGACGCTTCGCGCACGATCTCGAGCAGGCCGGGGCCGTAGCGCGCGACCTTGGTCGGGCCGATGCCGTGGGCCAGCGACAGCTCATCGGCGTTGCGCGGTCGCAAGCTGGCGATGTCGCGCAGGGTGCGGTCGCTGGCCACCACGTAGGGCGGCACGCCGGCCGCCTTGGCGATCCGCAGCCGGTGCTGGCGCAGGGCTTCGAAGAGCGCGTGCCCGGCTTCGTCGAGCTGCGCCTCGGGCGCGGGCGCCGCGCGGCCTGGCGCGGAAGCGCCGCGGGTCGCGGGGGCTGCGGGCAGCCGCGCGCCGAGGGGCGGCAGCAGCAGTCGCGCGGGACGCTCCGCGCGCATGACCTCGATGCCCTCGTCGGTCAGGATGGCCATGGGTCGATCGCCGCCCACGAAGTCCACCCAGCCCGCCGTCACGCAGCGACGCAGAAGGCGCGTGATCCACGCCTCCGGATGCGCGCGCAGGACGCCGAAGGTGGGCGTGTGGTGGAGCCCCGCTGACTCCAGGCGCGGATCCGACGCACCGCGGAGCAGCTTCGCCGCAGCCTGGAGGCCGAAGCGGCCGTGCACCCGCGCCACCCCGGAGAGCGCCTTGCGCACCAGCAGGGTCACCTCTTCGGGATCGACTTCTGGCGCCAGACTGACCAGCTTCTGGCAGACGTCGCAGCGGCCGCAGCCCGCCAGGGTCTCCTCCTCGTCGCCGAAGTAGCGCAGGATGGCGTCGTGGCGGCAGCTTCCGCCCTCGCTCCAGCGAATCAGCTCCAGGAAGAGGTTCCAGCGGTGCTGCACCCGCTCCGGATCCGGCGCGCGCCCCTCCGTGTCCATCTCGATCAGGTGCCGGCGCAGGGGCAGGTCGCCCGGGGACACCAGCAAGAGGCCTACGGCGTCGCGCCCGTCGCGCCCCGCGCGCCCCACCTCCTGGTAGTAGGCTTCGACCGAGCTCGGCGGCGCCAGGTGCACCACGGTGCGCACGTCCGGGCGGTCGATCCCCATGCCGAAGGCGTTGGTGGCGACCACCACCTCGGTTTCGCCGGAGGCGAAGCGGTTGTGCACGGCCTCGCGCACCTCGCCGTGCATGCCGGCGTGGTAGGCGTCCACCCGGTAGCCCTTGCGCTCCAGGCGCAGCGCCTCCTGGTCCGTGGTCCTGCGGGTGGGCGCGTAGACGATGGCGCAGCCGTCAACGTCGCCCGGCGCGCCCAGCGCCTCGCGCAGCACGGCGTCCACGGCGGCGTCCCGCTCCTTCTTGGAGCCGGCCTCCTGGGCGCGCAGGCCCAGGTTCGGGCGGGCGAAGCCGCGCACCAGCTGGGGCGTGTCGTCGGGCAGGCCCAGGCGCTCGACGATCTCGTCCCGCACCACCGGGGTCGCGGTGGCGGTGCACGCCAGCACCCGGGCGTCGGGCAGCTCGCGGAGCACGCCGCCGATCTGCATGTACTCCGGCCGGAAGTCGTGGCCCCACTCGCTGATGCAGTGGGCCTCGTCCACGGCGACCAGCGGACAGGCGAGATCGGCCAGCAGGCTGCGGAAGCCCGGAAACGCCAGGCGCTCCGGCGCCACGTAGGCCAGGGTGTAGCGGCCGCGGCCGAGGTCGCGCATGCGCGCTCGCATCTCTTCGGCCTCGAGGGTCGCCGCCAGGTAGGTGGCCGGCACCCCGATCGCGTCGAGCGCCGTCACCTGGTCGTGCATCAGCGAGACCAGCGGGGAGACCACCAGGCTGGTCCCGGGCAGGAGGCTCGCCGGAAGCTGGTAGACCAGGCTCTTGCCGCCGCCCGTGGGCGCCACCAGCAGCAGCCGGCCCACGTCGAGCAGCGTCTCGATCGCCTCTTTCTGGCCGGGCCGGAACGACGTCAGCTCGAAGCGCGCCAGGGCGGCGTCGAGATCCGGATCCGCTCCCGACTGCGCGCGCTCTTCGGACAGGGAGGCTCTCCCGGACGTGTCTTCGGGACGTGGAAGGCGAGCGTAGCGGTCCGACGCCACGGTCGCCTCCGTTGCCCTGCGTACACGCGGGTGCGCGGGTCAGGCAGATTCCGTCGTGTCCACCTCGATCCCCTCGAGCCCCGGCTCGTCGTTGCGGCCGTGGAGGAAGGGGAGCACCCACTCGCCGGGCAGGCTGCGCAGGACGCGGCCGTTGCTCTGCGTGCTGCCCTCCTCGTACTCCATCCGCACGACCTTTCGGATCGGGAGGTCGGCCACGGGATCGAAGGGCGACTCGCGCAGCTCGAGCGTGCCGTCGAAGCGGTGGGCCGCGCGGTGCGTGTGCCGCCACTCCAGACGCACCAGGCGCGGGTCGTCGTCGAAGGCGCGGCCCGCGTCGGGCGACGGGAAGGCCTTGATGCAGAAGGCGCACTCCGTGAACTCCCGCGGGCCGAGCGACTCCCCGAGCGTCCCGCGCGCCTCCAGGTACGGGATCCCCATGCGCGTGACCGTGCACGAGGCCGCGTCCCCGTCGCGCTGGAAGTCGATCTCGGCGATCTTCTTGGGCTCGCCGTAGCGCTCGCGACCGCCCACCACGGCGGCTTCGCTGGTCATCGGCATGGCGATCAGGTAGGTACCCTCTTCGCCGGCGTAGCGCGCCCGCGCGCCGAAGACGGCGGAGCCGATCTCGAAGGTGAACTCCGGCGTGATGTGCATCGCCACGTGGGAGAGCGTCACGCACATCTCGGGCTTTTCAGTGGGCTCGAGCGGCCGGGGGATCACGGCGCGGTGCAGCGCCGGATCGGTCTCGTAGACGACCCGGATCGAACGCACCGTGCTCTCCAGGGAGGCGGCGGGATCCGAGGCCTTCAGCTGCTCGGGACTCTTGACGTAGCGAAGACGGGCCATGGGTCGCTCCTTCAGGCGAAGAGGTTCTTCTCGGGGCCGATCTGCGCCACCAGCGGCGCCAGCTTCTCGGCGTCGAATCCGTACAGGTCCACGGCGTTGCCCCCCAGCATGGCGGCCACCTCGTCCTCGGGCAGGCCCTTGAACGTCCCGACCATCTGCTCGCGGGTGTGGGGCCAGCTGCCCTCGGGGTGCGGGTAGTCCGAGCCCCACATGATGTTGGCCAGGCCGATCTCGTGGCGCAGCTCGGCCTCGCGTCGCGGCATGCAGGACGCGCCCAGGAAGACGTTGCGCCGGAAGTAGTCGCTCGGCTTCATGGAGAGGTGGCTGCGGTAGTCGCCGAGCTTGGCGGCGAAGTGGGTCTCCTCGTAGCGGAAGTCCAGCAGCCGGAGCGTCTCCGGCACCCAGACCGTGGTGCTCTCGGTGATGGCGACCCGCAGGCGCGGAAAGCGCTCGAAGACGCCCCCCCAGATCAGGAACCAGAGCGGCCGCGCGCTCCACCAGACCACCTCGCTGATGTAGATGCCCATCATGCCGACGTGATCGCCGTAGTCTTCCATGGGAGCAGAGCCGGAATGGAAGTGGACCACCAGGCCCAGGTCCTGACAGGCCTCCCAGATCGGGTCGTAGCGCGGGTCGTGGTAGGGCGGCCGGTTGCGCCAGCGCGAGGGGATCAGGATCCCACGCAGGCCGTTCTCGCGGGCCCAGCGGATCTCGGCCAGCGAGTGGTCCACGTCGTCCCAGCAGATCGGCGCGCAGGCGACACCCGCCCGACGCTCGGGCGCCATCTGGCAGAACTCCGCCAGCCAGCGGTTGTGCGCGCTGGCGCCCGCCCACTGGAGCTCCGGGTTGATCACGTCGTCGGTGGGCAGCGAGATGCCGGCGCCGAAGGGCGGCATGTTCATCTCGGTGATGCCGTCGGGGAAGATCACCTCGCCGGCGATGCCGTCGGCGTCCAGCACCTTGCAGCGCTGCTCGTGGTCCCAGGCGCCGGTCAGCTCGGTCTCGCGGCCCTTGCGCCACTCCTCGTTGATGTCGTCGATCAGGAACTTCTTCGACATCTCCTTCACCTCCTTCAGCTGGATCGGGAGGGCGACGTCGAAGATCTCTCGGTACTTCGGGTCCAGGTAGTCGCGGTAGCGCTCCGGCGGCAGGCCGGCGTGGCAGTCCGAGGAGATGACGAGGTGGCGGTCCATGGAATCCTCCGGATGCGCTCAGTCGGCGGACGCGGGGTCGGAGTAGAACTGCTTCGTCCAGCGCCGGAACTCGGCCAGGAAGACGTCGGCCTCGCACAGCACGGGCTCGGGCCGGTAGACCTTGTTCTGCCAGATGCGCATGTCCTGGAGCACGCCCTTGCTCATGCTGTCGATGAACTCCTCACCGGCCACGTCCGCCATGTCGCGGCTGACGCTGAAGGCCCAGCGCGACCAGGTGTTGCGCTCGTCCACGGGGGAGGTGGAGGAGAACATCATCAGGCCGGCGTCGCCGATCCCCCTCATGCGCACGCTCGTGACGCCGAGGCCCCAGCTCTCGCGCTCGAGCTCCATGTTGAAGATGCCCGCGGGCGTCTCGACCTGGTTGCCGCTGACGATGCGCATGTAGCGTCCGTCGTCGCCGTAGGAGATCTGCGACTCGGGGATGGCCATGTTCCCGTGCACGAACTGGAAGTGGGCCGGGTCGCAGTTGTTCTCGGCCATCTCCTGCATGTGCACCTCGACCTTCAGGTCGAAGTGGCGCGGCTCGGTCCAGTCGGGATCGTCGAACTCGGGCATGGCGGGCACTTCCCAGCTGGGCGGCTTGCCCTGGGCGTGGTGCCAGACCAGGATCATCCCGTTGCGCTCGGCCGTGGGCCAGGAGCGCACCTGCGCCGCGCGCGGGATGCGCTTGCAGTAGGGAATGGCGACGCAGTTGCCGTCGCCGTCGTACTGCCAGCCGTGGAAGGGGCAGCGGAGGGTCTCGCCCATCACGCGGCCGCCCTCGGCCAGGTGCGCGCCCAGGTGGGAGCAGTAGGCGTCCAGCACCCGCGGCTCGCCGTTGCGGGTGCGGAACAGCACGAGCTCCTCGCCGAAGCAATGGACGCGTTCGACGCCGCCCTCGGGCAGGTCCTTGCTCCAGGCCACGGCGAACCAGCCGTCGGGGATTCCGGGGGGGTCGTAGCGGCGTTGGAGATCGCTCAACGGTCCGTCCTCCGGGGAGCGAGGGCTTCGCCCAGAAAGCGCGCGGCGGCGCGCGCGCGCTTGGCCAGCGGATAGCCCTCGAAGTTGCTCCAGCTGAACATCAGGGAATAGAAAGTGCCGAGTACGGTCTGGGTCAGGGTGTCCACGTCGTGCGCGTCCGTGACGTCGCCGCGCTCGACGCCCTCGCGCACCAGCGCCCCGAAGGCCTCGTTGAGCCGCAAGGCCTGCTCGGGCTCGTTGAAGGACTCGTAGGCGACGTGGATGATCTCACTCAGAAGCTCGCGGTGCATGGGGCCGGCCGCCTCGGCGTTCTCCGCGAAGATCCCGAAGAGGTGCGCGAGCTGCTTCGGCGTGGGCGCCGGCAGCTTGCGGGCCTCTTCCACGTTGGCGAGCAGGTCGTCCAGCGCCGTCTCCGCCAGCGCGCGCATCAGGTGCTGCCGCGACGGGAAATGGTTGAAGAAGGTCTTCTGGGCGACGTCCGCGCGCTCGCTGATGTCGGCGACGCGGGTCTCGGCGACGCCGCGCTCCTCGAAGAGCTCGTGGGCGGCCTCGAGGATGCGGCCGCGCACCTCGCGCTTGCGGCGTTCACGACGGCTCGACGGCAGGGGCGCCTCGATCACGCGAAACTTATATCTGAATGTAAGTTTCTAGTCCAGTGAATCCTCCAGACCGCTGTGCCTGGCCGCAACCCCTTGTTGGAGAAAGTGAAATCGGACTCCAGCGGCCCGTTCGCGTCGGGTATGGTGGCTCGCGGAGGTCCTCCATGAAGGCTGCCGTCTACTACGAGACCGGGCCCCCCGACGTCTTCCGCTACGAGGACGTGCCCGATCCCGCCTGCCCGCCCGACGGCGTGGTGATCGAGGTGCAGGCCGTCAGCATCGAGGGCGGCGACGTGCTCCACCGATCCGGCGGCGAGCTGGCCGGGCGGCCGCACATCGTCGGCTACCAGTGCGCCGGCGTGGTGCGCGAGGTCGGCCCCCAGGTGAGCGATCGGGAAGTCGGCCAGCGGGTCGTCGCGATCATGTTCTTCGGCTCCCACGCCGAGCGCGTGGCCGTGCCGGCCGCCGCCACCTGGCTGATTCCCGACGAGGTCGATCTCGCGCTCGCGGCGTGCGTGCCGATCGCCGTCGGCACGGCGGACGACTGCCTGTTCGAGTTCGGCCGGCTCCAGGCCGGCGAGACCGCGCTCGTCCAGGCGGGCGCGGGCGGCGTCGGCATGGCCGCGATCCAGCTGGCCAAGCGCGCGGGCGCCACGGTGCTGGCCACGGCCTCGAGCGACGAGCGGCTGGCGCGCCTGAAGGAGTTCGGGCTCGACCACGGCATCAACTACCGCGAGACGGACTTCGTGGCGGCGGTGCGCGAGATCACGGGCGGCCGCGGCGCCGACGTCGTCCTGGACTCGGTGGGCGGCAAGACGCTCGAGGGCAGCATCGAGGCGGCGGCGTACCGCGGCCGCATCAGCTACGTGGGCTCCGCCGGGCGCGACGACTACCGGCCGAACCTGGACCTGCTGCGACCCAGCAACAAGAGCCTGACGGGCGTCTTCTTCGGCGCCGAGCTGGCGCTCCACCGCGACCGGGTCCACCCCATGGTGGCCCGCCACATCGCGGATCTGGCCACGGGCGCCCTGCGCATCGTGATCGACCGGCGCTACCCGCTGGCCGAGGCGGCGGAGGCGCACCGCTACATCGAGAGCCGGCAGGCCTTCGGGCGCGTCATCCTGGTGCCGTAGCGGCGCTGGCGGGGGAGCGTTCAACCACCAGGCGCGGGCCGCCGAAGACCCGGGGATGTGGTGGGTCCTCTGGCTTCTGCTCTTCGCCACGATGGGCGTGCTGATCGTCCGCTACCTGCAGTCCGCGTTTCGACTGGTCGGGGAGGTGGCGCGCCGCGACCCGGAGTTCTGGAGCGAACGGCTCGGGCGGGTCCGCGTGATCCGAGAGGTGCGACGTCGCGGGCTCTCGATCCACTTCCGCTGGTACCTCTCGCCCACCCTGCCGTTCCTGCGCTGGCTGCTCGCCGCAAGCTGCGAGGACGTGGCCCAGGAGACGGAGCAGCTGCGCCTGCGCACGCGCCGCCTGCTCTTCGCGGGGACGGGGGTGTTCGCAGTGCTGATCCCCGTCCAGCTCGCGCTCATGGCCTACGGCTAGATCGCGGCCTCGCCGCGCTCACCGGTGCGGATGCGGATCACGTCCTCCAGCGACAGGACGAAGATCTTGCCGTCGCCGATGCTGCCGGTGGCCGCCGCGCTCTGGATGGCCTCCACCGCGCGCTCCAGCGCGTCCTCCGCTACCACGACCTCGATCCGCACCTTGGGCAGGAAGTCCACCTGGTACTCGGCGCCGCGGTAGAGCTCGGTGTGGCCTTTCTGGCGTCCGAAGCCCCGGACCTCGGTCACGGTCAGGCCCTGGACGCCGACCTCGGACAGCGCGTCCTTCACCTCGTCGAGCTTGAAAGGCTTGATGATGGCTTCGATCTTCTTCATGAGCGTCCTCCGGACGTCCGGCGCTCCCGCCGCCCCCCGGCGCCTCTCACAACCGGTAGCCGCTCTCGTCGTGCAGGGCCAGATCGAGGCCCTGGTTCTCCTCCTGGTCGTCCACGCGCAGGCTGACCAGGACACCCACGAGCTTCAGGATGGCCCAGGTGGCCGCGGCGGTGTACAGGATCACGCCTACGGCGGCTCCGAGCTGCACCGCGAGCTGCCGCCCCACCGCCAGGTCCGCCTGGTTGCCGCCGAGGGCGGTGGAGGCGAGGAACGCCACCATCACGGTGCCCACGAACCCGCCCACGCCGTGCACGCCGAACACGTCCAGCGAGTCGTCGTAGCCGAGCGTGCGCTTGATGGTGGTCGAGGCCAGGAAGCAGAGGCAGCCGGAGGCGAGGCCGATCAGGAGCCCGCCCAGGGGCCCGATGAAGCCCGACGCGGGCGTCACCGCCGCCAGCCCCGCGATGGCGCCGGTGGCCAGGCCCAGCATGGTGGGCCTTCCGTGCCGGATCCACTCGATGGCCATCCAGGTGAAGCCGGCCGTGGAGGCCGAGATGTGGGTGACCGTGATGGCCATGGCGGCGTCGCCGTTGGCGGCCAGCGCGCTTCCGCCGTTGAAGCCGAACCATCCGACCCACAGCATGCCCGTGCCGGTCGCGGTCATGGTCAGGTTGTGGGGGAACATCGGTGCGTCCGGGTAGCCCGTGCGCGGACCCACCACGATGCAGGCCACCAGCGCGGCCACGCCCGCCGTGATGTGTACGACGATCCCGCCCGCGAAGTCGAAGACGCCAAGGTCCGCCAGCAGCGCGCCCTCGCCGCCCCACACCATGTGGCAGATCGGGATGTACACGACGAAGAGCCAGAGGGCCGAGAACAAGAGCGTGGCGGAGAAGCGCATGCGCTCCGCGAAGGCGCCCACCACCAGCGCGGGCGTGATGATCGCGAAGGTCATCTGGAATGCGAAGAACAGCACCTCGGGGATCGTGCCCGAGAGGGTGGAGCCGTCGACGCCCGCGAGGAAGGCCTTAGACAGCCCGCCGACGAAGGCCGACAGGCCGACGCGTCCCGCCTCCATGCCGGTCGTGTCGAACGCCATGCTGTAGCCGGCCACCAGCCACAGGATCGTGACCAGCGCCGCCAGCCCGAAGCAGTGCATCAGCACCGAGAGCACGTTCTTGGTGCGCACCAGCCCGCCGTAGAAGAGCGCCAGGCCGGGCAGGGTCATGAAGAGCACGAAGGCCGTGGAGACGAGGATCCAGGCGGTGTCCCCGCTGTCGAGGCCGTCGTCCGCCAGGGCGGGCGAGGCGGAGGCCAGCAGCAGCCCGGCGGCCAGGGTCGCCGGTCGGCCGAGCCGGGCGAGGGCTCGGGGGGTGTGCGAGTGCCGGTTCTGCATGGCTCCCTCCGGGTTCGCCCGGGCCGGCGGGTCGGCTCGGGGCGCGGCGGGCGCCGTTGTACCATTTCAGGTGCGCTGATTCCTACCCATTTAGGGCCGGAGTCGGCTCGCAGCCCCGCTCCAGGCCGTACTCGCGCAGGCGCTCCTCGAGCAGCGGGATGCGGTCGTGGCCCCAGAAGGCCTCCCCGCGCAGCAGAAAGATCGGCACGCCGAAGACGTGGTCCTCGTGGGCCTCCTCGATGCAGCCCTCGAGGCGCTGCGCGCCCTCGCCGGCCGCCCACGCGAGGTAGGCGGCGGCGTCGCCGCCGAGCTCGGCGACGAGGTCCGCCACGGCTTCCGCCTCGTCCAGCTCCAGGCGGTGCTCGAAGAAGCGGGCGTAGCAGGCCAGGCTGTACGCGCGGAAGAACCCGGCGCGCTGGGCGAAGAGTGCGCCGACCAGCGCCGGCGTCGTGTCGTAGACCTTCCTCGGCCCCCGGATCAGGAAGCCGCCGCGGCGGTTGGCCCAGCGCCGCGCGTCCATGTAGGAGTAGCGGGCCTTCCACTCGGAGTAGAGGCTGCGCTCGCCCTTGCCCTTGATGCGCAGCTGGAAGGGAATCCAGCGCACGTCGACGCGGTAGCGGTCGGGCAGGGCGAAGGCGGGCTCGGCCGCCAGGTAGGCGTACGGGCTCTTGTAGTCGAAGTAGAGCTTCAGCTCCTCGCGGGCCGGGTCGCTGCCGGCCACGGCGTCAGGCCCGGGCCTGCTTCCGCTCGGCGAGGACCCGGCGGAACATGGGGCTCGAGGCGCCTTCCGGAACCTCCTCCAGCGGCGTCGCCACCCCCTCCGGCGTCACGCCGACGCGCTCCGCCACCGGCCGCAGCGCCTCCAGGTCGAAGCCGTAGAGCCGCGCCGCGTTCTCCCCCAGCATCATGCGCGTCTCGGCGGGATCGATGTCCGCGAAGGTGAGCCGCAGGGCCTCGCGCGTGTGCGGGAAGGTGCCTTCGTAGTGGGGATAGTCGCTGCCCCAGCAGATGCGCTCGACGCCGACCACGTCGCGGTCGCGGACCTCCCGCGGCGAGGGGAAGCTGGCGCCGTACCAGCAGTTGCGCCGGGCGTAGAAGCTCGGCGGCTCGGAGAGGGCGGCCGTGCGCGAGTAGTCCATCTCGCCGATCATGCCGGCCTTGATCCCGGCGTGGATCATGTCCATGCGCCGCAGCAGCTCCGGCACCCAGGCGCAACCCGATTCGGTCAGGATGAAGCGCAGGCCCGGGAAGCGCTCGAAGATGCCCCCGAAGATCAGCTGCTTGAAGCCGCGCTGGGAGTAGAAGGGCGTCTCCAGGATCCAGAGCGGATCGGCGGTGGGGTAGGGCCCGTAGTCCGGCGCGCCCGCGCCCGAGTGCTGGTTCATCACCAGGTCGCAGTCCTGGATCGCGGCCCACAGGCGGTCGTACTCCGGCGCGTAGAGCGGCAGGATGTGCTTCATGTCGTCCGGCGGCTGGGGCAGCAGCAGGCCGCCGCGCAGTCCGTGCTCCGCGATCCAGTGCACGTCGCGAATGGCCTCGTCGACATCGTTCAGGTGAATGAGGCCGATCCCGGCGCGGCGCTCGGGCGCCTCCTGGCACCACTCCGCCAGCCAGCGGTTGTGGGCGCGGATGCCCGCCAGCCAGCGCTCGTACTGGTCCGGCTGCGGCGGCGGCGAGACGTGGAAGGCCTTGGTGTAGAAGGGCGGCACCGTGTTGGGAAAGACCACCTCGGCGCAGACGCCGTCGCGCTCCAGGTCCGTGAAGCGCTCCTGGGTGTCCCAGTTCTTGGTCTTCTTCCCCCCGATGTGCTTCTGCGACGGGTTGCGGTAGGCGCCCCGCCAGGCGTCGAACTCGTCGCGCCACTTCGGATCGAGGTACTCGCGGTAGACGTCGATGCTGGCGCCGGCGTGGGTGTCGGCGGTGATGGTGACATAGGGGCGGCTCGGGTCGGGGGCTGCGGTCACGGACGGTTCCTCAGGGAGCGTTCTCGGAGAAGAGTTTCGCCATCACCCGGCGCGCGAGGGCGACGGAGACGGCGTCGAAGATCGGGCTGTCGTGGTGGCGCTGGTAGCGCTCGAGCTGCTCCTCCAGCTCGGCGCGGCGGTACAGGCGGCCGTCGGCGATCACGGCCTCCAACGTCTCCAGGTGGGCCAGGTCGCGGGTCGGATCCTCGCGGAAGAGCAGGACGTCGGCGGGTGCCCCGGGCTCGAGCCGTCCGAGTCCCGGCACGCCCAGGGAGCGGCCCGGCACCGTGGTGGCGGTGGCCACCGCGGCGTCCGCTCCGAGACCGGCCTCCGACAGCAGTTGCAGCTCGCGGTAGAGCGCGACGCCGGGCACGAGGAAGGGGATCTGGGTGTCGGTGCCCGCGTGGATGCGCACGCCGGCGGCGTGCATCCGTGCGACCAGGGCCTGGCCGCCGATCACCCCCTCGCCGAGGAGCTGGTAGTCCTCCTGGGTTCGGGTCCGCAGCATGGGAAGGCCCTCGGTGGGGCTCCAGACCACGTCGCGGTACACCCGGGGCAGGAGCTTGGCTTCGTCGCTCTCCCGCAGGCGCTCGTAGTCGCGCATGGCGCCCAGCCGGTCGAGGGTCACGAGGGTCGGCGTGTGGGCCAGGTCGTAGGCGAGGGAGATCCCGGTGACGAAGCGCGCGCGCTCGGGCGTAAAACTGCGCCAGCCCACCTGGTTCTTCGGGAAGGGCAGGGGCGGATCCGTGGGCTCGAGCGCGCCGATCAGGTGCTGGGCGTCGTCGAGCCGCGCCTCCTCGAAGGGCACCTTCCTCGGGACGTGGCCGATCACCGGAAGCGCGTGGCGCCGCGCCGCCTCGCGGATGGCCGCGAGCACGTCGGCCTCGAGGCTGTTGTAGACCTTCACACAGTCGAACCCGTCGGCTGCGAGCTTCGCCACCGCCGGCTCGGCCTGGGCGGGATCCGTCAGGCGCAGCGAGTTGGCCCATCTGGGATCGTCCCCGTCGAGAAGCGGGCCGCAGGCGAAGATGCGTGGTCCCGGGAAGCGACCTTCACGCACCCCGTCGCGTGCGGGCGCCGTAGCGGTGCCGTCGGCGTCGGCCGCATCCCGGACCGTGGTGACCCCGTGATAGAGGAAGAGGAAGCTGAAGAGCTCGCTCTGGCCCGGCAGGCCGGCGGGCGGGAAGTGGACGTGCATGTCGATCAGGCCGGGCAGGGCGAAGGACCCCGCGAACTCGTCGTCGCCGGAGGCCGGCCCGATCCGTGCGATGGCGCCGCCCTCGAGGGTGAGGCTGCGGCGGGGCTGCCGGCCCTCACCCGGCTGGACCAGGGTCACGTCGGCCAGCACCACGCCGGGTTCCGGCAGGGCGAGCGGACTCGGGGGCGTGACGGCCCGCCACAGGACGAAGCCCGCGATCAGGAGCGCGACGAGCAGACCGGCGAGGATGCGCAGGATCATGCCGGGCGGAGTCTAGCGCCGGCCCGCCCAAGCTTCCGCGCCGGAATCGGCCTAAGCGGCGGCCGCCTCTCCGGGCGCTTCGATCTCGCCCGCGCGGACCTTGCGCTCCTCCTCGATGTCCTGGTCTACGTCGGAGGTGGTGTTGTGCTCGTACTCCAGGATCCCGAGCTGGTGGAAGCGCTCGCGCTGGCGGTCCGAGAGCAGCCCCAGGCTCTTCACGTTGGGCACGATCTTGGAGAAGAGCCGGTAGCGGAACTGCTTGGCGATCTCCGACTGGTCGGCGTGGGCGATGCACTCCTCGGGGTCGAGGCCCATGGCCTCCCAGACCTCGCGGTTGCTGATGCGGTCGCGCATCAGCACGCTCGCCTCGTAGACGAAATCCTCCCGCTCCTCCCGCTCCTTCTCGGTCAGGTCCTGGCAGAACTCGCGCAGGGAGAGCACGCCGAAGGCCACGTGGCGCGACTCGTCCTCCATCACCGCAGCCGTGAGGTCGCGCAGCAGCGGGTTCTGGGCCGTGTCGCGAATCGTCCCGAAGGCGGCCAGGGCCAGCCCCTCCACGACGATCTGCATGCCCAGGAACTTCATGTCCCAGCGCGAGTCGGTCAGGATCTGGTCGAGCAGCGACTTCAGCTCCGGGTTCACCGGGTACTCGTGCTCGAGCTTCTCCTGCACGAAGCGGCGGTAGACCTCCACGTGCCGTGCCTCGTCCATCACCTGGGTGGCGGCGTACTGCTTGCCCTCGTACCAGGGCACGCTGTCCACGATCTGCGCCGTCGCCAGCAGCGCCCCCTGCTCGCCGTGCAGGAACTGGCAGAGCTGCCAGGTGATGGCCTCGTGGCGCAGCTTCTGACGCTCCTGCTTCGTCAGCTTGTCCCAGATCGGCGTCCCATAGATCCCGATGCCCATGTCGGGGACCAGCTCCGACTCCGGGTCCACGTCGATCGACCAGTCCAGGCGCTCGGTGGCGTTCCACTGATCGCGCTTGGCGTTCTCGTACAGGCGCATCAGGCGCCGGCGCGTGGCATCGTACTCCCAGTTGTAGTTGACGCTCTGGGCGACCTTCAGCTCTTCGGTGGGCTCTTCGGGGTGCAGGCGGTCGATCACCATGACGGCTCCTTCATGACTCCTGGGCGGAGGGGGGTGCGGGTTCCGGCGCCGGGACGCCGAGGTAGGCCAGCGTGGCCCGGATGAGGTGGTCCGCGAGCGACTCGTCCGAGAGTACCAGGGCCCCGGAACGCGTCTCGCCGAAGAGGATGGCGCTCTCGATGGTGGCGAAGGCCATGGTGAGGCCGAAGGCGGCCGCCTGCTCCGGCTGGGGATGGCGGATCTCGTCCTGCCGCTCGAGCAGCAGCGCGATGAGCTTGTCGCTCACGTAGTGGGACAGCCGCTCCTGGCGGCTGCGGAACTCGAAGTCCGTGTAGTTGCGCAGCACGAAGGCGCGCATCAGGCCGGACTGCTCGCGGTAGATCTCCACCAGAAAGTGGACCACGGCCGACAGCAGGTCCGTGGTGCCGGCGCCGTCCCAGCGCGTCGGGTCCAGGGCGTCGTCGGCGGTGGCGACCGCCTGCTCGAGGTAGCGCTCGTAGAGCGCGTAGAGCAGGCCGTCCTTGTCGCGGAAGCGGGCGTAGAAGGCGCCCACCGAGGAGCCGGCGCGGCGCGCGACCTCGGCCACCGACGTGTCCTCGAAGCCCTTGTCGGCCACCAGCGCCTCGGCCGCGTCGAGGATGCGGTCGAGGGTCCGCTGGCTGCGCGCCTGCTGGGGCGGGCGGATCCAGCGGAGATCGGGGTCGCTTGCGGGCATCCGGCTGGAGTCTCCAAACAGAATCTGAGTTCTTGTTCAGAGATTTAACCCGACCGGCCCGGTCTGTCAACAGATCAGAATCACTATTCTTATATTATAATATTATCCATATATGTCAAATACTTATGATGAAACGAAGACCAGGGGCCGGCGTGGGCTGCGCCCCGGAATCGCGGTGGAGCCGGGGCGTGTCGGAGAGGGAGGAATCTGGCCCCCCACCCGGCGCGGGGGGCTGGCAGAAAGGCACTCACCTCATGCCCGCCCGCACTCGCTTCGGAGATAGACTAAGGCGGGGGCGGAGGGTCGGGGTCGGGCATGGACATCCGCACCAAGCTCATCTTCTCCCTGGTGGCGGTTTCCCTCGCCAGCATGTTGGCCCTGGGCGCGTTCGCGTTCGACGCCGCGCGGAACCTGCTGCGCGACCTGGCGGTGCGGCAGCTCGACGCCGTTGCCGAGAGCAAGAAGCAGGACCTGGACAAGGTGGTCGTGGGGTGGCGCGACCGCGTGCAGCTGATCACCAGCCGCACGTACCTGCGCCTGCGCCTGCGCGAGTTCCAGAACACCGGCGATCCCGCTGCGGCCCGGGACATCGAGCGGATCGTGGGCGACGCCGCCGCCGCGGTGCCGAGCCTGCGCGGGATCACGGTGTTCGCCGCCGACGGCCGCGAGGTCGTGACCGTCGGATCGGTCCCGGAGGACCAGCCGCTCGATCCCATCGCCTTCTGGGCTGCCGAGTCGCCCCTGGTGTACCAGAACGTGTCGCTCGACGAGGAAGGACAGCTCCAGATCACGTTCGTCGCGCCCATCCGCCTGGACGGCACCCTGATCGGGGCGGCCAAGGTGCTGCACTCCGCCCAGGAGCTGGTGGCGATCACCGAGGACTACACGGGCCTCGGGGAGACCGGCGAGACCTTGATGGCGCTGCGCACCGAGCGCGGAGACGCCCTGATCCTGAACCCGCTGCGCCAAGACCGCGAGGCGAGTCTGCACCGCGTGGTCGAGGACGTCCCGACGGTCGCGGCGGTGAACGGCGAGGCGCAGACCTTCCAGGACGGGGTCCGGGACTATCGGGGCGAGGAGGTCTGGGCGGCCACCCGGCACCTGGAGGCGTTCGACTGGGGGCTCGTGGTGAAGGTGGACACGGCGGAGGAGCTGCTGCCGGTGGTAGAGCTGCGCCAGACCATGTGGCGACTGGCGGTGTCGCTCTCGGCCTTCGCCATCGTGGCCGGGACCCTGCTCGGGCTCTACTTCGCCAGGCCCATCCGCGCCCTGGCCGACGTGGCGCGACGCATCGGGGAGGGAGAGCTCGACGTGCGGGCCGAGGCCGGATCCGACGACGAGATAGGGGTGCTGGCGCGGGCGTTCAATCGGATGGCGGAGGCGCTGGTGCGCGCGAACCGCGAGCTCGAGCGCCGCGTGCGCCAGGGCAGCCCTTGAGGTCCCGGCCATGGCGTCCGCGATCTATCTGGTCGAGCTCTTCGGGGGCCTGATCTACCTGCTCCTGGCGGGCGACCTGCTGGTGCGCGGCTCCGTGGCCATGTCCAAGCGGGCGGGGATCCCGCCGATCGTGGCGGGCCTCACCATCGTGGCGTTCGGCACCTCGGCCCCGGAGCTCTTCATCTCCATCGGGTCGGCCATGAAGGGCGTTCCGGAGGTCGCCATCGGCAACGTGGTCGGGAGCAACATCGCCAACGTGCTGCTGGTGCTGGGCCTGCCGGCCCTCTTCTACCCCACCCTCTGCGATCGGAAGGCGCTGGGGCCGGACTGCGTGATGATGCTGGGGGGCAGCCTGCTCTTCGTGGTGCTCTGCTTCCTCGGCCCCATCGGCTTCGCCCAGGGTGCGGTGCTGTTCGGGCTGATCCTGGTGGTGCTGGTCCGCTCGGCGCGGCACACCCGCGGCGACCCCGAGGCGGAGGCGGCGGCGGCCGAAGAGCTCGAGCGGGGACTGGGCCTGCCGACCCAGCGGGGGATGATCGGCCTCTTCCTGCTGCTCGGGCTGGTCGGGCTCCCGCTCGGCGCGCACCTGATGGTGGAGGGCGGTGTCCAGCTGGCCAGCCGGCTGGGGGTTTCGAACGCGGTCATCGGCCTGTCCGTCATCGCGCTCGGGACCTCGCTGCCCGAGCTGGCCACGACCCTGCTGGCGGCGCTGCATCGCCACTCCGACGTGGCGCTGGGCAACGTGCTGGGCAGCAACCTCTTCAACCTCCTGGCCGTGATGGGCCTGACCGCCATGGTCGCCCCGTCGCCGATCCCGGTTCCGCCGTCCTTCCTGAGCTTCGACCTGCTGGTCATGATGGGCGCGGCGCTCGTGCTCGCGTACCTCGCGTCGGTCCAGGGCTCGATCGGTCGCCGCGCGGGCCTGGCGCTGCTGGCGAGCTACACGCTGTACATGGTGATCTTGTTCTCCTTCCCGGAGACGGGTGGGGCGCCCCCGATTGCGGGTCGCTAGCTCGATGCGGGGGGGCGTGGCCACGGCGATGCTCGTGGCGCTGGCGGCGACGATCGCGACGGCCGCCGGCGAGGACGCCTCGGCGCCCCCGCTCCAGCCGGGCGGGGTCGTGACGTTCGAGCAGGTCGAGCAGCTCCGCAGCCATCTGCCGCCGGAGCTCTGGGCCAACCGGGCGCTCTTCTTCTACCCCGGCATGCGCCTGGAAGTGGCGGAGACCGGCGACTACCGGCCGGCGGCGGCCTACGTCGACGCCACCGAGCGCTTCCGAGGGCAGCCCCGCATCGGGCCCGACGGCAGCCTGGAGAACTACACGGCCGGGCAGCCGTTCCCGATGGAGGAGATCGACTGCGCGGGCGATCCGCTGGCCGGCGCCAAGATCATGTGGGACTTCGACCACCAGTGGGAGGGCGACGGACGCCAGACGAGCTTCCGCTACACATACTGGGACCGCGGCGAGCGCCTGCCCATCTACTACGAGGGCACCTCGAAGCTGATCTGGCTCAGCAACCGGGTCGAGAGCGACCTGCTCGAGGAGCGCGGCGGCGAGCTGCTGGATGAGGATCGCCGCAAGACCGTCTACGGCATCGACGTGGACGCCCCCTTCGACTCACGCGGGACCTCCCTGCTCACCTATCGCTACAAGAGCTCCGAGGGGCCGCGCGACACCGCCAAGAACGACGACACCTGGGTCTACGTGCCCGCCATGCGCCGCGTGCGCCGGATCGCGACCGCGCAGCGGACCGATGCCGTGGCGGGCACCGACTTCACCCTCGACGACCTGCGCGGCTTCAACGGCATCGTGCCCCAGTACGAGTGGACCTGCCTGGGCAGGTTTCTGGTGCTCGCGCCCATGAACTCGAGGGTTCGCGCCTACCCCTACGAAAAGACGCACCGCTTCGGGCCGTCGGGCCTGTCGTTCGCGGACGACCGCTGGGAGCTGCGGCCCGCGGTCAAGGTTCGCATGCAGCCCAAGAACGACGACCACCCCTACCAGCGGAAGGACCTCTATCTCGACGAGCAGACGCTCGTACCGCTCTACTCCTTCGCCTACGACCGGAACGGGGATTTGTGGAAGGTCATCCTGCACAACAACCGCTGGAGCGAGGCGCCCCAGGATCCCGACTACTACCCGGGCTGGTCCGGCGTCCCGGAGCCGCGCGACCTGAAGGTGGTCTCCGACGTGGTCCTGAACGTCCAGACCGGAACCGGCAACCGCATCGAGCTGTGGGATGCCCACGGGACGCCCCTCGACAGCCGCGCGAAGGTCCGCAAGTACATCGACGTGCGTCGCCTGAACGCGGGCCGGTAGACTGCTCGGCGCCGACTCGAGCCCGTCCTGCCGGCATTCGTCTCCACCCCGAGAGGAGCCCGACCATGAGCGAGACCGCATCCGAGTTCGCCGCCCACCTGGAAGGCATGTCGGCGCGCAAGCGCGAGACCCTGATGCTGGCCCACGAGTACCTGATGCCGAACCGCACCGAGACCTGGCTGGGCGCCGGCATCCCGCTCGTGATCGGCCGCCGCGAGGGCTACCGGATCTGGGACGTGGACGGCCACGAGCTGCGCGACCTGCACCTGAACGGCGGCACCTACAACCTGGGCCACCGCCATCCCGAGGTGCTGGCTGCGCTGCGCGAGGCCCTCGAGTGGATGGACGTCGGCAACCACCACTTCCCGAGCGAGGCGCGCTCGAAGCTCGGCGAGAAGCTCGCGCGCCTGACCCCCGGCGACCTCCACTACAGCGTCTTCACCGCCAGCGGCAGCGAGGCCAACGACCTGGCGATCCGCGCCGTGCGCTGGAAGACGGGCCGCCGCAAGATCGTGAGCCTCGAAGCCGGCTACCACGGCGACTCCGGCCTCTCCGGCGCGGCAGGCAAGGCGGACAGCGCGAAGTTCTTCGGCAGCGCCTACCCCGACGAGTTCCTGAACGTCCCCTTCGACGACCTGGACGCCATGGAGAAGACCCTCGCCGCCGGCGACGTGGCGGCCGTCCTGATGGAGACGATCCCCGCGACCCAGGGCTTCCCGGTCCCCTCCGACGGCTACCTCCCCGGCGTGAAGGCGCTCTGCGAGCAGTACGGCTCGCTCTACGTGGCCGACGAGGTGCAGACTGGCCTCGGCCGCACGGGCCACCTCTGGGGCGTCGACGCCTTCGGCGTCGAGCCCGACGTCCTCATCACGGGGAAGGGCCTCTCCGGCGGGATCTACCCGGTGTCCGCCGTGGTGATGAGCCGCGAGGTCGGCGCCTGGCTGGCGGAGAAGGGCTGGGCCCACGTCTCCACCTTCGGCGGCGCCGAGCCCGGCTGCCACGTGGGGGCGCGCGTCCTCGACCTCGTCAGCGCGCCCGAGGTGCTGGACGGCGTGCGCCAACGATCCGAGCTCTTCGCCCGCGGCCTGGACGAGATCGCGAGCCGGCGAGCCTTCTTGAAGGGCGTGCGCCGCACGGGCCTGGTGATGGGCCTCGAGACCGCCGAGCCCATGGGCGCCGTGAAGCTCTCCCAGACCCTCTACCGCCACGGCGTCTGGGCCATCTTCGCGGGCTTCGACCTCTCGGTGCTCCAGTGGAAGCCGGGCCTGCTGGTGGACGACGCCTGGTGCGGCGAGGTGCTGGACCGCCTGGACGCCGCCCTGGCGGAGCTCTCCGGATGACCGCGCTTCCCAAAGGATGGGAGGAGTTCCGCGACCTGGCCGGCAAGGAGCAGGCCGCCCGCATCGAGCGCCTCGCTTGTCGGGCGCTGCCGGAGTGGGGACTCGGAGACGCGTGCGTCGAGCTGGTGAAATACCGCGAGAACGCCGTCTTCTCGGTGACCTCCGGCGAGGGAGCGCGCTACGCCCTGCGCGTGCATCGCCCGGGCTACCGCAGCGACGCGCAGATCCGCTCCGAGATGCAGTGGATGGCGGCGCTGGCCGACGTGGGCGTGCGCACACCGGAGGTCGTCCCGACCCGCAGCGGCGACGTGCTCACCCGCTCTCGCGCCGAGGGCGTGCCCGAGGCGCGTCAGTGCGATCTCTTCTCCTGGATCGACGGTGCCCAGCTCGGTCGCCTTGAGGACGGTGTGGAGGGCGACGCGAGGAAGGTGGCCGACGCCTACCGCACCCTCGGCCGCCTGGCCGCGACCGTGCACGAGCACGGCGCGAGCTGGCCGCGGCCCGGCGGGTTCGCCCGCCCCGACTGGGACGCCGACGCGTTGGTCGGGGACCAGCCCGTCTATGGCCGCTTCGAGGAGCTGGCCTGCCTGGAGCCCGCCCAGGAGACCGTGCTCGTGCGGGCGCGCGAGCGCGTGCGCGAGCGCCTGGCCGCCTTCGGGCGGGCGAGCGACCGCTGGGGCCTCCTCCACGGCGACTTCCTGCCCGAGAACGTGTTGGTCGGCGCTGGCGCCCCCCGCCTCATCGACTTCGACGACTGCGGCGACGGCTGGTACGTCTTCGAGCTGGCGACGGGCCTCTTCCCGCTGGTGGTACAGGGGAAGGTCGCCTTCGTGTGCGGGGCCTACGTCGAGGGCTACCGCTCGCTGCGGGAGCTCCCCGACGCCCAGCTCGAGCTCCTGCCCGACATGCTGATGGCCCGCGCACTCTCGTATCTCGGCTGGCCCGTGGGCCGGCCCGAGATGGAGGAGGCGCAGCAGATGGCGCCGCTGCTCGCCGCCGTCGTGACCGGGCTCGCGACGCGCTACCTGGCCGGCGAGCCCCTCGGCCTGGAGAACTAGGCGGGCTCGGCCTCCGTGCCCGGGTCGCGGCGGGTGAGGCCGCGGTAGGCGTCCCGGGCCGTGCGCCCCTCGTAGAGGACGCCGTACACCTCGCGCGAGATGGGCAGCTCGACGTTGTACTTCTCGCCCAGCTCCATCACGACGCGGGTCGTCTTCACGCCTTCGGCAACCTGGTCCATGGCCTCGATGATCTCCTCGATCGTGCGACCCCGGCCGAGTTCTTCGCCCACGTGGCGGTTGCGGCTCTGGCGGCTGGCGCAGGTGGCGATGAGGTCGCCCACGCCGGCCAGGCCGGCGAAGGTGGCGGGCTGGCCGCCCATGGCGACGCCCAGGCGCATCAGCTCCGCCAGGCCGCGGGTGATGACGGCGGCGCGGGTGTTGTCGCCGACGCCGAGGCCGTCGCCCATGCCGGCCGCGATGGCGATCACGTTCTTGAGGGCGCCGCCCAGCTCGCAGCCGGTGACGTCGTGGTTGGTGTAGACGCGGAAGAGGCCCGAGTGGAAGACGTCCTGGAGCTGGCGGGCGATGTCCGCGTCCTCGAAGGCGATGACGCTGGCCGCCGCGTAGCCCGCCATGATCTCCTTGGCGAGGTTCGGGCCGGTGAGGGCGCCGGCGCGGTGCTCGGGCAGCACCTCGCGGATCACCTGGGTCATGCGCAGGTGGGAGTCCTTCTCGAGGCCCTTGGCCAGGCTGATGACCGGGACCCAGGGCCGGATGCACTGCGCCACCTCGGCCAGGACGTCGCGCATGCCGTGGGAGGGGACGCCCATCACCACCACGTCCGCCTCGCGCACAGCGTCTTCCAGGGCGCCGGTGGCGCACAGCTCCTTGCCCAGCGTGTAGCCGGGCAGGTAGCGTTCGTTGGTGTGGCTGGCGTTGACCTCGTCGGCGGTCTCGGCGCGGCGGCACCAGAGCGTGGTCGGCGCGTTGCGGGAGGCGAGGTGGGCCACCGTGGTGCCGAAGGAGCCGGCACCCAGGACGGCGACGCGGAGCTGCATGGCTTCCTCCTCCGGGCCGGGGCGCTAGCCCTCGGCCCACTCGTCCAGGCGTTCCATGGTATCCGCATATTCCTGTACCAGCTCTTCGACGACGCTGCGCACAGATTTCACCTGGTCGAGGGAGCCCACGATCTGGCCCACGAAGTAGTTGGCCAGCTGCTCGGCGCCGGGCGTGTTGTGGGCGGTGCGGGAGATGCGGGCCTGGGCCTCGCGCACGAGCCGGGGCTGGAGCGGCATGGGGAGCGGGTCCAGGTTGGCGGGGTGGTCCCAGGCGTCGGTCCAGGCGCTGCGCAGCTGGCGGGCGGGCTTGCCGGTGAGCGACCGGCTGCGGACCGTGTCGCTGGAGGAGGCCTTCAGGAACTTCTGCTTCACCACCGGATGGGTCTCGGCCTCTTCGGTGGTGAGCCACACCGAGCCGGTCCAGACGCCCTGGGCGCCCAGCGCCAGCGAGGCGGTGACCTGGCGGCCGTTCCCGATGCCGCCGGCGGCGAGTACCGGGATCGGATCGACGGCGTCCACCACCTCGGGCACCAGCACCATGGTGGAGACCAGACCCGTGTGGCCGCCGGCCTCGTAGCCCTGGGCCACGATGATGTCCGCCCCTGCCTCCGCGTGGCGGCGGGCGTGCTCCACGGTGCCCGCCAGGGCGGCCACCTTCACGCCGCGGGCGCGGCCCTCCTGGATCATCCAGTCCGGCGGCGGACCCAGCGCCGAGGCGATCAGGCTGATGCGGCGCTGGAACACGAACTCGATCACGTCGCGCTGCTTCTCGTAGCCGACGCTGAACTCGGGAGCGACCTTGGCGTCCGCCGGCAGCGACGGCACTTCGTGTCGAGCCAGCAGCTCGTCCACGAAGCGGCGGTGCTCCTCGGGGATGCGCGAGTCGAGCTCGTCGGCGCCGAAGCCACCGCGGTCGCTGCCGGCGAAGCGGGCCGGGAGCAGCAGGTCCACGCCGTACGGCTTGTCGCCGATCTCGTTCTCGATCCAGTCGAGCTCCATCTTCAGGTTGTCGAGGGAGTGGCCCGCCACGCCCAGCACGCCGAGGCCGCCCGCCTTGGAGACGGCCGCCGCCACGTCGCGGCAATGGGTGAAGGCGAAGATGGGGAACTCGAGCCCCAGCTCCGCCGCGAGCTTCGTGTGCATGCGGAAGACTCCGAGATAGTGGAATCGGCTGAAGCCGATTCCCCGGTTTGCTCAGCGCTGACGCTGTGTCCTCCTACGCCGCGGGCGCCAGGCCCTGGATCTCGGCGGCGCGGTTGCGCAGGTACTCCGGGCCGCCCAGCAGGTGACGGGCCACGCCGATGCGCTTGTACCAGAAGTGCAGGTTCTGCTCATCGGTCCAGCCGATGCCGCCGTGCACCTGGGTGGCGACGCTGGCGATCTCGCGGCCGATCTCGGAGACGTGGGCCAGCGTGTGGCACGCCATGAGGGGCGCATCGTCGGGCAGGGCGTCGAAGCTGTGGGCCGCGTACCAGAGGAGCGACCGCGCGGGCTCGAGCTCTGCCACCATCTCGGCGCACATGTGCTTCACGGCCTGGAAGGAGCCGATCACCCGGTCGAACTGCTTGCGCTCCCCGGCGTAGGCCACCGCCTGCTGGATCATGGACTCGCAGGCGCCGAGGGCGTCGGCCGCGAGCGCGATCCGGCCCGCGTCGAGCATGCGCGCGATGACGTCCTCCGCGCCGTCGAACACGGCCTCGGGCTCGGCGCCGTCCAGCACCAGCTCCGAGGTGCAGCGGGTGGCGTCGATGCTGACGAGCCGCGTCGTCTGGACGCCCGGCGCATCGCCGCGCACCATGGCCAGGCGGTCGCTCCCGAGCGCCACCAGCACCAGGTCCGCCCCGAGCGCGTCGATCGCCATCATGGCCTTGCCGCGCAGGACGCCGCCATCGAGCGCGACGCCGGCGTTCTCGCGGATCGAGAAGGTCTCGGTGGCCGCGACGCCGCAGACCAGCTCGCCGGCCGCGATCCCGCCGAGCCAGGGGCCGACCTGGGAGCCGCCGACGGCGCGCAGCGCCACCGGGGCCATCACGGCGGTGGTGAGGAACGGTGCGGGCGTCGCCGCGTGGCCGAGCGCCTGGGCGACGAGCGCGGCATCCAGCAGCGAGAGCTCGCTCCCGTCGTTTTCCTCGGGAACCAGGATCCCCGCGACGCCGAGCTCCGCCAGGGCGCGCCAGATCCCGCGGTCGTTGGGGCAGTCCGCGTCGCGCAGCTCACGCACGCGGGTGATGGGGACCTGGTCCGCCAGGAAGCTGCGGACCGTCTCCTCCAGGAGCTGCTGATCTTCCGAGAGCCCGAAGTCCATTCCGATTTCCTTCGTTCGCCTACGGCTCACTGCGCCCGGCGCTATCGCGCCGCTTGCGTGGGCTTTTCTCTTAGGCCTTCGCCGGCTTCGGCTCGCGGGGGAGGCCGAGGCCGCGCTCCGCGATGATGTGCTTCTGGATCTGGGCGGTGCCGCCGCCGATGATGAGCCCGAGCCCGAACATCGAGAACGACTGCCAGAAGCCGCGCTCGCGCTCGTACTTGGTGTGGTCGTAGAGGACGCCGAGCTCGCCCATCACGTCGATGGCGAGCGCCGCGATGTCGTAGTTGAGCTGGCAGTTCTGGAGCTTCACGATCAGGCCGGCCACGCCGGGCGACTCGTTCTTCAGGCTGGCGGTCAGCATCCGCATGCCGTGGTGCTTCATGGAGAGGGCGCGCGCCTGGAGGCGCATCAGCCGGTCGCGGTAGACGGGGCTCGCGATCGCCGGGACGCCGTTCACCGTCTCCTTCTCCATCAGGCGCTTGAGCCGCAGCCAGGTGCCCTCGGCGTTGGCGTTCAAGCTGGCGCGCTCGTGCTTGAGCGTCGTGTTGGCGATCCGCCAGCCCTCGCCGCGCTTGCCCACGATGTTGGCCATGGGGACCCGCACGTCGCTGAAGAAGACCTGGTTGAAGGAGTTTTCGCCCAGGTCGCCGGACATGGTGCGGAGCGGCTGCACCTCGATCCCCGGCGTGTCCATGGGGGCCAGGATGTAGCTGATGCCGGCGTGCTTCTTCGCGTCCGGCTCGGTCCGCACCAGCACGAAGATCATCTGCGACTTGTCCGCGGTGCTGGTCCAGATCTTCTGGCCGTTGATGACGAAGTCGTCGCCGTCCTCGACCGCCGAGGTCTGCAGGCTGGCCAGGTCGCTTCCCGCTCCAGGCTCCGAGTAGCCCTGGCACCACATCACCTCGCTGCGCATGGTGGGGCCGATCCAGCGCTGCTTCTGCTCCTCGCTGCCGTGCTCCAGCAGGGTCGGGACCAGCATCGAGGGGCCCTGGGCCATCATGCCCCGCGCCACGCCGGCGCGGTTGAACTCCTCGTCCATGATCACGGTCTCGAGCAGGTCGGGTTCCGCGCCGTGGCCGCCGTACTCCTTCGGGATCGTGCGCGCCCAGTAGCCGTGCTCGATCTGGAGGCTCAGCCAGGCGATGCGCTCTTCCCGGGAGAGCGGGCGGTTCGGGTCCTCGGGCTTGTTGGCGTCGAGGAAGGCGCGCACCTGCTTGCGGAAGGCCTCGTAGCGTTCTCCGTACTCGAGATCCATCGCTAGGCTCCCTTGCGCTCGCCGGGCTTGGGCGGGTCCGCCGGGCCGCCGGCGAAGCACTGCGCGATCGACATCCACTGCGTCGCCACCGGGCCCCTCACGTCGAGGGCGGTGTCGGCGACGTTGCGGCCCTGGGTCACGACGTGGCAGAAGTCAGTCGCGTCGCCGCGGACGAACTCCTCCTCGTTGGGCTCGTTCCACTCCCAGATCTCTCCCGAGGGCGCCACGAGGCGCACGTAGGGCGGGGGGCCGGGGATCTCGAGCTTCCGGTTCACGAAGGTCCAGCCGAAGGTCTTCATGCCGATGACGGCGATGTTCTTGATGCGGTCGTTGTAGGTCCGCTTCACACCCATCAGGTCGTAGATCTCCTGGCCGTGGGCCCAGGTCTCCATGAAGCGGGCGGTGGTGAACATGCGCACGCCCATGTCGGGGCCGAACCAGGGGAGGCGGCGCTTCGGGTCGGACTCGCCGAGCCGGGTCGCCATCTCGGTGTCGGTCTCGCGCCAGCGGGCGAGGAGCTCCTTCGGGCCGAGGTTCCCGTAGGCTTCGCGCCCGAGCTCCTGATTGGTGCGCCCGGCCATCATCGCCTTGATGAGCTCGTCGCGCCGGGCGGTGAAGACCTCCTCGCCCTCCAGCGCCGCGAGCGAGACCTCGTCGAAGAAGTGAAGGTGAGCGACCACGTCCCACGGCGTCCAGTCCATGAAGCCGGTGGGGTGCTCCCAGTCGGCGTCGCCGAGGGTCTGGAGGAACGCCTCCAGCTCCGCGGCCTCTTGCAGCAGGTCCTGGGCCTCTTGCAGCATGAGTCCTCCGCCGGCGCTCAGCCGGCCCGGAGCGTTTCCATGGCCGCCTTGCGGGCGTCGTCGTCCGCGAAGGCGAAGGTGCAGAACACCCGGTCCACCGCGTCGCCGTAGCGGGCCTTCAGGGCCGCCGGCACCTCGTCGGGCTGGGCCACCACCGCGAACTCCTCCAGGATCTCGTCGGTGATGAGCTCGCCCATCTTCGCCCACTCGCCGCGCTTCGAGAGCACGTTGAGCTCGGTCTGGAGATCGCCCCAGCCGTGGGTCTCGAGCACGCCGCGGTAGGCGGGGGTGGAGCCGTAGAAGCCGATCTGGCGGGTGACGGCCGTGCGGTTCTGCTGCCACTCGTTCTCGTCCCGGCCGGTGACGACGAAGGCCGGGTAGCAGAGCTCGAGGTCTGCGCGCTTGCGCCCGCTCTTCTGGAGGCCGCGCTCAATGGCGGGGAGCGTCACCTCGTCCATGTACTTCCGCGTCGTGAAGCCGTGCACCAGCATGCCGTCGGCCACCTCGCCCGCCACCTCGGTCATCTTGGGACCGACCGCGGCCAGCAGCACGCGCGGCGCGCCGTGGGGGTTGTTGGTGGGCGTGAACATGGGCGTCATCAAGGTGTGGGTGTAGAACTCGCCGCGGAAGTCGAGCTCCTCGCCGTCGTACCAGCAGGCCCAGATGGCGCGCATGGCCTGGATCAGCTCGCGCATGCGCGCGGCCGGGCTCGACCACGGCATGCTGAAGCGCTTCGTGATGTGGGGCTTGATCTGCGAGCCGAGCCCCAGGATGAAGCGGCCCTTCGAGTAGGCCTGGAGGTCGTTGGAGAGGTTGGCCAGGGTCATCGGGCTGCGCGCGAACGCCACCGCGATCGACGTCATGAGCTCGATGCGCTCGGTGTGCTCCGCGGCCAGCAGCAGCGGGAAGAAGGGGTCCGTGCTCATCTCGGCAGTGATGAGCCCGTCGAAGCCCTGGGCCTCCAGCTCCTTCGCCCGCTTGGGAACCTCGTCGAGGCCCCCCATCAAGCCTGCGTCGATCTTCATGCATCTCCTCCTTCGTCGTCGTCGGTGGCCCAGGAGGGCTTGCGCTTGCCGAGGAAGGCCTTCATGCCCTCCACGGCCTCCTCGCTCTTGAAGAGTCCCGCGGAGAGCTGCGCGGTCCACGGGAAGGCGTCCTTCGGATCCATGCCGGGCACCTCGCGCACCAGTCGCTTCGCGGCTTCGAGGGCGTTCGGTCCGCCCTTGCGCAGGTCTGCCAGCACCTCGTCCACCGCGGCGTCGAGCTGGTCGCGGGGCACGGCGCGGTTGATCAGGCCTAGCTCCGCAGCGCGCGTCGCGGGGAAACGGTTGCCGCGCAAGAAGGCCTCCATGGCCTCGCCGGGGCGCATCTTCGGCAGGCACACGACGGAGATGATGGCCGGCGCGACCCCGAGGCGCACCTCGGTGAAGCCGAACTTCACGTCGTCGGCGGCGATCGAGATGTCGAGGGCCGCGGCCAGCCCGTTGCCGCCGCCCACCACGTGCCCGGCGATGCGCCCGATCACCGGTGTGGGCGACTGCTGGATCGCGAGCAGCAGCTCCTCGAAGCCGACGCTCGGCGCGCTGCCCTTCGCCGCGCCGGAGCGCTCCTTGAGGTTGGCGCCGGCGCAGAAGGTGTTGCCCTCGTTCGTGACCACCACGGCACGCACCTTCGGGTCGGCGTTGGCGTCCGCGATGGCGTCGTAGAGGCCCTGGATGAGGGCGCCGCCCAGGGCGTTGCGGTTCTCCTCGTCGGCCAGGGTGACGGTCAGGATGCCGCGCTCGGTCGTCCGCTTCACCGGATCCATGGGACTCCTCAGCGCCCACGGAAGACGGGCGCGCGCTTCTCGACGAAGGCCACGAAGCCTTCCCGCGTATCCTGGCTGGCGAAGTTCACGGTCTGGGCCGCCGCCTCGGCGTCGAGCGCCTCGGCGAAGCCGACAGTGAGCGCCTGGTTCAGCATGCGCTTGCTCTGCCGCAGGGCGATGGGCGCTCCTTCGGCCAGTCGCTTCGCCCATGCGTCGACGAAGCCGTCGAGCTCGTCGTCGGGGAGGACGCGGTTCACGACCCCGATCTCCGCGGCCTCCCGCGCCGAGAGGATCTCGCCGAAGAGCGCCAGCTCCTTGGCCTTGTGGAGCCCGACCAGCCGCGGCAGCAGCCAGCTCCCGCCGAAGTCGAGCGAGAGGGCGCGGCGCGCGAAGATCTCGGAGAAGCGGGCGCTCTCGCCCGCCACCACCAGGTCGCAGCCCAGCGCCAGGTTCATGCCCGCCCCGACGGCATCGCCGTGCACCTTGGCGATGGTCGGGATCGGAACGTCGTGGAGCGCCAGGGCCGCGTCGTTCACGATCCGCATCAAGTCGAGCTCGTGCGGCTGGTCGCCCTGGTCCCCGGGCGTCGATGCCGTGAGGTGGGCGCCGGCGCAGAAGTGCCCGCCGGCCCCGGTGACGACCAGCACCCGGTCGGAAGGCGCCCGGCTCACCTCGTGCAGGGCACGGCGCAGCGGCTCCCATATGGATAGGGGAATGGCGTTCTTCCAGCGCGGCCGGTTCAGGGTGAGGGTGACGACGCCGTTCCCGTCGCGCTCGAGCAACAGCTCGGACGCGTCCGGGACTTCGCGCTGGGGCTCGCTCATCGGGGGGCTCCTGGGCGGTCGGCCGGGCGGTAATATCGCTTGTCTTTGGTTATCACATATGTTACCCCAAGGTCAAACGCCCCGGGAGAGCCATGAACCCGACCCTCCTCGCCTCGCCCCTGCGCTCCAAGCTGGATCTCCGCAGCCCCGAGTTCGCCGAGAACCGCGCCGCCATGGTCGAGAAGCTCGAGGAGATCGAGCGGCTGCTGGACGAGGCGGAGGTCGGCGGCGGCGCGCACCACCGCGAGCGCCTCGCCAAGCGCGGGAAGCTCCCCGTGCGCGAGCGCCTCCACCTGGCCCTCGATCCCGACAGCCCCTTTCTCGAGATCAGCCCCACGGCCGGATACAACTCCGATTACGCCATGGGGGGCGGTGCGGTGCTCGGGATCGGCGTCATCGCCGGCGTCGAGTGCGTGATCTTCGCCAACGACCCCACGGTGCTGGGCGGCGCGCTCACGCCCTACGTCGCCAAGAAGTGGATGCGCGCCCTGGAGATCGCCCGGGACAACCACATCCCCTACGTGAGCTTCGTGGAGTCGGCCGGTGCCGACCTGCGCATGGACCCTCCCGAGGAGGGGAAGAAGCGACGGCGTCCGGCCAAGATCAACCACTTCGCCGAGACCGGCCGCTTCTTCTACGAGATGATCGAGCTCTCCAAGATGGAGATCCCGACGGTCTGCGTGGTGTTCGGCTCGTCCACGGCCGGCGGTGCCTACCAGCCCGGCATGTCGGACTACAACATCGTGATCAAGCAGCAGTCGAAGATCTTCCTGGCGGGACCGCCGCTGGTGAAGATGGCGACCGGCGAGGAGTCCGACGACGAGACCCTGGGCGGGGCGCAGATGCACGCCGACATCTCGGGCTTGGGCGAGTACCTGGCCGAGGACGAGCGCGACGCGCTGCGCCTGTGCCGCGAGGTGGTGTCCCACCTGAACTGGCGCAAGCCGGGCCCGCCGCCGAGCCTGCGGGCAGACGAGCCGGTCCTCGACCCCGAGGACCTGCTGGGCCTGATGAGCCCGGACCTGCGCCGGCCCGTGGACGTGCGCGAGCTCGTCGGCCGCATTGCGGACGGCTCGCGCTTCGAGGAGTTCAAGCCGCGCTACGGCCCCACCCTGGTCTGCGGCTGGGCCTCGATCCAGGGCTATCCGGTAGGGATCCTGGGCAACAACGGCGTGCTGGATCCCCAGTCTGCCGAGAAGGCCGCCCACTTCATCCAGCTCAACAACCAGATCGACACGCCGCTGCTCTTCCTCCAGAACCTGACCGGCTTCGTGGTCGGCCGGGACTACGAGCAGGCGGGCATCATCAAGAAGGGCTCGCAGATGATCAACGCGGTCACCAACTCCACGGTGCCGCACCTGACGGTCATCTTCGGCAACTCCTACGGCGCCGGCACCTACGCCATGTCGGGCCGCGCCTTCAACAACCGCTTCACCTTCATCTGGCCGAGCGCCAAGATCGCCGTCATGGGCGGAAAGCAGATCGCCGGCGTGATGTCGATCGTGCGCCGCGGCCAGGCGGCGCGGAAGGGACAGCCCTTCGACGAGGAGGCGGACGCGAAGCTGGTGGCCGCGGTCGAGGCCGTTCAGGAGCGGGGCTCCGTCGCCCTGGAGGCTTCGGGCGCCATCAGCGACGACGGCATCATCGATCCGCGCGACACGCGCACGGTGCTCGGCATCTGCCTCTCGGTGGTGCGCAACACGCCCGTCGAGGGCGCCGAGGGCTACGGGGTGTTCCGGCTGTGAGCTTCACGACGCTACTCGTTGCCAACCGGGGCGAGATCGCCCGCCGCGTGATCCGCAGTGCCCAGGACATGGGGATCCGCTGCGTCGCCGTCTACGTGGACGCCGACGCGGAGGCGCCCCACGTACAAGACGCCGACGAGGCGGTGCGCCTCGGGAGCTCGTACCTGGACGGGAAGGCGGTGCTCGAGGCCGCGCGCGCCAGTGGCGCCGAGGCGATCCACCCGGGCTACGGCTTTCTGTCGGAGAACGCCGGCTTCGCGGCGGACGTCGCCGCGGCAGGCCTCATCTGGGTGGGCCCGTCGCCCGAAGCCATCGAGCGCATGGGCGACAAGCTGGCCGCCAAGGCGCTGGCCGAGGAGGTGGGCGTCCCCACGCTGCCCGGCTCGGAGGATCCCCGCGCCGCCGACGCGGTGGGGTTCCCGCTGCTCGTGAAGGCGGCGGCCGGCGGCGGCGGCAAGGGGATGCGGGTCGTGGAGTCGGCCGACGCGCTGGAGGAGGCGGTGGCCGCCGCGCGGCGCGAGGCCCAGGGCGGCTTCGGCGACGACCGCGTCTTCCTCGAGCGCTTCGTGGCGCGCGCGCGCCACATCGAGATCCAGATCCTGGGCGACGCCCACGGCGACGTGGTGCACCTGGGCGAGCGCGAGTGCTCGATCCAGCGCCGCCACCAGAAGATCCTGGAGGAGTCGCCGTCGCCGCGGGTGGACGCCGACCTGCGCGCCGCCATGGGCGACGCCGCGCTGCGCCTGGCGCGGGCACTCCACTACCAGTCGGCGGGGACCGTCGAGTTCCTGCTGGACGACGAGACCGGCGAGTTCTTCTTCCTGGAGGTGAACACGCGTCTCCAGGTGGAGCACCCGGTCACCGAGGCCGTGACCGGGATCGACCTGGTGCGCGAGCAGCTCCGCATCGCCGCGGGCGAGCGCCTCGGCTACGGCCAGGACCAGATCCGCTTCGAGGGCGCCGCCATCGAGGCGCGGCTCTACGCGGAGGACCCGGCTGCGGACTTCCTGCCGGCAACCGGGACGCTCGTGGCCTTCGAGCCCGCCGCGACGCCGGAGGTGCGCTGGGACTCGGGCGTGGTCTCGGGCTCGCTCGTCGGGACCGACTTCGACCCCATGCTCGCCAAGGTGATCGCCCACGGCCCGACCCGGGCCGAGGCGGCGGGTCGTCTGGCCCTGGCCCTGGAGAAGCTCCACCTGGGCGGCGTCACCACGAACCGCGACTTCCTGGTGGCGACCCTTCGCACGCCGGAGTTCGGTGCCGGTGACACCACGACCGACTTCATCGAGCGTGTGGCGCCGGCGCGCCGGCTCGAGCCCGGCGACGAGGAGCTGGTGCGCGCCGCGCAGATCGCCGCGCTCTGGGTCCAGGGCGAGAACCGCGCCGCCGCCCAGGCCCAGGCCGCCGCACCGAGCGGCTGGCGCAACGCGCGCCTGCCGGATCAGGAGGTGGTGCTTCTCCACGCCGAGAGCGAGGTGCCGGTGCACTACCGCCGGCTCCGCGACGGACGCTTCCGGCTGGGCGATGAGCTCTACGCGCGTATCCACGACTGGAGCGAGCGCGGGATCGACGTCGAGATCGACGGACGCCGGCTGCGCGCCCTGGTGACGCGCGACGGCGATCGGCTGGTGGTGCAGGGACCGCGGGGCGACCTTGAGCTCGTGGTGAAGCCGCGCTTCGAGCTCCCGGGCGTCGCCGACCACGCGGGCGGCTTCGTGGCCGCCATGCCGGGCAAGGTGCTGGAGCTGCGCGTCTCGGTGGGAGACCGCGTTCAGGCCGGCGAGACACTCGTTGTGCTGGAAGCCATGAAGATGGAGCACCCGATGCGCGCCACTGAGGACGGTGTCGTGACCGAGGTGCGCGTCGCCGAGGGCGATCAGGTGGAGGCCGGCACGGTCCTGCTGGTGGTCGAGCCCAAAGGCGGCGAGGGAGATTCCTGATGGCCGACCCGATCCGCATCGCCAACTGCTCGGGCTTCTTCGGGGACCGCCTCTCGGCCGCAAAGGAGATGGTGGAGGGCGGGCCCATCGACGTCCTCACCGGCGACTGGCTGGCCGAGCTCACCATGCTGATCCTGGCCCGCACGCGCATGAAGCGGCCGGGCGGGGGCTACGCGCGCACCTTCGTGATGCAGATGGAGCAGGTGATGGGCACCTGCCTGGACCGGGGCATCAAGGTGGTGGCGAACGCCGGTGGCCTCGATCCCGACGGCTGTGCGGACGCCGTGGCCGAGGTGGCGCAGAAGCTCGGCCTCGCGCCGAAGATTGCGTACGTGCGCGGCGACGACCTGGTCCCCCGCATGCAGGACCTGATCGCCGAGGGCCAGCTCATCCACTTCGAGACCGGCGAGCCCATCAAGGACGCATCCGCCTTCCTCACCGCCAACGCCTACTTCGGCTGCTGGGGGATCGTGGAGGCCCTGAACCAGGGCGCCGACATCGTCGTCACCGGCCGCACCACCGACGCGGCCATCGTGTGCGGACCGGCGGCATGGCACCATGGCTGGGGGCGCGGCGACTGGAACGCCTTGGCGGGCGCGGTGGCGGCGGGCCACGTGATCGAGTGCGGCACCCAGGCGACCGGCGGCAACTACTCGTTCTTCACCGAGGTGCCGGGCATGGTGCGGGTCGGCTTCCCGTGGGCCGAGATCGCCGCGGACGGCTCGTCGGTGATCGGGAAGCACGACGGCACCGGCGGCGAGGTCTCCGTCGGGACCGTGACCTCGCAGCTCCTCTACGAGATCGGCGCGCCGCAGTACCTGGGCCCGGACGTGACGACCCGCTTCGACACCATCCAGCTCGAGCAGGAAGGCCTGGACCGCGTGCGCATGCACGGCATCCGGGGCGAGCCGCCTCCGGCCACCCTCAAGGTCTGCATCAACCGCCCCGGCGGCTTCCGCAACGACATGAGCGTCTGCCTCACGGGCCTCGACATCGAGGCCAAGGCCAAGCTGGTGGAGGAGGCCTTCTGGCAGGCCTGCCCCTACGCGCCCGGGGACTTCGACATGGTGAAGACGCGCCTCGTCCGCACCGACCAGCCGGACCCCGAGACCAACGAGCGGGCGGTGGCGATCCTGAAGATCAGCGCCCGGGACGCGGACGAGAAGAAGGTAGGCCGCGCCTTCTCCAACGCGGTGATCGAGCTGGCGCTAGCCAGCATCCCGGGCTTCTTCGGGGTGGGCGGCGGACCCGGTTCCGGACGGCCCTTCGGCGTCTACGTGCCGGCGTGCGTTCCCGCGGAGCAGGTTCCCCAGGAGGTCGTGATGCTCGGCGGCGAGACCCGCGCGGTCTCGTCCGTGATTCCTGCTGCACCCACGTCCGTCAGCGCGGCGCCCGAGCCCGGTGCCGCGGCGCCGGAGGGCGCGACGCGTCGCGCACCGCTCGGCGCGGTCTACGGTGCGCGCTCCGGCGACAAGGGCGGCGACGCCAACCTGGGCGTCTTCGCGCGCAGCGACGAGGCCTGGGCCTGGCTCGACGCCTTCCTCACGCTGGAGCGCCTGCGCGAGCTCCTGCCCGAGGTGGCGGAGCTCCCCGTGGATCGCCACCGGCTCCCGAACATCCGCTCGCTCAACTTCGTGATCCACGGGCTGCTGGAGCAGGGCGTCGCCGCCTCGACCCGCCAGGACCCCCAGGCCAAAAGCCTGGGCGAGTGGCTGCGGGCGCGGGTGGTGGACCTGCCCGAGGCGCTGCTGCCGTGAGCGCGAGGACCGAGCCGGGTAGGCAGCGCCTGCGCTTCGCCGGCGTACGCGCCCCGAAGCCCCTGCTCCCCGCCGAGACCGAGCGCCGCCTCACGGTGCGCCAGCGGGAGATCCTGGACGAGCTGGAGAAGCTCGTCGCCGGCGAGGGGCTGGCCGAGCTCACCATGGCCGAGATCGCGGCCGAGGTGAACTGCTCGTTGCGCACCCTCTACGGCATCGCGCCGAGCAAGGAGGAGCTGGTGCTGGCGGTGGTGGACCGCCGTCTGCACCGGATCGGTCGCGCCGCGATCGGCTCCCTCGACGCCGCCATGTCGCCCCTGGCGGCGCTGCGCGCGTACCTGCGCGCCGCCAACGAGGCGGTACAGCCGGAGACTGCGTCCTTCGCGCGCGAGTTCGCGGACCTGCCCGGTGCGGGTCGCCTGCTCGACGCTCACGAGGACTACGTGATGGCGGTGACCCGGAGCCTGCTCGACCGCGCCGTGGCGGAGAAGGAGATCCCGCCGGTCGACACGGGCGCGGTGGCCCACGTGCTGGGCGGCCTGGGCCGCGAGTTCGCGCGGCCCGAGGTGGCGGAGGTCGCAGCGGCACCGCCGAAGGCCACCGCGGACGCCATCGCGGAAATCATCCTGCGCGGCCTCGAGCGGGGCTGAGCGGCCGCGCCGATTCAAGGAGACCCCCCCCCATGCGTACCCGGATCACCGCCATCGCCGTCCTGCTCGGCGTCCTCGCATTCGCGCCCGCCTGTCCGTCGGACTCTGCCCACCATCGGTTCATCACCGACTCCCAGGGCCGGGCCCTGGTCCTGCACGGCCTGAACGTCATCAGCGCCGCCAAGAACGCCCCTCTCCGGGTCGGCCCGATTACGCGTGACGACGTGCGCCGCTACGCGCTCGACTGGGGCTTCAACTTCGTCCGCTTCCTGATCTTCTGGGACGCCGTCGAGCCCGCGCCGGAAGTCTACGACGCGGCGTACTTCGAGCGGGTGGAAGAGCAGCTCGATTGGATGCACGAGTTCGGCATCCAGGTGGTGCTCGACATGCATCAGGACGTGTACTCCGAGGTGTTCTGCTGCGACGGCGCCCCCCTCTGGGCCGTACGTGCGAACATCGACGACTTCGTCCAGCTGCCCCAGTGGGACCTCAACTACTTCACGCCCGAGGTGATGGAGGCGTTCGACAACTTCTGGGACTACGACGGCCCGCACGGCGATCTCCAGCGGCACTACGCCGCCGCCTGGGCCCACGTGGTCGAGCGCCTGGGCGACCACCCCGCCGTGATCGGCTACGACATCATGAACGAGCCCGCGGCGGGATCGCACCTGGACTTCCTCGCCACCATCGGCGTCGCCGGGGAGGCCGAAGCCGAGGCGTTCGACCTCGCCTACCTGCGGCCGTTCTACGAGCGGGTGGTGGCCGCGATCCGCAAGGTGGATCCGGACGGCTGGATCTTTTACGAGCCCCGTTACGCGGGCCCCGCCGACGGATCGCGTTCGTTCCTGGGCCGCATCGAAGACCCGCGAGAGGGCGAGCCGCGGATCGTCTACTTCCCGCACCTCTACTCGATCGCCCTGGACTTCAGCGGGGGCTACGTCGACAGCGACGACACCATCGCAAGCTGGGAGGCGAGCCGCTCCAGCGAGATCGCGGAGCAGGTGGGCCCGCTCTTGATCGGCGAGTTCGGCGTGTCGCCGACCTGGAGCGGCTGGGACCGCTTCCTGGACGAGACCCTGGCGATGGCCGACCGCAGCAGCAGCGGATGGGCCTACTGGTCCGCGGATCCGGGCGGCTGGGGCCCCTCCAACCCGGACGGCACGGAATCGCCGATCGCGGGACGCCTGGTCCGCGTCTACCCGCAGCGCGTGGCGGGCCGTCCGATCCGCTACGGCTACGACCCCGCCACCCGGGTCTTCGAGCTGGTCTTCGCCGAGCGCGAGGGTGTCGAGGGACCCACGGAGATCTACGTGCCCGCCCGGCGCTTCTACCCCGACGGGTTCGAACTCGACGTCGACCAGGGCCACTGGGAGTCGAGCTGGGACGACGAGCGGGAGGTCCTGTCGCTCGGAGTCGTCTCCGGCGAGGGACCCTGGCGCGTGACGCTGCGCCCGGCGGCTCCTGCGCCCTGAGGCGCGGCAGGCGGATTCCTCTCGATCCGACGGGCGGAGGGCTGCAGTATGCTCTCTCCGGGGCCCCCTTGGCCCCTTCGGAGGTGGACCCATGCCGAGCGCGCCCGCGGATGCCCCGGACCGCCCCGCCTGGACCGACGCGGTCGAGAACCCCTACCTGCACGGGATCCACGCGCCGATCGTCGACGAGACCACCGCGGTCGAGCTGGCCGTGGAGGGCGAGCTGCCGGGCGACCTCTTCGGCGCCTACGTGCGCAACGGTCCCAACTCCGTCTTCCCGCCGACCAACCTCTACCACTGGTTCGACGGCGACGGCATGGTGCACGCGCTGCACTTCCGGGACGGGAAGGCGACCTACCGCAGCCGCTTCGTGCGCACGGCGGGCCTGGCCGACGAGGAGCGCGCCGGCCGCGCCATCTGGCCCGGGGTGATGGGACCCTTCGACTTCGACCTGCCGCGGCACTACCTGAAGGACACCGCCAACACGGACCTGATCCTGCACAACGGTCGCCTGCTGGCGCTCTGGTACCTGTGCGGGACTCCCTACGCGCTCGATCCGCGCAGCCTCGACCCGCTGGGCAGCGCGGAGTTCGGCGGTCGCCTGGGCACGGTCTCCGCGCACCCGAAGGTGGACGAGCGCACCGGCGAGCTGGTCTGGTTCAGCCTGGCCGAGTTCGAGCCGCCCTTCATGACCTACGGGGTGCTGGCCAAGGACGGCGAGCTGGTGCACGAGATTCCGGTGGAGCTGGACGGCCCGCGCGCGCCCCACGACATCACCATCACGGAGCGCTTCACGATCCTCCACGACTTCCCCTTCTTCCACGACCCGGAGGTCCTGCGCCAGCACGGCTACCGGGTGGCCCGCTTCCACCGCGACATGCCCAGCCGCTTCGGCGTCGTGCCGCGGCGAGGCGCTGCCGACGAGATCCGCTGGTTCGAGTTCGAGCCCGGCTACGTGCTGCACATGGTGAACGCCTGGGAGGAGGGCGACTGGATCGTGATGGACGGCTGCTTGCAGCCCGATCCGAAGATCCGCCGCCGTCCGGAGGAGGGCGAGCTGGCGTCCATGCTCGGCTACCTGCGCATCCGCTCCCACCTGCACCGCTGGCGCATGAACCTGCGCACCGGCGAGGCGCGCGAGGAGCAACTCGACGACCTGAACGTCGAGTTCCCCCTGCCGGACACGGGCCGTTACGGCGAGAAGACCCGCTACTCCTATCACCAGCACATCCCCGTGGACGGCTATACGGTGGAGTTCCACGCGCTCGTGAAGTACGACCACGAGACGGGCGCGGCGACGCGCTACGACTACGAGCCCGGCTGGTTCGCCAGCGAGTCGCCCTTCGCGCGCCGGGTGGGCGCCGCCGGCGAGGACGACGGCTACGTGGTCACCATCGCGACCCACGCCGAGAGCTACCGCTCCGAGTGCTGGGTCTTCGACGCCCGCCAGATCGAGCGCGGTCCCCTGGCCCGGGTGGCGCTTCCCGCCCGCGTTCCCACCGGCTTCCACGCCAAGTGGCTCCCGGGCGAGCGCATCTGGCCCGCCTAGGGGGCGAGGGTCTCGCGCAGCTCGCGCTTGAGGAATTTGCCGGCGGCGTTGCGGGGCAGGGGCTCCTCCCGCACGTGCACCGTGGAAGGCACCTTGAAGGGGGCCAGCCGCTCGCCCACGAAGCGGCGCAGCTCCTCCGGATCGATGGTCGCGCCGGGTTTCGGGTAGACGGCGCAGGCCACCTCCTCGCCGAGTCGCGGGTGGGGCACGCCGAAGACCGCGGCCTCGTACACGGCTGGGTGCTGGTAGAGGACGGCCTCCACCTCGGCGGAGTAGACGTTCTCGCCGCCGCGCAGGACCATGTCCTTGGCGCGGTCCTCCACGTAGACGAAGCCCTCGGCGTCCATGCGGCCGATGTCGCCGGAGCGGAGCCAGCCGTCCGCGATCGTCTCGGCCGTGGCCTCGGGATTGTTCCAGTAGCCGCGGATCAGGTTGGGGCCGCGGAAGCAGATCTCGCCCACCTCGCCGCGGGCGAGTTCTTCGCCGTCCGGCCCGGCGATCTTCACCTGCATGGTGGGGACGGTGCGCCCGGTGCTCGTCGGCTTGCGCACGTAGTCGGCGCCGGCGTTCTGGGGCCCGTAGGCGTTGGTCTCGGTCATGCCGTAGCCGATTCCGGGTCGGCCCCTGGCGAAGCTGCGATCGATGCGGTGCACCAGCTCGGGCGGCGCCGGCGCGCCGCCGCCCCCGACGCTGGTGAGGCTCGACGTGTCCCTTCGCTCGAAGTCCGGACTCTCGAGCAGGTCCCAGGACATGGTGGGAACACCCACGAAGGTCGTCACGCGCTCGCGTTCGATCAGCTCGAGGGCCCGCTCCGGGTTCCACTTGTACATCATCACCAGCTTATAGCCGGCGGCGAAGCAGGACAGCATGACCGGCACCAGTCCTGTCACGTGGAAGAGGGGCACCGTCAGGATCAGGCTGGTCGGATGCGGCGACGGCTCCTTCGGCGGCTGGACTATCGCGTTGGCGGCCGTGCGGCAGGCGAAGGAGAGCAGCGCCGAGAGCACGGCGCGGTGGGTCGAGACCGCGCCCTTCGGATGTCCGGTAGTGCCCGAGGTGTAGAGGATGGTGGCGTCCATCTCGGGTCCGAGCTCGACCGCGGGCGGGGTGCCGCCCGGCGCGATCACCTCGGACCAGGCCGCGAAGCCGGCGGGTGCCGGCCCGTCCGGGCGCACGCAGATGCCGCGGATGCCCAGGCGCTCGATGGCTTGGGCCGCGCGCGCCCCACGTTCGGGGTCCGCCACCAGCACGCTGGCGCCGGAGTCCTCCAGCCCGTACGCCATCTCGGTGGGCGTCCACCAGGCGTTCAGGCAGACCGCGATGGCCCCGACGGAGGTGACGGCCGCGAACGCCACGATCCACTCGGGGTAGTTCCGGAGCGCGATCGCGACCCGGTCTCCGGGCGCCACCCCGAAGCGCTCCACCAGGGCGGCGCCCAGGGCGTCCACCTGGCGCATCGTTTCGCCGAAGCTCCAGCGCTCGTCCTCGTAGACCAGGAAGATCTCGTCGCCCCGCCCCCGCGCGGGCTCGAAGAGGGAGCGCAGCGACGGCGGCGTGTTGGCGAAGACCGTGACCTCCTGGCCGCCCACGCTCGCCTGCGCCAGCGCGAAGCGCGCCCCGGGCGCGGTCAGCTCGGCGATGGCCTGCTCCCAGCTCTTCGGTTCGCTCATGCCTGCGCCCCCCGCGTCCGCCGATCCGCATGATACCCTGCCGCCATGCTTCGCTGGATCGGCTCCCTCCTCTTCTGGGCCTTCCTGGTGGTGACCTCCGTGCTGCTCTTCCCGGTGGCCGTGGCGATCTGGCTGGTCACCATGCCCTTCGATCCCAGGAAGGTCGTGCTCCACCGGTTCACCTGCTTCTGGGCCTCTCTCTACACCTGGTTCAACCCGGCCTGGCCGGTGTGGGTCAGCGGCCGCGAGCGGGTGCGTCCGGGCGTGGCCTACGTGATGGTGGCAAACCACCAGAGCCTGCTGGACATCCTGGTGATGTTCCGGCTCTTCCGGCACTTCAAGTGGGTCTCCAAGATCGAGAACTTCCGGGTGCCCTTCGTGGGCTGGAACATGCGCCTGAACCGCTACATCCAGCTCGTGCGCGGGGACAAGCAGAGCATCGGCGCGATGATGTCCGACTGCTCGCGCACCCTCGACGAGGGCAACTCGATCATGATGTTTCCGGAGGGCACGCGCTCGCCGGACGGGCACCTGAAGGCCTTCAAGCACGGTGCCTTCACCCTGGCCCAGGCCAGCGGCTGCCCGATCCTGCCGATCGTGGTCGAGGGCACCTCGCGGGCGCTCCCCAAGCGGGGCTTCGTGCTCCAGGGGCGGCATCCGATCACGATCCGGGTGCTGGACGAGATCCCCCATGCAGCCATCGCCGACCGGCCGGTGGAGGAGGTCACCGCCGAGGTGCGGCGGCTCTTCGCCAAGGAGCTGGGCGAGGAGGCCTGAGCGCAGACGGGCTACACTGCGGCCCGGCGGATCGACGGAGAAAGCAGGAACGTGACCCAGACAGCCCCCTTCAACGGCACCAACATCATCCACCCCGAGGAGTACGCCGCCAACGGCTACCCCCACCACGTCTGGACCTGGATGCGGGCCAACGACCCGGTCTACCGCTGGGAGCACACCGACAGCCTGCCCTTCTGGGCCATCACCAAGCACGCCGACATCGTCACCATCTCGAAGCAGCCGGACCTCTTCCTGAACGCCCCGCGGCTCGTGATCAGCCACGAGCCCGAGGAGCAGCCCATGGACGAGTTCCCGCCGACGCTGATCCAGATGGACAATCCCCAGCACCGCATCTTCCGCAGGCTGATCTCGAAGCGCTTCACGCCGAGCGCCCTGCGCCGGATCCACGCGGACGTGGAGCGCATCGGGCGCGAGATCGTGGAGGGGCTCGGGCGCGAGATCGTGCAGAAGCTGGAGCGCGAAGAGGGCGCCTGCGACTTCGTCGAAAAAGTCTCGGCGCCGCTCCCGATCGCCGTCATTGCCTGGCTGCTGGGCGTGCCGCGCCAGGACTGGGAGCTGCTCTTCGACTGGACCAACCGCATCATCGGCGCCGGCGATCCGGACTTCCAGCAGGAAGGCAAGGACCCGCACGAGAGCGCGCGCGGGACGATGGTGGAACTCTTCACCTACTTCGCCAAGATGCTCGAGGAGAAGAAGCAGAACCCCGCCGACGACCTGGCCACGCTCTTCACCCAGATGGAGATCGACGGCAAGAAGCTGGAGCTGATGGACCAGCTCGCCTGGTGCCTGATCATCGTGGTGGCGGGCAACGAGACCACCCGCAACGGCACCAGCGGCGGCATGCTGGCCTTCGTCGAGCACCCGGACCAGATCCGCCTGCTCCAGCAGAAGCCGGAGCTGCTGCCCACGGCGGTGGACGAGGCGGTGCGCTGGTCCACTCCGATCATCCACTTCGCCCGCACGGCGGCCGCGGACTTCGAGCTGCGCGGCAAGCAGATCCGCAAGGGCGACGCGCTGGCGCTCTTCTACCCCTCGGCCAACCGGGACGAGGAGGTCTTCGAGGACCCGTTCGAGTTCCGCATCGACCGCCAGCCGAACCATCACCTGGGCTTCGGCATCGGTGAGCACTTCTGCCTCGGCTCGCACCTGGCGCGACTCGAGATGCAGGTGGCCTACAAGTACCTGCTCCCGCGCATCGACGAGATCGAGCTCGACGGCCCCGTGGATCGCCTCCACTCGAGCCTGGTGGGCGGCGTGAAGAAGCTCCCGATCCGCTACAGCCTCAAGCCCGAGTAGCGAGGTACCGCGTCAGCTCGACCGTGGCGCGGTCGAAGAGCGACTGCATGGTGCGGCCGAAGACCGGCGCCGCGGCCTTCAGCATCGCGCGGGGGTCCGCCGCGATGGTCCAGTGCAGGCGGGTGCCGTCGGCGGTCTCCTCGAAGTCGGTGCACTCGAGCTGAGCGTGGGCCAGGGGCAGCTCCGCGCGCTCGATGGTGTAGGCCCAGCGGCGGCCTTCGTCCCAGGCCAGCATGATCTCCTCGAAGCGGTGCCGGCCCACCAGCGCCTCGCGCAGGCTGCCCACGCCGTGGGGGCCGTCGCCGCGGTAGCAGGCTTCCTTCACGCCGGGAAACCACTCGGGCCAGGTGATGGGGTCGGCGTACGCGCGCCAGACATCGGGGAGGGGGGCGGGGACGTCGCAGGAGACCGACCAGCTGCGCGGAGCCTTCTCGAGGAAGTCGATCTCTACCGCGCGGTAGTCGAACCACATCAGGCCAGGTTCTCCACGACGATGCGCACCGCGGCGACCTCCCGGGCCACGTGCGCCGCCTGCTCGTCGCTGAGTCCCCTGTCGCGGTCGTACTCGAACTTGAAGACGCGGTCCATGCCTCGCACGCGGCGCACGGTCTGCTCGACCAGGTTGCGGAAGTCGGGGCTGCGCGTGTGGAGCGGCGAGCGCCGCGCGGCCTCCAGCAGCTCCGCCGTGGTCGCCTGCTGGGTGCCGTTGCGGAGCTCGCCGGTCGCGTGGACGGAGCCGAGCACGTGCCCGATGCCGTGGCCGGCGATGCTGTGCGCCAGGCGGTTGCTCCAGACCTCCAGCTCGCGGTGGCTGAGGCTGCGTTCGCCGAGGGAGGCGGCCGCGCGGTCCGGCACCACCTCGGCGTTGCGCCGCAGGAGGTCGCCCACGAGGAGCTGCATGGTTGTCGCGCGCCCCTCAGGAGCCCGGGGCGTCGTCGGCGCGTGCCTGGCTGGCGGCGCGCTCCAGGTCGCCCAGGCCTGCATGCGCGGCATGGGGCCGCAACACCGACAGCGGGTCGCGCAGGTCGCCGACGTAGCCCAGGGCGTAGGCGCCGCGCGCGTATCCCATCAGGCGCAGCAGCGCCTCGGGCAGCTCGCGCGCGATCTCCAGGGGCACCGACAGGTACTGATTCTCTTCCTGGCGCAGCCACGCCACCGCGTAGGTGAGATTCACCCCGACCCGAACGGAGTCAGAGTGGTTGGCGCCGCCGCCGTGGTAGAGGGCGCCGGTGTAGAACAGCACGGAGCCCGCCTCCATCTCGGCCGGCTGCGTGTCCTCTTCCTTGAACTCCAGCTTGTCGTCGTAGCGGTGGCTGCCCGGGATGACCCGGGTGGCGCCGTTGGCCTCCGTGAAGTCCGTCATGGCCCAGAGGGTGTTGCACTGCACCTCGTAGCCCTTGGGGAACGGGAAGAAGTCGAAGGCCCACTGGTCTCGGTGGATCGGCTGGGCCGACTCGCCAGGGCCGATGGAGATCACCTGGGTGAGGTGCAGGTGCTGGTTGGTCGCGTGCCCGAGCACGCCGTCCACGGCGCCCAGCACGAGCGGGTGCATGACGAGCTCGCGTGCTGCCGGCGAGCGGGCGATCAAGGCGCCCGTGCGCCGGGTGTTGCGCCCGCTGAAGCCGTCCCGGCCGGCGGGCGTGGCGTCGACGAAGGGCTTCATCTCCGTCCGCACCCGCTCCAGCTGCTCGGGAGGCGCCAGGCGATCGACGACCGCGCAGCCGTCCCGGGCCAGGGCCTCCGCGATGCGCTCGGGGGGGTCACTGGGGGCGAGGTGCTCGATGGGCATGGGGGCTCTCCGGGGTCGCAGGAGACTCCAGCATGGCACGCCCGGCGCGGGGCTGCTCAGGCGCTTCGCGTGGCGTCCCGGGTCGGCGTTTCCACGACGCCCTTGCCGGCTCCCGCGAGCGGTCGGAGTCCGGGGCGGGGCGCGGCGCCGATCTCGTGCTCGCCCGCCAGCGCCTCCGCCGCTGCCAGGGTCTCCGCGTCTGCGCGGGCCGGGGCCAGCTCGACGCGTCGCGCGGCGGCTGCGCGCACCGCGGCAGCCACGTCCTCGACGGTGATCGGGCCCGTCTCGTCCTCGACGCTGCCGGCGCTGTCGGGGTCGAGCGCGAAGCCAAGCTCGCGGTAGACCGGCACCAGCGCGTCGCGCACGCGTCGCGATTCGCCCACCACGACGACCCCGCCCACGTGCGCGGCGCCGCGCACCACCCGCTGGCCGATGCCGGCGAGCTTGCGGCGACCGCCGGCGTTCAGACTGTGGCGCCCGGGACAGTACTCGCCCGGGACCTCGCCGATCCGCGCGTCCACGCCCAGCGCCTGGAGCGCCTCGCGCAGGATCTCCGCCATCTCCTCGAAGCGCGCCTCCACGCCGGCGCGCAGGTCCTCGGCCGGAAGGCTCCAGGCAAAGGCCAGGGTGCGGCGGTGGAACACGGCCGCGCGGCCCCCGGCCAGCCGCAGCACCGGCGCGAAGCCCGCGGCGCGCGCCGCCGCCACCGCGCGCGAGAAGCCGGGGCGGGTGCGGTCGAAGACCGAGAAGGCCAGCACGTCGTCGGGGCGGTAGAGGCGCAGGGTCTCACGCGCGTGGCCCTCGGCCACGCGCTGGAGCAGCGCCCGCGAGAGCGCGGTGTCGAAGGCGGGACGGCCCGGGCAGGCCTGATCGAGCAGCAGCACGCGACGCACGCTCCGAGCCTACCCGATGGGGGCGGTCGTCTGCTGGGATGGACGCACCCGCGTCCCTGCGGGGATGAAGCGCCTTTCGGCCGGCGCCGGCCGATCGGCCGAACGCTCGTTAAACTAATCGCTTCGTAGCCATAGCCCGGGGGAGTCCGCTGATGCGCCGTACCGCCCGTTCGTCCCGCCGCCCGTTCCCGCTGCGTCCGATCGCGCTCGCTCTGGTCGTCGTGGCCGCGGGCAGCCTCGGCATGTCGAACTGCAATGGATCGACCCACGAGCCCGTCGGCCAGCAGACCTTCTCGAGCCCCCAGTCCAAGCCGATCCTGCTGTCGGCGGACGGTGCCTTCGCCTTCGTGGCCAACACCACGAGCCGCAGCATCAGCGTGATCGACCTCGCGACCCTCGCCGTCGTGAGCCATGTGGAGGTCGGGCTCGAGCCGGTGGGCCTGGCGCTGAAGCCGGACGGCAGCGAACTCTGGGTGGCCAATCATGTCTCCGACTCGGTGAGCGTGATCGACCTCGCGGCAGGAAGTCCGACCCGCTGGGCCGTCGTCGCCACCGTCCAGGACGTGGACGCCGAGGGCGTGACGCGCTTCGACGAGCCCGTGGGGATCGCCTTCGCGGACGACAGCAAGGCCTACGTGTCCCTCTCCTCGCGCAACGACATCGCCGTCGTGGACACCGCCAGCTACAGCGTGACCGCGCGCATCCACGTCACGGCGCAGGAGCCGCGCGCCATGGCCGTGCGGGGCGGCCTGCTCTACGTGGCAGCCTTCGAGTCCAACAACCAGACGGAGCTCTCGGTCTGCCCGGCCGGTCTCGCGCCGCCCCAGTGCACCCTCGACGCGGACGATCTGGTGGACTTCGTGGTCCAGTCGCCCAACATCCCTGGCGCGGACACGCGGATCGTGGTGGATCAGGACGTGCCGGACCGCGACCTCTTCGTCTACGAGACGTCGAACGACAACCTGGTGGAGGCGGTCACCGGCGTTGGCACGCTGCTCTACGACGTGGTGGTCTCCAGCACGGGCGAGGCCTTCATCAGCCAGACCGAGGCCCGCAACGACGTCAACGGCCTCGACGGCCAGAACCTCGATGTGCTCGAGAACCGGCTCTTCCTGAACCAGGTGGGCCACGTGAGCTGCAACGCCGGCGGCTGCGGCGCGCCCGGACTCTTCGAGCTCGAGCCGCTGCCGCCCGCCCAGCCCGCGCGTGCCGACGCGCTGGCCACCCCCTACGGTCTCGCGCTCTCCGACGACGACTCCACCCTGGTGGGCACCGCGGCCGGCACCAGCCGGCTCTACACGCTCGACGCGGGCAGCGGCAACGTGCTCGGCATCCTCGACCTCAACGCCGGCGTGGCTGCCGACGCGGGCCAGCAGATTCCCAAGGGCGTCGCGCTGCGTTCCGACCCGGCCGGGGCTCCCCAGACCGCCTACGTGCTGAACACGCTCGAGAACACGGTGTCCGTGGTGGACGTCAGCGATCCGTCGAGCCCCCAGCACGTCCAGAAGATCGCGGTTGGCAACGATCCGACTCCCGACGCCGTGCGCCGCGGCCGGATCGCCTTCAACAACGCCTTCGCAGCCAGCACGGCGACCTTCTCCTGCGAGAGCTGCCACCCGGACGCGCACACCGACCAGCTGCTGTGGCGGATCGGCGGCCCCTGCTTCTTCGGCGCCTGCACGGGCGACGACGAGATCCGCAGCACCATGCCGGTGCGCGGGCTGAAGAACACCTTGCCCCTGCACTGGGACGGGACCCACGGCGATCCCTTCGGCGGCATCAACGGCGCCGTCGGCTTCACCGCGAACGTGCCTCCCAGCTGCACCCTGGGTGACGCCGACGGCGACCACGACTGCTTCCTGGACCTGGTCTTCGGCAGCCTCTCGGGCGTGATGTGCGATCAGAACGGCGCCTGCCCGCCGGGCGGCAACGAGCTCTCGGTCCAGGAGCAGGACGACATGGCCGTCTTCCTGGCCAACGTGAGCTATCCGCCCGCTCGCGGTCGCCGCGTGGACGACAGCGTCTCGACCCTGGGCGTGCAGGGCTTCGCGGACTTCTTCATCGAACGCGGGGGACTGGGCGACCTCGTCGGGGTCCGCACCTGCGCGGACATGGACTCGGGCTGCCACGCCCTGCCGCTCACCGCGGACACCAATTCCTCGAGCCTCGGCGGCTTCGACGTGCCCACCATGCGCGGCATGTCCGATCGCTGGCTCCAGTTCTCGATCGGCATCACCAACGCCGAGGAGACCCAGGAGTGGGTGAAGTCGCCCCAGACCCTGGACATCGGCCTGGGCGTGCCGCTCTTCGCGCCGGCGACCGCCATCCCCTTCGATTCCAGCGAGGGCTTCGAGGAGGACGTCACCTTTGCGGTGGCCTTCAGCGTCTTCCAGCCCGTCTACGGGCAGGGGCCGATGCCCATGCTCCAGATGTTCGAGGAGGCCAGCACCGGTCACAGCGGCGCCCTCGGACGCCAGCTGACCCTGGACGCGACCTCCGCCCAGAGCGGCAGCCAGGCCCTGGCCGACACCAACGCCCTCCTCGACGTCCTCGAGGCCGCCGACGGCCGGGACGCCGTCAACCTGCGCATTGCGGGCCGGCGCGAGGCGGCGGGCACCATGGTCCCGGTCACGTTGAGCTATCGCGCGGCGGAGGGCGTGTACAAGAACAGCAACGACGCGCAGGTCTTCACCCGGGCCGAGCTGCTGGCCGAGGCGGATGCCGGCACGGCGATCCTGACCGTCACGGCTGCGCTGCCCCAGAACTTCGGCAGCGACGATCACCGCCAGCCCCTGCTCTCGGTCACGACCCTGAGCGACGGCCCGCTCGGGAACCCGGACCTGCCGATCCTGCCCCAGGATGCGCCCTTCAGCCTGGCCGCGGTCGACGTGCGTGGTGATGCGGTGATCCTGGTGGACGGGCTGGCGGCGGCCGGCACGCTCACCTGCGTGGGCGGAACGTTCAACCCCTACTGCGACTCAGGCGTGGTCGAGTTCGATCTCGCGAGTATTCCGCCCCAGGGGCTGCACCTCCTCCAGGTGCAGAACCCGGGCGGGCCGCTCAGCAACGAGTTCCCGCTGTGCTCGGCCACCGGTCCGCTCGGGGTCTGCCGCCAGATCCCCTAGCGGCCACGGGAGCGGTGCGCGCGGGGTCGCCAGCCGTGGAGGGGGTGGCGGTCCACCAGCGCGCGTTGCCGGAACGGGACGATCAGCAGGACGCCCGCCGCGAAGCCGCCCACGTGCGCCCAGAACGCCACGCCGCCGCCCGCGGCGCCCAGGGACGCCGCGCCCCCCACCAGCTGGATCACGAACCAGTAGCCCAGCATGAACATCGCCGGCACGGCGACGGTGGTGACGTAGAAGCCGAGCACCAGCAGCAGGTGCACCCGCACCCGCGGATACAGCACGATGTAGGCGCCCATCACGCCGCCGATCGCGCCCGATGCGCCCACCATCGGGACTCCGGAGTCGGGGTTCGAAACGATCTGTGCCGCGGAGGCCGCGATCCCGCAGAGCAGGTAGAAGCACGCGAAGCGGGTGTGCCCCATGGAGTCCTCGACGTTGTTCCCGAAGACCCACAGGAACCACATGTTGCCGAGGATGTGCATCCAGCCCCCGTGCAGGAACATCGACGTCACCATGGTGTGCCAGCCGGGCTGCTCGGCGATCACGCAGGCGCTGCCGGGCCCGAGGGGGACCGAGGTTCCCGGCGCCAGCTGGCCGAGCAGCTCTCCGGGGATCAATCCCAGCTGGCACACCGAGCGCACCAGCGGAGCCTCGGCTCCGAGACCCTGCACCAGCACCCAGGCCGCCGCGTTCGCCGCGATCAGCGCGTAGGTGATGACCGGCGTGAGGAAGTGCGGATTCTCGTCCTTGAGGGGGAACACGCGTCGGGAAGGGTACCCGAAGCGGGTAGACTGCGGCGATGGAGAGTGTCGGCTGGGTCGATTGGGCGGCGCCGCTGGTCTTGTTCGCCATGATGGGCGTGGTGGGTCTCGAGCTCATCCCCGCGGACTTCCGGCGCGTGGCCCGCTATCCCGCGGTGGTGCTCGTCGGCACCCTGGCCCAGTGGACCGTGCTGCCCCTGCTGGCCGCCGGTCTGCTGGCCGCGACGCGGCCCGAGCCGGGCGTGGCGGCGGGCGTCGTGCTGGTCACGGCGGCGCCCGGGGGCGGGATCTCCAACGTGTTCACGTTCCTGGCCGGCGCCAACACGGCGCTCTCGGTCACCCTGACCGCGGTCTCGTCGCTGCTGGCGGTGGTGGCGCTGCCGCTGGTGACGGCCACCGGCTTCGCCTGGTTCGTGGGCGAGGAAGGCGGCGTCGCGGTGTCGGTGGTCCCCCTGATCGGACAGCTCGTCGTGCTGGTCGTGCTTCCGATCGCGCTCGGGATGGAGCTGCGGCGGCGCCGGCCGCACGTGGCCGAGCATCACGCCGCGCGACTGCGCGGCCTCGTGCTGGTGCTGCTCGCGGTCCTCTTCACCGCGGCGCTGCGCGCGGACCAGAGCGGCCTGGTGTCGGAGGTCTTCCGGAACCTGGGGCTGGCCTTCCTCTGGACCGCGGGGGCGGCGGCCCTGGGCCTGGCCGTGTCGCTGGCGCTGCGCCTCCCGGGTCCCGACCGCTTCACCTTCGCGATCGAGTTCTCCGTGAAGAACGTGGGGCTGGCGGCGATCGTGGCGCTCGCGGGCTTCGATCGCCCGGAGTTCGCCGTCTTTGCGGGCTCGTACGTGATGGTGGGCTATCCGCTGGCGGCGCTGGGCGCGCTCGCGTACCGCAGGCTCGAGCCCTGGGGCCGTGCGCGGGGCTAGCTGACGGAGCCCGAAGGGCTCCGTTTGCGGCGCAAGCCGACCCAAAGGGTCGGCCGGCTAGCTGACGGAGCCCGAAGGGCTCCGTTTGCGGCGCAAGCCGACCCAAGACTTCGTCTTGGGGCGGCCTGCTAGTCGGAGCCCAGCAGCTCGGACAGCGCCGCGGCCGCGCTCTGCGGAGCGCGCAGGAAGCCGGCCTTCTCCACCGCCGCCTGGGCTTCCTCGGACAGGGCGTACTCCAGGAAGGCCCGCAGCTCGCTCCGCAGCGGCGCGCCGTCGGCTGGAGCCAGCACGTAGAAGTACAGGAGCCGCCCGAGCGGGTAGCTGCCCGAGGCCACGCCGTCGGCCGTGGGTCGCGCGAACGTCCCGGCGCCGTTCGCCGCCAGCCCCAGCGGCTTCATGCCCTCGATGGCGTCGCTGCGGCTGCCGAACCCGATGGCGAAGCGTGACTCCGCCACGGCGAGCGCGGCGGACGCGCCGCCCGGGTTGATGCGCAGCCAATCCTTGAAGCGGCCGCCGCAGAGCGCCACGTCCCGAAAGTAGGTGCCGGTGCCGGAGCCGGGCCGCCGGCCGTAGAGGCCGATGGCGCGGTCGCTCCAGTCGCCGGCGAGGCCGAGCTGACCCCAGGTGGTGACGTCCTCGTCGTGGCCGCAGCGCCGCGTCTGGGAGAAGACCGCGTCGATCTGGGACAGGCTGAGTCCCTCGAGCGGGTTGCTCCCGTTCACGAACACCACCAGGGCGTCGGCGGCCACGGGGATCGCGACCGGCTGGCGGTCGTGGCGGCGCTCGAACGCCTCGCGCTCGGCGTCGTTCAGCGGGCGGGTCATGCTGCCGACGTCCGCCTCTCCGGACAGCAATGCAGGCGGCGCGGTGGAGGTTCCGGTGCTGACGATCTCCACCCGCACGTCGTGGGCGCGCTCGAAGGCCTCGGCCCAGCCGCGAGTGAAGCGCGGCATCGTGTAGCCCGAGCCGACGATCCGCAGGCTGGCCGCCGGCTCCTCCTCGGCCCGGGTGCCGGGCGCCACCACCGCCAGCGCCACCACGAGCGCGATCCGGGTCCAGATCGTCCTCATCGCTCGGCCACCACCAGCACCACCGAGGCCTCCACGTTGCTCGCCAGGGCCTCCCAGCTGCCGGGCGAGGTGGCTTCCTTCTCCGCGCGCCAGTCGGAGCCCAGGCGGCGCCTCAGCATCTGATGGGCGTAGTCGGACTTGAGGGCGTAGTTCACGTTCTGCGGGATCACGCCGGCGACCGCCGCCGTGGCCAGCGGATTCAGGATGGCCGTGATCACGCCGACCACCTCACCGCGCTGGTTCATCAGCGGGCCGCCGGAGTTGCCGGGCTGCACCGGAGCGTCCACCTGCGTGTAGCGGTCGTCGCCCTGCATGCCCTTCAGCGCGTTCACGTGTCCGAAGGTCGCCTTCTGGTCGGAGCCCTGAAGGGTGACCAGGGGGTAGCCGAGCACCATCACCTCGGTGCCGCGCGCCAGGTCGTTGGTGCGGCGCACGGGCAGCGGGCGGCGGATGGCCTTCACCTTCAGCAGGGCCAGGTCGTTGTCGGGATCGCGGCTCACGATCTCGGCGTCCACCAGGTCGCCATCGTCGAGCTTCACCTGCACCCGGGTGGCCTGGTCGATCACGTGGTGGTTGGTCAGCAGGTGGCCGTCCCAGCTCACGAAGAAGGCGGTGCCGGTGCCGATGCCGTGGGCGGCTTCGCCGCCCGTCGCGGGCAGTGCCGGCCTGCGCGCCTGGGAGCGGACCGCTTCGTTCAGGGCCGTCTTCGCCCGCTCGGGCGATCCGCCGTAGACCAGGTGCAGGCGATTCCCGTCGGCGTCGCGCCCCTTGCCGAAGCCCGAGGCGCATTCGGGATCGGCGCTCCACTCGAAGAGCAGCGCGCGGCCGTCGCTGCAGGTGAGCTGCGCCATCCCGCGCACGCCGTCGCAACGCGCCGGCGGCAGCGCCGCGGGAGGCATCACCTTCACGGGCGCCCCCCCCACACAGCGCGCGCTGCCCACCTGGGTCTTCAGGTCGAGGGTGCGTGGCAGCAGGAAGCCGTAGCGCGTGATGGTGCCCGCGAGCACCTCGTTGTAGTCGTCGAACCACGCCACCGCCGGCATCTCCAGTGACTGGGGCAGCCGCGACGGCTGGATGCGGGTGGGCTGGGGCGCGGGCGCCGGGGCCGCGCAGGCCGCCGCCAGGAGCAGGGCGGCGCCGAGGCTGGCGGTGAGGAGGCTGCGCAGGAACACCGCGCCCGTGGGTAGCACACGGTCGGACCGAGTCGAGCGCCGCGGTGGCTTCCCGGCGTCGCGGGCCCGGGTGTATCCTGTCGGTCGCATGGCATGGGACTTCGAGACCGAGCCCGCATTCCAGGAGAAGCTCGACTGGATCGACGCCTTCGTGCGCGAGGAGGTCGAGCCGCTGGACGTCTTGTGGCCCGACAGCGGTGCGCCCTACGACGTTCGCAACCCGACGACGCGGAGCATCCTGCGCCCGCTCCAGGAGGAGGTGAAGAAGCGCGATCTCTGGGCCTGCCACCTGGGACCCGAGCTCGGGGGCGAGGGCTTCGGGCAGGTGAAGCTCGCGCTCATGAACGAGCTGCTCGGCCGCTCGCTGTGGGCGCCGACGGTCTTCGGCTGCCAGGCCCCGGACTCGGGCAACGCCGAGATCCTGGCCGCGTACGGAACCGACGCCCAGAAGCGGCGCTACCTGGAGCCGCTCCTCACCGGCGAGATCGTGTCCTGCTACTCGATGACCGAGCCCCAGGCGGGCTCGGACCCGAAGGAGTTCCGCTGCCGCGCGGAGCGCGACGGCGACGGCTGGTGCATCCGCGGCGAGAAGTACTTCTCGTCGAACGCGCCCTACGCCGAGTTCCTGATCGTCATGTGCATCACCGATCCGGACGTGCCGGTCTATCAGGGCGCCTCCATGTTCCTGGTCCCGAGCGACGCACGGGGCGTGAACGTGGTGCGCTGGAGCGGACTGGCGGGTGAAACGCTCGGCGAGGGAGCGCACGGCTATCTCCGCTACGACGATGTGCGGGTCCCCGCGGAGAACCTCCTGGGTGGCGAAGGACAGGCCTTCGCGATCGCGCAGGCGCGGCTCGGCGGCGGGCGCATCCACCACGCCATGCGCAGCGTGGGCCAGCTGAAGCGCGCCTTCGACATGCTGTGCGAGCGCGCGCTCTCCCGCCGCACCCAGGGCGAGGAACTCGCGCGCAAGCAGGCCGTGCAGCACGCCGTCGCCGACTCCTTCATCGAGATCGAGCAGTTCCGGCTGCTGGTGCTGTACGCCGCCTGGCTGATCGACCGCGGCCGCAGCGAGGAGGCGCGCACCTACATCTCCGCCGTCAAGGCCTGGACGCCGAAGGTGCTCGGGGACGTCGTCGGACGTGCGGTGCACGTGCACGGGGCGCTCGGCGTCTCGAACGAGATGCCGCTCCACCGCATGTGGGCGGGCGTGCCGGTGATGGCGGTGGTGGACGGTCCGACGGAGGTGCACAAGACCCAGGTCGCGCGACGGGTGTTGAAGAGTCACACGCCGGCCGCCGGCCCGTGGCCGAGCGAGTACCTGCCGGAGCGCGAGGCCTGGGCCCGGAGCAAGCTCGGCCGCTGGCTCGAGCACGAGGTGGGGAACCAGTGAGCGGGGAGGCGGCCGGCGGAGCCGGCAGCGCCCCGGCGCTCGATCTCGAACGCCTCTCCCGCTGGCTGGACGCCAGCGGTCTGCCTGGGGCGGGCGAATCGCTGTCGCTGCGCTTCGTCAGCGGAGGCGCCTCCAACGAGATCTTCGAGCTGCGCCGCGGAGACGCGCGCATGGCGCTGCGCCGGCCGCCGCGGCGAATTCCGAGCGGCCGCAACGAGACCATGCTGCGCGAGTACCGGGTGCTGTCGGCGCTGCGCGACACGGACGTGCCGCATCCGCGCGTGCTCGCCGGCTGCGACGATCCCGACGTGATGGACGGGGCCTGCTTCTACGTGATGGAGTTCGTGGACGGCTGGTCACCCATGAGCATGGGCGACTCCTGGCCGGCTCCCTTCGACCGCGACCTCGACGCCCGCCGCGGCCTGGCCTTCGAGCTGGTGGACGCGATCGCGGCCTTGGGGCAGGTGGATTGGCGCGGCGTGGAGCTCGAGGGCTTCGGTCGGCCGGAGGGGTTCCTGGAGCGCCAGGTGGACCGCTGGCTGGCCCATCTCGAGCGCGCGCGCTTCCGCGAGATTCCCGGTCTGGACGCAGCCGCCGACTGGCTCCGCCGCAACACGCCGGCGTCCTTCACCCCGGGCATCCTCCACGGCGACTACCAGTTTGCCAACGTGATGTTCCGGCACGGCGCGCCAGCGCGCCTGGCCGCCGTGGTGGATTGGGAGATGTCCACGGTCGGCGATCCGCTGCTCGACCTGGCCTGGGTCCTGATGGGCTGGCCGGATCCCGGCGAGGACGTGGGCCAGAGCTACGTGGACTACGAGGGGATGCCGACGCGCGCCGAGCTGGTGTCGCGCTACGCGGAGCGCAGCCCGCTGCCCGTGGAGCGGATGGACTACTACGTGGTGCTGGCGCGCTTCAAGATGGCGTGCGTGCTGGAGGCCCAGTACGCGCGCTACGTGCGCGGCGCGGCCGACAACGAGAAGATCGCAGCCTTCGGCGACGTCGTGCTGGACATGGCCGGCCGCGCCGCCGAGCTGGCGCGCAGCGCCCCGCGCCAGACGTAACGCTGGATCGGTATCCGGCGCGGGCCCCTGGCGTCGGAGCTGCCGGTCGCCGCGGCCGCCTCTCCAGTCCGGGCCGGCGCGTGCCGAAGAGGTGCTCTACGACCCTGGCGGCCCGAGGAGTCGTGCGTGAGCGAGGCGACCGTCAAGCTGCGCATGCCGGTGAACCGGCCGGACCCCCATCTCATTCGACTGGCCCGGGACCAGGAGCTCTTCCAGCAGCTGCTGGCGGACCCCTCGATCCAGACGAGCCTGGAGCGCATCCAGGGCGGCGTCGGCCACACCCTGATGGCCGAGAAGCGGCGCCAGCTCTCCGCCAGCCTGCGCATCACCGAGAGCGTCTCGCCCTATCTCCACAAAGTGCTGACGACCGTGAAGACGCTGCTCGGTCTCGAGATGCCGGTGGAGCTCTACGTGACGCCGGCGCCGGTGCTGAACGCCTTCTGCATGACACTGCCCGACAGCGAGGGCCTTCTGGTGGTCGTGACCTCCCAGGCGGTGGAGCGCTTCACGCGTCCGGAGCTGCTGTTCCTGGTGGGTCACGAGCTCGGCCACGGGATCCTCCAGCACAGCCGGCTGCCCGGTGGCGCGCTGCTCAACCCCATGGACGATGACGCGCGCCTCAGCTGGGATCAGACCATGCTGATGCTGCGCTGGATGCGCGCCAGCGAGATCTCGGCGGACCGCTTCGGCCTGCTCTGCTGCCAGGACCCGAGCCTCGCCACCCGCGTCTTCCTGAAGCTCGCCTCGGGCCTGCCGGGCCAGTACCTGGGCGTGGGTGAGGAGTTCCAGGACCAGATGGACGACTGGGTCAAGACCAAAATCGCCGGCGAGGGCATGGACGAGACGCACCCGCTGCTCCCGATCCGCGTCGCCTGCAGCCACGCTTTCGCGGAGAGTGAGTACTTCAGCCACTTCTTCGGCGCCGGCGCCGTCGAGGCGTGCAACAGCATGGAAGGCGCCGACAACGCCTGCCACGATCAGCTCTGCCAGATGGACGCCGACCACGTGCAGATCGACCGCCTCGACCATCCCGAAGAGGTCATGGGCTTCCTGGCCCTGGCGGGCTTCCTGCTGTGCGCGTCGGACAACGAGATCGACACCGTCGAGTACCACTGGCTGTGCGAGCTCGTGGGCCGCGACCTGGCCGAGCGGGCTCGCGGCTTTGCCGGCGAGGCGGGCTTCGAGACCTACGTCCAGGAGATGTACTCCCTCGGTAACGGCATCTCCCAGGACCTGGACCGCAAGCAGTGCCTGAAGCTGGTGTCGGACATCGCGATCATCGCCGCCGTGGACGGCCACGTGCACCCGAACGAGGTGAAGGGCATGCAGATGGTGGCGGAGGCGTTGCAGCTTCCCAGCCACCTGGCGGACGTGGTGATCAAGGACCTGGGCGCCGGCAGCGACCAGCGCCTGAACCTGCGCGGAAGCTAGGTCCGCACCTCCGCCGACGGGGAGCGGTGACGCCGGTAGCTGGCGTGCACCCAGGCCACGCCCGGGTGGTCCTGCCATTGCTCCGTCCAGCGCCGGACGCTCTTGGGCATCGGCTCGGGCCGCGTCATCGGGGAATCCGGCGGGTTCGCCGCCGGCGCCAGCAGGGCCGCAGCCGCCAGGTCCGCCACGCTGAACTCGTCTCCCGCCAGGGCGCCGGTGGGTCCCGCCTCCGTGGCCACGAAGTCGAGCGCGGCGCGGGTCGCCGCGTGCGCGCGCGTGACTTCCTGCGGGTCGTCGAAGTGGTAGGCGCGCCGGATCTGGATCCGGCCGATGGGGAAGATGGCGCGGTAGAACGCGCGCACGGGCCAGGGGTGGGGCGACGCGAACATCCGGCACACGTAGCCGGGCTCGTCGATCAGCACCGAGAAGAGCGCCTGGCGGATCCGCGGGCCGAACTCCTCGTCGAAGCGCTCCTGGATCTCCAGCGCGCGTCGGCGCAGTTCGGGGTCCTTCGGGTAGAGGGGCGGCTCCGGGTACCGGCGCTCCAGCTCGTCGATGATCCGCGCCGAGCCGGGCACGTGCTCCTCGCCCAGCCGCACGACGGGCACCATGGTCTGCCCCGTCCGCTTGCGAACCGTCCCCGCGTGGGTGCCGGGAAGCAAGTGGGTGCGCAGGTGGGGAACGCGCTTCCAGTCGAGCGCCCAGCGCGCCTTCTCGTTGAAGTGGGAGTAGGGGAACTGGAGCAGCTCGACGCCGGGATCGCTGGTCGTCACGGGGGAGCCTCCTCGCGGGTGTCGTCCACGGGCGCTTCCCAGGGTACCGAGCCGGACCGGCTGCGGGGGACGCCCCCGACCCGGGGTCGGGGTACAATCGGCCGCCTCGGAGCGAGGTGCAGGGCGGATGGCGGAGATCGACGGCGGGCGCATCGTGGCGCGGCAGCTCAAGGCCGCCGGCATCGACACGCTCTTCGGCGTCGTGGCGGGTCCCATGATCGAGGTCTTCGCCGGTGCGCAGGCGGAGGGCCTGAAGGTCGTGGGCTGTCGCCACGAGGAGAACGCGGGCTTCATGGCTTCTGCCTGGGGCTGGCTGCGGCGCAAGCCGGGCGTGCTCGTGACCGGCTCCGGTCCGGGCATGACCAACGCGGTGACCCCGCTCCACGTGGCCAGCGAGAGCGGGATGCCGCTGCTCGTGCTCGGCGGCTCCGCCTACGCCGGCACCCGCGGCGTCGGCGGCTTCCAGGAGGCGGACCAGACCGCGTTCGCCCGGCCGGGCTGCAAGTGGACGGGGACCGTCGATCGCACGGACCGCATCGGCGAGTGGCTGCACCTGGCGCTGGCCCGCGCGCAGGCGGGTCGGCCGGGCGGCGTCTACCTGGACTTTCCCGGCCAGCTCGTCTCCCGTCGCATCCCCGAGGAGCAGGCCGTCCTGCGCCGCGCGCCGGAGGTGGCCGCTCCCCATCCGGACCCGAACGCCATCAATCGGGTCGCGGAGCTGCTGGCCCGGGCCGAGCGGCCGCTGGTGCTGGTGGGCAAGGGGGCCGGCTGGTCGGGTGCGGGAGCTGCGCTCGAGCGGCTGGTTGCTCGCGGCATTCCCTACGTGGCCTCGCCGATGGCGCGGGGCGTGGTGCCCGACGACGATCCCCGGCTGGTGAACGCCGCTCGCTCCGCCGCCCTGGCGGGTGCGGACGCCATCCTGATGGTGGGCGGCCGCTTCAACTGGATCTTCGGCTTCGGGCGCCCGCCGCGCTATTGCGACGACGTGCGCATTGCGCAGATCGACGTGGTGGCCGAGGAGATGACGAGCGCCGCCGACGTCGAGCTCGGCGTCGTCGCCGATGCCGCGGTGGCGGTCGAGCGCCTGTGCGAGGCACTCGACGGGCGCTCGCTGGCCACGTCGGCCAGCTGGCTCTCCTCGCTGCGCGCGCGCGCGGCCGAGAACGACCGCAAGCTGCGCGGGGTGCTGGAGAGCGACGGCGTACCCATCAACCCCTACCGGCTGGTGCGCGAGGTGAGTCGGGTGCTGCCGCGCAACGCCATCCTGACCGAGGAAGGCGAGACCATCATGGGCATCTGCCGGGCCGTGCTGGCGAGCTTCGTGGAGCGCGGCCGCTTCAACGCCGGCACCACGGGCTGCATGGGCACGGGGCTCCCGTACGCCATCGGCGCCAAGCTCGCCTGTCCCGAGCGTCCGTCCGTGGCGGTCCTCGGCGACTACGCCTTCGGCGCCGCGGCCATGGCGGTGGAGACGGCGGCGCGGCTGGACGCGCCGGTGGTTGTAGTGGTGGCCAACAACGAGGGCATCGCGGGCCACCTGATCCAGGACCACATGCTGCCGTCCGGTTCCCCGCCCATCGCCAGCCTGCTGCCGGCCCGCTACGAGAAGCTGGCCGAGCTGGTAGACGGCCACGCGGAGTACGTGGAGCAGCCCGAGGCCATCCGCCCGGCGCTGGAACGCGCGCTGGCGTCGGGACGCGTGGCCGTCGTGCACGTCCGGATCGATCCCAAGGCCGCGCGCATCGGCGGCAGCAACTACCTCCAGTAGCGAAGGAGAACGAACCCCCATGCCCATGCCCCTCGACGGGATCAAGGTCATCGACTGGACCATCTGGCAGCAGGGACCCGTGGCCTCGGTCATGCTGGCGGACCTGGGTGCGGAGGTGATCAAGATCGAGGACCGCGTGGCGGGCGACCCTGGCCGGGGCATCCTGCAGATGTCCGGCCTGGACATCTCGGAGCGGCCCAATTTCTATTTCGAGGCCAACAACCGCAACAAGAAGAGCATCACCCTCGACCTGAAGCGTCCCGAGGCGCGCGAGGTGGTGTACAAGCTGGTGGCCGGCGCCGACGTCTTCGTCCAGAACTTCCGCCGGGGCGTGGCGGCGCGCCTCGAGCTCGACTACGCCACGCTCTCCCGGCACAACCCGCGCCTGATCTACGCCAGCGCCACGGGCTACGGGCCCGAGGGGCCCGAGAGCGGCGAGCCCTCCTTCGATCACCTGGGTCTCGCGCGCTCGGGGATCATGCTGGCGGCCGGCGAGCCCGAGCATCCGCCGCTCCCGATCTCCGGCGGCGTGGCCGACCAGATGGGTGCGGTCATGCTGGCCTACGGCGTGCTGGCCGCGCTCTTCGCGCGCGAGCGCCACGGCATGGGGCAAGAGGTGGACGCCTCCCACCTGGGCAGCATGATGTGGCTCCAGGGTCTCTCGGTCTCCTCGCTGCTGATGATGGGATTCCCGATCCCGCGCATGTCGCGCGCGCGCGCGGGCAACCCGCTCTGGAACCACTACCGCTGCGGCGACGAGCGCTGGATCGCCCTCTCGATGCTCCAGCCCGACCGCTACTGGGCGGATTTCTGCGACGCCCTCGATCGGCCGGAGCTGGCCGAGGACGAGCGCTTCCGCGACCTGCGCGCGCGCGCGCAGAACGGCGAGGCCTGCGTCGCGATCCTGGACGAGATCTTCGCCACGCGCCCCCGCGACGAGTGGCTGCGGATCCTGCGCGAGCATCGCGGCGACTTCATCTTCACGGTGGTGAACGCGCTCGCGGACCTGCCCACGGACCCGCAGGTGCTCGCCAACGACTACGTGGTGGACTTCGAGCATCCCACCCACGGCAAGACGCCCATGCTGGGCGTGCCGGTGCGGCTGTCCGAGACGCCGGGTGGCATCCGCGCTCCCGCGCCCGAGTTCGGTCAGCACACCGAGGAGATCCTGCTCGAGCTGGGCTACGACTGGGACGCGATCGGCGAGCTGCGGGAGAAGGACGTGATCTAGCCCTCCGGGCCCGCCGGACTGCGGTAGATCAGCGCCAGCGCGCCGACCAGGCCCGCCAGGTAGAGCACGGTGTAGACGGCGTGGGCCCGCAGGTAGGAGGCGGGTGCCTTCGCCTGCCGCACGGCGGCGTAGGAGATGGCGAGGTAGAAGGCCACGTAGGCCGCCACCACGTACGGCGCCAGCTGCGGCAGGGACAGCGCCAGCAGCAGCGTTGCCGCGGCGCCGAGCAGGCCGTGGAGCCGCACCCGGGCGTTCGCGGCCTGGAGCGCCTTCTGGCGCTCCGGCTCGAGGCGCGCCAGAGCCGACTCGGACACGAAGCGCCCGAGCACGACGCAGCCGAAGAAGACCGCCAGGGCGAGCAGGCCCGAGTCAGTCACGTCGGCAGGCCCGCCGCAGCCGGGCGAGCAGCGGCGCCAGCAACACCAGCTCGAAGCCGAGGCCGCACGGCATGCCCGAGGGGCATGGCGGCGTTCCGGGTACGCAGAAGGCCACGAGATCATGCGGGATGCGGGAGGTCTGGTCGGAGACGCTCTGGGGATTCGAGGAGCGGGCCCCGACACCGCCGCCGACGAGCACGATTCCTCCCGAAACGGTAGCGGCGGAGGCCACGGCGCTCCCGAAGAGCGCCTCGTTCACCACCACGAAGCCGAGAAAGTCGCCCGAGTCGAGCTGGCTGCGCCAGAAGCGGAGCTGCGGGTTCAGCACCGAGCCCTGGAAGACGACGCCCGGAATGCCGCTGGTGGGCGCGAAGCTCGAGTCGCTGAAGGCTGCGCCGTTGTCCCAGACCACCGCGCCCGTGTCCATGTCGAGGGTGTGCAGGGTGGGCTGCTGGGGCTGGAGCGGATCTTCGCCCGGCGCGGTGGCGAAGCTGAGGCGGCGGCGATCGGTGTCGATCGACGCCGCGCCGATGATCCCGCCCAGTGAGCCGCCGGGCACCACCTGTGTGGCCCAGTACGGGAGGCCCGAGGGATCGACATCGTCCCAGCGCATGTCCGTGGTCCGGTTCACGCCGTCGCGGTCGACGACGTAGTAAGTGCCGTCCTTGTTGCCGACACCCACCACCTCGAACCATTGTCCGGCCGCCTCGATGCTGAACAGGTTCGGGGGCGCACCGAACGCCAGGTCCTGGTTGTCCACCTCGCGCGGACGCCAGCGCCAGGCGGGGGTGCCGTCCAGGTGCAGGGCCACCAGCGCCTCGTCGTAGGGTGGCATCGGCGGCGGCGGGCGATTCGTGCCGGGGTCGAGATCGGTGTCGCAGTTGCTCGAGGCGAAGAACACGAGCCCACGGCCGACGTCCACGGCCGGCGACGACCACACGTTGCCGCAGCCGTTCGGCGTGCGCGGGTGGTCGCAGCCGGGTCGGCTCCCCAGGAAGCCGGCGGGCAGGCCCAGCTCGGCCTCGCTGTGATAGGGGTCGTAGAAGCGGACGTCGTCCCCGGCGAACGGGGTGCAGACCTGGCCGCTCTCCAGGTCGAAGAACCAGCGCAGGCGGCCGTCGGCCGCGTCCACGGCGTAGAAGCCGCCCTTGCCGGTGTCCCGGTCGTTCACGTCCATGCCGAAGAGCACGAGCCCGGCGACGACGGCGGCGGACGACTCGATCTCGTTGCGCTCGCCGTCGAACCCGCACAGCCCGGGCGGGTTGCCCTGCGCGTCGACGCAGCCGGTCCCCGCGGTGAAGCGCCACACCTCCTCGCCGCTGACCGCGTCCAGCGCGTACATCACCTCGCCCGCGCCGATGAAGACGAGGTCCTGCCCGTTCACGCGCTCCACCGCCACCGAGGCGGCGTAGGGGAAGGTGGCGCCCGGCTGCTCGTCGGTCGTGAAGCGCCAGAGCTCGCTCCCGGTGGAGAGGAGCGCGGCGTAGACGTTGCCGTCCCACGAGAGCACGTAGGCCACCTGGGTCGGCCCGCTGCCCAGGTCCACGGTCGCGACGGCCGGCTGACCCGTGATGATGGCGCCCGTCGGGAGCCGCCACATCACCTCCAGCTCGTCCACGTTGTCCGGGGTCACGATGGACTCGAGGGGCTGGAAGAAGCTGCGCTGCAGGTTGCCGCCGTAGCTGGGCGAGTCCCGCGGCTCCAGGTCTCCCGGCAGGATCCCGAGCCCGTCCGGGAAGCGCAGGCCGCTTCGCACGATCTCCGGAGGCAGGGGATCCCCGGTCTGGGGGTCGAAACGGATGCGCCGGATCTTGCCGTCGGGGCCGGGCGAGAGGTCCGGGAACGTGCCCACGAGATCCAGGTCCGCGTAGTAGAGGGTTCCGTCGGCGCCGACCGCCAGGCCCTGGGGCGTTCCCGTCGGCGGGGGCAGCGCGTTGAGCGGCGGGGCCAGCACCAGGCGCAGGAGATTCCCGTCCTGGTCGTACTCGCCGATGCGGCCGGTGGCCACGCTGGCCGCGTAGAGCGTTCCGCGCGCCGAGAAGGCCAGCCCGCTGAAGCTCAGCATTCCCTGGAGCACGTCGGCCGCGGCGAAGAGCTCCTCCTGCACGCCGGCCATGGGCGAGCCCTGGGGATCCGTACCGGTGCAGTCCGCCACGGAATCGGGGAACGGAGGCAGGAAGCGCCGGATCACGAGGCCGCTCGGTGACGCCACGTAGACGCGTCCGTCCCGGTCCACGGCCACTCCCGAGGCGTTGCCGATGTCGACGGCGATCTTGCAGAAGTTGCTGCTGGTGGCGTTCGTGTTCGGGTAGGCGCCCGCCGGCCCCGGGAACTGGTCGAAGGGCGGAAACCACAGCGTCAGCTGGCCATTGCTGCCGCTGGCTCCGGCGTCTCCGATGTCGCTGGTGAACAGGCGCCCCTGGGCGTCGAACGCGCAGCCGAAGGGCTCCGGCGCGGCGTTCTGGTAGGTGGGCGTGAGCTTCCCGACCTGCGTGCCCCCGGGATCGAAGATGCCCCAGCCGGCGGGCGGGTTCGGCTGGCCGGTGTCCTCGCCGGCCACGAAGCGTCCGCTCCCGTCCGGGAGCATGCAGATCATGCCGTTCACGTCCCGGAAGCGCGACTCGGGGTCGTAGCTCGCCCCGCCGTCCGCGGCGGCGCTGGCCCGCTCGATCAGGATCTGCTCGCGGAGCGCATCGAGGCCGATCGTGTCGGTGTCGAAGCGCCGGAGGTTGTTGCCCTCGGCCCCGTACAGCAGCTCCTGGGCCGCCTTCGCGGGCGCGGCGGCTCCCCACACCGCCAGCGCCGCCGCGACCGCCATCCCGCGTCGAATCCGCATCTGCATCCGTTCCTCCGCTGCATCCCTATCCTACTCGGATGGACGCAAGAGTGGGGGCTCGGGATCGTGCCTGGCAGCTGGGCCTGCGCCTGGCCTGGCTGGGCCTGCGCGTCTGGTGGCGGGTCGCGCGACCCGAGACCCACGGCGTCTACGTCGCGGTCTGGAGCGGAGAGCGGGTGCTGCTGGTGCGCCACTCGTACCGCCCCGGCACCTCGTTGCCGGGCGGCATGCGGCGACGCCGGGAGGCGCCGGCCGCGACGGGCGCACGGGAGCTCGGAGAGGAGGTCGGGATCGAGGTTTCTCCCGGGACGCTGCATCTCGTCGGGCGCACCCAGCTGTGCCATCTCGGCAAGCGCGACCACCTGCACGTCTTCCGGCTGGACCTGTCCGGCGACCCCGACGTCGTGATCGATCGGCGCGAGATCGTGTGGGCAGGCTTCCAGACGCGGGACGAGGCCCTGGTCCTGGAGCTGGATCCGGCCGTGCGTGCCTACCTGGAAGGGCGCCTGCCCGCGGCGTCCCCCGCGTCGGGCTGAGCCGCCGCGGTTCGCAGACCCGTCACAGGCTGCGCTCGCCGCTCCGGATCTCGGCCAGCAGGGCGGGGGTCAGGCGCAGGTAGGTCTTGGCCGCGTCGTCTCGCAGCCAGATGGGATCGTCGATGCGCTCGCAATCGAACCCCTCGCGCTGCAGCGCCACCTTGCGCAGCTTGAAGGTGCCGGTGACGTCGGCCTCGGTCAGCGCGCGCACGAAGACCGGGGCCGCGTAGCGCGGGAGCTGCTCCTCCACGAAGGCGTAGAAGCGGGTGCCATCGAACTCGGCGCCGGCCTTGGGCACGTAGGCCAGCATGCCCGCGCGGCCGTCCGCGTGGGGCACCTCGACGCCGTAGACGTTCGCCAGCTCCAGGCCGGGCAGGGCGGCCAGGATCTCCGCCACCTCCTGGGTGGAGACGTTCTCGCCCTTCCAGCGGAAGGTGTCGCCGATGCGGTCGACGAAGTAGTAGTAGCCCTCGTCGTCGCGGTAGAGCAGGTCGCCGCTGCGGAACCAGGCGTCCCCCTTCTGGAAGACGTCGTGCAGGAGCTTGCGCTCGCTGTCCTCGCGCGAGGTGTAGCCCTCGAAGCGTCCCTGGGGTACGAGCCGGCTCTGGGGCACCTTGCCCAGCAGCTCTCCCGGCTCGTCCGGCGCGCACTCGATGCAGAAGCCGTCCTCGTCGCGCGGGTGGGTCTGGGTCTCCACGTCGAAGCGCACGAGCCTGGCGTTGGTGAGCTGCTGGAAGGGCATGCGGCCGACGGCGCCCACCTTGCCGTCGTAGTTCACGAAGCCGGTGTTGGCCTCCGTGGCGCCGTAGAACTCGATCACGCGCTCGATGCCGAAGCGTTCCTGGAACGCCTGCCAGATGTCGGGTCGCATGCCGTTGCCGACCGCGATGCGGATCGGGTTGTCGGCGTCGTCGGCGCGCTCCGGCTGGGCCAGGAGATAGCGGCAGAGCTCTCCGATGTACTGGAAGCAGGTGGCCCCGTAGCGGCGGGAGTCGTCCCAGAAACGCGAGGCGCTGAAGCGCCGGCGCAGCGCCAGGCTGGCGCCGCCGCAGAGCGCGCGCCCCACGGCCACCACGCCGCCCGCCGTGTGGTAGAGCGGCAGCACCAGGTACTCGACGTCGTCCGGGCTGGTCCCGCACATCCAGGCGAAGCCGTCGCCGCCCTGGAAGAAGCGCAGATGGCTGAAGCGGGCGGCCTTGGGATTGCCGGTCGTCCCCGAGGTGTAGATGTAGAAGAGATCGTCGCCGGTGCGCAGGTCCTCGCGCAGGCGCCGGCCCGGGTCGTCGATCGGGCAGTCGGCGAGGTCTCGGTCCAGGTCCAGGAGGTCGCTTCCGTCCAGCTCGCGCGGACGCTCGCCCGTGGCCTCAGCGTCGGCGTACTCCCAGATCTCGAGCCCGGCCAGGGTCTCGGGCGACGCGCTCCCCAGGCGCTCCAGGCACTCGCTTCCCACGACCAGGTGGCGCGCCCCCGCCGTCTGGAGCGCGTGGTCGAGGGCGCGGCCGCCGAGATTCGTATTGATCAGCGCGCTGATGGCGCCGAGCTTGGCGAGTCCGCCCCAGCTGAAGATGTACTCGGGCCGGTTCTCCATCAGCAGCGCGACCGGGTCGCCCTTGCCGATGCCGCGCGCCAGCGCCCAGTGTGCGACCCGGTTGGCTCGGGCGTCGGTCTCCCGGTAGGAGACCCGCCGTTCGCCGAAGGCCAGGAATGTGGCCTCGCCGTAGCTGCGGGCCCGCTCCTCCAGCCGGTCGGCGACGGTGTAGCGACCGCCGGGGCGGAAGCGCGCCAAGGCCGGCAGGACGCTGGCGAGCCTGACGGTGCTGACCAGCCGCTCGAGCATGGCGAGAGGCTAGCACGAGGTGTGGGCCGACAGCCCTCGCGTTGGCGTGCAGCGCGTCAGCCTGCGGAGCCGCGTTCGCTGATCGAGAGCTCTTTCACTTCGGCGATGGCGACCACCGGGAAGAGCTTCAGGAAGAGCAGGAAGCAGAGGCAGACGAAGCCGAAGCTGGCCACCAGCACCGTCAGCTCGGCCGCGCTCGGCACGTAGAGACCCCACATGGACGGATCGAACTCCCGCGACAGGCCCGTCACCACGATCACGTAGCGCTCGAACCACATGCCGACGTTGATGAGCAGCGAGATCACGAACAGCGTGGGCAGGTGCGCGCGCACCCGGCCCAGCCACAGGAGCTGGGGGACCAGGGCGTTGCACCCGATCATGATCCAGGCGGAGATCCAGTAGGGCCCGGCGGCGCGCAGGAAGAAGGACGTGCGTTCGTACTCCACGCCGGAGTACCAGGCGATGAAGTACTCGAAGAGGTAGGCGTAGCCGACGATGATGGACGTCAGCAGGATGAAGCGCGCCATCTGGTCGAAGTGCCGGGCCGTGATGCTGCCCTCGAGCCCGAAGATCCGTCGTACCGGAATCAGGAAGGTCACCACCAGCGCCATGCCGGACAGGATGGCCCCCGCCACGAAGTACGGCGCGAAGATCGTGGCGTGCCAGCCCGGGACGAGCGACACCGCGAAGTCCCACGACACCACGCTGTGCACCGAGAGGACCAGCGGTGTGGCGAGGCCCGTCAGGTGCAGGACGCTGCGGTTGTGGGCCTTCCACTGGCGCGACGTGCCCTGCCAGCCCAGCGCCAGGGTGCCGTAGAGGGCGCGGCGCCAGCCGCTGGAGCGGTCCCGCGCCACGGCCAGGTCCGGCAGCATCCCGACGTACAGGAAGACCACGGAGATGGTGGCGTAGGTGCTGATGGCGAAGGTGTCCCAGAGCAGCGGGCTCTTGAAGTTGACCCACAGCCCGCGCTGGTTCGGGTACGGCAGGATCCAGTGCGCCTTCCAGATGCGCCCCACGTGCACGGCCAGCATCTGCATGGCCGTCAGCACCGCGATCACCGTCAGCGCCTCGGCGGCGCGGTTGATGGCGTTGCGCCAGGTGGCCCGGAAGAGGTAGAGGATCGCCGAGATCAGGGTTCCGGCGTGGGCGATGCCGACCCAGAAGACGAAGGTGACGACGTAGGTGCCCCAGAAGATCGGGCCGCTGTAGCCGGCGACGCCCAGACCGTAGAACGTCTGGTAGAGGAAGGTCGCGAGGCCCGCCGCGTAGACGCTCGCGGAGAGCAGCACGAGCAGCCACCAGGCGACGCCGGGGCGGCGCAGGACGGCGAGGATGTCGCGGTTGAGCGGGGATTCGTGGCCTGGGAGTCGGGCCGGGTCGAGCGCACCGGCGGGGGCCGCCATGAAACACCTCCCGGGGCGCGCTGCGACACCGTAGCGCAGCCCGAGCTCCGATCGCCATCGCGCCTGGTCTACCCTGGGCAGTGCGCCGAGGGAGGAGGAAGTCATGCCGCGCCTCGAGTTCTTCTTCGACTGCGGAAGCCCGTGGACGTATCTCGCCTTCCACAAGATCGAGGAGGTGGCCGAGGAGGCCGCTGCCGCGCTCGAGTGGCGGCCGATCCTCGTGGGCGGCGTCTTCAACGCGGTGAACGAGAGCGTCTACGAGCAACGCGCCAACCCGGTTCCGGCCAAGGCGCGCTGGTGGGCGAAGGACCTGCAGGACTGGGCGCGCCTGTACGGAATCGCGATCGGCTGGCCGTCGATCTTCCCGGTGAACAGCGTGGCCGCCATGCGGGGCTGCATCGTGGCCCAGGAGCAGGGCGCCCTGCCGGCCTTCGCGCGCGCGGTCTTCGAGGCCTACTGGGGCGAGGATCGCGACATCTCCCAGGAGTTCGAGCTGGCGGCCATCGCGGACTCCGTGGGCCTGGACGGGCGCGCGCTGAGCGACCGCATCGTGCGACCCGAGGTGAAGCAGGCCCTCCGCGCCAACACCGACGAGCTCATCGCGCGCGGCGGCTTCGGCTCCCCCACGATCTTCATCGACCGCGACGACATGTACTTCGGCAACGACCGCCTCCCCCTGGTCCGCCACGCCCTCCGCAGCCGCTAGCGCGCGGGCGAGGCGCCGAAGAAGAGACGGAGTGCATTGTCGCGGAGGAACTTCGGCCAGACGTGATCGCGGAAGGGAACGTCGGGCAGCTCCTGGAAGCTGCGCTCCAGCGAGGGGCCGCCGGCGAACAAGATCTTGTCTGCGCCCCGCGTGTTCGCGTAGCGCACGATGGCCTGCGGGTAGTCTCGTGGCGCGAGGTTGCTGGTCGCGTAATGGAGGTTGGGCCACTTCAGCAGCAGCTTCACGGCGAGCTCGCTCCACGGCTCGCCGCCGTCGCGCATCACGAAGCGGAGCTCAGGGAAGTGGAAGCAGACGTCATCGATCCGCTCCACCTTCTGGGGTCCGTAGGGGACGCGCAGGTCCGGCACGCCGCTGGAGACGCAGATCGGGATGCCCAGCTCGACGCACGCCGCGTAGACCGGGAAGAAGCGCTTGTGGTCGATCGGGACCTGGGGCACCAGCCGGCACGGGAAGGCGCTGGCGGCCCGCACGTCGTGGGTCTCCACCAGCTGCTTCAGGCGCCGCACCTCCTGCATGCCGCGGTTCGGGTCCAGCTCGCACGTGCCGAAGAAGCGGTCCGGATGCCGGGCCAGCGCGCGCAGCGACGCCGCAGCGTCCGGCGACACCGGGATCAGCGCGCGCTCGATGCCGAAGCGATCCATCTGCTCGAGGACCCGCTTCTCGGGGTCGCTGCCGGGCTCGGGCGCGGCGGCGTCCCCGGGTGCCAGGGAGAGCATCAGGTCGATGATTCCGATCCCGGCGGGCATCGGCATGGCGCGCATTCCTCCTCGCCGGAGCGGATTCTACCGGCGCCGGAGAGCCGGACCAACGGGCGCTAGACTCGGCGCCGCATGCACGAGCCCACACCGATCCTGGCCGCGCTGCTGGAGCGCCTGGACCTCGAACCGCTGGATCGCGACCTCTTCGTGGGCAAGAGCGGGCGCGGGGAGGGGCGGCTCTTCGGCGGCATGGTCGCCGCCCAGAGCGTGATCGCCGCCGGGCGCACCGTGGAGCGCGGCTGCCTGCACTCGCTCCACGCCTACTTTCTGCGCCCCGGTCGCCACGAGGCTCCGATCCGCTTCCTCGTCGACCGCATCCGCGACGGGCGCAGCTTCACCACCCGCCGCGTGGTCGCGCTCCAAGGTGGCGAGGCGATCTTCAACCTCTCGGCCAGCTTCGCGCTGCCCGAGGAAGGCATCTCCCACCAGGACGCCGCCATGCCGGAGACGCCGGAGCCCGACGCCCTGCCGGACTGGGAGGACGAGCGCGTCCGGCTGCTCGGGCCGGGCACGCCCCGCCGCGACAGTCCGATCGAGGCCCACGTCGTCGATCCCGACGAGCCGGACGGCACGCCCCAGGAGCCACGCAAGCGCATGTGGATGCGCCCGCGCGGCCCGCTTCCCGACGATCCCCTGGTGCACACGGCGGTGCTCGCCTACGCCAGCGACCGCGCGTTGCTGTCCACCGCGGCGCGGCCCCACGGGCTGCCCTGGGGCAGACGACGGGGGGCGAGCCTGGATCACGCCCTCTGGCTCCACCGCGCGCCGCGCTTCGACGACTGGCTCCTCTACGTCATGGAGAGCCCGGTCGCGCACTCCGGACGCGGCCTGTGCCTGGGCGCCATGTACACCCGCGACGGCGTGCGGGTCGCCTCGGTGGTCCAGGAGGCCCTGATTCGCGCCCCCCGGGGCCTTTGAACCCGACCGGCAGCTTGCGCGTAGCACGAGGCACGCGCCCGGGAGGACCCATGGACGAACGCACCGACGAGCTGTCCCGCCCGCGCGGGCCCCGCGGCCTGCGGGATCCCCGCGAGTGGCATCGCGACTACCCCGACCGGCGCATCGCCGGCGTCTGTCAGAGCTTGGCCCGCAACCTGGAGATCTCGGTGAGCGCGGTGCGCATCGCGTTCGCGTTGCTGGCGCTCTTCCACGGGTTCGGTGTCTGGCTCTACGCCATCCTGTGGGCGCTCCTGCCCGCGCGGCCTGGCGAGCCCTCCGCGCTCGATCGCTGGATCCGTGCCGGGCGCCGCTTCCTGGCAGGCGACCCGGAAGAGTTGCAGCCGTGATGCGCGTCGCCTTCCGCACGATCTCCGGTGGTCTGCTGGTCGCGCTTGGAATCGTGCTCCTCGTCACACCCGGACCCGGGTTTCCCCTGATCTACGTGGGCTGGCGACTCGTCGCGGGAGCCACCTCCTAGCCCAGCTGCCGCCGCGCGATCGGGCGTTCGCACCCCGCGAGCGTCCGCGGTCGCATACGAAAGTCTCCGCCGGCCGCGCGCGCGTGTGCCGCGTCACACGCCCGAATCCGTAGGGAGTCGATCCTGTCCGTGACCGGCGGGCGTGGGTGGGTTGCCTGTCGGTCGGGAGGATGAGCTCATGCGACGCGGACTGCGGTTTGCGGGCCTGCTCCTGCTCTGTGCGTTGGTCATGCCCCTGATGGCCTGCAACGTCGGAAACGTGAACGTGTACATCCCCGGATTCGACACCTCCGCCGTGGAGGGCGTCAGCTTCTGGCGCGACGAGAGTGGCGCATTCGTCTTCGATGGAACGCTGGTCTTCAGTGCTCCGACGGTCAACGGGAACGGCCAGGAGGTCGTCGACTACGAGATGCTGACCCCCAGCGGCAGCCAGATGCTGGCCGGGCGGGCACACATCTACCGCGACTCGGCCAACCCGGACAACGTGACCGTGCGGGTCTACTACATGCGCGTGCACCAGGCCTCGCAGGACTTCAAGGTGACCACGTACAACGCCGTGGGCGAGTCCGCCCTCAGCCTGGACGCGATCCACTTCTAGGGCGAGTCGTCGAAGCTTCCGTGGCGCCCGGCGCCGGCCGCAAAGCGGCCGGCGCCCGCGGCCGTCTCGCCGCTGCGGATCACCTCGATCCCGCACGCGTACTCACGCTCCATCGCGGCCGATACGTCGAGCCCGGCCTGGTCGTATGCCGAGCGCCGGTCGCCGCGCATACAGAGCTGCGGAAAGCGCGCGATGTCGCGCGCGAGCGCCTCGGCGGCCTTCCGGGCGCTGCCGTCGGGCACCACCCGGTCCGCCAGCCCCATGCGCAGGGCCTCTTCGGCGGCCACCGGGCGACCGGTGAGGATCAGGTCGAGGGCGCGGCCCATGCCCACGATCCGGGGCAGGCGCACGGTTCCGCCGTCCACCAGGGGCACGCCCCAGCGCCGGCAGAACACCCCGAAGACCGCGCCGGTCTCGGCCACCCGCAGGTCGCACCAGAGCGCCAGCTCGAGCCCACCGGCCACGGCAAAGCCCGCGACCGCTGCGATCACGGGCTTGTCCAGAGCCATGCGCGTGGGACCCATGGGTCCGTCGCCGTCGGGCGTCACGCGGTTGGAGCCTCGGCCCTCGGCGGCCGCCTTGAGGTCGGCTCCGGCGCAGAAGCAGCCGCCCTCGCCCCAGAGGACGGCGACGCGCGCGTCGTCGTCGGCCTCGAAGCTGCGGAAGGCGGCGGCCAGCTCCCCGGCCGTCGCCTGGTCCACGGCGTTGCGGACCTCCGGGCGCGAGAGGACGACGGTGGTGACGGGGCCGTCGCGTTCGATGCGGACGCTCATGACGTGTTCCTCCGATCTCCGAGCCAGTGGTCGACGGCGCGCTCCACCGCAGGCAGCTGCGCCGGCAGCGCCAGCGAGCGGCCCTCGCGGGCGGAGACGTAGGCCGCCTCCAGGATCTCCAGCACGCGCACGCCGTCCTCGCCGGACTCCTCGGGCGTGCGCCCCTCACGAAAGCAGCGCAGGAAGTGGGAGAGTTCCTGCGGGTAGCCGTTCTCCCACAGCCAGTCGGCGGTCTCGGCCCGCCAGCCGGCGCGTTCTCCGTCGGGACGGTACGTGCGCAGCCCGGTGGCGTGCAGCAGCTCCGTCTCCAGGGTTCCCTGGCTACCCCAGACCTCGAGCCGCGACTGCATCCCGCCCTGGAGTGCCCACGACGCCTCGCACAACGCGGACACGCCGCCCTCGAAGGTCAGGTGCAGCACCGCGTGGTCGTCGAGGCAGGAGTCCTCGCGGCCGGCCTCGAGCCAGGCCGTCACGGCGGTGCACGCAGGCTTGCCCAGCAGCCAGCGCACGAGCTCGAGCGAGTGGCAGGCCATGTCCATGGCGACGCCGCCTCCCGCCTCGTCCCGCGAGAAGAACCAGGGCGCGTAGGGGCCCGCATGCGCCTCGCGCTGGGTCACGTAGCGCAGCGCGCCGAGCTCGCCCGCCGCCACGATCTCTCTCGCGCGCACGAACTTCGGCACGAAGGCGAGCTCCTCCGCGTAGGCCAATCCCACCCCCGCACGGCGACAGGCCTCCACCACGGCGCGGCCCTCGGCCGCCGTGGTGGCCAGGGGCTTCTCGACGACGACGTGGCGCCCCGCCTCCGCGGCCCGGATGGCCTGCTCCGCGTGCAGCGCGTTGGGTGTGTTCACGCAGACCACGTCCACCGCGTCGATCAGCTCGTCCAGCGACGCCGCGGCGCGCTCGAGCCCGTGCTCCCGGGCGAAGCGTTCCGCGCTCTCCGGGCGCCGGGCGCAGACCGCCACCACCCGGCCTTCCGGGATTGCGGCCAGGGCGCGGGCGTAGGTGCGGGAGATGTGGCCCGCCCCGACGAGACCCACCCGGTAGGGCTCGCTCATTCGCTGTAGCGGGCCTCCACGCCGCGGGAGGTCCCGTGCTGCGCCACGGCGTCCCGCAGGTCGGCCAGGAACGGGTCCACGATGCGGTCGTGCTCCGGGCTCACCATCAGGTGCAGCGCGTCCGGGCCGTGCTGGCGGTCCAGGTGCCAGCCGCGATCGTCCATCACGTCGCCGATCGCCATGATGTCGGCGCCCTCGGCACCGAAGCAGAAGACGCCCATCACGGGCTCGCCGATCACGTGGAGCGGCTCGATGCTGCGGATGCCCTCTTGCAGCCGCTTCGTGGCGTCGAGGATCCGCTGGGCCAGCTGGAGGTAGCCTTCCCAGCCGAGGCCGTTCAGGACCGCCCAGGCGGCGGCGATGGGCGCTGCCGGTCGCGCGCCGGCCATGGCGGCCGAGCCGTAGATCCCGCCAGGCCAGTCCTGGTAGATGAAGGCCTGGTGGATCTGCATGGAGTCGCGGCTCCGGTGCAGCAGCACGCTGGCTCCCTTGGTGCAGTAGCCGTACTTGTGCACGTCCGCCGAGAGGGTCGAGACCCCCGGGATGCGGAAGTCGAACGGCGGCACCGGGTGGCCCAGGCGCTCGAGGAAGGGCAGCAGGAAGCCGCCCAGGCACGAGTCCACGTGGAAGGCGATCCCGTGCTCGGCTGCCAGGGCCGCGAGCTCGGGGATCGGGTCGACGACGCCGTGGGGGTAGTTGGGCGCAGAGCCCATCATGAATGCGGTCTGGTCCGTGATGAGGTTGCGGGCCGCGGCCACGTCGGCGCGCAGGTCTGCTCCGATCGGGATCTGCTTGTGCTCGAGCCCGAAGTAGGCCGCGGCCTTCGCGAAGGCGGGGTGGGCCGTCACCGGGGCGAGCAGCTCGGGCTTCGTCACGCCGCGCTCGGCGCGCGCGCGCTCCCGCGCGGTCTTCACCGCCAGCAGGATGCTCTCCGTGCCGCCCGAGGTCATGCAGCCCCCCGCGCCCTCGGGCGCGTGCAGCAGGCCGGCGGTCATCTCCACCACCTCGCGCTCCATCTGGCGCAGGCTCGGAAAGCGCATGGGGTTGAGCGCGTTCTCGAAGAGGTAGAGGCCGTTGGCCTCGCGCAGGATCTCGTCCACCTCCTCGCCGGCGGGGTAGATGAGGCTCCAGGTCTTGCCCCCGCGCCAGTCCGCGTCCTGCTGCTTGCGCTCGCGCATCCGGTCGAAGAGCTCGCCGCGCGGGACGGCCTTCTCGGGCAGGTTCACCATGGGGGTTCCTCCGGCAGCCAGGGTACCGCGCCTGGGTCTAGGCGCGCGGCAGGGCGCAGCCGTCGGCGCGCGGGTCGCTCCCGCCCCAGAGCACGCCGGTCGGGTCGCGCCGGATCAGCTGGCCCTTGCCGAAGGTGATGCGCCCGTAGCCCTCGATCCGCGACACGTCGTGGCCCCGCGCCGAGAGCTCGGCGAGCGTGGCGTCGGGAATGCCCGCCTCGAGCGCGACCGCGCCGTCGGCGGTTCCGCTGCCGATGCAGAAGCGCGGGCGGTCCAGGGCGCGCTGGGGATCGGCCCCGTCGTCCGCCAGCGCCACCACCACCTGCACGTGGCCCTGGGGCTGCATGAACCCGCCCATCACGCCGAAGGGGCCGTAGAGGCTGCCGTCGCGCTCGCGGGTCAGCATGCCCGGAATGATGGTGTGGTAGGGGCGCTTGCCCGGCGCCAGGGCGTTCGGGTGCCCGGGGTCGAGGGAGAAGCCGAAGCCGCGGTTCTGGAGCGGGAAGCCGAAGCCGTCCGGGACGATCCCGGTGCCGAAGCCCATGTAGTTGGAGTTGATGAAGCTGCAGGCGTTGCCGTCGGCGTCCGCCGCGCACAGGTACACGGTGTCCGAGCCGGCCGCCGGCACTCCGCGCTTCGCGTCCGGATTGGCGCGTGTCGGGTCGATGCTCCTGCGTCGCTCCGCCGCGTACGTCTCCGACAGGAGCTCCGCGACCGGTGCCGGCGACTGCTCCGGATCCGCCACGAACCAGCGGCTGTCCGCGAAGGCGAGGCGCATGGCCTCCACCAGCAGGTGCAGGCGGTCGGGCCCCAGCGGATCCTGCCCGTCGAGATCGAAGCCCGACAGCAGGTTCAGGGCGATCAGGGCCGCCAGCCCCTGGCCGTTGGGCGGACACTCCCAGACGCGCAGGTCCCGGTACACGCTGGAGATGGGCTCCTCCCACGTCGATCGATGCGCGGACAGGTCGTCCTCGCTCAAGGTCCCCCCGTGCTGCTGCACTGCCCGCGCGACCGCGGCTCCCGCCTCGCCCTCGTAGAAGCCCCGCGGTCCCGCGTCGGCCAGCGCGCGCAACGTGCGCGCCATCCCCGGGTTGCGGAAGACCTCGCCGGCGCGGGGCGGCCGGCCGTCGATCAAGAGCTCGGCGCCCCCCGGCGAGTTCCCGAGCTGGCTCTTCGCGAGCGCGGCCCACTGCACGGCGATCACGGGGGACACCGGGAAGCCTTCCTCGGCCAGCGCACGCGCCGGCTCGAGGACCCGCGCCAGCGGCAGCCGCCCGTGACGTTCGAGGGTGTCGGCCCAGCCCGCGCAGGCGCCGGGCACCGTGACCGTATGGGCGTGGTGGGGGGGCAGTCCGTCGCCGAGGCCGTCGCGCTCCACCCGCTCGAGGTCCAGCGCCGCAGGGGCGCGGCCCGAGCCGTTCAGCGCGCTGACCTGGCCCGTGGCGGCGTCGAAACAGAGGGCGAAGCAATCGCCGCCGATTCCGGTGGAGCAGGGTTCCACGACGGCCAGGGCCGCCGCCGCCGCGACCGCCGCATCGGCGGCGCTTCCGCCGGCGTCCAGCATGCGCACGCCCGCCGCCGCAGCCAGGGGCTGGCTGGCGCAGACCATGCCGCCGCGCGCGAGGACCGGCGTGCGATCGGACCGGAAGGAGAGGAGGTCGTCAGCCAAGGTGGCCTACCATAGCCGCGATGTGCGGGATCGTCGGCATCTGGAACCGCGACGGCGCACCGGTGGACGCCGGCCTGCTCGAGCGCCTGCGCGACCGGCTCGCCCATCGCGGCCCCGACGGCGCGGGGCTTCACCTCGACGACGGCCTCGGACTCGGCCATCGGCGCCTCGCCGTCCTCGACCCGCGGGCGGGCGTTCAGCCCATGCACTCGCCCGACGGCCAGGCCGTGATCGTCTACAACGGCGAGGTCTACAACTACCGCGAGCTGCGCAAGGAGCTCGGTGCCCTCGGCCACCGCTTCGGCACCGACTGCGACACGGAGGTCGTGCTGGCCGCCTACCGCGAGTGGGGGCTCGAGAGCCTGCGGCGGCTGAACGGCATGTTCGCCTTCGCCATCTGGGACGCCACCGCGCAGCGCCTGGTGCTCGCCCGCGATCGTCTGGGAATCAAGCCCCTGTTCGTGCACGAGCACGCCGGCGGGCTGGCCTTCGCATCGGAGCCGAAGGCGCTGCTCGGCCTGCCCGGGCTCGACACGAGCTGGGACGAACAGGCCCTCCACGACTACTTCCACTTCCTCTACGTGCCGAGCCCCCGCACCGCCTGGCGCGCGATCCGGCAGCTCGAGCCCGGCAGCCTGCTGGTGGCCGACGAGCACGGCGTGCGGCGCGAGCGCTACTGGGAGCTCGAGCCGGATCCCGCCAGCGCCGGCGCGCTCGACGAGCTGGAGGCGCTCCTGCGGGATGCGGTGTCCCTGCGCACCGTGTCCGATGTCCCGCTGGGAGCGTTCCTCTCCGGAGGCATCGACAGCGGCCTGGTGGTGGCCTACCTGGCCGACGCGCTGGGGCCGGGCGTCAACACGTTCACCGTCTTCGATCCCGAAGTCCCGTACTACGACGAGAGAAAGCGCGCGCGCCTGGTGGCCGAGCGCTTCGAGACCATCCACCGCGAGCTCGTGGCGGCAAGCGAGGTGGAGTCGCTGGCGGCGCTGATCCCGACGACCTTCGACCAGCCCTTCGCCGATTCGGGGGCGCTCCCCAACCTGGTGGTCTGCCGGGAGGGTCGCCGGTTCGTGACGGTGGCGCTCTCCGGGCTGGGAGGGGACGAGATCTCCGGTGGCTACGTGCGCTACCTCGGCGCAAGCATCGGACCCGCACTGCGCTGGGTACCGCCGTGGGCCGGCCGCGCGTTGGCCGCGGTCCTGGATCGCCTGCCCGAGGGCGCCGGCCTGGCCGCCGACCGGGTGAAGCGCTTCGCGCGGCTCACGGGCCTCGAGGAGGCGGCGCTCTACGCGGGGCTCGTCGGGGCCGGCGGCCGGTTGCCGCGATCCCTGTTGGCCGACGACTTCGCGCGCCGGGTGGACCGCGGCGCGCCGGTTGCGCGCATCGAGCGGCTGCTGGCGCGCGGCGCGGAGCTGGGCCTCGACCGGCTGAACCGGCTCCTGTACGCCGACCTCCACAGCTACCTCGTCGACGACCTGCTCCCCCTGGCGGATCGCACCAGCATGCGGGTGGGTCTCGAGGTGCGGGTGCCCTTCCTGGATCATCGCGTGGTGTCCAGGGCGCTGGCGATCCCCGGACGCGAGAAGGTGCGGGGTCGGCGCCTGAAGCTGCCGCTGCGGACCCTGGCGGCGCGTCACCTCCCCGCCGAGGTGCTGACCGGCCCGAAGCGCGGCTTCAGCGTGCCCATGGCCGCCTGGCTGCGGGGCCCCCTTCACGACGAGATGGACCGCGTCGTCGTGGAGGTGGCTCCGGCCACCGGCGTGCTCGACCGCGATGCCCTGCGCCAGGCGTGGCGCGCCCACGCCAGCGGCCGCGCCAGCCACGAATCGATCCTGTGGGCCACCCTGGTGTTCGCGCGCTGGGCGGAGGCGGGCTAGCTGCGGCTAGCGGCAGAGCCAAGCGCGATAGCCCGAGACGGCCTCGTCTCGGCAGGCCGTGCAGGGGTTCTTGTACAAGCGCCAGGTCGCGTGCCGGCGAGCGCACACGATCTGGGCCATCTCGGCCCAGCAGTCTGTCGTCCCGACGGCAGGCCCGACACCGAGAGGGTGAGGCTCGGTTGGATCGGCTGACCCGGCACGTACGCCGGGATCCGGAACTGGAGCGCGCCGGTCGTGCCCGCCCGGCTCGCGGCCGTGTACATGTCCACGTCGATGGCAGAGACGTCCGCCGTCGCAGGCGCACTGGCGGCCAGCACCGCCGTCAGGGTAAACGCCCACCGGGCTCCAATCCTTCGCAGCATCCGCATGTTCCGCCTCCACTCCAGCGCGAGCGGGCAGGATCCTCGCGGGCTTCGTTGGAGGCAGCCGTATTGCCCGGATGCGTTTTCAGCGTCAGAGAGGCGGTCCGTTTCTCGCCCCCTGCGGGCGCAGCGCTAGGCTGGCGAAAGTGGGATTCCAGGAGCTTCCGTCGGATCCGTCGCTCAGCGAGCCGCTGCCCGACTCGCCGTTCTCCCTGCTCGCGCGTTGGCTCGAGGAGGCGCGCGCGACGGGCATGGCGAACCCCGACGTCATGGCCCTGGCCACGGCGGGTGCCGACGGCCGGCCCTCGCTTCGCATGGTGCTCTGCCGCGGCCTCGACGCCGCCCGCGGTCACGTCGTCTTCTACACCAACCGCGACAGCGCGAAGGCGCGCGAGCTGGCGCAGCGTCCGTACGCGTCCGCCGCCCTGTACTGGGAGCCGCTCTCGCGCCAGGCGCGGATCAGCGGGTCCGTCGAGGAGTCGCCCCCCGCGGAGTCCGACGCCTACTTCGCCTCGCGCCCACGCCTCTCCCAGCTCGCCGCCTGGGGCAGCCGCCAGAGCCGCCCGATCGCGTCGCGTGACGCACTGCTCGAGCGGCTCGACGCGGTGGCCGCGCGCTTCGGCGGTGTCGAGGGCGAAGCGCCCGTCTCGCGGCCTCCGTTCTGGGGCGGCTACCGCATCCTCGCCTCCCGGGTCGAGCTGTGGGTCGGGTCGCGCGTTCGCGCCCACGACCGCGTCGAGTGGATCCGGGAAGCGTCGGCGCCGGGCGGCTGGCGGAGGTCGCGTCTTCAGCCGTGACCGGGCTGCGAAGCTCGATCGCCGGCCTCCGGACACGAGCGGGTTGTGGCAGCCGGTGCTTGCCGGGCGCGCCCCGGCGCGGGAAGCTCCGGCCGGGAGACTCGTGATGACGATCCGGATCTCGCAGCGCACCCGACGGGGTCTTCTCTCCGTGCTCGGCGCGCTGCTGCTGGCAGCCCCCGCGGCGCGCGCGGAGGCGACCACGGGCCCGCTCGTGACGGTGTCGCCGGCCCAGTTCCTCGGCATGCCCGAGCCCTTGCAGGCCGCCTACGTGGCAGGCGTCATCGACGGCATGACCTACACCACCTGGGGCTACCGGATCGACGACCACGACGCCTTCGTGGCGTGCGTGCGCACGATCCCGGTGGACGAGTTCACCCAGCGCGTCATCAAGTGGCTGGCGTTGAACGGCTCGCGGGTCGAGGTGACGGTCACGGCGGTCGCCCGGGTCGCGGGCGCCCAGTGCCGCAAGCCCGGGCCCGAGGCGGAGCCCTAGGCGGGCGCCAGCTCCAGCCGTCGGCGGCCGCGGACCAGGAACGAGTCCACCCACTCCGGCGGGTCCCCGACCGGCTCGCAGCGCGGCAGCTCGGGCACCAGCGCCTCCAGGGCGACCCGCGCCTCGAGTCGAGCCAGGGCGGCGCCGAGGCAGAAGTGGACGCCCAGGCCGAAGGCCAGGTGGCCGCGGGCCCGGCGCTCCAGGTCGAAGCGGTCCGGCTCCGGGAACGCGCGTTCGTCGCGATTGGCGGAGCCGAGCAGCGGCGCCACCACGCTGCCCTGCGGGATCCGGACCCCCGCCAGCTCGACGTCCCGGGTGGCGGTGCGGAAGACGATCTGGATGGGCGCGTCGAAGCGGAGGGTCTCCTCCACCAGGTCCGGGACGCGCGCCAGGTCCCGCGCCACGCGGCGGAGCGGTTCGGGGTGCGCGAGCAGGGCGTGGACCGCGTTGCCGATCACGCCGAAGTCCTCGAGCAGGCTGCTCTCGATCGGATTCGCACGCGCGGATCCGGACGCGACGGCGATGATGGCGTCACTCCAACCCGCGGAGAACGGCTCGTACTCGACGTCCATGGCGCGCACCCCGAGCCCGTTCATCGGCCGAGCGGGGCCGAGCCTCAGTCTTCGGGCTCGTCCTCGTCGGACTCGACCACCACCCCGTAGCCCTCGAGGTCGTCGCGGTCGGCTACCTGGGTGCCACCCGTCTCCTCCTCCGGAGCCTCGCGCTGAAGGCGCTGTTCACGCTTGGCGGCCGCCTTCTCGGCCTTCTTGCGTTCGCGCTGGCGCTTCATCACGGACATCTTGCTCTTGCGCGCCATGGGTCCTCCGACGCCGAGCGGGGGGTGGTGAGGGCCGGGACGGGCTGCTCCCGTCCCGGCGATTCACGCACGCCTAGTAGCGATCGCGGCCATAGCCGCCGCCACCCCCACCACGACCGCCGCCACCGCGACCGCCGCCACCACCGCGCTTGTCCTGGGCCTCGTTGACGCGCAGGCTGCGGCCCCCCATGTCGCGTCCGTCGAGGGCGCGCATGGCGCTGTCGGCGGCGTCGGCATCGTCCATCTCGACGAAGGCGAAGCCGCGGGGGCGACCGGTCTCGCGATCCGTGATCACGTTGACGGAGCCCACGCCTCCGTGCTGCTCGAAGAGCGAACGGAGCTCTTCCTCGGTGGTCGAGAACGGGATGTTTCCAACGTACAGCTTCTTGCTCAAGGCAGATTCCTCGCCGCGGCGCCCACGTCCGGACGGCCGGGCTGGCGGAGCGCACGCGCGCCGGACTGTCCGGACGCGGCAACCCCCCCGGTTGCGGACCCGCGCGCACCGACGGCCCGATGGCCGGCGATCGCGCGCGCGAAAGGCGTGCTCGATGGGGACAGAACGGACGGGTAAGCCGGGCGTTGCGAACCGATCGGAAGGCCTCTCTGGGCTCGAAGCGTAGCGAGCGGACGATGGCGGATCACCCCCGCGGAGCGAGCGGGGCGTCTTCCCCTCGGGAAGCTCCCGACGCATACGACCGGGGTCGCGCGGAGGGCTACGCTCCCGCCGCCCGGCATCTCACCGGGAACCCAAGCCGAGGGGGCTGCATGGACGCCGGGACCCAGGCGCGCCACGGCCAGGCGCTCGTCGCCGCAGGCCGTCTCACCCTGCTGGCGGCCGTCGTGACGGGGTGTGCATCGAGCCCCCCGCGCTGGCTGCCGCCGGTGACGGAGGCGCCCACCCAACGCGTCGCGCCGGGCAAGTTCGTGTGGCTGGACCTCGTCACCCACGACGCCGCGGGCGCCCAGGCCTTCTACGGCGAGCTCTTCCCCTGGACCTTCGAGGGGCACGACGAGTACGTGCGGATCCTGCACGAGGGGACTCCCGTCGGCGGCATCGTGCCCCTGGCCCGCGAGGACGAGCGCGGGCCGATCTCGGCGTGGGTCGGGAACTTGTCGGTGGCGGACGTCGACGCCGCGACGGAGGTCGTGCGCCGGCAGGGCGGCTCGGTGGAGCGCGAGCCCGTGGATGCCCCGGATCGGGGCCGGATCGCGCTGGTGCGCGATCCCGAAGGCGCGCTGGTGCTGCTGCTGCGCGCGACCCAGGGAGATCCGCTGGACGGCGACCCGCCTCCGGGCCGCTGGCTGTGGCGGGAGCTGTGGGCCCACGATCCGGAGGCGGCCGTGCGCTTCTACGCGGAGCTCGCCAGCTACGAGTCCGAGTCCGTCGAGTTCGGCGGGAAGCCCTACCGGGTGCTCACGGTGGGCGACGTTCCCCGCGCCGGAGTCGTGGAGGCGCCCCGCGACGTGGATCCCCAGTGGCTCCCGTACGTGAGGGTGAAGGACGCGGGCGCCACCGCCGCGCGCGCCGAGGCCCTCGGCGCCCGCATCGTGTGGCGCGACGAGGACGCCGTCATCCTGGTGGACCCGACCGGCGCGCCGATCGGCCTCCAGGTGTGGGACGGCGCGCCGCCCGAGCCCGCCCCGTGAGAAGGCGCACTCCCGCCGTGCTGGCGGCTGCGACCGGGCTGCTGCTGGCGCTGGGCTGCGCCAGCTCCGAGAAGCCGCCGCCGCCCCGGACCTACTACGACCCGGGCGGCTCGATCCACCGCAACTCGTTCCCGGCCACCTACGGCACGTACGGGGGCGTCGGGCGACCGCGAGGCCGGTGGTGATGGCCGCCGCCGCGTTCGTCGAGAGCGCTTCCGACGAGCGCGCCGCCCTGCGCGAGCTGTCGCGGCGCCGCGACGCGCCTGGCCTCGTGCGGCTGGGCGTCCAGGCGACGCTGCTCGTCGTGACGGGGCTGGCCGCCGTGTGGCTCGCAGCGGCGGGCAACGCGGCCTGGCCGCTGGCGACCGTCGCCTGCGGCCTCAGCCTGCTGCCGTTCTTCGCCACGCTCCACGAGGCCGGGCATCGGACCGCCTTCCGGACCCACGCCCTGAACGAGGGGGCGGTCTGGATCGGTGCGATCGTGAACCTCCAGGTCCCGAGCTTCTTCCGGGAGTTCCACTGGGAGCACCATCGCAGCACCCAGGATCGCGAGCACGATCCCGAGATCGCCAAGGCGCCCGAGCTGCTGGACGACTGGCCCGGCGACCCGCTGCGCTACCTGCTGCTGGCGTCGGGGCAGCTGCTGCTCGTCGGACGGCTCGGCTTCACGCTCGGCTGCGCCCTGCTGCCCGGTGCCATCGTCTGGCGGCAGTTTCCCTTCGTGCGTCCCGCGCAGCGGGCGCGGGTGGTGTGGGAGAGCCGGGTGGCCAGCCTCGTGCTGGTGGGCTCGGTCGTGGCGGGGCTCGCCTGGCTCCCGGGCTTCGGCGCCCTCTTGCTGGCCTGGCCCGTCGGCCACGTCGCCCTGGGCCTCTACCTGATGCCGGAGCACACGGGGCTCCCCAACGTCGGCAGCCAGCTCGAGCGGACGCGGACCCTGCGCTCGAATGCACTCGTGCGTTGGCTGATGTGGAACATGCCCTACCACGCCGAGCACCACGCCCACCCGGGGGTTCCCTTCCACGCGGTGCCGCGGCTCCACCGGCTGCTCGAGCCGCAGCTCGTGCACGTCACGCCCGGCTACCGGGCCTTCCACGCCGAGGCCTGGCGGCGCGCCCGCAAGGCATGGCGCTAGCCGATGAGTCAGGAACCGCTGGATCTCTCCCACGTCTTCGAGCTCGAGCCCCACGGCCCGGACACCTTCCTGGGCGAGAGCCCCGCCTACTCCTGGGGACGGATCTACGGGGGCCTGGTGATCGCCCAGGCCCTGTGGGCGGCCATCCGGAGCGTGCGCCCGGAGCACGCCATCCACTCGCTGCACGCGTACTTCATCCTGGGGGGCGAGCCCTCGGAGCCGGTGCGCTACGAGGTCGACCGGGTGCGCAACGGGCGCTCCTTCAGCACCCGGCGGGTGGTCGCGCGCCAGAGCGCCGGCGCGATCCTCACTCTGGCCTGCTCGTTCCAGGCGGCGGAGGAAGGCCCCGAGACCCAGTCGGCAGACTTCCCGGCCGACGTCCCGGCCGCCGACTCCCTCGTCTCCCGCTGGGACGCCGGCGTCGAACGCCGCGACGCCCCGCTCTGCAAGGATCCGCCGCGCGCCGTCACCTGGGCGCGCTTCCCCCTCTCCCTCGGCGAGGACCCGCGCCTCCAGGCCTGCGGACTCGCCTACCTCTCGGACCTGAACCCGCTGGACGCCGTCACCGCCGCGCACCCGGACGCTCCGCCCGACGGGGAGTGGGGGGATTCGCTGCTGGGGGTGAGCCTCGACCACGCCATCTGGTTCCAACGCCCGGCGCGGGCGGACGACTGGGTCCTGCTCGATCTCAGCGGGCACGGCCTGATCCGCACTCGCGGGCTGTCGACGGGCGCGGTCTTCCATCCCGACGGGAGTCACGTCGCGACCGTGGCCCAGGAGGGGCTCCTGCGGCGGCGCCGCCGCTAGCGTGGCCGGCGCGCAGTCTCGCAGGCTCGCTCCCTGGATGCGGTACCGGCAGCTCCTCGCGTTCTGGATCGCGCTGGCTGTGGCCGGGCCTGCGGTGTCGGAGGAGGTCGCCGTGGCGCGCGCGCGCCTGCGCGGCTCCGGAGGCGGCGAGGCGTCGGCGAGCGTCTTCTTCCTCGCCGCCGCGGGCGAACCCGGCGTCGTCGCGGTCGGAGCGGCCCACTCCTTCGACCCGACGCGGCTGGCGGAGGCGCGCGAGCTGGAGCTGCACCTCGACCGCGATGGCGAACCGGTGGCGCGCTCGAGCCGCTACTACGCCCGTCCCGGCGTCTCCTTCCACGCGCCGGGTGCCAGCCTGCGCGACGACTTCGTGCTCTTCGCCCTCGACCGGTGGCCCCGCGGCGTGCGCCTGCTCGAGCCCCAGGCGGCCCCGCCGCCTGCGGGCGAGCGCGTGCGCATCCTGGGACCGCCGAAGCGGGGCGCGCCCGGCGGTGAGCTGGCGGGCACCGTGGTGGCGAGCAGCGCGACGCGCATCGAGGTGGATCTCGGCGGCGCGGCGGACCTGCGCGGGTGGGGGGGCGCGCCGGTGGTCGTCGGTCCGGAGGCCCGCGTGGTGGGTCTGCTCCAGTCCGCCGAGCCACGCGGGGGCCGGCTGCGCGCCGGCGTGGGCCCGATCGGCGGCGTGCTCGAGGCATTGGCCAGGCCCTACGAGGGCGGCATCGGCCGGCTCTTCGCCAGCCTGGCGCCGGCGGCCAGCGCGGCCACCGCGAGCGCCGGCAGGCGGCGTAGCGCCACCGGCAGTCCGCTCGGTGACGCGGCTCCGGTCCGGATCGCGGCCGAGGCGAGCGCCGCCCGGCGCATGGCGCTGGTTCCACCCGTGCGCTCGCTCGAGCTCGAGATCGAGGTGCCCCGCCCGGACGCCATCCTGGGCGACGCGGCGGGCGCCTTCGTGGCCGGCCGTGCCTCCGCGCTGCGTGCGGGCGCCCGCCGCTTCGACATCGCGATCGTGATCGACACCTCCGGCTCGACCAGCCTGCCGACCGGCGTCGACGTGGACGGGGACGGCAACCTGGGCGCGCGGCTGCCGGGCGCGATCCGCGGCGCCCCCGACCTGGGAAGCACCGACCCCGGCGACTCCATCCTGGCCGCCGAGGTGGCGGCGGCAGGCAAGCTGCTGGCAGGCCTCGACCCGCGGATCACCCGGGTCGGGCTCGTGACCTTCGCCGGGGTTCCCGTGGCGGCTGCCCCCGGCTTCGGCGGGCGCCTGCGCGTGCGCATGGCGGCGCTCACCGAGGAGCCGCTCACCTCCGACTACAAGCGACTCGCGGCCGGCCTCGAGCGTGTGCGCGAGCGCGGGGCCCTCGGCATGACCCACATGGCGGCGGGCGTCGACCAGGCCACCGTCGAGCTGCTCGGGCTGGCGGGGGCCGTCTCGCATTCCGATCCCGAGAGCGAGAAGGTCGTCCTCTTCTTCACCGATGGGGCACCGACCCTGCCGTACCGGGGCTACGAGGCCGACAACGTGCGCGAGGTGCTGCACGCCGCGCGGCGGGCGCGCAGCGCGGGTGTGCGCATCCATTCCTTCGCGATCGGGCCCGAGGCCCTCGAGGGCCCCGTCTCCACCGTGGAGATGGCCGCCATCACCGACGGCCTCTTCACGCCCGTCCGGGATCCGGGGACCCTGGTGCAGCTGGTGGAGGACGTGAGCTTCGCCCACGTGCAGGAGGTGGAGGTGCGGAACGTCACCTCGGGTGCCGTCGCCCATCGGGTGCGGGTCCACGCCGATGGGTCGTGGGACGCCCTGGTTCCCCTGGCCACGGGCAAGAACCGCGTGCAGGTCGTCGCCCGCACCGACGACGGCGCCGAGGCCACCCGCGAGGTCGAGGTCCACTACGCGCCCGACGCGCCGCGTCCCTTCATCCCCGTCGAGCTGGTTCCCAAGCACAACGCGCTGCTCGAGGCGCGGCTGCTGGAGCTGCAGCACGACCGCGAGGCGGCGGATCGGCAGCGGGCCGATGCGGCGCGCCGCGAGCTGGTGCTCGAGATGGAGCGCGAGCGGGCCGCCGCCGTGAAGCGGGCGGCCCGCCAGCGCAAGGAGCTCGAGCTCGAGGTCGAGACGCTGGACGCCCCCTAGGCGCGCGCCCTCGCCTTCTTCCTGCGCGCCTTCTTCTTCGCCTTGGGGCGCACCGCGCTCTCGATCTGGCCGAGGGCCTTGGAGATCTCGCGCCGGCTCTGGCGCAGGAACTTCTGCCAGTCCGCGGTGCCCTTGATCTCGACCTTGTTCAGGCGCGCGCGCGCCTGGCGCAGCAGCCGCGAGGCCTCGCTGCCGGCCTGGCGCTCGGCCTTCTGGATCTCACGGCGCAGCGGCTTCAGCCGCTTCTCCACGTCCTTCGACAGCGCCGCAACCTCGCGATCCACTCGCCGGATCAGCGCCTTTGCGGTCGTCTTCTTGCGGGTCGTCTTCTTCCGGCTGGTCTTCTTCCGGCTGGTCTTCTTGCGTGCGGTCTTCTTCCTGGCTGCCACGGCACCCTCCACTCTTATGTAATTGCTACGCAGATACTCTGTTTTCTGGCTGCCGTCTGTCCAGCCCCCCGGCGAAAAAAAATGTCCGCGCGCTCCTGACTACTCGACCGCCGGCGCGGCGGTCGGCGCGCCCTGTGTCAGGGCGCCCCACTCGGCGGGCCGGACCCGGCCCAGGTGGATGGCGTGGCCCAGGTCCGTCGGGCGGAACACGTGCACGAGCCCTTCCGGCTCCGCGTCGAGCCCGAGGCTCCACATCAGGTTGCTCGAGTGGGTGATGAGGATCGTGTTCTCGCCGGTCGCTGGCGGGGTGTTGAGCATGGCCCGCACCTTCGCCCCGCGCACGGCCTGCTCGCCAGCGGGCAGACCGTCCCACGACGAGAGCACCGGCGCGATCTCCACCTCCCCGAAGGCCAGGCGACCGGTGTCGACGCAGCGGCAGTACGGGCTGGAGAGCACCTGGCCGACGGGGATCTGGAGGTCGCGGAACGCCTCGCCGATGGCCGCCGCCTGGCGCCGTCCTTCCTCGGAGAGCCCGCGCTGGGTGGAGCAGTCGCTGAGGTCCACGTCCTCCGCCCGGTCCTGCTCCGGGGTCGTGGCGGCGTGGCGCATCATCAGGACCAGGCCTCCGCTCTGGAGCTCCTCGGCGAGATCCGCCCCCTGCGGCTCCATGCGCTCGAGACCGGCGACCTCCCGCCACTCCGACGGTTGCACGCTTCCGAGATAGCTCGGGTCCCCGCTGGCGCTGGCGCTGGGGAGGAAGACGTGGGCCCGGCCCTCCGGACGCGGATCGAGCCCCATGCTCCACAGGATGTTCCCCGAATGGGTGACGAGGACCGTGTTCGTGCCCGGGATCTGCGGGGGCGTGTCGAGCATCTGGCGCATCTCCGCCCCTCGGGCGGTCTTCTCCGCTACCGGCAGGTCGTCCCAGACCGAGAGGAGCTTCGAAGTGATCCGCGGGGTGTTCTCGCCAAAGGCGAGCGACGCCGTCTCGACGCAGCGGCAGTAGGGGCTCACCACGATGTTGCCGACCAGGATCCCGAGCTTGCGGAACGCGCGGCCCAGCTCCTCTGCCTGCAGCCGGCCTGCGTCGGAGAGCACCCGTTGCGTGGCGCACTTCGCGAGGTCCACCGGCCCCGGTCGCTCGGACTCGCGGTCGCTGGCCATGTGGCGGATCAGGATCACGTGGCCGCCCGCCCGCAGCTCCTCGATGATCTCCGGCCCGGAGAACCGGGCCGTCCGCTCCGGGGCGCGTTCCGGCTCGGCGCCGGCAGCCGCGTGGGCGAACAGCAGGGCCCCGAGCAGGGCCGGCCAGGTGGCAGCGCGCACGTGGGCGGCGGTCATCGTGCTTCCTCCGATCGACGGGGCAAGGTAGCGCCGCGCCCGATGCCGCCCAGCGCCCGGCGTCAGTCCTCGGGCCCGTCGCACGCCGGTGCGCTGCGGGTTCCAGAGAACTCGCTGGCGGCCAGCAGCCAGGCGCCGACTCCGTGAGGCAGCTGGTCGGCGACGGGCACAGCCGCGTAGAGGTCTGCCACGGGGAGCGTGCCGCCGCTCGTGCCCGTCACGACGGTCCCGCTGGCGTCCTCGTGCACTCGGGTGAGCAGCCCGCGCATGCCGCGTCGGGCGGGGTGTCGGCTCCGCCGGGGAAGCAGCTCGTGCCGGACGCCGCGGGCGAGGGCGTAGGTGAGGAGCGCGGAGCCGGCGGTCTCGAGATAGGTCGTCTCGTCCAGCAGGAGCGTGTGCCAGAGACCGCTCGGGTGCTGGAGCTCGCCGACGGCGTCAGCCAGCAGGCGTGTCCGGGCCAGCAGCTCCGCGCGCGCCGGGTGCTCGGCCGGGAGTGCGGCGAGCAGGTCGACCAGCGCCGCCAACGCCCAGCCGTTTCCCCGCGCCCAGAATGCGCGCGCCTCGAAGGCGGGTACGGGGACCTCCGTGTCGTCGATCCAGGCGTGGGTGAAGAGCCCGCTCTCCGGATCCTGGAGCACGCGCGCGAAGAGCAGGGTCTGGTGGACCGCCTCGTCGAGGTGGCCCGCCTCGGCCTGGAGCGCTTCGAGCCGCACGAGGAGCGGGATCAGATGGAAGAGCGAGTCGACCCACAGGTCCGCGATCACGAAGAACGGAAGCTGTCCCAGGTGCCGGAGCCCGCCGCTCGGCGTGCGCGGTCCCGTCTCGAAGATGTAGTGGACGGCTCCATCGATGAGCGGAGCGACGGGGGCCTCCTCCCGCAGCGCCAGCAGGACCGCGGACAGCGCCGGGGTCAGGTCGTCGTTCCAGTAGTAGAGGGGCGGGTCGACCTCGTCCCGATGCCGCTCCAGATAGCGAAGGACGTAGGCCGGATAGCGCTCGTCGCCCGTCACGCGCGCGAGTTCCAGCAGCCCGAAGGCCGCGACCCCCTCGCCCCAGTCCCAGTCCATGGACGCGGCGGGAATCGTCGCGAGCCAGGTGTCCGCCACCGCGACCGCCACCTCGCCGACCCGATCGCGAAGCGGCGTCTCCGGGGACGAGGGGCTCCAGCCGAGCAGGACCCCGAGAAGCGCCAGGGGCGCGGCGATCGTCGCCGGGCGTGTCCGCATGCCGTCACGTACAGCAAGGCACGTGCCAGTCGCCCTAGGCCCTCCTCGAGCACGTCGTCCCTTCCCGGGGACGGGCCAGGGGCGCATCGTCACGGGCTCCGCGGGCGCTCAGGCGGGATCGCCCCGCTCGAAGAAGTGCAGGCGCCAGGTCCCTGCCTCGAGGTCCTGGCGCAGGATCAGGACGGCGCCGGCGTCGTCGCGCACGCGGAAGTAGCGGTGGCCCTGGCCGTCCCAGCGGTCCAGCACCTCCTGCACCTCGCGGGCGGCGTTCCCCCAGCCGAAACGGCGGGGTGCGGCATCGGGCCCGTCCTGGCACTCGACCCACAGCTCGTCCAACGGGTGCCTCCCCGAACAGGATGCCGCGCTGCGGCGAAGTCCGCTGGGCCCGGTTCGGGACCGGCGCGGACCTCCGCTACCCTGGAGCTCCACCCGGAGGAGGGCTCATGAACATCCACAACGACCACTTCTCCAACGAGGACGACGCCCGGGCGGAGATCGAGGCGGCCGGCTTCTGGCCGATCAAGATCGAGTTTCCGCCCGAGAAGAACGACGACCACTGGCACGACTTCGACTCCATGCTCTACGTGCTGGAGGGCGAGCTGACGGTCCACGAGGCCGAGAGCGGCGAGACCTGCGTCTGCGGGCCGGGGACGCGGATCGTGGCCAAGGCCGGCGTGCTGCACCACGAGGAGCACTCGGGCTACAAGGCCCTGATCGGCCTCTCCGTCGAGCCGGCGAAGCTCAGCCAGCCGCTCAACAAGCCGCCGCCGGTGCGTCTGCCGTAGACGCGCCGCGGGCCGCCGCCTGGTTTCCGGTCAGCACGCCGGCCTCGTCGAGTGTCTCGGCCACCCCCGCCGCGAACGCGGACATTCCCCGCACGCTGAGATGGCAGACGTCGTTCCAGCTGGCGCGATCCCGGGGCATGCGCGCCTCCTGGTCCAGGAACAGGACCTCCGGGTGTGTGGCTGCCAGCTCCCGAATCGCCTGGTTGTGGGCGCGCAGGCCCGGCGCCACGTGCTCCGGCTGGCCCCAGCCCTCCACGGGCACGCGGTGGGTCGCGTAGTCCAGCTCGCGGCGCCGAAAGGCCCGCTTCGAGTAGTCCGGCGGCAGGTGCCAGGCGTAGGTCATCAACAGCAGCGGCTCGCCGCGCTCGCGGGCCAGCGCGAGGATGGCCGCCAGGTTGGCGCGGAAGGCGGGCACGGTCTTCAGCGTATCGCCGTACTGCGCGCGCTCGTGCAGGGAGTCCGGGGGGATCGGGCGGTAGTGTCCCAGCAGCTTCTCGACCGCGATCCGTGCGTTGTGCAGCAGGTAGGGCAGGGCCGTCCAGCGCAGCAGGTCGCGATGCTCCTCCACCCAGTTCACCCGGCGGTACCACTCGATGTGCCCGTAGTCGTCGCGGTAGTCCGCCTCGGCGACGTTGTTGGCGCGCAAGTCGTTGATCCCGTGGTAGACGATCACCAGATCGAAGCGCGCGTCGTCCAGCTGGCGGTACTTGATCAGGCTGTCCCGCGTGTTGAGAGCGGCCTTGGCCAGGTTGTGGACGCGTACCTCGCGCCGGCTCCGCAGCGCCAGCTCCTCTCGCAGGGCCGCCTCGAACGGGCCGTAGCGGTCGTGAAGCGCGGAGCCGGCCAGGACCAGCACGTCGAAGATCTCGTCGTCGCTTCGGATCTCCCGGTGCAGGGGTCCTCGCAGATCCCGGTAGAAGGACTCGCTCAAGACAGCCGCGGGGTTCGCCAACGGGGCGCCCGCAGCGGACGCCGCGTAGACCCGGCTCGCTCCCTCGAGCAGGGCTACCAGCACGAGTGCGAGGATCGCCCAGAAGAGGAGCCGCCGGGACGCACCCGCGGCTTCGGGGTGCCGGTCGGGACCGGACTCCATCAGGTCGTGAGGGGCCTTTCCCCGGCCGCCCGCCGCCCGCCGCCCGCGGCCGCCGATCGCCCGCGGCTCTTCGCCGCCGCGGCTTGGGCGGAGGTGGTCTGGGTGAAGAGCTCGAGCGTCGCCAGCTCCGGCTGTTCCACGGGAGTCATGGCGACGTCGCTGTAGCTGTGGACGTCGGGATCGCTCTTGATCTGGCGTCGCACGCGGCGGAACTTCATGAACAGGGCGAGTACGCGTGCCTGGGTGGAGAGTGTCTCCCAGATGCGACGCGGGTAGTAGGAGAACGGGCTCTGGAGGGGCAGGCCCGGGCGTCGATCGCGCCGGCCCTTGAGGCGCAGGAAGCCGCCGTCCAGCGGATGGATCTTCTCGTACGTGATGCAGGCGTAGAACCAGAGCAGCGAATCCCGCCGCCGGCTGAGGCCCTTGCCGCGCGCGCGGCGCATCACCGTCTCGATGTGTTCCGGCGTGTAGTAGGTCTGCCAGGCGCGGTCGACGGCGTCCTTCCACGCCTCGGGCGACATCTGGGGATGCGCCGTCGTGACGTGCATCGTGTCGTACTTGTTCATGTCCGGGTCCATCCACACGCCCTGCTGGTGCAGGCGCTGATGGTCTTCCGATCCGGGCAGCGGCGTGAGGACGAAGAACTCGAGCAGGTCGATGGGGAGCTCGCGCTTGATGATCTCGATGTCGCGCACGATGCTCTCGGGCGTGTCGCTGGGGAAGCCCAGGATGTAGCCCCCGAGCGTCATCACCCCCGCGTCGTGCCAGGCCTGGAGCATCGTGCGGTACTCGGTGATCCGGTTCTGGCGCTTCTTGGCCCCGGCCAGGGCGTCCGGGTTGATGCTCTCCATGCCGAGGAAGGCCCGCGCCACGCCGGCCCGCCCGCACTTCTCGATGAAGCCCGGGATCTTGTGGCACATGGTGTCCACCTGGATGGTGAGCTTGATCTTCAGCCCCTCCTCCCGGAGCTGGATCACCCGATCCAGGATCGGCTCCCAGTCGGCGTTGCGCACGAAGTTGTCGTCGGTGACGAAGAAGCCGTGGATCCCCTGGGCGACGTTGGCCCGCAGCAGCCGCTCCACGTCGTCGGCGCTGCGCCGACGCGACGCGTGGCCCTGGACGTTGATGATGGTGCAGAAGCTGCACGAGAAGGGGCAGCCGCGTCCTGCGTCGAAGCTGGTGGTGGCACCGGCCGTGCGTCGGACCTGGGCGGCCCGCAGCAGGGGCGGCGGTGTCCCGCGCAGGTCGGGCAGGTCCTTCATGAAGTTGTAGACCGGCTTCAGCGCGCCGCGGGAGGCGTCCTGGATCAGTCCCTCCAGGCGTCCCTCGGCTTCGCCAGCGAACAGCGAGATGCCCAGGTCGAGAGCCTCCTGCAGGTCCGGAGGCAGGTCGGGCAGCATGGCGAGACAGCCGCTCACGTGGAAGCCCCCGATGCACACCTGCACGCCGAGCGCGCGCAGCTGACGGGCCAGGTCCACGGAGCGCGGGAACTGGTTCGACTGCACGCCCACCATTCCGACCAGCCCGAGGCCGCCGCTGCGACGGATCTGCTTCGCGATCCGTGCGGGGTGGATGCGCGTGTTGCTCTCGTCGTAGACGGACACGACGATCTCGACGTCGTCGCCCAGGACCCGCCGATCGGCGCAGTCCATGGCGAGGCCGTTCAGGACCGCCAGGCTGTTCGACGGGATGGCCGAGCGCAGCCAGCGGATCGGGTAGCCGTCGTCGTCGTAGTGCGAGGGCTTGATCAGGACGAGCTGGAACGCCCGCTTCGCCGCGCTGCCCAAGGAACCCCCATCGTCTCGATTTCACACGGGAAAGCCGCTGGCCTCGGGGAGGGACGCCGCGGGTCGGAAACCGGGACCCCGGGAAGGTACCGGACGGGCGGGCAGGGCGCCTTCGGGCCGGGGGCCGCGCTCTAGCCGGAGGCGTCGGGGAACTCCCGGTCCTTCACGAACATCGCGGTCTGATCGCCGACGTAGACCAGGTCGTCGCCCTGCCAGAAGTGGAACTCGTAGCGGAGCACCACCCGGCGCGGGCCCACCCGCGCCCGGGTCTCGCGCGAGGTCAGGCGCACGTCGGCCCCGCGGCTCACCAGGCGCTTGAAGTCGGCCCGGTGGATGCGGTTCCCGAACCCGGCCCAGCCGTCGTCCCAGCGGCAGCCGTGGAAGAACCACGCGTGCAGGCAGCCGAGGGAGCCGGTCGCCATGATGATCTCCCCGGCCGTGACGTGGGACGGGTGCTCCGGCCGCACCCGCTGCAGGTCCGCCAGCGGCAGCGGGCCCTGGGTGCCCAGTCGGGCCTCGATCTCGTGCTGCTCGCGATCGAGGCGCGTCACCTCGTCGATCAGGAAGGCGGAGCGCTCGTACATGAACGTGTCCAGGAAGTGCTCCATCTCCTCCGGGCTGTAGGGCCCGGGCACCGCTTGCTTCTCCACCGCACGCCTCCCGACCGGATCCGCGTGGGCCAGATGCTACCCTTCCAGCTGTGGCACGCCGCTCCCCCAGCGACTCCCGGCAGCGCGCCATCGTCGTGTCTTCCGCGCGCACACCGGGGCGAATCCTGCGCGAGCACGCTCCGGAGCTGCTCGGTCCCCTGACGGCACCGGCAGCACCGCCGCCGGTGCAGCGCTCCTGGGGCCGGCGGATCTTCGGAGCCCTGCTGCTCGCCGGGACCGTGGGCCTTTCTTCGTGTCAGGCGCTGGTGTCGGCCATCTCGCCGGGGATCTACGGCTGAGCGGCCGGAGCGCGGACGCGCACGCGGGCCGGCGCGCCACCCGGGCTCGCCCTTCCATCGCCGAGGCGTTCGTGCGTCGGGCGCGGGAGTGGTCGCCCCGGGGTCTGCTCCTCTACGTGCTGCCGCTTCCGCTCCTGCCCGCCCTCGGCGTGTCGCTCCTGCGCGGCGACTTCGAGCAGATCGTGGGCCAGCTCGGCTCCCTGGCCGCCTGCTGGGGCGCAGCGGTCCTGACCCGCCGCGGCTTGCGTGCCGAGGCGGTCTACCGCCACCGCCGCATCGCCCGTGCGCCGGTGCCGCGCAAGGCTGCGGCGGCGCTGCTGCTCGGCGCGGGTGTGGCCGCGGGCGCGCATTTCGCCGTGGGCCACGACTGGCCGCTGGCGGCGCTGCTCGGCGCCGGGGGCATGGCGGGCTTCGTCATGGCCTACGGGCTCGATCCGCTGCGCGCGAAGCGCGCCGCGCCGGAGCGCGGGGGCGCCGACCCGGAGGTGCTGAAGACCCTGGAGGAGGCCGAGTCCCGCATTGCCCGCATCGAGGCCGCCACCCGGCGGATCCCGTCGACGGAGCTCTCGGCACGCTTGGAGCGCATCGCGGGCTCCGCCCGCGGCGTGGTGGACCTGCTGGAGCAGGACCCGCGCGACCTTCCCCGCGCACGCCGCTTCCTGAACGTCTACCTGAGCGGCGCCCAGGAGGTGACCGAGCGCTACGCCCGCACCCATCCGCTCACGCCCGAGGGCGAGCTGGACGACCGCTTCGCACGCGTGCTCGATACCATCGAGGGCGTCTTCGAAGAGCAGCGCCGCCACCTGCTGGAGGACGAAGTCCTCGACCTGGACGTGCAGATCGAGGTGCTCTCGCGTCAGCTCGAGAGCGAGGGCGTGAGATGAGCGACGCAAAGGGGAGGGATCCCATGGCCGAGTCTGAAGACGCGAAGGAAATGCCGGTGCCCCTGGACACGAGCAGCCCCGAGGCGCAGCAGCGGGTGCGGGAGCTGGCGGCGGAGATCGATCCTCGGGACTCGAACTCCATCCTCTTCTTCGGCGCCGCCGCCCAGCGGCGCCTGAACGCCGTGTCGGAGCGCATGCTCGAGGGCGTGAAGAACAAGGACCTGGACGAGGCCGGCGGCATGTTGGGGCAGCTGGTGGCCGCGGTCCGGGGCTTCGACACGGCCTCCCTCGACCCGACCCGCAAGCCCACCTGGATCGAGCGGCTGCTGCGCCGCGGGCGGCCGCTGGCGCGCTTCCTCCAGCGCTACGAGGAGGTGGCCCACCAGGTGGAGGCGATCGGGGACGAGCTCGAGCGCCACAAGACCCAGCTCCTGACCGACGTGGTCTCCCTCGATCGGTTGTACGACGCCAACCTGGAATCCTTCCGCGCGCTGGAGCTGCACATCGAGGCGGGCCGCCAGGTCCTGCACGCGCTCGACGGGGAGCACATCCCGGCGCAGGAGCGTCGGGTCGAGGAATCCGGCGACGCCCTGGCGGCCCAGGGGCTGCGCGACCTGCGCGCCGCGCGCGACGAGCTCGACCGCCGGGTGCACGACCTGGCGCTCACCCGCGGCGTCACCATGCAGGCGCTGCCCGGCATCCGCCTGGTGCAGCAGAACGACAAGGGCCTGGTGGCGAAGATCGAATCCACCCTGGCCAACACCATCCCCCTGTGGCGACAGCAGCTTGCCACGTCCGTGACCCTCTACCGGAGCGGCGCGGCGGCCCGCACCGTGCGCGCGGCCAGCGACCTGACCAACGAGCTGCTGGAGGCCAACGCCGAGAAGCTCCGCAGCGCCAGCGGCGAGGCCCGCGACGAGATCGAGCGCGGGGTCTTCGACATCGAGTCCGTGAAGCGCGCCAACGACCTGCTCGTCGCCACCATCGAGGACAGCCTGCGCGCCACCGACGAGGGCAAGCGCCGCCGCGCCGAGGCGACGGAGCAGCTGGAGGCGTGCGAGGTCGAGCTGCGCCGCAGCCTGGCCTCGGCGGCCGCCCGCGAGCAGGGGCGGGAGCCCGGCCAGGAGGACTGAGCCGCGCGCGGACCCCCTCGTCGCGGCGCGGCCCTGGCCCTGATCACGCCGCTGCTGCTCTCGCCGCCGGCTCCCGCGTCGGCCGACCTGCGGAACGAGCTGGCGCGGGGCGACGCGGCCTACGCGCGACGCGCGGACGGGCAGGTGGACGGTCGTGCGCGTCCCGAGCCGATCGGCGAGGCGGTGCGGGCCTACGATGCCGCGCTCGAGGCGGATCCCGACTCCCTCGAGGCGCACTGGAAGCTCGTGCGCGCGCTCTACTTCGAAGGCGACTTCGCCAGCGCGGACCCCGACGGGGAGCGCGACGTGCTGGACCGCGCCACGCGGGCGTCGGACCGGGCGCTCGCAGCCCTGGAGCGCGCCGGCCTGGGGGAGCTGACGGTGAAGCCGGCGGTCGAGGGGCTGGCCCCCGCCGAGCGGCAGGCTGCCGCGGCCATCCACTTCTGGTCCGCCATCGCGTGGGGCGCCTGGAGCCAGCGGCGCGGCCTCCTGTCCGCCGTGCGCGCGGGCGTGGCGGGCCGCATGCGCGACCACGCCGAGACGGTGCTGGTGCTCGAGCCCCGCATCGAGGGCGGGGGGGCCGACCGTCTCCTGGCGCGGCTTCACGCCAGCCTCCCGCGGGTGCCGTTCCTCAGCGGCTGGGTGGACCGGGACCGGGCGCTTCCCCACGCCGAGGCCGCCATGTCGATCGACCCCACACACCCGGGAAACCGGCTGCTGCTGGCGCTCACCCTGCTGGACGTGGCGCCCGAGCGGCGCGCAGAGGCGCTGGCGCAGCTGGAGGCGCTGTCCGCGGCCGAGCCTCGCGCCGACGAGCGGGTGGAGGACCTGGCGATCCTCGCGAGCGCCCGCGAGCGCCTGGCGGAGGAGCGCGGGGAGACGCCGGGTAGCGCGGGAGGGTGATCGCCCTCACCCGCGAAGGCGCGATCTCCCGCAGCAGCTAGGCTCAGACTCATGGCAGCAGCGCCGAAGACGGTCGGAGCGAGCCGCGGCGGGATCTGGTCGCGGCTGCACCCCCGTTGTCGCTCCCTGGTGGTGTTGAACGTGCTGGGCGGAATGGCGGTCCTGGGCAGCTACGTGTTCGCCTTCACGGGCACGCCGGAGCTGAAGGACGGCCTGTGGGGTGGCGTTCCGGCCGGGATCCGGCCCCTCTACACGGTCAACATGCTGCTGGCGGCCGCGGGCTTCTTCCCCTTCACGTACGCCTTCGTCTTCACCCTGGATCCCGAGCGGCCGCTGCCCGGCTCGGGCCTTCCCTACCGGTTCCTGCACCTCTGCTACGCCCTCGTCCTCGTGGGGTCGGCGCTCTGGCTGCCCCTGACCGCGGCCATGCTCTCGGCGCCCGGGCCGCTCACCTGGTGGGCGGTCCGCGGGGTGCTGGCTCTCGTCGGCCTGGGCTCGACCGGCCTGCTCCTCGTCCTGGCCCAACTGGTGCGGCAGCGCGGAGGCGCGTCCGCCTGGCTGGGGCTGGTCGGCTGCCTTCCCTTCTGGCTCCAGACCGCGGTGCTCGACGCGCTGGTGTGGCCGGCCTTCTTCCCGCTCTAGCGACGACGGGGCACGAGCTGGCTAGACTAACGCTCTCGCGACCGCGGAGTCGCGCTTGGAGGTCCCATGAGTCGAGGCAAGGCCCGCGTCGTGGCGCTGCCGTTGGCGCTGCTCTTCCTGCTCGCCGGCTGTCAGACGATGCAGGACAACCCCAAGGCCAGTCTGGGCGGCGCCATGGGCGCGGCTGGAGGCGGTCTGATCGCCGCGGCGGCGGGTGGCGGCACGGCGGGCATCATCGGGGGCGTGCTCCTGGGCGGCTTGGCGGGCGGCGCGATCGGAAACGCCCTCGACCAGCGCGACAAGGAGCTGGCCATGAAGGCGGCCCAGCAATCCTTCGAGACCTCGCGCACGGGACAGTCCACGAGCTGGAGCAATCCCGACAGCGGGAACTCCGGATCCGTGACCCCGACCCGCACCTACCAGACGTCGAGCGGCCAGTACTGCCGGGAGTACACCCAGACGGTGAAGGTGGGCGGCGAGAAGCACGAGGCCTACGGAACGGCCTGCCGCCAGGCCGACGGCAGCTGGAAGATCCAGAGCTGACCCGGGAGGACATCATGACCCCGATGCGAATCGCCTGCTCCGCCGTGGCCGTCGCCGGCATGCTCGCCGGGAGCGCGCTGGCGCCCCTGCCTGCGTCCGCCGACGAGGAGACCGTCAAGCACCACATCCTCGCGGACACGGACGGGAACGGCTACGTGGACCGCGGCGAGTACTACTACCGGATGGTGCAGGTCTTCTACTTCTCCGACGACGACCGGGACGGCACCCTCACCATCGTCGAGATCGGCCGCGTCGAGCCCGCCGACTTCGCCGCCGCGGACCGCAACGGCGACGAGAAGCTCGACCTCCACGAGTACACCGAGGCCCGGGACCCGGATTTCGAGCAGCTCGACATGGACTCCGACGGCCGCATCACCCGCCAGGAGGCCGCGGACTTCCGCGAGGACGAGTAGGGCCCGCCGGGGCGCTGTCGTCGAGGCGCGGATTCGGGGTGAAGCCCCGCTGTGGCAGTGAAGCCCGAAGGCTGCACCTCCGGTGCATGAGCAGCTCGCTCGGCGCGCCCGGGGACGCTCGCGGCTGGCAAGGACTTTGCAGTCCCGTTCCTGCATCGACGAGGATTCCCCCGCGCGCCCCCGGAGATCCGCCGTGGACAGCAGCCTGTACGACCCGCGATCCCCCGAGTTCCAGGCCGACCCCTACCCGGTGTACGCCCGCATGCGCGAGGCCGGGCCGGTCCACTTCAAGCTCTTCGAGCAGCCCGACGGCCGCGAGGTGCCCGTCTGGATCCTGCCCCGCTGGCAGGACTGCGTGGACGTCCTGCGCGATCCGCGCTTCTCGGCCCACAAGAACTTCGGCGAGTTCCTGGCGACCGGAGCGCAGGAGGGCGCGGAGCTGAACCCGCTGGCCCGCGCCTACTTCGGCATGATGCTGTTCCAGGATCCGCCCGACCACACGCGCCTGCGCAACCTGGTCAACAAGGGCTTCACGCCGCGCCGGGTGCAGGAGCTGCGACCGCGGATCGAGGCGCTCGTGACGGAGCTGGTGGACGCCGCCGCCGCCGATGGCCGCATGGACCTCATGGCCGACCTGGCCGTCCCGCTTCCCATCATCGTGATCGCCGAGCTGCTGGGCGTTCCCGTGGAGGACCAGGAGCGGCTGAAGGTCTGGTCCGATCACGCGGCCATGCTGCTGGACGGGACGCTGCGTGACGAGCACCTGGCGGTCGCCGTGCCGAGCTTCCTCGAGCTGGTGGACTATCTGAAAGGCATCGTCGAGGCGCGGCGCAAGGACCCGCAGGACGATCTGATCAGCGCGCTGGTGGCGGCCCAGGACGTCGAAGACGCCCTCGACGACTACGAGGTGCTCGGTACCTGCGCCCTCATCCTGGGCGCGGGCCACGAGACCACGACCAACCTGATCGGCAACGGCATGCTGGCGCTGCTCCGCGACCGCGCCGCCTTCGAGCGCCTGGGCCGCGAGCCCGGGCTCGTGCCCTCCGCGGTCGAAGAGCTGCTGCGCTACGACAGCCCGGTCCAGGTGACCTCGCGCATGCCGTTCGAAGACGTGGAGATCCACGGCGTGCGCATCCCGGCGGGCGGCGAGGTCAACACGCTGCTCGGCTCCGCCAACCGCGACCCCGCACAGTTTCCGGACGCGGATCGCCTGGTGCTCGACCGGGGCGACAACCGGCACCTCTCCTTCGGGCACGGCGCCCACTTCTGCCTCGGTGCGCCCCTGGCCCGGCTCGAGGGCGAGATCGCCATCCGCGAACTGGTCCGCCGCTTTCCGAAGCTCTCTCTCGAGGTGGACGATCCGCAGCGCCGCCCGGGCTTCGTCCTGCGCGGCTGCACCGGGCTGCCGGTGAGCCTCGGCGACCGAGGCGCGGCGTAGTACGGCGGGCGGGGTCTAGCTCGCCAGCCGGTCGATGAAGCTCTGATAGCGCTCGTCGGGATCCAACAGGCGGACCCCGAACCCCGCGGCGCGGCCGTCGACCTTGCCGTTCGACCGGGTCCACCAGACGATCCCCGTGAGCCGGATCCGCTGGCCGTCCGGCGCCTGGAAGGTCAAGGCGACGGTCTCTCCTTCGTTGGGGACGCTGGGGGTCCCGACGAACAGGCCCCCGCGACCGACGTTCTGGATCTGTCCCTGGGCGTTGACCGGCCCCGCGCGGAAGGCGGCCCGGAGCAGCGTGCGGAAGCGTGCTTGTGCCATGGCCTGATGCATCGGAATTGCCGCCCGCGCCTCCGTGAGCGCCGTCACAGCCGGGTGAGGGCCCGGGCACGAGAGGCGCTCGGGGAACCGCCGCCCGGGCGCCATCCTCGGGCGTTCCGAGCGGAGCCCGCACGACCAGGGGTCACCCTTCTCGTCCAGCGTGCTCCGGATCCCCCCACAAGCAGTTCGGGCAGGCCCGGCCCTCCACGGCCTCGGGCAGGGGCCGCTCCGGATCCAGGCTGTAGACCCCAACGGGCAGCACGTCGGTCCAGGCCATGTCCGAGACGTCCGGCACCGCCGCGGGGCTCGCGTGGCCCCAGTCGTGGTCGAGGATGCGGCGCCAGCCCGCGTGGAGCTTGGTGGCCAGGGTCACGCCGTTCACCAGGATGCCGTCCTCGGCGGCGTA
>CAMYLJ010000009.1 GCA_947259215.1 uncultured delta proteobacterium
TTCGAAATCCTGGAGCACGAGACCGGATTCGAACCGGCGACCCCCACGTTGGCAAAGGGTCGGAAGCGCAAGAAATGACGCGTACTTGCGTCTCGTCGCTTGCGAGGGTCTGCGAGCGGCAGCGCAGCGGGGCACGGAGGGCGTCTCCGCGTCTCCATGCGTCTCCTCCACAGGGGGAGTGATGGGGGCGGTGCAAACGCCCCAACGAGCGGTGACAAGGCTACAATGCCGACGGAGGTGAGAGCTTGATCAGCGAAGGCACACCGGCGCCCGTGTTCACGCTGAAGGACCAGTTCGGCCGCGAGATCTCGCTTTCTGACTTCCGGAATCGCCAGCACGTCCTGTTGCTCTTCTACCCGCTCGACTGGACGCCCACCTGAAGCCAGGAAGTGCCCGGCGTCGAGGCGCTCCTGCCGCGCTTCCGGGCCGCCCACACCCAGGTCCTGGGTGTCAGCATCGACAGCATCCACTGCCACGCCAGCTGGGCACGCGATCTCGGGGGCATCTCCTTCCCGCTGCTGGCCGACTTCCAGCCGAAGGGGGCGGTGGCCCAGTCCTACGGGGTTTACCTGGCTGCTGCTGGGATCACGGACCGGGCCACGGTCCTGATCGACAGCGGTGGCAGCGTCCGCCACGCGTCGTCCGTGACGCCCGCTGGCCAGCGGGACATCGAGGAGCTGGCCGCCCTGTGCGAGCAGATGGATCGCGAGGCGGGGACGCCCACACAGCCCGCACCCGAGCCGCGGGGCCTCGGCTCCGACGCGGTGCTCTACGTGAGGAGTCACTGCGGATTCTCGCGGCGGGCCCGGGTGGCCGTGGACAACGTGCACGCCCGCGGTCTCGCGGTGAGGAGCGCCAGCGACGACCCGCAGGCCCTGGACGCGCTGCGCGCCGCGAGCGGCACCGAGACGGCGCCGTGCCTGGTGATCGACGGCGAGCCGCTATCCGAGTCCGACATGATCGTGCGCACCCTGGCCGAGCGCCTGGCGCCCATTCGCTGAATCATCGGGTCCGACGCGGGCCGCCCGTAGCCTGCCGGCAGCAACCCCAAGAGAAGGGATCTCTCAGCATGGAACTCCGCGCGCGACTCCGCGGCCGCACGCTCGACTGGATGATGCGGCAGATGAACGACCTGCGGCCCGAGGTCCTGGAGAGGGCCGAGGGCGACGTGCTCGAGGTGGGCTTCGGCACCGGCCTCAACGTCCCCTTCTACCCCCCTGGAACGAAGAAGCTGGTCGGGCTCGACCCGAATCCCGCCGACGGGCTCCCAGCGCTGGAGGAGCGCGTCCGCGCCGCAACGTTCGGGGTGGAGCGGTGCGCCCTGCGCGCCGACGGCATGCTTCCCTTCGATGCCGGGCGGTTCGACACGGTCGTCACCACCTGGACCCTGTGCTCGATCGCGGACCACCGCCGCGCGCTCGACGAGATGCGCCGGGTTCTCAGGCCGGGCGGCCGCTATCTCTTCATCGAGCATGGCCGTGCGTCCGCGGAGCGGACGGCGCGCTGGCAGGATCGAGTGAACCCTCTCTGGAGGCGCCTCACGGGTGGCTGCAACATGAACCGCCCGATCGACCTCATCGTACAAGAAGGCGGGTTCGAGCTCGAAAGGCTGGCCCGCTTCCGTCACACGGGCCCTGGGCTGCTGGCCCACATGTACCGGGGTGTGGCGAAAGCCGTCTGACGGCGGGCCGCATCCGCGCCTGCACACCCTACCGGCGATCCTTCTCCCTTTTCAGCCGCAATCGGTCCACCCGAAGTGGGTCCTGGGCCTGGAGCCTGAGGAATGGCTCGATCTGCGCGGGAGCGCGGAAGGAGACCCCCGACGCCCCGTTCTCGATGACCAGGGGCTCTTCGAGCAGGATCTCGAACGTCCGGGTCACCACCTCTGCGTGCACGTGCTGCGCTCCGTCGAGCTGCATCTGGACGCGGTAGGTCCCGGGCTCGAGCCTTCCGAGCGGAACGAGATAGCTGCGCCTCGAGGGGATGCAGAGACGCCCCAGGAGCCCGGAGGACCAGTCGCCGTCCAGCGGAACGGGGGCGTCCACGGGCGGATAGGCGCACTCCTTCTTCATTCGCTCGAGGAGGGCAATGAGCTCCCGCACCGAAGCGTCCGAGATGGCTCCCGCGTAGCGCCGGACGTGGCCAGTGGCCGCGTCGGCTCCGAGGTCGAAGGTCAACCGGCCACTGCATTCCCCCTCGTGGCAGCGGGCGCAGGTCGTCCCGAACGCAACGGAGGATGCCAGCGAGGGCCCGTCGCCGGCCGCGACGACCGGCGCTACCAGGGATACGGGGACGAGTGCCCACTTCAGGAGTCTGGATGTCACACGCAACGTTCTTCTCTCGGACGTCTCTATACATCTCCGACAACCGAGCGCGATCCCGACAACGAAAACGCCCCCGGCGCAACTGGCCGAGGGCGCTTCGAAATCCTGGAGCACGAGACCGGATTCGAACCGGCGACCCCCACGTTGGCAACGTGCGTAAAGGGCCTGAAAACACTGAGGATTCCAGCTAGCGTGCCGCAGGAAGCCGCACCAAGCCGCAGTTGCGTGCCCATTTGGGCACGCGGTGGGCACGCAAGCGCCCGGGCTGCACACGGGTCGCAATCACGCCCGGCCGCAGATGCCGCCCCTGGGGGCTCCGGGACGGGCGAACTCGCGAAGGCCCGATGCTCGACCGGCGCATCAGATTCTTAGAACGAGAGGCCATCCCGCTCGTGGCGGGCTGAGCCCGGAGCGCGCCGACGGGATTCCCGGCAGCTGGGCTGCGGGCCCCGCGCAGCCGTGGAGCAGCCCGGCGGCAAGGTACGGCCCGCGGGTGGCTCGCGTGATCACCGAACCCTTTAGCGCGGATCCGGTCCTACCGAGACGTAGGGATCGGGTGTAAAAAGCTACGCCCTTGCCCCAGACCCTCTCCCCCCAAGGAGGTCGCCATGCTCCGATCCATCCGACTTTCCCAGGCCCTGCCGGTGCTCCTCACCCTCGCGCTCCTGGTCCCGGCCGTCGCCGGCGCCAAGGAGGAATCGAAGATCCAGATCCCGCTCCTAGGGAGCGGCGGCGGCGGCAAGGGCAAGGGCAAGGGCCCTCGCGCGAACGTGCGCACCCACCTGCAGGGCACCAAGGTCGACCTGCAGCTCAAGGTCGTCGGCGTCTCCCCGAACACCGAGTACGTGCTCCTGTGCAAGGAGGACGAGAGCGCGACCGAGTCGGCGGAGCTGGTGCGCTTCACCACCCGCTCGAACGGCAAGGCCAACGTCACTCAGAATCTCGCCAAGACCGACGACGTGAATGCGCCGGAGGATCCGCGCGGGAAGTTCCTGGTGCTCGCGGACGCCGCCGACCCCGCGGTGGAGGTCCTCTCCGGCTGGCTCTACGGCGACCCGGCCGACGACCCGGCCAAGACCAAGGTGAAGGAGCAGACCGCCCTCGCCGCGGACGTGACCAGCGCCCCCTCGGGAGGCGTCCACGCCCGCTACCGGATGCTTCCCAACGGAAACGGCAGCCTCTCGCTGGACATGAGGGGCGTGCCCGCCGGCGACTACGAGGCCTTCGTCGGCGGCCTCATGGTCGCAACCCTGACGCCGAACTCCGGCGGAAACGCCAAGGCGCACTTCCAGACCAAGCCGATCAAGGGCAAGTCGGGCAAGGCGAAGCCCCACAAGAAGAAGGCGGACCTCAGCTTCGATCCGCGGCGCAAGCTGGTCGAGCTGAAGCTCAGCGACGGCACGCCGATGTTCGCGGGCCCGATGATCGCCCAGATCGAGGGCCTGAACGCCTGCACCGAGACCTCGGCCGCAAGCCCCCTGACCGGCCCCAGCGGCTCCGGCACGGCCGCACTCGAGGTAGAGAGCGATTGCGAGACCGCGTTCGACGTAATGGTGATGGACGTGCTCGCAGGCTCCTACGACCTCTACGTGGACGGCTCTCTGGTGGGCACCTTCGCGGTCGCCGACGATGGCGCGGGCACGGGCTCGGGAGGCCTGCGGTTCGACCCCACGCCCGACGACGTCGCCGAGGGGCTCCTCGACTTCCCCGTCGGGACGGGCTCGCTCGTCAAGGTCTTCAGCGCGGGGGCCAACCCGGCGGTCGACGCCCCGGTGCTCTCCGGAACCCTGATGTAGGTTCGTCGAATCAAGAGACGCCGGCGGCGCCCCAGGGCGAGATCGGGCGCGGATGCCCGCCCCGCGGCCGCCAGCGCGACCGCGGGGCGGGTCCGCACCGCGGGCCCGAGGCTGGCTAATCGAGCGAGCCGTCAACCTGGCAGGCGTCACCCACGCCGTCCCCGTCGCTGTCGAGCTGGTCGGGCTTCGCCGCATCGGGGCAGTTGTCGCAGGCGTCTCCGACGCCGTCCCCGTCGCCGTCCGCTTGGTCTGCATTCGCCACATCGGGGCAGTTGTCGCAGCGCTCGCCCACGCCGTCGCCGTCCGGGTCCGCCTCCGGCCGCAGATCGGCCACGTCCACCGCCAACATGGCCGTCGGGCCGGCCACCGGGAGGTCCGTGTCGGAGGCGCTCCGGTCGACCGCCACTGCGCCGTCATTCAGGATGAGCGGCTCGCAGGACGTCGGGGCGAAGGCCGGCTCCTTGTGTCCGCGACCGGGGCTCTGGCGAGTCTCGAAGGTGACGAGGAGCGTCGCGTCGGTATCGGCGGGAAGATCGCAGGCAATCTTCGTGGCGCCCTTGCCGGGCTTCTTGCTGGCGCGCTCCACGCGCACGCCGCCGACACAGGCCATCGCGATGTCTTCGACCGCTACGTTCGTCCACTCGGCCGGGAGCGTATCGAGGATGGTCACCTCCGGACCTCCCTCCGAGACGTACGTGAGGATGAACGCGTAGGTCGTGGTCTGGATATCCTTCACCTGGATCGGGTTGAGATTGTCCGCAGCGGTCGTGTCGGTCAGCACCTTCTCCAAAGTGGCGGCGCTGGCGGGTGCGACTGCGACGCCGAGCATCGCGGCCAGCAGCAGATAGGAGGCAGGAGTCCTGAATCGTCGCATGGGGGTCCCTCCATCGCGGAGCCTCCCGCCCTCGAAAGGGCAAAGACGGCTCCACTCGGGTCTACCCCCCGTCCCGGTGCCCTCGCTTCGGCGAGTACGACCCCCTGAACTGTGTCGAACCTCACCGTCCATGCGGTCGCAACCGAGTCTCTGGCGGTCGATAAGCTCATCTCAGTGCAGCACGAGGGCAAGCTGGCTGGACTGGTCAGCAAGGGACGTCAGCGACTTCGGGCGGCGCGGGAGCTTGGCGCCGTGCTGGCTAACCCGAGCTCTCCCAAAACTCTCGTCGCGACGCGCGCGTCGGGCTCCCCGTAGATAACTGTCGCGCCAGAGATCGGGGCCTCGTTCTCGGACCCGGCCGCCTCACAGCCATGCTGCGGAAACGACCCTCACGCGCGCCCGCGTCCCCCTTCGGGCACGCAGTGGGCACGCACGGACACGCAGCGGCGGGATGTCATCGAATCAGCAGGGGCTGCCGGCGTAACCCCGCGACACCGTTGCGATCGGCTACTGCGTTTTGGACGCGCGACCCCCACGTAGCCACGTGACCCGGAAATGCGTCGCCCCGACCACGGAAGTCATGGCCGGGGCAAGGGAAATGGAGCACGAGACCGGATTCGAACCGGCGACCCCCACGTTGGCAAAGGGCCGGAAACGCAAGAAATGACGCCTGCTTGCGGCTCCGGGCCTGCGAGCGCCTGCCGGCGGCGGCGCAGCGGGGCACCGAGGACGTCTCCGCGTCTCTATACGTCTCCTACACAGAATCGCGTCAACGCTCCGAAGACGCGGGCCCCACGTGAGCTCGTGGAGGTCCCGCGGCGCCCCGATCCGTCCCCGGGCTCGGATTCACGCGGCCCGCCTGTCGGCGGGAACCGAATCGTGAGCCCTCGACCGCACGTCGGTGGAGATCGCGCCTACCCACCACCGGTTCGGTCCGAGGGGCTCCGCCCCTATCGATCGCGACGACGTCCGATCATGGCGAGCCCGGCGAGCCCGAATCCCAGCAGGCTCACGGTCCCGGGCTCGGGGACGAGGGAGAGGTTCGAGCTGACATTCGACGCACTCTGTGCAGCGTCGGCCAGCCCGATGTCCATTCGCATGGTGAGCGAGCCGACCGAGTTGCTGATGGATGTCTGCACGCTGTCGCTGAAGGTGCCCGTCTGGCCCAGAGACGACCCGGTGTCGAAGCCCATGCCGAATTCCTGGTTCGCGGAGTCGCCCCAGGATCTGAAGTTGAGGCTGCCTCCGGTGCCCCCCGAGACCGCGAGCATCGCGGTGGGGAGGTTCGCGCTGAAATCCGTGTCCGTGAGCAGGATGCTGACTCCCCCGCCCGAGATTGTCGTGGCACTCGACAGGTTCAACTGGAGCTCGGGAGACGAGGCGCTGCCGAGGACGGGCTTGCTCTGGCCGCTCACCTGTACGCTGATTCCACCGAGGCTTCCGGAGAACCCGATGATCCCGGGAATGCCATTGTTGTCCATCGGCCCCTGGTCCTGGATCGTGATGTCGGTGGCGCCGTCGTCCAGCTTCATCATGAACGATGCGTCCGCAGCTCCCGATCCGAGTACGACCACGAGAGCAAGTCCCAGCCCGCTGAATCGACGCATTGATGCCTCTCCTTGCCGCGCTGCCCAGCGCAATGATGCGGTGGCGGTTACGGGTGTACGTGGGAGCACGCGACGCGATGTGTCCCGGGATGCGGCCGGAGCCGGCCAGATTGGCAGAGCGCGGACACCCCGGTGGGGACGGGATCCGTGGCCGGAGTGGTTCTTGGCAGAAAGCGGATACGGCGGCGGCCAGTCACCTGGCAGCGCCAGCCCCGGCCTGGTGCGCAAGTGCGGATCGTGGACGCGGCACCGGGTCCGCGGCTCCTCGTCGGGGCTCGGCCCGCCTATGCCCGCCGCGCCAGAGTCTGCGTCGGGAGCTCCCCGAAATGACGGCGGTAGAGATCGGCGAGTCGCCCCAGGTGGGTGAAGCCAGCTTCAGCAGCCGCCTCCGCCACCCGGCCCCGCCCCGGTCCACGCGCGAGGAGCATGGCGCGAACTTCGTGCAGCCGGCGCAGCTGATCCACCTCTCGGGGGCCCATGCCCAGGCTCTGCCGAAACGCCCGGAAGAGCGTCCGCTCCGACACCGCGAGCTCGCGCGCCAGCTTGGGAATCGGGACGCTGCCTCGCGTCTCTCGCAGGTGCCCGCGCGCTCGTTCCACGAGCTGAAACCGGCCCAGATCGGTAGCGCTGATGGCCTCCGGGGGAAGCCCCCTCGCCGACAGGGCCCTCAGCGCCCCGAGAAGCCTGGCCTGGGCCAACTCGCGCCGCTTCTCGCCGGCGGCCGCCGGGCGCGCGTGGTCTGTACGGCACGCCTCGACAAGCGCGCGACTCGCTGCGATCAGCTCGCGGCGAAGCGGCTCCGCTCCCCGCATCGCGACGATCCTCGAGGGTCCGCGGTAGCCCCCGAGATGCTCGGGCGCCACGTCGAAGTTCAGCGAGCGGGTCTCGGCGGCGGTCACGTACTCGCTCTCGTCGCCCGCGGTCCGCACGACGAGGTGATGCGCTCCCACTTCGAAGCCGCGCAGTCGCGGCGGCGCCGAAGCCTCCAGGACCAGGGAGAGCGTCACAAGCTCGTCTGCCTTGATCTCCCGGAATTCGAGCGCCTGCCCGTAGCGCATGAACTCGACGCCGAGGCCGGGGAGTCGGACCCGCTCGGCGCGGTGGCCGAGTGAGCCCGCGCCGAGCTGCAGCAGCTCCGCCTGCCAGCCACTCTGGTTGAGCGCCGCGCAGAGTCTGTCGATGTCGTCCGTGCCGCTAGCCGAGTACATGACGAAGCTCGAGCGATTCCAAGCAAAGCCGAGGGCTTTGGTATCCGAATCCTGCCAGCGTAGGCGCCCGAGTGCCATCCGCAAGCGTGCATCGGGACGCCCTTCAGTCAGGGGTCGACGGCGGAGCGAAGGCCGGAGGATCTTGCAGATCCCGTGGCCGGCCAGGCCGCCGACCGCCAGCCCCGCCGCGCCGAGGCGCGCGGCCACAGGACGGCTCGCGCTGCCGGCTTCCTCAGCGACCCCAGATGTCGACGACCGCCCCGGCCGTGGCCCCGACGGCGGCGCCCATCTCCGCGTCGCCTGCGATCGCACCGATCCCGGCGCCCACCAGGGTTCCTCCCACCGTGGCGCACGCCGTCAGCAGCGCGGCCCCGACCAGCAGCGTCGCGATGCGTCGCTTCATCACTTCTCCTCCCCGGTGTGGTAGCGCCGCGATTCGGGCAGATTGGGTCGAACCATGTCCAGCCAGATCACCTCGAGCACGGTCGTATCCATCTGGTCCGGGTTCTGCTCGTACCAGCGGTCGATGCGCTCGATGGCGCCGTCGAGGGTCACGTTCTCGACGGAGTCGTAGAACCGCTGGATCGACGTCTGATCGTCCGGCGGCGGACCGAACTCCTTCTGCAAGGCGTACTCGGCGTTGAGCAGGTTGCTCACACCGATGAGGTACGCCCGCTTCAGCACGGGCGCGGAGTCCTCCCACAGCTTCCCGTCGATGAAGGGAACGTCCGAGGCGAAGGCCGGACCGGCTGTCAGAAGCACGGCGGCGATCACGCAGCGGCGCAGAAGTCGTCGCATTCGCTACCTCCTCCTTGGCGGCGGGTAGCCTAGCCGACAGCCGGGCGATTTGGGAGCAGAAAATGCTCGTATCCGGATCCTGCCGAAGTCGCATACGACCGAGTTTCTCAAGCCCAAATTCATCAAGATCCAGTACTCTGCCGTCGACGTCGGGCTCATCGAGGGTGCCGATGTTTCATTGATTGGGCCTGTGGAGCCCCCTCGTGGCGTCCGGCCCCCTTGGCCGTTGGCACGCGGGATGCGCCCCATCGGCAGCGAACTCGAATCCGCGATCCAGGGGCAGGAGGAAGTCTCGTATGCACCGCGGGTCGCCCCTCTCGCTCGGAAGAGTGGATCGCGGCGTGGCGCTTACGCTCTCCCTCCTGGCGTGCCTCGCCGGCTGCGGGCGCATGACGCCGCACGCCCGCACCTTGGAGGTGATCGGCGTGATGCTCGCGCCCGGCGATTACGAGCGCCTCGACTACGTCCAGGGCGAGGACTGCGTCCCCCGCTACGCGATCTTCTTCCGCCTGTCCTCGCCCAACGTCGTGCTGGCGGCCCAAGACGCGATCCGGAAGGCACCCGGGGCGAACTTCTTCGCCAACCGGCACGTTTCGATGGACGAGCGGTTCACCGTACCGCTTCTGTATCACCAGGTCTGCGTGGTGGTGGAGGGCCGGGCCATCCGGCTTCGGACGGCGGAGGAGGCAAGACCATGAGCCGACGTGGCCCCTGCGCCCTGCTTGCGTTGCTGATGCCTCTGGCGGGCTGCGCCTACCAGGTTGCCGTCAGCCAGAGCGAAGACGTGGTCGAGCTCAAAGTGACCCCCCGCGAGATGATCATCCAGGGTGGGACGATGGCGAGCACCCGGCGCTTCCAGATCCTGTTCTTCGGCTTCGGCAAGCGGAACTCGTTCCTCGAGGCCGAGCGGAAGGCGATCGAGGCAAAGGGCTCGGACCTCCTGGTGAACCGCCTCCGCCTGAAGCACTTCGAGGGATTCCTGATCCCGACTCTCTGGCTGCAGGCCCTCGGCGTGGAGGCTGCGCAAGACCTCCCCATCATCGGCTGGGAGATCTACACCGTCGCCGGGACGGGCGTTCGACTCGTCCCGGAGGGCCCGGAGCGACAGCGAGTCCACGCGGGAGGGTTCTCCACGCGGGTCGGCGAGCGGAAGGAGAGCTACGCCGAGATGTCTGACGTCTACCAGCAGAGCGAGGACGACCCGGCAATCGCGCTCAAATAGGCGGCGTGGAGCAGCACGTTGCGGATCCGTCCGCCAATCCTGAGTCTCGGCCAGCATCATCGTCGCCGTGGCCGTGAAAACCCGACTGACACGGCTACTCATCAGTCAAAGGACGGCTGCCCTTCAGGGAGGATAATGGAATGACTCGATCTAGATCGCTTCGCGCTCTCGCAGGCGCGATCTCGCTGCTGGCGACTTCCGCAACGGGCGCGATGGCGCTGCCCGACCAGACCGCCGACTACGTGTTCGCAAACGGCAAGGTCTACACGGTCAACAAAGCCCAGCCCTGGGCCGAGGCGGTGGCCGTCAAGGACAACAAGATCGTCTATGTCGGCGATGCCGCGGGAGCAGCGGCGTTTCAGGGCGAGGGGACTGAGACCATCGACCTCGCCGGCAAGCTGCTCCTGCCGGGCTTCGTCAGCGCCCATGACCACCTGATCGCCTCCAGTTGGACCAACGCGGGTGTCAAACTGTTCAGCGCCAAGTCCAAGGAGGAATACCTGAAGCTGATCAAGGAATATGCCGAGGCGCATCCTGACGACAAGGTCATCAAGGGTCTCGGCTGGAACGTGGAGAATTTGAACGGCGAGTATCCCACAGCCAAGGATCTCGATACGGCAGTGCCAGACCGCCCAGCCTTCATTCTCGATTTCACCATCCACGATGGCTGGTTGAACACCGCGGCGCTCAAGGCCGGCAATATTACCAAGGATACGCCGGATCTCCTGCCCGGCACCACCTACTGGAGGCGCGACAAGGAGGGGAACCCGACCGGCGTTGCGATGGAAATCCAGTGGATGGGCGCCTACGTTGACGCCGGGGCCTGGGAACCCGAGAAGATGATGCGGGAAAGTACCGAGAAGCTCTTCAGCATCGCGGCCGCGAACGGCACCACCGCCATCCTCAACCCCGGCGTGGTGACACCGAACATCAAGGATACGAACGGCGGCATGGCGACCGACTTCAAGTCGGCCATGGCCATGCTCACTCAGCTCGACGAGGAGGGCAAGCTGCCCTTGCGCGTCCAGGCGCTGCCGATTTTCAAATCCGCCACCGCAGACCCGGCGAAGTTCGTCGCGTTCGCAAAAGAGATGAGCAGGCAATACAACAGCGATCGGTTGAGCGTACGCTCCATCAAGATCCACCCGGAGGGGAACGCGCTCGCCAAAGCCGCGCCCTTCCTCGAGCCCTACACCGGCACGGATAACAAGGGCAGCTTCAATGTGGCGCCCGAGGTTAGCCGGGAGATCATTCTGCTGGCCAACGAGGCCGGTCTGGATGTCATGATCCACACCGACGGGGACGCCTCGTCGCGTGCCGCGGTCGATGCTTTCGAGGCGGCGCTCGAGGCGGGCTACAAGGACAACCGCAACGCGATCCACCACGCGCAATGGATCCATCCCGTCGATCAGCAACGCATTATCGATATGAAGATCCCGATCAATACGACACCGAGTTTCTTCACCGACTGGAGCGGCCAGGACGCGCAGTACACCCAGCTTCTCGGAGAGGAGCGGGTGAACACCTCGCTGGGCCGTTATCCTGACTTCGCACGCGCCGGCAACCGTGTCAGCATCTCGGCCGATGTCCCGAGCACCATGCCTGACATGCAGGCGCCGCTCTTCTGTGTCGAGGCAGCGGTCACCATGATGGAGCCCAGCAATCCGGGCAGCTCGAAGCCATTTCCGCCCGGCATGCAGGGCTTGACCGTAGAGCAAGCGATCCGTGCGGTGACCATCGACGCCGCCTGGCAGCTACGCATGGACGACAAGATCGGCAGCCTGGAAGTCGGCAAGTACGCGGATCTCGTGGTGCTGGAGAGGAACCCGTTCGACGTCGACCCCCTCGAAATCGAGGAGATCGACGTGCTGATGACCATGATGAACGGCAAATTCACCCATCGATCCGATGGGGAAGAGGACGAGGACGATGCGCCGTCCCGGGACACCTATCTATCCCCGGCCGAATTCACTCCGGGGGTCCACGAGTGAAGACGACTGGGGAGCTGGTCCATGACGCGGCTGCGCGGAAAAGACGCCCGTGCATGCCGCGTCGGATCCGAAGCCCAGATGGCGATCCGACAGAGGCCCTCGCACTCACGGCACGGGACTTCGCGCCGTCGGAAATGCGACAGCCGTGGCCGAGCCCGACCAGGGACTGCTGCTAGAAGACGCGCTGCGGGCGCGCTCCGGGGCTTCGATGGACGTGGAATCGAGATCGCGTCGGCTCCCGACGGGAGCGATGCTCCCGGCCTTCGAAAGAGCGGTTGAGGCTCTCGCAAACGCTGCTCGACCCGCGGACCCGCGCCTGGCCCCGTCCCTTGTGTGGCGCCCGCTCCAGAAGGCCGCCGTGGCACTGGTGGCGGTTCTCCTCGCGCCGGCGAGCGCCGCGCAGCCTGCCACCGACGCCAATCCCCCGGCGGAGGAGGTGGAGATCCGAGAGGTCGAGCCGCTCGTCGCAGAGACTCCCAACGACGTGAGCAACGAGCTCGAGCAGAGCCGTGTCGTGGTGGACTCGCTCTTCGGACCCGGACTGCTCGGTCCCCTCCACCAGGTGTGGAATGCCGGCGCAAACTGGTTGGAGGACTACACGAACCTCCAGATCGGGATGAACTACACCTTCGTCTACCAGTACGGCAGCCGGGCTCGCGACGAGACACACGCCGCCGGGGGCGACTTCGACCTGTTTGGAAGCTGGAGGCTGTTCGACTTCGAGGGGCGATGGCCAGCCCGCCTGGTCTTCGCCACGGAGGCGCGCCACCGGGCAGCTCCGATTCCGCCCGCGGAGCTCGAAGCCCGGGTCGGATCCCTCTGGCCCACAACGGTGGGCTTCAACGTAGAAGACTTCTCACTGGTGGAGCTCTACTGGGACCAGGGCTCCATCGAGGATCGCGCCCGGCTTCGGCTCGGAAAGATCGACCCCTCCAACTTCCTCGACAGTGGCCGCTACGTGACCTCGAACTTGGCGTTCTTGAATGCCGCCTTCTCCGACACGCCCACACTGCCCTTCCCCGAGGCGGGATTCGGCCTGGCGACGGCGTTCTACCCCACCAACGAGATCTACATCATCGGGTCGCTACAGAACGCCAACGGGGACCGGACCGGCACGGACCTCGACTCACTGGGGGAATTGGAGCTCTTCTACGCCGTCGAGTTGGGAGTCGTGCCCGGGGGCGTCAGCGGATCCGCGCCGGACCACTACCACCTCACGCTCTGGCACACGGACGCGCGCAAGAAGGAGAAGCGGCCCAGCGCCTACGGTGTCGCGATCACGCTGGAGAAGGGGTTCGGACCGGGAGGCAACATCGTTCCCTTCCTCCGCTATTCGTGGTCGAGCGACGCCGCCACCAGCGTCGAGCAGCTCGTGGCCGTCGGGGTCGGCTTCGAGGAGGTATTCGGCCAGAATCGCGACGTGATCGGCCTCGGCTTTTCCTGGGGTCGGCCTCACGACCGCTCGCGCCCCGATCAGTACGTGGCCGAGGCCTTCTACCGGTTCTTCCTCACCGAACGCACGAGCGTGACGCCCGATGTGCAGCTGATCGTGAACCCCTCGCTGGCTCCAAGCCGACGCAACGTCTGGCTCTTCGGTCTCCGTCTGCGAACGGTCTTCTGATGGCAGGAACTTTGACCAGGCACACAGTTTCATACAGCCCAGCGCCATGCCGGCGCACATGACCAAGGAGCTATGCCATGGGTGACTACAGGAAACCGTCTGAGATGGTTGCCAATGCCGAAGTCGAAAAGGGCGCGATGACGCGACGTCGTCTCCTGCAAGGAGCGAGCGGGCTTGCTCTTGCCGCCGGGGTGCCGACCCTCGCTTCGGTACCGGTGGCCCGCGCGGCCACCAAGCCGGGGTGCAGCGAGTGGAGGCAACCGACCGACGCCGACTTCGCCGCGATCGTTGGCAAGGACAAGGCGGAGTTCCTCGATCGCGTCCTCTCCGTCCTCGAGAACGAGGTTGTCCCGAAGACCATGGAAGGGGTTCGCGCCGGCAACAAGCTGTTCGGTGCCGCGATCCTGAACAAGTCGGACCTCTCTACGGTGATCGCTGCTACCAACGCCGAGACCGGCAACCCGCTCATGCACGGCGAGGTCACCGGGATCTTCGCATTCTACGATCTCCCGAAGGACCAACGCCCCTCGTCGAAGGACACGATCTTCATCGCGACCCACGAGCCGTGCCCCCTCTGCCTCTCCAGCATCACCTGGGGTGGTTGGGACAACTTCTTCTATCTCTTCACCTACGAAGATTCGAGGGACGCCTACGGCATTCCGCATGACATCGTGATGCTCGACGAGATCTTCCGCTGCCCCGAAGGGACCTACTCGGAGAAGAACAAGTTCTGGAGCTCCTGGAATCTGCGGGATCTGATCGCGAGCACCCCCCCGGAGCAGCGGGCCGGCTTCACAAAGCGGGTCGATGCGCTGAAACAGAGCTACGCGGAGATGTCGGACATCTACCAGAAGGCCAAGGCCGCGGGCAAGGGCGCCGACGTTCCTCTGAAGTGACGCCTCGACGCTCTTCCGCTTGACCCGGGAAGTTCTCCACGTCGGTCTCCCAGACGGCCTCCATGCCGGGCTCGGAGTACTCGAGAACCCCGCCCGTCCTGATGCAGCCCGGGCGAGGATGGCGGGCAGCTACTTCCTTGGCTCCCAAGGGTCCGACTTCTCCTGATGCGTCCCGCTCCGTAGTCGGAAACGCTGCGCCCAACCGCGTGGCGGAGGCTGGCGAAGGATCGCGTAGGGGTTACAAAATGTCGGTAGATGTGCTTAACTACTGACGTTTTGTAACATGGCCCGGAAACCGCGGACGAAGCAAGAAGAGGTGCTCGAGCTGGTGCGCCGCGCTGGCGTGCTCCGGCCGCGGGATCTGGACCGGTACGGGATCGCTCGAACCTACCTGCAGAGGCTCGAGCAGCGCGGCCTGCTGGAGCGGGCCGGGCGCGGCCTCTACCGGCTGGCGTCGGCAGACGTCACGGAGCACCACGGCCTGGCCACCGCCTGCAAGCGCGTTCCGCACGGGGTGATCTGCCTGCTGTCCGCGCTTCGCTTCCACGACCTGACGACCCAGGCTCCCTTCGAGGTCTGGATGGCGATCGACGTGCGGGCACGGCGACCGCGCGGGAAGGCGCCGCCGCTCCGGATCGTGCGGTTCTCCGGCAAGGCGCTGACGGCGGGGGTGGAGACCCACCGGATCGAGGGGGTGCGGGTCCGCGTCTACGGCCCCGCCAAGACCGTGGCGGACTGCTTCAAGTACCGGAACAAGATCGGCCTCGACGCCGCCCTGGAGGCGCTCCGCGACTACCGGCGCCGGCGTCCGGGCGGGCTGGACGAGCTCTGGAAGTTCGCGCGGATCTGCCGCGTCGCGAACGTGATGCGGCCGTACCTCGAGGCCCAGGCGTGAGTCCCCGCGAGCCGCGGGATCTCGCGGCCTCGGTGCGCCAGCGGCTCCTCAACCGCGCGAAGGAGCGCGGAGAGGACTTCCAGCTCGTGCTCACGTGGTACGGCATCGAGCGGCTTTTGTATCGCATCTCCGAGTCGCCCCACGCGGACGCCTTCATCCTGAAGGGTGCGATGCTCTTCTCGCTCTGGAGCGGGGAAGCCCACCGGCCCACACGCGACCTCGATCTGCTCGGCGCGGGCGACGCCCAGGTACCGCGCATGGAGGCCGTCCTGCGGGAGGTCTGCCAGGTGCCGTCCGAGGACGGGCTCGAGTTCGACCCGGCGTCCGTCCGCGGAGAGGAGATCCGAAGCCCCGACGAATACGAGGGCGTCCGCATCAAGCTGGTCGGGCGGCTGGCCGGAGCCCGCATTCCCCTGCAGGTCGATATCGGCTTCGGGGATGCCGTGGTACCCCCGCCGGAGACCATCGAATACCCGTCCCTCCTCGACCTTCCCACGGTGCGTCTGCGCGCCTATCCGCGGGAGGCCGTGGTTGCCGAGAAGCTCCAGGCCCTGGTCGAGCTCGGGATCGCCAACACGCGCATGAAGGACTTCTACGACCTGTGGATGCTCGCCCGCCGGTTCGACTTCGAGGGCGAGCGCCTGGCCCGGGCGATCGCCGCGACGTTCGAGCGGCGGCGCACGCCGATCCCCGTGGAAGCTCCGCTGGCGCTGACCTCGGAGTTCCACACGGATGCCGCCAAACAGACGCAGTGGCGCGCATTCCTCCGCAAGGGATCCGTCACCGAAACCCCCGAGCTGGCCCCGGTTGTCGAGCTGATCGCAGGCTTCATCATGCCTCCCGCGGTAGCCGCTCGTGCGGGCAATCTGTTCGCGAGCCGCTGGCAGAGGGGCGGACCGTGGAAGCGCGGATCGGACTGATGGCGTCCGCGTGGCGTCGATCACCCGGCAAGTCGGAAGTGACTTGCGGATCCGGCAACCCTTCACGAGATACGCCGGAGAAACGAGGACTTCGGCGAACTTCGAGTCCCTCTTATCTTGCCGTCGCCCCCTCCAGTGAAGTGGACCACTTTGGCCCACGCGCAGCGGAATGGGCCACGAAATACTCAGCGGCCGCGAGCGTCTCCAGAGAAGTGGCCCACCTCTTATCTTGCTTTCCCACGAAACTGTCCTGCATCGCTCTTCAGCCAGACTCGAAACTCATCAACTTCTTGCCATCGAGCTGCATGCCACGCTTCCGTCCTGGCGCCGAAGATGCGCCCGTCGGTTTTCCGTCGAGCTGCAGACGATCCGCCGTCGGTGCTGCGTACACGGTGCCGTGCGGCAACTGTCAGCTCGCCGGGGCCGTGCGCTGACGCTGCCAACGGCCCGTCGAGGAGCCGTCCGCCGCGCGACCCCTTAAGCCTCCGTGAGGGTGCGACCTTGGACGCGCTTCGGGGACGCGAGCAGCAGCTGCCGGTGCGATAGTCTGTGCAGCTGGAGCTTCCAGGACCACGTACAGCGAGGTCACGATGGACTACGACACCGACAAGGTGGATGACGCCGTCCTGGCGCTCCTCCACCTCACCTCGTGGGAGCAGCACGGCATCTCCCGTGCGTGGAAGGGGCACGATTGGGACGCCCTGGACCGGCTTCACCACAGAGGGTTGATCGCCAACCCACGCAGCAAGGCGAAATCGGTGCTGCTGACCGACGAGGGTGCGGTCCGCGCCCGCGAGCTCTTCCAGGAACTCTTCGGCGCAGGCTGAGTTCTCCCGCTTGGTCGCGGTGACCGCACCAAGGCCCGCCAGAAGGGCCGCATGGCGGCTCCTCGAGCGCTATGAGACACGGAGTCGACCGTCGGTACTGGCACGCACCTTGCTCCTCGAGCTGCCGGAGGATGCGGGTCGTGGAGACGATCGAGGCTGGTACCGGAGAACCGAGCTTCCTGGCCGGACGCCTGGCGCTGCGGCCGCGCGAGGCGGCGCGAGCGCTGGGCATCGGAGAGCGGACGTTGCGCCAGATCCTGCCGGAGATCCCGCACGTCCACGTCGGCTCGGCGGTGGTGATCCCGGTGGACCTGCTGCGCGAGTGGCTGCGGAGTCGGGCCCGCGCCGAGCAGCGGCGAGCGGACCAGGTGGTGCACGAGGTCCTGGCCGATGTGGCGCCGCGTTGAGCCGCGGGTGCCTGGTGGACTACGATCGCATGACCCCGTCCGAGATCCCGAGCGGAGACGCGCGATGGCCGCCAAGGTGGTGTGGTATCGCAAAGCCTGGTGGGTGCGGACGCACCATCGGCGGAAGAAGAAGGACCGTCGCATCGGTCCCAGCAAGGCCGACAAGCGCCAGGCGGACGAGATCGCGCGCAAGATCAACGCGGCGATCGCGCTCGGCACCTTCGCCATCTCGGAGCCGGACGAGAGGCCCCTCCCCTGCCGCGCGCAGCTCGAGCGCTGGCACGCGACCTACGCGCCGACCTTCAAGCCCTCGTTCGAGCAGGAGAGCCAGCGGACGATCGAGAACCACCTGGTGCCGTTCTTCGGCGCGAAGGACCTGCGCGAGATCCGCGAGGACGACCTCCTGGCCTACATCCGGGCGAAGCTCGAGGCTGGCCTTGCGCCGCTCACCATCCAGACGCACCTCTCGATCCTGCGGCGCGTCTTCTCGCTCGCCGTCCGCGAAGGGCTGGTGGACCGCAATCCCGCCGCGCGCCTCGGCGAGCTGATGCGTCGGGTCGGTCGCCGGGCCGCCGCCGAGGCGCCGTCGGTGGACAGCTGGACCCGGGAGGAGGTGGCGTCGCTGCTCGCCGTGGCCCGCGAGTCCGAGCCGCGGTTCCACGCGGCGCTGGTCTTCCTCTTCTCGACCGGCGTCCGCCGCGGCGAGCTCCTGGGCCTCAAGTGGGCGGACGTGGACTTCGAGCGCCGGCGGATCCACGTGCGCCGGGCCTGGGTGCGGGGCGAGGTCACGAGCCCGAAGAGCGGCCGGGGGCGATTCCTGGCCATGCCGCCGGGCCTGGGATCACTCTTGATCGATCTCCTGGCCGAGCGGCGCCGCGAGGGCCTCCAGCGCGGCTGGCCGGACGTGCCCGAGTGGGTCTTCCCCGCCAAGACGGGCGGGCCGCTCGACGCCCGGAACTTCGAACGCGCCTGGCTGCGTGTGCGCCGGCGCGCCGCCAAACGCAGTGTCCGTCCCCTGAAGCTCCACTGCACGCGCCACACCTGGGCGAGCCTGGCGCTGGCCTCGGGCAAGAGTGTGCGCTGGGTCGCCGACCAGCTCGGGCACGCATCGCCCACATTGACCCTGAAAACGTACGCGCACGCGCTGCGAGAAGAAGAAATCGACCTCGGTTTCGCCGATTTCGGAGCGGAGGGCGTCGCCGGACGTCTCTATACGTCTCCGACAACCGGGAGCGACGCCGACAACGAAAACGCCCCCGACGCAACTCGCCGAGGGCGCTTCGGAATCCTGGAGCACGAGACCGGATTCGAACCGGCGACCCCCACGTTGGCAACGTGGCGCTCTACCAGCTGAGCTACTCGTGCTCGCGAAGGCGAAAGGTAGGCAGGCGGCGGGCGCCGTCAAGCCCCCGCAAAACCGGCGGAAACCCGTAGGCTGGGCGGCTCAGCCGCCGAAGCTGCGGGCGAAGAGGTCCTCGATGGCGGCGCGGCCCGGGTCCGTGAGGAAGCGCGTGCCGGTGCCGCAGAAGTGGGGGTCGCCGATGGTCGGGTCGGCCGCCTCCTGGAAGGCGCGCCCGTCCCAGCGGTACCAGCCGTCGCGCTCCTGGTCGAAGACGAAGAGCGGCTTGTTGCAGAGCTTGGCGAACTCGGCGCCCCAGCCGGTGCCGCCCTTCACGGTCTGGTTGGGGAGGATCCGCCCGACGACGAAGATCTCCTGGCCGCGGTTCACCTGGTGCCAGATGGTCTGGAGCACCTTCTTGAAGAGCGGCGTGTCCGGGTACTCGCGGTCCATGAGGCGGCCCACGTAGCTGAGGCTGACGTCGCCCTGCTTCAGTTCCTCGGGCGTGAGGACGCGGATGCCGCGCTGACGCGCGTCGTTGTGGCCCTCGAAGGTGAAGTTCACCTCGGGGATGCCGCGGCGCTCGGCGGCCTCGCCGAAGGTCGCCTCGGCGCCCTGGGCGGCGCCGCTGTAGAGAATGCACTCTTCGGGCTTCATGCGGGCTCCTCCGGTCCGGGAGGGGCGGGAATCTACCGCCGCCCGTGGGGAGCGAAAGGGGGCGCCCCTTCAGGGGCCCTTCACGCCCCCTGCCCTGCCCGTCCCCTACACTCTTCTATACCCATGCCTCCGATGGTCTCCCGGCTGGTCGCGCTCGGGCTCGGCCTGGCGGTCTCCCTGGCGCTCGCCGAGGGCGCGGTGCGCCTGGCGGGCTGGGCGCCGCGGCGGAGCGACACCCAGTCGCACATCCCGCGGGTCTTCGAGCCGGATCCGGTGCTCGGCTGGCACGCGAAGCCCGGCAGCTACGTCTACCCGGGCTACGGGGACGCCGTGGAGCCGGTGGTGATCACGATCCTCGCGGACCACACGCGCTCCGTGGGGAGCGGTCTCGCCGATCCCGAGCCCTCGGCGGAGATCCTCTTCGTCGGCGGCTCGTTCACCATGGGCTGGGCACTCTCGGACTGGGAGACCTTCCCCTGGCGCCTCCAGCGGCGCATGCGGCACCTGCGGGTGCGCAACCTGGGGACGTCGGGCTACGGCACCTACCAGTCCCTGCTGACCCTCGAGCGGGAGCTTCCGAAGCGGGCGCCGGACCTGGTCCTCTACGGCTACATGGTGCATCACGAGCAGCGCAACGTGGCCTCGCTCTCGTGGCTGCGCTTCCTGGCCGAGCTGGCGCGCGACGACGTGGCGGAGGTGCCGTACGTCACGCTCGGTCCCGAAGGCGAGCTCGTGCGGCGCCCTCCCCTGGGCCACCTCCTCCTCCCCCTGCGCCGGCAGCTGGCGCTCGTGGCCTTCGCCGAGGACGTGTGGATGGACCTGGCGATCTGGGGCCTGACCGAAGAGACGCGGGCGGTGACGAGGCTGCTGCTGCTGGAGATGGCGCGGACGAGCCGCGCCCACGGGGCGGAGTTCGGCGTGGTCTTCCTGCACGCGTCAGACAAGCAGCGGGCAAACCTCAGCCGCTTCCTGGCCAACAAGGACATCCTCAGCATCGACTGCAACCAGCAGATCCAGAAACACGAGGAGGTGCCGGAGGATGGGCACCCGGGCGCGCGCGTGAACCGACGCTGGGCGCGCTGCCTGCACCGCGCGCTCGAGGGGCGCTGGTAGCGGGTCAAGCCGGCCTTGCGACGGGCCGATGCGGGGGCATGCGCCGCGCGCCGCTGGCCTGTCTCGTGCTCGTCTTCGCCGTCTCCGTCGCGACCGGCTGCATCCGCTACTCCAGCTCCAGCAGCTCCTCCAGCGGCAGCACCGGCTTCGGTTCGGGCGGCGGTGGGATCGGAGGCGGGAGCGGGGGCTCCACCTCGGGCACCTACGGCGCGACGCCGATCCCCGGCCGCGGCCCGGAGCGGCCCGCGCAGTCGACCCAGGAGGCCTACGCCTGGGACCCGGCGCTCGGCGTCTACCACGTGACGGCGTGGCCCGGCGTCTACTGGGACGGCCACGCGTTCTACCGCCGCGATCACACGGGCTGGTCCGCGAGCCGCGACGGCTCGGCCTGGGCCCCGGTCAACCAGGACGCGCTCCCGCCCGGACTGCGCGGACGCTAGCCGACGGAGCCCGAAGGGCTCCGTTCGCGGCTTGCCAGCCGCTAGAGCTTGCGGACCTTGTCCAGGTTCGCGTCGAGCCCGGCGGTGGCGTTGCGCGTGTCGAAGACGCGCGGCGCCAGCTCCAGCACGCGCGAGTAGTCCACGCCCCGGTGGTTCGTCAGGATCGCCACCAGGTTCGCCTGCAAGAGGCGCTCGTCGGTCAGCTCCACGCTCTTCTGCACCTGGCCGTCGAGGTCGAACTCCGGCACGTGCGGGTCGTGGTAGGCGACCTCGGCGCCCTTGTCGCGCAGGAGCCGCATCACGTCGAGGGCGGGCGACTCGCGCATGTCCGACACCTCGGGCTTGTAGGCCACGCCCAGCACCAGGATGCGGGCGCCGTTCACCGCCGTGCGCACCTCGTTCAGCATGTCGCCGATGCGCGTCGCCACGTGTTCGGGCATGTGGGTGTTGATGTCGGTGGCCAGCTCGATGAAGCGTGCCGAGAAGTTCAGCGACTTCATCTTCCACGACAGGTAGCTCGGGTCCACCGGGATGCAGTGGCCGCCGAGTCCGGGTCCCGGCAGGAACTTCATGAAGCCGTAGGGCTTGGTGGCGGCCGCCTCGATCACCTCCCAGACGTCGAGACCGAGGCGGTCGCACATCAGCGCCACCTCGTTGGCGAGGCCGATGTTGATGGCGCGGAAGGTGTTCTCGAGCAGCTTCACCATCTCGGCCGCCTGGGAGCTCGAGACCGGCACCACGCGGTCGAAGATGGTCTCGAAGACCTTGACGCCGAGCTCCGTGCAGAGCGGCGTCTCGCCGCCCACCACCTTCGGCACCTGGCGCACCGTGAACTCGGTGTTGCCGGGGTCGATGCGCTCCGGCGCGAACGCCAGCGCGAAGTCGCGGCCGAGCTTGAGCCCGGTGCTCTCCAGCATGGGCACGAAGAGCTCGTGGGTGGTGCCCGGGTAGGTGGTGCTGCCCAGGATCACGAGCTGGCCGGAGCGCAGCCGACGCTGGATCGTCTCCAGCGCGGACACCATGGCGGAGACGTCCGGGTCCTTGGTGCGGGTCAGCGGCGTCGGGACGCAGACGTTGATGACGTCGATGGCCGAGAGCTCGGCGCCGTCGGTGGTGGCGGCGAAGCGGCCGCTCTCCATCGCCTGGCGCACTTCGGCCGAGGGCACATCCTCGATGTAGGAGCGCCCCTCGCAGAGGGTGCGCACCTTCTCGGAGTTGAGCTCCACGCCCGTCACCCGGAAGCCCGCCTTGGCGAACTCGAGCGCCAGGGGCAGGCCCACGTAGCCCAGGCCGATCACGCCGATGCGCGCCTCCCGCGACTCGATCCGATCCTTCAGCTCCAGCAGCCTCGTCACGCGTCCGCTCCTTCGGGTCCTGGCGGTGCCCCGCGCCCTTGCTGCGCGAAGTAGCTCCGGAAGTAGAGGATTCCGGACCCCAACGTGAGTGCCGTCGCCAGGGCCAGAAGGGTCAGGCCGATCCGGTGGGCCGGCAGGCCCAGGGTGGGGTCGGGGAAGAGCAGCGCGCCGATGGCCACGTTCTGGCAGAAGGCCTTGATCTTGCCGATCCGGCTGGCCGCCATCACCTGTCCCTCCGCCGAGGCCAGGCCGCGCAGGCCCGTCACCGCCAGCTCGCGCCCGATGATCACCACCACCATCCAGATTCCCCACACGGGGATGCGGCCGATCGCCACCAGCACGATCAGGGCCGTCGAGACCAGCAGCTTGTCGGCAAGCGGGTCCAGCAGCTTGCCGATCCGGGTCACCATCTGCCCGCGGCGCGCCAGCCAGCCGTCCACCAGGTCCGACGTGGCCGCCACGATGAAGGCCCAGGCCACCACCCGGCTCGCCGTCGGGCCGTGGTAGAAGGGCAGCACCAGCAGCACCGGGATCACCCCGGTCCGAAGCACCGTGATGGTGTTCGGCAGGTTCCAGAAGCGTTCGGGGTGCGCGAGACCGCCGGCGACGGCCGCCCTAGCGGTCGAACTCCGCATCGTAACGGCGATAATAGGCCAGAACCCGGTCCACGTACTGCCGCGTCTCGCGGTACGGCGGGATGCCGCTATAGCGGTCCACGGCCTCGGGTCCGGCGTTGTAGGCGGCCAGGGCGCGGCTCCAGTCGCCGTAGCGATCGAGCATCCGGGCCAGGTAGCGGGTGCCGCCCTCCACGTTCTGCTCCGCCCGCCAGGGGTCGCGGACGCCCATGTCGGCCGCGGTGGCGGGCATGAGCTGCATCAGGCCCTGGGCCCCCTTGGGAGAGTGGGCCCGGGGGTTGAAGTTGCTCTCGGCGGCGATCACGGCCTTCACGAGCCCGGGCGGCACGCCGTGGGTAGCGGCCGCGCGGGCGATCAACGGGTCGTACTCGTCGGTGCTGCGGGGCGCCCAGCGCCGGGGCGTGAGCCGCCGCACCGCCACGAAGCGGGGATCCGAGGGCACGTTGGAGAAGTGGATCGTCCCGTCCTGGTCCACGAACCGGTAGAGCGTGTTCGTGTCCGCGGCGGCGGGCGCCGCACACAGGGCTCCCACCAGGAGCCCGGCTGCCAACGAAGCGCGATGCATCGACGTTTCCGTTCCCGCGGGGAGGCGATAGAATCAAGCCAACGCCCCCCGGCTCGGGGGCTTATCGGTGGGTCGAGGGAGCCACCTTACCCCCTCGGGGAACCACGGCATGTCCGACCGGGTCGATTTCGACTTTCTGGTGCTCGGCAGCGGCATCGCGGGCCTCTTCTACGCCCTGCGGGTGGCGGAAGTCGGCAGCGTCGGAATCGTCACCAAGAAGCGCGGAGCGGACTCCGCGACCAACTGGGCCCAGGGCGGGATCGCCGCCGTCACCTCGCCGGAAGACAGCTTCGAGGGCCACGAGCGCGACACCCTGGACGCCGGCGCCGGCCTCTGCCGCGAGGACGTGGTGCGCTTCGTGGTGGAGCGCGGCCCGGCGCTGATCGAGCAGCTGCTGAAGTACGGGATCGAGTTCGACCGCCGCGCCGCCAAGAACGCCGACGAGGCGGGCGAGTTCGACCTCGGCCGCGAGGGCGGCCACAGCAAGCGGCGCGTGCTGCACCGGGCCGACACCACCGGGAGCGAGATCGAGTCGGGGCTGCTGCGCCACGTGGCGGCCCATCCGAACATCAGCCTGCTCGAGGACCACTGCGCGGTCGACCTGCTCACCGCGAGCCGGGCCGGGCTCCCGGGACCGGACCGCGCCCTGGGCGCCTACGTGCTCGACACGCGCAAGCGCGAGGTGCAGCGCTTCCAGGCGCCCATCACGCTGATCGCCACGGGCGGCGCGGGCAAGGTCTACCTCTACACGTCGAACCCGGACATCGCCTCGGGCGACGGCATCGCCATGGCCTACCGGGCGGGAGCCACGGTGGCCAACATGGAGTTCTTCCAGTTCCACCCGACCTGCCTGTTCCACCCCGAGGCCAAGTCGTTCCTCATCACCGAGGCGGTGCGCGGCGAGGGCGGCCTGCTGCGGACGCTCGCCGGCGAGCGCTTCATGCCCGGCTACCACGAGAGCGCCGAGCTCGCGCCCCGGGACGTGGTGGCCCGCGCCATCGACATCGAGCTCAAGCGCTCCGGCGACGACTTCGTGCTGCTCGACATCAGCCACCAGGACGCCGCCTTCGTGCGCAACCGCTTCCCGAACATCTTCCGCACCTGCCTGCGCCACGGGGTCGACATCACCCGCGAGCCGATCCCGGTGGTGCCCGCGGCGCACTACTGCTGCGGCGGCGTGCGCTCGGACCTGCGCGGCGAGACCGACATCGCCAACCTGTTCGTGGCCGGGGAGGCCGCCTGCACCGGGCTCCACGGTGCGAACCGCCTGGCCTCCAACTCGCTGCTGGAGGCGCTGGCCTTCGCCGACGCCGCGGCAAGCGAGAGCCTCGAGCGCCACGCGTCCATCGCGCCTCCGGAGGGCGCCCCCGCCTGGGAGGAGGGCGAGGCCACCGAGAGCTCCGAGGCCGTCGTCATCACCCAGAACTGGGAAGAGATCCGCCGCTTCATGTGGAACTACGTCGGTATCGTGCGCAGTGACAAGCGCCTTGCCCGGGCGACCCACCGCATCGACCTCCTGCGCGAGGAGATCGCCGAGTACTACTGGAACTTCCGCCTCACGCCGGACCTGGTGGAGCTGCGCAACCTGGCCCTGGTGGCGGAGCTGGTGATCCGCTGCGCGACCCTGCGCACCGAGAGCCGCGGCCTGCACTACAACCTGGACCACCCCCACCGCGACGATTCCAACTGGTCGCGGGACACCTTGCTGCGGCGGGAGAGCTGAGCCGGGGGCTCAGGGCAGCGACGTCGCCAGGAAGTCGATGCGCCAGCCGGCGCTGCACTTGTTGGCCGCCGCGCAGGCGAGCGCCACGCTGCGGAGCGCGACGCTGCAGAGGGCGCGACCGCTACGGGCGGTCACGAGCTGCGGCCCGCCCCCGTTCAGCGACACCGTCACCGGGTCGCGGCCGGCGGTCACGCTGACGCAGGCGGCCGGCGGGGCCGGGGTCGCGCCCCGGCCCTCGAAGACCGCGGTCGCCGCCACGCCGAGCTGGACCTCGGCCGGGCCCCCGACCGTGCGCGGGCCCGGGGCCAGCTCGGCGACGCCGCCCTTGCCGGCGGCAGCCGGGGACGGGGCCAGCAGCACGGCCAGCACGAGTCCGGTGGCGAAGCCCCGGCCGCTCACAGGAGATCCACCCGCACCGTGGCGCTGCAGCGCGAGGTCTGGCAGGCCAGGGCTGCGAACCCCGCGTCGTTGCAGACGACGAGCGTCTCGCCGGGCAGCACGCTGGCCGCCTCGCCGTCCACGTCCACGTCCACCACCTCCTTGCGGCTGGTGTTGGTGACGCTGACGCAGACGTTTGCGGACGCCGACTCGACGATCTCCCAGACCGTCCGCTGGGTTGCGTCGGGCAGCTCCACCGCGAACGGGCCGGCGATGGTCCCGCCGCCCGCGCCGGGCGCGGTCTTGTTTTTCTTCTTGGCGCCGGCCGGCAGGGCGAGGAGCACCGCCGCCGCGACCATGGCCACGAACGTTCGCGTGCCGCGCCGCCTCACGGGAGCGCCTCCAGCGAGTCGACGCGCCAGGCGACGGAGCAGTTGCCGTTGCCCAGGCACAGCAGCTTCAGCAGATCGAGGGAGCCGCACACCACGCGCGTGGTCCCGGAATCGACCGTGACCGCCACCACCGGCCCCGTCGGCGAGGACTCGCCGGTCAGGCTGACCGCGGCCGCGCCGGTGTTGGCCACGGTGCTGCACACGCGGCGGTTGCCGTCGAGCGACGCCCAGTAGACCACGTCCCCGTCGCTGGCCTTGAATCTCTGGGACAGGGGGCCGCCCTCGGTGCTGCCCGTTGCGACCGGCGGCTGGGCGCCCTTCTTCTTCTTGGCGTCGGCCGGAGCCGGCGCCCAGAGCAGGAGCGCCACGCCGCAGGCGGCGGCCGCGAAGCCCGTCAGGGCGCGCCTCACCGGTCCACCCTCCAGGAAAGGAAGCAGGTGCGCTTCGGCGGCGCGAAGCACGCGAACGCCACCTCCTCCACGGCGTCGCGGCAGAGCGTCACCGCCTGGCGCGCGACGATCGTGACCGCGGTCTCGACGGCGCCGGTCTGGGTGAACTCGAGCTCCACCTCGGCGTTGCCGTTGCTCACGCTGACGCAGACCTTCTCAGGCGTCTGGCTCTTCCAGACCTCGCGCTCCTCGTCGCGCAGGTCGAGGAGCGCAGGGCCGCCCACGGTGTGCCCGGTGACGGGCAGGATCTGGACGCCGCCCTTGCCCTTGCCCGTCGCGGGCCCCGCCCCGGCGAGGACGAGCCCGGCCAGGAGCGGAGCCAGCAGGCCGCGCGCGAGCCGCGCCCTCATCGCCGGTCCACCCGCCAGCGCCCGAGGCAGCCGGCGGACGACGGGCACGTGAGCTGAACCCGGTCCGCCGTCCCGCAGACCGCCTCGGTGGTGCCGGGCTGCACCCGGTGAAAGATCACGAGCGCCGATGCGGCGTACAGCTCGACGCTGATCGGACCGGCACCGACTGCGAGGGTGATGCAGAGGGCGATCGCCTCGTTCGCGTCGAGGATGCCCGCCAGCCCGCCGGCCGCGATGGCCTGCTCCGCCGCGCCGCCTATGGTGCGCGACGACTCGGGCAGCTCCTGGACCGAGGGGCCCTTCTTCTTGCCGGCGGCGGGTCCCGGCGTCAGGCAGAGCGCCGTCCCCAGCGCGAGAATGGCGACCGCGAACCGTCGCGCGCTCCTCATGGCGCGTCCCCGCGCCAGGAGAACGGGCAATCGCCGATCCCGGCGCAGATGGCGCGCACGGAGTCGCCGTCGGCGCACACGGTCTTCGGGATGCCCGGCCAAACGAACATGTCGCCCCCGAGGCTGACGCCGTCCAGGATGGCGATGCGCAGCAGGCCCGGGCCCGCGTTGGCGGCGGTGAGGCACAACCTGAAGACGTCGGCCGAGCTCAGCAAGGTGACGGAGGCGCCGTCGGACAGGGCGACGCTGGAGGGCCCCGCCAGGGTGGAGCCGCCGAGGGCCAGGGGCGGCGGCTGCCTGGGCTTGTTCTTCTTGGCCTGGGCCGTCGAGAAGCCGGAGAACCCGTAGAGAACCACCACGAGCGAAGCGGCGAGGAGGATCCGCATCGCGCTAGAAGCCGTCCACGCGCCAGGCGCTGCGACAGCTGGTTCCGGGACACGAGAGCGTGACCAGCACGGCCAGCGGAACGCACACGCTCGACACGAGATCGCGCGGGATCGCGAACTGCTCGATGCCGGAGCCGGTGTCGATCACCACCGACACGTCGTCGCGAGACAGCACCGTCACGCACACGCCCCGGGCGTCGTTGGCCTGGTAGACGTCGGTGATGCCGGTGATGCCGGTCGAGATCTCGGCGCTGGCGGGACCTGCCAGGGATCTGCCGGTGGCCGGGAGCTCCGGCATCTTGCCCTTCCTGCCCGCCGCCGGATCCGAGGGTGCGACCGCGAGCAGGCCCGCGACCGCGATCGCCGCACCGTGCTTGAGCACCCTCTAGAACCTCCGTGCGGGATTATACACCCAACTCGGCAGTTCGCCTCAAGAGTTGCCGGAAAATGTGCGCCTTTTCCGAACGCCCTTGACGCAGCAGACCCCCCGCGGTTCTCTGGGGTCGTGCGCGCCCCCCTGCACGCCCGGCGGCTGATCTGCGCCGCGCTCGTCGTAGCTGCGGTGGGGTGTGCGACGGAGCCCAAGACGGTGGCGCTGGTGCCGGTGAAGCCGGAGCCCACCGAGCGCGACGTCGAGCTCTTCGTGCAGCGCCGCCTCTCCGACGCCCGGGCCTTCCGCGAGCAGGGACGCCTGGAGGCCGGCGAGCGGGCGGCGCGCCGCGCGGTGGAGGTGGCGCCCGAGGACGCGCGCGCCCAGCGTCTGCTGGCCCGCATCCTGGAGGACCAGGGCCGCGCGTCCCAGGCCCGGGAGCACTGGGCCACGGCCGACGCCCTCGATCCCCCGCCCCCGCCCCCTTCCGACCGCCCCCTGCCCGTCGAGTCCGAGGGCCTGGTGGTGCTGCTGGTGGATCAGGCGGACCCCGGAGACGGTCATGGCGCGCGCGCCCGGCGGCCGGACCCGCAGGTGGAGGAGACCATCCTCACCGGACGTCTGGGCGCGCGCCTGCCGCTGGCGGAGGTGGTGCGCGCGGACCCGGCGAGCGTCGCCGAGGCGCGCGCCGAGCTGAGCGACCGCGGGGCGCGGGCGGCCATCTCCCTGCGCACGGACCGGGGCTTCTGCGGCTACTCGCGCAAGGACGGCAACTTCGGCGTGGCCTGGCTGCGCGTGGCGAGCGCCACGCCCACGGCGATGGTGGAGCCGCCCACCACCGTGCGCGAGGTGATCGTGGATCCTCCGAGCGGCGACGCCTGTCTGCGACTCGTGATGGCCCGCGCTCTCGAGCGGGTGCTGCTCGAGACCGACGTGGTCCGGGTCGTGGAGGAGTCTGCGACCTCGGGCGAGTGGCCTGCGCCGGCCCTGCGGGCGCTCTTCCCCGGAATCGGGCGGCGGGTGGCGGTCGAGATCGAGCGCGGCCGGGCGCGCCTGGCCACGGGGCGGGTGTCGGAGGCCGGGGATTCGTTCCGCGCGGCCCTGCTGATCGACCCCGAGCACCCGGACGCGCTGGCGTACCTGCGCGAGGCCGAGGAGACCCTGGCCATCGCCCGGGCCCTCGACCCCGAGGGCGCGACCGGCGGGGAGGTCGGAAACCTGGCCTTCACCCTCACCGACGCGGAACGCAACATCGCCGAGGCGCTCCTCGCCGAAGAACGGCGCCGGCGCGACGAGCTGCTGGCGGCGCTGGTGATCTCCGAGGTGGAGGAGCGCCCGCCGCCGCCGGAAGCGGTGGCGACCCTGCGACCGGTGGCGCTCGCCGAGCCGCCCGCCCCGGGCCCGCGTCTGGCGCGCACCGCCAACGAAGGCGCCGTCGAGGCGCGCGCGCTCTACGCCGACGACGGCGCGGTGCTCACGACCTACTACTTCGCGGTCGGCAGCCGGGATCCCCTCCTGCGCGAGGAGGACACGTCGGGCGACGGCCAGCCGGACCGCTGGATCGCCTACCGGGAGGGGCTGCGCAACGCCCTCTTCGAGGACCGCAACGGCAACGGCCAGCCCGACGTGGTGGTGCGCTTCGACGCCGAGGGCCGCGTCGCGGCGATCGAGCTCGACGCCAACGACGACCGCCGGCCCGAGCGGGTCTTCCGCTACGCCGACGGCGCGCTGGCGTCCGAGGCGCGCGACACCGACGGCGACGGCGACCTGGATCGCTTCGAGACCCTCGACGCCGAGGGGCGCGTGGTCCAGCGCGAAGAGGACCTGAACGGCGACGGGCGCATCGACGTCCGCAGCAGCTACCGCGACGGCAAGCTCGTCTCCCGCGAGATCGAGGATCCGCGGGTGGTGGAGCAGCTGCTGAAGGACTCCGAGGAGCCGCGCGGCTGAGACGCGCCGCGCTCACTCGGGGGTCACGTAGGCGCCGCTGATCCCGCCGTCCACCAGGAAGGTGGTGCCGTTCACGTAGGCGGCGTCGTCCGATGCCAGGAAGAGCGCCGCCCGCGCCACTTCGTGGGCCTCGGCCAGCCGGCCCATGGGCACGTGCACCAGCCGTCGCGCGCGCGCCGCGGGATCCGCCAGCAGCTCCTCGAGCAGCGGCGTGTTCACGGGGCCGGGGCAGAGCGCGTTGGCGCGGATGCCGCGCCGGGCGTAGCTGACTGCCACCTCGCGAGTCAGCGCCAGCACGCCGCCCTTGCTGGCGGTGTAGGCGATCTGCGGCGTCGCGGCGCCCATGACCGCGACGAAGGAGGCGGTGTTCACGATGGCGCCGCCGCCCGCTCGCAAGAGCGCCGGGATCCCGTGTTTGCAGCCCAGGAAGACGCCCTTCAGGTTGACCGCGACGACGCGGTCCCAGACGTCCTCGGGCGTCTCCACCGGGTCCGTGTCGTCGCCGGGGAAGATGCCCGCGTTGTTGAAGACGACGTGGAGGGCGCCGTAGCGCTCTTCGGCGTGGGCCACCGCGGCCGCCACGGACTCCGAGCGGGTCACGTCCGTCGCCGCGAAGGAGGCGCCGCCGCCCGCGCCCTCGATCGCCGCCACCGTCGCGCGGCCGGCCTCCTCGGACACGTCGGCCACGACGACCCGGGCGCCTTCCGCAGCGAAGAGCTCCGCCGCCTGGCGCCCGATGCCACTGGCGGCGCCGGTGATGAGTGCCGTCCTGCCGTCTAGCCGCAAGGCCTGCCTCCGGAGCACCGGAGGCTAGCAGGCTCAGGAGCCCGCGCTGACCAGGCCGCGCTCGATCAGACCCAGCAGCGCCCGCAGGATGGTGTGGTCCTCTTCCGGGATTACGTCGATCGCGCCGCGCACGCTGAAACCGGCGACGGCCAGGTCGAGCACCGCCTCCTCGGTCTTCGAGAGCGGCTCGCCGTCGCGCGCCCCGCCCGTCGCGTGGAGATCGTCGTCCAGCGACATCGGGAGCGGGTCGAGGCGCTTCGCCTCGTCGAACTGACGGGCGGCGTCGATCAGCAGCGGCTCGAGCGGCATCGCATCGCCCACGCGATCGACGTCGTCCACCTCGGCGTGGAACGTGAAGCTGCCCGTCTCCCATCCCAACATCCGCGCCAGCGCCTTGCCGCCGGCGACCCGGCCCGCGCGCGCGCCGACCAGCAGCCCGCCCTCGAAGGCGACCCGGCCCTCCTCCCGATCGTGCTCCACCGCCAGGGTGCCCTTGGGCGAGGCGTTGGCGAAGCTCTGGAGGAGCCCCGGAAAGCCGACCTCCTCCAGCGGACCCGAGATGCCCGCGAGCTTGCGCGCGTGGCCCAGGGAGTGCAGGTCGTCGACGAAGAGCATCACGTCGGGGCGCGCGGCCTCGCGCTCGGTGAACGCCACGGCGAGCGACGGGACGCCCCCCTTGCTGTCCACGTGGCGGACCACGCTGCCCTCGACCTCGAGCTCCTGGCCGGTGATCGGGTGCACCAGCTTGAGCTGCACGAGCTCGCCGACGGGAACCAGCGGGACCCCGTCCATGCTCACCAGCACGCCGCTGTGGGAGAGGTCGCGGGTCCGCACCGCCAGGCTGGCGTCCGAGCTGGAGAGGTTGCCCACCACGCGCGCCTCGGCCCGCGGCGCGCGGCGGCGCTCCCCGGGCTGCTGGCCGCCCGCGGGCCCCGGGCTCTGACCTGCGATGGGCTCGAGCTTGGCGCGCAGGGCGGTCGGCGACACCAGCAGCTGCACCGCCACGCCGGGCGTGCCGCCGGCGCGCGCCAGCTCGGCGCCGACGACGGACACCACCTCGCCGGGAAAGCGCAGCGAGGTCGAGGCGAAGGCGAGCTCGAGCTCCACGTCCACCTCCTGGCGCAGCTCGAGGCTCTCGCGGGTGGCCAGGAACAGGCCGCCCTTCACCAGGTTGGTCTGGTACTCGCCCCGGAACTCCTCCAGGGTCTCGAAGCGCACCCGGAGCGTCGGGCGCACGCCCGGAAGCGAATCCACCTGCTGGCCTCGTCGCATGGGCGAGTCCTGCCTCCCCGCCGGGCTTATCGACCGTTCGATCGCCGCAGTGAAGGGCACGCTGAAGCGCGTGGAGCGCGAGCCGACAAGCGCGCTTGCAGCGTTCGCTGCCGCCTTGGGCCGCTCTAGCTGCCGCCTTGGGCCGCTCTAGCTGCCGCTTCGAGCCATCTCGATGAAAGACCCCAGAAGGCGGCGGTCGGGCGAATCCGGCTCGAGCTCGAGCTCCGGGTGCCACTGGACGGCCAGGAGCCACGGCGCCGACGGATCCTCCAGGGCCTCCACCGTGCCGTCCTCGGCCCAGGCCACGGCGCGCAGGCCGCGCCCGATCCGGTCCACGGCCTGGTGGTGCCAGGACGCCACCGAGAACGATTCGGCCCCGTAGACCTTCGCCAGGCGCGAGTCGGGGGCGAGCCGCACCAGGTGGTGGGTGTGGCGCTGCTGCGACTCGCGGTGGTCGATCTCCTCGCCCACCACGTCCGGCAGGTGCGCGTGCAGGCCGCCGCCGCGCAGCACGTTCACCACCTGGAGCCCGCGGCAGATCGCCAGGGTGGGGAGCCTGCGCTCGAGCGCCGCCGCCAGCAGGGTGAGCTCGAAGGCGTCGCGCTCGGCATCCACGAAGTAGTTGCTGCCGTGCACCGCGCCGCCGAAGAGCGAGGGATCCAGGTCGCCGCCGCCGCCGAAGACGACGCCGTCGAGCCCCTCGAGCAGCTCCTCGGGACGGTCCTCGCCCGGGGGCAACAGCAGCGGGATCCCCTCCGCCACGCGCACGGCGTCGACGTAGGCCGAGGGCAGCGAGAAGGCCAGCCGTTCCTCGCCGCTGCGATGGTAGGTCGTGATGCCGATCCGCGGCCGCCGCCCCGGGCCCACGGCTCAGATCCGCTCGAAGAGACGCGAGCGCTCCCAGTCGGTCACGCTGGCGTCGAAGGCCTTCTGCTCCGTGCGCGCGAAGTGGAGCAGGTGGTCCACCACTTCGTCGCCGAACGCCGCGCGTGCGAAGGCGCTGGCCTCGAGCTCGGCGATGGCGTCGCGCAGCGAGCGCGGCACCTGGGGCAGCCCTTCGGCGTCGTACACGTTGCCCTCGAAGGCGGGGCCGGGATCGAGACGGCGCTCGAGCCCGTCGAGCGCCGCCGCCAGCAGCGCGGCGTACACCAGGTAGGGGTTGGCGTCGGCACCCGGAATCCGGCACTCCACCCGCAATGCGTCCCCGCGGCCCACGACCCGGAAGCCCGAGGTGCGGTTGTCCCGGCTCCAGGCCACGCCCGTCGGCGCGAAGCTGCCCGCCTGGTAGCGCTTGTAGCTGTTCACGTTCGGCGCGAAGAACCAGGCCAGCTCCCGGGCGTGGGTCAGCAGCCCGCCGAGAACGTGACGGAAGGCGTCGGACTCGCCGGCAAAGGCGGACTCGCCGCGCTCGTTCCAGAGGCTGGTGTGGACGTGCAGGCTGCTGCCGGCGAGGCCGGCATCCCACTTCGCCATGAAGGTCAGCGAGTGGCCGTGATCGGCCGCGATCTCCTTGGCGGCCTGCTTGTAGAGCACGTGGCGATCCGCCATCTCGAGGGCCGGCGCGTAGCGCAGGTTGATCTCGTGCTGCCCGGGGCCCCACTCGCCCTTGCTGAACTCCACCGGCACCCCGGAGGCGTCGACCCCGCGCCGGATGGCCCCCACCACGTGCTCGGCGAAGGTCCCCGAGAGCACGTGGTAGTCCTCGATGTAGGCGGCGGTGGTGCTGAGGTCGCGGTAGCCGAGCTCGTGGGCCTCGCGATAGCTGTCGCGGAAGAGGTAGAACTCGAGCTCGCTGGCCATCTGGGCCTCGTAGCCCGCCTCGCGCAGGCGCTCGAGCTGCCGGCTGAGGATGCGGCGCGGCGACACCTCGATGGGCTCGCCGGTCTCCTCGTCATGGGCGTCGCAGAGCACGATGGCGGTGCCCTCGAGCCAGGCCGCACGGCGCAGGGTGCCGAGGTCCGGCACCGCGTGCAGATCGCCGTAGCCCGTGTCCCAGCTGGTGTAGGCGTAACCCGGGGTCGGATCCATCTCCATGTCGCACGCGAGCAGGTAGTCGCAGACGTGCATGCCCCCCTCCACCACCTCGTCCAGGAAGAAGGGCGCGTGGATGCGCTTGCCCACCAGACGCCCGTACAGGTCCGGCAGCGCCGTGATGAGCGTGTGGATGCTGCCCGAGGCCACCTCGCGCCGCAGCGCCTCCAGGTGGAGTCGGCCGGCCGGAGGCTCGCTCACGCGGGATCGTCCTCGTCGGCCTGGCGGAAGAGCGAGAGCTGGGGCACCACGTCCGGCGTCTCGATCTCCACCGGGTACTCGTCGGAGAAGCAGGCGTCGCAGAAGCCGCCCTTCAGGCTGGTCGCCGTGCGGCGCAGGCCCTCGAGGGAGAGGTAGCCGACGGAGTCCGCGCCGATCTGCTGGCAGATCTCCTCGACGGTGTGCTCGTGGGCGATCAGCTCTTCGCGGGTGGGCGTGTCGATGCCGTAGTGGCAGGGACCGACGTTGGGCGGCGACGAAATGCGCACGTGCACCTCCCGGGCGCCGGCGCTGCGCAGCATGTGCACGATCTTCGTGAGCGTCGTGCCGCGCACGATGGAGTCGTCCACCAGCACCGCGCGCTTCCCCTCCAGCAGGTCGTGCACCGGATTGTGCTTCACCCGCACGCCGAAGTTCCGGCTCGACTGCGCGGGCTGGATGAAGGTGCGCTGGACGTAGTGGTTGCGGATCAGCGCCATCTCGTAGGGGATGCCGGCCTCCTCGGCGTAGCCCATGGCGGCCGCCGAGCCGGAGTCCAGGACCGGCACCACCAGGTCCGCGCCCACCGGGTGCTCGCGCGCCAGCGCGCGGCCCAGCTCCTTGCGGAAGGAGTAGACGTTGTGGCGGCGCAGGTTCGAGTCCGGGCGCGAGAAGTAGATGTACTCGAAGATGCAGAACGCCTCCCGGGGGGCCGGCGCGAAGGGCCGCAGGGTGCGCAGCCGCCCCCGGCGGATCACCACCACCTCACCGGGCTCGAGGTCGCGCTCGTAGCGGGCCTCGATCAGGTCGAGGGCGCAGGTCTCGCTGGCCACCACCCAGGCCCCGTCGAGGCGGCCCAGCACCAGGGGCCGGAAGCCGTAGGGGTCGCGCGCCGCGATCAGGGCGTCGTCGGTCAGCATGGCCAGGCTGAAGGCGCCCTTCACCCGGGAGAGGGCGTCGATCAGGCGCTCCTCGGGATTGGGCTCCCGCGAGCGCGCCAGCAGGTGGACGATCACCTCGCTGTCGGAGGTGGTGCTGAAGATCGCGCCGCGGGCCTCGAGCTCCCGGCGGATGGGGATGGCGTTGACCAGGTTGCCGTTGTGGGCGATGGCGACGGGGCCGCCGTCGGTGGTGGCGTAGAACGGCTGGGCGTTGCGCAGGCTGCTGTCGCCGCTGGTGGAGTAGCGCACGTGGCCCACGGCGTGGCGGCCGCCGAGCGCCGCCAGGGTCTTCTCGTGGAACACGTCGGAGACGAGGCCCATGCCGCGGTGGACGGTCTGCTCATGCCCGTTGGAGGAGACGATGCCGCAGCTCTCCTGGCCGCGATGCTGCAGCGCGTAGAGGCCGTGGTAGGTCAGGTGGGCGGCCTCGGGATGCCCGTGGATGCCGAACACGCCGCACTCGTCGTGGAAGTGGTCGTCCTCGCGTTCGCGAAGAAGCGCGCGCTGCTCGTCCGGGGAGAACAGGGTCCGACTCATGCAGCCTCCAATCGGCGCGGAATCGCCCGCGCCCACAGCTCGTGCAGTCGCGCCACGGGGACGTCGATCCAGGTGGACCCGCCCGCGCGTCCGATGCAAAGCCGGTCGCCCCCGGTCGTCCCGAGGCGACGTGCCGGCACACCCTCCTCGGCGGCAGCCGCGAGCAGCTCGTCGGCATGCGCTCCGGCAGCGACGACGCGACCCGGGGATTCGCCGAAGAGCAGCGCGTCGGGCCGGATGGGATCCGCGAGCTCCAGCTGGGCGCCGACGCGGGTGCCGCCCGGATCGCTGAAGCAACACTCCGCCAGGGCCAGCGCCAGGCCCCCCGTCGACACGTCGTGGGCGGTCTCGATCCAGCCCTCGGCCACCCCGCGCGCCAGCAGCCGCTGCAGGGCCACCTCCGCCTCCAGGTCCACGGCCGGCGGCGCCCCCGCCTCGAGGCCGCGGCGAAGCGCCAGCCACGCACTGGCGCCGAGCTCCTCCCGGGTCTCTCCCAGCAGCACGACCTGGCGTCCCTCCTCGCGGAAGTGGGCCACCGCGAAACGCGACCACGGCTCCAGCAGCCCCACCATCCCCACCACGGGCGTGGGATGGATCGGCCGGCCGTCGGTCTCGTTGTAGAACGAGACGTTGCCGGACACCACCGGCGTCCCCAGGGCCCGGGCCGCGTCGCCGAGGCCACGGACCGCCTCGACGAACTGCCACATGATCTCGGGCTTCTCCGGGTTCCCGAAGTTCAGGCAGTTGGTGAGCGCCAGCGGACGCGCGCCGGTGCAGGCTACGTTGCGCGCCGCCTCCGCCACCGCCGCCACGGCCCCCGCGTAGGGATCGAGCACGCACCAGCGCGGGTTGCAGTCCACGGCCATCGCCACGGCCTTGTCGGTGACGCTGCCGTCCTCGCGCTTGATGCGCACGAGCGCCGCGTCGCCGCCGGGCCCGATCAGGGTGTTGCCCTGCACCAGCTGGTCGTACTGGCGGTAGAGCCAGGCCTTCGAGCCCCCATCGGGCGAATCGAGCAGCGCCTCCAGCGCGCCGGTGAGGTCTTCCTCGGGCGCCAGCGCGGCCAGGTCGAGCTTCTGGCGCTCGCGCAGCTCCGGCGGCTCCGCGGTCGGCCGGTCGAGCTCCGGCGAGCTGGCCGCCACCGGGTCCACCGGGATGTCCACCACGGTCTCGCCGTGGCAGCGCACGCGCATGCGGCCGTCGCCCGTCACCCGCCCCACCACGGCCGCGTCCAGGTCCCAGCGCGCGAAGATGTCGCACACCTCCTGCTCGCGTCCGGCCTTGGCGACCAGCAGCATCCGCTCCTGGCTCTCGGAGAGCAACAGCTCGTAGGGCGTCATGCCTTCCGCGCGCTGGGGCACGCGGTCGAGGTCCATCTCGATGCCGGTGCCCGCGTTGCTCGCCATCTCGAACGACGAGCAGGTGAGGCCGGCGGCGCCCATGTCCTGGATGCCCACCACTGCGTCGGTCTGCATCAGCTCCAGGCAGGCCTCGATCAGGCACTTCTCCGTGAAGGGATCCCCCACCTGCACCGTCGGCCGCTTCTCCTCGCTGCTGTCGTCGAACTCCGCCGACGCCATGCTGGCGCCGTGGATGCCGTCGCGACCGGTCTTGGCGCCGGCGTAGATGACCGGGTTGTCGAGGCCGGCGGCGCTGGCCAGGAAGATCCGGTCCGTCTCCACCACGCCCAGGTTGAAGGCGTTCACCAGGATGTTGCCGCGGTAGCACTCGTGGAACTGGGTCTCGCCGCCCACCGTGGCGACGCCCACGGAGTTGCCGTAGGAGCCGATCCCCTCCACGACCCCGGCCAGCAGGTGCCGGTGCTTGGGATCCTCGAGCGGGCCGAAGCGCAGCGAGTCCAGAGACGCCAGCGGGCGCGCGCCCATGGTGAAGATGTCGCGCAGGATGCCGCCCACCCCGGTGGCGGCGCCCTGCCGGGGCTCGATGTAGCTCGGGTGGTTGTGGCTCTCGATCTTGAAGGCCACGGCCAGGCCGTCGCCGATGGCCACCACCCCGGCGTTCTCCCCCGGCCCGTGGAGCACCGGCTCGCCCTCGCTGGCGAGGGTCTTCAGGTGCTTCTTGCTCGACTTGTAGGAGCAGTGCTCGGACCACATCACCGCGAAGATCCCGAGCTCGGGAAAGCTCGGCTCGCGCCCGAGGATGCGCACGATCTGGTGCCACTCCTCTTCCGTCAGGCCGTGCTCGAGCGCCAGGGCCAGGTCGACGGGGGGATCGCCGGCGCTCGTCATGCGGCCTTCCCGCGACCCTGCACGAAGTCCACCAGGGATCCGAGGATGCGCGCCCCATCGGTTCCGCCGACCACCGGCTCCACGGCATGCTCGGGGTGGGGCATCATCCCGAAGACGTTCCCCGCCTCGTTCGCGACGCCGGCGATGTCGTTGCGCGACCCGTTGGGGTTCTCGCAGTAGCGCAGCAGCACCTGCCCCCGCTCCTCCAGCCGGGCCAGCGTGGCGTCGTCGGCGAAGTACGACCCCTCGCCGTGCTTGACCGGGATGTGCAGGATCTCGCCGACCCGGGCCCGCGACGTGAAGGGCGGCGCGCTGCGCTCCACCCGCAACGCGACGTGCTCGCACACGAAGTGCAGGTCGCGGTTGCGCAGGAGCGCGCCGGGCAGGAGCCCCGACTCGCACAGGATCTGGAAGCCGTTGCAGATTCCGAGTACCGGCCCGCCCGCCTCGGCGAAGCGGCGCACCGCCGCCATCACCGGCGAGAAGCGCGCCATGGCGCCGCAGCGGAGGTAGTCGCCGTAGGAGAAGCCGCCGGGGAGCAGGACCGCCCGGGTGTCGGCCGGCAGGTCCGCGCTCTTGTGCCAGGCCAGCTCGGACGGGACCCCGAGCACCGACTTCATCGCGAAGCGCGTGTCCCGATCGTCGTTCGAGCCGGGGAACTGGATGACGGAGAACACGTGCACCTCGTGACGGACGGTGAGGATTCCGAGCGTCGCTCCCTCGAAGTCGAAAAGCGTAATGGGGACGGGGGGATTCTACCGATGGGGCGGCGGCGGGTCAACGCGTTCCACACGCCCCTGGCGGTCGACCGCGAAGGCCGCCCGGGGGCGCGCCCGCGGGCCCCAGGGCTGCCAGCGCGGGACCGTGTAGAGAGTGGCGCGCAGCCGGGCACCCTCCCCCGCCCCCACCCGGTCGAGGCGGGCGAAGCCCAGCTCCCGGGCCGTGAAGAGCACGCCGTCGCCGGCGAGCTTGATGCGCCGGGCGCTGCCGCCGGCTCCCGCCACCACCTGGAGGAAGGGGTACGGTGCCTCCGCCTGGACCGCGCCCAGGTAGTGCTCGTGGCCCGCCAGCACCGCGTGCACCCGGCGCGGGGACGCGGCCAGGATGGCACCCACCCGCTCCAGGTACTCCGCCTCGGACGGGTCCCGGTCCGCCGGCACCAGAGGGTGGTGGAGCGCGAGGACCCGCCACTCGCCGGGCGCCTCGGCCAGGGCCCGCGCCAGCTCCGCCTCGCCCCGTCCCTCGCGCAGCGCGGGCGAGTCGACGAGCAGCAGGCTCACGCTCCCGGGGAGGTCCACGCGTTCGACCACGCCGGCGGGAACGTGCCAGCTCGACACGAAGCGGGGGACCTCTTCCCGCTGGAGCGCGGCGCTGCCCTCGGTGTAGAGGTCGTGGTTCCCGAGCACGGCGAGGATGCGGGCGTCGCGGCGTCGCTCCTCGGGCGGGAGGAGACAGGCATCGGCCACCTCGCCGGAGCGGGGCGCGTCCAGGACGGCGAAGCGGCAGAAGGGGCGCACCACGTTGGCGCGGATCCGAGCCACCAGCTCGTCGCTGCGCAGGCCGCGCGGGTAGAAGTTGTCGCCCAGCAGGATCAGCGCGTCCGCAGGCCGGCGGCGGTCCTCCGCCGCCAGGGCCGCGCCCACCACGTAGGGCTCGTGGCGGATGCCCAGACCCTCGGGCGCGAAGCCGGCGTCGCCGACGGCGAGCAGCGACACGGCCGCGTCCTGCGACGGTGCGGGTGCAGCCGTGGCGCCCATCCAGACGAAGGCCGCGGCCGCGGCGAGCGAGACGGCCCCCAGGAAGCGCGCGAACCGGATCAAGACTCGATGGACTCGACGCGGAAGTCCTCGATCACCGGATTGGCCAGCAGCTTTTCCGCCAGCTCCGACAGCAGCGCCGCGGCCTCCTCGCGATCGGCGGCAGGCTCCAGCGTGAGCTCGAAGCGCTTGCCCTGGCGCACGTCGCGGACGGCGTCGTAGCCGAGGAAGCGGGCGGCGTGCTGGATGGCCTGGCCCTGCGGGTCGAGCACGTCCGGCTTCAGGGTCACGGTGACGACGGCCTTCACGAATCCTCTCCCAACGCCCTGGCGAAGATGGCATCCACGTGGCGCAGCGCCACCTCCAGACTGAAGGCGCGCTCGATCTCCTCGCGCGAGAGCACCTTGCTGATCTCGCCGTCGGCCAGCACGCGCGTGAGGAGCGCATCCGGCGCCACCGGCTCCTCGGCGGCCTGGCGCCAGATCTCCATGGCGTGTCCCTGCACCAGCGCGTAGGCGTCCTCGCGGGTGAGCCCCTTGCGGGCCAGCTCCAGCAGCAGGGTGCCGCTGTAGACCAGCCCGCCGGTGAGCTCCAGGTTGCGGCGCATGCGCTCGGGGAATACGACCAGCCCCTCGACCAGGCCGGCGAAGCGCTGCAGCAGGAAGTCGAGCAGGGTGCAGGCGTCCGGGAGGACGATGCGCTCCACCGACGAGTTGCTCATGTCACGCTCGTGCCAGAGCGCCAGGTTCTCCAGGCCCGCCACCGCGTAGCCGCGCATCACGCGGGCCAGCCCGGAGACGTTCTCGAAGCGCCAGGGGTTGCGCTTGTGGGGCATGGCCGAGGAGCCCTTCTGGCCCCGCCCGAACTCCTCCTCCACCTCGCGCACCTCGGTCCGCGCCAGGTGCCGGAACTCGACGGCGAACTTGTCCAGGCTCGACGCCACCAGGGCCAGGGTCGAGAGCAGCTGGGCGTGGCGGTCGCGCTGCACCACCTGGGTGGCGGCGGGCTCGAAGCCGATCCCGAGCCGCGCGCACACGGCCTCTTCCACGGCCGGCTCCAGGTGGGCGAAGGTGCCGACGGCGCCGGAGATCTTGCCCACCGCGGCCTCGGCCAGCGCCCGATCCAGACGCACCCGGTTGCGGCCCATCTCCTGGGCGAACACCAGCAGCTTCAGGCCGAACGTGGTGGGCTCGCCGTGCACCCCGTGGGTGCGGCCCACCGTCGGCGTGTGCCGGTGCTCGCGGGCTCGCGCCACCAGCGCCGCCTCCACTCGCGCCACGCCCTCCTGCAGCACGCGCCCGGCGTCGCGGATCTGGAGCGCGAGCGCGGTGTCGAGCACGTCGCTCGAGGTCATGCCGAAGTGCACGTAGCGCGAGTCGGGACCGACGTTCTCGGCCACGTTGGTGAGGAACGCGATCACGTCGTGGCGCACCTCGCGCTCGATCTCCGCGACGCGCGCCGGGTCGAAGTCCGCCTTGCGACGGATCGTCTCGACCGCCTTGGGCGGGATCACGCCCCGCTCGGCCAGCACGTCGCAGACCGCCAGCTCGACCTCGAGCCAGCGCGCGTAGCGCGCCGCTTCGGTCCACAGCTTGGCCATCTCGGGGCGGGAGTAGCGCTCGATCACGGCCGGAACTCCTGCGCGTACACCAGCGCCAGCATCGCGTAGTACATCACGGGAATCCCCAGCAGGCTCGAGTCCAGCCGGTCCAGGACGCCGCCCATGCCCGGCAGGAGCTGGCCCGCGTCCTTCTGGTCGGCGTCGCGCTTCAGCAGCGACTCCACCAGGTCGCCCACGATCCCGACGGTCGAGATGAGCAGCCCCAGGAGTGCCGCCGTGCCGAAGCCGAAGACCGCGGAGAGCTCGGGCCAGAAGAGGTCGAAGAGCCCCTTGGCGGCCACGCCGCCCAGGGCGCCGGTCAACACGCCGCCGATGGCGCCTTCCAGCGTCTTTCCCGGACTGATGCGTGGCGCCAGCTTTCGCTTGCCGTAGGCGCGACCGGCGAAGTACGCACCCGCATCGGAGAGCACCACGCAGGTGGCGCAGTAGATCACCAGGAAGATGCCGACCTCCGGGTGCAGGTCCACGGGCGCGAAGCCGCCCCACTTGGCGCGCACCACGTTGTCGAAGTTGCGCAGCACCACGGCGTGGGAGAACAGCCAGCCCGCGTAGAAGACCCCGAAGAAGGTGCCCGAGATGCTCGCCAGGGCGTCCTTGATCTCGGCCTTGCGCAGCTGCGCCACCATCACGCCCAGGAGCACCGCCGTCATCAGGATGGTGGCGTGGTATTCGTTGCCGACGTAGGCCACCACCGGCAGCGCCGCGCCCGCGGCATAGCCAGCTCCCTCCAGCGGCTCGGCGCCCTTCGCCTCGATCATCTGGTAGAACTCGCGCAGCATGAGCAGGACGAACACGACCACGACCGCCAGGTAGACGAGTCCGCCCAGCACGATCACGTAGAGGACCGCGGGCACCAGCACCGCGGCGGTGAGCGCCCGGCGCGTCAGATTCGACAGGGGCTTGCGCCCGGCCGGCGGCGGGTCCGGCGGCCGCGGGTGCAGCGGCTCGGGCCCGGTCGCCTCCGTCGCCTGGATGGGCGTGCCCTCGCTCACGATGCTCCTTCGTTCGCTCCGCCCCGGCCGGTGTGTCCGAACCCGCCGCCAGCGCGCGCCGTCGTGTCCAACGCCTCCACCTCGATCGGGGCCACCCGGGCCACGGGAGCGACCACGAGCTGCGCGATGCGGTCTCCGCGGCGGATGGTCACCGGCTCGGCGCCGGTGTTGAGCAGGATGACCTTCAGTTCACCCCGATAGTCGGAGTCTATCGTACCCGGGGCGTTGGGCAGCGTGATCCCATGGCGCAGGGCCAGACCGCTGCGCGGACGGACCTGACCCTCGTAGCCCTCCGGGATCGCCAGCGCGAAGCCGGTGGGCACCAGCGCGCGCGCCCCGGGCGCCAGCACCAGCTCGGCCTCCACGGCCGCGGGCAGGTCGAGGCCGGCGGCGCCGGGCGTCGCCGCGCGGGGCAGGGGCAGGTCCTCGGCGCCGGGCTGGCGCGCGATCCGGACCTGCAGCGGCCCCGGGCCGGTCACGCGCCGGCGACGGCGTCGGCCAGCGCCTCCTTGCGCGAGAGCCGGATGCGGCCGGAGGGGTCGATGTCGATGCACTTGACCAGCAGCTCGTCGCCCTCCGACACCACGTCGGTGACCCTCTCGACGCGGCCCTCGGCCAGGTGGCTGATGTGCACCAGCCCGTCGGTGCCGGGGAAGATCTCGCAGAAGGCCCCGAAATCGGTGATGCGCTTGACCTTGGACAGGTAGTTGCGCCCGATCTCGGCCTCCTGGGTGAGCTCCTCCACCATGGCGCGCGCTCGCGAGAGCGCGTCCAGGTCCGGCGAGAAGACCGTGACCCGACCCGAGTCCTCGATGTCGATCTTGGCGCCGGTGGTGTCCTGGATGGCGCGGATCACCTTGCCGCCGGGTCCGATGACGTCGCGGATGCGGTCGGGCTTGATCCAGACCACGTCCACCCGCGGCGCGTAGCGCGAGAGCTCCGGCCGCGAGGTGAGCTCGCCCAGCTCGGCCGAGGTCTCGCTCTGCATGCAGTCCAGGATGTGGAGCCGGCCCTGGCGCGCCTGCTCTAGGGCGCGGGCCATCACCTCCCAGTCCACGCTGCGGATCTTGATGTCCATCTGGACGGCGGTGATGCCCTGGCGCGTACCGGCGACCTTGAAGTCCATGTCGCCCAGGTGGTCCTCGTCGCCGAGGATGTCCGAGAGCACGGCCACCTTGCCCCCGTCCTCGATCAGGCCCATGGCGATGCCGGCCACCGGCGCCTTCAGCGGCACGCCGGCGTCCATCATGGCCAGGGTCCCGCCGCAGACGGTCGCCATCGACGACGAGCCGTTGGACTCGAGCACCTCCGACACCACGCGAACCGCGTAGGGGAAGTCCTCGAAGTCCGGCAGCACCGGGATGAGCGCCCGCTCGGCCAGGTTGCCGTGACCCACGTCGCGACGGCTCGGGCCGCGCAGGAAGCGCGCCTCGCCCACCGAGAACGGCGGGAAGTTGTAGTGCAGCAGGAAGTTCTTCTCATAGCGCTCCGTGAGCGCGTCGATGGTCTGGCGATCGGCCTGGCTGCCCAGGGTGGCGTAGACCAGCGCCTGGGTCTCGCCGCGGGTGAAGAGCCCGGTCCCGTGGGCCCGGGGCAGGACGCTCACCTCGCAGGCGATCTGCCGCACGTCCGCGGGCTCGCGGCCGTCGATGCGGCGCCCTTCGTCCAGGATCCGCTTGCGCACGATCTCCGAACGGATGTCGTGGAGCGTCTTCTTGGTGCGCCCGCTGAGCTGCTTCAGGCCCGTCTGGCGCTCCTCCACCGCTTCGAGCGTGTCGAGGCTGGCCGGCGCCTTGCGGTACTCGCTGGCGAGCTCTTCGACCACCTCGGTCTCCACCTCGCGGATCGAGCCGTAGCGCTCGTGCTTGTCGGTGAGCGCCAGGGCCTCGCCGAGGCGGTTCTCCGCCAGGCCGCGCACGCGCTGCTCCAGGGCGGAGTCGCCCGGATCGGCGGCGGTCTCGATCTTCGGCCGGCCCACCGCACGCTGGAGCTCTTCCTGGGCGTCGAGGATCGGCATCATCTGCTCGTGGGCGAAGCGCAGGGCGTCGAGGATCTCCGGCTCCGGCACCTCGTGCGCCGAGCCCTCCACCATCACCAGGGCCTGGCGGCTGCCCGCCACCATCAGCTCCATGTCGGCGGTGTCGAGCTCCGACTTCGGCGGGTTGATCTTCAGCTCGCCGTCCACGCGCGCCACGCGCAGGCCGGCGATCGGCCCGAGGAACGGGATCTCGGAGATGGTCAGGGCCGCCGACGCCCCGATGAAGGCGACGGCGTCCGGCGCGTTCTCGCCGTCGGCCGAGAGCACGGTGGCGATCACCTGGGTCTCGTCGCCGTAGCCTTCGGCGAACAGCGGCCGGATCGAGCGGTCGATGAAGCGACAGACCAGGATCTCGCGATCCGAGAGCCGGGCCTCGCGCTTGAAGAAGCCGCCGGGGAACTTGCCCGCGGCCGAGGTCTTCTCCACGAAGTCCACGGTCAGCGGAAAGAAGTCGATGCCCGGGCGCGGTTTGTCCCGGGCGACGGTGACGAGCACGACGGTCTCGCCGTAGCTGACGACGGCCGCGCCAGCGGCCTGCTTGGCCATGCGGCCCGTCTCGATCTGAAGCGGGCGACCGCCGACGTCGATGGTCACGGTGTGCGGTTCGAACCAATAAGGCATGATTTCCCTCTCCCCCGAGTCTCTGCTCGGGTGGGGACGGTACGCGCGGGGATGGGATCGAGGGGTCGATCCGACGCGAGGCTAGCGACGCAGCCCGAGGCGCTGGATCAGATCCTTGTAGCGCGCGGCGTCCTTCTTGCGGAGGTAGTCCAGCAGACGCCGGCGCCGACTCACCATGCGGAGAAGACCGCGACGTGAGTGGTGATCCTTGGCGTGCACCTTGAAGTGCTCGGAGAGCTCGTTGATCCGCTCGGTCAGCAACGCCACCTGTACCTCGGCCGAGCCCGTATCGGACTCGCCCCGGCGGTGTTCCTGCACTACTTCTGATTTCTTTTGTGCGCTGATCAACGCGCTGTCCCGTCTCGAAAACCCGCGACCCGATGTCGCTGCTACCGTCCTGTTTCTTTCTTCTACGGGCGGGTGAGTACCAAAGTCCCGTGGGGGAGGCAACCAGTGCCCGGGCGGGCGCTCAGGCGGCTGGGGGCGGGAGCACCCGCAGGGGCCGCAGCCGGTAGTCCGGGTGCAGCTCCATCACGGCCAGCAGGCGGCCGTCCGCTCCCTGGACGGCCACGCGCGTGCCGGGCCCGTCCGGGAAGCGGGTGCGGGGCACGGCCAGGTCGCTGCCGTTGGCCACGCGTCGGGCCTCTTCGTCCCCAAGGGACAGCACCGGTAGGCCCAGGGCCTCCACCTCCGGCACCAGACGCTCGGCGATCTTGCCGGCCGCGGCCTCCTGCTCGAGGGTCTCGAAGGGCGCCGCCTGCTCCAGGCCGAAGGGACCGCTGCGGGTGCGCCGCAACGAGTCCAGATAGGCGCCGCAGCCGAGGGCCTCCCCCACGTCCGCCGCCAGGCTGCGCACGTAGGTGCCCGGCGAGCAGACGACCTCGATCTGGGCCAGCGGGGGCTCGTAGCGGAGCAGCGCGAAGCGCTCCACGCGCACCCCCCGCGGCTCCCGCTCCACCTGCTCTCCGCGGCGCGCGAGCTTGTGCAGCGGAACCCCCTGCACCTTCACGGCGCTGTACATGGGCGGCGTCTGGAGGATGTCGCCCTCGAAGCGGGTCAGCGCCGCGCGCACCGCCGCCTCGTCGGGCAGCGCGCCCTCGAACCGCTCCAGCACCGTGCCGTCGCGATCCAGGGTGTCCGTGCGCGCTCCCAGGCGGATCGCGCCGACGTACTCCTTGGCGCCTCCCTCGACGAAGGGAATGAGCTTCGTGGCGTCGCGAATCGCCAGGGGCAGCACGCCCGTCGCCTGGGGATCCAGGGTGCCCAGGTGGCCCACGCGACGCGTGCCGAGCCAGCGGCGTGCGGCGTCCACCACGTCGTGGGAGGTCATGCCGCTCGGCTTGTCCACGACCAGGAAGCCCGAGGGTCCGGGACGCTCGCGCCTACGCTTCGCCATCGCCCGCCTCCACCTCGACTTCGCCGGGCGCCACGTCCGCCTCGCGCAGGGTGGCCAGGGTGCGGTCCCCGAGCTCGAGGGAGCGGTCGTGCCGGAAGCGCAGCTCGGGCACCCGCTTCAGAGGCAGGCTCTTGGCCAGCCGCCGGCGCAGGAAGCCCGCGGCGCTCTCCAGTCCGGCCTGCACCTCCGCCGGATCGGGCGCGGCGGCCGCCGGCAGCGGGCTCCACCAGACACCGGCGTTCGAGAGGTCGGGCGCCACATCGACACGGGTCAGGGTCAGCAGACCGATGCGCGGATCGGTGACGTCGCGCCGCAGCAGCAGCGCCAGCTCGGCGCGGATCTGCTCGGCGATGCGTTCGGTCCGGCGCGACATGGCTCGGCTACTCCTCGGGATCGGCCGGCTCGACGTGGGGCAGCGACAGGATCTCCACGTCCGAGCCCGTCACCTCCGCCAGATGGAGCCCCTCGATGAAGTCCAACGCCCGGTCCAGCACCCGGCGCACGCTGACCCCGTCGCTTCCGGCTGCGGCCAGGCCCAGGGTCACGCGTTGCCAGGTGTCCTGTCCGCCCACTTCCGCCACGGCCAGGTTGAAGCGGTTGCGCACGCGCTGAGTGATCGAACGCACCACTCCCCGCTTCTGTTTCAACGACTGCGAACCGTGGACGTGAAGCTCGACGAGCGCGGCGCCGACGATCATTCGAGTGTGGCCGGCTTCTCCTCGATCTCGAAGGCCTCGATCACGTCACCGACCTTGACGTCGTTGTAGCCCTCGATCCCGATGCCGCACTCGAAGCCGCCCTGCACCTCGCGCACGTCGTCCTTGAAGCGACGCAGGGAGCCCACCTTGCCCGAGTAGATCTGCACCCCGTCCCGGACGAGGCGCGCGAGCCCGTTGCGCCGGATGGTGCCCTCGGTGACGTAGGAGCCGGCGATGGTCCCGGCCTTCGGAATCGTGAAAGTCTGGCGCACCTCGGCGCGACCGAGCTCCTTCTCCTCGCGGGTGGGCGGCAGCAGGCCCGCCATGGCAGCCCGGATCTCGTCGGTGGCCTCGTAGATCACCTGATACAGGCGCACGTCCACGCCCTGCTTCTCGGAGATCCTGCGCGCGGAGGGATCCGGGCGCACGTGGAAGCCGACGATGATGGCCTCGCTGGCGTGGGCCAGCATCACGTCGGTCTCCGACACCGCGCCCACGCCGGAATGGATGACGTTCACGCTGACCGAATCGGTGGAGAGCTTCTGGATCGCGTCGCGCAGGGCCTCGACCGAGCCCTGGACGTCGGCCTTGATCACGACGTTCAGCTCCTTCGGGCCCTCCCCTTCGGCCGCGGCGAAGAGCTCCTCCAGGCTGCGGCGCGGCCGCGCGGGCTCGATGTTGGCCATGCGGCGCTCGCCCTCGCGGTGGCTGATCACCTCCTTGGCGCCGCGCTCGTTCTGCACCACGTGGAAGGTCTGGCCGGCCTCGGGCACGCCCGAGAGGCCGATCAGCTGGGCCGGGGACGACGGTCCGGCCTCGTCGAGCTGCTGGCCCCGCTCGTTCTGCATGGCGCGCACGCGGCCGTGCTCGGTGCCCGCGACCACGATGTCCCCGCGCCGGAGCGTGCCTCCCTTGACCAGCACCGTGGCCACGGGTCCGCGGCCCTTGTCGAGCTGCGCCTCGAGCACGACGCCGTGGGCGCGGCCGCTCGGGTCGGCCTTGAGCTCCTGGACCTCGGACTGGAGCTTTAGCATCTCGAGCAGCTTGTCGAGGCCGGTGCCCTTGGTGGCGGAGGTCTCCACGCAGATCGTGTCACCGCCGAACTCCTCGGGCACGAGCTCGTGCTCCATCAGGCGCTGACGCGTCTGCTGCGGATCGGCCCCGGGCAGGTCGCACTTGTTCACCGCCACGACGATGGGAACGCCGGCCGCCTTCGCGTGGGAGATGGCCTCCACCGTCTGCGGCATGATGCCTTCGCTCGCCGCGACCACCAGCACCACGATGTCCGTCACCGCTGCGCCGCGAGCGCGCATGGTGGTGAAGGCCGCGTGGCCGGGCGTGTCGATGAAGGTCAGCTTGTCGCCGTCGACGGTCACCTGGTAGGCGCCGATGTGCTGGGTGATGCCGCCCGCCTCACCGGCCACCACGTCGGTCTTGCGCAGGGCGTCGAGAATCGAGGTCTTGCCGTGGTCCACGTGGCCCATCACCGTGATCACGGCCGGCCGCGGCTCGAGCTTCTCGGGGGGCGTGGCGACGGCCGTGCCGAGCACCTCCTCCTCGCGGAAGCCCACGTCCTGGATCTCGTAGCCGAACTCCTCGGCCACCGAGCGGGCCGTGTCCATGCCGACGGCCTGGTTCACCGAAGCCATGGTGCCGAGGGCCATCAGCTTGGCCTGGACCTGGGGCGCCTTCTGACCCAGCTGGCGCGCCAGCTCGCCCACGCTGATCGAGCCCTCGATCCGGACGACCCGCTTCTCCTTCTTCGGCTCCGCGACCGCGGCCGGCTGGGGCCGGGCGGGGGCGTCGCGGCGCTTGCGACGAGGCGACTGCAGCGCCCGCGGATCCACGCTGACGGGGCGGCGCACGACGGTGCGCCCCGACACCTGGCGCGCGATCTGCTCCTGCTCGCGCAGGTTCACCACCTCGCGCACGCGCTTGCGCTGCTTGCCCTTGCCGGGCGGGGCGGCTTCGGGCTGGGGGCCGGGACGCGCGGGCTGCCCTGCGGCCGCGCCCGACGGCGCGGCGGCTCCCGGCGCAGCGGGCTGCGGCTCCGGGGAACCCGGCTCGGCCGCGACCTCCTCGACGGGCTCCAGGCCCGTCTCCACCGGCTCTTCCTCCACGGGCGCCGGGGTGGCGACCGGCTCGGCGGCCACCGGCGCGGGCGCGGGCTCGGGCTCGGGCTCCTCGACCTTCATCCGGCGGCGACGTCGGATGACCTTGCGACCGCCCTCGGCCTCGACGGTCTTCTCGACCACCTCGGAGGAGCCGCTGCCTCCGCCGATGCGCTGGCGCAGCTGCGCCGCCTCCTCCTCGTCCAGCGAGGACATCGCGGTCTTCAGCTCGACCCCGAAGGCCTTGGCCTTTTCGACCAGTTCCGCGCGGTCGATGCCGAGTTCTTCGGCGAGTTTGTACGCTCGGATCTTCGCCATGCGCCCCTAGCTCGATGCCTCCGGCTCGGCGGCGATCTCGGTTGCAGCCGGCGCCTCGGAAGCGGCTTCCGCGGACGCGGCCTCCGCCGCCGCTCGCGCGGCCTCCTCGGCCACGCGCTGCTCCTCTTCTTGACGCTTGCGCTCGTCGTCCGCCACCTTCTCCAGCGTCAGCTCGGCGGCCTTGGCCTTGATGCGATTGGCCCCGGCCTCGTCGATGCCCGGCAGCTGGGTCAGGAGATCCGACTGGCACTCCGCCAGGTCTTCGAGGGACGTGATGCCCTGCTGGAGCAGCAGCTCCGCCTCGGGCTCGCCGCAGCCGTCGACGACCTCGACCGCGCGCGCCAGCCACTCGGCGACCTCGCGCATGGCCGACTCGCTCTTGATGTCGATCCGCCAGCCGGTCAGCTGGACCGCGAGGCGCACGTTCTGGCCCTTGCGCCCGATGGCCAGCGAGAGCTGGTCGTCCGGCACGATCACGTCCATGGACTTGGCGCCGTCGTCGATGATCACCTTGGAGACCGCCGCCGGCGAGAGCGCGCTGCACACGTAGCGGGCCGGATCCGGGCTCCAGGGCACGATGTCGATCCGCTCGCCCCTCAGCTCCTGGACCACGGCCTGCACCCGGCTGCCCTTCATGCCGACGCACGCGCCCACCGGGTCCACGTCGCTGTCGCGGGAGGCCACCGCGATCTTCGAGCGTCCGCCCGGCTCTCGCGCCGAGGCCTCGATGGTGACGATGCCCTCGTACATCTCGGGCACCTCCTGCTCGAAGAGCTTGGTCAGCAGCTCCCGGGAGCAGCGGGAGAGGATGATCTGCGGTCCCTTGGTGGCCTTGTTGACCTCGGTCACGTAGGCCCGGATGCGATCGCCGGGCCGGTAGTTCTCGCGCGGCACCTGCTCCTTCACCGGCAGCATCGCCTCGGCGCGCCCCAGGTCGACGATGATCGAGCCCTTCTCGAAGCGGCGCACGATGCCGTTCACCACCTCGAGGGCGCGGTCCTTGTACTCGTCGTAGACGATGTCGCGCTCGGCGTCGCGAACGCGCTGGATGATCACCTGCTTGGCGGTCTGGGCCACGATGCGGCCGAACTCGGCGGTGTCGAGCTTGACGCCGATCTCGTCCCCGACCTCGGCCTCGGGGTCGTCGCCGCGCGCCTGATCCAGCGTGATCTGGGTTTCCGCGTCAGTGATCTCGGCGACCACTGTCTTGAACTCGAAGAGCTCGATCTCCTCCAGCTCCTCGTTGTACTGGGCCTCGATGGCGCGCTCCTGGCCGTACTTGCGGCGTGCCGCCTGCTTGAGCGCCTCCTCGAGGGCGCCGATGATGACCATGCGGTCGATGCCCTTGTCCTTGGCGACCTGGTCGATCTCGCGCTTGAGACCCGCAAACATCATGGCTCTATCTCCCGCGCCCGAAGTCGGCGGACGAGAAGGCATAGACCGTGCTCGCCCGCGCCACCTCGTCGAAGCGGATCGCGACCGCCTGCCCGTCCACCGCGACCCGGGCTTCGGCGCCGTCGAAGGCCTCGAGCCGGCCTCGGAAGCGGCGCCTGCCGTCGAGCGGGCGACGGGTCTCGATCCGCACGTCCTGCCCCACGGCCGCGGCGAAGTCCTTCTCGCGTGCCAGCATCCGATCCAGGCCCGGGGACGACACCTCCAGGCGGTAGCGGCCGGAGATCGCGTCCCGCTCGTCGAGCTGGGTTCCGACCTCCCGGGAGACCGCCACGCACCGCTCGACCGGGACCCGACCGTCGCCCGCCGGCGTGTCGATGGTGACCCGCACGACCCGCACGCCGCGGCCGCCGAGGGTCTCGACGTCCACGAGCTCGAGGGCGTGGTCCTGCACGATCGGCTCGATCACGCTGCGCAGCTCCTCCGGAATCTCGCGGTACACGCGCTGCCCCAGAAACAAAAAAAGCGGACATGCCGTCCACTTTCCGCCGGCCGATCCGCCTACCGGTTGCGCCCTTAGAAACGCTCCCGGAAGCGTCCAGCCCTACCCCGACCATGTCCAAACCGGGGCATCAAAAGCCGGCGTAACTTATCCGAATCGCTAGGGGATTGCAAGGCGGGCGGGGGAGGCGCAGCCCCGCAGAAACGCGACTCCCCCCTGGGGAAGATCTCCGTTCGACGCTCCGCGCCGGGCTAGGCGCTCCCACGGCTCCGGCGCCGCCGCCGGGACGGACGCCGGGGTCGAGCCTGGGGCTTCGCGGCGACCAGCGACTCCAGCCGCCCGGCCAGGCAGGGGGCGCACATCCCGGTCCGGTCGGACTCCGGCGGGCCCCTCAGTCGCCCCAGGTGGCGGCCTTCTCCGGGAAGTCGCCGCGCACGACGGGCACCACGCAGAAGGCGTGGCCGGACGGCGCCAGCATCACCACGTGGTTCGAGATGCGCGCCTTCACGCGCGCACCGAGCTTCTCGAGGCGTGCCACCTCGGCCTCGACGTCGTCGGTCTCGATGTCCAGGTGCACAGCCCGCTCCTCGGGCGGCACGCGCTGAAGCAGCACGTAGGGCGCGCCGCCGGATCCCAGACGGCCGCGCAGGCTCACGTAGCGGGGGTCGTCGCCCTCCTCGGGCATGAGCTCCCGTCCGAGGGCCGCGCTCCAGAACTCGAGGCTGCGCTGCCAGTCCGCCTCCGCGCAGTCGATCAACACGGAGGTCAGGCGACTCCGGTGCATGGCGTCCTCCCGTGCCGCGCTACTCCGGCACCTCGAGCGTCCCCACCAGGTCGGCCACGCGCGCCACGCCGTTCGCGGCGCACCAGGCGACGATCCCGTCCGCCACCTCGGCCGCCGCCATGGGGTTCGTGTAGTTCGCCGTGCCGACCTGCACCGCGCTGGCGCCGCAGAGCAGGAACTTCAGGGCGTCCTCGGCCGTCGCAATGCCTCCGATCCCGCAGATCGGGATCGCGACGGCCCGCGACGCCTGCCACACCATGCGCAGGGCCACGGGTCGGATCGCCGGACCCGAGAGCCCACCGAGCACGTTGCGGAGCGCGGGACGGCGGGTGGCCAGATCCACCTCCAGCGCCTGGAGCGTATTGATCAGGCTGATGCCGTCGGCGCCCTGGTCCTCGCACACCCGCGCCATCTCTGCGATGGACGTGACGTTCGGCGAGAGCTTGATCAGGAGCGGAAGGTTCGTGGCGCTGCGGGTGGCGCGCACCAGGTCCGCCAGCAAGGTCGGGTCCTGGCCGAACTCGATCCCTCCGCTCTTCACGTGCGGGCAGGAGGCGTTGATCTCGAGCCCGGCCACCCGGGGAACGCCCGTGAGGCGCTTGCAGACCTCGGCATAGCTGGCCGGCTCCGACCCGAACACGCTCGCCACCACCGGCACGCCGTCGGGAAGCGCCGGGAGCTTCTCGCGCACGAACGCGTCGACGCCCACGTTCTCGAGACCGATCGCGTTCAGCATGCCCGCCGGTGTCTCGACGATGCGGGCCGGCAGGTTCCCGTGGCGCGGCTCCAGGGTGAGGCTCTTGGCCACGAAGCCGCCGATCCGCCGCAGGTCCAGGAAGGGCCCGAACTCGGTGCCGTACCCGAAAGTGCCCGACGCGGTCAGCACCGGGTTGCGCAGCGCGATGCCCCCGAGATCGACGGCGGTGTTGATGGGCGCCGAGGCGCTCACGCGAGGTTCTCCCAGTCGATCGCGGCCGCGTCGAAGACCGGACCGTCGCGGCACACGAGGCCGAAGCCGCCCCCGGCCAGCGGCGCCGCGCAGCCGAGGCAGACCCCGAAGCCGCAGGCCATGGGGTTCTCGAGGGAGACCCAGGTCGCCGCGGACGCCCGCGAGGCCAGCTCCGCCGCCGCGCGCATCATCGGCGTGGGGCCGCAGGCGTAGACGCTCGGGGCGCCGCCTTCCTCGAGGGCCTCCGCCAGCAGGTCGGTGACCAGCCCGCGGCGCCCGGCGCTGCCGTCCTCGCTGGCGACGTCGAGGGAGACACCCAGGGCGGCGAAGTCATCGCGCCCCATCAGGTCGTCGGCGCTGCGCGCGCCGAGCAGGACGAGGACCTCGCCCTGCGCGCGGGCGGCCAGCTCGTACAGGGAAGCGATGCCCGTGCCTCCGCCCACCAGGATGGCGCGTCCGCCGGCAGGCGGATCCGGAAACGGACGGCCGAGGGGGCCTAGCAGTCGCACGCGGTCTCCGGGTCGTGCGTCGGCGAGCAGCGCCGTCCCCCGCCCGTGCACCTTGTACAGGATCTCGACCTCGGACCCGCCCGGCACCGCGTGCTCGCGATACACCGCCATGGGTCGCGGCAAGAGCGGGTCGTCCCGCTGCGCCGAGCCCCGCGCTCCCGCCGACAACATGGCGAACTGCCCCGGCGCGAACCCGGGCCAGTCGGCCACCCGCAGGCGCAGGCGGCGATTCGGCCCGCCCGCGTCGGCGTGGGCCGCCACCTCCGCATCCACGCGCAGCGGCCTCACGCCGCCGCCCACGTCATCAGCAGCGCGTCCTCCCCGTCGGCGTAGTAGCCGCGCCGCCGGCCGACCCCCTCGAACCCGTGCCACGCGTAGAAGCCCCGGCCGGCGGCGTTCGACTCCCGCACCTCCAGGTACGCCGCCCGCGCGCCGACCAGCACCCGTCCGAGCAACGCACTGGCGATGCCGCAGCGTCGCCAGGCCGGCAGCACCGCGATCGCCAGTACGTGCACTTCCTCCGCGACCCGCCGCACCTCCGCATACGCGACGATCTCTCCAGCCTGCGTGCGCGCCACGAGCGTGTCCGTGGTCCGAGGCGCGCCCGGCCCGGGCAACAACGCGCGCGCCATCTCCGCCAACGCCACCCCATCCCCGGCCCGCGCAAGATCGACGCACACCCCCAACGCATCGTCGCGTCGCTCGGCGGAGGGGGCTCCCGGAGGCGTAATCCGCAGCGCGCTGACGGATTCGGAGCGAGCACTGCGCCCGCCGCGCACGAGGACATCGCCGCAGGGAGCCCCCTCCGCCGAGCGCCGCACCGACTCAGTCACCTTTTTGCACCTCGATCTTGAGCGCCCGGATCTTCCTCCACAAGCTCTCGCGCTTGATCCCGATCGCCTCCGCCGTGCGGGGCACGTTCCAGGAGTGTTCCTTCAGCCGCCCCACCAGGTACTCGCGCTCGAAGTTCTTGCGCGCCTCCTCGAGGGTCGCCGCTTCGCTGGTCTCCGCGCGGGCGCCGGCGCGGACCACCTCGGGCAGGTCCGATTCAGTGATCCGCGCTCCCGGCGTCATCAGCACCAGCCGCTCCATCAGGTTGCGCAGCTCGCGCACGTTGCCCGGCCAGGAGTACGCCTCGAGGCGGGTCATGGCGGACTTGGAGACCTCCTTCACCGCTGCACCCGACTCGCGGCAGAACTCCTCCACGAATGCGCGGGCCAGGATCGGGATGTCCGCGCGGCGCTGGCGCAGCGGCGGCACATGGAACGGAATCACGTTCAGGCGGTAGTAGAGGTCCTCGCGGAAGCGCCCGGCGGCGATCTCGGTTTCCAGGGACTTGTTCGTAGCCGCGATCACGCGCACGTCCACCTCGATGGTCTCGGTACCGCCCACGCGCTCGAACTTGTGCTCCTGCAGGATGCGCAGGATCTTCGCCTGCGTCTTCAAGCTCATGTCCGCGATCTCGTCCAGGAAGATGGTGCCGCTGTTGGCGAGCTCGAACTTGCCGATCTTCTGGGCGATGGCGCCGGTGAAGGCGCCCTTCTCGTGGCCAAAGAGCTCCGACTCGATCAGCTCTTCCGGAATGGCGGCGCAGTTCACCTCGACGAACGGGCCCTCGCCGCGCAGGCTCTGGATGTGCACCTGGCGCGCGACCAGCTCCTTGCCCGTGCCGTTCTCTCCGGTGATCAGGACCCAGCCGTTGGTGGGAGCCGCGATCTGGATCTGCTCCTTCAGGGTCACCATCGGCTCCGATTGGCCCAGGAGCTCGTGAGCGCGGATCGCCTGGGCGCGCAGCTCCCGGTTCTCCGTCTGGAGCCGCGAGCGCTCCAACGCGTTCTGGATCGTCAGCAGCAGCTTCTCCACCGAGAGGGGCTTCTCGATGAAATCGTAGGCACCGAGCTGGGTGGCCCGCACCGCCGTCTCGACGTTGCCGTGCCCGCTCATCATCACCACGGGCAGCTGCGGCAAGGTGCGCCGCAGCTCCTCGAGCACGTCCACGCCGTCGCGCCCCGGCATCGCGATGTCCAACAGCACCAGGTCCGGCGCGGCGTCGGGGCTGCGCACCGCCGCCAGCCCCTTCTCGCCGTCCTCCGCCAGGCGCGTCTCGTAGCCCTCGTCGCCCAGGATTCCGGACAGCGAGTCGCGGATGCTCTTCTCGTCGTCGACGATGAGGATGCGCTGCACGCGTGGGACTCCTACGCGCCCCGGACCGGAAGCTCGACGATCACCCGGGTTCCGCGGGGCCGGTTGTCGTGGACGCGAATGTAGCCCCGGTGGTCGGCCACGATGCGGGAGACGATGGCGAGCCCGAGGCCCGTCCCGTGGCTCTTGGTGGAGAAATAGGGCTCGAAGATCCGGCGCCGGTCCTCGGGGCGGATGCCCGCGCCGGTGTCGGCGACCTCGAGCCGCACCGTCTCCAGGGGCGCATCGTGCACGGTTCGCAGCTCGACCACGCCGTCGACGCGGCCGTCGCCTTCCTCCTCGGAGAGCGCCGCGACGGCGTTGTCGATCAGGTTCGTCAGCACCCGGCGCATCTGCTCGCGGTCCAGATCCACCTGCGGAAGCTTCGCGTCGAAGTCCGTCTCGAACGCGACGCCCTCGGTGCCGTGGTAGCTGGCCACGGCCTCGGCGACCAGGCTGTTCAGGTCCTCGGGCTTGGGATTGGCCGCCGGCAGACGCGCGAAGTTCGAGAACTCGTCCACGAGCCGCTTCAAGGTCTGGACCTGGCCCGTGATCGCGCCCACGCACTCGTCGAACACCTTGCGATCGCCGGGATCCTCGACGGAGCTGCGGAAGCGGCGGCGGATGCGCTGGGCGGAGAGCTGGATCGGGGTGAGCGGGTTCTTGATCTCGTGGGCGATCCGCCGGGCCACCTCGCGCCAGGCCTCCATGCGCTGCACCTTCACCATCTGGGTGTAGTCGTCGAACACGACGACGGTGCCCAGCCGCTGTCCCTCTTCGTCCTGGAGCAGGGTCATGGTGACCAGCAGGGTGACCATCTCGTCCCCGATGGCCGTCTGCACCTGACGCCGGATGCTCTCGCGCATGCCGGACACCAGCTTGGCCGCCAGCTCCTGGACCATCTCCAGCTGATCGGGCCGGGTGATCACCTCGGCCAGCTTGCGCCCGATCACGCCGGTGCCCGGCGGGATGCCGAGCAGGCGCTGGGCCGAGGGATTGATCGTGCCGACCCGCCCCTCGGCGTCGAGCGACAGCACGCCGGCGCCGATGTTGCGCAGCACGATCTCCATGTAGCGACGGCGCTGGTCCAGCTCGCTGTTGGAGGTCTCGAGCGACCCGCGCGTGTCCTTGATCTCGCGGGTCATGCGGTTGAACGAGGTGACGAGGAAGCCCACCTCGTCGTCGGACGTGCTCTCCACCACCACGTCGAGGTTGCCCCGGGCCACCTCCGCCGTGCCTTCGGCCAACGCGCGAATGGGCGTGGTCACGCCCTTGGCGAGCCGGAAGCCCAGCCAGGTGGCCAGTAGCAGGATCACGAAGAAGGCCAGGGTCAACTCCAGCAGGTAGGCGCGGCCGATGTGTCCGGCCTTGGGCTGCACGCGGCGGTAGTCCGCCAGGGTCTCCTGGATCGTGCGCACCTTGCGGTAGAGCGGCACGGGCAGGAAGTAGTTCACGACCACCGCGCCGACGGTCTCCTCGGACCGGAAGGTGGAGTGGATCGGGACGGCGCCGCGCACCAGGTCCCCGGCCCCGGCGGGCTCGACCCGGGTGTCCGGCTCTCCCGCCAGGGCGGAGCTCACGAAGTCCGTGTCCGGGCGCGAGAAGCTGGCCGCCGGGATCTCCGGATTCACCGCCGCCACCAGCTCCTCGCCCGTCGCGCTGAAGACCTCGACCACGCCGAGCTTGTACTCGCGCTGCTTCTCATGCACGAACGCCTTCAGCTGGTCCAGGTTCTCCTCGCGGATCAGCCGCCGCGCCGTGATCTGCGAGGCGATCTGTTCGCCGTAGTGGAGCGCGTTCTCCTTGGAGGAGGAATAGGCGCTCTCGGCGACGTCCTGGCTCTCCTCGAGGGCGCGCTCGACCCGCAGACTGAACCAGGTCTCCATCGACGAGCTGATGAAGTAGCCGGACACGAGCAGCAGGCCGGTAGTGGGCAGCACGGCGATCAGGATGAAGGCCGCGACGAACTTCAGGTTGAGGTGCGAGCCCAGGATCCCGCGGCGCCGCTCGGCGAGGATCTTCCAGAAGTTGCGGGTGATCAGGAAGAAGAGCAGGACGATCAGGATCACGGTCAGCGCGTTCAGGAACAGGAACAGGCCCGAGTCGCCGACGCCCTGGGTCAGCCCGGACAGGGAGGGCAGCAGCACGAGCGCGGTGATCATCCCGATCACCAGCACGCTGATGTAGGTCTCGCGCCGCCGGCGCTTCACCTCGGCCGGCGCCAGCGGCAGGCGCGGGTCGGCGGGATCCCGGACCGGGGTCTCGCCTGCGCTCCCCTTGGGCGTGCGGATGCTGTCCATTGGATGCTCGGCCCGCCGCGAGGGGCGCAGGTTCACGGAACCGTAACCGACCGGAAAGCCTATTCAAACGACGCCGGCGGCGCAAGCGGAAGGGGTCAAGCCGCAGCGCTGAGGGGTCGATGGGGTAGGACCGGCGAGCCCGTAGCGCCTGGGAGGAGGCCCCGTGAATCCGGCGCTCGAGCGCCATCGCGAGCAGTTCGAGGGGGATCCGACCCGGACCAGCTCTTTCGAAGCCCTCGAGGAGCACTACTTCATCGAGGGGGCCTGGCCCGATCTGGTAGGCCTGTACCGGCGTCGGCTGGAGGCGGCGGACGTCCAGAAGAAGGCCAACCTGCGCTGCCGGCTGCTCTTTCGCCTGGGCCAGGTCCTGGACGAGCGCTGCCAGGACACCGAGGCGGCGCTCCCCTGCTACGAGGAGGCGGCCCGGCTGGCCCCGGACTTCCAGCCCGCCCTCCAGCGCCTGCGCCAGATCTACGCGGCTCGCGAGCAGTGGGAGCTGGCCCTCCAGGTGGGCGAGCTCGAGGCCGCGACCCCGATGCGACCCCCCGACCGGGCGCGCTTCCAGAGCGAGCTCGGAGAGATCTGGCTCGATCGCCTGGGCGACGCCGAGCAGGCCCTCGACCTCTTCAAGCGCGCCCTGGCCGCCGACGCCCGCTCCTCCGAGGCCCTCCGGGGCGGCGCGAGGGCCCTCCAGAGCCTGGGCCGCGGCTCGGAGGCCGTGCCCTTCTGGGAGCGCCTGATCGCCCAGAGCGAGGGCCCCGAGCGCAGGGAGGCCCGACTCGGCCTGGCGACCCTCTTCGAGTGCGAGCTGGGCGACGCCGGCCGGGCCCTGGACGTCTACGCCCAGGCTCTGGCCCACGACCCGGAGGACGGGAACGTCCTCGAGTCGATGCTCGGCACCGCCGTCGCCGCCGGCCGCTGGGAGCTGGTGGGCGATCTCTCGGAGCGCCGCTTCGACCTGGCGGTCGGGGCCCAGCGCCGGGTGGCGATCGCCCTCGAGACCGCCGAGATCCTGCTCAGCCGCAACGACACGGCCTGGGCCCGAGCCTGGCTCGAACGGGCCGGCGAGCTGGCACCCGAGGACCCGGAGGTCGCGCTCGCCCTGGCAGACGCCTGCAGTCGCCTGAACGACGAAGACGCCCGCGCGGCGCACCTGGAGCGCGCGTTTCGGCTGGCTCCCGAGCGCGTGCCCGGCGACGTGCTGGCCGAGCTCGGTGCACGCCGCGCGGAGGCCGGCGACCAGCAGCACGCGATCGCGCTCTTGCGAGGCGCCCTCGACGCGTCGCCGGGAGACGCGGAGGTGCTCGACGCGCTGGTCGCGGCCCACGAGCAGGCGGGTCGCCACGACGAGCTCGTCGATCTGCTGGAGAGCCGCGCTGCCCTGGCCGGCGGGGACGCCGCCGCTCGCGGGGCGGCACTGGTGCAGCTCGGCGCCCTGCACGAGCGCCACCTCGACGACGCAGACGCCGCCCTCGATGCCTACCGTCGCGCCCTCGAGACCCACGCGGGCGCGGCGGGTGCGGGAGTCGCCCTGGACCGGCTGCTGCGAAAGCGCGAAGCCTGGACGGAGCTCGGCGACGTCCTCGAGCAAGCCGGCGAGGCCGCGCCGACGAGCGAGCGCCCCGCGCTGCTCTGCTCCCTCGGCGAGCTCTACCTCGGGCCGCTGCGCGAGTCGCGCGCGGACGCGGCCGGGCGGGCGCGCATCGCCTTCGAGCGCGCCCTCGACTGCGACGGCGAATACGGCCGGGCCCTGAAGGGCCTGGAGCGGGTGGCGGCAGAGACCGGCGACGAGGAGGCGCTGCTCGCGGCCCTCGTGCGCGAGGCCGAGGTCACTGCCGACCCGACCCGAAAGCTCGAGCTGCTGTGGCAGCTCACGCGCCGCCACGAGGCGCGCGAGGACGCGGAAGGTGCCGTGCGCTGGGCGGAGCGCCTGGTCCAGGAGCTGCCGGACGACGTCGAGGCGCTCGAGCACTGCGGCGCGCTCCACGCCCGGCTCGGCCACGACGCGGAGCTGGTGAGGATCCTCGAACGCCTGGCGAGCGTGGCGCCGGCGACCGGGCGCGCGGCCGCGCAGCGCCGACTGGCGGACGTGCACGCGCGGGCCGAGCGACCCGAGAGCGCCATCGACGCCTGGCTGGCGGCCCTCGAAGCCGATCCGGACGACCTCGAATCCTTGCAGGCCCTGGTGCAGCCGCTCGCACAAGCGGGCCGCGGGCGCGATCTGGCGCGCGTCTACCGGAGCCTGGGCGAGCGCCTGACGGGAGCGGAGCGCGCCGACGTGCTCTGGCGGCTCGCCGGCCTCCTGGCCGACGACCTGGAAGACCCGGACGCCGCCGTCGTGGCGTTGTGGCGGCTGGTCGAGGATCCGGACGCCCCGCCCGAGGTCGACGATCGCCTGGAGGCCCTGCTCGAGCGCACGGGTCGCTTCGAAGAGCTGGCGCAACGTCTGGGCGAGCGCCGCCACACCCTGGAGGACGCCGAGCCCGAGGCCGTGGAGCTCGACCTGCGGCGGGCCGAGGTGCTGGGCTCCCGCTTGCAGCAGGTGCAGGCGGCGGCGCCCCTCTATCGCAGCGTCTACGAGCGGCTCGACGCCATCGGGCCCGGTGCGGACGCACGCCGCAGCGAGATCCTCGACGGACTGGAGCGCTGCGCACGCGCCGGGGGCGCGGACGAGGACCTGGTCTGGGTGCTCGCCCGCCGCGCCGAGGCCAGCGACGACCCCGCGACCCGCAGCGAGCTGCTCTTCGAGCGCGCGGTCCGCATCGAGGAGGCCCTCGAGCAGCTCGACGCAGCGAGCGACGCCTACGCGGAGCTGGTGGACAGCGGCGGACCGCGGACCGCGGAGGCGCGCGAGCGCCTGATTCACCTGCTGGAGCGCCGTAGCGACTGGGCCGGGCTGCGAACGAGGCTGGAGGAAGCCGCCCGCGACGCCGTCGCCGAGCAGGCCTGCGGCCTGCACGAGCGCCTTGCGCAGCTCTGCCTCGAGCGGCTCGACGATCGGGACGGCGCGATCGCACACCTGGAGCAGGCCGCCGAGCTGGCGCCCGAGCAGCCCCACACCTGGGCGCGCCTGGCGGACCTCTACCGCGAGGCCGAGCGGCCCGCCGAAGCGCTCTCGGCCATCGAACGCGAGCTCGCCACCGGCCCCGAGCCGGAGCGCGAGCGCACGCTCCGCGCCTACGCCGCGGTGCTCTGCCGCGACGCGCTCGACGACGGCGACGCGGCGCGCAGCCACTTCGAGCGCGTCCTCGAGCTCGACCCCGGCCAGGCCGACGCCGTGACCTACCTGGCGGAGTGCTACCAGGACGAGGGCAGCACGCCCGAGCTGGTGGCGCTGCTGGCGGGGCGTGTGGAGCGGCTGGAGGCCTCGCCCGAACGGGTGGACCACGATCGCGCCGTGTCGCTGCGCGTGCGGCTGGCCGAACTCGAGGAGAGCGAAGGCGCCAGCGTCGAGCGCGCGATCGCGCTGCTGGAGCCCGCGGTGGCGGACGGCGCCCGAAGCGTCGCCGCGGCCGAGCCTGCCGCCGAGGCGCTCGCCAGGCGCTACCAGAGCGCGGATCGGTGGCCGGAGCTGGCCGCGCTGGCGCGCCGACGAGCCGGCGAGTGCCGCGATGTCGCCGCCCGCGCGGACTGGAACCTGCGCCTGGGCGGCGCGCAGCGCGAGCTGGGCGAGCACGCCTCCGCCGTGGCGGCCTTCCGTGAGGTCGTCGGCGCACGACCGGGAGACCCCGAGGCGGAGGCCGCCCTGCGCGATCTGCATCGCGCCATGAACGAGCCCGAGCCCCTGGCGCGCCTGCTCGAGGCCCAGCTGGCCGAGCTCGGGGGACCGGACGAGGTACCCGTACGCCTCGAGCTGGCGGAGATCCTGGCCGAGCGACTCGAGCGTCCCGCCGAAGCGCTCGTGCACCTGCGCCGGGTGCTCGAGATCGCACCCGACCACGCCGAGGCCCGGGCCCAGGCCCTCGGCCTGGCCGAGCGGCTGGGAGCCCCGGACGTGCTGATCGAGGTGCTCGACCGGGCGCTCGAGCGCGAGCGGGTCGCGGGCGAACGGGCGGACCTCCTGGCCCGACGCGGCGGGGTGCTGGCCGGTCCGCTCGGCCGGCTGCCCGAGGCGATCGCCTCGTTCCGCGAGGCGGTGGCATTGCGCCCGGACCACGCGCCCACCCGCCGGGCCCTGCGCGATTGCCTCGAGCAGGCGCAGGACTGGTCGGCGGTCCTGGACGAGATCCAGGGCGCGGTGCGCATCGCCTCGGGTCCGGAGCGCCTCGCCCTGATCGAGGAAGGCGCGCGCCTCGCCGCCGACCAGCTGTCGGGGGATGCGTCCCTCCCCTGGCTCGAGCGGCTGCGAAGCGTGCGCCCGGACGACCCGGACGTGCTCGAGCGCATCGCCGACGTCCACCGGCGCGCCGGTCGCCCCGAACCGCTTCTGCGCGCGCTGGAGGCCGAGGTCGCCCTGCGCCAGGACGCCGGACGCCGGCGCGCCCTGCACCTGGAGCGCGCCAAGATCCTCGAGGAGGACCTGGACTCGGCAGCCCGGGCCGTGTCCGCCCTGGAGGCGGCGCACCGGGAGCACCCGGACGATCCCGATATCCTGGCCGCCCTGGACCGCCTGTACGCTGCCGCCGCCCGACCGCGGGCGCGCGCCGAGGTGCTGGAGCGACGCATCGCGGTGGCGGCGCCGGAAGCGCGCGCCGTGCTCCACCGGGAGGTCGGCGAGCTCTACCTCGAAGCCCTGGGCGACCCGGCTTCCGCGGCCGACCACTTCGGGCGCGCCCTCGACGGCGGCGCGGGGCCGCGCATCGCACTGCTTCAATCCCGCGGCCGCGCGCTGCGCGCCTCGGGGCGCGCCGCTGCCTGGACCGAGGTGGCGGAGGCCGAGCTGGCTGCACTGGATCCGGGGGACGGCGTCTTCGACGAGCGCCGCCGAGCCCTCCACCGCGAGCTCGCCTTCGTCTACGCCAACGAGCTGGGTGACCCCGACCTCGCCGCTGCCCACCTCCGCTCCCTGGTGGACGCCCGCGAGCCGTCCGAAGACGACGAGCTCGCCCAGGGCGAGCGCGAGGCGGCCGAGTCCGCGCTCCTGGCCCGGCTGCGCGCCGACGGCGCCCACGCGGAGCTCGGGGCACGCCTGGCCCGCTGGGTCGAGCGTCACCCGAACGACGCGCCGGCCCGGCTCGAGCTGGCGCGCCTCTACGAGGAGCAGCTCCACGAGCCCGCGTCGGCCAGCGAGCAGTACGCGGCAGCCTTCGAGAGCGACGGCCGCTGCCTCGACGCGCTGCGCGGGCTGCGCCGGGTCGAAGCGCGCCGCGGGCGCTGGGAGGCCGTGGCCGACGCCCTGGAGCGGGAGCTCGAGGTCCGCCCCGACGCGACCGCCCACGAACGGGCCGGCCTGCTGCGCGCGCTCGGCGAAGTGTGCTGGCGCCGGCTGCAATCCACCACCCGCGCCAGCCGCGCCTACGCGGGCGCCCTGGAGGCGGTGCCCGACGACCGCGGCTCGCTGCGCGCCCTGCAGGCACTCTTCGAAGCCATGGAGGACTGGCGCGGCGCGGCGGACTTCTACGCCAGCGAACTCGACCTGCTGGCGAACGACGAGGACGCGCGGCGGTGCGAAGTGCAGCTGCGGATCGCTGAACTGGCGAGCGATCGCATCGGCGATCTCGGCCGGGCCGTGCTGGCCCTGCGGGCCGCGGACGCCATCGAGCCCCTGGAGCCGGCGCGGCGCCGGGAGCTGGCCGAGCTCCACCGCCGCGAGGGCCAGCTGCCCGAGTTCGCCGAGGTGATGCAGGCCTGGTGCAGCGACCCGGAGGCGCCGGTCACGAGCCGAGACCAGCTGGAGCTGGTGGAAGCCCTCGAAAGCCTCGGGCGGCTCGACGAGGCCCTGGCCCGCGCCGAAGAGGCGACCCGCCGCGACCTGGGCGAGTCCGCCCTGTGGCTGGCGGTGGCGCGCCTGCGCGGGGAGCTCGGCGATGCCGCGGGGGCGGCCGAAGCCCTGGTGCGGGCGGCGGCCTGCAGCCCCGACGGCCCCGCGGCCGAGCAGCTGCTGCGGGCGGCCGAGCTGCAGGAGAACACGCATCCGGAGTCGGCACTCGGGCAGCTGCACGCCGCGGTCGAGCGCGACCCGGGCGCCGCCGAGGCCCACGCCGCTCTGGCGCGGTTGGCCGAGACCACCGGCCGGCTGGAAGAGGCCCAGATCGCCGCCGGGCGCGCGCTCGACCTGGCCAGCTCGCGACCCCGGTTCCCGCGGGCCCTGCAGCTGGCCACGGCCCTGGTGGGAGCGCGGGCCGCCCGTGCGCGAGACGAGCTCGAGGCGGCGGCCCGCTTCGCGGCGGCGGGGCGCGCGCTCGACGCCGACGCCCCGGAAGTGCTGGCGGTCGAGGGCGAGGTGCTGTTCGCCATGGGCGAGCTGGCCGGCGCACGGCGCGCCCTGGAAGCACGGCTCGAAGCCGGACCCGAGAGCTACCCCGGCCGGGCCGGGCACCTGGAGCTCCTGGGACGCACGCTCGAGGCTGCGGGTGAGGACCGAGCCGCCCTGGTGCGCTTCGAGGCGGCCCTCGCCGAGGACGAGAACTTCGACGACGCGCGCGCCGGCATCGTGCGACTCCACGAGCGCGCGGGTCGGCTCGACGAAGCGCTCGAAGCGCGGCTGGCCTGGGCGCAGCGCGGCGACGCCAGCGTGAGCGCCGATCAGCTCGCGCGCGCAGCCGAGCTGGAGCTGGCCCGGAGCGGCGGCGACCAGGCGGCCGAGCAGCACCTGCGCGCGGCCCTCGACATCGACCCCACCCATCCCCAGGCGAGCCTGCTCCTCACCACGCGCCTGGCCGAGGCCCAGCGGATCGACGAGGCCCTGGAGCTCACCCGCGGCGCCCTCGAGCGCGCCCAGGATCCGGACGTGCGCTCGCGACTCGCCGTGCTCCAGGCGCGGATGCTCGAGCAACGCGGCGACCGGCGAGGAGCGGCCGACGCCTACGCGGCAGCCTCCGAGGCCGACCCGAGCGGCGCGACCGCAGCCCTGGCTCGAGCGCGGATCCTGCGCGCCCTCGGCGAGTGGGACGTCGCGGCCGACGGGCTGCGGGCCTTCGCCGAGCGGCATCCGGGAGACGACCCCGCGGCGCTGGCCGAGGTGCACTTCCAACGCGGACGCGTGCTGGCCGGTCCGCTCGAGCGACTCGAGGAGGCGCTCGACGCCTATCGCCTGGCGCTGGACGCCAACCCCCGGTACCGCGCTGCCCGCGACGCGCTGGCCGCCCTGCTGATCCACCGGCCCGAATGCTGGGACGAAGCCCTGGTGCGCCATCGCGAGCTGCTGGAGCTCGAGCCCGCCGACGTGCCCTTCCTGCGCGGGGTGCTGCGCATCGCCGAGGGGCGTGACGACGCGGCGGGCGCCGCGCGGGGCCGCGCAATCCTGGCGGCGCTCGGGGCCGCGACGCCCGAAGAGGCCCGGAGCGGTAACGGGCTGGACTTGCGGGTGGGAGAACCCGCCAGCCTCGAGAATCCCGTCTGGGAGTGCACGCGGCGTGCGATCACGACCGCCGCCGACGAGATCGCCCGCGCCCTCGACGCCCCCTCGCAGGTGCCCGCGCCCGGCTCCGCCGAGGCGGACCCGCGCGCGGCCTTCCGCAGTGCCGCACTGGCGGCGGAGGGAGAGCTGGCGGCGGCCGCTCTGGTGCCCCTCGACGACGGAGAGCTGGCCGAGGTGGTGCGGATCACGGTCGGCCTGGCCGTGGACGCGGACCACGTCCACGGCGATGGACATCGCGTGAACGCGCTTTCGCGGGAGCTCGGCCGGCGGGTCCGGCGGCGCGTGAAGCGCGAGCTCGGGGAGGTCGCGCCGGCGGAGATCGCCGAGATCGACTTCGCCGCCTGGCGGCGCGAGCTCCGGGGCCTGGCCCACGCGCGGGCGCTCGACAGCATCGGGGGAGACCTGCGGGCGGCGCTCCTGGCGCTGCTCCAGATGGGCGAGGCCGCCGAGCGCGAGCCCGCACCCGAGGCCGACCTGTCGGCGCTGGTGGCCTCGGAGCCGGTGGCGGCCGCGCTGCTGCGCCGGGTGGTGCGGGCCTGGCTGGACAGCCTCTGAGGCGCCCGTGGCGGACCCGCGCGAGCAACGACGCTTCCGCCGGCTGACGGTCCGCATCGAGGTGTCCTACCTGGCGCAGCGCGAAGGCCAGGTCACCTCGGCCGTCGCCACCACCCTCGGAGCCGGGGGTCTCTACATCCGCACCGACGACCCGCTCCCGCGCGGCGAGGCGCTGCGGGTGCGCTTCAAGCTGCCGGGGTCGGGCCGCGAGCACGAGCTGGCGGCCCAGGTGGTCTGGGCGAACGGGGAGGATGCGCCCGTGCCTCCGTCGGGACGCGGGATGGGCGTCGCCTTCCGCGACGCCAAGGCCCAGCAACGGCTGGCGCGCGACCTCGCCTCCGGCGATCCGGACTCGGAGGGGCGCTAGGCCGGCGAGCGACGTTCCGCGGCTAGCTGACGGAGCCCCAAGGGCTCCGTTTGCGGCGCAAGCCGACCCTGGGTCGGCCTGCTAGGCGGAGACGGGTGCCGGAGCCCGCAGGCCCGGCTCGCGCAGCCGGCGCGTGTCGCCCTCGATCACGCTCCAGGCGACGGCGCGCTGTGCCAGCGCGTTCACCAGCTCGTGGTGCAGGGCGTGGCCGCCGCGCTCGACGCTGATCGTACCTTCGAGGGGCATCCCCAGCAGCGCCAGGTCGCCCATCAGGTCGAGCACCTTGTGGCGCACGAACTCGTCGGGCCAGCGCAGGCCCTCGGGGTTCATCACGCCGGCCTGGTCGAGCACCACCGTGTTCTCGAGGGAGCCGCCCCGGGCCAGCCCGGCCCGCCACAGCGCCTCGACCTCGTGCAGGAAGCCGAAGGTGCGGGCACGGCTGACCTCCGCCTCGAAGGTGCCGTTCACGAGCGCGAGGTCGTGAACGCTCTGGCGCCCGATGGCCCCGTGAGCGAAGTCGACCGTGTAGCTGATGGTGAGGCCACGGGCGGGCTCCACCCGGATGCGCTTCGCACCGTCGCGCACCTCGATGGGCTCCCGGACCCGCAGGACGCGGCGCGGCGCCTCCTGCTCGAAGATCCCCGCCTGGCGGATCAGATAGACGAAGGAGGCCGCGCTGCCGTCCATCACCGGGACCTCGGGCCCATTGACCTCGACGCGCAGGTTGTCGATCCCGAGGCCGTAGCAGGCCGCCAGCAGGTGCTCGACGGTGCAGATGGTGCCCTGGCCCCGACCCACCGTGGTGGCGTAGCGGGTGCTGGCGACGAGCTCCGGCCGGGCCGGGATCTCGATCGGGTAGGCCCCGTCGATCCGCTCGAACACGATGCCCGTGCCCGCTCGGGCCGGGTGCAGGCTCAGCTCCACCGGAGCCCCGCTGTGGAGGCCGATTCCGGTGCAGGTGACCTTCTCGGCGATGGTTCTCTGAAACACCTCGTGACACCCCCCCAGGTCGTCTCTGTTCACGGAATCAATGAAGACCCAATGAATGGCTCCCTTCCCACAGCAAGGAGCGTGCCCATGAGGAATCCGTAGTAGGGAGAATCCGGGAGCGATTAATTCTTCGTTAAGTCGGGAGGTTGGCGTGACGGACCGCACATTCCGAAATCCCCGAGGGGAATCGCGCCTCCGGTCCGTAACACTGCGGTTACTTCCGTGATCGAAGCGTCACCCAGTCGTGCCTGCCACCCGGCGGGGGAGAATCAGCCCGTCCGGGCCCGGGCGGCCTTCAGCTGGGCCAGAATCTCCTTGGTGGACGCGTAGCGGTCGTCCGGGTTCTTCTGCATGCAGCGCTTCACCACCTCCGCCAGCACCGGCGGCAGCTCCGGATTGACCTCCAGGATGTCCGGAGGCGGCGTGTGCACGTGGTGGTAGGGGATGTTGCCTTCCATGAAGGGCAGCCGCCCGGTGCACAGCTCGAAGATCGTCACGCCGAGCGAGTAGATGTCGGTCCGGTGGTCGACGTTCTTGCCGAGGGTCTGCTCGGGGCTCATGTAGTAGGGCGTTCCGGAGACCAGGGTGGTGTGGTTGCGCACCTCCTCCAGCACCTTGGCCAGACCGAAGTCCATGATCTTGGCCTTCTTGTCCCGGGTCCACATGGTGTTGGCGGCCTTGATGTCGCGGTGCACGATCTTCTGCTCGTGGGCGTAGGCCAGGGCCTCGCACATCTGCGCCAGCACGTGGGTCACGCCGCCCGGAGCGATCACGCCGCGCCGCTTCAGGATCTCCTTCAGGGTGGTGCCGTCCACGTACTCCATGGCGATGTAGTAGCGGCCGTCCTGCTCGCCGGCGTCGTAGACAGTGACGATGCCCGGGTGGTTCAGCTGGGCGGCGCTCTTGGCCTCGCGCAGGAAGTTCTTCAGCGCCTGGGGGTTCTCCTTCAGCGCGTCGGGCAGGACCTTGTAGGCCACCACGCGATCGAGAACCGTGTCCTGCGCCTTGTAGACGATCCCCATGCCGCCGCGGCCGAGCTCCGCCACGATCTGGTAACGCGAGTTGCCCGACGGGGTGAGCGACCCGCTCGAGCTCTGGGTGCCGCCGCCCTGGGCGCCGTCCTTCATCTCGGCGAGCTTCAGCTTCTCCCGCGCCGCGTCCAGACGGTCCTCGACGTCCCCGTAGTGGTAGTCCTGGGCCAGGATCTTCTCGAAGATGTCCACGGCATCGCGGAACTGCCGATTCGAGTCGTAGACGACGGCCAGCATGTAGTAGGCGTCGATGTTCTCCGCTCCGAGCTCCGCGCTCCCGATGGCCTGGCGCAGCTTCTTGATGGACAGCGGGAACATGCCCTTGTCCTTGAAGATGCGGCCCAGGATCGCGGAGGCCTTGGGCAGGTCCGGGCTCTCGGGAGCGACCTTCTGGAGCACCTTGATGGCCTCGTCGTTCAGCTTCTGCCGGACCAGCAGGCGTCCCGCCTCGAGGAAGCGCTCGGCCCGCACCAGGGCCTGGGCCTGGCGCGCCGGATCGCCCGCCTCCTCCCAGCAGGCCGCCGCGTCGTCGAATTTCTGGGACGACTCGTAGGCCTGGGCGGCGCGAGCCGCGTCGCCCGCCAGCCGGAACATCTCCGCCGCCTGGAGGCTGTCGTGGTTGCGCTCGAAGCACTCGCCGGCCTTCGCGTGCTGTTGCAGCTTGCGGTAGATGTCGCCGGCCGAAAGGAAGTCGCCCGCTTCTTCGAAGTGCACCGCGGCGCCCTCGTCGTCGCCCTGGTCGCGCTGGTACTCGCCCAGCAGCTGGGCCGCCGCCTTGTCCTCGCCCATGGCGCGCAGGGACTCGGCGGACTTCTGCATCTCACCGGCCTTCTGGAAGAGCTCGGCGGCGCGACCGTGGTCACCCAGCTGCACCGCCAGCGCCGCGGCCGCGGAATGGCAGTTGCCGCGCTCCAGGGCCCGGGCTGCGCCCGCCGTGTCGCCCGCCTGCTCGTGCAGCTTGGCGCACTGCATGACGAGGGTGCGGACCTCCTTCTCCTTCTTGGGATCTCCCGACCCGACCTTGGTCCCCTCGTCGGCGATCACCTCTTCGAGGCTCGCCGCGGCCTTGCCCCACTGCTGGCAGCGGACCCACTCCTGGGCGGCGTGCCGCTGGAATCCGGAGTCCTGGAAGGCCTGGGCCGCCTTGGCGTGCTGCCCGGCCTTCTCGTACATCTCCGCCGCCATGCTCTTGCGTCCCGCCTCGACGAAGCAGTCGGCGGCCTTCTCCCACTCCTCTCGCTCGGCGTAGATGGCGGCGGCGGACTCGTGGCGGCCGGCCCGGGCGAAGAGGTCGGCGGCCTCGTCGAAACGGTTCTGGTCGTGGCGGATCTCGGCCGCGCGCTGGACCTCGTCGCAGCGGATGTAGAGTTCGACGGCCTTGTCGAGCTGGTCCGCGGTGAAGCAGAGGTCGGCGGCCTCGCGGATCTTGCCCTGCTTGACCAGGTCCTTGACTTGCTTCTCGGCGCGCTTGCGCGTGGAGCGATCGAGCTTCGCGACGGTAAGGGCGCCCTCGTCGCTCTCGGCCGGCTCCTCGGCCGCGCCGTCACGCCGGGGCTTCGCGGCGAAGGCCAGCAGCAGCAGCCCCAGCGCGGGCAGGACGTAGGCCAGCGGGCTCGACGCCAGCTTCTCCAGCACGCCGTCCGGCTGGAGCCCGAGCCCGAGCGCGCCGTCGACCGCGCCGATGGCGTCCACCAGCAGCGAGCGGCCGACCTTGACCACGCCGAGGTCGGGTGCGTGGGCCAGTCCGACCACGACGCCCCCACCTGCCAGCAACGGCAGGCCGAGCACCACGGCGAACAGACGACTCAAAGCGCGCAGGGCGGCCACGCGTGTCCTCTTCCGACGAGGAACCCCGGGAGCCCCATCGAGAAATCCCAGGGAGATCCTGACGCTTTCCTATCGGTTGCGGACCGGCGGTGGTTGAGTCGGGCATGGGGGATTCCCGCGGGCTGCGGGTAGACTGCGCCGCGGGGGGTGCGGGATGCGCTGCGGACACGGGAGCCGGCGACGGAGGCAACGGCTCCCGACCGCCCTGATGGCAGACCTGTGGGGCCTGGCCGGGCCCGCCGGGGCGGCCGACGAGGCCTGGGACCCGATCCCGCTCACGGGTCGCGTGCGGCGCGTCCGGACCGTGGCCCTGCCGCCGGGACCCGACGGAAGCCGAGATCTGCTGGTGGTCTACGTCGAGGAGTTGCCGCCCGGAGAGGCCCGCCATCTGGATCTCTTCCGGGCCTCGGACCTGGCCGGCGCGGGCCCCGTGGCGCCGGCCCGAGCTCTCCCCCCCGGCGCCCCTGCCCCCACGCTGCTGCGCGTGCCCTCGCCGCCGCGCCCCTAGAAGAGCCGGGCCTGGCTGCCGCGCGCCGGCGGCTCGATGCCGAAGTGGCTGCAGGCGGCGCGGGTCGCGACCCGGCCGCGCGGGGTGCGCTCCAGGTAGCCGCGCTGGATCAGGAAGGGCTCCACCAGGTCTTCGATGGTGCCCTTGTCCTCGCCGATGGCGGCCGCGAGCGTTTCGAGACCGACCGGGCCGCCCTGGAACTTCTCCAGGATCGCCAGCAGGATCGCCCGGTCGAGCTTGTCGAAGCCGGCCTCGTCCACCTCCAGGCGCGCGAGCGAGTCGCGGGCTCGGTCGCCGTCGATCGGGCGATCGCGGCCGTCGGCGACCTCCGCGAAGTCGCGCACCCGGCGCACCAGCCGATTGGCGATGCGCGGGGTGCCGCGGGCGCGCCGGGCAATCTCGTCGGCGGCGGCGTCCTCCAGCGCCACGTCGAGGAGCCGCGCCGAGCGGTGGAGGATGCGTACCAGGTCCGCCGGCGGGTAGTAGTCGAGCCGCGCGCTGTAGCCGAAGCGATCCCGCAGCGGCGACGAGAGCATGCCGGCGCGGGTGGTCGCGCCCACCAGGGTGAAGCGCGGCAGCTCGAGCCGCAGCGAGCGCGCCCCCGGCCCCTGCCCCACCACCAGGTCCAGCCGGAAGTCCTCCATGGCCGGGTACAGGATCTCCTCCACCGAGGGTTGCAGGCGGTGGATCTCGTCGATGAACAGCACGTCCCCCGGCTCCAGATTCGAGAGCAGGGCCGCCAGGTCGCCCGGGCGCTCGACCACCGGACCGCTCGTGGCGCGCAGCTCGGCGCCCATCTCGCGGGCCACCACGTAGGCCAGCGCCGTCTTGCCCAGACCCGGAGGCCCGTAGAAGAGCAGGTGGTCCACGGGCTCGCCGCGATCGCGGGCGGCCTGGATGAAGACCGCCAGGTTCTCGGTCAGGCGCGACTGGCCCACGAATTCGCCCAGCGTGGCCGGTCGCAGGCTGGCCTCGAGACTCCGCTCGTCGGGCAGCGCTTCGGCCGAGAGGTCGCCCTGGGTCGTCATCGCACCCTCCGCAGCGCCGCTCGGATCAGGTCCTCGAGCGGCGCGGCCTCCTCCAGCTCTTCGCGGGCGTGCGCCACGGCGCGCTCCGCGTGTCCACGCGGGTAGCCGAGGTTGACGAGCGCCGACGCCGCCTCGTCCGCGACGGCATCGCCGGCCGGCGCACGTCGCACACCGGCCGGCGTCGAGCCGGCGGAGTCCAGCTCGCGCACGCGATCCCGCAGGTCGACGACGATGCGCTCGGCCGTCTTGGTGCCCACCCCGGGCACGGCCCGCAGGGTGGCCACGTCACCGGCCTCGATGGCGGTCACCAGCTCGTCGGGCGCGATGCCCGACAGGATCGCCTGGGCCAGCTTCGGCCCGACGCCACTGGTGCGCAGCAGCAACTCGAAGACCGCGCGCTCCCGCGCGCTGCGGAAGCCGAAGAGCTGGAGCACGTCCTCGCGCACGTGGGTGTGGATGCGGAGCGCCACGGTCTTCCCCTCGTCGGGAAGCTCGTAGAAGGTGGACAGCGGGATCAGCACCTCGTAGCCCACGCCGGAGACGTCGAGCACGACGCGGGTGGGAAGCTTCTCGCGCAGCTGTCCCTCCAGGTAGGCGATCATCGCGCACGCCTCACGACCCAGCTGCCGGAGCCTCCGCGCCGGCGGCGGTCGCGGTACGCCCCCACGCCGAGGGCGGCCAGCCGGCCGCGGTGAGCGTGGCAGATGGCCGCGGCCAGGGCGTCGGCGGCGTCGTTGGCGGGCGTCCGGTCGAGCTCCAGGCTGCGACGGACCATGCGCTGCACCGCGCGCTTGTCCGCCGACCCGTCGCCGGCCACGCACTGCTTGATGGTGCGGGCGCCGTACTCGGCCACGTGCAGCCCGGCCGCGCCCAGCACCGCCAGCACGGCGCCGCGGGCCTGGCCCAGCACGAGGGCCGAGCGGGGACTCGCGGACACGAACACCTGCTCCACCGCCACGGCGTCCGGGCGGTGTGCCGTCAGCACCTCCTCCAGGCCCTGCACCAGCGTGGCCAGGCGCTGGGGCAGCGCGGCGCCAGGCCGGGGCCGCAGCACGCCGTGGGCCACGTGGCGCAGCTGCCCGTCCTCCCGATCCAGAACGCCGTAGCCGGTGGCGTTCGAGCCCGGGTCGATCCCGAGGATGCGCATGGCGCTCCCGTCTCGGAGGGTGGCGGCGTGGGGGGGAGGCAACCGCGTCGCTAGGCCAGCTTCGCCATCTCCTCCTCGGAGATGTCGAAGTTGGCATGCACGTTCTGCACGTCGTCCAGGTCTTCGAGGGCGTCGGCCAGCCGCAGCATGCCGGCCGCCTCGTCGCCCTCGAGCTTCACCGTGGTCGACGGCTGCATGGTAATCTCCGAGCTCGCGACCGGAAAGCCCTTTTCCCGGAGCGCGTTCCGGACCGCCTCGAAGCCCCCAGGGTCGGTCACGACCTCCAGGCTGCCGTCGCCTTCCTGGGCGTCCTCGGCCCCGGCCTCGAGCGCCACCTCGAGCAGCTGGTCGGAGTCCACTCCGTCCAGGTCCACGGCGATCAGGCCCCGCTTCTCGAACAGGTAGGAGACGCAGCCGCTCGAGCCGAGGTTGCCGCCGAACTTGGTCAGGACGTGGCGCACCTCGCCGACCGTGCGGTTCTTGTTGTCGGTCAGCACCTCCAGCAGGATCGCCACGCCGCCGGGCCCGTAGCCCTCGTAGATCGCCTCCGCGAAGTCGTCGCCCTCGCCCCCACCGACGCCCTTCTGGATGGCCCGCTCGATGTTGTCCTTGGGCATGTTGGCGGCCCGCGCCTTGTCGACCACCAGGCGCAGACGCGGGTTCGAGTCCGGGTCGGCGCCCGCCAGGCGGGCGGCGGTGGACAGCTCGCGGATCAGCTTGGTGAAGATCTTGCCGCGCCGGGCGTCGTTGGCGCCCTTCTTGCGCTTGATGGTGGACCACTTGGAGTGGCCGGACATGAAAAATCCCCTTTGTAAATAGGTAGATAGCACTCCGGCGCCACCCGGGCCAACGACTCCCCCGGAGGGAGAACTGCTCAGGAAGTCACGGGTTTTGCCGATACGCCGAGGGACGGGCGCCGTCCGCGCGCCCTCGAATAGGAGGGGTCATGGCCGAGGTCGCCATCGGCATCGATCTGGGGACCAGCAACTCCTGCGTCGCCATCGCTCGACCCGACGGGGTCGAGGTGATCCCCAACGCCTTCGGCGAGAACACCTCGGCGAGCGTCGTGGCCTTCCACGAAGGTGGCAAGATCACCGTGGGCAACGCCGCCAAGGCGCAGATCATCCACTCCCCGGGCAGGACGGTCTACTCCTCCAAGCGTCTGATCGGCCGCTACTTCTTCTCCGAGGAGGTCAAGAAGGCCCAGGCCATCTGCTCCTACCGGATCGTCGAAGGGCCGAACCACAGCGTGCGCCTCCAGGTCGCCGACCAGCAGTACTCGTTGCCGGAGATCTCGGCGATGATCCTGCGCGAGATGAAGCAGGTCGCCGAGGCCCACCTCGGCCACGAGGTGACGAAGGCGGTGGTGACGGTCCCCGCCTACTTCAACGACAACCAGCGCCAGGCCACCAAGGACGCCGGCCGCATCGCGGGCCTCGAGGTGCTGCGGATCCTGAACGAGCCCACGGCCGCAGCGCTCTCCTACGGCTTCGGGAAGGGCCTCACCCAGAAGGTGGCGGTCTACGACCTGGGCGGCGGCACCTTCGACATCTCGGTGCTGGAGATCGGCACCGACGTCTTCGAGGTGCTCTCGACCTGCGGCGACACGTTCCTCGGCGGCGACGACTTCGACGACCGGCTGATCGACCTGCTGGCCGACGAGTTCTCGCGAACGCATGGCGTGAACCTGCGCAAGGACCCCTTCGCGTTCGAGAAGCTGAAGGTCGCGGCCGAGACCGCCAAGAAGAACCTCTCGATCGACGACGAGGTGGAGATCCGGATCCCGGACATCGCCAAGAACGACGCCGGCGAGAGCCTCTCGCTGGAGCGCCAGGTGGCCCACGACGAGTTCGCCTCGCTGGTGATGGACCTGGTCATGCGCACCTTCAAGGTGTGCGACGAGGCCCTCCAGCAGGCCAACCTGACCGTGCGCGACCTGGACGGCGTGATCCTGGTGGGCGGACCCACCCGGCTGCCGCTGATCCGCAGCGCCGTGGGCGACTATTTCCAGAAGGTGCCCAAGACCGACGTCGACCCGGACGAGGTCGTGGCCATGGGCGCTTCGATCCACGCGTCCTCCCTGATCCAGCCAGAGCAGAACGCCTTCCTGCTGGACGTGACCCCGCTGTCCCTGCGCATCGGAGTCGCCGGCGGCCTGGCCGAGACGGTGATCGAGCGCAACACCCCCGTGCCGATCGAGCAGACCCGCACCTTCACCACCTTCCAGGACTACCAGGAGCGGGTGAAGATCCGCGTGTACCAGGGCGAGTCGCGCCAGGCGGAAGAGAACGAGCTGCTGGGCCAGTTCGAGTTCGCAGGCTTCCGCAAGGCGCGCCGCGGCGAGGTGGAGATCGACGTCACCTTCGCCATCGACAGCGACGGGCTGGTGAAGGTGACGGCCTGCGACCGCGCCACGGGCCAGCAGGCGTCGACCGAGATCACGCTCTCGTCCGGCCTCTCCGACGAGGAGATCGAGAACATCATCGAACGCGGCGACACGGAGCGCGTCCACACCCCTTCGCTGGACGATTCCGCGGAGCTTCCGGTCCCGGCGCCCACGCCTCCGCCGGTCGCGGCCGCCGCCCCGCCGCCCGCGGCATCCGAGCCGCCGCCGCCGGTCGCCGCCGCGGCACCGGTCGCGCAGGCCGCAACGCCGCCGGCCGGGCCGGCCGGCGACGAGATCGTGACGCTCGACGAGCCCGGCGACGACCTGGCGGACGACGACGAGCTCGAGCTGGTGGCAGGGGTCGAGACGCCGCCGGCGGAGATGCACAAGCAGGCGCTCGAAGTCGAGGATGAGGGCGCGCCGGAGGATCCGGTGCCGCTCGAAGGACGACCCGCGCCGGAGACGCCGGCCGTCGAGCCCAGCGCACCCACGGCCGAGGCCAGCGAGCCGGTCGAGTCGCTCGCCGGCGACGACGTGACGGAGGAGTACCTGGGCGAGGCGGGGACGGACCTTTCGCAGTACTACGACGACTCCGAGAAGTCGTAGCGAGCGAGGCAGCGCAGCGTGTCGGACGTTCTCGCCCCCACCGAGATTCTCGCCCTGGCCAACATCCTGGACGAGCTCGACTACTACCAGGTGCTCCACATCCGCCCCGACGCATCGGCGAGCGCGGTGCGCAGCGCCTTCCACCAGAGCTCGCGCGCCTTCCATCCCGATTCCAACCGGCACCTGGACGCGGACCACCGCCAGGCCATCGGACGCATCTCCAAACGCATCACCGAGGCCTACACCGTGCTCCGCGACCCGCGCCGCCGACGCGCCTACGACGAGGCGCTGCGCGGCGGCCGCACGCGGATGCAGATCGCGGAGGCCGAGGCCGGTGCCCGACAGCAAGCCACCGATGAGCTGGAGGGCAAGACCCCGAACGGCCGCCGCTACTCGGCCATGGCCCGGACCGACGTGGCCCGCGGCGACCTGGCCGCCGCCGTGCGCAACCTCCAGACCGCGCTCACCTTCGAACCGGCCAACGCCCACTTCAAGACCAAGCTCCAGGAGCTGAAGGGCCAGCTCGAGGAAGAGCGACGCAAGAAGCGCCCCGCGCCCTTCTAGTATCCCGCGGCGGGTCGACTATCCTCCCGCCCCGTGGAACGTCCCCCGCTGCGACCGGCTCTCGTCCTGTGGACGGCGCTCGTGCTCACCGCCGGAGCCGCTTGCGAGGGAGGGGCCCCCGACACCGCCCCCGCGTCCCCGCCCGCCGCGCAGGTCCCGGCCCCGGCCGCGGCGCCCGTCGAGCCCGCCGCGGCCGCCTCGCGCTCGGAGCGACCGCTGCCGACCTTCTCCGCCAGCACGTTCTCCGGCGAGCGCGTCTCGGCGCGCGACCTGCTGGGCAAGCGCCTGGTGCTCTTCTTCTTCGACGCCTCGAAGCCCGAGTCGGAGCCCATGCTGCGCGTGGTGGCGCGGCTGGCCCCGCTCCAGCTGGATCAGAACTTCCGCATCGTCGGGGTGGCCAGCAGCGGGTCGACGACCGACGCCCGCGCCGCCATCGCGCGCCACGGGCTGGACTTCACGATCCTGAACGACGCGAGCGGCAGCCTGGCCCGGCGCTTCGGCCTCGGCATCGCCGCCGGCGCCCTGTTCGTGGACTCCGAGGGCTACATCACCGGCGCCATGGGAGGCGTGATCGAGGAGGCCGACGATCCCGAGGCGGTGATCGAGGCGGGAATGCGCGCGCAGCTCCGCCTGCCGGCCGGCGGCGCGACCCTGCTCGAGCCCGTGCTGGGCGAGTACCCCCGGACGCCGGACTTCGAGACCGGCACCCTCGACGGCGAGCCCTTCGACTCGCGGAGCCTGCGCGGGCGCCCCGCGATCCTGATGTTCTTCCTGCACACCTGCCCGCACTGCCACCACGCCATGGCGTTCTTCAAGGAGTTCCTGCCCAGCCTGCCCGAAGCGTCGCGGCCGGCCCTGGTGGGGGTCTCGATCATGCCCACGGCCTCCTCCACCAGCGTGCGCTCGGAGCTGCGCTCGCGCGAACTCGACTTCTTCCCCGTCCTGATCGATCCCGATCGCTCCATCCAGTCGCGCTACGGGGTGCTGGGAAGCGTGCCGGACATCCTGCTGCTCGACGCCGAGGGGCGCGTGCGCGCGCGCAGCAACGGCTGGCGCGACGAGCGCGACCCCCCGCTGCTGCGCATGCGCCTGGCGAAGCTGGCCGGCCAGCCGGTCCCCATGCTGCTGCACCAGTCGGGCTACTCGGGCAACGAGTTCTGCGGGGTGTGCCACGAGAGCCCGGCCCAGACCTGGCGCTTCAGCAAGCACGCCCAGGCCTTCGACACCCTGGTCCGGCACGGGGTCGAGCGCGACGAGGAGTGCGTCCGCTGTCACGTCGTGGGCTTCGGGAAGGGCGGCTACACCCTCGACCCGCCGTCGCCGCACCTGGAGGACGTGGGCTGCGAGACCTGCCACGGCCAGGGAGGCGGGCACCTCACCGGCACGGCCGCGGCCCCGCTCGACGCGGGCAGCTGCAGCGGCTGCCACGACGCCAAGCACTCCCTCGGCTTCGACTACGCGACCTTCCTGCCCAAGGTCTCCCACGCCGCCAACGCCGCGCTGCTGGCGCTGCCCCTGGCGGAGAAGCAGGCGCGCGTGGCGGCGCTGGGCGAATCGCGGGGCGCCCTCTTCCCCGACGCCGAGTACGTGGGATCGGAGGCCTGCCAGAGCTGCCACGCCGCCGAGTACGCCACCTGGGAGAAGCAGCCCCACGGGCGCTCGCTCGCGAGCCTGGAGGCCAAGGGCGAGGCGTCCAACGGGGAGTGCCTGGCGTGTCACACCACGGCCTACGGCAAGCCCGGGGGCTTCCCGGCCTCGGGCCAGGCCGCCGAGCATCCGGCGCTCGCCTCCGTGGGCTGCGAGTCGTGCCACGGGCCCGGGGGCGACCACGTGGCCGAGGGCGCCCGCAAGAGCGGCAGCATCGTGTCCCTCGGCGACAAGTGCGACTCCTGCGTGATCCTCCAGATCTGCGGCGGCTGCCACGACGGCGCCAACGACCCGGGGTTCGAGTTCGCGGTGCAGGAGCGGATCGACGCCCAGCGCCACGGGACGATCGAGCCGGGCGGAAAGCCCAAGACCGAGGCCCGCGCGCCGCTGCTCGAGAGCGTGGCCGCGGTGGAGCGCGCCCTGGCCGGCGGCGTGTCCCCGGACGGACGCTGATGGCCGGGGACCTGCACGGCATCGTCGCCTCCGCCCGCGCGGCCCTGGCGGAGCTGTGCGAGGAGGGCGTCGACCACTGGCAGGCCGTGGCGAGCAGTCCGCCCGCGACGCGCCGGGAGCCGCCCGTGCCTGCGCCGGCCGCCAGCGGCGGCCAGCTCGACCTCATGGGCGGCGCGCCGCCCTGGCCCCCGCAGCCCAGCCTGGAGCAGGTGCGCGAAGTGCTCGGCGAGTGCACGCGCTGCAAGCTCCACGAGGGACGCACGCAGATCGTCTTCCACGACGGGAACCCGAACGCCGACCTGATGTTCGTCGGGGAAGGCCCCGGCGAGCAGGAGGACCTGCGCGGCATCCCGTTCTGCGGGCGTGCGGGCGAGCTCCTGACGAAGATGATCGAGGGCGGCCTCGGGATTCCGCGCGGCGAGGTCTACATCTGCAACATCGTCAAGTGCCGGCCGCCCGGAAACCGCACGCCCCAGCCCGACGAGGTGTCCGCCTGCCGCCCGTTCCTCGACGGGCAGATCGACGCCGTCCGGCCGCGGGTGATCGTGGCCCTCGGCAAGCCGGCCGCGAGCCTGCTGCTGGGCCGCGACGTGGCCATCACGCGCGTGCGCGGGCAGTGGCAGGAGTACCGGGGCATCCCGCTGATTCCGACCTTCCACCCCGCCTTCGTGCTGCGCCAGTACACGAAGGAGAACCGGCGTCTGGTGTGGCAGGATCTGAAGGCCGCGCTCGAGCGCACCCGCGCCTGAGCCGGCGCGGGGCGGCTACCCCTTCGCCAGGGGCTCTTCGGGGATGGCGGCCGCCTGCTCCTCGCGCAGCTTGGCGAGGCGGGCGCGCAGGTCCGGGTCCGACACGGCCAGGATCTCGGCGGCCAGCAGCGCCGCATTCTTGGCGCCGGCCTTGCCGATGGCGAGGGTCGCCACCGGGATGCCGCCGGGCATCTGCACCGTGGCCAGCAGCGCGTCGAGCCCGCTGCCGAGCTCCGAGCTGGCGATCGGCACCCCGAGAACGGGCAGCAGGGTGTGGGCCGCCGTGACGCCCGCCAGGTGGGCCGCGCCCCCCGCGCCGCAGATGAAGACCCGCACGCCGCGCGCCTCGGCGCCCTCGATGAACGCCACCAGGCGCTCGGGCGTGCGATGCGCCGAGATCACCCGCGCCTCGTAGCCCAACTGCAGGCGCTCGAGCGCATCCGCCGCGGGCTTCATCACGTCCCAGTCGTTCTTGCTGCCCATCAGGATCGCGACGCGTGTCTCGGCCACTCGACCTCCTCGGCCGCCGGCCACCGGCGGCAGCCACACGCCGGGGATCGTAGTACGCTTCGCGCGTGTCTGCGCCCGCTGCCATCACGCCCAGCACCGCCCTGTGCGGGATCGTCCTGCATCCCGCCAGCCACACGCGCTCGCCCGCCATGCACAACGCTGCCTTCCGAGCCCTCGGAATCGACGCGGTCTACCTGGCCTTCGACGTCGCGCCGGAACGCCTGGGCGACGCCATCGCGGGCGCCCGCGCCCTCGGCGTGCGCCAGCTGGCGGTCTCCCTGCCCCACAAGCGCGCGGTGATGAGCCAGCTCGACGCGGTGGACGACGTGGCCCGGCGGATCGGCGCGGTGAACACCGTGACCCGGCAGCCCGACGGCAGCCTGCGCGGTGCCAATACCGACTGGCTCGGCGCGGTGCGGGCCCTGGAACGCGAGGCCAAGCTCGACGGCGCGCGCGCGGTGGTCCTGGGTGCGGGGGGCGCGGCCCGAGGCGTGGTCCACGGCCTGCTCGAGCGCGGCGCCCGCGTAACGGTGCTGAACCGCAGCCCCGAGCGCGCCCGCGCGCTGGCCGACGAGCTCGGAGCCGACGCTGCCGGCCCCCTCACCGCCCTGGCGGGCACGTCCTACGACGTGCTGGTGAACGCCACCTCGGTGGGCCTCGGCGCGGACGACGCCTCGCCGGTGGACGCTGCGGCCCTGCGTCCCGGCAGCCTCGTGATGGACACGGTCTACGAGCCCGAACGCACACGCCTGCTGCGAGACGCCGAAGCCCGCGGCGCCCGCCCCCTCGGCGGCAAGTGGATGCTGGTCCACCAGGCCGCCGAACAGATCCGCCTCTGGACCGGGCGCGAAGCGCCCGTCGAGATCCTCAGCGAGGCGTTCGACGCTGCGTCCGCCGGGAGGGAGCTCCCGTAGGCGTAATCCGCAGCGCGCCCGAGGCGAGCGCGGGAACGACCGGGCAACGAGCGCGCGAGGACATCGCCGGAGGGAGCTCCCTCCCGGCGGACGCAGCGCCCTACGCCGAGTACCCCCACTTGGTCTTGTTCTCGGCGATCTGATCGGGCGACGGCGCCGGCTTGTCCTCGTGCTCCGGAACCCCCCGGTCGTCGGAAACGTCGACGATCCGCGCGTTGAGCGGGGTGTCGTCGTTGAAGACCTCCGGCACCTGCTCGTCCTCGAAGATGGCCTCCCAGGGGCACTCCGGCTCGCACACGCCGCAGTTGATGCATTCCTCCGGGTCGATGTACAGCTGGTTCGGGAAGGCTTCCTTGTCGTCCCCCGTGTACTCGTAGATGCAGTCCACGGGGCACACGTCCACGCAGGACTCATCGACGCAGTCGCGGCAGAGACGGGTGATCACCCAGGTCATGTCTTCGTGTCCTCTCCTTGCAGACCGGCTACTTCAGCTTGGTTTCCTTGTAGGGAACGTGCTTGCGAGCCACGGGATCGTACTTCTTGAGTTCGAGCTTGTTGGGCGAGTTCTGCTTGTTCTTGACCGTCGTGTAGAAGTGGCCCGTGCCGGCGCTCGACTCCAGCTTGACCTTCTCGCGCTTTCCCTTCTTGGCCATCGACTCAGCTCCTTGCGCTTACGCGGGCTCGGGCGCGGGCTTGCCGCTGCGCGCGAGCACGCGCCGGCGCTCGTCCCTCTCGACCTCGACCCGGACGCGGCTGGGCCGCTTCGACTCCGGGTCCACCAGCATCACGTTGGAGAGGTCGATGAAGCCCTCCTGCTCGAGCACACCGCCCGTCTTCAACGCCTTGCGGCCGGGCTTCAGGTGGCGCTTCTGCATGCGCACCTTCTCCACGCGGACCTTGCCGCGCTCGCGATCGACGGCCAGCACCCGGCCCTGCTTGCCGCGATCGACCCCGGCCACGACCTGCACCAGGTCGCCTTTTCGAATGCGGAGCGCCATTGGAATGCGAGCCTCCCAGCCCTGCGGCGTAGCGGGCCTTATGTGTCCGTCAGCGGGGGCCTTCCGTCAACCCTCCCCGAGGGGAAAACAGACGCCGATGCCCCCCGGGTCAGGTATCCTCGCGGTCTGGAGGGGGGCCCATGCGAAGGATGGTGATCGGGCTGGCGGCGGTCGTGGCCAGCGGGGTCGGGGCGTGCGCCCTGTGGCCCGAGCGGCTGGCCGTGAACGCGCCGCTGATGCACTCGCTGTACGGCTGGAACGCCTCGTTGCCCGAGGCCTCCACCCTGCGCAAGCGGGTGCAGGTGCCCGACGGCTTCTCGATCGCGGTCTACGCCGGGGGGCTCGGCAATGCCCGTTTCCTCCGCTTCACGCCCACCGGCGATCTGCTGGTGAGCCGCCCGCGCCAGGGCGCCGTCACCCTGCTCGGGCGCGACGCCGACGGCGACGGCGCGCCCGACGGCCGGCGGGACCTGCTGACGGGCCTGAACCGACCCCACGGCCTCGACCTCCACGACGGCTGGCTCTACGTGGGCGAGACCGACGCGGTCCTGCGGGTGCGCTTCGACGCCGACGCCGGCAGCGTGTCCGGCGAGCCCGAGCGCGTGGTGCGCGACCTCCCGGGCGGAGGCAACCACTGGACGCGCACGCTCCGGTTCGGCCCCGACGGCGGGCTCTACGTCAACGTCGGCTCGAGCTGCAACGTCTGCATCGAAGAGGACGAGCGCCGCGCGACCCTGATGCGCTTCGAGCCCGACGGCAGCGGCGGCGAGATCTACGCCTCCGGCCTGCGCAACACCGTGGGCTTCGACTGGCGCCCGGAGACCGGCGAGCTGTTCGGCACCGACAACGGCCGTGACCTGCTGGGCGACGACGTCCCGCCCTGCGAGCTCAACCGGATCGTCCGGGGCGGCTTCTACGGCTGGCCCTACGCCAACGGCAACCGGGTGCCCGATCCGGACCTGGGAGAGGGCCGCGCCGCCCGCATCCGAGAGAGCCTGCCTCCGGCCCACGCCTTCGGCGCCCATACCGCGCCCCTCGGCATCACGTTCCTGCGCGGCGCCCATTGGCCCCCGGCCTACCGCGGCGCCGCGATCGTGGCCCTGCACGGCTCCTGGAACCGCACGCAGAAGTCCGGCTACCAGGTGGTGTCGCTCCACTGGGGCGGGCGCGGCACCATCAGCGAACGGTCCTTCGTCTGGGGCTTCGAGCACGACGAGGACGTGATCGGTCGCCCGGTGGACGTGGCGGAGGGCCCCGACGGCGCGATCTACGTCTCCGACGACTACACGGGAGCGATCTACCGGGTCGCGCACGGCGGCGGGCCCGGCTCGGCGACCGCGCCTTCGGCGGAGGCACCCGCGCGCAAAGATCCGCTGGCCGGGATTCCGCCTGCGGTCCTCGAGCAACGCGTGCAGCGCGGGCGCGCGCTCTACGAGCGCTACTTCTGCGCCCAGTGCCACGAGGGCATCCGAGCCGCGGAAGGTGTGATCGTGGTGCCGCTCCAGCAGCTCGGAAGCCGCTACGGCGTGGACGATCTGGTGGCCTTCCTCGAAGCGCCGACGCCGCCGATGCCCGCCCTCGACCTGGCCGACGAGGAGCAGCGCGACCTGGCCGTGTACCTGCTGTCAGCGTACCCCTGACAGGAACTCCAGCACGGCCCGATTCCAGCTCTCCGGCTGCTCGAAGTACGGCGAGTGGCCGGCGCCGGCGATCTCCGAGGTCCGGGCCCCGGGCAGGCGTGCGGCCAGCTCCCGGATCAGGGCGGGGGGAAAGATCGCGTCGCCGTCGCCCACCACGAAGAGCAGCGGCGCGTCCAGCCCTGCCAGCGTGGCCAGCGGATGGCGGGTCTCGCGCAGGAGCATCGGGATCGCCGGCGGCGGCGGCGGCCCGAGGCTCGTGAGCTGGCGGTACAGGAAGGCGCGCGCCGGATCCCGCCGGGCGAGGTCGGGCGCGAGCGCGGGGTGCCGGAGCATGGGCAGGGCGTCGGCCTCTCCGGCCCCGTCTCCAGCGGCCAGGAGCCCGTCGAAGTGCGCGGCCAGCGCCTGCGTCCACAGGCCCCCCGGCGTGTCGGCCAGCACCAGCGAACGGACGCGCCCGGGGTGGGCGTGTGCAAACCCGGTGACCGCCCAGCCCCCCATCGATTGGCCCACCAGATGGGCCCGCTGCACGCCCAGGTGGTCCAGCAGCGCCGCCAGGTCGCCGGCGGCGGTCGCGGGCCCCGCCGATCCGCTGCGGTCACTGGAGCGCCCGAAGCCGCGCTGGTCCCACGTGACCACGCGATGACGCTCCGCCAGCACCGGAAGCTGCTGGAACCAGACGGCGTGGTTTCCGCCGTAGCCGTGACACAGCACCACGACCTCGCCTTCCCCGGCGGTCTCGTAGTAGAGGCGATCCGCGCCGCGCGGGATGAAGCCGCTCGTGTAGGTGCGCTCGAGATCCACCCGGCTGCTGCTGGCGGGGCGCTCGGCGAGACACTCCACCTCGATGGCGGCGCCGACCGCGAGCCCCGCGGCGGCGATCGTGCTGCGGGCCGGGGGCGTCTCCCCGAAGAACGCGATCCAGGCCCGGTTCATCCCGGCGTAGTCGGCCATGTCGGCCAGGAAGACCGTGCACTTGGCGACGTGGCGGCGGTCGGCGCCGCGGGCGGCGAGGATCGCCTCCAGGTTGGCCAGCGCCTGGGCGGTCTGGGGCTCGATCCCGCCGGGCACGAGCTCGATGCCGCCGGGTCGTGTGCCCAGGGTGCCGGAGGCGAAGATCAGATCGCCTGCGACGGCGCCGTGGGAGAAGGCCGGCAGCCGCCCGAGTCCCTCCACGTTGAAGCGCTCCGGCTCGGCGGCGGCCGTGCCCCCCGCCGCGGCCAGCATCAGCCCGAGCGCCGGGCCCAGGCCCCTCACGAGGCCGCCCCCAGGATCCCGCCGTCCCGCACCCGGAGGAAGATGGACTCGCCGATCAAGCGGTGTCCGAGGGGCCGCGGGTGGAAGTCGTCGTCGGGCAGGAAATAGAGCTCCTCGGCCAGGAAGGGCTGGAAGACCGGCTGGAGCTCCAGGCTTGCGGCAGCGTGGACCTCGGCGGCCTCCCGCAGGGCGTCCTGGTAGACGGGCAGCGATGCGCGGCGCGCCACCAGGCTGCCGGCGTGGGGCGGCAGCAGCACCAGGGTCCGGGCACCCGCGTCGCGGGCGCGGGTCAGCATGTCGTCGAGGTTGCGCCGGAAGTCGTCCGGAGGCACCCGCACCCGGATCCGCTCGGGCAGGAGCCCCCGGATCCAGCGACCCCAGGACAGGTCCCACAGGCTCTCCGCGGCATTCAAAATGCGCACCTGGTGCCAGACCGCGTGGCGCCGGGCCATCCGCCGGGGAATGTCGCGGTCGCGGTAGTACGACGCGTTGGCGTGATCGTGGTAGGCGCCCACGTAGAAGACCACCAGATCGGGTTCCAGGGGCAGCAGGCGCTCCAGCAGCACCCGGGACTGGTAGGAGCTGTAGCCGGGCAGCGCGCCGATCACGAACTGGTAGCGGCGCCCCGGGTCCTCGGCCTGCAGCAGGCGGGTGGCCACCGCGGGGAAGCTCTCGTCGAGCCCGACGCCGAGCCCGAAGCAGGTGGAGTCGCCGATGAACAGGATGCGCACCGTGTCGGCCGGCTTGCGCTCGGCGACCAGGGGTCCCCGCAGCCCGCGGGCGTTGATGCGCGCGCCCCTCACCTCGGAGCCCGGGACGTAGCCGAAGCCGAGCTCGGGATCCTCCCGCCAGGACTCGTCCTGGCGCACGAAGCAGCCGTCGAAGAACGGGAAGTCGAGCTTGCGGAACAGCAGCTCGAGCGTTCCCAGGCTCACGAGCAGGGACGCCGCGACGAGGGCCACCGTCTGGGCGCGCGGAGCCACGTGCGCTAGCTCCCGATGTGGAAGGCCCGGCGGGCGCTCCGCTCCCATTCGGCGAAGGGCAGCCTGGCGCGCGCCTGCTTCACCTGGGCCAGCACCTCGGCGCCCTCCTCCTTCATCCCCGACCACTCGCGAGCGAACTCTCCGGAGCGGATCGACTCGAGCACGGACTCCATGCTCTCGCGCAGGGGCTCGCCCAGGTGCGCGAAGCGCCCGGCGCGCGTGATCGAGCCGTACTGGCTCGTCTGGGAGTGGAAGTCCATCTGCTCCAGGAACCCGACCTCGCGCATCTTGCCGAACGTGTATTCCAGCTCGCCGGACAGGAAGAGCTCGAGCAGCACCGCCTCCGGCGGGTAGCCCTTCTCCACCAGCAGGTTCACGGCGCCCATCAGCACCTGGCCGAAGGCGGGACCGAAGCCCTGCTCGGTGAAGAGGTCGAGGCTGGCCTCGTCGTGGAGCGACATCTCGATGCAACCCGCGCGGGTGGACCCGAGACCCTTCGCCAGGGCCAGCATCCGGGGCAGCGCGCGCCCGCTGGCGTCCCGATGCACGCCGACGAAGCTCGGGAAGCCGCGCCCAGCGACGTAGCTGTCGCGCACGCCGGGGCCGATCATGCGGGGCGCCACCATCACCACGTCCACGTCGGCGGGCGGGTCCATCAGACCGAAGGCCACGTTATAGCCCGAGGCGAAGTCGAGCAGGTTTCCGGCCTCGAGCCCGGGCGCCACGTACTCCGCGTACACCTCGGGCATGATCTCGTCGGGCACGAGCAGCAGGATCGCGTCGGCGCGGGCGCAGGCGTCGGCGATCTCGAAGGCCTCGAAGCCCTCCTCCCGCGCCTGCTCCCGGGAGGCGTCGCCGATGTTGCCGACGATCACCGACAGGCCCGAGTCGCGTAGGTTGAGCGCCTGGGAGCGCCCCTGGTTGCCGTAGCCGACCACCGCCAGGGTCGTGTCCTTCAGGACCGCGAGGTCGGCGTCGGTGTCGTGGTAGATGGTGGCCATGGGGGTCTCCTCGATTCGCGCCGACCCATGCTATCGGGAATGGCCTCGCCGCACCGGATCTGCCGGCGGCCTACGCCCCGGCTGCCGGCAGGGTGCTGCCCGCTTCCCGTCGACGTCTGAACCGGGCGTGAATCTCCTGCGAAATGAGGCATTTCGGACCCGGCGGCGGGCCCGATCGCGGGTATAATTCGCCCCGTGCTGGGCCCCCACCTGCTGCTCGCGGCTGCCCTGGCGCTGGGAGGCCTGCTCCCCGCCGCCGGCGCCGCCCGCGCTGAGTCCGCTCTACGGCTTGCGATGCCCACCCGCTTCGGGGTCGTCCCCGCTTCCACCTACGACAAGCAGGGTCGCCGCGTGGGCGACGCCACCCTGGCGGTGGAGAAGCTCGACGACGGCAACGTGCGCATGTTCGCCCAGTCCGGCTTCGACGGCGCCGAGCGCAACGTGGTGTCGGCCGTGCTCGTGCCCACCGACGACGGGGCGCTGCAGCTGGTGGAGCAGAGCTCGCGCTCCTTCGACGGCACGGGCTCGCCCCTCGGCACTCTCACCGTGGACCACCTGGCCGCCATCGGCCGCTGCGAGCCGCCGGCCGGCAACGGCAAGAAGACCAAGACCGTCGAGCTCTCGGACGAAGATCGGGTCGCCAACATCCCGGTGAACCTGCTCTTTCTGCCCCTGGCGCGAGGGCAGCGCGAGACCGTGGAGTTCGAGCTACTGCTCTGCAGCAGCGGCCCCCGGGTGGTGAAGGCCCGCGCCGAGGTGGGACGCCGCGTGCGCACCGAGGACGGCCTGCGCGACATCGTCGAGATCCACTACGAGATGGACTTCGGACCCTTCCTCTCGCGCCTGGCCAAGCCCTTCGTGCCCAAGGTGGCGGTCTGGTTCGACCCCCATACCCCCGACGGCTGGCTCGCCCACCGCATGCCGCTCTTCGCCAAGGGCCCGACGGTGATGGTGGTGCGCACCGGCGTCGCGCCGGACGCCCTCGACCCCGAGTCCGACTGAGACGACACGTAGCACCCTGAAACACGAAGGCCCGGAGCCGTCTGACTCCGGGCCTTTGCGTGGCGCGGCACCGCCTGCGCGGCGCCGAAAGAGGTCCCACCCTCGAGCTACTCTCCCACCGAGTTGCCCCGGCAGTACCATCGCCGAAGCGGGGCTTAACTTCCGTGTTCGGAATGGGAACGGGTGTGGCCCCCGCTCTGTGGAGGGTGGGAAAACCGTGGATTCTCAAAGATCGCGTGCGAGGCGAACACGTTCATCCTGATGAACTCCGCTCACCTGCGGCTCGCTGCGCAGGCGGCGCTTCGCGCCGCCTTTGCGGTTCGCAACAATCGAATAGCCTTCGAGTCCGCGCGGATGCGTCGGGTATGGTCAAGCCTCACGGGCGATTAGTACCGGTCAGCTGCGCGCATTGCTGCGCTTCCACCTCCGGCCTATCAACGTCCTCGTCTCGGACGGCCCTTCAGGGACCGAAGTCCAGGGAGACCTCATCTCAGGGTGGGCTTCCCACTTAGATGCTTTCAGCGGTTATCCCATCCGAACATGGCTACCCGGCGGTGCTCCTGGCGGAACAACCGGTACACCAGAGGTTCGTCCATCCCGGTCCTCTCGTACTAGGGACAGATCCCTTCAAGTCTCCTGCGCCCACGGCGGATAGGGACCGAACTGTCTCACGACGTTCTAAACCCAGCTCGCGTGCCACTTTAATCGGCGAACAGCCGAACCCTTGGGAC
>CAMYLJ010000010.1:0-11877 GCA_947259215.1 uncultured delta proteobacterium
CTCGATGTCCTCGGCCACGATCAGCAGCGGCTTGCCCTGGCGGGCCACCTGCTCCAGCACGGGCAGCAGGTCCTTCATGTTGCTGATCTTCTTCTCGTGCAGCAGGATCAGCGGCTCCTCGAGGGAGACCTCCATGCGCTCGGGATCGGTCACGAAGTAGGGCGAGAGGTAGCCGCGGTCGAACTGCATGCCCTCGACCACCTCGAGGACCGTCTCCATGGACTTGGCTTCCTCGACGGTGATCACGCCCTCCTTACCGACCTTCTCCATCGCCTCGGCGATGATCTTGCCGATGGTCTCGTCGGAGTTGGCCGAGATGGTCCCGACCTGGGCGATCTCCTCGGAGCTCCGCGTGGGCTTGGACTGGCTCTCCAGGTCGGCCACGATGGCCTCGACCGCCTTGTCGATGCCGCGCTTCAGCTCCATCGGGTTCATGCCCGCCACCACCAGCTTGGCGCCCTCGCGATAGATCGCCTGGGCCAGCACGGTGGCGGTGGTGGTGCCGTCGCCCGCGACGTCGGAGGTCTTGCTGGCGACCTCCTTCACCATCTGGGCGCCCATGTTCTCGAACCTGTCCTCGACCTCGATCTCCTTGGCGACGGTGACGCCGTCCTTGGTGACCGTGGGGGACCCGAAGCTCTTCTCGATCACGACGTTGCGGCCCTTCGGCCCGAGCGTCACGCCCACCGCGTTGGCGAGCGTATCGACGCCCGCGAGCAGGCTGCTCCGCGCGTCCTGATCGAACTTGATCTCTTTGGCCATACTCTGGTTCTCCCTGCTCTACTCGAGCACGGCGAGGACGTCGTCCTCGCGGATGATGAGATGTTCCTCGGCCTCGAGGGTGATCTCGGTGCCCGAGTACTTGCTGAACAGCACCTTGTCGCCCTTCTTGACGGAAAGCGGCACGGTGTCGCCGTCGTCGTTGGTCTTGCCCGGGCCGACGGCCACGACCTTGCCCTCCTGGGGCTTTTCCTTGGCGGTGTCGGGGATGATGATCCCACCCTTGGTGGTCTCGTCCTCATCCAGGCGCTTGACGAGGATGCGGTCCGAAAGCGGACGGATCTTCATGCGTCCGATCTCCTCAGCACGCCCCTCGAGGGCGAGAGCCGTGCTATCGGGGTTTAGTTCAATGCCCGTCCCGTTTGGCACTCGCGCGGGCAGGCTGCCAGAAGCGTGCGCGAGTCTAAGCGCGCTCCCGGACCTGTCAACCCGCCCGGCGCAGCCGGCGCGCCCCGGGGGCGAAACCATCGGCGCGAGAAGCTTCTTTTCGCTTGACTTTCGCGTACATTTCTGTGAGTCTGATCGCCCGGAAAACACCCCATGGCTCTCACCCGGCGACAGCGCGAAATCTTCGACTACGTCTGTTCCTTCATCGACGAGCAAGGCTATTCACCGAGCCTCGAGGAGATCGGTGCCCATTTCGGGCTGTCCTCGGTGGCGACGGTGCACAAGCACGTGCAGCACCTCGTCGAGAAGGGGATGTTGCGCAAGTCGTGGAACCGCTCGCGCTCCGTCGAGCCGGTGGCCGACGAGATGCCGACCGCGGTGTCGGTGACCCTGCCCCTGCTCGGAACGGTGGCGGCGGGCGCGCCCATCGAAGCCATCGAGATCCACGAGTCCATCGCCGTACCCCAGGAGCTGGTGCCTCGTTCCGGCGAGGCGTTCGTGCTCCGGGTGCGGGGCGACTCGATGATCGAGGAGCGGATCTGCGACGGCGACTACGTGGTGGTGGAGAGCCGCGCCTTCGCCCGGGAGGGGGAGAAGGTGGTGGCGCTCCTGCGCGGCGAGGAGGCCACCCTGAAGACCTTCCGGTCGCGCGGTCGCACCGTGTGCCTCGAGCCCGCCAACGCCGCCCTCGAGCCCATCGAGGTGCCCGCCGAGGACGTGGAGATCCGCGGCGTGGTCCGCGGTCTGGTACGCCGCTACTGATCGGCTAACCTCGCCAGGTTCCCCAGTTTTTTCGAGGAGTTGCCGCATGGGCGCGGTCCGACTCAGCCGCCGGATCGACTTCTCGACCTCGCTCCGCCTCGCGGACCCGGAGCTCTCCCAGGCCGAGAACGAACGCCGCTTCGGGCCCCGTGCCCGCAAGCACGGTCACAACTACCGGCTCGAGGTGACCGTGGAGGGGGAGCCCGATCCCGAGACCGGCATGGTGATGGACCTGGTGGACCTGAAGCAGATCCTCGAAGCGGAGATCATGGCCCGCTTCGACCACAAGGACCTGAACGACGACACCCCCTACTTCGAGAAACGCCTGCCGACGCCCGAGAACTTCGCGTTGGTGATCCGGCAGATCCTGCTCGAGGCCCTGCCCCCCGGTCTGCTCGCCCGCGTGCGTCTGCAGCCGGACGCGGACACCTGGGTCGAGGTGATCGAGGAGCCGGCCGGGTGATCGCCTTGACCCGCCGCTACCGCTTCCCCGCGGCCCACGTGCTGGCCCAGACCTGGCTCTCCCAGGCCGACAACGAGCGCCTCTACGGCAAGTGCGCCAACCCGAACGGCCACGGCCACAACTACGGCATCGAGGTCACCGTGGCCGGCGACGTCGATCCCGGAACGGGCGTGGTGGCCGACCGCGAGCGCCTCGACGCCCTGGTGCAGGCCCGCATCGTCGACCGCTTCGCCCACACGCTCCTGAACGACGACCCGGCGTTCCAGCAGCACGTGCCGACCGCGGAGCACATCGCCGAGCTCGTCCACGGCGAGCTCGAGGGCCCGATCGCCGAGGAGTGCGGGGCCCGGCTGGTGCGCGTCCTGGTGGTGGAGACCCGCCGCAACCGCTTCGAGACGGGAGAGCTTCGATGAGCGACGCCAACGAGAACGGCCCGGACCCGCTGGAGGGCCTCGTCGCCTCCATGCTGAAGGAGCTGGGCGAGGATCCCGGTCGCGACGGCCTGCTGAAGACCCCGCAGCGCGTGGCAGGCGCCTTCCGGACCTTCACCCAGGGCTACCACCAGGATCCGATGGCGGTCCTGAACAACGCGGTCTTCGAAGAGAGCTACGACGAGATGGTGCTCGTGAAGGACGTGGGCTTCTACAGCCTGTGCGAGCACCACATGCTGCCGTTCTTCGGGCGCGCCCACGTGGCCTACATCCCGGACGGGCGCATCGTCGGGCTCTCGAAGCTGCCCCGTCTGGTGGAGATGTACGCCCGGCGTCTGCAGGTCCAGGAGCGCCTGAACACCCAGATCGCCGAGTGCATCGAGGCGGTGCTGCGTCCGAAGGGCGTGGCCGTGGTGGTGGAGGCCGTCCACCTCTGCATGATGATGCGGGGAGTGGAGCAGCAGAACGCCTTCGCGATCACCAGCTCCCTGCGCGGCGAGTTCGAGACCGATTCCAAGACCCGCTCCGAGTTCATGGAGCTGATCCGGCACCGCAGGCCCGATCTCTAGCCCCTCAGAACGATCCCCCAGGGGGATAATTTCGACTTCAGCTTGACGCGCCGCTCCATTCGGGGCTAACCCCCGGATCTGCCTAATTTTTTACCTATCCGTTTTAATTGGGGATTTTTCGGCGTCGGGCGATTGACGCCGGCACTAAAGGCACATACGCTCGCAGCCGATCAACGCGGTGCGTTGAATGCAGTGCGTCGACGCTGCGCGTCGAAGAACCTCCAGAGACGCCGCTCGACGCAAACCCGGACTCATGAGAGGGGAGCCAGGGAATGGAGAGCCTGACCGCCTATTTTTCCGACATTGCCGAGATCCCGACCTTGACCCGCGAGCAGGAAGGCATGCTCGCGAAGGAGCTCGAGGCGGGGACCTTCGACTTCCACGACCGCGTGCGGAACATCCCGTACTCGGCCCGCGTGGCCGTGAACACCTGGCGCGAGCTGCGCGACGCCGGCCGCGTGACCGGCAAGATGAGCGAGTCGTTCGGGAGCGGCTCCGATGCCGGCGCCGAGCTCACGGCGGCCGTGGACAAGTCCATGGCGGCGGCCGAGCGGCTGCTGCGCCAGCTCGACAAGGCCCGCGAGGGCGACGACGCCCGCAAGGCGGGGCGCGCGGCCAGCCAGCTCGCGCGACGCCTGAAGGAGGCCGACCTCTCGCTGCAGTTCTACGCCGGCGTGCGCGCACAGCTGATGGGCCTGCGTCGCCAGGCGCGGCGCCTGCGTCGCGACGCCGCCCGGCGTGCGGCCTTCGAGGAGCGCGTGGGCCTCAGCCACGAGGACTTCTGCTCGTGCATGGACCGGGTGGAGGACGCCTGGGATCGCATGCAGGAGGCGAAGAACACCTTCATCCGCCACAACCTGAAGCTCGTGGTGGCGATCTCGAAGGACTACCGGAACATGGGGATCCCCTTCCAGGACCTGATCCAGGAGGGGAATCTCGGGCTGATCCGCGCCGTTGAGAAGTTCGACTACACGCGCGGCCACAAGTTCTCGACCTACGCGCTGTGGTGGATCCGGCAGGCGCTGATCCGCGCGATCCAGAACCACTCGCGCACCATCCGCATCCCGAGCCACGTGCACGACACCCTGCTGCGGTACAACCGCATGGCGTCGCAGCTCGAGGGTCAGCTGGGCCGCCCGGCGACCCCGGACGAGATCGCCGAGAAGCTGGGCATCGAGGCGGCGCAGGCCGAGGATCTGGAGCGCATGACCCGCGAGCCGGTGAGCATGGAGTCCGAGATCCGCGGCACCGACTCGAAGCGCGTCGGCGACCTGGTGAAGGACGCGAACGCCACCTCGCCGGTGGGCGCCCTCGACGGCCTGCGCCTCGAGCAGGCCACCCGCGACTCCATCGCCACCCTCTCCGAGCGCGAGCGCAACATCCTGCGCTGGCGCTTCGGCATGCAGGGCGAGCGCGATCACACGCTGGAAGAGATCGGCGCCAAGCTGGGCCTCTCGCGAGAGCGCGTGCGCCAGCTCGAAGCCCGGGCGCTGTCCAAGCTGCGTGCCTCGGAGTTCGGCGAGGAGCTGGCGTCCTTCGTGGACGTCCTCCGCTAGCCCAGCGCCGCGGAGGGTACGCGGGCTCCGGATTAAGAAACGGGGACGGTCCTAAGAAAATCCGCTGCGGAGTTTCTTAGGACCGTCCCCGTTTCTTAATCCGGCGGCGGCTAGAACTCGTCCAGGGCCGCCAGGTTGACCCAGAGCTGGCCGGCGGTTTCGAGGCGCCGGCGCTCCGCGTCGACCCAGGCGTCCAGCAGCTGGCCGCGCTCGCGCTCGAGCAGCTCGGCGCGTTCCACGTCGGCCTGGGCGGCCAGCGCCTCGGGGTCGGGCTCGCGTCGCTCGAGGGTCTGGATCAGGATCAGCTTGTCGTCCACCTCGAAGATCCGGGACGACGACGTCTCCGCGGGCAGGCTGAAGGCGGTGTCCTGGACGGGCAGGGAGGCGCCGAGTCCGGGAATGAAGCCGTCCTCCCGGCGCCGGAGCCAGTCGCTCCGTTCCACGGTCAGTCCCCGGGCCCGGGCGGCCTCCTCGAGGGAACGACCCTCGTCGATGGCGGCGGACAGCGCGTCGGCGTTCTCGCGGGCGTCGCTGGAGGCGCGCTCCGCGGCCAGGAGCTCGCGGGCCAGCTCGAGGCGCACGTCGTCCAGGGTCCGGGTGCCGCCCTCGCGCCGCTCCTCCACGCGGATGATGTGGAAGCCGAAGTCGCTCTGGACCAGCTCGCTCACCACCCCGGGCTCGAGGCCGAAGGCCGCCTCCTCGAAGGGCGGGGTCATGGTGCCGCGCGAGAAGAATCCGAGGTCGCCGCCCTCCGCCTGGGAGCCCGGATCCTCGCTGATCTCGAGCGCCACGTCCTCGAAGGCGGCGCCGTCGCGGATGCGCTGGAGCGCGGCCTCGGCCCGGCCTCGGGCCTCGTCCACCTCGGCCTCCTCGGCGTCGCCGGCTGCTCGCACCAGGATGTGCCGGGCCCGGATGGCCTCCTTCTGCTCGTACTCGCTGCGCCGGGCGTCGTAGGTCTGCTGGAGCCGGTCCGGGTTCGCGTCGGCGAAGGCCTGGACCTCCTCCTCGGACAGAGCCCCGGGGTCGCCGGTCGCGGTCTCCAGCGCCACGAAGGCGAGGCGCGCCTCCTGGCTCTTGTAGCGGGCCGCGTCCAGGGCCTCGGCGTCGGAGACGTAGGCGGCGGAGCCCACCAACCGGGCCAGCTTCAGCGCCAGCAGCTGGCGCTCCATGCTGCGCAGGAAGTGGCCCTCGGTCCCGTACTCGTACTGAACCCAGCGCTTGTACTGCTCGGGGTCGAAGCCCGTGGGGCCCTGGAAGCCGGGGTCGGAGCGCACGATCTGGCGCAGCTCGCCCTTGCTGACGCCGATCCCCATCTCGTCGGCCGCGCTGGCGAGGATCGCCTGGTTCACCAGCTGGCTGGCCGTGGAGGCCTTCAGGAACTCCTGGCTCTTTGTCGGGTCGAAGGCGTCCCCGGCCATTTCCTGCAGGTTCTGTTCCTGACGCTTGTAGGCCCGGTAGAAATCGTCCCGGTAATAGGCCTGACCGGCCACGTCGATCACGGCCGAGGTGTTGCCACCCTCGAGCGGGCCACCGAGGCCGATGAAGAGCACGAAGACGCCGCCCACCAGGAGCACGATGGCGGCCGTTCCCCAGCGGCGACCGCGTCGCAGTTTGTCGAGCATGGGCCCGAGAGTACCCGCTGGCTGGGAAAGCCGCTTGCCGCTCGCGGGGGCCCCTGGTAGGATGAACCCCGCCCGCCCATGGCCGGAAACGCGCTGGCAAATCAAGGGCTTATGAAAGAGCCCCGCGATCCTTCGGGAGAGCCACGGTGGTCCTGAATCGCATCCTGGGACTTTTCTCCAACGACCTGGCGATCGACCTCGGCACGGCGAATACGCTGGTGTACGCGAAGAACCGCGGCATCGTGGTGTCGGAGCCGAGCGTCGTCGCCGTCGTCAAGGACGGCCGCGGCGCCGACCGCGTGCGCGCGGTGGGACGCGACGCCAAGGAGATGCTCGGCCGCACGCCGGGCAACATCGTCGCCATCCGGCCCATGAAGGACGGCGTCATCGCCGACTTCGAGGTGACCGAGGCGATGCTCCGCTACTTCATCGAGCGCGTGCACAACCGCAGCAAGCTGGTGCGGCCGCGCATCGTGATCGCGGTTCCGTCGGGCATCACCTCCGTCGAGCAACGCGCCGTGCGCGAGAGCGCCATGTCGGCCGGCGCGCGCGAGGTCTACCTGATCGAGGAGCCGATGGCCGCGGCGCTCGGCGCGGGGCTGCCGGTGACCGAGCCGTCGGGCAACATGATCATCGACATCGGCGGCGGCACCACCGAGGTCGCCGTGATCTCGCTGTCCGGCATCGTCTACTCGAACTCCACCCGGGTGGGTGGCGACAAGATGGACGAGGCGATCATCAACTACGTGAAGCGCCGCTACAACCTGCTGATCGGCGAGCGCACCGCGGAGCTGATCAAGATCAACATCGGAACCGCGTACCCGACCGACGGCGTGCAGTCGATGGAGGTGAAGGGCCGGGACCTGGTGGCCGGCGTGCCGAAGACCCTCGAGATCAAGTCCGAGGAGGTGCGCGAGGCCCTGGGCGAGCCCATCAACGCCATCGTCGAGAGCGTGAAGATCGCGCTCGAACGGACGCCGCCGGAGCTGGCCGCGGACATCGTCGACAAGGGCATCGTGCTGACGGGTGGCGGGGCGCTGCTCGCCAACATCGACATCCTGCTGCGCGAGGAAACCGGGCTGCCGATCATGCTCGCCGAGGACCCCCTCACGGCCGTCGCTCACGGCACCGGCCTGTGCCTCGACGAGATACGCCTGCTCCGGGACGTCCAGATCCGCGCCTGAGTCGGGCCCGGGGGGCCATGCGCGACCTTCTCGACCGGTTGAGAGGCACGATCCTCTTCGCGGTCCTCGTGGTGGTGACGCTCGCCACCATGGTGGGCGACCGCCGGGCCGAGCGTTCGGGCGAGCGCGAGCGCACGTTCGTCGCGGGGATGGTGATGGACGTCGCCGTTCCGGTGCAGAAGGCCATGGCCGCGCCCGCCGACGCGGCGCGCGAGCTCTGGAGCCGCTACCTGGCGCTGGTGGGCTTGCGCAGCGAGAACGATCGCCTGCGCCAGCGCATCTCCACCCTGGAGGAAGAGAACCTCCAGTACCGCGAGGCCCTGGTGTCGAGCGGCCGGCTCCAGCGCATCGCGGAGATGCGCAGCGACTTCGAGGTGGCGATGCTGCCGTCGGAGGTGGTCGGCGGCGACACCTCGGCGTGGTTCCGCTCGGCGCTGCTCGACCGCGGCCAGGGCCACGGCGTGCGCTCGGGCATGCCGGTGGTCACCGACCGCGGGCTGGTGGGCCTGGTGACGGCGACGTCGCCGCGCGCGTCCCAGGCCATGCTTCTGAGCGACCGCCAGAGCTCGGTGGACGGGCTCGTCCAGCGCAGCCGTGCCCAGGGCATCGTGCGCGGCCTGCGCGGCGATCTTCTCGAATTCGAGTTCGCCGTGCGTGGCTCCGACGTGCGCATGGGCGACGTGGTGATCACCTCCGGCCTGGGCGGCGTCTATCCGAAGGGCGTTCGCATCGGCGTGGTGGAGGAGGTGGGCGAGGCGGGCGACCTGCTCCAGACCGCGACCCTGCGCCCGGCGGTGGACTTCGGCCGCTTGGAGGGCGTGTTCGTGATGCTCTGGCGCGCTCCGACCATGGACCTGCTCTACCCGGAGGAGGGCGGGTCGTGAGGAGGCTCGTGGGGCTGCTGGCGCTGGGCGGGGTCGCGCTGCTGGTGCAGGGGACGCTGGCGATCTTCGCGCCGGGCTTCTGGCTGCCGGACCTGGTCTTCCTGTACGCCGTGGGGCTGGCCATCGCCGTTGGCGGAGCGGAGGCGCTGGTGTTGGCGGCCGCGCTCGGGTACGCGGCGGACCTGTTCTCGGGCGCGCTGCTGGGCCAGCACGCACTGCTGCTGGTGCTGGCCTGCGGCGCGACGCGGATCGCGAGCCTCCAGCTCCACCTCGCGCGCAGCGTGCCGCGCGTGGCCTTCGTCGCGGGCCTGACCGTGCTCTACGTGCTGGGACACGCCGCGCTGGCGCGGCTCTTCGTCGGCGCGGCGGGCCTCGACTGGAGCTTCGCGCGCCAGCTGGCGATCCAGACCGGGCTGAACGCGTTGCTGGCGCCGCTGGTCGTCGCGGGCGTGGCGCGGGTGTCGGGCTGGCTGGCACCCGATGACGAGGGCTTCCGGCGCGGGCTGGCGGTGGAGCTCCGGAGCCGCGGCTTGTGAGCGAGCTGGGGAGCCGCGATCCGTGAGCTACGGCTCCGGTCCCGACGCGTCCCTGGATCGCCCGGTCCGGCTGCTGGCCCTGGGGCTGGTCCTCGCCTTCTCGATCTTCCTGCTGCGAATGGTCCAGCTCCAGGTGATCGAGAGCGAGGACCTGGCGCTGCGCTCCGCCAGGAACTCGGTCCGGACCGTGCGCGTGGATGCGCCGCGCGGCGACATCCTGGAGCGCGACGGCGATGTGCTGGCCCTGACCCGGCCGGCCTTCGGCGTCCAGGTGATTCCCAGCGAGCTGCGTCGCGAGGAGGTGGCCTACGCCGTCCTCGGCCGGCTGCTCGACGACGAGCCCGAGGTGCTGCGCGAGCGGGTGGGCTCGCCGCGGGGCCGCGCGCGCTACCAGCCGGTGCGGCTCGGCGGCGATGTCGGCTTCTCCCAGTACGCGGCCCTGCGCGCGCACCTGTTCGCCATGCCCGGCGTGGTGACCGACGTGCGCGCGCGCCGGGAGTACGCGGGCGGCGCGCTCGCCGCCCACGTGCTGGGGACCCTGGGCGAGGTGACCCGCGAGCAGCTCGCGACCCGCCCCTACGCAGGCTACCGGCCGGGCGACTTCGTCGGCACCAGCGGCGTCGAGAAGCTGCTCGAAGCGACGCTGCGCGGGCGCACCGGCGGGCGCAACGTGGTGGTGGACGTGTCCGGCCGCGAGGTCGAGGAGATCGCCGAGATCGCGCCGCTGAAGGGCGGCACGGTGGTGCTCACGCTCGACGTCGATCTCCAGCGCGCCGCCCGGGACGCCCTGGCGAACGCCGAGCCGCCGCTGCCCGGGGGCGCGCTGGTCGCCCTCGACCCGCGCAACGGGGACATCCTGGCCCTCGTCTCCTACCCCTCCTTCGACCCCAACGACTTCGCGGCGGGAGTCGGCGCCGACCTGTGGGAGGGCCTGCGCTCCGATCCGTGGAAGCCGCTCCAGAACCGCGCGGTGGCCGGTCAGTATCCGCCGGGCTCGACCTACAAGCCGCTGGTGGCCGCCGCGGCGCTGGAAGACGGAATCCTGCGCACCGGCGATCGCTTCTTCTGCCCGGGCCACTTCCGGCTCGGCCGCCGGACTTACCGCTGCTGGAAGCGCGAGGGGCACGGCTGGATGGACGTGCGCGACGCCCTCAAGTACAGCTGCGACGTCTTCTTCTACCAGGTGGGGCTGAAGCTCGGGATCGACCGGATGGCCCACTACGCGCGGGCATTCGGGTTCGGCCGGGCCTCGGGCTCGCCGTTTCCCGACGAGCACTCCGGGCTGGTCCCGACCCGCGAGTGGAAGGAGCGCCGCTTCAAGGAGCCCTGGATGGACGGCGAGACCGTGTCGGCCTCCATCGGCCAGGGCTTCAACCTGGTGACGCCGCTCCAGCTGGCGGTGGCCTTTGCCGCGCTGGCGGGTGACGGCACGGTCTACGAGCCGCGGCTCACGCTCTCGCTCTTCGACCGCGACGGCGCGCTCGTCGAGCAGCCCCCGGCGCGGGTGCGCGGCCGGGTGCCGGTGGCCGCGAAGCAGCTGGCGCTGGTGCGCGATGGGCTCGAGGCGGTGGTGATGGAGAGCGGCGGCACGGGCGGCCGCGCTCGGGTCGCCGACGCGCGCATCGCCGGCAAGACCGGCACCGCCCAGGTGGTGGCCCTGAAGCACACCGAGGGTCTGGAGGACGACGAGGTGCCGGTGCGTCACCGGGATCACGCCTGGTTCGCCGCCTTCGCGCCGGTCGACGCGCCGGAGATCGTGGTGGTGGTGCTGGTGGAGCACGGAGGCGGCGGGGGTGCGGTGGCCGCGCCGCTGGCGCAGCAGGTGCTCGCGACCTTCTTCGCCGAGCGCGGGCCGGCGTCCGAGGTGGCCCGTGCCGATTGACCGCCGCTCGGTCCAGCACTTCGACTGGGTGCTGGCGGGGATCGCCGGCTTCCTGCTGCTGGTGGGCCTGGCGAACCTCTACTCCGCCACCCATGCCGGCGTCGAAGCCGGTCTCCCGAGCGAGGTGAAGCGCCAGCTCGTGGCCGTCGGTCTGGGGCTTTGCGTGCTGGTGGTGGCGGTGGCGGTCGACTACCGGCGGCTCGAACGCTGGTGGCTCCCGGTCTACCTGGGCGCGCTGGCGCTGCTGGTGGCCACGCTCTTCCTGGCTCCGGTGACCCGCGGCAGCCAGGCCTGGTTGGTCTACGGGCCCGTGCGGATCCAGCCCTCGGAGCTGGCGAAGATCGCGCTGGTCGTGGCGCTGGCGCGTTTTTTCCACCGCCAGGCTTCCCAGCGCGGGCGCGGCCTGCGCGACCTGGCGCTGCCCGCGGTGATCGCCGTGCTGCCGGTGGGCCTGATCGTGCTCCAGCGCGACATGGGCGTGGCCCTGCTCACCCTGCTGGTGGCCGCCACCTACCTGCCCTTCGCGCGCATCCCGGCGCGGGCGTGGGCGGCGCTCGGACTGGTGGGTGCGGCCGGGCTCGCGGGCCTGTGGGTCTTCGCGCTGAAGACCTACCAGCGCAGCCGGATCCTCGACTTCATCGATCCCGCCCGCGACCCGCTCGACTCCGGCTACCAGGCCATCCAGTCGCGGATCGCCATCGGCTCGGGCGGGATGTTCGGGAAGGGCTGGCTCGAGGGCACCCAGACCCAGCTGCGCTTCCTTCCGACCCAGCACACGGACTTCATCTTCTCGGTCTGGGCGGAGGAGTGGGGCCTTCTCG
>CAMYLJ010000010.1:11890-165898 GCA_947259215.1 uncultured delta proteobacterium
TGGGTCTCTATCTGGTGATGCTGCTGTGGGGCCTGTGGATCGCGCGCAACTCGCGCGACGCCTTCGGCGCCATGCTGGCGGTGGGTCTGGTCGGGACGCTCTTCTGGCCCGCCGCCATCAACATCGCCATGGTGCTGGGGCTGGCGCCGGTGATCGGGGTTCCCCTGCCGCTCTTCTCCTACGGGGGCTCGGCGATGCTGGCGGCGCTGATCTCGATCGGCCTGCTGCTGAACGTTTCCATGCGGCGGTATATGTTCTAGGCATGCCTCGTCGCCGGTCCCCCCGCAACGGCGCGCCCCGGGTGGGCGCCTTCTTCGACATGGACAAGACCATCCTGGCGGAGAACTCCGGCACGCTCTACGCGAAGTACCGCTACGAGCGCGGCGAGGCGACGTCCTGGGACCTGCTGAAGGGTCTCGGCGCCTACCTGCGCTACAAGGCCGGCATCCTCGACATCACGCGCTGGACCAAGGAGATGATGGTCGAGTTCAAGGGCCAGAGCGAGCGGGCCCTGGCGCGCGAGGCCAATCGCTGGTTCAAGGACATGGTGGTCCAGACGGTCTATCCCGAGGCCGCGGACCTCGTGGATCACCACAAGGCGGAGGGTCACGTGGTGGCGATCGTCTCCGGTGCCACCCGCTTCGTGGTGAAGCCCCTGGCCGAGCACCTGGGGATCCGCCACATCCTCTACACGCGGCTGGAGGTCGAGGACGGCCGCTTCACGGGGCGCGTGATCGAGCCCATCTGCTTCGAGGAGGGCAAGATCTACTGGCTCCAGCAGTTCATCGAGGAGCAGGGGATCGACCTGGCCCGGTCCTGGTTCTACACGGACTCGATCACGGACCTGCCGCTACTCGACCTGGTGGGGCACCCGGTCGTGACGAACCCGGACCCGTTCCTGTACCGGACCGCCCGGCGCCGGCGCTGGCCCGTGCGGATCTTCGAACCGCCGGTTACAGCAGCTTCTTGACCATCGCCTCGAAGTCGCCCTTCGGGCGGGCGCCCACCAGCTGATCCACCACCTGACCGCCGGAGATGGCCAGCACGGTGGGGATGGAGCGCACGCCGTAGCGGCCGGCCACGTTGGGGCTCGAGTCCACGTCGATCTTCACGACGTTGACCTGCTCGCCGTAGGTCTCGGCCAGCTCCTTCAGGATGGGCGCGATCTGGCGGCACGGGGCGCACCACTCGGCCCAGAAGTCCACCACGGCAGGCTTGTCCGAACCGAGGACCTCTGCCTCGAAGGTCTGATCGTTCACGTTGCTGACGTCCGCCATCTCACTCCCTCATCGTCGTGTTGTCGGGCTCGGCCGCGGCCAGGGCGGGGGCCTCGTTCCAGGCCTCCAGGCCGCCGGTCACCACTACCACGCCTTGGATGCCGGCGCGCGCCATGCGTGCCGCCAGCCGGAAGCCGTCGTCCGGCCGGGCGCCCACGATCACCACGGCACCGGCATCGGCCAGATCATCGGGCCACTCCCAGCCGGGGGGCACCCGCTGGGCTCCCCGCGCGGCCAGGGGCCGCAGTTCGCGGCCCACCTGGAGCAGCCGGGCGTCCTCGCCGCGGGCCAGCGCGCGCCCCTCCGCGGCGGTTACCTCGCCGAAGCTCGGCGCGCCGCGTTGCGAGACTGCCAGGCCGGAGTCGCAGGCGGCCAGCACGGTCAGCAGGGGCAACATCGGCAGCGCTGTGGAGAGGCGCGCGGGCGTCCGCATCGGTCGATCATAGCAGGGGCGGTCGTGCTACGGTCCGGCCCGATGAGCCAGGCGCGGATTCGCGAGCTGTTCGAGGAGAGTGCGGCCGTGAAGCGCGCATTCGCGAGCAGCCACGCCGCGGCGGCGGAACGTGCCGCGGGCCTGTTGGTGGAGTGCTTCCGGAACGACGGCAAGGTGCTCCTGTTCGGGAACGGCGGTTCGGCCTCCGACGCCCAGCACATCGCGGCCGAGTGGTGCGGTCGCTTCCGGCGCGAGCGCTCGGGCCTGCCGGCCATCGCGCTCAACGCCAACGCCTCCGACGTGACGGCGATCGGCAACGACTACGGCTTCGAGCAGGTGTTCGCGCGCCTGGTCGAGGCCCACGGCCGGGAGGGCGACGTGGCGATCGCTCTCTCCACCTCCGGCCGCTCGCCCAACGTCCTGGCCGGGGTGCAGGAGGCGCGCTCCCGGGGCCTCCACACCCTGGGCCTTACCGGCGGCGATGGCGGCAAGCTGGCAGGACTCGTCGACCTGGCCTTCGTGGTGCCCGCCGAGCGCACGGACCGGATCCAGGAGTCGCACATCACCCTGCTCCACGTGCTGTGCGAGCTCGTGGACGACGCGCTCTTTCCCGAGCCGTGAGCCGCACGCCGCCGCGCATCGATCGCAGCCGGGTCACCACGTACTCCGCGCGCAAGCGCAAGAGCAAGGTGCGTCGTGTGGACGAAGCCACGCCGCACCGTGCGGGGGCGTCCTTCGCCGAGTTCCTGGGCTCGATCCCCGGGATCCTCGGCGCCGCCGACCTGCGCGCCGTGATCGACGCCACCGTGAAGGCCCAGCGCGGCGGCAAGACCGTGCTCTGGGGCTTCGGCGCCCATTTGATCAAGGTGGGCCTCGCCCCGATCGTGGTGGACCTGCTCGAGCGCGGAGTCGTGAGCGGCGTCTTCATGAATGGCGCGGGTTGCGTGCACGACCTGGAGCTGGCCATGATGGGGCGCACCAGCGAAGACGTGGCTCCCGCCCTCGACGACGGCAGCTTCGGCATGGCGCGCGAGACCTCGGAACGCCTGAACGCGGCGATTGCGGCGGGCGCCGCCGACGGCCTGGGGATGGGCGCCGCCATCGGGCGGGAGATCCTCGAGGGACGCTACCCGCACAAGCAGCGCTCGGTGCTGGCGGCCGCCAGCCGCCTGGGCGTGCCGCTGACCGTGCACGTGGCGATCGGGACGGACATCCACCACATGCACCCGGGCGCCGACGGCGCCGCCCTGGGCGCCACCAGCTACCGCGACTTCGAGACCTTCACCGGGCTGGTGGCCACGCTCCAGGGAGGCGTGCTCTTCAACGTCGGGTCGGCGGTGATCCTGCCCGAGGTCTTCCTGAAGGCGCTCGCCCTGGCCCGGAACCTGGGTCACAAGGTGGACCGCTTCACCACCGTGAACCTCGACTTCCTGCGCCACTACCGGCCTTCGCTGAACGTGGTGGAGCGCCCGACCCGCAAGGGGGGGCGCGGCTACGCACTGGTGGGGCAGCACGAGATCCTGGTGCCGCTCGTCGCGGCGGGCATCGTCGAAGGCCTGGAGACGCGCCGGAAATGAGCGGGCGCATCGCGCTCCTCGAAGGCGACATCACGGCCCAGTCCGTCGACGCGATCGTGAACGCGGCCAACAGCGACCTGGTCCTCGGCGCGGGCGTGGCCGGCGCGATCCGCGAGAAGGGCGGTCCCTCGATCCAGGCCGAGTGCGAAGCCCACGGTCCCGTCGAGGTGGGAGGCGCGGCGGTCACCGGCGCCGGTGACCTCCGCGCGCGCTTCGTGATCCACGCGGCCAGCATGCCGCCGGGCGGGCAGGCCAGCCCGGAGACGGTGCGGTCCTCGCTGCGCGCGAGCCTCGCGTTGGCCGCCGAGAAGGGCTGCCGCTCGGTCGCGGTACCGGCCATCGGCGCGGGCATCGCGGGAGTCCCCGTGCAGCAGGCGGCCGAGGTCCTGATCGAGGAGGCCCGCCGGCACCTGGCCGGCGAGACCTCGCTGGAGGAGATCCGCTTCGTGCTGTTCGGAGAGCAGGTCTACCGGATCTTCGAATCCGTGAACGACGCGGCGCGCATCCAGGAGCAGCTCGCCCGGATGCGAAAGTAGAGCGAAATCCGGGCTGGCCCGGGGCGGCGAGCGCTACCCTGCCGGCGTGATCGCCCTGCTCCAGCTGGCGGCCGCCCTGTACCTGGCGGCCGCCGTCGCGTCGGCTGCCGGGGTGGGCCTCGGCGCGGGCGGTGCGGTGCGGGCGGGCCTCGTCGTGCTCGCTGCGGGCTGGCTCGCGCACGCCGCCTCCTTCGTGGCGCTCCACGGGGTCGAGCCCACGCCCCAGCTGACCGACCTCCCGATGGCGGTGTCGCTCATGGCCTGGATGGTGGTGCTGGCGTACCTGCCCTTCGCGCGCCGCAGCCGCATGGCCGGATTGGCGATGGGCGTGGGTCCCGTCGCCTTCCTCGGCGCCTTCTACGCCGCGCTCCGCATCCCGCACGCTGCGTCGGACGAGCTGATGGGCGCCGGCTCCTGGCCCCACGCCCACGTGGTGCTGGCCAGCGGGGGGCTCGCGCTGCTGGCGGTGGCGGCCATCGCGGGGGCGGCATTCCTGCTCGAGAACCGCAGGCTCAAGCGCAAGAGCCTGCATCCCGCGCGCGGGGGTCCCGGGCTGCCGTCCCTCGAGACCCTCGACCGCGTGAACGCGGCTGCGCTGGCGGTGGGCTTCCCGCTGCTCACCCTGGGCGTGCTCACCGGCATGCTGTGGGTGTACGGAACGGGGCGCGGCCTCTGGACCGGCTCCGCCCACGAGATCTGGAACGCGCTGGCCTGGGGCATCTACGCGGTGCTCGTGGTCCTGCGCTTCGCCGCCAGCCAGGGCGCGCGCCAGTCGGCGCTGTCCGCCGTGGCGGGCTTCGCCTTCCTGCTCTTCGCCGCCGTGGGCGTGGGGATGCTGGCGTGAGGTTGCTGCTCGTCGGACTTTCGCACCGCACGGCCTCGCTGGAGCTGCGCGAGCGTTTCGCCGTCGACGACGCCGAGCCGCTGCTGTCCAAGCTGCGCGCGGGCGGGGAGGTGGACGAGGCCTTCCTGCTCTCCACCTGCAACCGGATCGAGGTGCTGGTAGTGACGCGCCAGCTCGAGGCCGCGCGCCACCGGCTGCGCTCGCTCTTCGCCCGCGAGCTCGGCGGTGACGCGGGCGCAGGCAGCGATCTCGACGCCGCCCTCTACGAACGCACCGACGCCCGCGCGCTGCAGCATCTGTTCCGCGTGGCTTCGTCCCTCGATTCCATGGTGGTGGGCGAGCCGCAGATCCTGGGGCAGGTGAAGGAGGCCTACCGGGTGGCGGCCGACGCCGGCGCCATCGGTGTGATCCTCGGTCGGCTCTTCCACCGCGCCTTCGCCACGGCCAAGCGGGTGCGCAACGAGACGGCGGTCGCCGAGCGGCCGGTGTCGGTGGCGCGGGTGGCCGTCGACATGGCCCAGCAGATCTTCGAGTCCCTGGAGGGGAAGCGCGCGCTGCTGCTCGGAGCCGGGGACATGGGAGAGGTGGCGCTGCAGGCGCTCCGGGCCCAGGGGCTGCACGAGGTCGACGTGGCGAACCGGACGCCCGAGCGCGCCCGCGAGCTGGCCGCACGCTTCGAAGCCCGCGCCCACGGCTTCGACGCGTTGCCGGAGCTGCTGGCGGTGGCCGACGTCGTGCTGACCTCCGTCGGCGGTGGCCGCCCGGTGCTGGCAGCGACGCTGGTCGAGAGCGCGATGCGCGAGCGGGGGCATCGCCCCATGTTCGTGATCGACATCGGCGTCCCGCGCAACGTCGACCCGGCCGTGAACGAGATCGACGGGGTCTACCTCTACGACCTCGACGACCTGGACGCGGTGGCCTCCGCCAACGCGGCCGGGCGCCGGCGCGAGGTGGAGCTGGCCGAGGCCATCGTGCTGGAGGAGCAGCAGCGCTTCGACGGCTGGATGTCGGCCCTGCGCGCCGTGCCCACGATCCGCCACCTGCGCTCCCGCGGCGAGGCGATCCGCGAGAGCGAGCTCGAGCGCTTCGCGCGCCGGCTCGAGTTGTCCGACGGCCAGCGCGAGGGTGTCGAGGCGCTCACCCGCGCGATCGTGAACAAGCTCCTGCACGCGCCGGTGTCCTTCCTGCGCAACGAGGTGGAGCGCGAGGAGGGGCTCGCCTACCTCGAGGCCGCGCGCGTGCTCTTCGGCCTGGACGACGCCGACGCGCCCGGGGCGGAATCGCCGTTGGAATCCGACGCGGACGCCAGCGAGGAGGAATGAAGCTCCGGATCGCCACACGCAAGAGCGAGCTCGCCCTGGTCCAGGCACGTTCCGTGGCCGATCGCATCGAGGCCGCGCTCAGCGTCGAGACCGAGCTGGTGCCGTTGCAGACGAGCGGCGATCGGCTCCAGGAGATCCGCCTGGCCGACGCGGGTGGGAAGGGTCTCTTCATCAAGGAGATCGAAGAGGCGCTCCTCGCCGGCCGCGCGGACGTGGCCGTGCACAGCGCCAAGGACCTCCCGGGCCAGCTGGCGCCCGGCCTGGTGCTGGCGGCCTTCCCCGAGCGCGCCGACCCCCGCGACGCCCTGGTGTGTCGCGCGCGCGGCGGCAGCCTGGACGGGCTCGGCACGGGCGCGCGGGTCGGCACGGGCAGCCTGCGCCGCACGGCGCAGCTGCTCGCCCTGCGTCCGGACCTGGAGGTGGTGCCCCTGCGCGGCAACGTCCCGACGCGGCTTCGCAAGCTCGACGCCGGGGGGCTGGACGCGGTGGTGCTCGCCTGTGCGGGACTCGAGCGCCTGGGGCTCGCGGAGCGCATCGACGAGCGCCTCGAGACCGAGCGCCTGCTGCCGGCGCCCGCCCAGGGCATCCTGGCGGTGCAGTCCCGCGCCGACGACGGGCTGGCCAAGGAGCTGGCGGCGATCGGCCATCCCCCGAGCGAGCGCGCCGCCCGCGCGGAGCGTGCCTTCCTGGCGCGGATCGGCGGCGACTGCCACGCGCCGGTCGCGGCGCTGGCCGAGGACGACGGCGACGGGCTGCGTTTGCGCGGGCTGGTGGCGTCCCTCGACGGCACGTGCCTGGCCCGGGCCGAGGTGGCCGGTGCGGATCCGGAGGCCGCCGGTGCCGCCCTCGGCGACGCCGTCCTGGCGGACGGAGGCGACGCCATCCTGGCCGCGCTGCGGGAAGCCGGGGCGTGAGCCGCCGGGGCAAGGTCGTGCTGGTGGGCGCGGGGCCCGGCGATCCGGACCTCATCACCCTGCGCGGTGCCGAAGCCCTGGGTGCGGCCGACGTGGTGCTCTACGACGAGCTGGCGGCGCGGGAGCTGCTCGACCTGGCGCCGCCCGGCGCGGAGCGCATCAACGTCGGCAAGCGCGGACACGATGCGCCGACCCGCAGCCAGGACGACGTGACGGCGCTGCTGGTCAAGCTGGCCGGCGAGGGGCGCACGGTGGTGCGCCTCAAGGGAGGCGACCCCTTCGTCTTCGGACGGGGCGGCGAGGAGCTCTCGGCCTGCGCCGCGGCGGGGATCGACGTCGAGGTCGTGCCCGGCGTGAGCGCGGCCCTGGCCGCCCCGGCCCTGGCCGGGATCCCCGTCACCGATCGGCGTCACGCGGCGTCGTTCGCGGTGGTGACGGGGCACAAGGATCCCACCCGGGCGTCGCGCGAGCTGCGCTGGGACGCGCTCGCCGGCGCCGTGGACACCCTGGTGGTGCTGATGGGCATGCGCAACCTGGACGAGATCGTGCGGGAGATCCGCAAGGTGCGCTCCCCGGACACGCCGGCAGCCGCCATCATGTGGGCCAGCACGCGCCGGCAGCGGGTGGTGACGGCGCCCCTCGCCGAGCTGGCTGAGCGCGTGCGGGAGTCCGGCCTCGGCACACCCGCTACCGTGGTCGTGGGGGAGGTGGTGGGACTGCGCCCCATGGAATCGCGCGAGCTGCCGCTCGCCGCCCAGCGGGTCCTGGTGACCCGCAGTGAGGAGCAGGCGGGCCCGTTGCTGGACGCGCTGGGGCGCGCCGGCGCCGAGCCCGTGCACCTGCCCCTGCTGCGCTTCGAGCCGCTGGCGGAGCCGGCGGCGCTCGACGCCTGCCTCGAGCGGCTGGCCGACTACGATGCGCTGGTGCTGACCAGCGCCAACGCGGCCCGCTTCCTGGCGCGGCGCGCCGGTGAGCGCGGGCGCCCGCTGTCGGCGCTGCGCGGCATGGTGCTGTGCGTCGGTCCAGCCACGGCCACGGCGGCGCGGGAGGTCGGGCTGCGGGTCGACCGCACCCCCGAGTTGCGCCGCCAGGCGGAGGGCCTGCTGGAGGAGATCGCCCGCTGCATCGCTCCCGCCGGCAAGCGCTTCCTGGTGCCGGGATCGGACATCGCGCGCCAGGCGCTGCCCCGCGGCTTGCGCGCCGCCGGCGCGGAGGTGGATGCGCCGGTGGCCTACCGCACGCTGCCGCCGACGCCCGACGCCCCCGAGGCGGAGGCGCTGCGCAGCCGACTGGCGCGGGGCGGGCTCGACGCGGTCACTTTCACCTCCCCGAGCGCCGTGCGACACTGCCTCGGGCTCCTCGATGCCGAGGCCCGGGCGGCCCTGTCACGCTGCACGGTGGCCGCGATCGGGCCCACCACCGCCGCGGCGTTGCGCGAGGCCGGGATCGAGCCCGACGTCATGCCCGAGCGGCCGGGAGCCGAAGAGCTGGTGGAGGCGCTGGTCGTGCACGAGAGCGCCCGGCCCGGAGGATCGCCGTGAGCTTTCCCAGCGTCCGCATGCGCCGCCTGCGCCGGAGCGAGCCCCTGCGTCGCATGACCCGCGAGACGCGCGTATCCCGGGACGACCTGGTGTATCCGCTCTTCGTGGTCGAGGGGAGCGGCGTGCGCGAGTCGGTGGCCTCCATGCCCGGCGTCTTTCGGCATTCCGTGGACACGCTGGTCCACGAGGCCAAGGAGGTCCGCGACCTGGGGATTCCCGCCGTCATCCTGTTCGGCATCCCGGCGGACAAGGACGCGCGAGGCTCGGGGGCCGACGATCCCGGCGGGATCATCCAGCGCGCCGTCGAAGCCGTGAAGGGCGCCGAGCCGGAGCTCTGCGTCGTCACCGACGTCTGCCTGTGCGAGTACACCGACCACGGCCACTGCGGCCTGGTGGAGGGCGAGACCGTCGCCAACGACGCGAGCGTCGAGCGCCTGGCGGCGACCGCGCTCTCCCACGCGCGCGCCGGTGCCGATGTGGTGGCGCCCTCGGACATGATGGACGGGCGCGTGGCGGCCATCCGCCGCGTCCTCGACGCCGACGGGTTCGAGGAGATCCCCATCCTCTCGTACGCCGCCAAGTTCTCGAGCGCGTACTACGGCCCCTTCCGGGACGCCGCGGAGAGCGCTCCGGCCTTCGGCGACCGCCGCGCGTACCAGGTCGACCCGCCGAACGCCCGCGAGGCGCTGCGTGAGATGCGCCTCGATCTGGACGAGGGCGCGGACATGCTGATGGTGAAGCCCGCGCTGCCCTACCTGGACGTATTGACCCGGGCGCGCGCCGAGTTCGACGTGCCGCTCGCTGCCTACCAGGTGTCCGGCGAGTACGCGATGCTGCACGCGGCGGCGGAACGCGGCTGGCTCGACGGCGAGCGCGCCATGGCGGAGGCCCTGGTGGCCATCAAGCGCGCGGGAGCCGACCTGATCCTGACCTACGCGGCCAAGGACGTGGCCGCGAGCCTGTGAGGACGTCGCCGGTGCCCACCGAGTACAAGGTCGTCGAGCTCCAGACCGTCACCGACGACGAGCTGGAAGCGGTGCTGAACGAGTGGACCGGCAAGGGCTGGGTTTACGACGGCGTCCAGTTCGCCATGCGCGATTCGTCCAAGCGCCCGAGCATGGCGTTCGTGACCTTCACCCGCGAGTCCGCCGGGGGCTGATCGCCCGGATCGCGTCGAACAGCCGCTCCGCCTGGATCCGGCGCGAGAAGCGCGGGTCGGCGGCGAGGGGCGTCGGCCGGACGCCCGCAATGCGCTCGTCGTAGCAGCGCTCGAGCGCCGCCTCGATCCCGTCGATGTCGTCCGGTCCGACGCGGTCCGCACTCGTGCCCTCGAGGAGCGCGTGGGTTGCGCTTCCGGGCAGACACAGGGCCAGCAGCCAGGCCTCGTAGCGCATGTACTCGAAGAGCTTCGACGGGATCGCGAGGCGGCTGTCCTGGTGCAGGTCGACCAGCAGCGAGGCCCGGCCCAGGAAGGCCGCCGCCTGCCCCCGCGACGCCGGCGGGTGCAGGTGCACGAAGTCGCCGATCCCGGCGTCGCGGGCGGCGGCGAGCGGGTCGCGGCTGACGCTCTCCCCCATGAACTCGATTCCAAACTGCTCGGGCCGCAGCCCGCGCCGCCGGACGAGACGCGCCGCGGCGCGAAGGATCGGGGTCGGATCGCGGTCGAGGTACAGCGTGCCTGCGTAGGCCACCAGGAAGCGCGGGTCCCGCTCCGCAGGCGGCAGCGGCTCGTCGTCGCAGCCGTTCGGCACGGCCACGATCCGCTCGGCGGCGCCCGGGTGGCGGTCGCGCATGGCGTCGCGGGCGGCCTCGCTGTTCATGACCACCAGCGCGGCTTCCGCGACGCAGCGGGACTCGTCGCGGGAGCCGACGCGATACCAGAGCGGGCTGGCCATGGGCTCGGGCAGGCGCTCGGTCAGGGTCCACGGGTCCCGGAGGTCCATCACGAAGGGCAGGTCCGAGGCCCGCGCGAGCCGGCGCGCGCCCTCGTGGATGCCGTGGGGCGGGCTGCACGCCACCACGCAGGCGTGGCGGCCGCGCACCCGCCAGGACCGCAGGGCCGCCGCCGCGCGCAGTCCCCAGCGCCGCTCGCGACGCAGCTCGAGCAGTGCGTTGTAGCTCCGGATCCAGCTGCGGGCGGCGCCCGGTCGGAACGCGATCTCCGCCCGCGCCAGCGAAGTCGGTCGGCCGTCCGCGGGCGCCGGGCCGGGAGCGGTCCCGGCACTCGACGCCCGGCGCCGCCGCACGCGGGCGCGATGGAGCGCCGCCTCGGCGCGCTCGAGCGCGAACTCCACCTGCTCGATGCCGACGACCCGGGTGCCCGGCGGCAGCCGTTCCAGGCGTTCGAAGTCCGGGTTCGCCAGCGAGCTCGGGGCGACGGTCGCCACGTCGAGTCCGAAGCCCCGCTCGGCCGCGTGACCGGCCAGCGCCAGCCAGCGCTGGGAGCCGGCTTCGGCGCCGGGCGGAAAGTGGGGCGCCAGCAGCAGGATGCGCGCCGCCGGAGCGGCACCGGCTTGGGGCCGTTCCCAGGTCCAGATCGCCTCTGCTCCCGTTTTCGGCATGGCGCGCGAGTATACGCGGGTGGGGGCCCCCGCCTAGCGAGCGGGCCGCCTGGGATGGGGCAGCAGCCACAGGATCAGCGCAGCGCACACGATGGCGCCGGCTCCGCCCACCCGGTACGGCGCCTGCGGCCCCACGTGCTCCAGCAGCCAGCCCGCGCCGGCGTTGCTGGCGACGCCGCCCAGCCCGACTCCGATCATGGCCAGCAGGGCCTGGGCGGTCGAGCGCAGCTGCCGGGGTACGGCCTCCTCGAGATACAGGGGACCTCCGATCACCAGCCCGGCCACGGTCACGCCGTGGAGGATCTGCACCGCGTGGATGGCCGGGCGCGCGTCGACGAATCCGCAGACGAGCCAGCGGACGCCTCCGGCCAGCGTCCCGATCACCAGCAGCGCCCGCGGGCCCAGACGCTCGGCGACCACCCCCGTGTAGAGAACCAGCGGGATCTCCAGGACGAGCATCAGGACCCACAGGTTTCCGACCGTCTGCATGGAGTCGCCGTGGGAACGGATCAGCAGGGGGAAGAGCCCCATCGGTCCCTGGAGGCTGGCGTAGGCCAGGACGGCCAGGGCCAGCAGGATCAACACCGGACGGTGTCGAACGAGGTCGTGCCAGTCGCTGCGACTGGCACGCAGCGCCTCCTCGCCTCCGCGCGGCACGGCGAAGGCCACCGCCGCCGCCACCACGCAGATGGCCGCCGTGACCGGGAACATGATGCCGAGTCCCGGCTCCGAGACGCCGTCGCCGCCGGACCAGCCGCGCGCTGCCTGCAGCCGATCGAGCCAACGGGGGAACCCGACCACCAGCAGCAGGAAGCCCACGGTCCCCCACACGCGCACGCGGCCGAAGCCCCGAGCGCCGTACTCCGGTCGCGCCGCGAAGCTGACGGCGACCGTCTGCGGGATGACGGCGGTGGCGAAGAAGGCCAGAGCGACGGTCCCGACCAGGATGGGCCAGAAGCCGGAAGCGAAGGAGAGAGCCGCTTGGCCGGCCGCCGCGCCGAGCGTGACCGTCACCAGGACACCGGCGCGCGCCCCGCTGCGGTCGGCCACCTGACCCCACAGTGGCTGCCCGACGATTCCCACCAGCGGGATCATCGCCAGCACGATTCCCACCTGGGTTCCGGTGAGGCCGGCGTTCTCGCCCAGGTAGAGGCTGTAGAACGGGAAGAAGATTCCCAGGCCGCCGAGATACAGGAACCAGAAGCCGGAGAGGGGAAGGGCCGCTCTCACCCCCCCGTCCGCGCGCACAGGGGGTGGGGGGACCGCATGCCGGCCAGCATAGCCGCTCAGGAAAGCGCCGGTGCGACCTCTTCGGCGAGGCGCGCCAGCGAGTCCTCGACCTCGCCGTCGTCGGCGGCCGGGACACCGCCCCGGGCGATCAGCAGGTCGAGGCCGATGCGCTCCCGGTAGCCGGCCACGGCGTCCACCACCTGCGACGCCGTCCCCACCAGCACGCGCTCCTCGGCGGCGGCCCCGCTCGCGCGGGCGAGGGCGGGTGGCAGCGCGCGCGCGATGCGACTCGTCTCCCGTGCCAGCGCCTCGTGTACCCGCCGGGCCTCGGCGTCGCTGCGGGCCACGTGCACGCTGCGGATCACGGCGACGTCGAGCGCCTGCGGGTCGACCCCGCTCGCCAGGTGCTCGCGGTGGAGCGCATGGTTCGCGGCCAGGGTCTCCAGGGTCTCGAGGGGAGAGGCCAGGTAGGGCAGGCCGCGGTGCGCGGCCTGGAGCAGGCCCTTCTTGCCGAAGGCCGCCACCAGCAGCGGCGGATGCGGCTGCTGAACGGGGCGCACGCCGGCGTCGCTCCCGGTCCACAGGCGCAGGATCTCGTCCAGCGCCGCGTCGAACCGGTCGCGCTTCTCCGCCGGCGGCACGCCGAAGGCCTCGAAGAGCGGCGCCCGGAATCCGCGCCCGAGGCCGAGCCAGACGCGGCCGCCGGAGAGCCGGTCCAGGGTGGCGACCTCTTCCGCCACCTGTGCGGCGGGGCGCACCGGCAGCAGCAGCGAGGTGGTTCCGAGCCGAAGCGTCCGCGTGCGTGCGGCGAAGGCCGCCAGCGCCACCAGCGGCGACGGCGTGGCGCCGGGAGCAAAGTGCCCCTCCGGCAGCCACAGGGAGTGGAAGCCCAGCTCCTCGGCGCGCGCCGCCTTTGCAAAGGCCCGTTGCCAGTCGCGGGCGGCGTCGAGTCCGCCGAGGGCCAGGCCCAGCCGCAGGGGACGTGCCGGCACGGCCTAGGGCGCGGGGGTCGGCGTCACGCCCATGACGTAGGGGAGCACCGCCCGCAGCAGGTCGATCCGCGCGCCCAGGCTGCGGCTCACGCCCGACAGCAGGCCGAGGGCCCGACCCATGAGCACCACGTGGCTCGGAATTCGCACCACCGGGTTCTGGCGCACGAGCTCCGGCAGCTCCTGGTTCCAGCGCTCGAACAGGCGCGGGTCGCCCGAGGTGCGTTCCCGGACCCGGCGGGCGAACTCGAGCGCGAAGCGCGCCACCTCGACCAGGGAGTCGTCGCTGCCGTCGCGGGTCTCGAAGCCGAGGTCGAGGAAGGCCTGCACCATTCCCTCCGCGTCCTCCTGGATCATGGCGCCCGCGAACCGCACGACGCCCTCCCGGAACGTCGCTGGCAGGTCCTTGGACAGCCCGAAGTCGAGCATCACGAGCCGCGGCCCGTCCGGCTGCACCAACAGGTTGCCCGGGTGCGGGTCGGCGTGGAAGAAGCCGTGCTGGAATACCTGCACCGCGTAGGCGTCCACCAGCAGCTGCACCACCTGCTGGGGATCCACGCCGGCTGCGGCGAGCGCCTCGACGTCGGTGATCTTGATGCCTTCCATGAACTCCATGGTCAGCACCCGGCGCGTGGTGTGCTCCCACACGATCTCGGGCACCCGCACGTCGTCGCGGTGGGCGAACATCTTCGCCACCGTCTCGGCGTTGCGCCCCTCGTTCTCGAAGTCGAGCTCGCGTGGGACGTGGGTTCCGAGCTCGTCCACCAGCGGCATCAGGTCGACGTCGCGCTCGAGGGCGCCCACGGCGCGGAAGAGGGTGCGCAGGTTCGCCAGGTCGCTCTTCACCAGGGCGGCGATCTCCGGGTACTGGACCTTCACCGCCACGCGGCGCCCTCCGTGCAGGACGGCTTCGTGCACCTGGGCCAGCGACGCTGACGCGATCGGGTGCTCGCCGAAGGATTCGTACACGTCCTCCAGGGGGGCGCCGAAATCGTGCTCCAGCACCCGGCGCACCGCCGGGAACGAGCGCGGCGGCACGCGGTCCTGGAGCCGGGAGAGGACCTCCACGTACTCCGGCGGCAGCACGTCGGCGCGCGCACCCAGGAACTGGCAGCCCTTGAGGATCATGCCGCGAAGCTCGACCGCGACGTCGAAGATGGAGCGTGCGCTCTGGCGGTTGAAGCGCGACCAGCGCTCGCGCATGTCGGGCGGCCGCAGGCTGCGGGCGACGAACTGGTTGGCCTTGATCCCCAGATAGATCCGCCCGAACACGGTTCCGATCCGGCGCGCGCGGTGGACGCGCTCGCCCAGGGAGAGCAGGGAGGCCATCGCCGCGAAGCTAGCGAACTACCAGAGCTCGGGCGGCGTGGAGGGACACGACCAGGCGCCCGGCAGCGCCTCTCCCTCCTCGGCCGCCTCGCCGGGATCGGCGTACTCGTCCTCGGGCTCGCCGTCCTCGGGGTCGTCCTCCCAGGGCGGGTTGTAGGCGCACTGGCTCCAGCCGGTCGACGCGAACTCCAACAGATAGTCGGTCCCGAAGTTCTGGTAGATGAAACGCTGGCGGCCGAAGGCGGCGAGGCCGATCTGGGGCTCGGGGATGTCCGCCAGGTCACCCGCCTTCACCAGATCACCCAGGCGCTCGGGATAGAGGCCCTCCCGCTCGTAGTAGCTTCCCAGCGCGTCGATGATCTGCTGGGCGCGGTCGTTCCGGGTGATGCGGTAGTCGAGCTGCACGCAGGCGCGCCCGGCGAAGAGGGGGATCCCGAGCAGCAGCGCTCCGATGGCGACGTAGCCCGGCGCGCTGCGGGCGCCCATGGTGAGGTTTCCCACCGCGGCGGAGACGGCCCAGAGCGCTGCGGCGGCCAGGGCGCCCGCCGCTCCGAGCAGCAGCATCCCGCCGCCGAGTTCCCCGCCCACCCACAGCACCGGGATGGCGACCGCCGCCGCGATCGCCGCCCCCCCCAGCGCCGGGCGTCGTCGCCGCAGCCGCCAGCCGGCCAGGCCGAGCGCGAGGCAGGCCAGGATTCCCACGATCAACGTCGCGAGCCCGTCGAAGCCGAACACGGTGACGACCGGCCACGGCGAGATGTTGAAGGCGAGCTTCGGGTTGGTGCCGGTGGCGTTGCGCGCGGTCACCACGACCGCGGCCAGGATCGGCAGGTAGACCGCCAGCCGCAGCGGCCAGCGCAGGCGCAGCCAGCTTCCCGCGAGCCAGGGCGCCAGCAGCGCCGCCGCCAGCACCAGGCTCATCAACGCCATTACCGCACCGCCGCGCCAGCCGAAGAACTCCCAGATGCGCGGCGCCTGCAGTCCGTAGTAGAGGAAGAACGCGCTGGCCAGCACCGCCCACACGGCGGCGGTCCGTACCAGGACCGAGCGCGCCAGCGCGCAGGCGCTCGCGGCCAGGACCAGCGCCGGGAGCACGCCCGCCGCCAGCGCCGTCAGGGGCCGCTCGTCGAAGCTCGCCATCAGCGCCGAGTCCCGCAGGAACCCGCGGGGCTGCCAGAACGGAACCTCGTTCTGGCTCGGGTAGGGGCCGATCCCGTAGTAGATGAAGACGGCGTAGGCGATGGTCGCCGCGGCCAGGGCCCAGCCCGCCGCGCTGCGGCGATCCGGCCCCGGGGCGTCCGGGCTCACTTCCGCTTGCCTCCCCCCGTCATCGTCACGCGCATGCTGCCGAGGTCCTTGCGGCCCTTGTTCGCCTCGGGCACGAGCCGGATCTCGGCCTTCACCTCGACCTTGTGCTCGGCCAGCGTGCGCCGGATGACCTCGTCCACGTCCATGGCTTCGAGCACCCCGGCGATCTCGCTGGCCAGCTTCTCGACGAACTGGGCGCGGGTGCGGTCGCTCTGGTCGACGGCGAAGTCCACCCAGTCCCGCGGCAGGGTGTCTCCCAGCGCGCGGCGGAATGCGGTCTCCGTCGTGAAGATCCCGGAGAGCCCCAGGGTCAGCGCGCGCCGGAACAGGTCCGGCAGCAGCGCCAGCTGATCCTCATCGGACGGATCGGGGATCTGCGGCTCTCCGGCCTCGGCGGCGCCGCCTTTCTGCCCTTTCGGCTCGGTCACTGGAGTACACTCCCGGGCATGGATCCGACCCTCGTGCGGGACGTCATGCAGGAGAAGGTGGTCACGGTCAGTGCCGGCGACCGCCTCTCGACCGTCGAGGATATCATGACCCTGGGCGGCGTGCGGCACATGCCGGTGGTGCGCAGCGGAAAGCTCGTCGGCGTGCTCTCGGAGCGCGACCTGCTGCGCGCCTCGCTCTCGAGCCTGGCGCACCGGGTGGACGAGCGCCGGGCCTTCCTCGAGGGCATCGACATCTCCCGGGTGATGTCGGCCCCGCCCATCACCGTGGCGCCGGGCGCCTCCGTGATGGAAGCGGCGGGCATCATGGCGGACGAGAAGATCGGCTGCCTGCCCGTGGTGGAGGACGAAGAGCTGGTCGGTCTGGTCACCGAGACCGACCTCCTCCGCTACTTCGCCGACCTGGCGCGAGAGCGCGGCTAGACGGCCACGTGCTTCCAGCGCCCGGAGCGGAAGCGGGTCGCCAGCATGCCGGCCTTCACCAGGTAGTCGGCGAGCAGGCACGACCACACGGCCACGATGCCCCCGCCCAGCACGTCCGCCACCACCAGGGCGCCGGCCAGCCGCACCGCGAAGAGCCCCGTCAGGATCGCCACCAGCGGGAAGCGGGTGTCGCCCGCGCCGCGTAGCGCTCCGCCGAGCGTGAACTCGACAGCCATCAGCGGCTGCGCGGCGCCCAGGATGTAGATGAACGCCACCGTCAGATCGACCGTGAGCGCGCCCGTGGCTCCGAATACCTGGGCGATGGGCCGAGCCGCCAGGATGATCGCGAGGCCCACGCACCCCATCACGGCCATCGCACCGACGGTGGCGCGCCAGCCCGCGCGGGCGGCCTCGTCAGGATCGTCGGCGCCGAGGTGCTGGCCCACCAGCGTGCCCCCGGCGGTGGAGAAGCCGAGGCCCGGCACGAACGACAGCGCCAGGATCCGCACGCCGATGATGTACGCCGACACGGGCTCGGTGCCGAAGCGGCCGACGATGCGGATGAAGATCAGCAGCCCGACCTGGAAGGCGCCCTGCTCGATCGCGGTGGGGATGCCGATGCGCAGGATGCGGCGGGCGCCGGCCAGGTCGAGCCCGTCGAGCCAGCCGTGCCGCGGCACCGCGAGCAGGTCGGCGGCCCACAGGCCGATGTAGATCCCGCCGCCCAGCGCCATGGCGATTCCGGTGCCGAGGGCCGAGCCATCGGTGCCGAGCGCGGGCAGCCCGAGCCGGCCGTAGACCAGCCCGTAGTTGAGGACCACGTTCACGACGTTGACGACCGCGCCGACGATGAGCGGCGTCCGCACGTCGCCCGCCCCGCGCACGCCCATCGCCAGGACGACGCTCACGTAGAGGGGCACGTTGAAGATCAGCAGGATGCGCAGGTAGGAGCCGCCGATGCCCCGGACCTCCGGCTCGACGCCGAAGAAGCCCACGATCGTCCCGGTCAGCGGCATGATGCCCATCAGCGCTGCGCCGAGGACGCCGGCCAACAGGGCGGACACGCGCAGGACCCGATCCGCCTCGCGCGGGTCACCGGCGCCGACGAAGCGCGCCACCAGCGCCACGGTGCCCGTGGACACGGCCGCCAGCACCGCGAAGAAAGCGAAGTGGATCTGGTGCGCCACGCCGACGCCGGCCACGGCGCGAGTCCCGAGGGACGACACGATCCACATGTCCACGAAGCCCACCAGGGTGTGGAGCCCGAACGACAGCATGGTGGGCCAGGCGAGCTCCCAGACGCCGAGGTCGACGCCCCGGGAGGGGCCGGGAGGCGGGCTCACGCCGCCGGCTCGGACCCGCGCGCGAGGATGTGATGGGCGGTGCGGTCGGCCAGGGCGGCGGTGGTGATCTGGGGCGGCGCCCCGAGCGAGGTGGGGAAGACGCTCATGTCCGCCACGAAGAGTCCGCGAACGCCGAAGACCTCGCCCCACGGGTCGACCACGCCCGCGGCTTCGTCGACCCCCATGCGGCAGGTGGACTGCGGGTGGGTGGAGGCGATCGGGATCTCGCCCTGGACGACGCCGCGCTCCAGGATGGCTCGCGGATCGTCGCCGCGCGCCAGCACCAGGGGCTCGGGCTGGTAGGGGATCACCACCTCCCGCGCGCCGCCGGCGAAGAGCACCTCGGCGCAGTGCACGAGACCCTCGGCCAGCTGCCGGGCGTCGTCGGGCTCGAGCCGGTAGCCGATCTTCGGCTTGGCCAGGGCGCCGCCGCTCTCCACCCGGCCTGCCGTGCGGTCGTGGAGCAGCACCAGCAGACCCGCCATCTTCGAGAAGCCACGCATGCGACGCGCGTGCTCGCGCCCGAAGCCCGGCAGCTGCGTCGCCACCATCACCGGGAAGCCCGCGATCGGCATCAGCACGTAGCCCCGGTGCGGATCGCGCTCCAGATCGATGAACTGGTCGATGTAGTAGCTCTGGGGAATCCCGCGGTAGGCGTGCAGGTCGTCGTCGAAGAAGCCGGCCGCCATCACCGACGGATGCAGGTGCAGATTGCGCCCCACGGCGTCGCCGCCGAGTCCGCTGCGGAGCAGCAGGTCCGGCGAAGCCACGGCGCCGGCCGCCAGCACCACCACCGGCGCCTGCACCTCGATGGAGGCGCGCGGCCGCCCGTCCAGGTCCACCGCACTCCCGAGCACGCGCCGCACGCGCCCGCCCTCGGCCTCGATCCGCTCGGCCCGGGCGCCCGCGTAGATGGCCGCACCGGCGGCGTCGGCGCGCGGCACGTAGGTGACGAGCATCGACATCTTGGCGTCGTAGGAGCAGCCGAGGATGCAGTAGCCCGCGCCGATGCAGTTCTCCCGATTGTGCCGCGTGACGAAGCCCGAGTAGCCGAGCTCCTCGGCGCCGGCGCGCACGATCCGGTTCAGCGAGTTGACCTGGTGCTCCTGGATCTGCTTGACCCGCAGCTGGCGCTCGACGCGCTGGAAGGAAGGCTCCAGCGCCTCGGGGCTGAGCCCGGTGAGGCCGTGCTCCTCGCGCCACATGCGCAGGATCGGATCGGGCGTGCGAAAGGCGTAACAGAGGTTGTGCACCGTCGAGCCGCCGATGTTGCGACCCTGGAGGATCGTCACGCTGGCGTCGCGGGTCATGCGCATGCCGCCCTCTTCGAACAGGCGCGGCAGCATCTCGTCCTCGCGCTGCGTGAAGTCGCGAGCCGTCCAGTGGTGGCCCTGCTCCAGCACCACCACCTTGCGCCCCGCCGCCGCCAGCTCCGCCGCCGCGACGGCGCCGCCGGCCCCCGACCCGATCACGCACACGTCGGCCCGCTCCACCAGGTCGGCGCCGCGGTCGAGGAGGTTCGCGATCACGCCGGGTCCTGGCGGTCCAGAAGCGGCCCGGCGTAGCCGATGGCAGGCCAGGACTCCTCCTGCGAGTACCAGCCCAGCATCGACAGGTTGCGAAGCGCTCCGAATCCCATCCGCCGCACCTCGAAGCGGCTCGTCATCCAGCCGCGCAGCGCCGCGTCGCGTCCCTCGGGGTCGAGGCGCGTGAAGCGCGAGAAGCGCAGGTCGAAGAGCGGCGGTCCCCACTCCACCAGGCGCAGCAGCAGCGGCAGCGGCTCGGTCAACGCCGGGTCGAGGGCGCCGCAGAGCGCGTCGACGGTGGCGATCGCACGCGTGTCCGCCAGCGCGGGGGTCGCGGGATCTCCGTCGTCCACCATGCGCTCGACGATTGCCGTGAGCACGCGCGTCGCCTCGGGGTCGAAGAAGCGCTGGCGCTCCGCGCCGCGCGCAGCCGCGCGCGCCGCCGCCGGCACCGCGGGAATGCGGGCCAGCGCCGCCAGGGCCGTCGCGCTGCCCGCCAGGCGCAGGAAGCCGCGGCGGCTCGTGGCGAAGTCGGGGGGCGGCGGGGAAGCCATCGCCCCACCAACGTTACCTGAGGAACCGGCGCAGGGAAGCGGGCAAGGCCTCCGGATCCAGCGCGCGCGGGGCGCGGGCCGCGACGTCGACGGCGTTGTAGGTATTCCAGAAGAGCACGGGGCCGCTCAGGCGGCCGGCGGCGGCGTCCGCGCGCACGGCCGCTAGACACTTACCAGTGTATGTCGTCTCCAACGCGAGCCCCGCGTCGCGGGCGGCCGCCACGGCCTCGCGCGCGGCATCGCTGGCGGCGCCATAGCCCGGCCCCACCTGATCCGCGATCCAGCCGAGCTCGCTGCCGGGGAGCGGCAGCTCGGGCACCGCCGGATCGAGACGTCGCAGCAGGCGCAGGCTGGCTTGGGCGGCCCGCCGCACCCGCGCCGGCGAGGGCGCCAGGATGTCGGTGACGAGCACCCCGATCGGCCGGGTGCGGAGTCCGGCGAGCCGCAATCCGACCCACAGCCCCGCGAGCGTGCCCGCCGTGCCCACGGCCACGTACAGGCGCTCGGGCTCCGGCAGCAGGCCCTGCCTCACCTGCTGCGCCAGCTCGAGGCCCGCGGACACGAATCCCGCGTTGCCCCGCGGCGAAGAGCCTCCGGTCGGGACCAGCACGGGCCGCTCGCCGCGCAGCGCGCTGCGGATGAGCACCGGCAGCCCGGCCGCGACCGCCCCGGGCACGCCGCGGCCGCCGTACACGACCTCGGCACCGTAGGCGGCGTGCAGCAGCAGCTTCTGGCGCACCTCGTCGGTGACGGGCTGGTGGACGAGGATCAGGCTCGTGGCGAGCCCGGCTTCGCGGCCCAGGATGGTCGTGGCGAGACCGTGGTTGGTGCCGAGGCCGCCGGTGGTGACGAGTCTGCGGACCCCGCGCTCCAGGGCGCGGCCGATCACGAACTCCAGCTTGCGCGGCTTGTTGCCGCCGTAGAGCGGGCAGGAGCGCTCGTCGCGCTTCACGTAGAGGGTCGCTTCCGGCACACCCGGGAGGGCCAGGGACTCCACCGGCGTGGGCCCTGCCACGAAGGGGCGCCGGGGCAGGCGCGCGGCCAGCCTGGGGAAGCGCTCGAACAGGGCCAGGGACACCCCGGGATGGTACCGGGGCGGGCCGTCCTTCCGGCGCCAGAGAATTGACATTCCCGCGGGGATTCTCGTACCCTGCCGGTCTCCCGTTCGGGGTCGCAGGGGCCCGATGGAGGCGGAGCGTGGCGATCGTCCAAGCCGTCGAGACAGGGCCCGGTGTGCGCCGCCGGCTGCGCGTGGCGAACCCCGCCACGCGCGAGCCCCTCGGCGAGTTCGAGGTGCAAACGCGCGACGACGCCGTGGCGGCGGTCGAGGCTGCACGCAAGGCGCAGCCGGCGTGGGCCGGGCTCGGCGTCGACGGGCGCGCGCGCATCCTGCGGCGCGCGGTGCGCAGCCTGGTCGCCCATCAGGACGCCTTCGTCGACACCATCGTGGCCGAGACCGGCAAGCCCGCCATCGAGGCGCGCGCCGCCGAGATCGCGACCTCGTGCGACGCGCTGGAGTTCTACGCCAAGCGCGCGCGGCGCATCCTGGCCGACCGCCGGGTGCCGCTGCACCTCCTGAAAGGCAAGCGGCTGCGGATCGCCTACCGCCCGCTCGGCGTCGTCGGGATCATCACGCCCTGGAACTTCCCGTTCATCCTGTCGCTCAACCCGGTGGCCCAGGCGCTGGTGGCCGGGAACGCGGTGATCCTGAAGCCGTCCGAGGCGACGCCGGCCTCGGGCCGGCTGGTGGGCGAGCTCTTCGCCGAGGCCGGGCTGCCGGAGGACGTCCTCCAGGTGCTGTGCGGCGATGGCGAGACGGGAGCCGCGCTGGTGGACGCCGGCGTGGACAAGATCTCCTTCACCGGCAGCGTCGCCACCGGGCGGCGCGTGGCCGAGGCCTGCGGCCGCTCCCTGATCCCGTGCACCCTGGAGCTCGGCGGCAAGGACCCGATGATCGTCTGCGCCGACGCCGACCTCGAGCGCGCGGCGGCGGGAGCCGTCTGGAGCGCCTTCGCCAACGCCGGTCAGGTCTGCATCTCGACGGAACGCGTCTACGTCGTGGACGAGGTCTACGATGCCTTCGTGAACAAGGTGGTGGAGAACGCCGCCGCCCTGCGCCAGGGGACCGGCGGCGAGATCGACGTGGGCTCCCTCGCCTGGGAGCCGCAGCTCGACGTGGTGGAGCGTCACGTGCGCGACGCGCTGGCCAAGGGTGCGCGGGTGCTCGTCGGGGGGCGGCGCAACCCGGACTACGCCGGTCTCTTCTGGGAGCCGACCGTGCTGGTCGACGTCGACCACACCATGGACGTGATGCGCGAGGAGACCTTCGGTCCCGTGCTTCCGATCATGCGCGTGCGCGACGACGAAGAGGCTCTCCAGCTGGCCAACGCCACCCGCTACGGGCTCAACTCGAGCGTCTGGTCGCGCGATCGGCACCGCGGCCTGGAGCTGGCGCGCCGGCTGGAAGCGGGCGCGGCGGTCGTGAACGACTGCATGATCGCCTACGGCGCCACCGAGGCGCCCTTCGGCGGCGTCAAGGACAGCGGCATCGGCCAGGTGAATGGCGAAGCCGGGCTACGCGGCTTCTGCCACACCCAGTCGATCCTGGTGGATCGGTTCGGGCGTCGCAGCGAGCCGGGCTGGTACCCGTACACCGCGCGCAAGGCCCGTCGGCTCGAGCGGGCGGTGCGGTGGATCTGGGGAACCTCGATCGGGCGCTGGCTCTCCTGAGCCGGGCTCTACGGAAGGCGGACGGGGAATGATCGAAACGATTCTGGTCGCGACAGACGGCTCCGAGGCGTCGGCCTCTGCCGAGCGCTACGGCCTGCAGCTGGCCAAGCGCGTGGGCGCGCGCGCCTCGGGTGTCACCGTGGTCGAGGACCGCTACACGCGGCCTCCCAGCGACTCCGGGCTGGGGGCGCCGCCCCCGCCGGACGGCGTCGACGCCTGGCGCAAGTCGCGCGCCGAGGCCGTGGCCCGGCGCTTCTCGGAGCGCGCTCGGGCCGAGGGGCTCGAGGCGTCCTGCGAGACGGTGCAAGGCATCGCCGACGACCGGATCGTCGAGCGATCCCAGGGCTCCGACCTGCTGGTGCTGGGCCGGGACGGCGAGCACGCGCCCTATCGCACGGGCCTGATCGGGTCGACCGCCGAGGGCGTGCTGCGCAAGATCAACGTCTCGTCCCTGGTGGTGCCCCAGGGCGCGGAGCTCAAGGGGCCGCTGCTGCTGGCGTTCGACGGCTCCCCCGGCTCGCGGCTGGCCGCGAAGACCGCGGTGGAGCTGGCGGGGCGCCTCAGCGAGTCGATCGTGGTGTTCGTCGACTCCAAGGACAAGGGACGTGCGGTGGCGCGCTTCGACGAGGTGCGGCGCCTGCTGGGCTCGCTGGCGGTGCCCGTGCGCGAGGCGTCGTCCACGCTCGGCCGTCCCGACGTGAAGAGCGTCGACGCCGCGCGCGAGGCCGGAGCCGGGCTGATCGTGATGGGCGCCTTCGGGCGCAACCGGATCACGGAGTACTTCCTGGGCAGCAACGCGGCGGCCGTGGTCCGCACCTCGCCCATCGCCGTCCTGCTCGCGCGCTGACGCCCGGAGGGGAAACGCGCATGCGCCTGGCCGCACTGGCCGAGCGCCTGGGACTGCCGGTCGTGGGGGACGGGGAGTTCCGGGTGGAGGGGGCCGCTCCGCTCGAGAGCGCCGGTCCCGGCGAGCTCTCGTTCGTGAGCTCGGCACGCTGGCAGTCCGTGCTCGAGGAGAGCCGCGCCGGCGCCGTGATCCTGCCCCCGGACATGGACCCGCGCTCGCGTCCCGGCATCCGCTCGCCGAATCCGCGCTACGACTTCGCCCGCGCCGTGGGGCTGCTGTACGCGCCGCCGGCTCCCGCGCCGGGCGTCGAGCCTGGCGCCCACGTGTCCGAATCCGCGCGGGTCGATCCCAGCGCCAGCGTCGGCGCGGGTGCGGTGGTGGGCGCGAACAGCGTGGTGGGTCCGCGCAGCGTGATCCACGCCGGCGCGCTCGTCTATCCCGACGTCGTGGTCGGCGCGGACTGCCAGCTCCACGGCGGCTGCGTGGTGCGGGAAGGCACCCGGCTGGGTGATCGCGTGATCCTGCAGCCCGGGGTGATCCTGGGAGGCGACGGATTCGGCTACGAGCTGGATGCGCAGGGTGCCTGGTTCAAGATCCCCCACGTCGGGAGCGTCGTGCTCGAGGACGACGTGGAGATCGGCGCCGGCTCGACGGTCGACCGCGGCACCTACGGCGAGACGCGCATCTGCCGCGGCGCCAAGATCGACAACCTGGTGATGATCGCCCACAACTGCACCGTGGGAGAGGGAGCGGTCATCGTCGCCCAGTCGGGTCTGGCGGGGAGCACGCAGGTGGGCGCGCGCGCCATCCTGATGGCCGGCGTGGGCTCGGCCGGCCACCTGCGCATCGGCGACGGAGCCTTCTGCGGCGCACGCGCCGGTCTGCACAAGGACGTGCCGCCGGGGGCCCGCGTCTGGGGGGCGCCGCAAATGGAGGAGCGCAGCTGGCATCGCGCCATGGCGGCGCTGGGGAGGCTCCCCGACGCGCTGCGGCGGCTGCGCGCCGTCGAGAAGCGCCTGGCGCAGCGCGACGGAGACGGCGACTAGTGGACCTGCGGCGCGTTCCGCTGGCGAAGCTCGTCGCCCGGGCGCGCGATACGAGCAGCGACGCCCGGCGTCGGCGGCTCGCCGGCGCACTGCGCGACGACCCGCGGGCGGGAGCGCGGCGGCTGGCGGAGCAGCTGGAGCGCGCCCTGGCCGACGCCCGCGAGGAGCGGCGCCGCGTCGCCCGCCTGTTCGCGCGTCGCCGGCGACTGATGCGGGCCGGCGCGCGCTGCGTGGCGGGCGTGGACGAGGTGGGAATGGGGCCGCTAGCGGGCCCGGTGGTGGCCGCCGCTGTCGTGCTGGTGGAGCGCGTCGAGCTGCCGGGCCTCGACGACTCGAAGCGCCTCGACCGCGCCTCGCGCGAGGCGCTGGCGGAGCGCGTGCGCGAGCAGGCCCTCGGCTTTGCGCTGGGCGAGGTCTCGCCCGCCGAGGTGGATCGGCTCAACGTCTACCGCGCCGGGCTGGAGGCCATGCGACGGGCCGTCGTGGCGCTGGCGCCGGCACCGGACCACGTGCTCGTCGACGCCCGCACGATCCCGGACGTCGCGGCGCCGCAGACCGCGATCGTGGGTGGCGACGCCAGCGACGGCAGCATCGCGGCCGCCTCGATCCTGGCCAAGGTGCACCGGGACGCGCTGATGCGACGGCTCGACGGCGAGCATCCCGGCTACGGCTTCGCGCGCCACAAGGGCTACGCGACCCGCGCGCACCTGGACGCCTTGCGCCGCCTCGGTCCGTGCCCGATCCACCGGCGCTCCTTCGCGCCGGTGGTCCAGGGAGTGTTGTTCTGACCCGTGGCACGTCTCCGCACCCAGCCCGAGGACTTCGTGGTCGACGAGATCCCGCTCTACTCCCCGTGCGGCGAGGGGGATCACACCTTCGTGCGGGTGGAGAAACGTCTGCGCACCACCGAGCAGGTGGCGCGGGATCTGGCGCGGGCGACGGGGGTGGCGCCACGGGACGTGGGGTACGCCGGGCGCAAGGACCGGCGCGCGGTCACGCGCCAGTGGTACTCGCTCCCCGGGGTCGCGCCGGAGCAGGCGCTTGCGCTGGACCTGCCGGGGGCGCGGGTGCTGGAGGCCGTGCGGCATCGGCACAAGCTGCGGACCGGGCAGCTCGCGGCGAACCGCTTCGAGCTGGTGGTGCGCGACGTCGCGGCGGACGTGTTGGAGCGCGCACCCGAGACGCTGGCGTGCCTGGAGCGCGAGGGCTTCCCCAACGGGTTCGGCGAGCAACGCTTCGGTCGTGACGACGAGGGCGCGGCGCGGGGGCTCGCGCTGCTGCGCGGCAAGAGGCCGCCGCGCGATCGCCGGCGCGCGCGCTTCGAGGTCTCGGCGCTGCAGGCGCGCGTCTTCAACCGCGTGCTGGCGGAGCGCCCGCTTCCGCCCGGGCGGCTGGAGGCGGGCGACGTGGCGGTGGTCCACGCCAGCGGCGGGCTCTTCCGCGTCGAGGACGCGGCGCTGGAGCAGCCGCGCGCCGACGCCTTCGAGATCAGCCCCACCGGGCCGATCTTCGGCACGCGGCCCGGGATCGAGCCCGGCGGGGAGACGGCCGAGCGCGAGCGGGCCGCCCTCGCGGCCGTCGGCGTGCCCGAGCCGTTGCGGGCCCCCGCCGGCGTGCGCCTGCGGGGCGGACGCCGGGCGCTGCGCGCCCGCCCCGGCGACGCCCGCATGACCGTCGAGGGAAACGGCCTGCGCCTCGGCTTCACGCTCCCGCCCGGGAGCTACGCCACGGTCTTCGCGGAGGCCCTGCTGGGGCCCGTGGGCCTGGATGACACGCCCTCGCCGATCGGGGTATCGTGAGCGCCCCAGACCAGGACGCGTCGGGATCCCAGGGGCAGCAGCAAGGAGAGACGGCATGAAGATCGCGGGCGACATGATCGAGCTGATCGGCGGCACCCCCCTGGTGCGGCTGAACCGGGTGACGCGCGGCGTCGGCGGCCAGGTGCTGGCCAAGCTCGAGAGCCACAACCCGCTGGCCAGCGTGAAGGACCGGATCGGGCTGTCGATGATCGAGGCGGCCGAGCGCGACGGGAAGATCCAGCCGGGCAAGACCATCATCGTGGAGCCGACCAGCGGCAACACGGGCATCGCCCTGGCCTTCGTCGCCGCCGTGAAGGGCTACGACTGCGTGCTGACCATGCCCGAGACCATGAGCCTCGAGCGCCGCGGCGTGCTGCGGTCGCTCGGCGCCAAGGTGGTGCTGACCGAAGGGCCCAAGGGCATGAAGGGCGCTGTGGCCAAGGCCAGCGAGCTGGCCGAGAAGATCCCGAACGCCTACATGCCGCAGCAGTTCAACAACCCCGCCAACCCCGAGATCCATCGCAAGACCACGGCCGAGGAGCTGTGGAACGACACCGACGGCAAGATCGACGCGATCGTGGCGGGCGTCGGCACCGGCGGCACCATCACCGGCGTGGCCCAGGTCCTCAAGGGGCGCAAGCCGGAGTTCAAGGCCATCGCGGTCGAGCCCGAGGCCAGCCCGGTCATCTCGGGCGGCGACCCGGGTCCCCACAAGATCCAGGGCATCGGCGCCGGCTTCATTCCCGACGTGCTGGCGACGGAGCTGCTGGACGAGACGATCCAGGTCAGCAACGACCAGGCCCTGGAGATGGCCCGACGCCTCACCCAGGAGGAGGGCATCTTCTGCGGGATCTCGTCGGGAGCCAACGTGCACGCCGCCATCGAGTACGCGAAGCGGCCCGAGAACGAGGGCAAGCTCATCGCCACGGTCATCTGCAGCTTCGGCGAGCGCTACCTCAACACGGACCTCTTCGCGCCGTACCAGTACGAGGGCAGCGACGACGTCGGTGCCTGAGGGGCCGCTGATCCTGGCCTACCGGGGCCACCTGCCGCGCGTGCACCCCGACGCGTGGCTGGCCCCGGGCGCTGCCGTGATCGGCGACGTCGAGATCGGGAGCGGCTCGAGCGTGTGGTTCGGATCGGTGGTGCGCGGAGACTTCCACTACATCCGCATCGGGGAGCGGACCAACCTGCAGGACCAGTGCGTGGTGCACGTGACCCGCGAGCGTTTCCCCGCCGTGCTGGGCGACGAGGTGACCGTCGGCCACCGGGCCGTGGTGCACGGCTGCCACGTCGGCGACGGCGCCCTGGTCGGGATCGGCGCCGTCGTGCTGGACGGCGCGGTGATCGGCGAAGAGGCCCTGGTGGGCGCGGGCGCGGTCGTCACGCCCGGCAGCAAGATCGCGCCGCGCACGCTCGTCGTGGGCACGCCCGCGCGGCCCGTGCGCGTGCTGCGTGACGAGGAGGTGGCCGAGCAGCGCGAGCGGGCCCTCGGCTACGTGCGGGACGCCCGCAGCTACGCGGAGGCGAGCGGCCGGTGACCCGCGAGCCCCAGTCCGACGACGCTTCGGGCTCGCGCCGCGAGGCGAAGAAGGCCCTCCACCGGCGCCGGATCCTGGAGCAGGCCCGCACGGTCTTCTTCCGCGACGGCTTCGTGGACGCCAATCTCGACGAGATCGCCCAGGGGGCGGGCGTCGCCAAGGGCACCCTCTACCGCTACTTCGAATCCAAGGCCGACCTCTACGTGGCGGTCCTCGCCCACGGCGGCGACGCCTTCGCGGAGAAGATGCGCGCGGCCCGGGGTGAGAGCAGCGGGGCGCCCGAGCAGATCCGGCGCATCGCCCGCTTCTACTTCGAGCACTGGACGGCCAACGAGGAGTACTTCGAGATCTTCTGGGCCCTGGAGAACCAGCAGGTGATCGGCGAGCTCACCAGCGAGGCGGTGAAGCAGGTGACGAGCCTGTGGAGCTCGTGCCTGCGCATCCTGGCGGACGCGGTGGAGCAGGGGGTCGAGGAGGGCGCCTTCGCGCCCTGCGACCCCTGGGAGGTGGCCAACATCTTCTGGACCGTGGCCAACGGCCTGATCCGCAGCGAGCACGTGGCCGCCCGCCGCCAGCTGCGGGGGGCCCGCCTCGACCGGATCTTCGACGACGCGGTGGAGCTGCTCCTGCGGGGACTTCGGGTGCCCCCGGGGCCGCCCGTCGGCGCTTGACAGGGCTGCCGGGATTCAGGATTTTCCCGGCGACAAAAATGACTCGCGGTCAGCTTCGACCTCGGAGGGTGAGAGATGGCAGGGATCGCAGGTGTGGAGCTCACGGAGAAGATCCGGACGATCGTGGCAGGGCAGCTCGGCGTCGAGGCGACCGAGGTCGTCCCCCAGGCGAGCATCCTCGATGACCTCGGGGCGGATTCCCTGGACGTGGTGGAGCTCGTGATGGTGCTCGAGGAAGAGTTCGACATCGAGGTGCCCGACGAGGACGTCGAGGCGATCCGCACGGTCGCGGACGTCGAGACCTACGTCTCGTCCCGGGTCGCCGCCTAGTCGCGGGGACGCACGCCGGGCAGCGCGCCGACCCAGCCCAGGGCACCCACCGTCAGGAAGGCCGCCCCGATGGCGACCGGGACGCGCCCGCGCAGGGCCTCCCGAACCACCTTGCGGCCGGCTTCCTGCGGGTCGGCGTCGGGAGGCAGCTCGCGGAGCGCCTCGAACATGGCGGGTCCCGCGAGGATCAGGCCCCACAAGATCACGAACAGAAAGAAGTACACGAGCCCCAGCGCGAACCGCGGCTGAAAGGTGGCCCGCTGCGCCATGGGCCGACGCTAGCCCGTTCGGGCATCGAGGCGAAGGCACGCCGGCGGCGAGGCCTGCGTGCTGCGGGGCGTCGGCCGGGTGGGGCCCAGCGCGCCTGGGCCTTACAGGCGAAATGGTGAGGTCGTGGTCGTTCTTCCACGGCGGCGGCGTCTGCGCACCGGTAGCCGTCTCCGTAACGAGCTGGAGGAGTGCGTTCGCGAACCCGGCCAGCGCGGACCTCCGGGCGGGCTGGCAGCACGGCCCTGCCGCCCTGGACCCAGCACCCGGCCGTCGTTCCGCAGTGCCGAACGCGATGCCGCGAGCGCTGCGTCCTCTCTCTTCCGAAGCTCAGGGCCGCGTGCCACGCGTCCGTCACCCGGGGACCGCCGGCCGGGTGCTGGCCACGGGGCGGCAGGGCCGTGCATCGCCGCTCGCCGCCCGGCCCGCGCAGGCAGGGTCCGGCGCACGCACGGCGTCCAAGCAAGATTCATGAGAGTAGAAGCTCGTGCAGAGCACGGGGCAGTTGGCGTGGGACCACCCACGGCCGAGCCACCTCCAAGGACCAGGCGCGCCGTGGCCCACCCGGCCGCCGCCCCGCAGCACGCAGGCCTCGCCGTCGGCGTGCCCGCGCCTCGATGCCCGATCGGGCCGGCGTCCCCCGTGCTAGGGTCGCCTCGGAATGCGGCTGGTGCTGATCGACGCGGCCAACTGCCTGTATCGGGCGTTCTTCGCCCTGCCGCCGCTGCGCAGCTCGTCGGGCGAGCCCACCAACGCCGTGCTGGGCTTCGTCAACATGCTGAACAAGGTGATCCGCGAGGAGGCTCCGGATCACGTGGCCGTGGTCTTCGACGCGCGCGGCAAGAGCTTCCGCCACGAGTTCTTTCCCGAGTACAAGGCCAACCGCGACGCCCAGCCCGAGGACCTGTCGGCGCAGATGCCGCGGGTGCGCGAGCTGGTGGACGCCTATCGCATCCCGGTGCTCGAGGTTCCGGGCGTCGAGGCCGACGACGTGATCGCCACCCTGGTCGAGGAGGCCCCCGACGACGCGCAGATCGCCATCGTGTCCACCGACAAGGACCTGATGCAGCTGGTCGGGGAGCGGGTGGTGCTGCTCGACACCATGAAGGATCGCCGGCTCGACCCGGCGGCGGTGGAGCAGCGCTTCGGCGTCCCGCCGGAAAAGGTGCTCGACACGCGCGCGCTGGTGGGAGATCCGAGCGACAACATTCCCGGCGTGAAGGGGATCGGCGAGAAGGGCGCGGCGAAGCTCATCTCCGAGTGGGGCAACCTGGAGACCCTGCTGACGCATGCGGGCGACGTGAAGGCGAAGCGCGCCCGCGAGGCGCTGCAGGAGCACGCCGAAGTGGCGCGCCTCTCGAAGCGGCTGGCGACGTTGAAGCGCGACGTGGAGCTGCCCTCGGGTCTCGAGGACCTGCGCCCCGGCGAGCCGGACATCCCCCGCCTGCGCGCGCTCTTCGCGCAGCTGGGCTTCAGCCGGCTGCTCGATCAGCTGGAAGGCCAAGGCGGCGGCGAGGGAGCGGCGGACGCGGCGACGGCGAGCGAGCTGGAGCCGGCGTCGGTGGTGCGGGACGCGGAGGCGCTCGCCGGCCTGGCCGCGGCGGCCGACACGGGTGCGCCTGCGACGCTCGTCCTCGTCGAGGAGACCCGCGGCGATCCCGCAGCGACGCCGCGCCCCTTCGCCCTGGGACTGGCTGTCGGTTCCGAGGCGGTGCTCGTGCCCGTCGACGAATCCCTGCGCGAGCCGCTGGCGGGCCTGCTGGGGGGCGCCTGGGCGGCGCGCGACAGCCACCGCATGCAGCGGGTGCTGGGCGACTGGGAGCTGGCGCCGGCGCCGGCGGTCTTCGACGTCGAGATCGCGGCCTTCCTGATCGATCCGGCCGCGCAGCGCACCACCACCGCCCTGGCCCAGGCCCACCTGGGCGCTCCGGTGCGGACCTTCGAGGAGCTGGTGGGGCGCGGCGCGCGGGCCACCCCGGTGGAGAACCTGCCGGAGGCGGATCTGGCTGCGTGGGCCGCCGAGGAAGCGCGCGCGTTGGCGCGCCTGCAGCCGCAGCTCGCCGAGGCTCTCGAGCGCGACGGTTTGGCGGAGCTCTTCGAGGAGGTGGAGCTCCCCCTGGCTGGCGTGCTCGCGCGCATGGAACGCACGGGCGTGCGCGTGGACGAGGCCTTCCTGGGCGAGCTGTCGGAGACCTACACGGCCGAGCTGGCGCGCATCGAAGGCGAGATCCACGCCCTGGCCGGGGAGCCCTTCCTGGTGAGCTCGCCGAAGCAGCTGCAACGGATCCTGTTCGAGAAGCTGAAGCTCCCGCCCGTGAAGAAGACGAAGACCGGCTTCTCCACCGACGAGGGCGTGCTGGAGCAGCTCGCCGCGCAGCACGAGCTGCCCGCGCGCATCCTGGCGCACCGGCGCCTGGCCAAGCTGAAGAACACCTACGTCGACGCGCTGCCGCCCCTCGTGAATCCCGAGACCGGCCGCATCCACCCGAGCTTCCACCAGACCGGCGCGGCCACCGGGCGTCTCTCGTGCACCAACCCGAACCTCCAGAACATCCCGATCCGGACGGAGGAGGGAATCCGCATCCGCGAGGCCTTCGTGCCCGCCGAGGGCGCCGTTCTGCTGTCGGCGGACTACTCGCAGGTGGAGCTGCGGATCCTGGCCCACTTCTCCGGCGACGAGAGCCTGATCGACGCCTTCGCCTCGGGCGAGGACGTCCACCGACGCACCGCGGCCGAGGTCGCGGGCATCGATCCCGACGCCGTGACGCCGGACCAGCGCGCCCGGGCCAAGGCGATCAATTTCGGCATCATCTACGGCTCGACGGCCTTCGGGATCGCGAACCAGCTGGGCATCGCCAGCGCCGACGCCCAGGAGACGATCGACACCTACTTCCAGCGCTATCGGGGCGTGCGCCGCTTCCTGGACGAGACCGTCGAGCGCGCCCGCGAGGAGGGCTACGTGCGCACCCTGCTCGGGCGGCGCCGCTACCTGCCCGACCTGCGCTCCCGCAACCGGGTCCTGCGCCAGGCGGCCGAGCGGATGGCGGTCAACACCGTGATCCAGGGCACGGCGGCGGACCTGATCAAGAAGGCCATGGTGGAGGTGGAGCAGGCGCTCGGGGACGAGGGCCTGGCCGCCCGCATGATCTTGCAGGTCCACGACGAGCTGGTGGTCGAGGCTCCCCGCGCCGAGGCCGAGCGGGTCGGCCGGCTCCTCGGGGACCGGATGCAGGGCGTCTACGCCCTGGAGGTGCCTCTGATGGTGGACGTCGGAACCGGCCAGACCTGGCGCGAGGCGCACTGAGGCGAATAGGACGGTCCATGGGCACGTCCAAGCAGAGGCTGGAGGGGCCGAGCGATGTCGAGGCGGTGGAAAACGCCCGGCAGGGGGATCATGCTGCGTTTCGGGTCCTCGTGGAGCGGTATCAAGGGCGGGCCTATCGGCTGGCCTTGCGGGTCCTGCGCGACGAAGAGAGCGCCCGCGACGCGGTCCAGGAGGCCTTCCTCAAGGCGTATCGCTCCCTCGATCGCTTCCAGGGACGTTCGAGCTTCTACACGTGGTTCTATCGGCTTGTGGTAAATCTGTGCCTCGACATGCGACGCCGCGACCGCTCCGACCGACACGTCGAGTGGGCCGAGGAGCTGATCCACCCGTCGGATCAGCCCGGGGATCCGTCCCGGGAGGAGGCCGACGGGGGGCCCGCCGGGGCGCTCGAGCGGGCCCAGATCCGGGAGCGGGTGGCCGCGGCGATCGATCAGCTTCCCGACGTGCAGCGCGAGACCCTGATCCTGCGCGAGGTCGAGGGCCTGAGCTACAAGGAGATTGCGGAGTCGCTCGGGATCTCCAAGGGAACGGTGATGAGCCGGCTCCACTACGCGCGCAAGAAGGTGCAGACGATTCTCGAAGACGAGGGCGTTGCATGAAGGAGCGGCGCCTGCACGCCTATCACGACGGTGAGCTCTCCCCGGGCGCGGAGGCAGGTGCCGCCCGTCAGCTGGAGCGTTCGCCCGAGGATCGCGCCGAGCTGGCCCGCCTGGCCGTCGTCGGCGACTGGGTGCGCGAGGCCGACGCGGCCGGGGGTGGCGACGTTCCGGACCTGTGGGACGGGATTGCCGCCCGGCTGCCGGCCATCGACGCCGAGCGCGCGGAAGCGCAGGCCGCCCGCGGCTGGTGGTGGCGTCCGTTCCTGGCGGGCGCGGCGGCGACGGCCGCCACCGCGGCCGTGGTCCTGACCCTCTTCCTCCAGCCCGCCACGGGCAGCGCCGACGTGGTGCAGTGGCTCGACGCCGAGGGCGCGCCGGTGATGGTGTTCGACGCGGAAGACGGGACGACGGTGATCTGGGTGCTGGAGGAGGAAGGCGGCGAAGAGACTTCCGGAGGAGGGTCGCGTGGTCTGGCGTAGCGTCGCGGCGCTGGCGCTCGCGGTCGGGGTGTGGCTGGCGGCTCCGGCCCTGGCCCAGCAGGCCCGCCGGGTGAGCTTCCTGATCATGGTGACCCACGCCTCCCAGGAAGCCGGCAAGATCGACCCGCGCGCGGAGCACCTCCACAGCAAGCTGCACCGCGACTTCCGCTACCAGAGCCTCGAGGTACTGGAGCAGCGCCAAATGCGGCTCTCCATGGACGAGATCGGCGAGATGCAGCTCCCGACCGGGAGCCTGCTCAAGCTGCGCCCCCTGAACCTCTCCGGCGATCGGGTGCTGGTGGCGGTGGAGGTGGGCCGGATGCGGACCGACCTTCGCATGAAGAACAAGAAGATCGTGATCCTGAGCGACCCCAAGGGTTACCGCGGCCGGGGCCGGATCGTGATCAGCTTCGAGCCCGACTTCTGAGCAGGCTCCTCTCCAGCCCGCCTCCAGGATCCCCCCGTGGGGAAAAGCGCCGGGATCGTTCGATATCGGTGACACTTCCCGAGCGCGGATGCCACCTATAGAGTGACAACACAGATCCCCTTCCCAGGGAGGCCCGGCGTCCGCGAGGATCCGGGCTTTTCCCTTTCTGGGGCGGCGGCTTGGAGCCTGGGGGGCGGCGGGCTAGCGCCGGCCGCCGTGGCTGCCGATCGGGTCGACGAAGGTGTAGGTGAAGGGCTCCCGCACCAGGTAGTCGAAGGGCTTGTCCACGTCATCCCGTCGGATGAGCCAGGTGAAGCCGCCGACCGGCACGAAGAGGGCCGCTCCGACCGCCGTCATCACGAGCCCGGCCGGGCGCAGCAGCGCGATGTCCACGAGGATCGGCACGTTGTTCGGGTCGATCTCATCCAGAGAGCGACCGCTAGCGGATGCGGGCGCCGCCAGGGCGACCAGGAGCCCGGCCACGGCCAGACTCGTCACGATGCTGCGAATTCGACGGACCATGCCTGTCTCCCTCCTCCAGGGCTGAGGTTGGCTTCCTATCGGCCCTCCAACCCAGAAGATGAAGCAAAAACCCTGGCTTGCGCGGGCCGACGCCTCTCCCACGCGCAACCCCGGCGCCAAGCGCGCGGCCGCGCTCCCGGAACTGCCTCTTCGCGCATCGAGGCGCGGGCTCGCCGCCGCGGGGGCCTGCGCGCCTGCGGGGCGTCGCCCGGGTGGGCCATGGGGCGCCTGGTCCTTCGAGGCGAATTGGCCGCGATTGGTCCCACGCCAACCACCGCCTGCCCGGCCTGCGCTTCTGCCCCCGTGCATCTTGCCTGGAAGCCGTGCGTTGGAAGACCCGGCTCGCGCGGGCATGCCGGTGGACGGCGCTACCCGGCCCTGCCGCCCCATGGCCAGCACCCGGGCGGCGGGCCCGGGTGGCGACGCGGGGCACGCGGCCCCGAGCTCCGAAAGCGAGAGCGACGCCCTCGGCATCGCGCCGGCACCGCGGAGCGACGGCCGGGTGCTGGGTCCAGGGCGGCAGGGCCGTGCAGCCAGCCCGCCCGCTGGTCCGCGCAGGCCAGGTTTCCCGAGCGCACGGCTCTACGCCCGTTACGGTGAGGGCTACCGGCGCGCGAATCCGGCGGTCATGGAGAACGACCACAACCGGTCATTTCGCCCGTAAGGCACAGGCGCGCTGGGCCCCGCCCGGCCGACGCCCCGCAGCACGCAGGCCCCCGCTGCGGCGTGCCTACGCCTCGCTGCCCGATCGGGGGCGGTCTCCCCCCGACCCGCCCGGGTCAGCCCGCGATCAACATTCCTCCGTCGACGGCGACGATCTGGCCCGTGACCAGGTCGGAGCCGGTGACGAGGGAGAGGATCGCCGCGGCCACGTCTTCCGGGTCGCAGACGCGGCCCAGGGGGGCGCGGGCTTCCATCGCCTGCTTCACGGCGTCGTAGGCGTCACCCAGGCCGCCGGCCAGCCAGGCACCGGTGATGAAGCCCGGCGCGACGGCGTTGACGCGGATCTTCGGAGCCAGGGCGCGGGCCAGGGTGATGGTCAGGTTGTTCAGGCCCGCCTTCGAGGCGCAGTAGGGGATCGAGCTGCCGACTCCGGCCAGGCCGGCGACGCTCGAGACGTTCACGATCTCTCCGCTACCGGCATCCTCCAGCGCCCCGCGAGCGGCCCGCGCACAGTGGAAGGGTCCGAGCAGGTTCACGGCCAGGACGCGCTGCCAGTCGTCGTCCGCCAGGGCGTCCAGGTCCGCGTGCGGCACGAAGACGGTGGTGCCGGCGTTGTTGACCAGTACGTCGAGGCGGCCGAGCTCGGCGACCGCGGTCTCGACCAGTCCCCGACAGGCAGCGTCGTCGGCCACGTCCGCCTGTATCGCCAGCGCCTTCACGCCCTTCTCCCGCGCGGCCGCGGCGGTCTCCTCGGCCCCTTCCCGGGATCGGCTGTAGTTGACCGCCACGTCGCAGCCCCGGGCCGCCAGCGCCAGCGCCGTCGCGCGCCCGACGCCGGTGCCGCCCCCCGTGACGAGTGCCGCCCTGCCTTCCAGCTCCATCGTGCGTCCTCCTCGTCGCTCCAGGGTAGTCCGGCCGGGGCCGGCTCGTCGGGCGCTCCCGACGGGCGCCCGCCGGGGGGCCGGTCGGGCATCCGGAAGGGATCTTGCCAGCTGGAGGGTGACTCCGGGGGCCCTCAAGTGGTAAAAGGACGGGGCCCGGACGCGTCGCCGAAACTGGGATAGCGGTGGCGCATCGGCTCGCGTAATCCCTCGGCACCCCGACGCGTCCGGGCCTCTCCGCCGCGCCGCCCGGCCCCCAGGGCTCCTGTGACTTTTTGCTTCCCGGAAGCGGCTGTATAGACGGGAGTCCTTGAGGCCGGCTCGAAACCGGCCGAAAGCATGCTAACGATCTCCCGCTGCGGCAGGGGCGAACGAGGAGCGCGATGGTACGCGAGGGTCGGCCAGGGTCACCGGATCTCAGCGAGTTCGGGCTGAACGCGGGCCTGGTCGAGGAGATCCAGCAGCACTTCGAGGTGGACGCCGGATCGGTCCACCCGGACTGGGCCGGCGAGTTCGCGGACGGCGCGGCGCCGCCGGCAGCGGAGCGGGTCCCCCCGGCGGCGGAGGGGAGCGCTGCCGCAGCGGTTCGCGCGATCGCGCCGGCGCCCGCGAACGGGCAGCTCGCCCCCCAGGTGGCGGACAAGCACGCCCGGGTGCTGCGCATGATCCACGCCTTCCGGGCGCGCGGGCACCGGGTCGCCGACACCGATCCCCTCGGCAGCCGGGACACCTACTTCCCGGAGCTCGATCCCGCGCACTACGGGTTCGGCAACGACGACCTCGACACGCGCTTCATCGCCGGCGACCTGCCGGGCGGTCCGATCCAGAGCCTGGGCGAGATCCTGGGCCGCCTGCGGCGGACCTATTGCGAGACCGTGGGCGTCGAGTTCACCCACCTGCAGGATCCCGGCCGCAAGCTCTGGCTCCAGCAGCAGCTGGAGGTGCAGGAGAACACGCCCCAGCTCGACACGGACGACCGGCTTCGCATCCTCGAGAAGCTGGATGCGGCGGAGCTCTTCGAACGCTTCCTCCACACCAAGTTCCTGGGCCAGAAGCGCTTCTCGCTCGAGGGCGCCGAGTCCCTGATCCCGTTGCTGGACGCCGTCGTCGAGGAGGCCGGGAGCAGTGGCGTGCAGGAGCTGGTGTTCGGCATGGCCCATCGCGGTCGCCTGAACGTGCTCTCCAACGTGATCGGGAAGTCCGTCGAGTCGATCTTCTCGGAGTTCGAGGACATCGAAGACATCGAGAGTCCCTTCGGCTCCGGCGACGTGAAGTACCACAAGGGCTACGTGCGGGACCGCCGCACGCGTTCGGGCAACCGCGTGCACCTCTCCCTCACGGGGAACCCGTCGCACCTCGAGGCGGTGGATCCCGTGGTGGTGGGGCGCGTGCGGGCCAAGCAGGTGCGCTCGGGCGACGTCGAGGGCCACACCATCATCCCGATCCTGATGCACGGCGACGCCGCCTTCGCAGGGCAGGGCATCGTCCCGGAGACCCTGAACCTCTCCAACGTCTCCGGCTACTCCACCGGGGGCACGCTTCACGTCGTGGTGAACAACCAGATCGGGTTCACGACCAACCCCTACGAGGCGCGCTCCACTCTCTACTGCACCGACGTCGCCAAGATGATCCAGGTGCCGATCTTCCACGTGAACGGAGACGACCCGGAGGCCGTGGTCCACTGCGCACTGCTGGCCATGGCCTATCGCCAGCGCTTCCTGTCCGACGTGGTGATCGACCTGGTCTGCTACCGGCGCCACGGCCACAACGAGGGCGACGATCCGAGCTTCACCCAGCCCCTGCTCTACGAGCGCATCCGCAAGCGCCCGTCGGTGCGGGAGCTGTATCGGGACCGTCTGATCGAGGCCGGGGTGCTCGACTCCGAGCGGTCCGCGCGCATGGAGGAGGATTTCCGGACGCAGCTCGACCAGGCGCTCCAGACCATCGAGAGCAACCCCCCGGGTCCCGACGAGCCCTACGAGCCGCGCGGCCCCTGGAGCGGCTTCTCGCGCACGCGCGAGGACGACGAGCCTGAGACCGGGGTGCCCGTCGAGCGGCTGGCCGCGATCGCCGAGGGCCTGGCGGCGCTGCCGGCGGGCTTCCGCGCGCACCCGAAGCTGCTGCCGATGCTCGAACGCCGCCGCAAGGTGGTGAGCGAGAACGGCCAGATCGACTGGGCCATGGGCGAGGCCCTGTCCTTCGGCTCGCTGCTGCTGGAAGGCACGCCGGTGCGCCTCTCCGGCCAGGACTCCACGCGCGGAACCTTCAGCCACCGGCACGCGGCGCTGGTGGATCAGCAGACCGGCGAGGAGTACGCGGCCCTGGACCACCTGACGGACACCCAGGCGCGCTTCTACGTCTACGACAGCATCCTGTCGGAGATGGCCGTGCTCGGTTTCGAGTACGGCTACAGCCTGGCCGACCCCACCACGCTCACCCTGTGGGAGGCGCAGTTCGGCGACTTCGTGAACGGCGCCCAGGTGATCCTCGACCAGTTCATCACCAGCGCCCACGTCAAATGGCAGCGCATGAGCGGTCTGGTGATGCTGCTGCCCCACGGCTACGAGGGGCAGGGACCGGAGCATTCGAGCGCGCGCATCGAGCGCTTCCTCCAGCTGTGCGCCGAGGACAACCTCTCGGTGGTGAACTGCACGACGCCCGCCCAGTACTTCCACGTGCTGCGCCGTCAGATGCGTCGCAATTTCCGCGCCCCGCTGGTGATCTTCACGCCGAAGAGCCTGCTGCGGCACAAGCGCGCGGTCTCGAAGCCCGAGGAGCTGGCGCGGGGCGGCTTCCGCACGGTGCTCGACGACGCGCTCGCGGCTGCGGACCCGAACTCCGTGAAGCGCCTGATCCTCTGCAGCGGCAAGGTCTACTACGACCTGCTGGCCGAGCGGGAAAGCCGCCACGGGCCCGACGACGCGGGCGGCGTGGCGCTCGTGCGCGTCGAGCAGCTGTATCCGTGGCCCGTGGAGCGCGTGTCGCAGGCGGTCGCGCGCTACCCGGGATCCGAGCGGGTGGTGTGGTGCCAGGAGGAGCCGTCGAACATGGGCGGCTGGACGTTCGTGCGCGAGCGCATCCAGGACGCCCTCGGGGCGGGCCAGAAGCTCGCCTACGCGGGCCGCCCGGAGAGCGCGAGCCCCGCCACGGGCTCCGGTCGCATCCACCGCGAAGAGCAGGCGGGCCTGATCGCGGCCGCGTTCGACGGGCTCGACTCCTGATCCCGATGCCGCGCTGGCACCGGCTGCTCGTGGCCGGGCTGGCCGCGCTGCTGATGGCGGCCGACGTTCCCCCCGGCCAGCTGCTGCTCGACCGCGGCGCACAGGCCCTGGCCGCGGGAGACCTGGCGGAGGCCCGGTCACGCTACCTGCGCGCCCTGGAGCTGGCGCCGACCGAGGCGGAGCGGGCGCGAGCCGAGGCCGGGCTCGGCCGGGTGTCGCTCGCCGAGGGCGATACCGACGCGGCCGCGCGCCGGTTCGAGAGCGCACTCGCCCGGAATCCCGACTGTGCGCCGGCGCTGCGGGGCACGGCGTCCCTGGCCGAGCGGTCCGGGGATCGGGAGCGGGCGCACGACCTGCTGCGGCGCGCCATCGAGGCGGATCCCTGGAGCGAGGCGTCCCACGCCCAGCGCTTCGCCCTGACCGGGCTCGCCCCCGGCGAGCCGCCGGCGTCCGAGGCCGCCGCGCGGGCGCGGGCCGCCGAGCATCCCTACGACCCGCGCGCCAACCTGGCCGCCGGCCGCCTGCGGGCGAGTCGGGGCGAGACGGAAGCGGCGCGCGCCCACTTGGAGCAGGCGATCTGGTTCGGCGACCTCGCGCCGGCTGCCGCGCGCCAGGCGTACGCCCTGCTGGTCCAGCTGGATCCCGGCTGGAAGGAGCGGCGCTACGTGCCCGTGCACGTCTTCGCCGACGAGACGCTGCGCGCCCGCCCGGACTGGGAGTTCCGCCTGCGCCTGCGTCTGCTGGAGATCTCGGCGGCGCTGGACGGCGTGCTCGCCACCGCCTTCGCGCCCGCCAGCGTGACCGGCTTCGACGCGCACGGCGCTGGAGAACGCCTGGAGAACCTGGAGGCCGCGTTTCGGGCCAGCCGACCGCAGGTGCCCGGTCGCGGAATCCTGGCCGTCTTCACCGAGAGGCCCCTGCGTCGGAGCGGGGGCAACCTCGGGCAGGCCACGTTCCTGGGCCGGCTGCTGGTGGTCCGCAGCGAGCCGAAGGAGCGGGGCCTGCGCACGCTGGCCCACGAGCTCATCCATCTCTACGGCGGCGTCCACGTCTCTGCCGAGGCGCCTTCCCTGATGAACCCTGCGGGCCGCGACTGGAACCTGGATCCGGCCAACGCCCGGATCGTGCGGGCGCTGCGCGTCCGGACCTTCGGTCCCGGCGGGCGGGAGCCCAACGTCTTGGCCCGGATCGACCTGGAGGAGACGACGAACGCCTACCTGAACGCGATCCGCACCAACCTCCTGCTCCGGCGGCTCGGCCTGGAGAAGGGCCAGCGACGCCGCGTGCGCGAGCTCGATCCGCATCTGGGCGACGTCAGCTCCTTCGCGGCGGAGCTCCTGTGGCGGAGCGAGCGGCGGGTGGAGGCCGTGCGGCTGCTCGAGGTGGCCGGAACGCTCTACGGGCCGCGCACGCCCCGCGGCCGCGCCACCCGGATCCGCGCCGACGAGCTGCGGCAGGCGCTCAAAGCCTACTACGGGGTCGACTGAATCCGCAGGCTGCGGAGCCGGTTCAACGCCGCCGCGATCTCGAAGCGCCGGGGTCGCGCCAGGCGTCCCGGATGGGCGCCGCGGCGGTAGAAGGGGTCGAGCATGTCGACGCCCTCGGCGTCGAGCAGTGATTCGAGCCCGTCGAGGATCGCGGGCAGCGCGGCTCCGGCGAAGCGCTCCCGGGCCTGGTGCAGGGCGCAAGCGGCGGCGCGGGTCTGGCTGCGATCGACCAGCTGGTCCACCCCGCGCAGGTCGATGCGTTCGCGTCCGAAGCCGGCTTCCTCCGCCGAGCGCACGTCGATCTTCACGTCGCGCCGACCGCGCGACGGATCCAGGCTCGTCGGGTCGGGCGTGCGCGGGGCGGGGCGCTCGAGGGGCTCCGACACCTCGCGGCGGCGGCCGGTGGGGTGCGCTTCCGCCACGGCGCGGGCCTCGCGGGTGCGGAGCTCGGGCCGGTAGTCGCGCATGGCGACGACGGTGTCGGCGACGTCGAAGTAGTCGCCGCAGCCTCCCATTACGAGCACGCTGGAGATTCCGAGCCGCTCGTGCAGCTCGCGCACCCGGTCGACGAAGGGCGTGATCGGCTCGTCGGCGCGGGGCACGAGCTCCTGCATGCGGGCGTCGCGCACCATGAAGTTGCTGGCGCAGGTGTCCTCGTCCAGCAGCAGGACCGATGCGCCCGCCTCGACGGCCTCCAGAATGCCCGCGGCCTGGCTGGTGCTGCCGCTGGCCAGCTCGCTCGAGAAGGCGCGGGTGCTGCGGCCGCCGGGCAGGTCGCCGATGAAGGCGCTGATGTCCACCCGCTCCACTCGGCGTCCGTCCTCGGCGCGCACCTTCACGGCCGCGGCGTCGGTCACGACCCACTCGCGGCCGTCGCCCGGCACGTGGGGATAGACACCGCGCTCGAGGGCGCGCAGCAGGGTGGACTTGCCGTGGTAGCCGCCGCCCACGATCAGGGTCACGCCGCGCGGGATGCCCATCCCGGCCACGCGGCCGGGCGCGTGGGGCACCGCGAGCTCCACCCGCAGCGCGTCGGGGGAGACGAAGACGACGGCGTCCTCGAGCGGCGCCTGGGATACGCCGCTCGCCCTGGGCAGGATCGCGCCCTCGCCGACGAAGGCCACCAGACCGCGTTCCCCCAGCTGGGCGCGGATCGCCTCCTGGTTCTCCACGCAGTCGAGGAAGCGCCGTCCGGCGTCGCGATCGGCCTCCCGCAAGCCGCTCTGGGCGATGCGCGGCAGCTCCCGGCAGAGCAGGGACTCCGCCTCGCGGCCGAGCACGCGCCGGCCGGCGGCCGGAAGCCCCACCTCGAGACGTGCCTCGAGCCAGTCGCGGGTCACCCGGACCGCGCCGCGCTCCAGCACCTCCGCCCCGCCGGCGTCGATCTCCACCAGGCCGCTCCGGCCGGAGCCGCTCCGGCGCGCAGCGCCCGCCGCCCGCGCCACGCTGCGCGCGAGGAAGTCCTCGAGGGCGATGCGGCGCGTCCGGCTTTCGACGTCCTCGGCGGGCCAGCTGTTCGGCAGTCGCACGCGCATCCGCGAGGGCGCCGCGAAGGGGTCGCCCTGCACGTGGTCGACGAAGAGCTCGAAGTCGCCCTCCGCGTGACGTCCCCGGCAGTCGCGGTAGGCCTTGTAGCCGCGCCCGTCGATGCGGGCGAGGGTGTGGCTCAGGTCTGCGAGCGTAGCCATCGCTGCAGCACCGGCGCGGCGCGTCGCCGCAGCGCCGCGTTGGTGGAGAAGCGTTCGAGCGCCTGGCGCAGCGCGCGGTCGCCAGTGGGGACCGGATGGCTGCGGAAGTGCTCCGCCACCTGGCTGCGGTACTCCGCGGTCTGGAGGCGCGGGGTGGCCTCGATCAGGCGCGTCACCAGCATGGGAGGCATGCGCTTGCTGAGTGCCGGCCAGCGGCGTTGGGCGAAGGCCCAGCAGCGCTCGCGCGCGTCGCGATTCTGGAGCAGGCGCACGAGCAGGAAGGCCACGTCCTGGGTGGGCACGGCCTCGGTCAGGGTCAGGCGCAGGCTGCGATCCACCAGCCGCGCCCGGCCGACCGAGCCGAGTCCCATCAGGAAGCGGCGGCGCTCCTGGGGTGTGCCGGACTTCTCCGCCGCCTCGAGCAGCGCTGCGTAGCGGGCCGGGTCCGCGTCGCGCGCGGCCAGGGCCACCACCGCGTCGGCCAGGTTCGCGTCGAGAGAGCCGCGGTCGTCCAGGTAGGCCGCGAAGCGGCGCGACGCTTCTTCGCGGACCGGCTTCCAGTTGGCCACCTCGCCGAGGATGCGCACGATCTGGGCGCGCCGCAGGCGCGTCGGATCGGTTTCGCCGGGCGCCGGGTCCCAGCCCAGCTCCGCGAGCTGGCCCGACCAGGTTGCGAGGATCCAGGCGCGGAGTGCGTCGCTGCCGAGCTGGTCTTCGAGGAAGTCGAGGATGCCCGCGAGGTGGGCGAGGACGTCCGGGTCCGTCTCGTTTCCGAAGGCGCCGGCGAGCTCGATCCAGCCGTCCGCCGCCGCGCGCCCCGCCCGCACCGCGGCCCACTGGTGCCCGAGGAGCCCCATGCGCTCCACCGGCGACAGTGCGCCCAGGTTTGCCGCCAGGTCCTGCAGCCCCGCTGGGTCGTGCAGCACCCGGAAGAAGCCGCCCTCCTCGGCGTTGCCGTACAGGAAGCGGGCGCGCTCGACGGGCACGCGCTCGCGCGCACGCGTCAGGAGGTGGCGCAGGGTGCGCCGCCCGGCGCGGCCCACCCACGGCACCGGCCAGCGCGTGCGGTCGTCCCGGGTCGGGCGCAGCCGGAAGCGTTCCTGGCGCAGCTCGAGCTCGTCGCCCACGCGCCGCAGCGAGACCAGCGGGAAGCCCGACTGCTCGATCCAGGCGCGCACCACGGGCTCCACGTCCTGCCCCGAGGCCTCCGACAGCGCCTGCCACAGGTCCGACGCGGTGGCGTTGGCCTCGCGGTGGCGCCGGATGTAGCGACGCACACCCTTGCGGAACGCCGCGGGCCCCAGGTAGCGCTCGATCATTCGCACCACCGAGGCACCCTTCTCGTAGGTGATCAGGTCGAAGTTGGCGGTGGCCTCTTCGGGGCTGCGCACCTCGATGTAGATGGGGTGCGTGGTGGAGAGCGCATCCAGGTCCATGGCGGCTGCGCGGAAGTGCTGGAAGTCGTGCCACATCTTCCACTCGGGTCGCCACAGGTCCACCACGTGGAAGGCCATCCAGGTGGCGAAAGCCTCGTTCAGCCACAGGTCGTCCCACCAGGCCATGGTGACGAGGTCGCCGTACCACATGTGGGCCAGCTCGTGGCACAGCACCTCCGCCACGCGCTTCTTCTCCTGGAGGGTCGCCGTGGCCGGATCCACCAGCAGCAGGGTCTCGCGGAAGAAGACGGCGCCGGCGTTCTCCATCGCGCCGGCCTCGAAGTCCGGCACCGCCACCAGGTCGAGCTTCTCGTAGGGGTAGGGCAGGCCGAACCAGGTCTCGAGGCGGGCGAGTGTCTCGCGTGCGGTCTCCAGGGCGAAGGCGGTCAGGTGCCCCTTGCCCGGCACGTGCCAGACGCGGATCTCGGTGTCGCCGCAGAGGACGGGCTGCGAGGCCTCGAGCTCGCCCACCGCGAGCGCCACCAGGTAGGTGGAGAGCGGCGGCGTCTCGCGGAAGGTCACCCGCTTGCGGGTGCCCTCCCGCTCCTCGCGTTCGATGGGCGCGTTCGACAGCACCTGGTTGGCTGCGTCCGTCGTCACGTGCATCCGGAAGCGGGCCTTCATGGCCGGCTCGTCGAAGCAGGGAAAGAAGCGGCGCGCGTCCGTGGCCTCGAGCTGGCTGAAGGCGTAGCGGCGCTCGTCGGAGGAGGCGGCGTAGAGTCCGCGCAGGTCCTTGCGCAGGCGACCGGAGAAGGCGATGCGCAGGGTCGCCTCGCCGGCCGGGAGGCCCTCGCCCAGGTCCACCACCACGGTCTCGCGCTCCGGTCGTGGCTGCAGGGCGCCGCGCAGGCTGCGTCCGCCGCACTCGACGAGCGCGCGCGAGAGCGTCAGGTCGACCGCGTGCAGCTCCAGGTTCCGGCGCGGCTTGGCCAGCTGCAGCTCGATGGCCACCTCGCCGCGGAAGCGGCTGCTGCGGGCGGGATCGACCTCGATCTGCACGTCCACCCGGGAGGGACGCACGTCGGGAGTGAGGCGGACGCTGCGGCGTCTGCTCACGGGGTGTCCGGCGGCGGCACGTGGCTGTACGCGCGGATCCGCTGCGACGCGGCGACCGGGGACTCGTCGAAGAGCGGGTCGAAGATCCGAGGGGCGGAGGGCTGCACGGCGCGCGCCATTATACCCCCCGGATCCGGTAGAATCCGCTCGGGAGGGGGATTCCATGGCCGAACCGACGCGCGAGGCGAACCGCTGGGAGAAGCTCCAGCGCCTGACCCGCGACGCGTCCGACCGCCTGCGCCAGCGCGCGCGCCTCACCCGGCTGCGGGCCCGCGTGTCGCGCCTGGAGTCGCAGGTGGAGACGGAGAAGAGGCGCGTGGGCCGCGCCCTGTACCCGCTGGTGGAGGACGCCACGATTTCCGTCGGGCTGCCGGAGGTGCAGGAGGGGGTGGAGACGATCGCCCGCCTGCGCCAGCAGATCCGCAGCTCGGTCGAACGGATCGAGGAGCTCGAGGCGGGCGACGACGCGTGAGGCCGCTGGCGCTGGCGCTGATGCTGGTGCTCGTCGTCGGCTCCGCCTGCCAGTCCCGCTCGCGCCCCTGGAAGGTGAAGTCGGAGAACGAGCGCCGCTACGGAGACACCCGCGAGGCCTGCGAGATCCTGACGGACGACGACGACGGGTTCGAGAAGTGCATGAGCCGCCGCGGCTGGCGCCGGGAGTATCCCGGCGGCTTCTAGAACGCCCCGCGTGCGCTCGCTCCCAGGGCGCCGCCATCGATGCGGAAGACCTGGCCGGTGATCCAGCTTCCGGCCTCGGAGGCCAGGTAGACGGCGAGCTCACCGATCTCGTCCGGCGTTCCCGCGCGACCGAGCGGGATCGAGCCCAGGATGGCGTCCCCGTGCTGGTCGATCAGGCCCTGGCCCATGTCCGTGGCGATGAAGCCCGGCGCGATCACGTTGGCCCGGATGCCGAGGGGCGCGTTCTCCCGCGCCACCGTGATGGTGAGGCCATTGACCGCGCACTTGGCGGCGTTGTACGGCCCGCCGTTGCCTCCGCAGAAGTCCGCCGCCACGGAAGAGATCGTCAGGATCACGCCGGAGCGCTGCTCGCGCAGGATCGGCAGGGTCGCGTGCAGGGTGTGGAAGACGCCAGTCAGGTCGATGTCGATGACGCGCTGCCAGTAGCCCGGATCCACCTCGTGGAGCGGCTGGAAGCGGGTGGGAACGCCGGCGTTGGCCACCACGACCTCGACTCCGCCGAGGGCGTCGACGGCTCCCGTTACCGCGGAGCGGACGGCGTCGACATCGCGCACGTCCGCGCCAACCGCGCAGGCGCGACGCCCGAGCGCCTCGATCTCCGCGACCACCGCGCCCGCGGCGTCCGCCTCGCGTCGGTAGCAGACCGCCACGTCGGCTCCCGCCCGGGCCAGGGCCAGGGCGATGCCCCGGCCGATTCCGCGGGACGCGCCGGTCACGAATGCGCGCTTGCCTGCCAGTCCTTCGCTCATGGGGTCTCCTGGGGTCGCCGCCGCCGCGACGGTTACCGCGTTCCGGGCCGGGAGGCTATCCTCCGCCGCGCCGTCCCCCCGCGGCACCTCCGGGGGGAATTCATGAGTCCCGAAGCAGGGCGCGAGCACTGGGGCAGTCGGCTCGGCTTCATCCTGGCCGCCGTCGGCTCCGCCGTGGGCCTCGGCAACATGTGGCGCTTCTCGTACCTGACCGCCGAGAACGGTGGCGCGGCCTTCGTGATCCTCTACGTGGCCGTCACCCTGGTGGTGGGGCTGCCGGTGCTATTGGCGGAGTTCGCCATCGGCCGCGGCTCCGGGCGCAGTCCGATCGGCGCCCTGGCCCACTTCGGCGGCCGCGCCTGGACGCCGCTCGGCTGGATCTTCGTCGCCACGGGCTTCCTGATCCTCGCCTACTACAGCGTGATTGCGGGCTGGACGGTGCGCTACGCGGTGACCGCCGCGGCTCAGGGATTCGGGCCCGACGCCGGCGCTTTCTTCGGCCGGGTGGAGAGCGGCTGGGACGCGGTGGCCTGGCACGCGGGATTCATGCTGGCCACCGTTGCGATCGTGGCCGGCGGCGTGAAGGCGGGCATCGAGCGGGCCGCCGTCGTGCTGATGCCGCTCCTCTTCCTGATGGTGGTGGCGCTGGCGATCTACGCCGCGACTCTCGCCGGCTCGGACGGAGGCTACGACTTCTACCTGGCGGCGGATTTCGGCGAGATCCTGGACTGGGGCGTGCTCCAGGCCGCCGCCGGCCAGGCCTTCTTCAGCCTCAGCCTGGGCATGGGCGCGATGCTCACCTACGCCAGCTACCTCTCCGAGCACGAGCACCTGCCCAACGAGTCCCTGTTCGTGGCGCTGACGGACTTTGCCGTGGCGTTCATCGCCGGGCTGGCGGTCTTCCCGATGATCTTCGCCCTGGGGCTCCAGGGCGAGGTGATGGAGAGCACCGGCGGCACGCTCTTCATCACCCTGCCCGGCGCCTTCTCGGACATGGGCGCGGCGGGTCGCGTGGTGGGGCTGGTCTTCTTCGCGGCGCTGGTGGTGGCGGCCCTGACGTCGGCCATCTCGCTCCTGGAGGTGGTGGTCGCGTCGGCCATGGACGGGCTCGGCTGGGCCCGACGGCGTGCCGCCGTGATCCTGGGCTCGGTGATCGCAGCGATGGGCGTCGCAGCGGCGCTCTCGCCCAAGGTCCTGGACGTGATGGACAAGACGGCCAGCAACCTGCTCCTGCCCGGCGGCGGCTTGATGCTGGCGCTGTTCGTGGGCTGGGTGATGCGCGACCCGATGGCGGAAGTGCGGCGGGGCGCCGAGGGCGTGCGCTGGTTCGTCCTCTGGCGCTGGCTGCTGCGGGTGCCGGTGCCCGTCGTGCTGGCCGTCGTGCTCTGGCAGTCGGTGCCCGCCCTGTGGCAGACCGTGCTCGGGCTCTTCGGCTAGATCGAGCGGCCCGAGCCCTCCCAGTAGCGCTCGCGCAGCTCGCGCTTCAGCAGCTTGCCCGACGGGTTGTACGGAAGCTCGTCCACGAAGTCGACGCTGCGGGGCAGCTTGTAGTCCGCCACGCGCTCGGCCAGGAACTCGCAGATCGTCTCGGCGTCGGCGTCGCCACCGGGCCGGAGCTGCACGACCGCCTTCACGGCCTCGCCCCACTCGTCGTCGGGCACGCCGATCACCGCGCAGTCGTAGACGTCCGGATGCTTGCGCAGCTCGGACTCGACCTCGGCCGGATAGATGTTGACGCCGCCCGAGATGATCATGTCCTTCTTGCGGTCGACGATGTAGTAGAAGCCGTCCTCGTCGACCCGCGCCATGTCGCCCACGCTGAAGTAGCCGTCCACGAGGCACTCTTCGGTGGCCTTGCGGTTCTTGTAGTAGCCCGAGATCAGGATCGGGTTCTTGACGTAGAGGACGCCGATCTCGCCGGTCGGGACCTCGCGGCCCTCGTCGTCCACGATCTTGATGTCGTTGGTGGGCAGCGCCCGGCCGCAGGATCCGGGCTTGGCGAGCAGGTGGTCGGGGCCGATCAGCGTGTTGAAGCCGGTCTCGGTGGCGCCGTAGAACTCGTACACGCAGGGGTTGGGGAAGAGCTCCACGGTCTTGCGCTTCAGCGGATGCGGGAAAGGCGCCGCTCCCACGCTGAGGCGCTGCATGGAGGACAGGTCGTAGCGGGAGGTCACCTCCTCCGGCAGCGCCGTGATGCGGTTCAGCATCGTAGGGACGACGAAGGCGGACGTCACCCCGTGCTCGTCGATCAGGCGCAGCGTGTCCTCGGGATCGAAGCGGGACTGGATCACGACGGTACCGCCCAGCAGGTGGGTGAGCAGGGCCACCGCCGGCGGGGCCGAGTGGTAGAGCGGGCAGGACAGCAGGTGCACGTCCGGCGGCGCGTACCCGAACGCCTGCAGGATGCCGAACATCAGCTTGGCGATGTTGGCGCGCATGTCGGGGTCGCGGGGGTCGCGGAAGGCTCCCTTCGGCCGGCCCGTGGTACCCGAGGTGTAGATGATGGAGCCGCCGAGCGCGGTGCCCTGGGGCGGGATGTTCTCGGGCGAGCCCTCCGCCATGGCGTCCTCGAAGGCGGTCGCCTTGGGCAGCTGCGCCCGCCAGTCGACCCCGTCGTCCACGACCAGCACGCGATCCTCGGAGATCTGTGTCATCTCGGACAGCGCGCCGCCCAGGCGCTCGGCGAAGCGACCCTGGCACAGCACGGCCCTGGCGTCGGAGTCGTCGACGATGTACGCGGCTTCCGGCCCCGTCAGGCGATAGCCGATGGGAACCGGCAGGCAGCCGAGCTTCTGGAGCGCGTAGCTGAGCTCGTAGTACTCGAGGCGGTTGTAGAGCTGCCAGGCCACGCGGTCGCCGCGCTCGAGCCCGAAGCGGTCCCGCAGGAAGCTCGCCAGCCGGCAGGCGCGCGCTCGCCACTGGGACCAGCTGAGCCGCCGCTCTCCCTCCACCAGGGCCAGCGCATCGGGGGTCTTCTGGGCGTGGGAGTCGAGACTGCCGGGCGGGGGGCTCGCGCTCTCGGTCACAGGGGGGCTCCGGGTGGTGGGGGATCCGGCAGGATATCACCGCGGGCGCCGCGGGAACCAGGGCACGAAGGCCGCTGTGCGCGCGACGTACTCCGCGTAGCCCGGTCGCCGGCGCGCCAGGCCGCGCTCGAGGAAGGGCACGCCGGAGACGCGAAGCAGCAGGAAGGTCATCAAGGCGGGAGCCAGCAGGGTGAAGCTGCCGCCCGCGACCGGGAGCGCGACGATGCCCAGGCCCCACCAGGCGAGCGCGTCGCCGAAGTAGTTGGGATGGCGGGAGTAGCGCCACAGGCCGCGATCCATCACCTGGCCGCGGCTCGCCGGATCCGCCTTGAAGCGGGCCAGCTGCCAGTCGGCCGTGGCTTCGCAGGCGACGCCGGCCAGCACCAGCAGCGCGCCGATCCCGTCCCAGGCGGTCCACGCAGCGGGCTGCGACGCCTGGATCGCCAGCTGCACGGGCAGGGAGATGACCCACTGCAGCGCGCCCTGGAGCCCGAACACGCTGACCAGGCTGACGCGGCCGAAGCGCTCGCCGTGGCGGGACCGCATGGCGGCGTAGCGCGGATCCTCGCCGTGGCCCAGGTTGCGTCGCGCCAGGTGCCCCGCGAGTCGCAGGCCCCAGAGCGAGACGAGGCACGCCGCCAGCAGGGCGCGCGGGCGCCAGCCGGCGCCGAGGACGAATGCCACCCAGGCGACGGCTCCGAAGCCGAAGCCTCACCAGATGTCGACGATGCTGGCGTCGCGAAGGCGCAGGGACAGCAGCCAGAGGACGAGCATGGCGGCGGTGGTGAACGCCGCGGTCGCTGCGAGCAGCGCGGCCAGGGTCACGGGAAGATCTGCCGGATGCACCCGAAGCGGTAGTCGAAGATCGCCGCCAGGGACGCGCGCACCGCCAGCGCGTGGGCCAGGCGCCCGAGCGGACCCAGCGGCAGCCGGTACTCCACCCGATCGGTCATCAGCACGCCGCCCGGAAGCTCGCGGAAGACGTGGCTGTGGCGCCAGAGCGCGTAGGGGCCGCGCTCCTGCTCGTCCACGAAGCCCTCTCCCGGCTTCCACTCGCGGATGCGCGTGCGCCAGCGCACGGGCACGCCCGCCAGACGGATCCGGTAGTCGATGCGCGCGCCGACGGCCATCTCGATCGGCCCGGGCGTCAGGATGCGGAAGCCGAGCCAGGCCGGCGTGATGCGCTCCAGGTTGCGCGCGTCGCTGAAGAAGGCAAACACGTCGTCCAGGGGCGCCGGGATCCACTGGTCGCGTTCGAGCAGGTGCGTGGGGGAGCTCATGCCGGGGCCTTTCCGTTGGCAGCGATCCACGCGTCCACGCGCTGCCACTCGTCGAGCAGCCAGTCGATCTGGGCGTCGCGATCGGGGGGCACCTGGCTGGCCGGGATCCGCCAGTACACCACCCGGACCGTCTGCCCGACGAGTCCTCCGCGCAGGAAGTCGCTGAAGCTGCGGATCCCGTCGAAGCCGACGTGGGCGCAGAAGACCACGTCGCTGCCGGGGCTCGCCTGGAGCAGGCTCAGGGGGCCGCCCAGGCGAGGGGGCAGCACGTGTCGCAGCGCGCGCGCGCGCTCGAGCAGCGCGGCCTCGCCCCGGGCCTCGAGCTTCTCGAGCACCCGCGCCTGCTTCTCCGGCGTGAAGCGCGTGCCCTCGGGGTAGATCAACACCCCGTCGCTCCCGAGGTCCCGGGCCAGCTCCGCCACGGCGGCGATCTCGGCGGCGCTGTCGTCCGAGAAGCGATCGACGAAGCAGTTGCGGAGCCGTCCTCCCACCACGTCGAGACACGGGTCCCAGAGCAGCTCGCGCTTCATCACGTGGCGGAACTCGATCCGGAAGGGGTCGGACAGCAGCGCGGTGGTCAGGACGGTGTCGGCCGTGCTGGCGTGGCGCATGAAGAGCAGCACGGGTCCGGGAACGGCCACCTCCGGGTTCTCGACTTCGAAGCGGAGCCCGAAGCAGAGGCGAGCGCCGCGCACCAGCTGGCGGGCCCACCAGCACTTCAGCGCGAAGTTCCACGCGAGGTAGCGCTGCGGCGACCCGCGCAGCACCCGGACGGCGAGCCAGGCGCCTCCCGCCGCCGCCAGACCGAGCGTCTCGCAGCCCAGGTACCAGATGAAGAAGGCCAGGGCGCGGGTCACTCCGAAGCGCGAGCGCAGCGCGAGGTCGGCCAGGATCGTGCCGGCGAACAGCAGCGGTGAGGTCGCCACGGAGACGACGAACAGCAGCAGGTAGAGGGGAATCGTGATGGCGCGGCGCACGCCGGAATCGGGTGCCACAGCCGACCCTACCACGAGTGGGTGAGAAGCCGGTCCTTCAGCTTGCGATCGAGCGGGTCCTCGCCCAGCCAGATGCCGAAGAGCGCCGCCGAGAAGTCGGCCCCCTCCACGCTGCCCAGGGGCTCCCCGTTCAGCGACAGCTCGGTGCCCCTGCCGGGTAGGTAGGTGATGGCGTAGCGGTCGCCCGGTTCCACGTCGCGGTAGAATGCGTTGAAGCGCTCGATCCTCGGGATCAGGGCCTCGTAGGCTGCCGGCTCGACGTTACGCTCGATCCCCTGGAACGTGACCTCGCGGAAGTCGTCGCCCTTGATGGCCCAGAAGTACTCGATCTCGAGGCGCCTCGGCACTTCTTCCAGCGCCCGCTCCGGCGAGATCCCCGGGGCCAGGTAGAGCCCGGCCACGTAGGCCTTGAAGACGATCCGGTAGCGCAAGAGCGCGGCGTTCGAGAGCTGCAGCGGCGTATTCCCCGCCGACAGCGTGCGCTGGAACGATACGCCCTCCACGACCAGGCCCGATTCGTCGTCCAGGTCCTCGGCCTGGGCCGGAACGCCGAGGGCGAGTGCGATCAGCAGCGTGGCGATCCGGATCACGGTCCATCCTCTCCAGCCGTCGTGATGGCTCATGCGACACCCGGGGCCGGCGCCGCGGGCGCGAGACGCGCGTGCACGACCCACCACTCCTGGCCTTCGCGGTAGCCGAAGAGCTCCGAGCAGGCCAGGAAGAAGAGCCGCCAGCGGTGCAGCCAGCGCGTCGCTTCGCGGCTGCCGTACACGCGTTCCAGCACCGGCACCACGTGTGCGCGGGCGCGATCCAGGTTGTGGAGCCAGGCGTCGCTGGTGCGGGCGTAGTGCTGGCCGGAGACGCGCCAGCTGCGTTCCACGAGCAGGTCCTGCTGGCAGTGCAGCAGCAGATCGTCGGAGGGCATGATGCCGCCCGTGAAGAAGTGACGCGCCATCCAGTCGCCGTCTCCGCGATCCTCGTAGGGGTAGGCGGCCTCGCGGTGGGCGAAGTGATGCAGGAAGAGCCTGCCGTCGGACTGGAGCCAGCCGGCGACCCGTGCCAGCAGGGCCTGCCAGTTGCGCGTGTGCTCGATCATCTCGACGGACAGGATGCGGTCGAACGTCCGCTCCGGTTCGAAGTGGTTGACGTCGCTCGTCACGACCTCGACGTTGTCGAAGCCTTCCCGCTGGCAGCGCGCCAGGATGTACTCGCGCTGGGGCTTCGAGTTGGAGACGGCCAGGACGCGGCAGCGCGGGTAGCGCTCGGCGATCCACAGCGCGAGCGAGCCCCAACCGCAGCCCAGGTCGAGCACCTGCATGCCGTCGTGGAGATCGGCCCGCTCGCACGAGAGGGCCAGCATCGTCTCCTCCGCCAGGGCGAGGTCCTGTACGCCTACCGCCCAGTGGGCGCAGCTGTACTTCAGGCGGGGCCCGAGGACGGCCTCGAAGAAGCCCGGCTCGACCTCGTAGTGCTGGTCGTTGGCCCGCTCCGGAGCCACCGCGATGGGCTGATCGCGCATGCTCGCGAGGAACGCCTGCTTCGCCTCGGCCCGTCGCTCGGCGTCTTCCGGCATCACCTCGTTCAGGCGCTCCCGCAGCATCCGGCGGATGCCCGCTCGCACGAGCGCGTCCGGAAGCCAGCCGGACTCGGCCAGCTCGACGCCCGTCACGACAGGGCCTGGCTCTCGAGGAAGGCGCCGAGGCCGCGCGCGTCGGCGCGGGCTCGCATCTTGGCCAGTGCGCGAGCCTCGATCTGGCGGATCCTCTCGCGCGAGAGCCCGAGCTCCTCGCCCACGCGCTGGAGCGTGTGGGGCTCGTTGCCACCCAACCCGAAGCGGAGTCCGACGATCGTGCGCTCGCGCTCGTCCAGCTCCCGCACCAGGTCTCGGATCTCCGGCTGGATCTCCTGCTGGGCAACCCGCTGGATCGGATCCGCGACGTCCCCGTCGGCCAGGCGATCGGCGAGCACCTGTCCCTCGAAGCCGGGGACCTCCTCGTCGAGGGAGTTCGGCTTCAAGGTGGCGCGCTGGAGGGTTTCGATCTCGTTCTCCTCGACGCCCAGGATCGCCGCGATCTCCTGGTTCTCCGGGGCGCGACCCAGGCGTCGCGTGAGCTCGCCACGGGTGCGCTTCTCGCGGATGGCCAGGTCGTAGACGTGGGAAGGCAGCCGGACCGTGCGCGAGTGGTTCTGGACGGCCCGGATGAACGACTGCCGGATCCACCAGGCGGCGTAGGTCGAGAACTTGAAGCCGCGCGTGGCGTCGAACTTCTCCACCGCCCGGATCAGGCCGATGTTCCCTTCCTGGATCAGGTCTCCAAAGCCGAGTCCCATGCCCCGGTACTGCTTGGCCATGTGCACCACGAGCTTGAGGTTGTGGTGCACGAAGGTGTTCTTGGCCTCGAGCATCTCGTCGTGGTGACCGTCTATGGCGCGAAGCCGGCTGCGCAGCTCCGGCGCGGGCATTCCGGCTCGCTCGGCCAGACCCCGGGTCCGCCGGCGGAGCTGGAGCCGCAGCTCGCGCCAGGCCTCCTCGATCAACGCCATGGACAGGTTCGCATCGCGGAGGGCGCGCGAGAGGTCGCTGTCGATGCGACCCGGATTCGAGCTGCCGCCCGCGTCGCGCTTCTGGAGCAGGCGCTGGATGCGCGCGAGGGCGCGGTCCACACCGGGTCCGGGGTCGGGCAGGGCGGGGTCGCGCCAGCTGGCCGACAGCGACGCGGTCGTGCGCCCGGCCCCGCGCCGCTCGCACCAGCGCCCGAGCGCGAAGCGCGCGGTGAACGGGATCGCCTCCATTGCGCTTCGGAATGCCTCGGAGTGCTGCTGGATCCGCCCGGCGAGCTCCTGCTCGTTCTCGCGGGTCAGCGTGCTCACCGGCGCTATGTCGCGCAGGTAGCGCTTGAGCGAGTAGGCCGGCGCCACCCCGTCCCCGAGCGGCTCGGGCGAGGCATGCGCCTCGGCGCGCGTGCTGGCGGCCGGTGAGTCGGTGCGGGTTTCGGGAACGTTGTGGGTGTCGAAGTCCATGAAAGGATGTTGACATGGGCTGGACGAGATGTCAATCAAATGTCTATAAAAATATAGACATTTATCCCCAGGGGGATCTCGCCGTGGCGCCCTCGGGGAGACGGGCCAGGTGCCGGACGGCGCCTTCCAACTCGTCCAGGTCGCTGAAGAAATCCACCCCGGGCAGCGGCGACGCCGGCTGCTGGCCCCCGACCCAGATCCGGACATCGCCGGGAAGCCGCTGGCGCAGCTGGCGGAGGTACGGCTCGGCCGCGCCCGGCCCCAGGTGGATGAGGCTCAGGGCGACCGCGGCGGGTCGGCAGCGTTCGGCGGCCGCCACGACCTCGTCCACCGGCAGCTCCGGCCCGAGATACGTGGCCGCAGCGCCGGCCCCGACTGCCGCCACGGCGGCGATCAGCGCCCCCAGCTCGTGGCGCTCGTCGGGGGGCGTCGTAAAGATCACGTGCGGGGCGTCGCCGTGCGACGCGCCCCGGAGCACGCTGCCCAGGATTCCGCGGGTCACCGCCGAGAGGAGGTGCTCGGACGCGATCGAGGCCGTGCCCGCCTGCCAGCGGTCCCCGACTTCGCGCAGCAGGGGCGCCGCCACCTGGCGCGCGAAGCCGGTCGGCCCCAGCACGCTGAACTGCTGCGCCAGCGAGCGCTCGACCTCGGCGAGATCGAGGCGGTCGATGGCGTCGAGCAGCTCCGTCTGCGGGCGGGCCTCGCGCCGGGCCGGCCCGGTCAGCAGGCGTTCGATCTGCGGGTTCTCGAGTCCGGCGAGCTGGCTGATGCGGTGGCCCGCGTCGACCGCTTCCTTCAGGAGCCGGAGGCGCGCGACGTCAGCGTCGCTGAAGCGCCGCGTTCCGCCCGGAGTTCGCTCCGGCACCACGGCGGCGTAGCGACGCTCCCAGGCTCGGATCGTGTGGGCGCTGAGCCCGGTCAGCCGTACCACGGCGGCCAGGGCGTAGCCGGGTCGCTTACTCACGTCGCTTCCCCTCAAAACTAGACATGAACTTGACAAAGCCATCCCGTCAGTCAAGTTCGAGCGCATGACGACGCCTACGGCCTGGGACATCAAGATGCTGTTCGATGGCGAATGCCCGCTCTGCCGGCGGGAGATCGCTTTCCTCGAGCGCCGGAACGGCCGCGGTCGCCTGGCGCTGGAGGACATCGCGGCGCCCGGCTTCGACCCGGCGACCTACGGTCTCGACCAGGCGGCGGTCATGGGACGAATTCACGGCGTGCTGCCGGACGGCCGGGTCCTGGAAGGCATGGAGGTCTTCCGCCGCGCCTACGCCGCGGTGGGGCTCGGCTGGCTGCTGGCGCCCTCGCGTTGGCCCGGGCTGGGGCGGGTCTTCGATGCGGGGTACCGGGTCTTCGCCCGAAACCGCCTGCGCTGGACCGGGCGAACCGACGCCGCCTGCGAGCAGGGCTCCTGCGCCCTTCCCGACGGCCGCTGAGCATGCGCGGTCTCTTCTGGTTCCGGAGCGATCTTCGCCTGCGTGACCACCGTGGCCTGGCCGCCCTGGCCGAGCGGGTCGACGAGTGGGCTCCGGTCTTCATCCTCGACGAAGGCCTGCTCGATTCGGCCCGGACCGGGGAGCCGCGCGTCCGGTTCCTGTTGGACTGCCTCGCGCGGCTCGACGCGGACCTGCGCAAGCGCGGCACCCGGCTCGTGGTGCGGTGCGGCAGCCCCGAGCGCGAGCTGCCACGGCACGCGCACGAGACCGGAGCCGAGCGCGTCGTCTGGAGCCGCGACTACGGGGCATTCGCGAGCGGGCGTGACGAGCGCATCCGACAGCGCCTCGAGCGCGACGGCTGCCGGGTCGAGACGGTGAAGGACCGGGTCGTCTACGAGAGCGATGAGGTGCGCTCCGCTGCGGGGCGGCCCTACGCGGTCTACACGCCCTACGCCAAGACCTGGCGCGCACGCTTCGCGGAGGAGCCCGAGCTGCCCACGGGACCGCTGCGGCTGCCGCGCCCCATCCCGCGCGTCCGCAGCGACGTGCTGCCCAGCGCGAAGGATCTGGGCTTCACGGACGAAGGCGCAGAGCTTCCGACGGGTGGCGAGGCCGCCGCCCGGCGGCGCCTCGACGCCTTCCTGGACGGGCCGGTTGCCGCGTACGCGCGAGACCGCGATCGTCCCGCCGTCGACGGGACCTCACGCCTGTCGCCATACCTCCGCTTCGGCGCGATCTCCGTACGCACCTGCATCGATGCGGCGCACGAGCTCGCTTGCGCGGACCCTGCCGCCGGGCCCGGCGTGCGCAAGTGGGTGGACGAGCTCATCTGGCGCGAGTTCTACTACGCCATCCTGGCCGAGCATCCCCGGGTGGCGCGCGAGTCCTACCGCCGCGAGTACGATGCCCTGGAGTGGGAGAACGACGATGAGTGCTATCAGGCCTGGTGCGCGGGCCGGACCGGCTATCCCATCGTGGACGCGGGCATGCGGCAGCTCGCCGCCACGGGCTGGGTGCACAACCGGGTCCGCATGATCGTGGCGAGCTTCCTCACCAAGGACCTGCTGATCGACTGGCGCCTCGGGGAGCACCACTTCTACCGCCAGCTCGTGGACGGAGACCCGGCCTGCAACAACGGAGGCTGGCAGTGGGCTGCCTCGACGGGGACCGACGCGCAGCCGTACTTCCGCATCTTCAACCCGACGACCCAGGGCGAGCGCTACGACCCCGACGGCGCCTACGTGCGGCGCTGGGTTCCCGAGCTGCGCGACCTGCCCGACAGCCGGGTCCACAAGCCCTGGGAATCCCCGATCCTCGCGCCCGGGTATCCCGCGCCGATCGTGGATCACGCCGAGCGTCGGCGACTGGCCCTTCAGCGATACGAGGCGGTGCGAGCATGAGCGAGCGAACGCGAGGCTATGCGATCGGAACGGTGGCCAACCTGACGGGCCTGGACCCGCACACGATCCGGGCCTGGGAGCGACGCTACGAGGCCGTCAGGCCGGACCGGAGCGCCGGAGGTGCACGCCGCTACCGCGACGAGGACGTGGCGCGTCTCCAGCTGCTGAAGGCCCTGACCGAGTGCGGCGAGCCGATCGGAAGCGTCGCGGGTCTCGAAGACGCGGTCTTGCGCTCGCGCCTCGAGCGGATGGCCGGCCTGTCGGAGTCCCTTGCGCCCCGCGAGGCTCGCAGGGGGCCCCTGCGCGTCGCGCTGCTGCACCCGCGCATCGCCGAGCAGATCCGCGCACACGGAAGCGCCCCGTCGGGTCTCCAGCTGAGCGTCCGCGAGGACGCCCTCGAGGCCTTCGTCTCCGGGCTGCATGTGGACTCCTGCGACGTGGTGATCGTCGGGCTCGAGCTGCTCGGGCGGGAGCCGCTGCGAGCGCTCGAACGCATCTCGCGGGCGTCCGGCGGCCGCCCCATACTCATCGTCTACCAGTTCGCCCGGCGCGCCATGCTGGCCCAGCTCGGCAGCCGCGGCGCGCGCCTCGTGCGTGGCCCCCTGCGGCTCGAGGCCCTGGGGCGCAACGTACTGGACCTGTTCGCGAGCGACGGTGCGCTTCGCAGCCGGGGTTTCGCTCCCCTGGAGACGCTGCGCCGACCCAACGGACGGCCCGCTCCGGAGCGGCGCTTCGACGACCGCCAGCTCGCGCGTCTGGCGGAGATTGCCAGCGCGGTCGACTGCGAGTGCCCCAATCACCTGGCGTCGATCGTCACGAGCCTGGTCGCCTTCGAGCGCTACGCGGGCGAATGCGAGAACCGTGACCAGGCCGACGCCCGGCTCCATGCGCGCCTCGCCCTCGGCACGTCGCTGGCTCGCGACGCGATGGAACGCCTGCTGGCCGAGGTGTGCGAGCAGGACGGGATCGCGGTTTAGGCGGGCGCCGTCGGTCTCCCGCAGTAGAATGGCGCCCGTGGCGACCCAGATCCCCCTGTTCGCCCGGGAGCCGATCGCCGTCGAGCCGGCTCCCCCGAGTGCCGAGGACGTCGCGGCCGCGACCCGGATTCCGCCGGGCGTCCGCCTCGGAACCTCGTCCTGGTCCTTCCCGGGCTGGACCGGCAGCGTCTGGCAGTGCAGCGTCCGTCCTGCTCTCCTGGCGCGCCACGGGCTCGCCGCCTACGCGCGGCACCCGCTCCTGCGCGCGGTCGGGATCGACCGCAGTTACTACGCGCCCCCCGAACGGTCGCTGCTCGCGCGCTACGCCGCGGAGGTGCCCGACGGCTTCCGCTTCCTGGTGAAGGCGCACGAGCACGTGACCTGCGCGCAGCTGCGCGCGCCGAGCGGGCGCTCCGAGCCAAACCCGCGCTTCCTGGATGCGGCCTATGCGACGGACGCCGTCGTCGCGCCCGCCGTCGCGGGGCTCGGGCCCAAGCTCGGCGCGCTGGTGTTCCAGTTCCCGCCCCAGGATCCGGCCCTGGCCGGCGGCCCGGAGGGATTCGCCGAGCGCCTCCACGGCTTCTTGACGCGGCTTCCCCGCGGTCCCGCCTACGCGGTGGAGATCCGCAACCAGGCGTGGTTCACGCCGGCCTACGTCCAGGCCCTGCGTGACGCGGGCGCCGTCCACTGCCTGGCGCTGCATCCCCGCATGCCCGACCTGGAGGTCCAGGAGGCGGCGCTGGCTCCCGACGCGCCGCTGCTCGTGGCACGCTGGATGCTGCGTCGGGGCATGCGCTACGAGCAGGCGCGGGAGCGTTACGCCCCCTTCGACCGGCTGGCGGAGCCGGATCCGCGCAACCGCGAGCGGCTCGCGGGGCTGCTGGCGCGCACCGCCGCGCGCGGCAGCGCCGCGCTGGTGACGGTGAACAACAAGGCCGAGGGATCGGCGCCGCTCTCGGTCTTCGCCCTGGCCCGCCGCACCGCGGCCCTGCTGGAGGCCGGGCGGTGAGCGAAGCGCCCCTTCGCGTCGGCATCTCCTCGTGCCTGCTCGGCAACGAGGTGCGCTTCGACGGCGGCCACAAGCGGGATCGCTTTCTCACCGACACGCTGGGCCCCTTCGTCGAGTGGGTTCCCGTGTGCCCCGAGGTCGAGGTCGGGATGGGCACCCCCCGCGAGAGCGTGCGCCTGGTTCGCGAGGGCGAGGACGTGCGCATGGTCGCCCCGAAGAGCGGTCGCGACCACACCCGGGACATGCACACCTTCGCGCGCAAGCGCGTGCGCGCCCTCTCCAAGCTCGATCTCACGGGCTACGTGCTCAAGAAGGACTCGCCCAGCTGCGGCATGGAGCGGGTGCGGATCTACGCGGAGAACGGCATGGCGGAGCGCAAGGGCCGGGGCCTGTTTGCCGAGGCGCTGCTCGAGGCGCTGCCGAACCTGCCCGTCGAGGAGGAGGGCCGCCTCAACGATCCGGTGCTGCGCGAGAACTGGATCGAGCGGGTCTTCGCCTACCGCCGGCTGCGGGACCTCTTCGCCGGTGGCTTCGGCCGCGGTGACGTCGTGCGCTTCCACACCGCCCACAAGCTCCAGATCATGGCCCATTCGCCCCAGGCGTTCCGGGAGCTGGGCAGGCTGGTGGCGGCGGTGAAGGAGACCCCCCGCGTTGAGTTCATCCGCCGCTACGGCGACGGCTTCATGGCGGCGTTGCTGCGGCGCGCGACGCCGCGGCGTCACGTGAACGCCATGCACCACATGGCCGGCTACTTCAAGAAGCAGCTCGACGCGCGCGACAAGCGCGAGCTGCTGGACCTGATCGAGGACTATCGAAACGGCCTCGTGCCCCTGGTGGTGCCCCTCACCTTGATCCGCCACCACGTGCGCACCCTGGACGTGGAATACCTGCGCGGCCAGCACTATCTGGAGCCCCACCCCAAGGAGCTCATGCTGCGCAATCACGTCTAGCTGCTAGGGCACCACCTCGACGCCGCGCCAGAAGGCGACGCGTCCGTCGATCTCGGCCGCAGCGGGCTTGGGCTCGGGGTAGAACCAGGCGGCGTCGCGGTTGACGTCCTCTCCCACGACCACGTCGTAGTAGGACGCCGTCCCCTTCCAGGGGCAGACCGAGCTGGTCTCGCTCTCGCGGAAGAAGCTCCGGTCGAGCGCCTCGGCCGGGAAGTAGTGATTTCCCTCGACGATCACGGTGTCGTCGCTCGTGGCCAGGACCTGGCCGTTCCAGATCGCCTTCATGACGCACCTCCGCGGCGATGCTATCACGCCCGCATGGGCGCCTGGCGTCGTGTGAGCGAGATCGACTGGGGGCGCTGGGTTCCGCGGGATCCGGCCACCCTCGTCTTCGTGGTGCGCGACGGGCAGATCCTGCTGATCCGCAAGAAGCGGGGCCTCGGGGCGGGCAAGATCAACGGCCCCGGAGGCCGCCTCGAGCCGGGCGAGTCGCCCGTCGCCGGGGCGGTGCGAGAAGTGGAAGAGGAGCTGCGTGCGACGCCCACCGGCCTGCGGGCGAGCGGCGAGCTGCGCTTCCAGTTCGTGGACGACTACTCGATCCACGTGCACGTCTTCCGGGCCGACGGCCTCGCAGGCGAGCCGCGGGAGACCGAGGAGGCGGTTCCGCTCTGGACCTCCCTCGACGCCATCCCCTACGACGAGATGTGGGAGGATGACCGCCTGTGGCTGCCCCACCTGCTGTCGCGGCGCCGCTTCGGGGGCTGCTTCCTGTTCGAGGGCGACGCCTTGCTCGACTACGCGCTCGACGTGCAGGCTTCGCCCGATTAGCGCGGTGCCCGCCCTCAGTCCGCCACCGGGAGCCCGCTCGGCACCGAGTCCGGGACCGTCCATTCGAGGTGCCGCGAGGCCGGGTCGCTGAGCGCCTTCAAGAACCACCGGATCCGGCGTGCCTGGGCCCTGGCACCGCCTCGGGTGTGGCCGAAGTCCAGGTCGTCGAGCGCCGGGTCGAGGCTCATCAGGACGGCGTCGGTGTTGTCCTCGACCATGCCCCAGAGGTCCTTCTCGACCACATGGCGGGTGATGTCGTAGCTCTCGAGGGCCTCTTCGGGAGCGATGTAGTGCTCGATGTGCCCGCGCAGCGTGCGGAACTGGCCGTCGTGGCCGTAGGGTCCGGTCAGCTCGACGTTGAAGAGCGGCGGCGTCCGGAATCGGTAGCGGTCGCCGGGATCTCCGGTCACCCGCTCGCGCCCGAAGTCGTCTCCGCCCGTAGCCCCATCGCCCTTGCCCGGACCGAACTGGGCGAGGCCGGTGTTGTGATGCTGGAAGTCAGAGAGCGCGCCGCCGTTGTGGCATTCGGCGCAGCCCACCTCGAAGAAGGTCAGGGCTCCGCGGAGCTGGGAGGGGCGCAGCGCGCGATCGTCGCCAGCGACGAAGCGCTCCCAGCGGCTGTTGCGGGCGTCGAAGGCCGCCACCTCGAACGCCGCGATCGCGTTGGCGGCGTGGGCGAACGTCATGCCGGCGAAGCTCTCGCCGGGATAGGCGGCCTCGAAGAGGGCGACGTACTCGGGAATCGCACCGAGCCGCGCCATCAGGTCGGCCCAGATGCCGGAGAGGTCGTCGTCGGCCCGGTCGCCGATCTCGTTCTCGCCGGGGAAGCCGCGCATCTCGTGACGGGAGGTCACCGGGAAGAGCGCCTGGGCCGCGACGACGCCCAGCTCGAGGGTCAGCGCCATCTCGGCGCTGAGCTGATTACCGGCGGGAGTCGACAGCTCGCCGTTCGCATCCAGCTCGACGCGGCTGTCCCAGAACATGCTGTCGAAGGCGTGAAGGTTGAAGAGCGCCGGGGCGTTGCGAGGGATGACGTGCCCGCCGACCCGGCCCTCGCCGAGGCCCGCCCCGCCTTCGCCGAGGGGCAGGTGCCGGTCGTCGTCGGTCCCCACGGCCGGGTGGTGGCAGGTCATGCACGAGATGTTGCGATTGCCGCTCAGGATCTTGTCGAACGCGAGCGCCTGCCCCAGCTCGAACAGGGCTGAGCTGACCGACGGGGGTCCGGGCAGGGGCTCGATCCCGTACTCGTCGATGTAGGCGCGGACCGAGTCCGCCAGGCGCGCCGGGTGGCCTCGCTGCCAGCCTCTTGCCGCTCCGTTGCCGGCGGGGAGCAGGAGCACGAGCGCTGCCAGAGCGGGGAACCATCGTCGCTGCATGAAAGTCTCCGTGGTCTCCGGGGTAGCATTGCAAGCGGCGTACTCGCCCCCGTTCCGTCATCCGCTTGTCCGGGCACGGAGAAGTGGCCTTTCGGCACGAATCGGTGACGCGCCGACGATGGAGATGGGGCGATGTGCCCCGTCGAGACACGACCTCGGGGTCCGGGTTTCGATCCAGTCGCGCGGTCCCGAGCTAGCCCGGAGTTCCGGGAGTTCCGCCGCCGGCGTCCGCCGGCCGCTCGGCCACCACCACCTCGATGGCCAGCCCGAGCGGGGCCAGCTGCGAGACGTGGCGCGGGCGCCAGCGGCTCGGGTCGAGGCGCGGTGCCAGCTGGATCGGTCGGCAGCCGCCGACCCAGGTGGGGCGGAACGCGTGGATGCGCGACCAGAGTCCGCCCACCACACCGGCGAAGCCGCTGCAGCCCGACGCCAGGCTCGTGACGCAGAGCAGGCCCCCGGGCACGAGCATGCGCTGGGCTTCGGCCAGCACGGCGTCGATGTCCGCGTCGGAGAGGAGGTCGAAGACGTAGCTCGACACGAAGCGGTCGCAGCTCGCGTCGGGCTCGCTCGTGGGCGGCGAGCCGTCGGAGTGCAGGATCTCGACCCGCTCGCCGAAGCGCGCCAGCCGCTCCCGGGCCAGCGCGACCATGCGCGGCGACAGGTCCCAGGCCCGGTAGCGCGCGTCCTCGGGCAGCTCGCCCGCGAGCAGCCGCTCGGCGAAGCGCCCCGTGCCCGAACCGAACTCGAAGACCCGGTGCGCGTGGCCGAACTCGCCGTGCTCGACGATGCGGTCGAGGGCGCGGTCCTCGTACCAGGCGCTCATGAGATCGTGGCGCGCGCCCATGCGATCGTAGACGCGGCGCGCCTCGTCGTGGGAGAGCGTGGTCGTCATGGGAGGCTCCTCTCTCCGCGGGTGACTACCCGTTCCAGCCTTCGGCGCGCGCCGAGGCCTCCCAGTCACGGCCGTCGAAGACCTCGCGCGGGAAGGCGTCCAGATCCACGCCTTCCAGGCAGCGGGCGTTCACGCTCCAGCGCTCCGGGGCGATGCGCGGCCGGTGGCAGACGTGCACGCCGCAGACGCGGCAGAAGAAGTGACGCGCCGTGCCGGTGTTGAACCGGTACTCGGTCAGCTGCTCCTCCCCCGACACGATCCGGACGGCACGGATCTGGGACACCGGGAAGTAGACGGCGCCCTTCTTGTGGCAGAGGGAGCAGCTGCACTCCACCAGATGGGTGGGCTCCGCCTCCACCTCGAAGGCGACCCGACCGCAGTGACAGGTTCCGCGCCAGGTCGGCACGGCCCCAGGGTATCGGGAGTGGGCCCGGGGTCGCTACGGCGACTGCGGAGTCTCGATCGCGTGCAGCTCGCGGCGCAGGAGCTTGCCCGAGGCCGAGCGCGGCAGCGCGGCGACGACGCGCAGTGCCCGCGGAGCCTTGTAGGCTGCGAGCTGCTCGCGGCAGTGGCGTTGCAGCCCTGCCAGGTCCGGCGGCTGCGCTGCGTCCCCGGGTACGACCCACGCGACGACCCGCCGGCCCAGGTCCGGATCCGGCTCGCCCGTGACCGCGGCCTCCGACACCGCCGGGTGACGCTCCAGGACGGCCTCCACCTCGGCCGGGTAGACGTTCTCGCCGCCGCTCACCACCAGGTCCGAGCGCCGGTCGAGGATCTGCAGGAAGCCGTCCGGCCCGAGGACGCCCAGGTCGCCCGTGTGGAGCCAGCCCTCGCGCAGGGCGGCCGCCGTGGCCTCCGGGTCGTCGTGGTAGCCGGCCATCAGTGCGCGGCCGCGCACGCAGATCTCGCCGGCGATGCCCGCGGGCTGATTCCGGCCCTCCGGATCGCGGATCGCCAGCTCCATCCCCGGGATGGGACGGCCCGCCACGTCGTCGCGCCGGCCGACCTCACCCACGGGCAGGGTGGCGACCTGGGAGCAGGCCTCGGTCAGACCGTAGCTGGGAAGGGCGGGGAGGCCGCACTCCCAGGCCCGGCGCAGCAGTGCCGGCGGGCAGGCGGCGCCGCCGACGAGGATCGCGCGCAGCGCGCGCGTCGGCGGCGGGTTGCCGCGCACCTCGAGCACCCGGCGCAGCATGCTGGGCACGAAGGAGGCGATGCTGATGGCGCCCTCGTCGAGTGCGTGGGCGGCGCGCTCCGGGTCGAAGCGGTCGTGCAGCACCACGGTCGCTCCGAAGAGGGTGGCCCGCACCAGGATCGAGAGGCCGCCCACGTGACAGAGGGGCAGGCATGCCAGCCAGCGTTCTTCGGGCGGAGTGCCCAGGTGAGCGGTGGAGCCGACGGCGCTCCAGAAGAAGGCGTCCGAGCTGAGCAGGGCTCCTTTGGGCTGACCGGTCGTGCCCGACGTGTGTAGCAGGGCGAGGGGCGCGTCGGGGGCCGGGGGTTCCTCCGGCGATGTCCTCGCGCGCAGCGTGGCCGTCGGACTTGCTCCCAGTCCGTCAGCGCGCTGCGGATTACGCCTCCGGAACCCCCGGCCCCCGACGCGCTGTGATTGAACGAGAGGCGGCGCTTCGGTCAGGGCTGCGGTCGAGGCGACGTCCAGGTCGCCGAGTTCTGCCGCTGCGGCGGCTGCCTGGTCCTCCAATGGTCCGCCGGCGTGGACCAGGATCCGGGCGCGGCCGTGGCCCAGGGCGAAGGCGTGCTCGGCGGTGGTGTGGCGGGGGTGGAGGGGGAGGAGGGTGGCGCCGAGGAGCTGGGCGGCGTGGAGGGCGTCGGCGGTGTCCGGGTGGTTGCCCGTGAGGGCGGCGACGACGTCACCGGGGCGGACGCCCTGGGCGGCGAGGCCGCCGGCGAGGCGGCGTGCGCGGTCAGCGAGGGCGCGCCAGGAGAGGGTCGTGCCCTCGGGTGTGACGAGGGCGGCGGCGTTCGGCGTCGTCGCCGCGCGCGCGAGGATCCAGGCGGCGCCGGGTGCGGCGGCGCTCACCCGGCGAGTTCCCGGTCGGGGCCCGTGCGCAGGCGCTCGATCGCTGCGGGATCCGGCGAGACGCCGAGCCCCGCGCCGCGCGGAACGTCGAGCCCGCCGCGGCTCGGCTCGGGCAGCTCCGCCAGATCGTCGGCCAGGCGGTCGCCCGTGGCGAGGCCGGCAGCGAGGGGCGTGCCCGGAAGCGCGGCGGCTGCCGCCAGGGCCGCCGCCCGTGCGATGGCGCCGTCCAGGGCGGAGGTGATCGCGACGCCGATTCCCCGCTCCCGGGCGAGGCGCGCGACGGCGAGGGTGTCGCCCAGGCCCAGGACCGAGGGCTTCAGCACCAGCACGTCCGCCGCGTCCGCGTCGATCACGCGCTGGGCGGCCGCTCGGGTGCAGGCGGACTCGTCGGCCGCGATGGGCACCGCGCCGATCGCGCGCAGACGCGCCAGTGCGGCGAGGTCGCTGCCGAAGACCGGCTCCTCCAGGTACTCGACGCCGAGCTCGGCCAGGGCGCGGCAGAAGGCGGCCGCGGCGGCGGGCCCGAAGCTGGCGTTGGCGTCGACCCGCAGTGCGACGCCCGCCCGCACCGCCTTGTGGACGCCCGCGACGCGGGCGAGCGCGACGTCCGGAAACCGGCCGTCCACCTTCAGCTTCAGCGTCGAGTAGCCCACCGCGACGCTGCGGCGGGCGTCGTCGCAGAGGGCTTCGCCGTCGCCGATGACGAGTCGTGCCACCGCCACGGTGGCACGCGCGCGGGTTCCGGCCTCGCGGGCCAGCGCCTCGGCCAGGGGCTCGCCCGCCGCTCGCGCGGCGGCGTCGCGCCGGGCGCACTCCAGCGCGGCGCGCAGGAAGTCGGCGTGGGTTCCGAAGCCTGCCACGGGCGTGGCTTCACCGAAGCCGCAGGTGCCCGCGTGGTCGACGCAGACGAGCTCGCCTTCGCGCGCGGGGAGCGACCCGCGTCCGCCGGCGACGCGCGCCGCAAGCGGCATCCGGAAGGGCGTCGCCCGCGCCCTCACAGCAGGACTCCCAGCGCCAGGGCCAGCGAGAAGAACAGCCCCCGCTGCGCCGTCGCGGCGAGCAACGGATTCAGCGCCGCGCCGTCCCGGGTCGCGAGCTCGCGCACCAGCCCGAGCAGCCACGGCAGCGTCGCGAGGGCTGCGAGGGCGCCCGGCGGAAGCGCGCCAGCCGCGACGCACGCGACGAGCGCCAGCGGCGCCGCGACCACCAGCCCGGCCGTGTAGCGCCGCGCGGCGCGCTCCGAGAGGCGCACCGCCAGGGTGCGCTTGCCGGCGCGCGCGTCGCTCTCGCGGTCACGCAGGTTGTTCACGGCCAGGATCGCCGTGGCCAGGAGACCCACCGGAACGGCGGCGGCCCAGGCCGCGGGCGAGGTCTGGAGCGCCTGGACGTAGTAGCCACCGACGACGCCGACGCCTCCGAAGAAGCTGAAGACCGCGACGTCGCCCAGCCCGCGGTAGGCGAGCGGCCAGGGTCCGCCCGTGTACAGGATGGCGGCGGCGAGGCTGGCGCCGCCCGCCAGGGCGATCGGCCAGCCGCCCCGCCACACCAGCGCGGCGCCCGCGGCAGCAGCCAGCAGCGCGGCGATGGCGGTGGCGCGTCGCATCGCCCGCGGCGAGACGAGGCCCCGCTGGGTGACCCGCGCCGGCCCGAGGCGGTCGCCTGCGTCGGCGCCGCGCTCGAAGTCGAAGACGTCGTTGGCCAGGTTGGCGGCGACCTGGAGCAGCAGGGCGGTCGCCAGCGCGACGATCGCCGTCGCCGGGTGCGCCATTCCCTCGCTCGCCGCGATCGCCGTCGCGACCGCGATCGGCCCGATCGCGGCCGGGAGGGTGCGCGGCCGCACCGCGTCCAGCCAGAGCCGCCAGCCCGCGGGCGGCGGGGTCGCCGTCTCTACGGCCGCCACGGGTAGGGCGAGAAGTCCGGCTGGCGCTTCTCGACGAAGGCGTCGCGTCCCTCCTGCGCCTCCTCGGACATGTAGAAGAGCAAGGTGGCGTTCCCGGCCAGCTCCTGGAGGCCGGCCTGCCCGTCGCAGTCGGCGTTGAAGGCGCTCTTCAGGCAGCGGATCGCGAGCGGGCTGTGCTCGAGGATCCGCCGCGCCCAGGCCACGCCCGTGGCCTCGAGCTCCGCCAGCGGCACCACCGCGTTCACGAGACCCATGTCGAGGGCTTCGTCGGCTCCGTACTGGCGACAGAGGTACCAGATCTCGCGCGCCTTCTTCTGGCCCACGATGCGGGCCATGTAGGCCGCGCCGAAGCCGGCGTCGAAGCTGCCCACCCGCGGCCCGGTCTGTCCGAAGCGCGCGTTGTCGGCGGCGAGGGTGAGGTCGCACACGAGGTGCAGCACGTGGCCGCCGCCGATGGCGTAGCCGGCCACCAGCGCGATCACCGGCTTCGGCAGGGTTCGGATCACGCGCTGCAGATCGAGCGCGTTGAGGCGCGGCACGCCGCGCTCGTCCACGTAGCCGGCGTTCCCGCGCACCTTCTGGTCCCCGCCGGAGCAGAAGGCGTCGGGCCCCTCGCCGGTGAAGAGCACGACTCCCACCTCCGGGTCGTCGCGCACGATCCCGAAGGCCTCGATCAGCTCGAAGAGGGTCTTCGGCCGAAAGGCGTTGCGCACCTCCGGGCGGCAGATGGTGATGCGCGCGATGCCCTCGGACTCCGCCTTCTCGAAGCGGATGTCCTCGTAGTCGCGCACGGTCTTCCAGTCGACGGCACTCATGCTCTCGGGCTCCTCTCGGTTGCGGGCGTGGCGGGGAGACCGACCGCGGCCTCCGCTCCCGCCAGGAAGGCGCGGGTCGCGGCGTGGAATGCCGCGGGGTTCTCCAGATGGGCTGCGTGTCCGGCGCCGGGGATCAGACACAGCCGGCCGCGCGGGAGGCGCCTCACCAGTGCGCGCGCGATGCCCAGGAACTTCGGGTCCTCGGCGCCGACGACGGCCAGCACGGGCGCGGCCAGGCGCGGGAGGTGGGTGTGGAGCGGCGGCTGTGCGCCGGAGCCCAGGCCGCGCAGGGAGAGGGCGAGCCCCTGCGGGCGATTGCGCAGGCGCTGGGCGCGGGCCCCCTCCCAGAAGGCGACGCCGAGGCGGCGCTGACTCTGGAACAGCGGGTTCGCGAGCCAGCGCTCCACGAAAGCGGGGACTCCGCCCGCCAGGATCGACTCGGCCAGCGCCTCGTCGGCGCGCACCCGCGCGGCGCGCGCCTCCGGATCCTCGATCCCGGCCGAGGCGCCCACCACGACCACGCGGTCCACGCGCTCCGGGCGCAGGGCCGCCAGGCCGAGCGCCAGCCGGCCGCCCATGGAGTAGCCGAGGACGTGGGCGCGCGGGACTCCGAGCGCGTCGAGCACGTCCTCGAGCGCGTCGAGGGTGGCCTCCATGCGGTAGGCGCCCGCGTCCGCGGGGCTCTCGCTGGCTCCGTGTCCCGGGAGGTCCAGCGACACGACCCGGTGCGCGTCGGCCAGTGCCTCCGCCGTGCCCGCGAGCGTGTCCGCGCAGCCGGTGAAGCCGTGCAGCAGCAGCAGGGGCGGCCCCTCGCCGGTCTCGCGCACCGCCAGGCGATGGCCGGCCGCGTCGACGAGGCCGCTCATCGCGAGGCCTCCGCCACGGCGCGCCAGAGCGCGCGATGGTGGGCGACGCTGTCGTCCGCGTCGATCGGCACCTCGACCAGCGTCGTCCGGCGCGCGGCCAGCGCGGACGTCACGGCGACCCGCAGGGCGACCGCGTCGTCGGCGCGCTCGTAGCCGAGGCCGAAGAGGGTCGCCGCGGCGTGGAGGTCCAGGTCGTGGGGTCCCACGAACTGCTTGCGGAACGCCACCTCGGGACCCGCCTCCGCGATGGGCAGGTAGGAGAAGATCCCGCCGCCCTGGTTCTGGAGCACCACGATCACCAGTCGCAGGCCGTGCCGACGCGCCGCCAACAGACCGCCCAGGTCGTGGAGCAGGGCCAGGTCGCCGGTCAGGAGGACCACGGGCTCGTCGCCCGCCGCCGCCACGCCGAGTGCCGTGGAAACGATGCCGTCGATGCCGTTGGCGCCGCGGTTGCCGAGCACGCGCAGCCGGCGCGCCGAGGCGGGCAGGAAGCCGTCCGCATCCCGCACCGGCATGCTGTTGGACACGAAGAGGGTGGCCCCGTCGGGGAGGAGCGCCCCGAGCTCGCGGACCACGCGCGGTTCGAAGAGCGTGGGCTCCGCCTCCAGCTGCCGCGCCACGGCGCCGGCTGCCCGCTCCTCGCCGGCGAGCCACGTCTCGAGCCACGGGCTGCGGGTGGCCCTCGCTGCGGACACCTCCAGTCGCTCGGCGACCGCCGCCGCCAGCCGGGTCGGATCCGCGCGCACGATCTCCGAGGCGCGGAAGTCCGGGTCGTGCCAGGCGCCCGCGCCGTCGATCACGATCTGGCGCGCGTCGCGGGCCCGGGCCAGCCACTGGCGGGCGGCCTTGCTGGTGGGCGTGTCGCCGAAGCGCACGATGCAGTCCGGGGTCGCCTCGCAGGCCGCGCCGTCGGCACGCAGCAGCGCATCGAAGTGCGTGACGAGCGGCGCCTCCTTCGTGTGGGGGCCGCGACGCACGCCGGCCAGCACGTCGGGCAGGATCGGCCAGCCCGCGGCCCGGGCGAGGCGTACGACGGCCTCGGCGAACCCGGCGTCGGGCTTCTGCGGCCCGCACAGCAGGACGCCGCGCTCGCTGTCGCGCATGGCGGCTGCTACCCGCTCGACGACGGCGCAGTCCGGCTCGTCGGGTGCGGCGTGGATGAGGGTGTAGGGTCCGTCGCCGCGACCCTGCACGGCATCCGGCTCGCGGCGCGCCTCGCTGGCCAGTGCTTCCACGTCGCTGGGTTCGGGGTGGAGCGGCTCGCGGAACGGCAGGTTCAGGTGCACGGGGCCCGCCGGCGGGCCGGCTGCCAGTGCGGCTGCGCGCGCGGCCAGCACCCGCGCGTGGCGAAGGATCTCGGCCCGCGGCTCCGGCAGGGGCGCCTCGGCGAACCAGCGCAGGTGCCCGCCGTAGATCCCCGCCTGCGTCAGCGTCTGTCCGGCTCCCCAGTCGCGGAGCTCGGGCGGCCGGTCGGCCGTGAGCACCACCAGCGGGACGCGACCGGTGAACGCCTCCGCCACCGCGGGTGCGAAGTTCGCGGCTGCGGTACCGGAAGTGCACACCAGCGCCGTCGGGAATCCGGTCGCCCGCGCCAGGCCCACGGCGAAGAAGCCAGCCGCGCGTTCGTCCACGTGGGTCCACGTCCGCAGCCCGACCCGCTCGGCCGCCACGGCCAGGGGCGCCGAGCGGGAGCCGGGGCAGGTGCAAACGTGCGCGACGCCGGCGCGCGCCAGCTCGTCGAGCAGCGCGTGGGCGAACGCGAAGTTCGCGTTGGCCGCTTCCGGGGCCACGGGCTTCACCACGCGCCCTCGGCCAGGGCGGCCTGCGCCATCCCCAGCTTGAGGCGCGTCTCCCGCAGCTCGGCCTCGGGGTCCGAGTCCGCGACGATGCCGCCTCCGGCGAAGAGCCGCGCTTCGCTTCCCCGCACCCAGGCGGAGCGCAGCGCCACGGCCAGTTCGCCCTCGCCGGCCAGGTCGAGCCAGCCGACGCCGCCAGCGTACCAGCCGCGGTCGAGCCCTTCGTTGCGGCACAGCCACGCGAGCGCCGCGTCTCCCGGTGAGCCCGATACGGCCGGGGTCGGATGGAGCCGCTGCGCGACCCGCAGCACCGGGGCGCTCGTCCCGGGCGGGAGTGTGCCGCGCGCGCGGGTGTGGAGGTGCTGGATGCGGTGGAGGCGTCGCAGGCGGGGCGCTTCGTCCAGCTCGAGGGTTTTGCACAGCGGTTCGAGAGCCTCGCGCACCGCGCGCACCACGACGGCGTGCTCCTCCTGCTCCTTCTTGCTCTCCAGTAACGCCCGCGCGAGAGCGCGGTCCTCGGCAGGGTCCCGGCCGCGGGGCGCGGTGCCGGCGAGGGCGTCGGCACGCACCACGCCGCCCCGGACCGCCACCAGGCGCTCCGGCGTCGCACCCAGGAAGGTCACATCGCCGCGGGCGACGGCGAAGATCCGACACCCCGGATGTCGCGCCCGCAGGCTGGCGAGGACGCGCTCCAGGTCCAGCCCCCCCGGCGCGTGGCAGCGGAGCTCGCTCGCCACCACCAGCTTCTCCGCCTCACCCCGCCGCACGGCGTCGAGGGCCAGCCGGATCCGCGCCAGGTAGTCGGACTCGTCCAGCTCGCTGCGCAATCGCGCGCCGCGGGTGGCCGCTGCGGCTGCGGTCGGCAGCTCGCGGGGCAGCGCCAGCCGCGCCAACACGTCGGCAGCGTGCGCTCCCGGATCCACCTGGACGGCGCGATGCGCCCAGGCGGCGTCGTCGTCGCGGACGTCGAGCCAGGCGGGCAGCACGAAGCGCGCGGCGGGGAAGTCGCGCCAGGGGCCGATGGGCGGCGCGTCGTCGAGGAAGCCGAAGCCCCCCAGCCAGGCGGGACGCAGCCCGGACTCGCCGAGCTCGTCCGCCAGCCAGGTCGCGTCCGCCACGCTGCGGGCCTGCTCGGCCAGCGCGCGGAAGCGTTCCGGGCCCGAGGCCTCGATCTCGGCCGCCACGCCGTCAGCGGCGAGGGCGAATCCCTGCTCGGGCAGCTCCCAGCGGAAGCGATCGCTGGCTCCAGCCACGGCCAGACCGGGGAGAGACGCAGCGGGCGCGAGCGCGTGGCGCCAGACGAGCCAGGCGGGTGCGCCGCGCCGGGTTGCGTCCGAGCACGCTCGCCGAGCGGCCTCGCGAACCGTCGCGGAAGGAGTCGGGGAGGTCGGGTCCATGGTGCTAGCTCCGCACTCCCGTCCAGATCTGGGCCGTGCCGAGGAGGAGACGTCGCTGCTCCACCTCCGCGAAGCCCGCCTTCTCGATCAGGGCGCGCAGCTCGTCCGCCGCAGGCAGGTAAGCGGTCGAGCGGGGCAGGTAGCGGTAGGCGGCGGCGTCGGAGAGCAGGGCGCCGAGCCGCGGCACCACCCGGTCGAAGTAGAAGCCGTGGGCCGCGCGGACGACGCCGGAGTCCGGGCGGTCCACCTCGAGCAACGCGATGCGGCCGTCCGGGGCGACGACGCGCGCGATCTCGGCGAAGGCGTCGGGAAGGGACACGAAGTTGCGCAGGGCGAAGCCGCACACGAGCCCCGTGGCCGCCGCGTCGGGCAGGGGCAGGGCCGAGGCGTCGCCGTGCACCCAGTGCGCGTCAATTCCGCGGCGGCGTCCGCGCACCAGCATCTCGCGCGCGAAGTCAATGGCCAGCGTGCGCGCGCCGCGCGCGGCCACCTGCTCCGCCAAGTCGCCCGTGCCGCAGGCCAGGTCCACCGCCAGGGCGCCCGGCGCCAGGCGCAGCGAGTCCACCGCCGCCGCGCGCCAGCGCTGGTCGAGCCCGCCCGTCATCAGGCGGTTCACCAGGTCGTAGCGCGGCGCGATGCGGTCGAACATCGCGCGCACCGCCGGGCCCTTGGCCGCGCCTTCGGGCAGGGTCGCTAGCGCCACTTGACCTCCAGCTGCGACGACTCCACCGCCGCCAGCGCCTCTGCCAGCGCATCGTCCTCGTCGCGTCGTTCCAGGCGCTCGAGCGCCTGGGTCACGAGCGTTCGCTGGAAGTGCAGGGCCACCAGCCGGGTCACGGCCGGCAGCAGGTCGCGGAAGGCGAGGGTGACGGTCTCGCTCTCGATGCCGTCGTCCGAGGGGCGGCGCACGTGGCGATCGAAGAGCTCGATGGCCCGTTCGCTGACGTCGCGCACGTGCTCCGCGTGCTGCACGGCGAGGGCGAGCAGGGCGTCCATGGGGAAGCCCGCCGAGAGAATGGAGAGGCCCGCGCGCGCCATGGCCAGGTCCGACTCCGCGAAGCGCTCCTCCCCGCCCACGCGCAGCGGCGTCAGCAGGCCGGCGCTCTGGGCGGCGGCGAGCAGCGGCTCCGGCACGCCGGACTCCGCGGCCAGCTCGGCGCGGGTGAAGGTGCGCTCGCCGGTCCACTCCGCGGCCAGCGCCTCCAGCAGGGCCTCGTCGGCCTCGCCCTCGGAGCGGTCCAGCAGGCGCCGGATCACGGCCAGGGTGAGACCCGCCTTCAGCCAGGAGCGGATGCGCCGCAGCCGCGCCAGGTGGGCGTCGTCGTAGATGGCCACCCGGCCCCGCCTCCGCGGCGCCGGCAGCAGCCCCCGACCCTGGTAGAAGCGGACCGTGTCCACCGAGACGCCGGCCCCGGCGGCCAGCTCTTCGACCCGATACTCCATGCACATACTCTTAGAGTAATTGCTCGAATCGTCAAGCCGTAGCCGTATCACGTCTTCAACGTGCCGATAACAATGACTTTTTGGATTTGGGAGCTAGCTCTCGATGCCGGCCCGACGGGCGGCCGCCAGGGCCTCGACGGCCTCGACGCGCCGGATCGCGTCGCGGACTTCCGTGGCCAGGGCGCGCCGGAGTCCCGCGAGCCCGGGGAGCCCCGGATCCAGCAGGCGCCGGTTGCGGGCGACGCGGATCCCCACCTCGAAGAGCGGCTTCGAGACCGACTCGGGACTCCGCACCCGGCCCTGGAGCACGTACTGGCGACCGAGCCGCAGGCACTCGTCCAGGAACGCGGATTGCTCGAACTCGGCGGTGGCGGGGCGGCGCGCCAGCGCGTCCGCCACCACGTCGTAGGCGTCCAGGAAGGGGCGCAGCACGCGGTGGGCGCTGTAGGGCCGGATGCCCCGCAGCAGGCGCCAGACGGCGGCGTTGCCTTCGGCCAGGCGCTCGGCCCAGGCCGGGTCGTGGCCCGCCAGCTCGTCCTCGAGCTCCCGCCGGAACTCGTCGCGCTCGGCGAAGAAGAACTCGAACTTCAGCAGGTCGCGCAGTGCCATGGCCTCGTTCCAGAAGGCGGCCGTCGGATCCTCGCTGGCGCTCTCGCCGGCGCGGATCAGCGCCAGCTCGACGATGGCGCCGTTCACGAAGAAGTGGGCGATCGAGTTGCGGTAGTAGGCGGCGGCGTGGTGCTGGTCGCGCTCGATGGCGTAGACCGCTTCCGGCCCCTCGTCGAAGCAGGACACCACGCCGCTCTGCCGCAGCGCTTCGAGGGCGCGGCGCGCGCCGTCCGGGACCTCCAGGTCGTCCAGCTCGGTCGTGGTCGGGAGCTTCCGCCGGCGCACGTACCCGAGCAGGTTGCGCATGCCCACCAGCAGCTCGTCGACGCTGAGGGCGCGGTTTCCGGTCCCGAGCAGGGTGAGGGCGACCAACGAGGTGGGCGTGATGGGCGTGACCCGGTTCACCCGCACGCAGACCTCGAAGGCGAGCTTCTGGATCTCGATCTCCGGCGCCTCGGCGTCCGGCTCCTCGCCGGGCTCGGGTCGGCCCAGGGCCGACGCCAGGGAGAGAGGCTCCCCGAAGCGGATGTGCACGTCGCCGTAGCGTCGGCGCAGGCGCCGGATCACGCCGATGAACCAGCCGAGACTCTCTTTCTCCTTGGCGCCGCCCTTCTGCTCCGCCGCGTAGTCGCCCACGTCGGAGATCTGGTCGTAGGCGATGGAGACAGGGATCAGGAAGACGTCGTCGGACTTGCCGCGCCGCCAGGAGTCGACGACCCAGGCCAGCAGGCCGAAGCGGGGCGGGAGCAGCTTGCCCGAGCGCGAGCGCCCGCCCTCCACGTACCACTCCAGCGAGAAGCGCTTCTCGATCAGATAGTCCACGTACTGGCGCAGGACGAACTTGTAGACCTCGTTGTCCCGGAAGCTGCGGCGAATGAAGAAGACGCCGCTGCGCCGCACCAGCGGACCCAGCGGGAAGAAGTTCATGTTGATGCCGCCCGCGGTGTGGTTGGGCGGCAGGCCGCAGCCGTAGAGCGCGTACTGGAGCACCAGGTGATCGAGGTTCGACTTGTGCGAGGGCAAGAAGACGACCGGATGGCGCTGGCCGATGGCAGAGATCCCCTCGAGCTGCTGGGGATCGAAGCGCAGGTCGCGGTAGCCCTGCTGGTACATGGCCCGGATCAGCGAGGCGGACAGGTCGATCACGTAGGGGCTCTGCTTGGCAGCGATCTCGCGCAGGTAGCGCGAGGCCTGCTTCAGCAGCGCCTCTTCGCGGCGGCCCTGCTCGCGCGCCAGGCGCGCCAGGCCGCCCCGCACCGCGGGCCGCGCCAGGATGTCCTCGCGCACGAAGCGCGCCACCTTGTAGCGGGGGCCGCGCAGCCGGCGCTCGGCGCGCTCGAGGGCCAGGGCCGCCTGGCGCGCCACGAACTCCGCCAGCCCCATGGTCGCGCCGGCGTCGGTCCCGCCGGTCTCGCGCCAGCGCCGGCGCAGGTCCGAGAGCGGCGCCGGCTCGCCCGCCACGATCCGGCAGCGGTCCGGATGCCGGCGCAGGGTCCAGCGCTGGCGCCAGCGGCCGGGGTCGCGCGGGTCGCCCAGGGTGAGCAGATCGCTCCAGCGCGCCACGCGCACGCCGTCGCGCTTGGCCGGCAGCCAGGCGATCCGCAGCGGGCACATCAGCGCGTTTTCGCCGCTGGCGACGGCGTCCTCGAGGTGCGGGTCGACGCCGGCGCGGGTGCGCCGGCGGGAGGGCGGGATCGGGATCGTCTCCACGTCCGCCGCCGGCCAGCCCTCGGGACACTGGCGTTCGATCCAGTCGTGGAGGAGCCGCGCTTCGAGCGGACTCGAGGCGTCCAGCAGGAACGCCAGCGTGCCGGGCTCGGACGCCGGCCAGGCGGGCTCGTCGCGGAGGGGCACCGGCAGCTTCAGGGTCTCGCGCCTCCCGGTCCCATACTACAACGGCCCACCCGCTCCAGGCCCACCCCCGGCCTGGTAGTCCAGGGCCAGGCTGGCGAGGGCCCGCACCCCCAGGCCGAGCGCGCTCTCGTCGATGGTGAAGCGCGGCGAGTGGTTGGGGACCGCGTCGGCGAGGTCCAGCGCCGGCTCCCGGATCCCCAGCCAGAAGTACAGGCCCGGGACGCGCTCCGCGAAGTAGGCGAAGTCCTCGGCGCCGGTGCGCGGCGGGAGCTCCAGCACGTTCGAGGCCCCCGCCACGCGCTGCAGGGTCGGCAGCATGCGCCGGGTGAGCTCGGGATCGTTGAAGGTCACGGGGTAGCCGAGTTCGATGCGCACGTCGGCCTCGGCACCGTCCAGCGCGGCCGCTGCGCCCGCCACCTCGCGCACGCGTTGGTGCAGGATCGGGCGCAGATCCGGGTCGAGGGAGCGGATGGTGCCGAGCAGCTCCACCTCGTCGGGAATGATGTTGTGGCGCACGCCGCCGTGGATGGCGCCCACCGACACCACCGCCGGAACGCGCACGTCGACCCGTCGCGCCGGGATCGCGTGCAGCGCCAGCACCACGCGGGAGGCGGCGGCGATGGGATCGATCCCGCGCCACGGGTAGGCGGCGTGGGTCTGGCGGCCGCGCACGCTGATCTCGAGCCGGTCGCTCGACGCCATGGCGCCGCCGGCGCGGTAGCCGATCTCGCCGGCGGCCACGTCGGGCACGACGTGCAGGCCGAAGACCGCCTCCGGGCCTGCGTCGAACGCGCCCTCCGCCAGCATCAGGTCGGCGCCGCCCTCCTCGCCGGGCGGCGCGCCCTCTTCGGCGGGCTGGAACACGAAGAGCACGTCGCCAGTCAGGTCGTCGCGCATGCCGGACAACACCCGGGCCACGCCGAGCAGGATGGCGACGTGGGCGTCGTGGCCGCAGGCGTGCATCACGCCGACCTCGCGCCCCAGATAGCTGGTGCGCCGCGTCGACGCGAAGGGCAGGCCGGTGTCCTCGACGACGGGCAGGGCGTCCATGTCGGCGCGCAGCGCCACCGTCGGCCCGCCGCCGGCTCCCCGCAGCAGCGCCACCACGCCGGTGTGGGCGACGCCGCGGCGCACCTCGAGGCCGAGCGCGTCGAGCTCCCCCGCCACCAGCTCGGCCGTCGCGAACTCGCGGTTCGAGAGCTCCGGGTGCTCGTGCAGGTGCCGGCGCCACGCCACCACCTGGGGCTCGACCTCGGCCGCCCGCCGCGCCACCTCGGCCGCGCGGGGGGACATCGCGGGCGTCGCCCTTCTGGGGGCGGCCGTGGTCTCCGGCAGCGGCTCCGACGCGTCGCAGGCGGCCAGTCCGACGACGAGGGCGGTGCAGACGAGGCAGGTGCGGATCATGGCTCCCTCCCGGTGCTGGCCTGGGCTGTCGGCCGGCGGACATTGGGCCCCCGGATCGACGCAGGGTATCTTAGGGACGCGATGCCGGATGCCATGCCCGATTTCACCCGCCGGCGCCCGGAAGCGCTGGTTCCCCTCGCGGCCGGTCTCAGCTGGCTGTGGCTGGCTGCGAGCTTCGGCGTGGTGGGCTTCCTGTTCTCGCTGATCCCGGGCTGTCTGCTGCTGTCCTCCGGGGTGGCGATGCTGCTCTGGCCCGGCGATCTGCGGATTCCGCAGTTCGCCGCCGTGGGCGGGCTGCTCGGGGTGCCCTTGGCCGTGCCCGCCATCTGGGTGGCGGGCCCCGGCGTGGCCCTGGCGCTGATCGCCCTGTCCGTCGCTTCCTTCCTGACTGCGGGCAGGGTGTCCGTGCATCAGGAGCCGCGCTGGTCCGAGGTCCCCGAGCCGCGTGGGTCACTCGGCCTCTACGCCCAGGTCGCGGTCGACGATGCCCTGCTGGCGTGGATGCAGATCACGCTCGACGTGCGCAGCGGCGAGCACCTGCCCCGCATCGCGCGCGAGGTGCGCGACGCCGCCGAGCTCTTCGGCGCGCGGGGCTGGCTCGAGAAGCCGGCGGACTACCACCAGGCGCCGCCGGAACTCTCCGAGCCCGAGGCGCGCACGAAGCGGGTGCGCCGGATTCCCTACGAGCACCTCGTCTTCGAGAGCGGCTACGAGCCGCATCCCGACGAGCCGGGCCGCGAGCGCTGGCTCGGCTACGCGCCGAACCGCACCGCTCACGCCTGGGTGGTGCGGCACCCGGGCGCGCCGCGGCCCTGGATCGTCTGCCTGCACGGCTTCCAGATGGGCTGGCCCGGCATGGACCTGCTGGCCTTCGCGCCCGAGTACTTCCACAAGCACCTGGGTCTCAACCTGGCGGTGCCGGTGCTCCCGCTCCACGGGCCGCGGCACGAGGGCAAGCGCAGCGGCGACGGGTTCCTGGCCGGCGACCCCCTGGACTCGATCCACGCCGAAGCCCAGTCCATGTGGGACGTGCGCCGTCTGCTCTCGTGGATCCGGGCCCAGGGCGCGCCCGGCGTGGGCGTGATGGGGCTCTCCCTCGGCGGCTACCAGACGTCGCTGCTGGCCTGCCTCGACGACGAGCTGGCCTGCGCCATCCCGGGGATCCCGCTCACGGACATCGCCCGCGCCGTCTGGCGCCACGGACCGAGCCTCCACCTGACCCACGCGGAGCACCACGGCGTGGTGCACGACGAGGTCGCCGAGATCCTGCGCGTGGTGTCGCCGCTGGCGCTGGAGCCGAAGGTGCCTCACGCGCACCGGGCGATCTTCGGCGGGACCGCCGACCAGCTGGTGCCGCCCGACCAGGTCCGCGACCTGTGGGAGCACTGGGACCGGCCTCGGATCGAGTGGTACCATGGTGCGCACCTGACCTTCCGGGCCCACCGCAACGTGCGGCGGCTGATCCCGGAGACGCTCGAGGGCGCCGGCCTGCTGGATCCCGACCGGCCCCGCGGCGCCCTGCCGCGCCTCGGGCTGTAGCTCAGCCCCCCAGCAGGTTCTCCTTGGTCCGCTTCCTGCGCTGGTAGAGCTCGTACTGGAGGCTCAAGGCGAAGTAGTACTTGTTGATGCTCGCCACGTACCTCACGGGCTCCCAGCCCACCTCCTGCAGCATGATCTGCTCGACGTTGGCGAACCACACGTCCGGGTCGTAGCCCAGCTCGGGCGCCTTGCGCCGCAGGCGCCGCACCCGGTTCGGCCCGGCGTTGTAGGAGGCCAGGGCGAAGTCGACCTGGGCGCCCGGGCGCACTCCGGGATCGTCGAAGTAGTGCTCGCGCATCCAGTCCAGGTATTTCGCCCCCGCGTGGATGTTGCTCTCCAGGTTCTCCGGGTCCTGGATGCCCATGGCCGCGGCGGTCTTCGGCAGCACCTGCATGATGCCCACGGCGCCGGCGCGGCTGCGGGCGTTGTGGTCGAAGCGCGACTCCTGGAACGCCAGCGCCGCCAGGGTGAGCCAGTCGATGTCGTAGCGCTCGCCGTACTTGCGGAAGAGATCTTCCAGCTCGAGCAGCCGTGCGTCTTCTCCTACGGACGGCCCGCGAACCCAGCGCGCATCCTTGAAGTAGCGCTTGAAGAGCACGTTCCCGATCAAGGTGCCTTGACGATGGGCGCGCGCGAAGGCGTTCAGGTCGGCCAGGAGCTCCGGGTTGCCCGGGCGCACCGCCCAGGCGATGTCGCCGCCCTCGTGGACCACCAGATCGTCCCGGATCACGAGCTCCGGAAAGACGCCGGACCAGATCTGGGCCACGTGCCGATCGGACACGGTGAAGGGGATCACCTCCCCCTGCACCAGCTCCAGCAGGTCTTCGACGGTCAGCTGCTCCGGTGCCTCCCTCACGTCGGCCTCGGGGACGGCGGTGGACAGGTGGTCGAAGTGGCTGCTGCCCCGCGCCACGTACACCGTCTGGCCCGCAAGCTCGTCCAGTGACTCCAGCTCGACGTCGGCGCGCGTCACGATCACCTCGTTCACGCCCCTCAGGTACGGCTCGCTGAACGCCACCAACTTCGCGCGCTCGGGGGTGACGGTGAGGCCTGCGGCTGCGATGTCACCTTCTCCAGCCAGGAGCGCCGGTAGTACCTCGTTGAAGGGAACCGGGAGGAAGAGCATCTTGAAGCGCCGGCGCCCGTTCTTCTCGTCCAGCCGCTTCTCGTACTTCCCGAGCAGCTCGTACTCGAAGCCACGAAGGCGGTTCTGGATGAAGAAGAAGTTGGTCCGGCTCGGCGTGACGATCACGCCGATCGAGCCGCGCCCGAGGATCTCGGGCAGGTCCGAGAAGTCGGGGAGCCGGGCGCGGCGGATCAGGGGGGAGTCGCGGCGCTCGTCGAACTCCGCCTGGTTCGGATGCGGGTCGTCGGACGCCTCGATCGGGCCCGGTACTGCGGGATCCGACTCGGCCGTGGCTTCGGCGAGGGGTGCGTCCAGCTCCGGGACCGGGACCCCGCGATCCTCGTCCGAGCAGGCCAGGATGAGCGAGGCGAGCACGGCGGCGAGCGGCAGCGTTCGGCGCATCCGGGTCTCCGTGGGAGGAACGCGCGTAGGCTAGCGCTCCCCGGCCGGCACGCGCAGGGCCGCGATGGAGATCGCCGCGATCACGAACGCCAGGCCGTAGACCCGGAAGGCCCAGTCGTAGGACCCGGTGACGTCGAACACCCAGCCGCCGAAGGGCACCCCGATCGCGTTCAGCGGCACCTGGAAGGGGCGCAGCAGGCCCATCGCCTTGCCGTAGGACCAGCGGCCGAACGCCTGCCCGGTGAGGGTGGCGCTGAGCGGCACCATCCCGCCCATTCCGAAGCCGAAGACGGCGGCGGCGCCGTACAGTCCGGCCAGGCCTGACGCCGAGGCCAGCCCGGTCAGTCCCAGGATCTGGGCGGCGAGCGAGGTCCAGACCGCGAGGCGGCCGTCGTAGCGGTCCGCCAGCGCGCCGAACACGAACTTCCCCGCGATGCCGCAGCCCGCCGTGACCGCGAGCACCGCCGCCGCCCGGTACGGGTCGACCCCCTGGTCGGTCACGTGGGGGACCATGTGGGTGAGCACGCCCGAAAGCGCGAACATCCCGAGGCCGAAGGTCGCGACCAGCGACCAGAAGCTCGGCGCCCGCAGGAGCTCCCGGGTGCGCCAGGTACGCTCGTCGACCGGCACGTGATCGGCGGGAGGCGGAGGCGCGCCATCCGGGCGCAGGCCCATGTCCTCGGGCCGCTTCACCACGTAGAGCGCGACGATGGGCGTCACCAGGAGCAGCGTGCCCAGTGCGTAGACCTGGTAGGTGCCGCGCCAGCCCACCTGGGAGACCAGCCAGGTGGCGACGGCCGGCATCACGACGCCCGAGAGCGAGACGCCGATGGTGGCGATTCCCAACGCGAGCCCGCGCCGGGCCACGAACCAGTTGGCGACCAGGGTGGCGGCAGCGAGGTTGCCCATGGCCAGGTTGCCGAGCCCGATGAAGATCCCGAAGACGGCGTAGTACGCCCACAGGCTCTCCACCTGGGAGAGCAGCGCAAACCCGGCCGCGCTGGTCACGGTGCCGGCGAGCATGAAGGTCCGGATGGAATGCCGGTCGATGGCGCGGCCCAGGAACGGCGCCGCCAGCCCGCCGACGATGTTCACCACCATCAGTCCCGCGCCGACGCCCAGCCGCGAGCCGCCGAAATCCGCGGCCACCGCCTTGAAGAGCACGCCGTAGGAGTAGAAGAGGAAGCCCGTGGCGACGAAGTCGCACACGAACGCGACGCCGACGATGCGCCAGCCGTAGAAGCCGCGCTCGTTCACGGCTTCGCCCGGCGCGCCTCGAGCTCCGCCAGGATCGCGTGATGCACCTCCCGCGAGAGCGGGTAGCTGCGCGCCACCGAGATCGAGATGCTGAGCATGGCGATGGGCACGACGGCCATCAGCACGCGCATGGCGCCGATGGCGGACTCGGACTGGGTATCTGCGGCCCCGTCGTAGCCCGAGATCCGCAGGGTCACGCCCATCATGAAGATCGCCAGGGCACCGCCGATCTTGCGCAGGAACGTGAACATGCCCGAGTACAGCCCCTCGCGGCGTTGGCCCGTGTTGCGCTCGTCCTCGTCGATCACGTCGGGGAGCATGGCCCAGGGCATGAAGTCGGCGACGGCGTAGCCGACGCCGGCGAAGCCGGCCACGGCGAAGAGCGCCCAGCGGGGCCAGTCCGGCCCGCCAAGGCCGATCACCGCCTGAGCGACGATCCACCACGCCATTCCGGCGATCAGCACGGCGCGTTTGTCCAGGCGGCGTGCCAGGGCCAGCCAGAAGGGCAGGGCCAGGATCACGACGACGATGAAGAGGCCCAGCGCCTCTTCGAAGTCCTCGCGCCGGCCGATCACCCAGGCGATGTAGTAGAAGAACATCGCGCTCACGAGGTCGATGGCGATCCGACCCGGGATGTAGATGGCGCACAGGTGCTGGTAGGTCCGGTGGCGGGCGAGCAGCTTCAGGCCCTCGACGACGCCCACCGTCGGTGTCTCGGCCGCCAGCGGTCGCTCCCAGGTGAAGCGGTGGACCAGCAGCCACGGCACCACGAGCCACACCGAGATCACGAGCGCGGCCTGCGCCCAGGCTGCGGCGTCGTCGCCGCGCGAGCGGGCCATCACGCTCATGGAGATCGTCACGAAGACGGCGATGAGGCCCGCGGCCGCCCGGTACGTGTTGAGCGAGGTGCGCTCGTCGTAGTCCCGGGACATTTCGGGGATCAGCGCCAGATAGGGCACCGACACGACGGTCATCGTGATGCTGAGCACGGTGTAGACGGATGCGTAGTAGGCGAAGCGGGTCCAGTCGGACGCGATCGGTACGTCCCACCAGAGCAGGGCGAAGCTCGCCCCGAACGGGAGGCAGCCGAGCAGCATGTAAGGGCGCCGGCGCCCCCCACGCCAGCGGGTGTGGTCGGAGATGCGCCCCATCAAGGGATCGGTGAAGGCGTCCACGAAGCGTCCCACCAGGGGCACGGCGCCGGCCAGGTGCGCGGGGAAGTGGACGACGTCGGTCAGGTAGCGGATGTAGAGCAGGGTCATCGACGTCAGGACGACGTTCACCGTGTGGTCGCCGAGGGAGTAGATGACCTTGATCGGCGCGGTCAGTCGGTGGTCGCGCGAGGCGGCCGGCGGGGCGGAGGCTTCGGCCATGGGGCGCGACATTGTACGTCTTCTTGACCCGCGTCCGGGCGGCGCCTAGGCTGCCCGCGAGCCCTCCCGCCCCCCTCCGGCGGTGCACCCGTATGGGCGATTCGTCCGCGTTCGAAGCCTTCCTGAGCCAGGCCTCCGACGTCGTCTGGGGGCCGCTCTTGATCCCGCTGCTGGCGGCGACCGGCATCTACCTCACCCTGCGTCTGCGCGGCCTCCAGTTCCGCGAGCTCGGGCGTTCGCTCTGGCTCGCGTTGGTCGTGCGCAAGGAGGAAGGCGCCGAGGGCGACATCTCCCACTTCCAGGCGTTGATGACGGCCCTCGCCGCCACGGTGGGGACGGGCAACATCGCCGGGGTGGCGACGGCGATCGCGGCCGGCGGCCCAGGTGCGCTCTTCTGGATGTGGATGACCGGGCTGGTGGGAATGGCCACCAAGTATGCGGAGGCCCTGCTGTCGGTGCGCTACCGCACCATCGACTCCCGGGGTCACGCGGCGGGTGGGCCCATGTACTTCCTGGCGCTGGGGCTGCCGCGGCACGGTGGGCGCTGGCTGGGTGCCGCCTTCGCGTTCTTCGCCGCCATCGCGGCCTTCGGGATCGGCAACGGCGTGCAGTCCGCCGAGGTGGGACGCGCCCTCGAGGCCACCTTCGGCTGGAACCCGCTGCGGGTGCAGATCGTGCTGGCGCTCGCGGTGGGCGGGGTGATCCTCGGCGGGATCCGGATGCTCGGGCGCGTGGCGGCGGTGCTGGTGCCGCTGATGATCGTCTTCTACGTGGTCGCCGCGCTGGTGATCCTGGTGCTGAACGCGGCCGAGATTCCGACGGCCCTGGCCGCCGTGTTCCGCGGTGCTTTCGGCGCAGAGGCGCTCGGCGGCGGGCTCGCGGGGGCGGGCGTGCGCGCCGCCGTGCGCTTCGGTGTGGCTCGCGGGATCTTCTCCAACGAGAGCGGCCTCGGCTCGGCGGGCATCGCGGCCGCCGCGGCCCAGACGCGCGAGCCCGTGCGCCAGGCCCTGGTCTCGATGACCCAGACCTTCATCGACACGCTGGTGATCTGCACCCTCACCGGCCTCGTCATCCTCACGACCGTGGCGCGTGACGCGGAGCGCGCCGCATCCGCGGACACGCTTCCGCTTGCGGAGGTGGTCGAGCGACTGGCGCCCGCGGTGGCAGACGGTCGCCTCGACCTGGCGGCGCCGGATCTTCCCGAGCGCGCCGACGAGCTGGCGCCCGGCACCGGGTCAGCGGCTCGCCTGGCCCGCTGGCGGCTCGTCTCCGGCTCGGAGTCCACCGCGCTGGCCTTCCGCGAGGGCCTGCCAGGCGGCTTCGGCGGCGCCGTCGTCTCGATCGGACTGGCGCTCTTCGCCTTCTCCACCATTCTCGGCTGGAGCTACTACGGCGAGAAGTCGGTGGAGTACCTTCTCGGCGTGCGGGCCGTCGTGCCCTATCGCCTGCTGTTCGCGGCGATGGTGGTCGGCGGGCCGGTCTGGCTGGGCACGACCGCGGTGTGGACCTTCTCGGACGTGATGAACGGGCTGATGGCGATTCCCAACCTGATCGGGCTGCTGCTGCTCTCCGGGGTCGTGGTGGCCGAGACGCGCGCGTGGCTGGCGGCTCACGAGGAGGCGGAGTGATCCGCGCGGTGCTCTTCGACCTCGACGGCGTGCTGGTGGACAGCTACGAGGTGTGGTTCCAGGCCATGAACGCCGTGGCGCAGGATCTCGCGTGCCCCCCGATCTCGCGCGAGGCGTTCGCCGACTCGTGGGGCCAGGGCATCGAGCAGGACGTCGAGCGCTTCTTCCCCGGTCGCACGATCCCGGAGCTCGAGGAGCGCTACGAGCGCGCGTACCCGCGTCATCTGGAGCACCTGCGGGTGGATCCGGACGCGGCAGGGCTGCTGGCCGCGCTGCGGGAGCGGGGTCTCGGAACGGCGCTGATCACCAACACGCCCGGCGGGCTCGCCCGCAGCGTCCTGGAGTGCGCGGGTCTGACCTTGGATGCGGTCGTGGGCGGCACCGACGTGCCGCGGGGCAAGCCCGCGCCCGACATGGTGCTGCGTGCCTGCGCGCTGCTCGAGGTGCCGCCGGAGGCGGCCGTGGTCGTGGGCGACACCGCCTACGACCGCGACGCGGCAGCGGCCGCCGGCGTGCCGTTCATCGGCGTGCGCTGCGAGGGCGCGCAGCGGGTCGAGGTGCTCGGCGCCGTGGCCGAACGACTCAGCGCGTGAGCGCCAACGTCGAGCTGAAGGCGCGCTGTGCGGATCTGGCGGAGGTGCGGCGGCGCGCGCAGGCGCTGGCGACCGAGAGCGTCGGTCTCGACCGCCAGCTGGACACCTACTTCCGGGCGCGGGAGGGCCGGCTCAAGCTGCGTGAGTCGAGCCTCTCGGGCGGCCAGCTGATCCCCTACCTGCGCCCGGACCGGACCGACGCCCGGCGCTCGGACTACCGGGTCGTGCCGGTGCCGGACCCGAAGGGCACCCGCGACCTGCTGGCGCGCATCCTCGGCGTGCAGCGGGTGGTGCGCAAGCAACGCGAGATCTTCCTGTACGAGAACGTCCGCATCCACCTCGACCGCGTGGAGGGCCTCGGGAGCTTCGTCGAGCTGGAAGCAGTCTGGGACGGAGCCCCTGCGGGCGAGGCGGAGCAGTACCGCAAGATCCGCTTCCTGGTCGAGGCGCTCGGGATCGAGGACGCCGATCGCGTCGCGTGCTCCTACGAGGGCCTGCTCGCGGGGAACGAAGGCGAATCGTGAATTCGTCGCGGCGCCGTCGGCGCCGCCGGTGGAGGTGAACGACATGGCAACCTGGCTGACGATCTTCATCTGGTGGCTCGCATTCGCCGCGTCGCACATGACGCTCTCGTCCGTGCGCGTGCGCACGCCCATGATCGCCATGCTGGGCGCTCGGGGCTTCCAGGGGCTCTACTCGCTGGTGGCCTTCGCCACCTTCATCCCCTTCGTGTCCATCTGGGTCGGCGACATCCACGGGGGGCCGCTCTTCTGGAACCTGCGGGGCGTTCCGGGCCTGCGCATCCTGTGCATCGCGCTGTCGCTGGCGGGCTTCGTGCTGATGTTCCTGGCGCTGCTCCAGCCGAGTCCCACGAGCCTGGTGCCCGGCGGCGCAAAGCGCGCCTACGGGGTGAATCGCGTCACCCGGCACGCGCTCTTCATGGGCGTGGTCCTGTGGACCGTGCCCCACCTGCTGCTGAACGGCTGGGCGTCGGACGTGGTCTTCTTTGGAGGTCTCGCGGTCTTCAGCGTGATGGGGAGCCTGCACCAGGACGCCCGCAAGCGCGCCGCCGACGACGAGGGCGCCCTCGTCGCCTTCTACGAGGAGACCTCGGTCGTGCCCTTCGGCGCGATCCTGGCCGGTCGCCAGAAGCTGGCCCTGGGAGAGCTCTCGTGGGTCGCGGTCGCGCTCGGCCTGGGCGCCGGCATCGCGCTCTACCTCTTCCACGACGGCATCTTCCGCTAGAAAAGAACGGGGCGGCCCGACGGGCCGCCCCAGGATCGATTCCGATCGCGTGCGTGGGCTAACGCAGGCGTAGCGCCGCGTTGGTGATGACCGGCGTGCCGCGCTCCTTCGTCTGAGCGGAGACGAGAAGCTGGTCGTCGCCTTCCTTCCAGATCGAGGTCACGAGCGTCTCGCCCGGGAAGACGACGCCGGCGAAGCGGGCCTGGTAGCCCGCCACCTTCGTCACGTCCCCGCCGAGGGCCGCGTCCACCGCCGCCTTGCACACGATTCCGTACGAGCACAGCCCGTGCAGGATCGGGACGTCGAAGCCGCCCAGCTTGGCGAACTCCGGATCCGCGTGGAGCGGGTTCTTGTCGCCGGACAGGCGGTAGAGCAGCGCCTGGCTCGGGCGCGTCGCCGACTCCGCCACCAGGTCCGGATCGCGATCCGGCGGCGCGTGGCCCGCCTTGGGGCCGGAGTCGCCCCCGAATCCGCCCTCGCCCCGCAGGAAGAGCGACGACCGGTTCACGAACAGCACGTTGCCGTCCTCGTCCTTGGTCTCCGCCTCGAGGATCACGAGCGCCGCCTTGCCCTTGTCGTAGATCTCGGCGACGCGGGCGTCGGTGGTGGAGTTGGCGGCGGTCGGGATCGGCCCATTCAGCTGGATCTCCTGCTCTCCGTGCAGCAGCAGCATCGGGTTGAACGAGATTCCCTCGACGCTCCCGATCCCCATCAGGGCCCCGAACGACGGGATCGTCGCGAAGCTCGGCAGCACCTTCAGGTTCTTCTCGTAGGCGTACTCCAGCTCGCCGGCATCGGTCTGGTCCGGCTCGCCGGCTCCGACGCCCAGGGCGTACAGGATCACCGAGTCGGGGTTCCAGGCGTGGGTCACCGGCGGCAGCTGGGCTCCCAGCGCCTTCGACGGATCGATCGGCACGGCGGCTAGCCCCGCGCCTTCAGGGATTCCATCACCGCCTGCATCTCGCCGGCGATGCTGTCCGGCACCGTGTAGCCGTCCTGGTCGCGGATCGTGCTGGTCGCGGATCGTGTCCAGGTTCGCCTGGATGTCCTCGGCCGAGGGCACCTCCGGCGTCGGCGTCGTCCAGCCCTTGGCCATGCCCACGAAGATCCGCGCGTAGCGGCCGCCGCCCACGTCGAAGAGCTCGTGGGTCAGGTCACAGGACTCCGAGCACAGGTAGGTGACGAGCGGCGTCACGTACTCCGGGTTCAGGTGCTCTGCCATCGGCCCGAGCAGATCCTCGGTGAGCCGCGTCTTGGCGATCGGCGCGATGGTGTTGCACTTGATGTCGTACTTCGCGCCCTCCACCGCCAGGACGTTCATCAGCCCCACCAGGCCCATCTTCGCCGCGCCGTAGTTGGTCTGGCCGAAGTTGCCGAAGACGCCCGCGCCCGACGCGGTGAGCAGGATCCGGCCGTAGCCGTTCTCCTTCATGCTTCGGAAGGCCGGCTGGGTGACGTAGAACGCGCCCTTCAAGTGCACATCGATCACGGCCTCGAGGTGCTCCGGCTCGAGCTTCACGAAGGTCTTGTCGCGCAGGATGCCCGCGTTGTTGATCACGACGTCGAGCCGTCCGAAGTTGTCGAGCGCGGTCTGGACGATCCCCTGGCCGCCTTCGGGCGTCGCCACGGAGTCGTAGTTGGCCACGGCCTCGCCGCCGGCTTCGACGATCTCCTTCACGGTCTGGTCGGCCATGCTGCTGCCGCCGCCGGTCCCGTCGGACGAGCCGCCGAGGTCGTTCGCGACGATCTTGGCGCCGCGGCTCGCGAGCTCCAGGGCGTAGGTCTTGCCGAGGCCGCCGCCGGCCCCGGTGATCACGGCGACGCGGCCGTCGTAGCGGATTTCGCTCATGTTTCGCTCTCCTGATTGTGACTGTCGTTCCTGTCTTCGGACCGGTCGGCACCCTCGAGCCCGCTGGCGAGCCTTGGGGTAGCAGACCCGGATTCGATACGCCGGGCGCTGGAGCCCGCCGCCTCCGCGGCGACCGCGGCGCGCATGCCGTCGAGCAGCGGGCAGTTGTCCCAGCCCAGCTCCTGCTTCGCGCGCTCGATGCGGTAGGTCATCCGCACGGGAACCGGGATCGGAATCACGATTCGCGAGGTTCGCCCTCCGGCCGCGCGCCACGCGCGCAGCATGTCCCAGGCCGTGGTTCCTTCACCGGCCAGGTTGTAGGCGCGCCCGATCGAGGCATCGCGCTCCAGGCAGCGGGCAATGGCGTCGCCGACGTCGCCCGCATAGACCGGGTTGATGTGGAAGAAGACCGGGTACACGCCCACCGGCAGGCTCAGGAAGGCCTTGTGCGAGCGCATCAGGTTCTGGTCGAAGGCGCCGTAGATGCCGGTCGGCCGGACCGTGCTGAGCCGTATGCCGAGCTGCTCGGCGAGACGCCAGGCCTCCTGCTCCGAGAGCGCCTTGCTGGCGGCGTAGACCTTCCACGGCCACATGAAGCGCGGGCGCGTACGTAGCGGCGCTTCCTCCGGGATGGGCTTCGTGGCTCCGGGCGCGTAGACGACGGACGACGAGACCTGCACCACCCGCTCGACGCCGGCCTTGGCCGCGGCCTCCAGCACGTTGCGCGTGCCCTGGATGTTCGTGTCCAGGTACTTCGCCGGGCTGTGGTAGCTCAGGGCGAAGAGGCCCGCGTTCGAGACCACGCCGTCGCAGCCCCTGAACCCGGCGGCCAGCGCCTCGGGCTCGGCCAGGTCGGCCCGGCGCAGCTCCACGCCCTGGTCCGCCAGCTCGGGCGCCTTGCCCGGGTTGCGCACGACGGCCACCACCCGGGTGCCGCGCGCCAGCAGCACTTCGACCACGTAGCGGCCGAGGAAGCCGGTGGCGCCGGTGACGGCGATGGTCGCGTTGGCGAGATCCAAGGGGGGTGGGCGCGGCGCCCGGCGCCCTTTCGGGCGCCGGGGGGTTCGCGCGATCTACGCGATCTCGGCCTTCTTGTAGAGCGCCACCACCGCGGCGCCGCCGAGACCGAGGTTGTGCTGGAGCGCCACCTTGGCGCCGTCCACCTGACGGGCGTCCGCCTGGCCGCGGATCTGCCAGCTCAGCTCGGCGCACTGCGCCAGGCCGGTGGCTCCGAGCGGATGGCCCTTGGAGATCAGCCCGCCCGACGGGTTCACCACCACCTGGCCGCCGTAGGTGTTGGCGCCGGAGTCGACGAACTCGCCGGCCTTGCCCTCGGGGCAGAGGCCCAGGCCCTCGTAGGTGATCATCTCGTTGGCGGAGAAGCAGTCGTGCAGCTCCACCACGTCCACGTCCTCGGGCCCGCAACCGGACTGCTCGTACACCTTCCCGGCCGCGGACCGGGTCATGTCGTAGCCCACGAGCTTGATGCAGCTCTTCTCGTCGAAGGTGCTGGGGTAGTCGGTCGTCATGGCCATGCCGGCGATCTCGACCGCCTGCTCCTGGAGGCCGTGCTGCTTCACGAACTCCTCGCTCGCGAGGATGGCGGAGCCCGAGCCGTCCGACGTGGGGCAGCATTGCAGCTTGGTGAGCGGCTCGTACACCATGGGGGCGTTCAGGATGTCCTCGAGCGAGTACTCGTCCTGGAACTGGGAGTACGGGTTGTTCACCGAGTGCTTGTGGTTCTTCCAGCCGATCTTGGCGAACTGCTCGGCCGTGGTGCCGTACTTCTCCATGTGCTCGCGCCCGGCGTTGCCGAAGAACTGAGGCGCCGGCGGGGCCTTGGCGAACCCGCGGGTCTCGATCATCAGCTTGGCGTGGTGGTCCATCGGGTTGGTGCGGTCCGTGTACTTCACACCGAGGGAGCCCTTCTCCATCTTCTCGAAGCCGAGCGCCATCACGCAATCCGCGAGGCCGCCCTCGATGAACTGCTTGGCCATGTAGAGTGCGGTGGAGCCCGTCGCGCAGTTGTTGTTGACGTTGTAGATCGGGACGCCCGAGAGGCCGATCTCGTAGACCGCGCGCTGGCCGCAGGTGGAGTCGCCGTAGCAGTAGCCGACGGCCACCTGCTCCACCGCGTCGTAGGGGATCCCGGCGTCTGCGAGCGCCCTGGTTCCGGACTCCTTGGCCATCTGGGGGTAGTCCCAGCCCTCCTTCGAGCCAGGCTTCTCGAACTTGGTCATGCCCACGCCGACGACGTACACCTTCCGGCCCATGCGCGCGGATTCTCCTTGCCCCGTGGTGAGTGGGGGAGCGCCAGGTCCGGAGGGGCCCCGGGGGGCGGCGCCGATCGATTCCAGAGTCAACCGAGCGTAGCCCAGGCGCGGCGGAGGCGTCAGGGCGTGGGCGGCGTCGCGGGGCCGAAGGCTTCCGCCAGGAAGTCGGCGATGCGTCCGACGAGCTCCGGCCGGGGAGCGAAGAGCCGGGTCCCGTGGCCGCCGCTCGGGAAGATCTCGACCTGCGAAGGCCCCGTGCGCGCCGCGGCCAGCGCGCGCGCGGCGGCGGCCGCGTTGGCGTCGTCCTCGGCAGCCACCAGCAGCACGGGTCCGGTGAAGCCGCTCGCCGCGTCGGTCACCGCCACGCCGAAGTACGCCTCGCCCGGAGAGAGCAGGACCAGGGCCCGCACGCCCTCGACCTCCCCCGCCGAGAGCAACGCCACCGAGCAGCCGTAGGACGCGCCCACCAGCGCCAGCCGGTCGCCGCGGAAGCCGCGCCTCGCGAGGAAGGCGCGCGCCGCCGCCACATCGCGGGGCCCGGCGCGCACCACGTCGCCGAACCCGTCGCGCGGGACGTCCGCCACGCGCACGTCCTTCTCCCCCTGACGGGTGGACTGGCCGTGGGTGCGCTGGTCGATCGCCAGCACCGTGATGCCCCGGGCCGTGAGGGCCGGCACCAGCGGCTGCCACGCCGAGCGGTCCTGCTGGTACATGTGCAGCAGGATCGCGATCGGGCTCTCGGTGCTCCCCGCCGAGACCAGGTCTCCGTGCAGCACGAAGCCGTCCCGGGTCTCGAAGGAGACGGGGAACGAGACGGGCTCCCGCGCCTGGGCCCCGCTCGCCAGGGCGAGTCCGAGCGCCAGCAGCGCGAGTCGGGTCGGCTGTCTCATCGCGATCCTCCGCGGTAGCGCTTCCAGCTCTCCGGCGCGGCCTCGGGGCCGCGCACCAGCAGCGACTGGCTGGCGAAGCCGATGGGCCCGCCCGCGTCGTAGAGCCGGGCGCAGGCGGTGGCAGCGCCCATCCCGTCCACGCTGGTGCGGGTGTCGAGGCACACCCACTCGCCCTCCAGCGGGCGGTGCAGGTTGAGCGTGGTGTCCGGGTTGATGGCCACGAAGGGCTGGCGCAGGAAGTACTTCGGGTCGAGCTGGTGGCGTCGGATCACCGCCACGCCATAGACGAAGTCGGAGGCTGCGGTGACGCGCACCAGTGGCGAGAGCGGCTCGCCCCGCACCAGGGGAACGTCCAGCCGGAACCAGGCGGTCGGCGTTTCGAAGCCAGGTACCGGGCGCACCTCGAAGGCCTGGTGCAGCGCCTCTTCCCGGTCTTCGGTCCGCGACCCCCAGGCCAGGTCGGCCGCGTCCGGCGGCAGGGGAGGATGGGGTTCGCTGCGGCCGTCCACGTCCGGTGGCACCGCCACCTCGCCCACGCGCGTGCGCATGGCGGTCGCGCGCGCGTACTCGGCTCCCTCGCATAGGAGCGAAGCGTCGACGTACTCCACGTTGCGGCCGGCGCGACGCAGGCGCGCCTCGGTGCGCACCGGGCGCAGCGGTGCGGCGCGCATGAGGTCGACGGTGAGGCGCGTCACCTGCATGGGCCGCTCGCACGGCAGCGACTCCACGGCCCGGGCCAGCAGCCCGAGCATCGGCGTGCCGTGCTGCGTGTCCGGATACCAGGGTCCGCTGCAGAGCGGCGTCGGCACGAGATCGTCGCCTTCGCGCTCGAACAGGACGCGCTCATCGGGGGGCATCGCGCGCAGGCTAGCGAAGCGCCGGTGGGGTCGCTCCAGGCCGCTAGCGCGCGATCGCGCCCCCGTCGACGAGCAGCGAGCTTCCGGTGACGAAGGACGCGCGGTCCGAGCAGAGCCAGACCACCGACTCGGCGATCTCCTCGGGGGTGCCGAGGCGGCCGCCAGGCTGGCCCGCGCGGATCATCTTCTCCACCTCCGGCGCGATCGACATGTACCCGCGCAGCATGGGCGTATCGATGCTGCCCGGACAGACGGCGTTCACCCGCACGCCGGTGGCGGCGTTCTCGAGTGCGGCGGTCTTCGTGAGCCCGAGGATCGCGTGCTTGCTGGCGGCGTACGGCGCCAGGCCTGGGACGCCGATGAAGCCGGCGCCGGAGGAGGTGTTGACGATGGCGCCGCCGCCGTGCTTCAGCATGTAGGCGATCTCGTGCTTCAGACACAGGAAGACGCCGGTCAGGTTCACCGCCAGGGTCTCTTCCCAGGCGGCGAGGTCGATCTCGTGCAGCCCGCCCATGGCTCCGGTGATGCCCGCGTTGTTGTGGGCGCAGTCGAGGCCGCCGAAGTGAGAGACGGTCTCGGCCACGAGCGCCTCGACCTCGGTCTCGTTCGTCACGTCGCCGGCGAGGAAGGCAGCCTCGCCGCCCGCCTGCCGGATCGCCACGACCGTCTCCTCGCCGCCGCCGGCGTCCCGGTCCGACGCCACCACCCGCGCGCCTTCCCGCGCGAAGGCCAGCGCAGACGCCCGGCCGATGCCCGACGCCGCTCCCGTCACCAGGGCGACCTTGCCCTCGAGGATTCCGCTCACGTCCGCTCCACCGTCCGGAAGTCGTCAGGCGTCGCCACGCCGTAGAGCGCCGCGGCGTTGCGCCAGGTGATCGCGTCGACCGCGTCCTGGGGCACGCCCCGGAACTGCTCCTCCAGCACTTCGCGCGACTTCGGGAAGGTGCCCTCAGGGTGCGGGTAGTCGGATCCCCAGAGCAGGCAACGGTCCCCCGTCTGCACCCGGTTGGCGATCCCGACGGGGTCGCGCTGGAACGTGACCGCGCCCTGACGCCGGAAGTACGCGCTCGGCAGGTCGGCCAGCTTCGGACGCACGAACATGTGATGCTCGCGGTAGGCGTCGTCCATCGCCTCGAGGGCCCATGCCAGCCAGCCCGCGCCGCACTCGACCATCACCACCCGCAGCGCCGGATGGCGTTCCAGGATGCCCGCGGCGCACAGCAGCGAGGCGGTCTCCAGCGGGCCCGAGACCGTGACGACGTAGTTGGCGACGGCCCCGCCGGCGCCGCGCAGGGGCGTCTGGCTGCGGCCCGAGCCGGCATGGAAGGAGAGACTCACCGCGAGCCCCGCCGCCGTCTCCCACAGGGGCTCCCAGGCCGGTTCGTTGTAGGTCAGGGCATCGGAGTGGGCAGGCAGGAGACCCGCCCGCACGCCCCGCGGCGCCAGGCGCTCGAGCTCGCGCGCGCAGGCGTCGGGCTGGGCGGCCGGCAGCAACGCCACGGGGGCGAAGCGCTCGCCTGCGAAGCGGTCGAAGATCCAGTCGTTGTAGACCGCACACACGGCGCTCTCGAGGGCGTGGTCCTGGATGGAGTAGGTCGTGAAGAAGGCGAGGTTGGGGTAGAGCACCTCGCCCCAGACGCCGTCGCCCGCCAGCGCCTCCAGGCGCGCCGCCGGGTCGTGCTCGCCCCATTTCTCCAGGCCGGGGACCGCGCCGTCGGGCATTCCCTCCGGCGCACGGGTGAGCTTGCGCACGAGCCGGTTCTCCACCAGCAGCGCGATCATGCCGTCGCGCACCTCCACCCGCGGGCCGTCCTCGCGCAGCGCCGGCGGCAGGTTGGCGCTCCAGAGGTCCGCGGGCTCGCTCACGTGCCCGTCGGCGGAGATGGCCAGCCGGATCATCCCGCCCCCTCGTCCCGCAGCTTCGGGAAGACGTCCTCGGCGAAGCGCCGGATGCCTTCCTGCTTCTGCGCCAGGTCGTCGCTGAAGCCGCCGTAGAAGAGCCAGGGCATCGTCTGGACGCAGGTGACCCCGACGTCCCGCACCCGCCGGTAGCCGTCCACGTCCAGGGCGTCGGTGCAGGCCGCCACCACCTCGAAGGGCTCGTCGGCCCGGCCGCACTCCGCGCGCAGCGAAGCCAGCCGCGCGCAGATCTCTCGCAGCTCCTCGCTGGTGTGCATGTCCGAGATCCAGCCGTCGCCGAGGCGCGCGGCCCGCTTCAAGGCCGGCTCCGACAGGCCGCCCACCACGATGGGGATCGGCTCCGGCGGCGCCGGCTGCATGGAGAGCGGCGCGAAGTCGTAGAACTCGCCGTGGTGCTCGACGACCTCCCCCGTCCAGAGCTTCTTCAGGACCTCGAGCATCTCGTCGGCGCGCTTGCCGCGCCGGGCGAAGGGCTGCTCGAGCAGCTCGAACTCCTCCTTCATCCAGCCCATGCCGATGCCCAGGCTGACCCGACCGCCCGCGAAGACGGCGGCGGTGCCGACGGCCTTGGCGACGACGAAGGGATTGCGCAGGGGGAGGATGTAGATGCCCGTCATGAAGCGCACACGGCGCGTGGCGGCTCCCATCGCCCCGACCGCGACCCATACGTCGGGCCACGGCGTGGGCGCGTCCCAGCGGGGCGATCCGTCCTCGGTATAGGGGTAGGGGGAGTCGATCTTCTCCGGATGGACCACGTGGTCCGACACCAGGACCACGTCCCACCCGCACTCGTCGGCGGTGCGCGCCAGGGGCAGCCAGTGGTCCGGCGGGCTGAAGGCGAGGGAGACGGCGAACTTCATGGGCAACTCTCCGCGCAGACGGCCGATCGGGCGGCCGTAGGGTAGCGGGTCGCCGCCTGCGGATCGCACCCGGCGGCCCGGGGTCCTCGCGCGGCAAGGGCTCGTGGCAGCGAACCTCGAGGCCCCCCGGCGCGTAGCACCCGGAGCCGGATGCCGGCCGCCTTCCACACCGGGGAGTGGCGGCGTATGATGTGGCGCTCGGGACGGGGGTGGTCGGCAGGGCGGCTCGTCGGGGGCGGGCCGCCCAGGAGGGACGAGAATGAAGGGATTGACGCTCGGGATCGCCGTGCTCGCGCTGGCAGCCTTCGGCTGCGGTGGCGAGGACACGCCGTCGGTATCGGCGGCGGGCGAGCAGATCGAGGACGCCGCCAAGGACGCGGGCGAGGCCACAGGGAAGGCCCTCGAAGACGCGGGCGAGAAGTTGCAGGAGGCGTCCGAGTAGCGGACCGTCGGGGCGGCGCCGGGCAGCGGCGCCGCCCCGTACACATTGTGCGCCCGAAGGAGGACACGGATGAGGCGGAATGGAATGCTTGCCGGGGTCGCGCTGCTGGCGTTGCTGGCGACGCCCCTGGCGGGCTGCGGCGGTGGCGACGACGAGGTCGCAGCTCTCGAGGACGCGATCGGCCAGCTCGAGCAGGCGCGCGAGGCCGTCGAGGAGGCGAGCGCCGTGCTCGAGGAGCGCCAGAAGGCTGCGGACGAAGCCCGGGGGGCGCTCGGCGAGGCGCGCGAGACGCTGGCCGAAGCCGAGCAGCAGCTGGCTTCCGCCCAATCAGAGGTGAGCGAGCGCGCCACCGACGACGTGCTGTTCCGGACGATCCAGAAGCGGCTGCTCGATGACGAGGATCTCACCGACGTGGCCATCTCGGCCCGGGTGGCCGAGGGCGTGGTCGTGCTCTCGGGCAAGGTGCCGGACGCGGACCTGCGCGACCGCGCCCTCGAGATCGCGGGCGCCGTGCCGGGATCCGTGGCCGTGGAGAGTCGGATCAGCGTCGTTGGCGGTGAGCCGCCGCCGGTGGCCGAGGGCCCCGCGGAGTAGGCCGCGCGGCCGGTGTCAGTTGCTCGCCAGGCGCGAGCGGTAGCGCCCGGCCTCGTAGGCCTCGAAGTACTCTCCCAGCAGCGGGTGCCGCACGGGCTCGTCGCCCGGGTCGGGCTCCAGGTTGCGCTCGGCCACATAGGTGGTGTGCTGGGCGTCGTGCACCAGCACGTGGTACCAGGGCTCGTCGCGGGGCGGTCGCGAGCGGGCCACCTCCTCGTACCACTCGTCGCTGCCGGCGAAGACGGGGTCGACGTCGAAGATGACGCCCCGGTAGTCGAAGATGCGGTGATGGATGCGCTGGCCGACCGCGAACCGCGCTTCGGAAGGCATGCCAGGAGGCTACCCTGGACCCCGTGAGCTTGCGAGACGCCACGACTCCCGCGCTCTGCGTCGACGCCGCCGCGCTCGAGCACAACCTCCACGCCATGGCCGCCGCGCTGCCGGGCGCCCGCATGCGGCCTCACGTGAAGGCCCACAAGTGCACGGCCCTGGCGCGGCGGCAGGCCGAGGTCGGCCACCGCGGCTTCACCTGCGCGACCATCCGCGAGATGGAGGGGCTGGCCGCGGCGGGCCTGGGGGAGGACCTGCTGCTGGCCAACGAGGTCCTGGACGCGCGCCGGCTGGGCGGCCTCGATGCCCGCGTCAGCGTGGCCGTCGATTCCCAGCAGACCATCGCGGCGGCGGCCGAGGGCGGTGTGCGCGAGGTGCTGGTCGACGTGAACGTGGGGCTGCCGCGTTGCGGCTGCCCGCCGCAGGAGGCCGGCCGGCTGGCGGACGCGGCGCGCCGCGCCGGGCTCGAGGTGCGCGGGGTCATGGGCTACGAAGGCCACGCCATGCCGATTCGCGACCCCGTCGAGCGTGCGGCGGCCGTCGAGAAGTCGATGCGGCTCCTGCTGCGGGCGCACGCCGAGGTCGGCGGCGAGCTACGCGCTGATGGACTCGACCTACGCCTATCCCGAGCTGCCCTTCCGGCCGTCCCTGTGGATCGAGTCCACGGTCATCTCCGTCTCCGAGGCCTACGCGGTCGCCGACTGCGGCCTGAAGGCCCTGGCGATGGATCACGGCAATCCGACCATCGAGGGAGCGCGGGTGCTCTTCTGCTCCGACGAGCACGTGACCTTCGTGCCCGACGCGCCGGTCGCGCCCGGCGACCGCGTGCGCGTGCTGCCGACCCACGTGGATCCGACGGTCGCCAAGCACGAGCGCCTGCTGGTGGTGGACGGGGAGGCCGTGCGCGACGTCTGGGCGGTGGACCTGCGCGGCTGGTGACGCTCAGGGCTCCACGTCGCGAGGCCGGACGGCGTAGAAGAGGCAGTCGGCCGACGCCACGTCGGAGTCCGTGGTCATCATGATCGGCACCAGGTCGCGGGCGATCTCGAGCCGGCCCTCGCGCTCGCGGAAGAACTCGCGCGACACGTCCGAGCCGTTGGCGCCGTGGGCCTCGAGCGGCCAGCTCGCCGGGTCGCGCAGCCAGCCGACCGGCGTGCCCGGAGCCACCGCCTGGAAGTTGTGCCGGTCGATGTCGCCGGCCACGGTGAGATCTGCGTCGGGCCGCGGGCCGCCCTCGCCGAACGCCACCCGCACGCCGTCCCGCAGGCACACGCGGACGGGCTCGTGCAGGATCACCAGGTGGCGTCCGGGCTTGGTCGGGAGCTCGGGCGTCGCGAAGAACGCGTCGAGCACGGCGCGGGCCGTGGCGTCCGCCGCCGGGTCGCCGGCGCGACCGCACTCCAGGGTCAGTCCCGGGAAGTCGCCCTCGGTCGCCTCGATCAGGGTGCCCAGGTGGAGATCGCAGTGGATGAAGCGCTCCGCGAAGAGCGCCGCCAGCGCCAGCCGCTCCGGATCGATGCGGGTGGCCACGGCGTAGGGCGGGTTGTGCCCGGTGTTGTTGTGGACGTCGACGAGCGCCTCGCAGCCCGCGTCGCGCAGGGCGGCGAGCATCGCCTCGGCCAGGGCCCCTTCCGCTTCGAGGAACGGTGGATGGAAGCAGCGGTTCAGGTCCCGCTCGCCGGGCAGCATGCGGTGGGCGAAGCCCGGCCCGGCGCGGGCGGCAGCGACGGAGCCGACGAGACACAGCGCGTCGACGGCGGGCTCGGGACCGTCGCGCAGCCAGCCGTGGAGCCCGCGGAGGCCCGACGGCTCGTTGCCGTGCAGAAGGGTCGTGAAGGCGCGTGCGCGCGAGCGATCGCGACCCGGCACGCGCAGCAGGGTCGGCCCGTGGAGCGATGCCAGGAACGCCTCGGGCGTGGCGGGCAGCGAGTCCGGCGGCGGCGCCTCGATCCGGTGCAGCGGTGCCCGGCTCACGGCCGCTCCTTCGGCCAGGTGTGTACCGGCTCGCCCGACGCCGAGTGCGCCTGGTAGCGCTCCACCATCGCGGCCAGCGCCTCGTCCCGCGAGCCGTGGGCCTCGAACGCCTCGACGGTGTCGCGCTGCCAGCGCGAGCCGGTCTGGCCCGTGTCGGTGCGGGCGGCGATCACCGCCAGCAGCTCCCGTGCCTCGTCGGTGTCCACCCCCGCGCTCTCCAGGCCCGCCTGCGCCACCGGCAGCAGGCGGTGGATCAAGGTGCCGGCGCGCACGGGCTGGGGCGAGGGCGGAATCCGCGAGGGCCAGAGCAGCATGGCCTCGAGGCCGTGCTGCGCCGCCCGGTAGAAGTTGCGCTCGGCGTGCACGAAGGGAAGCGCCGTCGTCATCCAGTTCACCTGCTCGCGCAGGCCGAAGACGAGGCCCACCGCGAAGGCCATGTTGGCCTGCATGTCCAGCAGCGAGGGGCCCGACGGCAGGCAGCGCAGCTCGATGCGCAGGTGTCCCCCGCCCTTGGGGTCGTAGATCGCGCGGTTCCAGCGCCACACCGTGCCGTGGTGCAGGCGCACCTCGCGCAGCTCGGGGACGCCGCCGGCGCGCACGCAGGCCAGGGCGTCCTCGTGGCCCGCGATCGGCAGCAATGGCGCGTGCAGCGCCGCGGTCTCGGCGAAGAGCTCGAGCGCGCCCTCGCGCACCCAGCCGTTGCCGAAGGAGACGCGCGCCGGGCGCCAGGCCTCCGACACCTCGTCGCGCTCGTCCACCGCCTGCTTGAAGAGCGCGATCCGGGTCTCCTCCCACAGGCCGTGGCGCAGGAAGAAGGGCGAGTTGCCCGCCACCGCCAGCAGCGGGGCACTCGCGATCTGGGCCGCGTTGTAGCTGTCGGCGAAGGCCGCGGGCTCGACGCGCAGGTGGATCTGCATCGACGTGTTGGCGCCCTCGAAGGTGACGTCGTCGCAGGTGATGGAGAGCGGGTCGTTGCCGTCGATCTCCACGTCGAAGCGTGAGTGGCGCAGGTGCCGGATGCCCTTGGAGAGGGCGCGGTAGCGCGGCAGATCGGTCATGGCGTCGGACTGCACGTCGGCCGGGCCGAGGGTCGGCAGGATCCCGATCGGCAGCGGCCGCCCGCCGTGGGGCTCCGCCGCCCGGCCCACGCACTCCAGCAGCTCGCGGAACTGATCCCCCAGGCACGCGAACGGGCGGCCGGCCACCCGGCACGGGTGGGTCATGAACTCCAGGTTGAAGCGGTTCAGCTCCACCGTGACGCGGGGATCGCCGCATGCCTCCACGACCTCGAGGTTTCGCAGCACGGGGCGGCTGCCCGGTCCCACCAGGCAGAGCTCGAGCTCGGCGCCCAGCGAGGGCGGGCCCGCGCCGAAGCCGGGGCGGGCGAGCAGCTCCGCCAGGGCCCGCAGGCCCCGCTCGAGCTGGTTGCCGAAGGCCCGGTAGTCCTCGGGCTCGAAGGATTCCTTGTCGATCTCGAGGCCCATGGTCGGGTCTGGAGATAGCACCGGGGCGCGTTCTCGGAAGGTCCGAGAGCTCATCCCAACTCCCCGCGGGTGTATCACATTGTGATTGACCTGAATCACAGTCCGTGATACATGGTGATCCATGAGCCATCACGACTTCGAGCGCAGGCAGCGCGACCGCGAGGAGCGGCAGCGCGAACGGGCGGAGCGCCAGCGCGAACGAGCCCGACGGCGGGCGGAGCGCGAGCGCCATCACGGCGAGCGGAAGGAGAAGGTCTTGCACACGCGCATCTCCGAGCAGCTTTCGGACGACATCCGCCGCATGGCGGAGGAGCTTCGGGTGCCGGTCTCCAACCTGGTGCGCAACGTTCTCGAGGAGACGTTCAGCGTGGTGGAGACCGTCAGCGAGAACGTGGGCGAGCTGCTGGAGGAGGTGCTGGACGAGACCGAGGTGGCGCGCAGCCGCTACCGTGGCCGCCGCCGGCGGCACCGCCGACACTGGCACCACGACGAGGCGGGCCCCGTGGATGCGGAGGAGGCAGCCGATGCCGCCGAGGCGGCCGACGCCGAGCCGGACGCGGCGCCCCGGCCGGAATTCCCGGACGTCCTGGGCTGGCAGCCGCTGCTGCTGAACCGCGACGCCGACTGCGGCGACTGCGGTCGCGGCGTGCCCCGGGGCGAGCGCGCCTTCGTCGGCGTGGGCGCCCAGGGCCTCTCCTCCACGGTCCTGTGCCGGGAGTGCACGGAGGCTCGGGGCTAGCCGCGGCGGGCGCCACCGCGCGCGAGCCACCTGCCACCCCCGGCGCGGTCGGGCCCCTCCGAGCGGCCGGGCGCTACACTCCCACATTCGCAAGGAGAACGTGCGGATGCGCCGAGTCGCGGCGGTGGCCGTCTTTCTCACGCTCCTGTCCGGGGTCGTGGTGGGCGGCCACCTCTACATCCTCCAACGCCTGGTGGACGAGCCTGGCCTGCCGGAGCCCTGGCGGGGCTGGGCCGCGGCCGCGGTGACCCTGCTGGCCGCCAGCCTGGTGCTCCAGCCGATCTCCGAGCGCCTGCTGCGCCCGCCGATCTCGCGGCTCCTCGCCTGGCCCGCCGCCCTCTGGATGGGCTTCGCCTTCCTGCTGCTGATCCTGCTGGCAGCGACGGACCTGATCCTCGGTCTGGGTGGGGCCGCCGCCTGGGCGGCCGGCGCCGAGGCCCCCGATCCCGTGGCGGCTGCGCGCACCCGGGCGGGCGCGGTGCTGCTGGTGGCGCTCCTCGCCGGTGCGGCCGGCGTGCGCGGCGCCCTGCGACCGCCGCGAGTGCGCCGGGTCGAGATCCTGCTGGCGCGCTGGCCCCGCGCCCTCGACGGCCTGCGCATCGTGCAGATCTCGGACATCCACATCGGCCCGCTGCTCGACGGCGCCTTCGCGCGCACGCTGACGGAGCAAGTGAACGCGCTCCAGCCGGATCTGGTGGCCGTGACCGGCGACCTGGTGGACGGAAGCGTGCGCAGCGTGGGCGATCAGGTGGAGCCCTTCGCGGACCTGCGCGCGCGCCACGGCGTCTTCTTCGTGACCGGCAACCACGACCACTACTCCGGGGCGCGCTCCTGGGTCGGGCGCGTGCAGGAGCTCGGCATGCGCCCGCTGCGCAACGAGCACGTCGCGATCGAGCACGGGGACGGCGTCTTCGACCTGGCGGGCGTGGACGACCACCACGGCTCCTGGGTGAGTCCCGACGGCGGCGAGGATCTGGACGCGGCGCTGTCCGAGCGCGATCCCGCGCGCCCGTGCGTGCTCCTGGCCCACGATCCGTCCACCTTCAAGCGTGCGGCCGGGCGCGTGGACCTCCAGCTCTCCGGCCACACCCACGGTGGGCAGATCTGGCCCTTCAAGTACCTGGTCAAGCTGGCGGTGCCCTTCGTGGCCGGGCTCTACGAGCGTGACGGGTCGCGGCTGTACGTGAGCTGCGGGACGGGCTTCTGGGGACCGCCGATGCGGATCGGCGCCCCCGCCGAGATCACGGAGATCACGCTGCGCGCCGGCGCCGAGGCCTGAGCATGCTGTACCAGACCGACGACCTGCGCATCCAGAACATCCGGCCGCTGCTGCCGCCGGCCATCCTGATGGAGGAGCTCCCGATCACGGAGAAGAGCTCCACCACCATCGCCGAGGGCCGCAACCAGGCGGCGGCCATCCTGCACGGGAGCGACGACCGGCTGCTGGTGGTGGTCGGGCCCTGCTCGATCCACGATCCCGAGGCGGCCGTCGAGTATGGCGAGCGGCTCCACGCCCTGGCCGACGAGCTGGCGGGCGACCTGCTGCTCTTCATGCGCGTCTACTTCGAGAAGCCGCGCACCACCGTGGGCTGGAAGGGGCTGATCAACGACCCGAACCTGGACGAGAGCTTCGTGATCAACGAGGGCCTGCGACACGCCCGCGGTCTGCTCTGCCGGCTCGGAGAGCTGGGTCTTCCGGCGGGCTGCGAGTTCCTGGACCCGATCACGCCCCAGTTCATCGCAGACCTGGTCTCCTGGGGCGCCATCGGTGCGCGCACGTCCGAGAGCCAGGTGCACCGGGAGCTGGCCTCGGGACTGTCCATGCCGGTGGGCTTCAAGAACGCCACCGACGGCGGCGTCCAGGCCGCCATCGACGGCATGGGCTCCGCGGCGCATCCCCACCACTTCCTGTCGGTCACGAAGCAGGGCGTCGCGGCGATTGTCGGCACCGCCGGGAACCCCGACACCCACGTCATCCTGCGCGGAGGCGCGAGCGGCCCCAATTACGACGCCGCCAGCCTCGAGGCCGTCGCGGATCAGCTCCGCGCCGTGAACCTGCCCCACCGCATGATGGTCGACTGCAGCCACGGCAACAGCCGCAAGGACCACGCGCGCCAGCCCGAGGTGGCCGGCGAGGTGGCCCGTCAGGTGGCCGCGGGAAGCGATCTCGTGATGGGCGTCATGCTCGAGAGCTTCCTGGTGGAGGGCCGCCAGGACATCCAGCCCGGTCGCGAGCTGACCCACGGACAGAGCGTGACCGACGCCTGCATGAACTGGGAGCACACCGTGCCCGTGCTCCAGCAGCTGGCCGACGCCGTCCGCAGCCGCCGCGCGGCCCGCGGCTCCTAAGGACAGACGCCGCCGCGTGGTGGCCCGCGTGCGACGCGTCCTGCTCGTGGCCATGGGGGGGCTGGGGCTCCTCCTCGTGGTCGCGCCGAAGCCGTGGAGTGCCACGACCGGCCCGGGGTTCTTCGCGACCCCGGAGCGCAGCATCGCGGAGACGGTGCTGGTGGCGGGCTGGTGGGCGGGCGTCGCCAACCTCGTGCTGCTGGCCGCGCTGTGGGGGACGGCCCGCCGCTGGCTCGCGCGGTCCTCGCCGCCGCGCCCCGGGCCGGCGCCGCCGCGGGTCGGTCGCGCGTTCGTCGCGCTGGTGCTCGCCGCCGTGGCGCTGGCCGCGGCGCTGCGCCTGCCCCTGGCCGGGAAGAGCCTCTGGTGGGACGAGCTCTGGTCGCTGAAGCGCGTCATGGTCGGCTACCACGAGCCGGACCCGGACGATCCGGAACAGCTGGTCTTCCACGCGGTGCGTCCCCACTGGACGCTCTGGCACTACAAGAAGCCCACCAACCACGTGCTGTACAGCGCGGCGGCGCGGGTCTCCAACGCGGGCTGGCGCCTCGCGACGGGTGCCGAGGCGGGCGCCTTCGACGAGCTGGCCCTGCGGCTGCCGGCGCTGCTGGCCAGCCTGCTGGCGGTTGCGGGCGTGGCGTTCCTGGCGCGCGAGTGGGGCTACCCGCGCGCCGGCGTGGCGGCGGCCTTCCTGCTGGCGCTCCACCCGTGGCACGTGCGTCACGGGAGCGAAGCGCGGGGCTACGGCTTCGTGGTGCTGGGCACCATCGCCGCCTGCTGGCTGCTGACGCGCGCGCTGGCCAGCGACCGCTGGCGCTACTGGGGGCCCTACGCGGTCGTGGTGTGGCTGCTCTTCTGGACCCATCCCTTCACGGCCTATCTCTCGGGGTCGCTGGCCATCTTCGCCGGCGCGGGAATCGCCACGGCGCCGCGCGGGCGGCGGGCGGGCGGACTGGCGCGGCTCGCCGCGGTCCACGTGCTGGCGGCGGTGGCGGTGCTGGTCGTGATGGCGCCGAACCTGGCGCAGACGCCGCTCTTCACCGACATCAACGCGCCTTCGGCCGGGCGCGTGGTGCGGCCCGGGCAGGTGAAGATGGTGGTGGCGGGGCTCATGACCGGGCTCCCGCGCTCGAACCCGAAGCGCGAGCCCGACCGCGCGGGCTTTCCCAGCCTGCGCGACCGCGCCGAGGCGCACGCGTGGCTCACGCCCGTCGTCTACGCGGGCCTGCCGCTGCTGCTGGGGGTCGGGCTCTTCGGGGTCGTGCGCAGGCGCGGTCCCGGGCGCTGGGTCGCCCCGGGCCTGGTGGCGGCCGCGCCCCTGGCGCTGGGGGCAGCCTGGGTCGGAGATCAGTTCTTCCACCCGCGCTTCGTGATGTACGGGCTCGTGCCGGTGGCGCTGCTTCTTCCCATCGGGATCGAGACGCTGCTCGCCGCTGCGGCGCGCGGCCGGCCGCAGCGCGAACGGATCCTGGTCGTCGTCGGACTCGCCGCGGGTGTGGCGGCGTTCGCCGCCTTCGTGGCGGCCCAGGACGCGCTGCTGGTGCGCCGACCGATCGCCCCCATGCGCGACGCGGCGGCGCTGGCGCGCGGCGACGCCGGCGCTGCTCCGGGCGACCCCCTGCGCATCGGCTACGGCCTGGGCGGCGACCTGCTGCAGCTCTACGATCCGTGGATCGTGCACGTCTCGAGCGCCGAGGCCGTGGCGGAGCAGGTGGCCCGGGCGCGCGCCGAAGAGCGGCCCCTCTACGTGATCTACGGCCATCCGGGTCACAACCGCACCCGCTTCGGCGACGGCTTCCGCTATCTGGACGACCCGGCGCTCTTCCAGGAGCTGGGTCGCTTCGACGGCGTCGAGCCGCGCTTCACCTTCCGCGTGCTGCGCTACACGGGCGCCCCGCTGGACGCGTCGTGAGCGGACTCCTGGGACGACTCGCGCTCGCGCTGGCGGCGACCGCGTTCGCGCTCGGCCTGGGCGAGGCGTACCTGCGCGTCGCCGCTCCCGAGTGGGCGCCGCAGCACGCCGAGCGAGTGTTCTGGAGCCACGACCCGCTCCTCGGCTGGGCGCATCGGCCCGGCGAGAGCGGCGTGCTGCGGCATCCGGACTTCGCGGTCGCGGTGACGATCAGCGCGCGGGGACTGCGCGATCGCGACTACCCGCTGGAGCGCGTGCCGGGTCGCCGGCGCATGCTGGTGCTCGGCGACTCCTTCGCTTGGGGCTTCGGGGTCGAGCAGCGCGAGATCCTGTCGGAGCGCATCGAGGCGCGGCATCCGCAGTGGGAGATCATCAACGCGGGCGTGAGCGGCTACGGGACCGACCAGCAGCTGCTCTGGCTGCGCGAGCGCGGGCTGGCCTTCCGGCCCGACTGGGTGCTGCTCCTGCTGCACCCGAACGACGTGGACGACAACGCGGCGGCGCGCCGTTACGGCTACCCGAAGCCGCACTTCGTGCCAGGGCCCGACGGGCTCGAGCTCGCGGGTGTCCCGGTGCCGCCCCTCGGCTGGCGGGAACGCGCGCGGCGCTTCCTGAAACAGCGGTCCTACCTGTGGAACCGGGTGCAGCACCTGCGGCTCGTGAACGACGCGGCGGCCGCGGTGCCACCGGACCCGGCGCCGGCGAGCTTCGCCGTGACGGCCGCGCTGCTGGAGGCGCTCCACGAGCTGGTGGCGGCGAACGGCGCGCGCCTCGCCGTGGCGAGCACGCCGGGCGAGCCCTGGCTGCGCCGCGCCCTGGCCGACACCCTGGCGCCGCTCGGGGTGCCCTATCTTTCCCTCGACGACGCGTTCCGCGGCCAGCCGCGGGACGCGGTCAAGTTCGCCCACGACCCCCACTGGAACGCGGCGGGTCACGCGCTGGCGGCCGACGCGGTGGAGGCGTTCCTGCAGACGCAGGGCATCCTCGCCGGCGCGGCTCTGGCGTCGCCGCAGCAGGAGTCCCCGTGACGAGCGTCGCCATCTTCATTCCGTCCTACAACGCCGCCAAGACGCTGCCGAGCGTGGTGGAGCGGATTCCCGAGGAGCTGTGGCCGGCCATCGCGGCCGTCTTCGTCATCAACGACGGCAGCCAGGACGACACCGACTCCGTGGTGGAGAGCCTCGCCGAGCGCTTCCCGAAGCTGCGGCTCGTGTCGCGCCAGCCCAACCGCGGCTACGGGGCCGCGGTGCGCGAGGGCCTGCGCCGCTGCGTGGAGGAGACCGACGCCGAAACCGTCACCTGCCTGCACGCCGACGGCCAGTACCCGCCGGAGTCGATCGCGGCCTTCGTGGCCCACATGGCTGCGAACGGGGTGGACGTCCTCCAGGGCTCGCGCCACAAGGCGGGCACCGCCCTCGAGGGCGGCATGCCGAAGTACAAGTGGCTGGCGGGGAAGGTCCTGACCTGGCTGGAGAACAAGACCTTCGGGCTCCAGATGACCGACTACCACTCGGGCTTCATGCTCTACAGCCGGCGCGCCGCCACGCAGATCCCCTTCGAAGAGTTGTCCCACTACTTCGACTTCGACCTGGAGGTGATCGCCAGCGCGCGGTCCCGCGGCCTGGTGGTGGACGAGCTGGGGATCCCCACCCGCTACGCCGACGAGGAGTCTCACCTGAACCCGATCTGGTACGGGCTCCGCTGCCTGCGGGTGATGCTGCGCTACCGGCTGGGGCGCTACCGGCCGGCCCTGGCGCCGAGCTCGTGAGCTAGCTGCCCCAAGCGTCGTGGAAGTACTGCATGGTCAGCCGGAGCGTGTCGCGCAGATCGTACTTCGGGTCCCAGTCGAGCAGGCGCTCGGCCTTGGACACGTCGGGCACCCGGCGGTCGCAGTCCTCGTAGCCCGGGCCGTAGAACTTCTCGGAGCTCACGTCCTCGATCGGATGCTCCTTGAAGCGGCTGTCGCCGGTGATCTCGGCGTAGACGTCGCGCATCATGCGGGCCAGCTCCGCCACGGTGCACTCGTTGGCCCGGTTGCCGATGTTGAAGGTCTGGTTGCGGGCCTTCGGCACGTCGAGCATCCGGGTGAGCGCGTCCACCGAGTCCTGGATGTAGGTGATCGTGCGGTGCGCCCCGCCGCCGTCGACCAGCTGCAGGGGCTGGCCGTCGAGGAGCGCCTTCATGAAGCAGGCCAGCACTCGCGGCACGCCCTCGCCGTCGCGGCCCGGGATGTAGTCCATGCGCGGACCGAACCAGTTGTAGGGGCGGATGATCGTGAAGGGCAGGCCGTTCTCGGTGTGGTTGGCGTAGATGTACCGCTCGAAGAGCGCCTTGGCGGCCGCATAGGTCCAGCGCTGGTTCACGATCGGACCCATCACGAGCGGCGTCTCGTCCTCGCGCTGCTCGTAGAGGTTCGCGTCCGTGTACTCGTCGCCCGGGATGTAGCTGGCGATCGTGCGGCCGTAGACCTCGCAGGTCGAGGTGTGGATCAGCCAGGTGCCGGCCTTGGTGCACAGGTCCACCAGCTTGTAGGCGTGGATGAAGTTCGAGTTGATGGTGAAGACCGGGTTCTTCACGTACTCGGCCGGGTTGCAGACCGCGGCCAGGGAGAAGATGGCCTCCACGTCCCCGATCTTGTCGCCGAGGATCTCTTCGGTGTTGGAGGAGTCGACGTAGCCCTCGCGGAAGTGGAAGTCCGGGTTGTCCAGGTGCTGGGCGCACTTCTTGGAGGTGAGGTCGTAGCCGAAGATCTCGAACTCGCCGCTCGCCAGCAGCCGGTCCGTCAGGTGGCTCCCCACGAAGCCGCCACAGCCGAGAATGATCAAGCGCCTCTTCGCCATGACTCGCGCCCCTCGCTTCGCGACGCCCGGACGCGTGGTCCGGGTTGGACGTCGCCTGGTTCCCTGGGAATCTCACCCCCCTTGGGGACAGCGCTCTGCCGGACGCAGCCTATCACGCCCGCTGAGCCGCTTGGCTGCTGATTAGCAGAATCGGGGTCCGCCGCACGGCCGGCTCCATCCGGCCTTCATGCTGCCCCGGCGTCCCGCTCGCTGCGGCGCTGCATTCTGCCTCCATCGCGTCCCCAGGGGAGGCGGGCCTTCGCAACTCGCCGAAATCGAGCGGGAATCTGGCGTCCCCAACGTCGTTCGAACGCGGACGGAACTCGCGCCAATCGTTGTCCCCGGCTCGACTCCGCGCCCGTGCAGCTCGGCGAGGTGTCGAGCGCAGGCTAGGGAGGAGGCGAGGCCGGCGCGACCCGGAGGACCTGGATCGTGAAGAAGCGCTCCGGCTCCGCGCGCTCGGCCAGCGCGCGCGCGATGCGGGTGTGCGCAGGCGTGTCGGCCCTCGACGGATTGTAGGCGCAGCGGACCTCGTCGTGCTGGCGCGCCCACGCCTCGAACGCCTCCTCGGAGGGCGGCACGAAGACCGGGCGGGTGGCGTACCAGGCGTAGAGGTGGGGCCCGAGGCCGAGCCCGCAGGCGCCCACCCGCAGCCCACCCGCCGGCGCGTCCAGCGCGGCGACCGCCTCGCGGAAGCCGCCCGTCGTCGGCACGTTGGACCACGGGCGCGAAGCCCAGGCCCCGGCGATCGCGGCTCCCAGGAACGCGGCAGCGACGACCGCGATGGCCGGACGCCGCGGCAGCCGCGCGCGCAAGGTATGCGCCACTGCCCTCGGCGCCACGGCGAGCCCGAGCGCGTAATAGGGCAGCACGAATAGGAAGAAGCGGCCGCGCAGGTACTCCGGGCGGGCGAGCCACGCGGCCGTCAACGGGAGGCCGAAGAGGAGCGTCACGTAGAGAGCCTCGAGCCGTACGTGGCTGCTGCGCCGCGCGCACCAGGCCCATCCGGCGACGACGGCGGCGGCCAGGAAGAGGCCGACCGCCTGCTCGGCGTAGCCGGCCAGGTAGGCGAGCACGTCGAGCGGCAGGAGCGGTCGAAAAGCGCTTGCCGGTCCTCCGGCGAGGTTGTTCAAGATCTGCCGCAGGACGGGCGCGTAGCAGAGCGCCGAGAGGAAGCCGATCGTCGCGAAGGCGCACCAGACGGCGAAGAGCCGCCCGGCTCGCAGTCGGCCGGCCCGGGCGAGGACGAGCAGCAGCAGGACCTGCACGCCGACGACCACCGCGGCGTAGAGGTGCGTGTAGATGCCGAGGACGCTCGCCGCCACGTAGCCGACGACGAGGCTCCGGCTTGCACCGTCGCGCAGCCAGCGCAGGAAGAGCGCGCTCGATACGAGCGAGAGGAGCACGAGACCGGTGTAGCCGCGCGCCGATGCGCTGAATCCGACGTGGATCGCCGAGGTCGCGATTCCGAAGGCGGCCCCGATCGCCGGGACCGCCCCGAAGCGCCACCGCGCTGCGAGCCACAGCGCGGGCACGGTCGCCAGCCCGAAGAGCAGCGCCGGCAGGCGCAGCGCCCACTCGGCGCGGCCGAACAGCGCCGAGGAGGCGCGCGCCGAGAGCGAGTAGAAGACGTGGTTGTTGTACTCCCGGAAGCTCGAGACCGTCTGCCAGGTCGACTCGGCGCCGATGAACTCGACGGCGCTCCAGAGCTCGTCGTACCCGAAGCCACGGGTCATGAGCGGCAGCCGCAGGCCGACGGCCAGCGCGAAGACGACGACGAGGGCCCCGATCTCCGCTCGGCCGGGTCCGCGTCGCGGTCCGGTCGGGGCCAGCGGGCTCGCCTGGGGAGGAAGCCAGCGGAGCGCGTACCGCCCTGCGGCAACCCACGCGATCGCGGCCACCCCGCCCAGCAACACGACGGCGACCATGAACTTCACGAGGGCGCAAGCCTAACGCGTCGCATTCCTCGGCTTGTCCCCAGCCGACGCCGAGGTTCGCAAACCCTCGAAAACGCGCCGCAATCGGGCGGATTGCCACAGGCCCGACGCGGCTACCACGTACCCTCGTGCGTTTCCGGCGCCTCGTCCTCCTCCACGGGCTACTCCTCGCGACGGCGCCCCGCGCCGCGCTGGCGACGCCGATGTCCCAGGTCTACGAGGTCCTGCCTGGAAACACCGTGGAGAAGTGTGGGGGGTTCATTGGGACTTGTTCGCTGGAATCGATCGAAGGGCGGATCGCCTTCGACTTCGACCCGGACGCGGGCTCGGCCGCGATCACGGCTTGGGACGTGAGGATCGGCGGGTTCTCCTTCCCCTACACCTTTGCGGGTCCGCAGCTCGACGATCTCACAGGCATGGCGCAAGGGACGACGCTCCGCTTCACCCATTCCTCGCCCGTGGTCGACTGGACCTTCACCCCGATCGGAACGAATCCCGGCGACCAGCTGCTCTGGTCGGGCAGCTACGACATGGGGTGCTGCGACCTGTTCAGCTTCTCCTTTGGCCGGTTCCCGTTCGTCGCTCCCGTCTCCCTCGGGCTGGTCCCGGAGCCCTCGACGGTCGCGCTCCTCAGCGCGGGGTTCGGCGCGCTGGCGGCGCGGAAGCGAAGGGGGCCCCGAGCGCGCCGGGGGAACGCGGCGTAGTGGGGCCTCGAACTCCCTGCGCACGATCGGAGTAGAGCGGGTTCCACGCCAACGGGCCGTTCACGCACCCACATGCGTCGCCAGCCTTGCGCTAGCTGCGCTCGGCGAAGACCGCCGAGGCCACCGACACGCTGCTCGGGTCCGCGTCCGTGACGGGCTCGAGCCGGTGGCTCGCGACCCGGGCGGCCGCCAGCACGTCGGGCAGGAGCGGGCCCAGGGCTTCCAGGGTGGCGGGCGCGGCGGCCAGCACCAGCTCCGCCACCTCGCGCCCGGCGGCCACCTCGGCGTCGGCCTTGGCCTTGTTGATGGCGCTCCAGGCGGTGACGGCCAGCTCCAGGCTGTCGGCGCTGGCGGGCTCGTCGATCCCGGCGAAGTCCGCGGCGCCGGGCCAGGGTGCGCGGTGGATGCTCGGGTGACCCGTCTCCGCGGCGAAGCACCAGCTCCACACCTCCTCGCTGATGTAGGGCAGGGTGGGGGCGAAGAGCCGCAGCAGCACCGACAGGCCCCCGCGGAGGCTCGCCAGCGCCGAGCCCTGCTGCTCCGGGGAGCTGCCGTCGCCGCGGGCGCGTCCCTTGGCGAGCTCCAGGTAGGTGTCGGTGAAGCGGGTCCAGAAGAAGGTCTCGGTCTCCTGGAGGGCGCGTCCGAACTCGAGCTCCGCGTAGGCGGCCGTGGCGCGCTCCACCAGCGCGCGCAGCTCGCCCATGAAGGCGCGGTCGAGCTCGCTCGTGATCGGGTGGAGGTCGCCGCCCTGGGCCAGCACGAACTTGCCGGCGTTGAAGAGCTTGGTGACCAGGCGCTTGCCCACCTTGATCACCTTCTCGTCGAACGCCGTGTCGGTGCCCAGGCGCGCGCTGCCGGCCCAGTAGCGGCAGGCGTCGGCGCCGTACTTCTCGATCCAGGGCTTGGGGGTCACCACGTTGCCCACGCTCTTCGACATCTTCTTGCGGTCGGGATCCAGCACCCAGCCCGAGATCACCACGTGCTTCCAGGGGATGCGGTCCTCGTGGAGCAGCGCCTTGGCAATGGTGTAGAAGGCCCAGGTGCGGATGATCTCGTGGCTCTGGGGGCGCATGTCGCCCGGGAAGAGGCGCCTGTGGCGCTCGCGGTCGAACTCCCAATGGGACCCGATCTGCGGCGAGAGCGAGCTGGTGAACCAGGTGTCGAAGATGTCTGCTTCGCCCACGAAGCCGCCCGGCTTGGCGCGCTCGTCCTCGCGGCGGCCCGGCGGGAGGTCGATCATCGGATCGACGGGGAGCTGGTCCGCTTGAGGCAGGATCGGCTGCTCGTACTCGGGGTTGCCGTCGCGGTCGAGCGGGTACCAGACCGGGATCGGGACGCCGAAGTAGCGCTGGCGCGACACGCACCAGTCGAGGCTCAGCCCCTCGGTCCAGTCCCGGTAGCGGATCCCCATGTGGGCCGGGTGCCAGCGCACCTCCGCGCCCTTGGAGAGCAGCGCCTCCTTCTTGTCGAGGAGCCGCACGAACCACTGGCGGGTCGGCACCAGCTCGAGCGGCCGCTCGCCGCGCTCGTAGTAGCGGACGGAGTGCTGGATGGACTCGGGCTCGCCCTGGAGCGGTGCGCCCGCGCCGGTGGCGCTGCCCGCCGGTTCGCCCAGCAGCTCGACCACGGCCTTGCGCGCCTGGGAGACGGATTTCCCCGAGAGCTCCGCGTAGGCGCGGTTCGCCGCCGCGGGGTCGAGGCTTTCGAAGCCCTCGCTGCCGAACTCAACCTCGCCCAGCCGGCCGCTGCGCCCGACGAGCTGGCGCAGGTCGAGGCTGTGCTCGCGCCACCAGAAGACGTCGGTGGCGTCGCCGAAGGTGCACACCATCAGGATGCCGGTGCCCTTCTCGGGATCCGCCAGCTCGCTCGAGAAGATGGGCACCGGCACGCGGAAGAGCGGGGTGACGGCACGCTTGCCGAAGAGGTCGCGGTAGCGCTCGTCCTCGGGGTGCGCCGTGACGCCCACGCAGGCCGGCAGCAGCTCCGGCCGGGTGGTGGCGATCACGAAGCCGCGGTCGCTGCCCTCGACGCCGAACTCGATGTGGTGGAAGGCGCCGGGCACCTCCCGGTCCTCCATCTCCGCCTGGGCCACGGCGGTCTGGAAGTCCACGTCCCACATGGTGGGCGCGAAGCTGTTGTAGACGTGCCCCTTCTGGTGCAGATCCAGGAACGAGAGCTGCGAGAGGCGCCGGCAGTGCTCGTCGATGGTGGCGTACTCCTCGCGCCAGTCGACGGACAGGCCCGCCCGCTGCCACAGGTCCTTGAAGGCCTGCTCGTCCTCGTCGGTGACCCGCTGGCAGAGCTCGATGAAGTTCCGGCGCGACACCAGCCGCGCGCGGCCCTTGCGCACCTTGGCGCTGGCCGGCTCGATCGCCAGGTCCGCCTGGTAGGGCTCGGCCGGGTCGCAGCGCACGTGGAAGAGATTCTGCACCCGGCGCTCGGTGGGGAGCCCGTTGTCGTCCCAGCCCATGGGGTAGAAGATGTTCTGCCCGAGCATGCGCTGGTGACGCACCTGGATGTCGGTGTGCACGTAGCTGAAGATGTGGCCCACGTGGAGCGAGCCGGAGACCGTGGGCGGCGGCGTGTCCACCACGAAGGTCTCCTCGCGCGGCCGCTCGGGGTCCCAGTGGTAGATCCCGCTCTTCTGCCAAGCCTCGCCCCAGCGCGCCTCGGCGCCTTCGACGTCGAAGTGCTTCGGCAGCGAGCCGGGGTCGATGGGCTCTGCTCGGCGCTGGCTCATAGGGGGGCAGCATAGGGGTTGCAGCGTGGGGGCTGCACCTGTCGGGTCGGTGCTGCGGTGGGGGGGCGCGCGCCGGGGGCGGGGCAGCCCTGCGGCGATGGCCTCGCGCGCATCGCTGCCCCCGGGATCCCCCGGAAGTCCGTCAGCGCGCTGCGGATTACGCCTCCGGGCTGCCCCGCCCCGCCGCGCTCGTGCCGGCCGTGCGGCGCCAGACCGTCGGGCACGGGGGTTGCAATCCCCTTGCTTTGGGACGGTGTTGGAGGAGATGCCATGACGGTTTCGCAGGATCTGTCCGAGGAGCTGGAACTCGTCGGGGTGCCGGAGCCCGGGCTGCTCCGGTGCTATCGGGAGGCGTTCGGCGCGCTGTTGGACTATCCCCTGCCCATCCTCTGCATGGCGCTGCTGGCGTTCGGGGCAGTGGTGGTGGCGTGGCATCCGATGCAGTACGGCGGGGCGCTCGGGCTGGTCGGGTGTGCGCTGGGCGTGTTCGTGGCGGTGCCCGTGGCCTGGACCCTCGACTACCTGTGCTTGCAGGCGGTGCGGGGCGAGCCGATCCGGGAGCGGGACCTCCGCTTGCTGCGGCGCCGCTACGCGGATCTGGTGATCGCCGGCGCGGCGGTCTCGTTGGCGGTCGTGGCAGGGCTCTTCCTGCTGGTCGTGCCGGGGATCGTGCTGTACTGCCGGTTGCGCTTCGTTCCCTATCTGGTGCTGGACGAGGGACTGTCGGCCCGCGAGGCCTTGCGGGCGAGCCTGGAGCTCACCCGGGGCAGCACCTGGCCGATCTTCGGGGTCTCCCTCGTGGGCGCGCTGCTCCGGAGCCTGGGCCTGGGCCTCTTCGGGGTGGGGGCCGCCGTGGGCGACGCCATGGGCCGCCTCGCCACGGCCAGCCTGTACCACGCCACCGTGGAGCCGACCCGCGAGCTGGGAGGTCGGGTCGTCTCCTAGTCGGGCCTGCGGACGCCGCGTACGGTGGTCTTCGTCGGGATGTAGCTCTCGCCCTCCGCGGCGCGGTTCTCGATCTGCAGCGTGATGCTGCCGTCGTCGTTCACGGTGCCGACGGAGGTCGAGACGATCCGCACGCCGAAGGTCGCCGGGATCAAGGTGAAGTGGGAGTCGATGCCGGGGACGCGCGACGCCACGATCTGCGTCTCGGCGGAGCCCTCGAGCTCGCTGCCGGAGATGGCTCCGCCCCCCGTGCCGACCACCTGGGCCGGCACCGGACCGTCCGGGCCCGGATACAGCGTCTCCAGCTCGAAGCTCGCCGCCCAGCTGCTGCCTTCCTGGGTCATCACGACCGTGCCGCTGATCTTGCGGCTCTGGTCCTCGTGCCCGATCACTGCGGTCACGCCCTCGAACTCGTAGGTGCCGGCGACGGAAGCCGGGCTCGCGTCCGGAGGCCGGGTGGCCACCTCGGGCTCGCCGCCGCAGGCGAGGGACCCGGCCAGCAAGAGGATCGCGGTGCTGGTGCGCGAGGACATCGGTCGGCCACCTCCGCTCTCCCCCCCCGGTTCAGTCTACGCTGCTTCGGGTCGTCCGTGGAACCGATTTTCGCGCCGGCGCGGAGGGGGCCGAAGCCCTCAGGAAGGCTCCTCGGGCGCAGCGTCGAAGGGCAGGTCGATCACGAAGGTGGCGCCGCCTCCGGGCTGCGAGTCGACCCGGATGCTGCCGCCGTGTCGCTCCACGATACCGTGGGAGAGCGACAGCCCGAGGCCCGTGCCCTTGCCTACGTCCTTGGTGGTGAAGAAGGGCTCGAAGAGGCGGTTCTGGATCTCCGGCGGGATGCCCGGTCCGTCGTCGCAGAACTCGAGGCGCACGCCGCTGGGGGTCACGCCGGTGCGCACGCGGATGCTGCCGCCGCCCCCGCCGGAGTCCAGGGAGTCGCAGGCGTTCACCAGCAGGTTCATGAAGACCTGGTTCAGCTGGCCGGCGTAGCAGCGGACCTCCGGTAGCTCGCCGTACTCGCGCTCCACCTGGATCCCCTGCTTGAGGCGCGGCTCCATCAGCGACAAGGTGCGGTCGATGGCCTCGTTCAGGTCGACCTGCTGCACTTCGGCCTGGTCGAGGCGTGAGAACGTGCGCAGGTCGGCCACGATCTGCTTCACCCGGTCCGTGCCCTCGCGGCTGCGGGAGAAGAGCTTCTCCAGGGCTTCGCGCATGCGCACCAGCTTGGGATCGTCGACCGGCGCCAGCTTGATCAGCTTCTCGGCGTAGCCCTCGATGAGCTGCAGGTTGGCGTGCACGAAGCCGATCGGGTTGTTCAGCTCGTGGGCCACGCCGGCCACCAGCTGGCCGAGCGAGACCATTTTCTCGTTCTGAACCAGCTGCGCCTGGGTGCGCTGGAGCTCCTCGGTGCGCTCCTCCACCCGCGCCTCCAGGGTCTCGTTCAGCTGGGCGATCTCGTCGAAGGCCTTGGCGTTCTCGATCGCGATCGAGCTCTGGTTGGCCAGGGTGCGTAGGAGCTGGCGGTCGTCATGGCTGAGGCGCTCGCCGGAGACCTTGCGCCCGACGGCGATCAGGCCGATCAGGTCCACCCCGAAGAGCACGGGCACCAGGATCCCCACCTCCAGGGTGTCGAAGATCTCCTGGCAGGCGTCGCGCACCTCCGGGTCCGGCTCGTCGGTGAAGTCGCTGCGCGCCAGCTCGTCGCGGCGCATCCACAGCTGCTTCACGATCGGGTGGTCCCCCGGGATCCGCATCTCCAGATTCTCCTCGTCCCAGTCGCCCCGGGAGGCGGCCAGGGTGAGGGCGCGCTGGTCGTCGTCGAGGAGCAGCACGAACGCGCGCTCCACGCCCATGGTGTCGGTCAGCGCCACCAGGATGCGGTCCACCACCTCCTTGATGGAGAGCATCGAGACCATGGCGTCGGAGATCTCGCGCACCGCGTGGCGGTAGCGGGCGCGGTCGCGGTCGAAGGTGCGGTCCACCAGCGACTGGAGCCGGTTGCGGATCGGGTTGAAGATCAGGATGGCGAAGAAGACGAAGATCGAGGAGACCAACGGCGAGCGGGTGTCGACGCCCCAGCGCCAGCCCACGATGTCCGTGAACGCCACCGTGGCGGCGAACAGGCCCGTCACGCCCAGGGTCACCAGGCCGTAGATCACCGACGAACGCGCGGCCAGGCGGATGTCGAAGAGCTCGCGGCGCAGCACGCCGTAGGCGACGATCAGCGGAAAGACCACGAACCAGAGCAGCACCGGATACACGGGGAAGGACGCCCGGAACAGGACCTGGGCCAGCAGGACGGCGATCACGGGCAGGAAGCCCAGGGCGAAGCCCAGCAGCACCACGTCGGCCCGCTGCGCCGTGGCCTCGTCGCGCAGGCGCAGGCGCCCGGTGGCGAGCATGGCGAAGCCGAGGAGCGCCGCCCCGATCGAGCAGAAGAACGCGAGGGCGCCGACCACGCCTGGCGGCACGCCGAGCGGCACCTCCAGCAGGGCGAAGAGCCCGATCATGGCCGCCGCGATCCAGGGCAGGAGCCGGATGCGCCGGTGGCGCACGATGACGGGCGGCTCCACCGGGAAGAGGGTGAAGAAGTGGAACGACGACGCGCCGATCAGGCCCAGGGTGAGCATGATCCGCTCGTACGCGGCGGGCTGCAGGTCGGACTCGGTGGAGGAGAAGAGCATCGCTGCCAGGAAGCAGCACAGCAGCAGGAAGGCCCACGACTCGTCGCGGTCCGGTCGCAGGCGCCACACCAGGAGGCCCACGACCAGGTACACCCCCCCGGCGAAGAGCATCGCCAGGTAGAGCGGGACCTCCACCACGTTGGGCGCGCCTGACGCATCCAGGGGCAGCAGGTCCACGTGCAGGTCGCTGCCGTCGTGGCGGTTGAAGACCCAGCGATTGGCGACGCCCGCCTCCAGGGTGTTCCGCCAGGAGAAACGGATGGCGGGGGTGCCGTCGATGCTCGTGATCCGCTGCCCGGCCGCGACGCCCGCGGCCTCGGCCGCGGGGCTCGCCCACTGGACGGTCATGACGCCGGCCAGGGCCGAGTAGCTGACCGGCGGCACCACGGCGGGCCGCAGCGCCACCTGCGCGCCGAGAGACAGGACGGCCGCGCTGAGTGCCCACGCGACCGCCAGCCAGGCGGTGATGCGGCGGAACCGCTGGGTCGCGCTCGGGTCCAACGAGCCCTCCGTGTCCCCGCGGGAGGGTAGCCGAGCTGCGGCGGGACTGGCAGCGGCCGCCTGCGGCGGCGAGACTCCGACCGCCGGCGGATCGCGAGCGAGGAGACAGGCGATGATCGAGTGGAGCGAGCAGCACCAGATGATCCGCGACGTAGTCCAGCGGTTCATCCGGGAGGAGGTGGTCCCCCATCTGGAGGATCTCGAGCACGGGGACCTGCCCCCCTACGACATCCTGCGCAAGATGTTCGCCACCTTCGGCATGAGCGAGCTCGCGCGCCAGCGCTTCGACCGCCAGGTCGCCAAGGCCGAGCAGGCCGAGGCCGGCGAGATCCCGAAAGAGGAGGCCCGCAAGCGCGAGGGCGACGGCACGGGTGACGGCGCCGCCATGCAGCTCATCCCGATCATCGAGCTGTGCAGGTACTGCCCGGGCATGGTGACGGCCCTGGGCGTCTCGACCGGGCTGACCGGCGCCGCCGTGATGGGCAAGGGCACGGTCGCCCAGAAGAAGCGCTGGGGCCTCGACCTGCTGACCCTGGACAAGATCGGCGCCTGGGCCATCACGGAGCCGGGCTCCGGCTCCGACGCCTTCGGCGGCATGAAGTCGAGCGCCCGGCGCGAGGGCGACGAGTTCGTGCTGAACGGCAGCAAGACCTTCATCACCAACGGCCCCTACGCCGATACCATCGTCTTCATCTGCAAGCTGGACGAGCCGGGCGTCGATTCCCGCGACCGCAAGATCCTGCACTTCGTGCTGGAGAAGGGCATGCCCGGACTCACCCAGAGCAAGCCGATGAAGAAGATGGGCCTGCACTCGTCGCCCACCGGCGAGCTCTTCCTCCAGGACGTGCGCGTCGGCATGGACCGGCTGCTGGGCGAGGAGAAGGCCCTCGAGAGCAAGGCGGGCGAGGGACGCCAGGCGTCCAAGGCCACCTTCCAGATGGAGCGCTCGGGCGTGGCCGCCATGGCGCTCGGGATCGTGGAGCGCTGTCTCGAGCTGTCCGTGAAGTACGCCAAGGAGCGCGTGCAGTGGGACCAGCCCATCGGCGAGTACCAGCTGATCCAGGAGAAGCTGGCGCGGATGGAGGTGGCGCGCATGAACCTCCAGAACCTGGTGTTCCGCACCGTGGAGCTCTCGGCCCAGGGCAAGTCCATGAGCTTCGGCGAGGCCTCGGCCATGAAGCTCTACGCCGCGCGAGCGGCGGTGGAGGTGGCGATGGAGGCCGTGCAGGTCTACGGCGGCAACGGCTACATGGCCGAGTACCACGTGGAGCAGCTGGCCCGCGACGCCAAGGTGCTCCAGATCTACGCCGGCACCGACGAGATCCAGATCCGCGCGATCGCCCGGGACTTGTTGGCGTAGGCAGGGCTCGTCGGGCCGCGGGCTGCTCGGGGTTCGCGAGGCTCAGCGGCTCTTCATCCTCAGCCCTCGCCGGGCTTGGCCCGGCGGCTCGGCCTTCGCTCGCCTGCGGCTCGCTGCGCGCGCCGCCTCGCGGCGCTTGCGGCCTCGACCTCCGGTGGCGTGTTCGCCCCTGAGTGCGGCAAGTGACGGTCTCTAGCCCTGACCGGGACCGAACGCGCTGTCGGAGGTGGGGGCTGCAAGCGCGGCGCCTTGCGCCGCGCGCGCAGCGAGCCGAAGGCGAGCGAAGCCCACGATAAATGAGAGCGCACGGGCAACGCGAACCCGGAGGCGCCCCGCGGCCAGACGGGCCCCGCCTCGCCCCGAGCCGCGTAGCCCTACGCCTTCAGCGCCCCCCGCAGCGCCGCCCCGGCCTGGCCCATCGCTTCCTTCGCCTTGTCCACGAAGTCCGCGAACGAGAAGAAGCCGTGGATCATGCCGTCGTAGCGGGTGCAGGTGACCTTCACGCCCGCGGCCTGGAGCGACTCGGCGTAGGCCTCGCCTTCGTCGCGCAGCGGGTCGTACTCGGCGGTGATGACGAGCGCAGGCGGCAGGCCGGCGAGATCGGCGCTGAGCGGGCGAACGTACGGGTCGCGGCGCCGGCTCTCGTCGGGGACGTACTGGTCCCAGAACCACATCATCACGTCGCGGGTCAGCAGGTAACCCTCGGCGTTCTCCAGGAAGGAAGGGCGTTCGAAGTCGCAGTCGATGACCGGGTAGACGAGTACCTGCTGGGCCACCTCGGGGCCGCTGCGGTCGCGCGCCATCAGGGCGGTGACCGCCGCCAGGTTGCCCCCGGCGCTGTCGCCCACCAGCGCGATCGGTCCCGGTCGCGCGCCCAGCTGCTCGGCGTGGTCCGAGACCCACTGCGCGGCGGCGTAGCAGTCCTCGGCGGCCGCCGGGAACGGGTTCTCCGGCGCCAGCCGGTAGTCGACGGAGACGACCGTGCAGCCCGAGGCGTTGGCCAGCTTGCGCGCGGCGCCGTCGTGGGTATCCAGGTTGCCGATCACCCAGCCGCCGCCGTGGAGGAAGACGACGGGCGGGCCCGCTGCGTCGGCGTCCGGCGCGTACACGCGCACGGGGACGTTCCCGGCAGGCCCCGGCGCGCTCCGTTCCTCCACCCGGGCCACCGGCTCGGCGGGGAAGGGCAGCTCGGTCGAGTTCTCGTAGAGCTTGCGCAGCTCGATCGGGGTGGTGCTGTGGACGTCGAGGAGCCCGCTGGGCAGGTTGTCGAGCACGAGCTTCGCCTGGGGATCGAGGGGCACGGTGCGCGAATCTCCATTGGAAGTGGGGGCAGGCGAGTATAGCGGCGCGTTCCTCCAGGCCCGGTTCGGGCGTGCCGATCCCCTGGGGAGGAACCTCCATCGGCGAAGCAGGCATCAAGGGCTCGGGCTTCGAGTTGGCTCGGGTAGTGGCGACGAGTCGGCGCGAATCCCCCACCAAGGTCGTGTTCGATGTGGAGCTGGACTAGACTCTCCACTGGACGCGACGGGATCGGGGGGTGTCGCCGCGTTGTCTCTTCGGACCGAGTCTCGTGAGCTTCTGCTGCCGCGCGTCGCCAAGGGCGATGCGGCGGCCGCGCGGTTGTGCGTCGAGCGCTGGGGCGACCGCCTCGGCGGTCTCGTGGCGCGATTCGGGCTCTCCGGCGAGGCTGCGGAACGCGCCCTGCGGGCCATCTTCTCGCAGCTCTGGGACACCGCCCCGAGCTGGCGACCCCGGGACGGGCCCGAGTTCCTCTTCGCGGTGCGGCTGGCCCGTCGCTGGCTGCTGGACCACCGCGAAGCACCGCCTCCCGCGCCCGATGCGGCCGGCCTGGCCGGCGCTCGCGGGCCTGCGGCGCAGACGGACCTCTTCGGCGAATCCGCCCGCGTGATGCGCGCCGTGGGCGGCTTGGCCGCGCAGGAGCGCCTCGTGCTGGGGCTCTGCATCCTCCACGCGCAGACCTACGCGCGGATCGGTGAGCTGCTCGGCTGCGACGCCGACGAGGTGCGCACCGCCGCGCGGCGGGGGCTCCTGCGCGTGCGCGAGCGGCTGCACGCCGACGCGCCGGCGCGCCCGCCGTGGGAACGGCCCCCGGCCGAGGCGCGGCCGTGACGGCGTCGGCGCCCGATCTCCGCCGCGTCGTCGCCCTGCTGGCGGACCGCGCCCTCGAGGGCCTGGACCCGGGAGAGCAGCAGGAGCTGGACGGGTTGCTGGAGGCCTTCCCGGACCTCGACGCCGGCGTCCTCGACCGCACCGCGGCGCAGGTCGAGGTCGTCCTCTCGCGCTCCGGCTCGCGCCTGGCAGCCCCGGTGCGCCGGGTCCTGCTGGAGGACGTCGCGGCGCGCTTCGGCCGGCCGGTCGCCGCCCCGCCCGCTCGCGCCGAGCCGACCCCCACCCGGGTCGAGCCGGCACGGGGGCAGTCCGCACCGCCGGTCCGGCAGACGGCGCCCGCGCCCTCGCGCCCCTGGACCTGGTTCGGGCTCGCCGCTGCGGTCGGAGCGCTCGTGACCCTCGCCGTGCTCTGGCTCGCCGGACTGCTCTCCGGATCGGGATGAACGAGGCGGACACGCTGGTCGCCGCGTTGGGACTCGAGCCGCATCCCGAGGGCGGCGCCTACTGCGAGACCTGGCGCCACGCGCCGGGCGGAGGCGGGCGCGGAGCCGGGACCGCGATCTACTACCTGCTGCGCGCGGGCGAGCGGTCGGCGTGGCATCGCGTCGACGCCACGGAGATCTGGCACTTCTATCGGGGCGCGCCGCTGGTCCTCGAGATCGCACCGGCCGGGGGCCCGCCGCAGCGCCAGACCCTGGGCCCGGACCTGGCGGCGGGGGAACGCCCGCAGCTCGTCGTGCCCGCCGACGCCTGGCAGAGCGCCCACAGCACCGGCGACTACACACTCGTGGGATGCACCGTCTCACCGGCGTTCGAGTTCGAGGGCTTCGAGCTGGCCCCGACGGGCTGGAGTCCCCCCGGCTGAGGGCGCCGGGTGGCCTGGCGTCAGTCCGCTGGCGCGCACACGCGGTTGCGGCCCGCGGCCTTGGCGCGGTAGAGCTCGCTGTCCGCGGCCTCGACGAGGGCGCGCGCGTCGCACCCCGCCTGCTCGACGCTGCTCACGCCCACGCTCACCGTCAGCGGCTCGTCGCCCTGCACCTCGGGCAGCGCCAGGCACTCCACGGCCTGGCGGATCTTCTCCCCGAAGCTCGCCGCACCCGCCGCCTCGGTCTCGGGCAGCAGCACGCCGAACTCCTCGCCGCCGTAGCGCGCCGCCAGATCGTGGGCGCGTGAGCGCTCCGCGATGGTTCGGGCCACCTGGAAGAGCGCGCCGTCGCCCTTCAGGTGGCCGTTGTGGTCGTTGAAGCGCTTGAAGTGATCGACGTCGATCAGGACCAGGGCCAGCGGTCGCCCGTGGCGGGAGGCGCGCTTGATCTCGGTCTCGAGCACGGTCCAGAAGTGGCCGTGGTTGGCGAGCCCGGTGAGTGCGTCGCGCTGGGCGCGCTCCAGCAGCTCCTCGAAGCGGTTGGCGTTCGCCAACGCCACCGCCGCGTGGCCCGCCAGGGCGCCGAGGAGCCGCAGGTCCTCCGGAAGGAAGGGCTCCCGGCTCTGCTTGTTGTTCACGTTGATCACGCCGCGCACGCGGCCGCCGTAGACGAGCGGGGCGCTGATGCAGGAGTGGGTGTAGTAGCGCTCGTGGTTGCGGCGCGAGAAGCGCGGGTCACTCTCGACGTCCTGGATCAGCAGCGCCTCGCCGGAGTCGGCCACGTGGCCGGCGATGCCCTCGCCCACACGGCTGCGGGTCTCGCGCACGATTTCGAGGGGGAGGCCCACGGCGTGAAGGATGCGCAGGCTCTCGTCCGGCTCCACTGTCAGCACCGAGGCGATCTCGGAGTCCAGGTGCACCAGGGTCCGGTCCACCAGGCGCGCGATCACGTCGTGGGTCGAGAGGGTCGAGGTCCGGTCCTGCACCGTCTCGATCAGCAGCTCGAGCTCGCTGTGACGCCGCCGGAGCTCGGCGATCTCGGTGCTCGCGGGCCGCGCTGCCGCCATTCCGGACTCTCCCGTCGCTTCGTGGCCCGCATCGGCCAGTCGCGGCCGGCACTTGAGCCTCCCGGTTGCGCCCTGGAGTACCCTCGCTGCATGTCGACGGGCGCGAGCGGTCCGGACGAGACCTACACGGGGGTCGTGGCCCGCCTCGGCGGCGCCATCCTGGACGCCCTCGGCGGCCTGGACGAGGCCCAGCGCCGGCTGCACCCGCCGGAGCTGCCCGCCCTGCGGGAGCGGCTGGCCCCGCTGGCCGAGCGCCTCGACGCGGCCCGCGAGGCCTTCGCCGAGGCGGCGGTGCCCGCCGGCCTCGAGCCGTTCCAGCGCCAGCTCCTGGAGGGGGCGGAGCATGCGAGCGCCGCGGCGCGCATGTTCGTCGCCGCGGCCGACCCGGCTTCCGGCGTGGCCCGGGTGCTGGGAAGCCTGCGCCTCCACTGCCGCGCCCAGGAGTCGCTCTACCCACTGCGCCAGGCGCTGGCGCCCCTGGGTCGCTACTTCGCCGAGGCGTCCTGGCACGAACGGCTCGCCGAGCTCGACCCGGAGCCCGTGGCGGGCGTGGGCGTGGGGATCCACGTCGCCGGCGACCCGGAGCGGCCGGACGCCCGCGGTGGCTTCCATCTCTACGTTCCGGAGCGCTACGACCCGCGTGTGGCCTGGCCGCTGGTGGTGGCGCTCCACGGCGGCTTCGGGCACGGGCGCGACTTCCTGTGGACCTGGCTCCGGGAGGCGCGCTCCCGCGGCGTGCTGCTGCTGGCGCCGACCTCCCGCGGAACCACCTGGTCGCTCCAGGGACCCGACGTCGACGAGCCCGCCCTGCGGTCCATGATCGAGTACGTCGCGGAGCGCTGGAACGTCGCTGCGGACCGCGTGCTCCTCACCGGGCTCTCGGACGGCGGCACCTACAGCCTGTTGGCCGGGCTGGCGGAGGCCGCGCCCTACACGCATCTGGCGTGCATCTCCGGCGTTCTCCACCCGGACAACGCGGCGAACGGCAACCTCGGGCGCGCTGCGGGCCGGCCCGTCTACCTGGCCCACGGGGCCCTCGACTGGATGTTTCCCGTCGGAGTGGCGCGCGCGGCGCAGGCCGCGCTGACCGAGGCGGGCGCCGACGTCCGCTATCGCGAGATCGCCGACCTCTCCCACACCTATCCCCGGGAAGAGAACGCGCGCATCCTGGCCTGGTTCGCGCCCGAGCCTTCCGCGGCGTGAACGTGTCCGGCCTCCTCGCTGGCTGCCTGCGGCGGGTGGTGCCGGACCTGTCCCGGAGCGCGTATCCCTCGCCCGAGCAGGCCCGGCGCGAGGTGGCCGAGCTGGTGGAGCGGCATCCCGAACGGGCGCGGCTGGAGCGGATCGGCACGTCGCGCGAGGGGCGATCCGTGGATGCGCTCTGCCTCTCGGCGGGGAGTGCGGACGGCCGGCCGCGACTGCTGGTGACGGCGCACATCCACGCCTGCGAGTTCGTCGGCAGCTACGTGGCCCGGGTGCTCGTCCGGCACCTGCTCGAGGCGTACGGGCGCGATGCCGTGGCGACCCGGGTGCTCGACGAGGCCGCGGTCTGGGTCGCGCCCCAGCTGAACCCGGACGGCGCCGAGCGGGTGTGGCGCAAGCGGGGCGTGTCGGGGCTCGCTTGGGCGCGATTCACCGCCTCCGGCGTCGACCCGAACCGCAACTTCCCCTTCGTCGAGGCCCCCCACGGACCCCGCGCCTGGAACAGCGCTCGCGCGAAGCCCGGCTCGGCCTGGTACCGCGGTCCGGAGCCGCTTTCGGAGCCGGAGTGCGCTGCGCTGGCACGCCTCGCGCGTCGGGAGCGTTTCTGCGGTGCGCTGAACTTCCACTCGTTCGGCGGCGTCGTCTACATGCCCGAGCCGCTCGGCCCCGACGCCGAGCGCGTGCGCGAGGCCCTGGCCGCGTTCCAGGGGCCCTTCCAGGCCCAGCAGCGCCACCTGCGCTATCGGCCGGTGCCCGAGCGTCGCGCCGCCATCGTGGCCCAGCTCGACGCCTTCCTGCTCTACGGCCTCGGTACGCCGAGCGTCACCGTCGAGGTGAGCCGGCCCGGGGCGCACCTGCTCCAGCCCTGGCACGCAGCCAACCTCTTCTGGTGGGCGAACCCGCCGGACCCGGAGCGCTGGGCGGCCAACGACGTGCCGGCTGCCGCCGTCGCCCTGGACGAGCTGCGGACCCGCACCGGAGGCGCCCCCCTCACCCCAGCCCACCCCGAGCTGGCAGACGCCATCCCCGACGCCTCACCGCCGCCGGAGCGGCCCCCCGAGCTGCGGTAGACTCCGCCGGTCGAACCGTCCGGAGGCTCCATGGCGACCCCCTTTGTGCACCGCGTCTTCCATCCCACCGATTTCTCGGAGGCGAGCGAGCGGGCCTTCGCCCATGCGCTGGCCATCGCCCTCGGCCGCCAGGCCACCCTCACCATCATGAACGCGAGCAAGGGCTTCGAGGGCGCGGACTGGACGCGCTTTCCGAGCATCGTGAAGACGCTCGAGCGCTGGGGAATGCTCGAGAAGGGGAGCGACCGCGCGCAGGTCTTCGAGCGCTTCAAGATGAAGGTGAAGAAGGTCGGGATCGACGCCGGCGCCCCGGTCGATGCGATCCTCGAGTACCTGGCCAACAACCCGACGGACCTGGTGGTGATGGCGACCGAAGGCCGCGAAGGCATCCCGCGCGTGCTGCGCGAGAGCGTGGCAGAGCGCGTCGGTCGCGCGTCCGGCGTCCGCACGCTCTTCGTCCCGGCAGAGGGCAAGGGCTTCATCTCGAGCGACGACGGGAGCCTGGCGCTGAAGCGCATCCTGGTGCCGGTGGCCGAGACGCCGGATCCCGACGATGCGGCCGAGATCGCCACCCGCGCCGCCGAGACCCTGGGCGACCACCCGGTCACGATCCACGTGCTTCACGTGGGCGAGAAGATGCCTCCGGTGGTGCTGCCGGAGAGCGAAGCCTGGACCTGGGAGCAGTCGACCCGCTCCGGCGACCCGGTAGAGGGTATCCTGGCGGCGGCCAAGGAGCTGGACAGCGACCTGATCGTGATGACGACCGACGGGCGCGACGTGCTGATCGACGCCTTCCGTGGTAGTCACACCGAACGGGTGGTGCGGGGCGCGCCGTGTCCGTTGGTGGCGATCCCGATCCCCAAGGACTAGCCGGCGCCGCCCGTGGATCGTTTCTCCCCCGGCATCCTGCACCCGACGGATTTCTCGGAGGCCAGCGAGGTGGCCTTCGCCCACGCCCTGGCCATCGCCCTGGCCGACAAGGCCAAGCTCACCTTGATCCACGCGGAGCGCGATGCGGCGGCGCCGGACTGGAGGCGTTTTCCCGCTGTGCGCCGAACGCTCGAGCGCTGGGGCTGTCTGGCCGAAGGCAGCGCGAAGGCGGCCGTCTTCGACGAGCTCTCGCTGCGCGTACGCAAGGTGGCCGTGGAGGGGAGCGATCCGGGCGACGCCGTGCTCGGCTATCTCGAGAAGCACCTCGAGGACCTGATCGTGCTGACCACGGAGCAGAGCGGCCTGCCCGCGTTCCTGGAAGGCTCGGTGGCGCGGCGCGTGGCGCGCAAGGCTGGCATCGACACGCTCTTCGTGCCCGAAGGCGTGAGGGGCTTCGTCGCGCCCGAGGACGGCACGCTCTCGCTGCGCCGAATCCTGCTGCCGGTGGCCGACACGCCGGACCCGAAGCCCGCCGTGGAGTCCGCCGCCTGGGCCGCGCACTGGCTCGGCGACGGCGGCGTGGCGATCCACGTGCTGCACGTGGGCGACGCGTTGCCGGCGCTGGCGCTGCCCGAAGGCGAAGGCTGGTCGTACGAGACGCACCTGCGCTCCGGCGATCCCGTGGACGAGATCCTGGCGGCGGCGCGGGAGCTCGACGCCCATCTCATCCTGATGGCCACCGACGGCCGCGAGGGGTTCCTCGACGCGCTGCGTGGCAGTCACGCGGAGCGGGTGGTGCAGGGCGCTCCGTGCCCGGTGGCGACGATCGCATCGAGCTAGCAGGCCGACCCAAGACGAAGTCTTGGGTCGGCTTGCGCCGCAAACGGAGCCCTTCGGGCTCCGTCAGCTAGGCGCCTAGCGCCCGCTTCGGCTGCGACGCCGCGGCAGTAGCGCCTTCAGCTGGCGCGCCGTGTGGCTCCCGCGCACGCGCGCCACCTGCTCGGGCGTTCCCTGGGCCACCACCTCGCCGCCGTCGGGTCCTCCCTCGGGACCGAGGTCGACCACCCAGTCGGCGTTCTTCACCACGTCCAGGTTGTGCTCGATCACGATCACGGTGTTGCCGGCGTCCACCAGGCGGGCCAGCACCGCCAGCAGCTTGCGCACGTCGTCGAAGTGCAGGCCCGTGGTGGGCTCGTCGAGGATGTAGAGGGTGCGCCCCGTGGCGCGCCGCGCCAGCTCGCGGGCCAGCTTGATGCGCTGGGCCTCGCCGCCCGAGAGGGTGGGCGAGGGCTGTCCCAGGTGGATGTAGTCCAGACCCACGTCGGCGAGCAGCCGGAGCGGCGCGCGCACCTTGGGATGGGCGGAGAAGAGCTCCAGGGCCTCCGCCACCGTCAGGTCGAGCACGTCGGCGATGGAGCGTCCCTTGTACTCCACGCGCAGGGTGGCCTCGTTGAAGCGGCGCCCGTCGCATTCCTCGCAGCGCACGTAGACGTCGGGCAGGAAGTGCATCTCGATCTTGCGCACGCCGTCGCCCTGGCAGGCTTCGCAGCGGCCGCCCTTCACGTTGAAGGAGAAACGGCCCGGCTTGTAGCCGTGCAGGCGGGCCTCGGGCAGGTGGGCGAAGAAGCGCCGGATCTCGTCGAAGACCTTGATGTACGTGACCGGGTTGCTGCGCGGCGTGCGGCCGATGGGCCGCTGGTCGATGGCGATCGCCTTGTCGAGCTGCTTGCTGCCGCTGATGGTGCGGTGGCGCCCGGGGCGGCGGGAAGAGGCGTGGTAGATGCGTGCCAGGGCCGGGTACAGCACGTCGTTCACGAGCGTGGACTTGCCGGCTCCGGAGACGCCGGTGACGGCCGTCATCACTCCGAGCGGGAACTCCACGTCCAGGGATCGGAGGTTGTTCTCGCTGGCGCCCAGCAGCTTGATGCTGCCGCTCGGCGTACGCCTCCGGGAGGGCACCTCGATCCGCTGGCGGCCCGAGAGGTAGGCGCCGGTCAGCGAGCGGCGCGCCCGCTCCAGGCTGCCCGGCGTGCCGGCGTGCACGATGCGGCCGCCGGCGACTCCCGCGCCGGGCCCGAAGTCGATCACGTGATCGGCGCTGCGGATGGTCTCCTCGTCGTGCTCCACCACGACCACGGTGTTCCCGATGTCGCGCATGCGCTCCAGGGTGGCGAGCAGGCGCCGGTTGTCCCGCTGGTGCAGCCCGATCGACGGCTCGTCCAGCACGTAGACGACGCCTGTCAGGTCCGAGCCCACCTGGCTCGCCAGGCGGATGCGCTGGGACTCGCCGCCCGACAGGGTGGGCCCGGGGCGGTCGAGCGAGAGGTACGAGAGCCCGACGCCGGCCAGGAAGTCGAGCCGCCCGCGGATCTCCTTCAGGAGCTCGGCCGCAATCTCGCGCTCGGCGCCGGCCAGCTGCAGCTCCGCGAAGAAACGGCGGGCCTGGGCGATGGTGTACGCCGAGAGCTCCACCAGGTTGGTGCCGCCCACCCGCACCGCGGCGCTCTCCGGGCGCAGGCGGGTGCCGCTGCAGCTGGAGCAGCGGGAGTCTCCCAGGAACTGGCCGTACCAGCGCTTGGCGCGCTCGCTCTTGGTCTGCAGGAAACGGCGGGTGAGCCGCGGGACCACGCCCTCCCACTCGAGGTCGAAGCTGCCCTGGCCGGTCTTGCCGGACCAGCGCACGCGGAAACGCCGCGCGCCCGCCCCCCATATGAGCTGCTCGCGCTTGCGCGCGGGAATCCGCCGCCAGGGGCGGTCCGGATCGATTCCGAACTGCTTCACCACCTGGCCCCGGAAGCCGTGGGACCAGCCCGTCTTGCGGGACACGTCGGGGCCCCAGGGCTTGATGGCACCTTCGTCGAGGGACAGCTCCGGATCCGGCACCACCAGCTCGGGATCGATCTCCACCCGCGAGCCCAGGCCGTTGCAGTCGTCGCACATGCCCTGGGGGCTGTTGAACGAGAAGCTCTGGGGCGTCAGGTCCGGGAACGAGACCCCGCAGGCAGTGCAGGCCATGCTCTCGGAGAAGACCCGGTCGCCGTCCGGGGTGGCCGCGATCAGCATGCCCTCGCCCACCTGGAGGGCCGTCTCCACGGACTCGGTCAGGCGCGAGCGCAGGCCGCGCCGGAGGGCCACGCGGTCCACGACCGCCTCGACGGTGTGCTTGCGCCGCTTGTCGAGGGCCTCCAGGTCTTCCGAGAGCAGGATCTCGCCGTCCACCCGCAGCCGCACGAAGCCCTTGCGCCGCGACTCGGCCAGCAGCTCGCGGTGCTCGCCCTTGCGGTTCACCAGCAGCGGCGCCAGCAGCGACAGGCGCGTGCCTTCCGGCAGGCTGAGGAGCTCGCGCGCGATCTGCTCGGCCGTCTGGCCCTTCACCGGGTGGCCGCAGCGGTGACAGTGCTGGCGGCCCACCCGCGCGTACAGGACGCGCAGGTAGTCCGCGATCTCGGTGATGGTGCCGACGGTGGAGCGCGGGTTGCTGCCGGTGGTCTTCTGCTCGATGGAGATGGTGGGCGACAGCCCGCGGATGCTGTCGTAGCGGGGCTTCTCCATCTGGCCCAGGAACTGGCGCGCGTAGGCCGACAGCGATTCGACGTAGCGCCGCTGTCCCTCGGCGTAGAGCGTGTCGAACGCCAGCGACGACTTGCCCGAGCCGGAGACGCCCGTCAGCACGACGAGCTTCTTCTTGGGAATGCGGACGTCCACCGACTGGAGGTTGTGCTCCCGGGCGCCCTTGATGAGGATGTGGTCCAGCTCCATGGGGGAGCGGCAGGATAGCCCAGGCGGCTGCCGTCACCGGTCGCGGACGGGTCCGGCTCCTAGCGCTGGGCCAGGATCGCCTGGAGCCGCTCGGCCACCTCGGCCGCCGATTCGGGACGCGCCTCGGGATCCTTGGCCATCAGGTCGAGGCAGAGCCGCGCCAGCGCGTCCGGCACGTCGCCGCCCCGCTCCCGCGGATCCGGCGGCGGCGTGTTGCGGTGATGGAAGGCCACGTCGCCCTGCTCGAAGGGCAGGGTCCCCGTGGCGAGCTCGAAGAGCGTCACCCCCAGGGCGTAGAGGTCCGCCCGGTGGTCCACCTGCTCGCCCGCGGACTGCTCCGGCGCCATGTAGTACGGCGTCCCCGCCACCACGGTCACCGCGCGGCGCACCTCCTCCACCATCTTGGCCAGGCCGAAGTCCATCACCTTCAGGACCTTGTCCTTGGTGAAGAAGAGGTTGGCGGTCTTCACGTCGCGGTGGACGATCCGGTGGTCGTGGGCGTAGTTCAGGCCAGCGCTGACCTGGACGCCGAGGCGCGCCACATCCCGCGGCTTGATGCGCTCCACCCGGCGCAGGATCGTGTAGAGATTCTGCCCCTCGAGGAGCTCCATGGTGATGAAGAACGTGCCGTCCTCCTCGTCTGCATCGAAGAGGGTCACGATGTTCGGGTGGTTCAGGGCGGCGGCGGCGCGGGCCTCGCGCAGGAAGAGCTCCACGGCCTTGGGGTGGTCGCGCAGGTTCTCCGGGAGCTTCTTCAGGGCCACGATCCGGCCCAGGCGGCGGTCCCTGGCTTTGTAGACGACGCCCATGCCGCCGCGGCCGATCTCCTCGAGCAGCTCGTAGCGGTTGAAGCCCGTCGTATCGAGGCGCCGGCCCGGGGAGGTCGGCGTGTGGCCCACGGTGGCGTTGCGCGAGTGCGAGACCTTCTTGCGCAGGGTCTCGATGCGTGTGAAGACGCCCGGCCAGCTCTCGTCGCGGTCGCGGACCGTCTCGTACAGCTTCAGCGCCCGCTCCACGTCGCCGCTCTCCTCCAGGGCCTCGGCCAGGGAGAACTGGATGTCCAGGGGCGGTCCCTCCGGCCCGGCGTTGTGTACCACGTCGTCGAGCTTGCGCGCCGCCAGCTCCGGGTCGCCGATCTCGCGGAAGGCGCGCACGGCCAGGCGGGCGGCGTCCTGGTAGCGGGCGTCGCCGGGCGCCACGTGCTGGAGGTTCCGGATCGCGCGGCTCCAGTCGCTCTCGCCCATGGCCAGCTCGGCCGCCTCGAAGTACGACCCGAGCTGCTCCAGAGCACCGGTCAGGCGCGGCACGTCGCCGGCCTCCCGGTAGCAGCTCGCCGCCTGGGACCACTCCTCCGCCCGCTCGTACGCGCCCCCGGCGGCCAGCAGCTCGCCGGCGGCCCGGTACATCTCCGCCGCGCGCTCGAGCTTGCCGGCGCGGTCGAAGAGCGTGGCGCTGCGTTCGAACTCGCGCTCGGCGGCCCAGAGCTCCGCGGCCTCCACCAGCCGGTCCGCGGCCTCGAAGTGCTCGGCGGCTGCGATGCTGCGCCCGTGTTCCTGATCCAGGCGGGCGAGCAGCACGTGGGCCACCTTCGCCTGTCCCTCGCGCTCGAGCGCCCGGGCGGCGCCCGCGTAGTCCCCCTGCAGGTAGGGCTCCACCGCCGGCGGGCAGCCCTTGAAGAGCAGGCCGTCACCGGCGCCGAGATCCACCACCGCCCAGGTCGCCCGGTAGGAGCCGACGTCGACGCCGTGCTCGGCCACGCGGTCGCCGCTCCCCACCACCAGGGTGTGGGCGCCGCGCGCCAGCTTCAGCTGCACGGTGCCGCCGCGCGCGAAGCGCACCGAGCCGGGCGCGCCGTGGATCGCCACGCTGGCCTCGCGCACCGGACGCCGGTCCCAGAGCACCTTCACCTCGACGGGGCAGTGCTCGGGCTTCAGGTCGAGAGCCAGGCGCGCGGTCTTGCCGCGCCGCACCCGGACCTTCTCGTCCAGGATCCGCGTATCGAGGACCTGGTCGTTCTCGCCGTCGTGGAGGATGCCTTCGACCCGCACCCACCAGGTGCGCGCGGCGATGCGCTGGAAGCGCGTCTCGCGGCTCACCATCGGGTGGTCGTAGCGGGTGGCGGCGCGGTCCGCGCCGGGATCGACCTTGACACCGCGGCTGCGGGACACGGTCTTCGGGCGGCGGCGCGACAGGCGCACCCGGAACGTTCCCTCGAGCTCGTCGGGGTAGCCGAGGCTGACCGACAGGTCGCCCTTTCCGCGCAAGAGCGGCACCAGCACGAAGACGGCGAGCGGCCCGCCGACCAGGCCGAGCAGGAGTGCCGCCAGCACGGCCAGCGCCGCGTCGCCGCTCTCCTCGGAGCGCGTGTCCTCCACCAGGCGACGCACGGGGGCGACCCAACGCCGCATCCGCCGCAGCTCCTGCGAGTCGGCGGCGTCGCGCAGGGCGTGGCGCAGCGCAGCCGGAGGGCGATCGACGGCCCGGGGGTCGGCGGCCGGACGCCGGACGCGGGGGGCTTCGCGTCCCGGAGCGCTCTCGGGACCGAGCGGCGCCTGGAACCGCGACGGCGCGCCGCGCTCCTCGGCCTGCTGGGCCGCGGCCGAAACTGGTGCGCCCAGCGCCGCCGCGAGGACCCACGCCGCGACCGACCCTACGGCCCGCCTGCTCAGGGAAAACCACCGCATCCCGCTCGCTTCATCGGCCCGCCTTCCGGGCGGGTTGAGGCCGCACCGGGGCTCAGAAGAGGGCGAGCTGAGCGCCTCCGGGGCGTCGGAAGGCGGCGGCCGAGGGCGTCGGACGCGGCCCGTCGAGGCCGTGGCGTCGGGCCGCCAGCTCGAAGCTGCGTGCGATCTGCTCGGCCCAGATGCCCTCGCCGCGCATGCGTGAGCCGAAGCGAGGGTCGTTCAGGCGCCCCGCGCGCAGCGAGCGGACCCGGTTCAGGACCTTCGCCTTGCGGGCCGGGTAGTGGCGCTCGAGCCAGGTCTCGAACAGGTCCTTCAGGCCGTGGGGCAGCCGCAGCACGATGCGCCCGGCGAAGCCGGCGCCGGCGGCCGCGGCCGCGGCCAGGATGCGCGGGATCTCGTGGTCGTTCAGCCCGGGCACGATGGGGGCCAGCATCACGCCCACCGGGACGCCGGCCCGGGCCAGCGCCTCGACGGCCGCGAGTCGCTGCGGAGGCGACGCGGCGCGCGGCTCCATGGCGCGATGCAGCTCCGGGTCGAGGGTCGTGACCGAGACGTTCACGACCGCCGCGTCGTGGGCCGCCAGCTCGGCCAGGAGATCGGCGTCGCGCGCCACGAGCCGGCTCTTGGTGACGATCGCGGCGGGATTGCGGAACTCCGCCAGCACCTCGAGGCAGCCGCGGGTGATCCGGAGCCGGCGCTCCGCCGGCTGATAGGGATCCGTCACGCCGGAGAGGGCGATCACCTGGGGCTTCCACGAGGGGCGGGACAGGGTCTCCCGCAGCCGCGCCGGCGCATCGCGCTTCACCAGGATCCGGGTCTCGAAGTCGAGCCCCGCCGAGAAGCCCAGGTACTCGTGGGTGGGTCTCGCGTAGCAGTACGCGCAGCCGTGCTCGCAGCCGCGGTAGGGATTGAGGGAGACGTCGAAGCCGACGTCCGGGCTGTCGTTCTCGGCCAGGATCCGGCGGCTGGGGTCCGTGAAGAAGCGGGTGTCCGGAGCCGGGGCCTCGGCGGGATCCGCCGGTTCCGGCTCGAAGGCGATGCGCTCGAACCGGTTGGCGGGGTTTTCGGCGGCGCCGCGGCGGGCCATGAAACGAAAGTAGACCGAAAATTGCGCTGGGGTCAAGCCCGCTGAGGCGCCCCCCGGGCCCGTCCTCCATAATCCCGGCCATGAAGGTGGACGGCGCCCTGCTCCTGACGGACCCGGCGGAGGCGGGCCCCGCCGCCCGGCGGCTGGAAGAGCTCGGCTACGACGGGGCCTTCACCTTCGAGGGCCCCCACGACCCCTTCTTCCCACTGGTGCTGGCGGCGCGGGAGACCGCGCGCCTGGAGCTCGCCACCGCGATCGCCGTCGCCTTCGCCCGCAGCCCCATGCTGCTGGCCCAGATCGGGCACGACCTCCAGCTGCTGTCGGGCGGCCGCTTCATCCTCGGCCTGGGCTCGCAGATCCGGCCCCACATCGAGAAGCGCTTCAGCATGACCTGGTCGCATCCGGCGGCGCGCATGCGCGAGCTGGTGCAGGCGGTGCGCGCCATCTGGCGCTGCTGGAACGAGGGCGAGCCGCTGGCCTTCCGCGGCCGCTTCTACACCCACACCTTGATGACACCGTTCTTCGTGCCGCGCGCGAGCCCCCACGGCGCGCCCCGCATCTTCGTGGCGGGGGTGGGGCCGCGCATGACCGAGGTCGCCGGCGAGGTGGCGGACGGCTTCTTCGTGCATCCCTTCCACACGCCGGCTTTCCTGGAGTCCGTCACCCTGCCCGCGCTCGAGCGCGGTCTGGAGCGCGCCGATCGCAAGCGCGAGGACTTCGCGATCTCGTGCCAGCTGCTGCTCGCGACGGGCGAGAGCGACGAGGAACGCGAGGCGGCCGAGACGGCCGTGCGGGCGCAGATCGCCTTCTACGGCTCGACGCCCGCCTACCGCGGGGTGCTCGAGCAGCACGGTTGGGGCGAGCTCCAGAGCGAGCTGAACCGGCTCTCGAAGCGCGGCCTCTGGAACGAGATGGCGGCGCGGGTGGACGACGAGATCCTCGACGCCGTGGCGGTGCGCGGCGCGCCGAACGAGCTGGCGAGGCGCATCCGCGAGCGCTGCGGCTCCTTCGCCGACCGCGTGAGCCTGGTGGCTCCGTGGCGCCCGGACCCGGCCGCCTGGGCGGACCTGGTGTCGGAACTGCGGGAACCCGCGCAGTGACCGTCGAGATCCGGCAGCTGTCGCGGCACTTCGGCTCCGTCGAGGCCGTGAAGCGCCTGAGCCTCGACATCCGCGAGGGCGAGACCTTCGGGCTGCTGGGTCCGAACGGCGCCGGCAAGACGACGACCCTCTCCATGCTCGCGACCCTGCTGCCGCCCACGTCGGGCGACGCCTCGCTGGGGGGCTGCAGCCTGGCGCGCGATCCGAGGGGCGTGCGCCGGCGGGTGGGGATCGCGCCCCAGACGCTCTCCCTCTACCCGGACCTGACGGGGGAGGAGAACCTGCGCTTCTTCGCGCGCCTGAACGGCGTCGCGCGTCGCGAGCGCGAGGCCCGGGTGGCCCACGTGCTGGCGCTGGTCGGACTGGAGGCGCGGCGCGCCGATCGCGTCCGCGGCTACTCCGGCGGCATGCAGCGGCGGCTCAACCTGGCCTGCGCGTTGGTGCACGGACCGCGGGTGGTGCTCCTCGACGAGCCCACCGCGGGCGTCGATCCCCAGTCGCGCGAGAACCTGCTGAACGCGATCCGCGGCCTCGCCGCTGACGGCACGACGGTCCTCTACACCACCCACTACATGGAGGAGGCCGAGCGCCTGTGCGATCGCATCGCGATCCTGGACGAGGGTCGCATGCTCGCCGTGGGTACGCTCGACGAGCTGCTCGAGATCGTCGGGCTGGGCGAGGTGATCGAGGTGCGGAGCCCCGCGGCCGGGTTCGATCCCGACCGGCTGCGCGCCCTGCCCGAGGTGAGCCGCGTGGACGAGGAGCCCGGAACGGTGCGGCTCTTCGTGAAGAACGCCGCCCGCGCCCTGGGACCCGTGGCGGCCCTGCTCGAGAAGGAGGGCGGCTCGGCGGCCGGCCTGGAGGTCTACCGCGTCAACCTCGAGCGCGTGTTCATGCACCTGACCGGCCACTCCTTGCGGGACTGAGGCGGCGACGTGCGTCGGAGGCGATCCTCGCTCGTCACTCTTCTCGTCGCCTGCGCCGCTCCGGGCGCGTCCGCCGCGCCGGTTTCCGCGGAGCCGGTGGAGGCCGTGCGTCAGACCCTGGCCCGCGCGAGCGGCGCCGCCTCGGCCGAGGCGCCGCGGGAGGAGCGCCTGGCCGCGTTGCGAAAGGCGGCCCGCGAGCTGGTGGACACGCGCAGCATGGGCCGAGAGGCCCTGGGTCCGACCCTCGACGCGCAGCCGCCCGCCTGGCGCGACGAGTTCCTGGCGCACTTCGACGTCCTGATCGTGCGCACCTGGATGCAGAAGCTGCTCTTCTTCCGCGATCCGCGCTTCGCCTACGGCGCGGCCGAGGATCGCGACGGCGCGACCTGGGTCCCGACGCGCATCCAGGCCGGCGGCGAGTCCTACCACGTGGACTACCGCATGGGTCTCCAGGACGGGCGCTGGTGGGCGACCGACATCGAGATCGAGGGCATGAGCCTGGTCGAGAGCTACCGCGCCCAGCTCGCGAGCCTGCTCGAGCGCAACAGCTTCGAGGAGCTGCTGGAGCTGCTGCGCATGCGCACCCGGCGCCTCCAGGGAAGGAGCGCGCGATGAGCCTGCTGGCCATGGCGGGAAAGGACCTGCGGCTCCTGCTGCGCGACCGCGCCGCGCTGCTCTTCCTGGTGGTGGTGCCCCTGGCCGTGATCACGATCGTGGCCGTGAGCCTGGCGCCGGATCACGAGGGGTCGATCCTGCTCCCGGTCGTGAACGAAGACGGCGGCCCGGTGGCCGGGGTGCTGATCGATCTCCTCGGCCAGAAGGTCGAGGTGGTGGAGATGGAGCGCGAGGCGGCCCGGCGCCTCGTATCCGAGGAGAACGCCGCCGCCGCGGCACTGGTGCTGCCGCGTCGCCTCTCCAAGAACTACTTCGCGAGCCGCCCGTCCACCCTCGTGCTCTTCACCGACCCCGCCAAGGGCAGCGAGCTCGACGTCGTGCGCGCCTACCTCCTCTGGGCCGATCGCGAGGCTTCGGCGCTGGCCGATCCGCTCTCCGAAGGACTCCTGGAGCTGGCGGAGGAGAACCTGACGGGGACCCGCCTCGACACCGGGTCCTTCGACCAGAACGTGCCCGGCTTCTCGGTGATGTTCGTGCTGATGGGCGTCCTCTTCGGCCTCGCCTTCGGCCTCCAGGACGAGAGGGACTCGGGCGCCTGGGTGCGCCTGCGGGTGGCGCCGGTCGCGGCGCCCTGGGTGCTGGGCGGAAAGCTCCTGGCCCGCGGCGCCGTGTGCCTGGTCCAGCTGCTGCTCCTGCTCGGGTTCGGCCACCTGATGTTCGGGATCTCGCTCGGGCCCTCCTACGCGACCTTCGTCGTGGTGGTCGCGGCGATCGCGTTCTGCCTGACCGGCTTCAGCCTGCTCTTCAGCGCCTTCGTGGGCTCGCGGGAGCAGATCATCCCGGCCGGCCTGACCGTGATCATGATCGTCTGCTCCATCGGCGGCTGCTGGTGGCCCCTCTTCATGGCGCCCGACTGGCTGCAACGCGTCGCCCACGCCACGCCGACCGCCTGGGCCATGGACGCGCTGGCGGACCTGATCCTGCGCGAGCGGGGCTTCGTCGCGGTGCTGCCGGTCGTGGCGGCGCTGTTGGCCTACGGCGCCGCGTGCATCGCGCTCGGGATGCGGCTCGTGCGGCTCGAGCCGCGCGCGGCCTAGCAGGCCGACCCGAGACGAAGTCTTGGGTCGGCTTGCGCCGCAAACGGAGCCCTTCGGGCTCCGTCAGCTAGAGCTGCTCCACCAGCTCCGCCATGGAGCCGACGGTGACGGTGGGCGGGTGCTCCGCCTCCGGGTAGGGCTTCGCGTCGCGATTGATCCAGACCGTGCGGAAGCCGAGGCGCCCGGCGCCCCAGGCGTCGCTCTTCGCCAGGTCGCCCACGTGCAGCGCGTTTGCGGGCTCGGCACCGAAGGGCACGAGCGCCGCCTCGAAGATGCGCGGGTCAGGCTTGCGGATCCCCACGGCCTCGGAGATCACCACGTGGTCGAGTCCGTCGGCGAGGCGCGTGCGCTCGAGCATGGCGGGCCCGGCGCTGGCATGATCCCAGTTCGACACGAGGACGGTGCGCGCCCCGGCGGCGCGAGCGCGGGCCAGCGCCTCGGCGGCGCCCTCCACCGGCTCCGCGCACGAGATCAGGGTGCCGTGGTGCAGCTCCGCCACCTCGCGCACCAGGGTCTCGACGGCGTCTTCCTGCTCGAGCCCGAGCCGGCTCGCGACGCGGCGGTACTTCTCCAGCGCCGGCACCTCGGGCCACTCCCCGGCTTCGTCCAGGCGGTCGAGCTCCGAGCGCACCTCGGTCCACATGCCGCGGATCGCCTCGACCAGCCGTTCCAGCGAGACGCCGCGGGGCTTGAAGAGCCGCTCGTGCAGGATCGGGATCGTGGAGCGCACCTCGTTCCCCTGCCAGTGCACGGCCGGCAGGCGGCGCAGGTCGATCCGGATCAAGGTGTCGAACAGGTCGAAGCAGGCGACTTCGACCCCGTCGCAGAGCGCCATTGGCGCCGCAAGGTAGGGCGGGTCGAAGGATGCGTCCACGCGAGCTAGTCTCGGCGCGTCGGAGGCCCCCCATGCGCTTCACGTACGCCGAGTCGATGTGCGACCCGAGCCACTACCTGCCCCTGGCGGTGGCGGCGGAGCAGAGCGGCTGGGACACGTTCACGGTTCCCGACAGCATCTGCTACCCGCAGCACTCGGACAGCCGCTACCCCTACACCGACGACGGCAACCGCCAGTTCCTCGACGGTGTGCCCTTCCTCGAGCCCTTCACCCTGATTCCCGCCCTGGCGGCGGTGACCGAGCGCATCCGCTTCACCACCTTCGTCGTGAAGCTCCCCATCCGCCAGCCCGTGCTCGTCGCCAAGCAGGCCGCCTGCGTGGCGGTCCTCTCCGACAACCGCTTCGGCTTCGGGGTGGGGCTCTCGCCCTGGCCGGAGGACTTCCAGGTCACCGGCACCGACTGGAAGACCCGCGGCAAGCGCATGGACGAGATGATCGAGATCATGCGCGGCCTGTGGACCGGGGACTACTTCGAGTTCCACGGCAACCACTACGACGTCCCGAGCATCAAGATCAGCCCGGTGCCGACGCAGAAGCTGCCCATCCTGATCGGCGGTCACGCGGACGCCGCCCTGCGGCGCGCGGCGCGGGTCGGTGACGGCTGGATGCACGCGGGGGGTGGGCAGGCAGCGGATCTCGACGCGGCCCTCGCCCGGATCGCCGAGCTGCGCCGGGAGTACGGGCGCGAGAGCGAGCCCTTCGAGATCCACGTGATCTCCTTGGACGCCTTCAGCCCGGACGGCGTGCGCCGCCTCGAGGACAAGGCCGTGACCGACGTCATCCTGGGCTTCCGCAATCCCTACAGTGGCGAGGACCAGCCCCTGCAGCAGAAGATCGACGCGCTGAAGGGCTTCGCCGACAATGTCATCGCCAAGGCCTAGAGGAGATTCCAATGGAACGCGTGCTGCGCGAGGGCGCCTTTCGCGGAGAGACCCACATCGTCACCGGCTCCGGCCAGGGCATCGGCCAGGCCGTGGCCGCGGACCTGGCGGGCCACGGCGCCCAGGTGGTGTTGGTGGACCTGGACGAGGGGCGTCTCAAGGACGCCAGCGCCGAGATCGCCGAGTCCGGCGCGCCCGCGCCCATCGTGGCCGCGGCCAACGTCACCGACGAAGAGGCCGTGAAGCGCGCGGTGGCGACGGCGCTGGAGGCGACGGGCCAGGTGAACGGCGTGGTGAACTGCGCCGGCATCACCCGCGACGCGCGCATCCCGAAGAAGAGCTACGAGGACTTCAAGCTCGTGCTCGCCGTGCACCTGCACGGCACCTTCCTCTTCACGCGCGAGGTGGCGGCCCAGCACTGGCACCCGCTCTTCAAGCAGAACGGCAACCAGCCCCTCGACGACGGCGTGAATCGCTTCATCGTGAACTTCTCGTCGGTCTCGGCGCGCAACGGCAACATCGGACAGATCGATTACACTGCCGCCAAGGGCGCCATCGAGGCGGTCACGCGCACGACCGCGCGCGAGTTCTCGGGCTACCGCGTGCGCGTGAACGCCATCGCTCCCGGGCCGGTCAATACGCCCATGCTCGCCTCGGTGGGCGAGGCGGGAATCCGCGCCATGGGTGCCGCCACTCTGGTGGGCCGGATCGCCGAGCCCGAGGAGATGGCCCACGTGATCTGCGTCCTCGCGGACCCGAGGATCTCCGGGTACATCACGGGCCAGGTGCTCCAGGTGAACGGCGGCCTCTACCTGGCGTAGGGGCTGCGGGGAGGTTCCGCATGCGACGCGTGCTCCTGATCGGTGCGGTGGCGGTGCTGGCCGTCGCCGCCTTCGTGGTGTTTCGAATCGGCTCCAACCTGGACTCGATCGTCGCGCGACTCATCGAGACCCACGGCACGCGGGCGGCCGGCGTCCCGGTGAGCGTGGGCTCGGTCGAGCTCGACCTCAGCGAGGGCAAGGGAACGATCCGCGGCTTGCGGGTCGGCAACCCCGCGGGCTACGCGTCCGGCGACGCCTTCCGGCTGGGCGAGATCACCGTGCAGGTGGACCCGAAGAGCGTGACCTCGAGCCCGGTCGCGGTGCCCCAGATCCGGGTGATCGCGCCGGAGGTGAACGCCGAAGTCGACGCCAAGGGCAAGTCGAACCTCCAGACCATCCTCGACCACGTGCAGTCGGGTAGCGGCGAGGCCCCGCCCGAGGAGGGCGAGCCGATCCGCCTGGCCATCGGCCAGTTCGTATTCGAAGAGGGGAAGCTGCGCGGCGACGCCAGCGCACTCTCCGGCGACGCGGACGACGCCTTCGAGACCAGCCTGCCGTCGGTGCGGCTCAGCAACATCGGCGGCGCCCGCGGCGCGACCCCCGCCGAGGTCAGCGAGGCGGTCCTCAAGGCCTTCCTGCGCCAGACCACCAAATCCGTAGCCGCCTACCAGGCCCAGCGCGCCGTCGAGAAGAAGGTGGGCGGTGACCTCGGCAAGGAGGCCGGCAACCTCCTGCGCAAGGTCCTCGACTAGCCAGCCCGGCGTTCAGCCCAGGAAGGCCGCCGCGATGGCGAAGGCCAGCACCGCGAGATAGCCGTCTAGCAATCCCGGCCCGACGCGATGCAGCGCGGCCAGCCGATCGCGGGCCCACACGGTTCCCTCGGCGAACAGGAAGGCCAGGGGCGTGGCGGCCGCCAGGCCGTAGAACGCCTTGGGATAGGCGTTCACGGGATAGCGAAAGCTGATCAGGAGCGTCATCAGCGCCAGCAGGTAGACCAGCGCCAGCACCAGCGTGCGCGCCAGTCTCCGGCCGAGGTCGGGCCCGCGCAGCGCGCGCGCCGCGCACAGGGCGATCCCGAGCCCCAGGATGCCCGTGGCAGGGAGCGCGAGCGGATAGATCGCCGCCATGGCGGCGTAGTCCCACGGCGCGCTCTCCAGGGAGACGCCGGCCTGGCCGGACGCGTAGGCGTCGCCCCAGAAGCTGCCGTAGAGCCCGTCCCAGTAGGAGTGGAAGCTCGAGAAGACGGGATGCACGAAGACCTCACCGAACCCCCGATACCAGCTCGCCGTGTGGAAGCCGGGCGGCATCCAGTAGGTCCACTCGGCGAAGACCTCGACGTTGGTGGCGAAAGGCGAGCCGTAGAGCTGCCAGCTGCGCAGGTAGAACCAGCCCGCCAGCACGAGCGCGCCGGCGGCCAGCGCGCACACGACGCCGAGCGCGCGCGCCGGACGCGCCTCCACCAGCCAGAGCTTGGCTCCGACCGCGACCAGGATGAGGGCGGCCAGTGGAGCGCTGGTCGCCTTGGTCAGCAGGGCCAGTCCGAGCGCGCCGGACAGGGCCAGCAGTCTCCGCGACGCGCTGCGTTCGTCGCTCAGCAGGCGCGCCGCCAGCACCAGGGCGACGCCCACCAGGGCCGCGTGGGGCGCCTCGTTCGACACGAAGGTGGCGACGTAGAGCTGCATCGGCAGGAGCCCCGCCGCCAGGATGCTCGCGACCTCGACCGCGCGCGCACCGGGAGCGAGCGCCCGGGCCAGGCGACTCGCCAGCCACGCCGTGGCCAGGCCCGACAGCATGGGCAACAGGTGGAGCAGGACGCGGTCCCCGGTCGAGCCCTCCTCGGTTCCGAAGGCGGCGCGCAGGCCGCCGGTGATCGCGTAGAAGAGCGGCGGGTGGAAGGCGGACCAGCCTTCGTCCGGCAGGGGCAGGCGGCCCTCACGCGCCAGGAAGCGCAGGTAGTCCATGTGGCCGACGGCGTCGAAGCCCAGCTCGAGCGGATGCGCGAGCGCCTTGCGCACGAACAGCACGCCCCAGAAAGCGGTCACCGCCGCGAGTGCGACGCGGGGCGCGTTCGCACCCCGCAGCAGGCGAGGTAGCGGTCGCCGAAGCCAGGCGGGGGCCGCCGCCAGCAGGAAGAGCGCGAGCCCGACCGGCGCGCGCTTCCGCAGCTCTTCGAAGGGACGCGGCAGGCTCTCGCCCCGGGGCGGATCGCGCACGTCATCCGCCACCACGGCGCGCAGCGGCTGCCCGCGGGACTCGACGCTCCAAGCCCAGCCGGTGGCAACCCGCTCGGCCACGCCTTCCAGGCGCAGCTGGAGCAGGGGGGGGCCGCCGGAATTCCGCACCTCGGCCTCGATGCGGTTGCTTCCTGGCTGGAGCAGCTCCGCCACGTCCGCTTCGACCGGGCTCTTCCAGCGGCGCGGGTCGCGCCCCGGCAGCGCCACCGCCTGCCCGTTTACGCGCAGCTCCACGTCGCGTAGCGCACGCAGGCGGATCCGGGCCCGCTCGGGCGCCGCGGCGAGCTGGAACTCGCGCGCGAACACGAAGGCCGGCGGGTCGCTGCGGTCCACCCGGCGGGCCGTGGTGTGGGGGGCCTGTTGGGGCGTGATCCAGTAGGCGTCCGGGTCGTGGCGGATCAGGTAGGCGCGCTCCGCAACCCGCGCCGACCACAGGATCAGCGCGGCCGTCGCCGCCAGCACGAACGCCGCGCCCGCCAGCTGGAGCCCGGTGAGAGCGCGCGCGCTGACAGCGGGGCTCACTGCTCGATGCAGGGGGATTCGGGCTTGCGAGCCACGATCAGGATGCGCCAGGCGAAGAGGTCCAGGAGTCGGCGAACCCCGGGGATTCGCGCGCAGACGTTCTCGACGGCCAGCAGCAGGCGCATGGCAAGGCGCGACCGCCCGACGGGCGATCCGCCGTAGCAGCCGGTCAGGGGGTAGGCGAGCCAGTCGCTCCAGGACACCGAGTGGGGCATCTCGAGCTCGCGCAGCACGCCGAGCATGCGGTCCTTGGTGAAGTGGTCCTTGTACTCCAGGTCGACCGGCGACTCGTAGACGAGCATCTTGCGGAAGATGATCGGATCGAGGATCCGATGCACCAGGCTCGTGAAGGGGGTCGCGACCGGCTCGAAGATGTAGAGGAAGCCGCCCGGCACCAGCGCCCGGTACGACTCGCGGATGGCCTCCTCGTAGTCGATCACGTGGTGCAGCGCTCCGTGGTAGACGAGGACCGACAGGCTCTCGTCGGCGAACGGAAGCCAGCGCCCGTCGGCCTGGACGCCCTTCAGCCCCTTTCCCGGCAGGCTGGCAACCGCCTGGCTGAGATCGACGCCGACGGCGGTCAGTCCGCCCGCGAGCGTCTGGCTGCGGAGCTGAGCCAGGAACTGGCCCTTGCCGCAGCCCACCTCCGCGATGAAGCCCGGCCGCGCCAGATCGATGAGGTCGATCACGCGCTGGAACTGGCTCTCGAACACCGACGCCGTACCGGGAGCGTCGTAGACCCGATCCAGGAGGTGGCGTCCCACCTCGTCCTGCCAGCGTCGCTCCAGCCGCTGGAAGTGCGCGTCTCGCTCCGCCTGGGGCAGGTCCCCCGGATCGGGCGGCGCCTGCCACGACTCCGGTCTCGAGATGCTGCTATCCATCGCCGCACATCCGATCCACGAGTTCCGGCATCCCGCGAGGGTAGCCGTGGCGCCAAAGCACCTGCAATCGCGCTTCGCGGACGCTGCGCAACGCGGGCGCCGAGGCGGGCGACGTGCCATCATCCGGCCCGCCATGTCGGCCGTCCAGGATCGTTTCGCCCAGGCCCTGGCCCGCACCGACATCATCATCCCGATCTACAACGAGCGGGAGACGGTGGCCGAACTTCTCCGGCGCCTGCGCGCGTCGTGCCCCGGCGCCCACCTCATCTTCGTGGATAACGCTTCCACCGACGGTACGCGGGAGCTGCTGGAGGCGGAGCTCGGGATTCGGCTCGTATGCCACGAGCGCAACCTCGGGTACGGAACCTCCCTGGTAGATGGCATCCGCGCGGGCGACCGCGAGTTCGTGATCATGATCGACGCGGACCTGGAGTATCGACCGGAGGACGCCCCCGCCGTGGCCGAAGCCCTGGAGCGCTTCGACGCGGTCTACGGCTCGCGCTTCCTGGGGCGAGCGGTGGACGATCCGGAGATGGCGTGGCGCCGCAGTCGCGGCAACTGGACCGTGACACGGCTGTTCAACCTGGTGTATGGGCGCCGGCTCACGGACGTCTACACCGGCCTGCGCGGCTACCGGCGCGCCGTGCTGGATCCCGACGCCTACCGCCGACCCGGCTTCGACTTCATTCTCGAGCTCTCGGCGCTCGTCGCCCTGCGCGGCGCCCGTTTCGGTGAAGTCCCCGTGGAGTACCACCTGCGGAGCACCGGCGCCTCGGAGATGAAGCACCTGCGCGAGTTCGTGAAGTTCTTGTACTGGGTGGTGCGCCACCGCTTCCGCGGGTGAGCGGGTTACGCTACTTCCGCCCGCGAGGCGTCGGATTTCTGCGGTCGGCAGGCCCGGATCTGGGCTCCGGTGCGGATGCGTGTGACGCCCTTGGTGAGCCCCTTCAGGCTGGTGGTCCAGACGTCGAACAGGCCCTGGATCTCGCGGGCGGATTCCGGCGGCAGCTCGAATACGAACCGCTGGGGCTTCGCGAAGCGGAAGCGGGCCGTGTCGTGGGGCATGCCGGCCTCGAGCCAGGCTGAGACGTCGTAGCGCAGTGAGGTGTGAACGGGGGCTAGGATGGTATCCGGCGTGGTTCCGTGCGCGTGCTTGTGCTCGAGGTAGCTGTGGAGGTCCTGCCACAGCTCGTCGAACTCCGGGATTGCATCGGCGGCTCCGCGCTCGAGCAACAGTCGCCGGGTCGTGTCCATGGCGGTGGCGCACACTTCCGGCCAAGCGAAGAAGGACGCCCGGGCGCGGTACTTGTACATCAGGTTGTCACCGATCTCCCCTTCACACAGCTGCTGGAAATTGTCTTCCTGGCTGTAGAAGGCCACCAGCGCCTCCCGCGAGGGGAAGAGCTCGCCCCGGGTCTCGGCCTCGAACTCCGCCACCAGGTCCGAGACCACTCCCTCCGCCTGGTCGAGCCCGTCTGCGATGGCCGCCAGCCACTCCGAGGGCTTCAGGCCGAAGCTCTGGACCAGGTTCACGAGGTCGTCGAACCAGGAGTTGTTCCAGAACACGCTCGAGGCCAGGGCGTACTTGCGGCAGCGGATGTACTCGTCGAACGAAAGCGTATCCGTGGCGACCACGATTTCGTCCACGTCGAAGACCTTCTCGTCGCCGTAGAGTCCGAAGTTCTTCGGCAGCACGCGGAAGCGTGTGTCCATCTCGTGCTCGGCCCGCGACTCCGCCATCTCCAGCTCCGAGCCCTTGAGCATCATGGCCTGGAAGAGGTGCAGCTCGTTGGTGCCCGAGTCGATCAGCTCACCCACGCTCCGCAGGTGCGACTCCAGGGTCTCGCCGGGGAGCCCCAGGATCAGGTCCGAAAGCGAGCGGAGTCCGCGTCCTCGCACGTGGATCATGATCTGCTCGTAGGCGTCCTTGCTGATGTTGGAGCGCTTGATGTTCTTCAGGGTGCGTTCGTCGAGGGACTGCACGGCCTGATACAGCACGAGCGCGCCGTTGGCCTTCTCCAGCGACTCGATCACCCGCTCGGGTCGGTTCTTCCCGGTGGTGGCGTCGATGAAGGTGGGCCAGCCGTAGTCGCGCTGGGCCTCGCCGATCCAGCTCGAGATCTCGATGTCGCGTTCGAACATGCCGTAGTTCGGGTCCGCGATGCGAAGGAAGCCCATCGAGGGCGAGACGTCGCGGATGCGGCCACCGATGTAGTCGATCTCCTGGCGGATCCGCTCCTTGTCGAAGTAGTGGACCTTCGTGTACCAGCGCGTCCCCTGGACACAGAAGGTGCAGGTGAAGGGGCAGCCGCGATTCGTCTCCAGCAGCGGCGCGAGCTTGCCGTCGAAGAACTCGTCCAGCGTTCCCGTCAGCCAGGGCGACGGGATGTCGTCGACCGCCTTGCGCCGCTCCCAGGCCTCGCCCCGGGCGATGCCGCCGTCGGGGTCGCGGTAGAGGCAGGACGGCAGGGAGCTCTCCCGCAGCCGGTCCAGCGACCCCGCTTCCAGGAAGGCGCGGGTCACGTCGCTGGCCAGGAAGTCGCCCTCGCCCAGCACGTAGACGTCGATCTCCGGATGCTCGCGGAAGTACGCGTCCTGGCGCTCTTCCTCGATCGGGATGTTGGGCCCGCCCATCACGACCAGCGTTTCCGGGCGCACGCGCTTCATGAGCGCGGCGAAGTGGAAGCTCAGCCATTCGTTCCACATGTAGTTGCTGAGCATCAGGACGTCCGGCGGCTCGTGGCGCATGGCGTCCCACAAGCGGTCCGGGTAGGCGAAGATCCGCGACTCCACCTCCGGCAGGTCGCGATCCATCACCGCCTTCATGAAGCCCACGCCGAGCGGCATGCAGTCGTTGGACATGACGCCGGTGAAGTTGTGACGCAGGTCGGCGAGGTAGACGCGGGCGCTCATCGAACCCGAGAGTATCCCACGAGGCCTGGGTGCCTGCAATTCCCTACGGATGCAAGGGGCTGCCGGCTTCTGCCTGCGCGTGGGGCGGCAGCAGGCGGAATCAGTAGCGGTACTCGTCGGGCTTGTAGGGCCCGTCGACGGGGACGCCGATGTAGTCGGCCTGCTTCGGCGACAGCTTCGTGAGCTTCACGCCCAGCTGGTCCAGATGCAGGCGCGCGACCTCCTCGTCCAGATGCTTGGGCAGCACGTAGACCTTCTTCTCGTAGCTCTCGTGGTTCTGGTGCAGCTCGAGCTGCGCCAGAACCTGGTTCGTGAAGGACGCCGACATCACGAAGCTCGGGTGCCCGGTGGCGCAGCCCAGGTTCAGGAGCCGCCCCTCGGCGAGCACCAGGATCGAGCGTCCGTCGGGGAAGACCCACTCGTCGTACTGCGGCTTGATGTTGCGGTGCTCGATGCCGGGCACCGCCTTCAGGCCGGCCATGTCGATCTCGTTGTCGAAGTGGCCGATGTTGCCCACGATGGCCTTGTCCTTCATCCGGGCCATGTCCTCGGCCGAGATGATGTGGAAGTTGCCCGTGGCGGTGATGAAGACGTCGGCCTTGTCGACGATCTCGTCGAGTGTGGTCACCTCGTAGCCGTCCATGGCGGCCTGAAGCGCGCAGATGGGATCGACTTCCGTCACCACCACCCGCGCGCCCTGGCCGCGCAGGGCCTGGGCGCAGCCCTTGCCCACCTGGCCGTAGCCGCAGATCACCGCCAGCTTGCCGCCGAGCATCACGTCGGAGGCGCGCATGATCCCGTCGGGCAGCGAGTGGCGGCAGCCGTAGGTGTTGTCGAACTTGCTCTTGGTCGCCGAGTCGTTGACGTTGATGGCCGGGAACAGCAGCTCGCCGTCGCGCTCCATCTGGTAGAGCCGCTGCACGCCGGTGGTGGTCTCCTCGGAGACGCCGATGATGCCCTCGCCCAGCTTCGTCCAGCGACCCGGGTTCGTCTGGAGCTGCTGCCGCAGCAGGTCGAGGATGACGCCCCACTCCTCCGGATCCTCCTGGGGGTCGAAGTCCGGCACCGCGCCCGCCTTCTCGAACTCTGCGCCCTTGTGGATCAGCAGGGTGGCGTCGCCGCCGTCGTCGACGATCAGGCTGGGGCCGCCGCCATCCGGCCACTCCAGGGCCTGCTCGGTGCACCACCAGTACTCCTCGAGGGTCTCGCCCTTCCAGGCGAAGACCGCGATGCCGCGGGGATCCTCGGGCGTCCCGTCGGGTCCCAGCGCGACCGCGGCGGCCGCGTGGTCCTGGGTGGAGAAGATGTTGCAGGAAACCCAGCGCACGTCGGCCCCGAGCGCGGTCAGGGTCTCGATCAGGACTGCCGTCTGCACCGTCATGTGCAGGCTGCCCATGATGCGGGCGCCCGCCAGGGGCTTGCCCGGGCCGTGGCGCGTGCGGAGCGCCATCAGCCCCGGCATCTCGTGTTCGGCCAGGCGGATCTCTTGTCGACCCCACTCGGCAAGCGACAGGTCTGCGACCTTGAAGGGCGGGCGTTCGGACACGGGGAACTCCTTCATCCGTTTATTCGGATGGAGTGTTGTAGACCGGGCCGGCCGTGTCAACGGCAGCTCCTGTGCAGGTTTTCGACCAGACCGATCGGTCGGTCTGGGGTTTTCAGGGGAGCAAGCCTATTTTTCACCGCCAGGGCGGCGCCAAGGCGGCACTCACAGAACGTGGACGGGACCTTTCGCGAACGCGGGCTCGAGCCCCGGCGGCTCCGGGATTGGCTGCTGCGCCGGCCGTCGCCGCGCAACGCAGTGATCGAGATCGAGAATCGCCTGGCGCGCGCCTCGAAGGTCCGCGAGGTGAGCCTGGAGGACGTGGAGCGGGTGGCCGCGGCCTACCACCTCGACCTGCGCCGGCAGCGGGAGTCCCTGGCGCGCCTCTACCGCGCCTACCTCGAGCACTGCGTCCGCGACCGCCTGCTGACCGACGCGGAGGTGGGCGACCTCGAGCACCTGAAGGCGATCCTCCAGCTCGACGACGCCGCGATCCGCCGCCTGCACGACCAAGTGGCCGGAGACGTGTACGACGAGGCGGTGGGCGCCGCGATCGCCGACCGCCGGCTCGACCCCGACGAGCGCTCCTTCCTGGAGCGGCTCCAGGCCCAGCTGCACCTGGACGAGGCGATCGTGCGTCGCATCCACGCGCGCAAGGCCAAGGACCTGGTGACGCAGCTCGTGAACAGCGCCAACCGCAACGAGCGGCTCCATCCGGAAGAGGAGGCCGAGCTCGAGGCCCTGGCGCGCAACCTGCGCGTGGAGATCCGCCTGGGTCCGCGCACGCGCCGGCGCCTGGAGAAGTTCCGGCTCTACTGGCTGATCGAGAACGGCGACGTTCCGGAGATCGACACCAGCCTGCCGCTCCAGCGCGGCGAGGCGTGTCACTTCGTGGCCGACGCGGACTGGTACGAGCCCCGGCGCGTGACCCGGCGGGTCGGCGGCGGTCCGACGCTGCGCATCAAGACTGCCCAGGGGAGCTACTGGCGGGTGGGGGATCTCGGCGTGCAGCGGGTCTCCGAGGACGTGATGGCGCGCGTCGACGCGGGGCGCGTCTACGTGACCAACAAGCGGCTGATCTTCCAGGGAGCGCGCGGCGATCAACCCCTGCGCATCGCCGCCATCTCCGACTTCACGGCCTACCGCAACGGCGTGGAGATCGACCGCGCCTCGGCCCCGAGCCTCTTCCTGCGCTTCGAGCGCGACGTGGATCTGTTCGCCATGATCCTGGGCCGCGTCGTGCGCGACGCCCGCAGCGTCTAGTCGGTCGCGTCACCGCCGAGCAGCGCGACGATGCGCAGGGGAGCGCCGGTCCCGCCGCGGATCTTCACGGGGAGTGCGATCACCTGGAAGCCGACGGCGGGGAGCGCGTCGAGCTGCGCCACGTTCTCGAAGACCGGGACGTCGTGGGCGGCGAGCACCCGGTGGCTCGGGAAGTCCGGCGAGGGGCCGTGGTCGATGCTGGCGGTGTCGATGCCCACGGCGGCCACGCCCCGCTCGACGAGCCTGCGCGCCGCATCCGGGTGGAGCCCGGGGAAGTGGAGCTCCGCCACCGCTTCGGGGCCGCGGCGATCCGTGCCCAGGTAGCTGGCGCGGTCCGGCCAGCGCCGGCTCCAGCCGGTGCGGATCAGCACGATCGAGCCTTCCGGCAGGGTCCCATAGCGCGCCTCGTGGGCGGCGAGGTCCGCCAGGTCGACGCGGTGGTCGGGATTCCGCGCGCAGGCTTCGTGCGCGTCCACCACGCGCCCCGGGGCCACCAGCTGCTCCAGGGGGATGGCGTCCACCGCCGGGCGCCCCTCGCCGAAGTGGATCGGGGCGTCCAGGTGGGTTCCGCCGTGCTCGGCGGCGCGGAACCGGCCCGCTGCGTACCAGTAGCCGCCTTCGCTGCGACCGGCGAAGCCCGGCTCCCGCACGAAGCCCTCCTCGGTGGGCCAGTACAGCGTTTCGGCGTCGAAGGCGTGGGTCAGGTCGACCAGGAGCGCTTCGCCCGGCGGGTCCGGGGCCGGCGCCGTGCAGGCGACGAGCGCGCACGCGACGAGGACGTGGCTGGCGGCGGGCATCGTGCCGAGGGTGCCGCAGCCGCTCCGGGCGCGCATTCCGCGGGGAGCAGGGCGGCGTCAGTGGGCGGGCGGGTCCAGCAGCTCCGAGACCACGGCCTGGGAACCCGCCTGCGACTCGCGCAGGTCATCGAGCGCGGGCAGGCTGGAGAGCGTGCGGGCGAGGTAGCCGCGGGCCGCCTCGTTCATCTGCGTGAAGCGCAGCACGAACCCGGACTCGCCGTCGTCGCGCATCACGACGGCCGACACCACCAGCGGAGGCTCGTCGCCGCCCGCGTGGAGCGCCAGTCGCACCCGCTCGCCCACCCGGAGCGGTGCCCCGGACTCGACCCGCATGCCGCCAGCGGAGAGGTCGCGCCCGATCAGCACCCGCGTCGCGGCCTCACCCAGCGCGATCACGCGCCGCGAGAAGAGATGGCGCGGCGCCCGCCGCCGCTCGGGCCCGTCGTCCTCGACGGTCGTCGGACTCGTGCCCGACAGCGCGGCGGGGCCCTCCGCGTGCCGCTCCAACACGCCCAACAGGGCGTCCGCGTTGCTGGGGCGGAGGGATGCGAAGCGCACCACGGCCTCCCACGCGGTTTCGTGCTCGCCGCCGGAGCGCGCGACCCGATCCACCCGGCCTCGCAGGCGCAGCGTCTCGGCGCCGGTCAGGCCGCGGGGCAGGATCACGCTCACCCGTCGTCCCGGTTGCAGCGGTCGCTCGCAGATCACGCGGCAGCCGTCGCGCGAGAGGTCCGCCAGCAGCGCGGAATGGCGGCGCAGGCCCGTGCGCAGGGTCACCGGCGATCCGATCGGCACCCGGGCGCGGCGCCGCCGCTCGGGCCCGCGGTAGACCGCGCGCAGCAGCAGGAGACGCAGCACGTCCGGGTGGAAGGGCCTGCGCATCACGAGGTCGACCCCGTCCCGGCGCAGCAGGGCGCGGAGCGTTCGCGCGTGTTCGCGCACGACCGCGATGCGCACGGGAGCTGGCGCGTCGGCGGGCGGCTTGATCTCCGGCACGGGCGGCGGCCGGAATACGACCAGGTCCCAGCCGGCCTGGAGGTCCGCGTCCGCGGCGCTCTCGCGCTCCTCGACGGCCACCTCCAGCTCCTGGAGCTGGATCCGCACGTCGGCCAGCTCACCCCGATGGATGAGCAGGGCCCGAGGCCTGGATTCCGCTTCGTTCACAGAGAGGTCCCGCTTCGGACGCCGGTCCGCAGAGGACGAATCGGCCGCAGGCGCCGGGTCCTGAAGTCCCGGCTTGCCTAGCTCTGGTGGCTGGTCCAGAGCGCCATGGCGGCATAGCCACGCCAGGGTCGCCACGCCTCCGCGGCGCGCTCGAGCTCGCGGGTCGCCAGGGGGGTGGAGCCGCTGGCGAGGGCCTTGCGCAGCCCCAGGTCCGAGCTGGGAAAGGCGTCGGGCTCGCCCAGGGCCCGCAGGGCGACGTATTCGGCCGTCCACGGTCCCACCCCGGGCAGCTCCACCAGCCGCTCCCGGGCCGCCGCCGGGTCGGCCGGCGCGTCCAGATCGAGCGCGCCCGTCGCCAGCGCGCCCGCCAGGGCGCGGATCGCCTCGGCGCGCTGGCGCGGCAGCCCGATGGATTCCAGGGGGGCGTCCGCCAGGGTCGCGGGCTCGGGGAAGAGCGCCAGCAGTCCGGCGTCGGGCTCCGGCAGGGGTCGGCCGAAGCGGGCCACGAGCCGCCCGGCCAGGGTCGTGGCGCCGGCCACGCTCACCTGCTGCCCGAGGATGGCGCGCACCGCCAGCTCGTGGCCGCTCCAGGCGCCGGGCGCCCGCAGGCCGCTGCGGCTCGGGAGGTGGGGTCGTAGCGCGGGGTCGCGGCGCAGGTGCGCCAGGATCGCCGAGGGGTCCGCGTCCAGGTCGCACAGGCGGCGCGCTCGGGACGAGAGCTCGGCGAGCCCCGGGGCCAACCCCGCCGGGATGCGCAGCTCGAGGTGCCGCGCGTCGGGGCCCGGCCCGAGCTCGACGGGTCCGGTCTGATCCCCGACGGCGACCGCGCGCCGGTACCCGCGCGCAGCCACCTCTTCCACTCCGGGAATCGCGCGCGGCCCCAGGTAGGCGGCGATCGGGCGCCAGGCGAACGGCGGGCGCACGGCCAATCGGAGCGTCAGGCCGCCGTCGGCGTCGGCCGGCCGCCGGCCCCGGCGCCGCAGCTCCCGGGGCGCGGCGTGGTAGGCGTCCTGCATGGCGGCGTTGAAGCGCCGGATGCTCGCGAAGCCCGCAGCGTGGGCGACCTCGGTCACTGGCAGGGACGTCTCGTCGAGGAGCTTCTTCGCGAAATGCACCCGGCGCGTGCGCGCGACGCAGCCCGGCGACGCGCCCACGTGCTCCAGGAAGAGCCGGCGCAGCTGCCGCTCGCCGATGCCGACCGTCGCTGCCAGGTCCTCAACGCTGCCGCGGTCGAGGGCGCCGCGGTCGATCAGGCGCAGGGCGCGCCCCACCGCGGCGGAGGTTCCGGACCAGGCGGCGCTGCCGGGCGCGGCCTCGGGGCGGCAGCGCCGGCAGGGGCGGAAGCCGGATTCCGCGGCGGCGGGGGCGCTGCGGAAGAAGCGGCAGTTGCGGCGCAGCGGCGTGCGGGCGGGGCAGATCGGCCGGCAGTAGACCCCGGTCGAGAGCACGCCCACGAAGAAGCGGCCGTCGAAGCGCGGGTTGCGGCTCTCGAGGGCGCGGTAGCAGGCGTCGGGTGCCAGCGTCACGGAGGGAGGATGGCCTCTCGCGCGCTCCCTGACTAGCCGTTTTCGGACATCGTCATCCAGGCGCCAGGGCCGGAACCGGCCGGTGTCCCCGCTGCGGACAGGCCAGTCTCCGGCCCGGGAGGAGCTTTCGATGACCGTTTCCGCCATCGCCTTCACGATCCGCGACACGAACCTCGGCGCCGTCCTGCTGGCCGCGAGCGAGCGCGGCGTCTGCCAGCTGCGCTTCGGATCGGGAGAGGCCGAGCTCGCCGACGAGCTGGCCCGGGAGTTTCCCTTCGCGCTGCTGCGCCGGGACGACGCCGCACTCGGGACCTGGAGCGACGCGCTGGTCGCCTACGTGGAGGGCCGCGCCGCGCAGCTCGACCTGCCCCTGGACGTGGCGGGCAGCCGCTTCCAGCGCCGGGTGTGGGACGCCCTGCGCGCCATCCCGCGCGGCGAGACGCGCAGCTACTCCGAGCTGGCGGCGCGCATCGGGCAGCCGCGCGCCGTGCGCGCCGTGGCCGGCGTCTGCGCGGCCAACCCCGTGGCCGTGGCGATTCCGTGTCACCGGGTGGTGCCGGCGCGGGGAGGCGCCGGCGGCTACCGCTGGGGGAGCTGGCGCAAGCAGGCGTTGCTCGACCGCGAATCCGGGTCGGGTCAGGGACCGCCGGAGGCGAAGAAGACCAGCAGGGTCATGTCCTCGTCGATCTCGACGAAGGAGTGCTCCGAGGTGGCGCCCACGTAGAGGACCGAGCCCGGACCGACCTGACGCTCCTCGCCGCCTACCTGCACCCGCGCGCGCCCGGCGAGGACGTAGTACACCTCGTCCTCGTCGTGGGGC
>CAMYLJ010000010.1:165966-213631 GCA_947259215.1 uncultured delta proteobacterium
CGCCAGCCGGTAGAGGCCGCAGGAGAGCGCCGGCACGCGCAGGAACTCGAGGTACGGGCTCGAGCCGGAGCGCTCCATCAGCTCCGGAATCTCGAAGATCTTCCAGGCGGACCCGCTGGCCTCGGAATCGGACACGGCACTCCTCCCGTCGAGGAGGCGGATGGTACCACGCAGCTACGCGCGCGGGCGGGCGTCGCGGAGGATCGCGTCGGCCGCCCGCGCCACCGGATCGTCGTCGTTCATGCGAGCGGCGAGCCCGGCGGCGCGATCGTTCAGGACCTCGTTGCCGAGGGTCGCCTCGAGCAGGGCGGCGAGGCGCTCGGCGTCGAGCTGGCGGCGGGGCAGGGCGGGGGGGCCGAGACCGAGGCGCTCCACCCGGTCCGCCCAGTAGAACTGATCCAGCAGGTGCGGCACCACGAGCTGCGGCACGCCCGCGCGCGCTGCCGTGCTGGTGGTGCCAGCGCCTCCGTGGTGCACGATCGCCGCCATGCGCGGGAAGAGCAGCGCGTGCGGCACGTCGCCGACGGTCGTGACGTCCGCGGGCAGGGGCGCGCGTCCCAGACCCGCCCAGCCTTCGGAGACGACCGCGCGCACGCCGAGGCGGCAGACGGCCTCCAGAACCTGCCCCGTGGTTCGCGCCGGATCCGGGTCGGGCATGCTGCCGAAGCCCAGGTAGACCGGCGGCGGCCCCGCGGCCAGGAAGCGCTCGAGCTTCTCCGGCAGCCGCCCCTCCGCGCGCGGCGCCAGGAAGCCCAGCGTTTCGACGTCGAACCCGATGTCGTCGGGCAGTGGCGCGAGCTGCGGGTCCGCGGCCAGCAGGGGCCGCGGCGAGCGCAGGTAGCGGTAGAAGTCGCGGACCGGCGCCAGCCCGAGCGCGCTGCGCCGCCGGTTCACGATCGGCCGCAGCAGCACACCCCCGACGCCCAGCAAGGCGCGCCACAGCCAGCGGTTGAGGCGGGCGGAGCGGACGCGACGCTCCACGACGAAGGGCGGATGGTCACCCGATGGGAACACGATCGGGCAGTAGGCGATGAAGCGGTAGGGAATGCCGTGCACTTCAGCGGCCGTCGGGGCGCCGAGCTGGACCCCGCCGCCGAGGATCAGGTCGGCGTCCTCGGCCTCGCGGAGGAGCGCGCGCAGCTGGTGGTCCAGGGCGTCGTGCATGTAGTCGGCGGCTGCGCGATGCATGGCCAGCCCGCCCGCATGCACGGCCGCGGCCTGGGACCGGATCCAGGCACGCACGTCCAGCGGCAGAGGGCGGAAGCCGAGCCCGTGCTGCTCCACCAGCGGGCGCGCGTCGCTCGCCCCGCACACGCGCACGTCGCAGCCGCGCTCGCGCAGCGCGCGACCCAGGACGGCCAGGGGCTGCACGTCGCCCCGGGTGCCCTCGGGAGCCATCACGATGCGCATGGGGGGCGCATCGAGTCGTGTCGTGCGGCGCTTGAGGGGGTTACTCCGGCTTCCGTCGCGACGGAACGAGATTACTCATTCCTGCGTACGAGCTGCCGCCGAGTTGCCGGTCGCGAGGCCCGTGACGGGCTCTCCGCCCGCGCCGGCATGGCACCCGGCTTGCACCCTTCAGGGCGGGTCCGAAGCGGGAGGGGCCTCGTCCACGGAGAAGCCATGCGGCGCTGCCTTTGCCTTGCGGCACTGGGAATCGCGTGGCTCGCGCCGGGATCCGCACCGGCCGAGCCGATGGACCTCTCCAACCCGACGCCGCGCTGGGTGGAGGTGCGCCTCGAACGCTCGCCGCGCGACGCACCGGGCGCCCTCGATGCGATCTACGGCCCGACCCTCCCCGCCAGGCTCCAGCCCGCCGCGCGACCGGACTGGGTGGTGGTGGCGGTGCCTTCCGAGGCCGTCGCCCGCCACGTGCTGATCGACGAGCGCGTCGTCGGGGACCGCGTGAGCGAGTTCATCTGGGTCTTCGACCGCGCGACCGGCGAGGTCGTGTCCGCGGGCTTCTCGGGCGTGGTGTTGATGCGCATCGGCTGGGGACCCTTCGCCACGGATGTCGAGGTCGAGCTGCGCACCGAGCTGTCCACGGAGCGGGCGCTCGGATTCCGCGATCCGCGCCGGCTCTTCGGCCGCGATCTCCACGACTCGTGCGAGGAGAGCGACAGCGCCTGCCGGCTGGTCTCGCCCGTGCGCTACCAGGCCGATTCGGGCTACGTCAACGCCGTCGGCGTGATCCACGCGCGGACCCGGGGAATCGACACCCGTACGTTCTCGAGTCTCGGCGAAGCGCGCTTCTCGGAGCAGTCGGACCCGGCCCTTCCCGGTACCGCCGTCGCGAGTTCGGCGCCCTGACCCGATGAACTCCGCTCACCTTCGGAGGGAGGAGGATCGGAAGTCGGCCGAAGGCCGACTTCCGAGCTTGCTTGGCGCTGTCGCTGTGACCGCTGCGCGCCCGGCGGCGCGGGCCTTCGCCCGTTCGGGTTGCGGGGCGCCGGGCTTGCGTGGCCTCGTAGCTCGGGTGGCTCGCAGCGGGCTCGGAGGCTCTCGGGGCTAGCGTTCGCGCTCCCCGTACCAGACCTTCAGGATCGTGAAGAGGGTGTCGCCGCGCGGGCGCTGCACCTCGATCTCGTCGCCCTCGCGCTTGCCCACGAGCGCCGCGCCCACCGGCGAGTCGACGCTGATCCTTCCCCGCTTCACGTCGAACTCGTCCGGCCCGACTACCTGGTACTCGACCGTCTCGCCGTCCTCGTCTTCCAGCCGCACCCAGGCGCCGAAGTAGATGCGACCCGCCTCCACGGGCTTCGGCTCGACGACGATGAGTTCGTCCAGCCGCTTGCTGAGGAAGCGCACGCGGCGGTCGATCTCCCGCAGCCGCTTCTTGCCGTAGATGTACTCGGCGTTCTCGGAGCGGTCGCCCTGGGCGGCCGCGTCGGAGACCTCCTGGGTGACGCGCGGGCGCTCCACCCGCCAGAGGTGATCCAGTTCGTCGCGCAGTCGGCGCTCGCCCTCGGGCGTGATGTAGTTGGACGGCCTCACGCGGTACCCGGGTGCGCAAGGTAGCCGGGGTGCGGCGAGAACGTCGAGGTCGACCTTCGACCGCATGCCGAAGGGTGGCGAGCGCGTGCAGCAGCGGCAGCTGGCGGTGCAGGAGTGGCGCGGCGGGAAGGTCGCACGCGAGACCTCCTATCACGGCTAGGGCGCGGCGCCGGCCTCCATGTCCCGCGTTCGGCGCCACTGCTGGTGGGGTCCGTCGGCCAGGCAGTGGCGGAAGATGGGCTCGGACTGCGGCGAATGCCCTTCGCCCGTCAGACCGCCCATGGGAAACAGATCCCTCGCCTGCTTGTCCGCCGCCAGGACGGTGAGCCCGATGGCCCCGTCTCCGTGAAGGTCGAGGCGCATGTAGCCGGGCAGCGCCTCGGCCATCATGACGGTGCCCTGCCTCTCGACGCGGTTCACCTTTTTCGTGCTGCCGGCGCCGCTCACCAGGTAGTAGACCCCCAGCACGTCGCGGTGAACTTGCAGGCTGTGCTCGTGTCCTCCCACGAAGAACAGCGGGGAAAACGGGCTCGAGGCCCGGTAGATCTGGAAGATGGATTGTTCGTACAGCGGATTCGTGACGTCGGTCCCCGTCACACCGAGCTGGCGCGACAGCGGGTAGAGCGAGCCGACGATCGGGAGCGGAAGCCAGGCCCAGTCCCAGAAGTCGGTGAGCGGGAAGAGGTGTTGCTTCCAGGTGAAGTTGCCGCCGTGGGGGCCGGCGGTGATGATCGGGTGATGCATGGTGAGCGCCACGTGGCGCCCCTCGTTCTGGGTGAACTCGGCCGAGAGGTCGTAATAGGCCTCGAGGGCACTCCGCGACTCCCGGCATTCCTGGGAGTACTCCTCGGGGTGGTCGATCATCTGACCGAAGCCCGCCAGGTCGATGAACACGAACCGCATGTGCTCGCCGACGTCCAGGTGGCGCGGGCCCGCGCAGCCGGCGAGCGGCAGGCTCTGGACCCGCGGCGCGAAGCGCTCCAGGAAGCGCCGCTGCTCGACGGCGTGCTCCCAGCCCCGGGGACCGTCCATGTCCCAGTCGTGGTTGCCCAGGGTGAAGGCCGCCCGTCCCGGCGCCGCGGCGGCGATCTGGGTCTCGAGCACCCGCTCGCCCTGGAGCCGGTCGGAGTGGCCTTCGGGAACGAGCCCCTTCTGGTAGACGTTGTCCCCCAGGAAGAGGGTCCAGACGTGGTCCGCCCCCACCTCGGCGACGGCGTCCTCCACGTCGGCGTCGAGCGCCCCGAGCACCGGATCGACGATCTGCGCCGCGCCTTCGTCCGCGAGCTTGGGGGCGCCGGCGTCGCCGATCAGGAACACCACGTCGGCGACCTCGCCTGCGCTCTTGCAGTGGACCGGGGCCACCGGACCGGGGTCGAGCTGCCACAGCTGCACGCAGCCGGGCGCCAGGCAGGCCGCCAGCAACGGGCTCAGGAGCGCGCGCACACGGGACGTCAAAAGAGCGGGATCTCCCCGTCGTCGACGCGTCCGAGCAGCTTCTGGATGCGCTTCCAGACGTCATCGACCTCGCCGCGGGTGAGCCCGAACTGCACCACGCCGTCCCGCTCGGCGAGTCCCTTGTCCGGCTCCAGGGGCGGTCCGGGCTCCGCGTCCCGGTAGTTTCCCTTGCCGTCGTCTTCGAGCTGCTGGGCCACCAGCAGAGAATCTAGCTCCTGCCGCGAGAGCGCCCGCAGGCGCTCCACGGATTGCTTGCGGAGCGCGGCCACCCGCAGCACGTGCCAGTTGGGGACGAAGTAGTTCTGGACGGGGCCGGGTTGGAAGGAGATCCCGTTGTCGATGGCGAAGACCTGGCGCCGCGCGTCGTCCTTCGACACCAGGATGTTGCCGTCCCGGCCGTCCTTGTGCTCGATCAGGTAGGTCAGCAGATTGAAGTCGGCCAGGTAGCGGGCGTAGACGGGATCCCGAACGAAGCGATCGCGATCGTAGACCGCCTGCGGCACCGTGACGTTCTCGAGCCACAGGGCCGCCATGACGAGGATGCACTCGGCGCCCACGACCTGGGGATCGGTCCAGCCCATGTGCCGGGTGTAGACCTCGAAGGGCGGGCAGCGGACGAGGGTCGTCGGGACCACGTAGTCCTCGGGGTCGAGGAAGAGCTTCTGGAGCGCGTAGGCCGCGATCTCCTTGCGCGGCGAGTTGTTGTAGCCGCCCAGGTCGGGGGGGACGATCTTGCCCTTGAAGGCGATGGTGCGGTCGATCTCCTCGAAGTCGAGCTCGATCTTGACGGCACCGCTGGTACCGGCCGCCGTGCGTTTCATGACCCGCACGTCGTACTGGGGCCCCTTCATCAGGGCCTCGGCTTCGTCGGGCGGGATGGGCCAGTTCGGGAAGGGGTCGCCCGGCACGGTCGACGGGGCGGCCTCGAACTGGACGGGTTCGAAGCCCCGGGGGCCTCGGTGGCCCGTACAGGCCGTCCCCAGTACGACCCCCGCCAGGGCCGCGAACAGGGCGGGATTCTTCAGCCGCACCATGGCCTTCGGTCTAGTGGAAACGAGGCGTGGGCGCCAGCGTGCCGTGACGGGTGCGCCCCCGCGGCATCGGACCCGAAGCGCTCCGCCGGGTCTGGCCGACGGGGTAGCGCTTGTGGCATCAAGGAGTGCCGGGCCGCCGCCCCGCTCGCCCGATCGCCGATGGAGCACCCACGAGATGAACAAGGTCCGGGTGGCCACCCTCTCCGAGCTGGATCCGTCGCGCCCCGCCCACGCGCTGGTGGCGAACGTCGACCTGGTGATCGTCCGCTGGCCGGACGCCGAGGAGGTGTCCGTGCTCTACGGGCGCTGTCTGCACCGCGGCGCCCTGCTCTCCGACGGCGAGGTTCGCGGCGAGGACCTGATCTGCGGCGTACACGGCTGGGACTACCGCTTCCGCACGGGGGTTTCGGCCTACACGAACGCGGAGGTCCTGCACAAGTTCGGCCACTGGATCGAGGACGGCGAAGTCCTGGTGGACGAGGACGAGGTCCGCGCGTGGGAACGCAGCCACCCGCAGCCCTACGACCGCGACGCCTACCAGGGCGCGTACGCCGATCCCCACGGCACCCCCGACGAGCCGTTCAACCACTGGATCCAGGAGATGGCCGAGCACGGGCTCGAGCGCGCCGGGCACCACGGGCGGGTGAACGCCATGGGGGTGCCCCGGGCCGAGCTCCCCGGCTGGGACGACATCCAGATCCTGACCGCCCAGCTGCAGCGGGTGCCGCTGCTGGACGACGCGGAGGTCGGGAGCGATCTCGTCATCGGGCCGAACGCCGCGCGGCCGCTGCGCCTGGAGATCCCGCTCTTCGTCTCGGACATGAGCTTCGGCGCACTGTCCGAGGAGGCGAAGGTGGCCCTGGCCCAGGGGGCCGAGGCCGCGGGCACGGGCATCTGCTCCGGCGAGGGCGGGATGCTGCCCGAGGAGCAGTCCGAGAACAGCCGCTACTTCTACGAGCTGGCGTCGGCGCGCTTCGGCTTCGAGATGGACCTGCTGAAGAAGGTGCAGGCTTTCCACTTCAAGTGCGGGCAGGGCGCCAAGACGGGCACCGGCGGGCACCTGCCCGGCCACAAGGTGAAGGGCAAGATCGCCGCGGTCCGGGGGCTGCCGGAGGGGACCGCCGCCATCTCCCCCGCGCGCTTTCCGGACTGGGAGCACGTGGACGACTTCCGCCGCTTCGGCGACCAGGTGCGCCAGGCCACCGGCGGGATCCCGATCGGCTTCAAGCTCTCGGCCCAGCACGTGGAGCGCGACCTCGACGCGGCCCTCGACGCCGGCGCCGACTACGTGATCCTCGATGGCCGCGGCGGCGGCACCGGCGCCGCGCCGCTGATCTTTCGCAACAACATCAGCGTGCCGACGATCCCGGCCCTGGCCCGGGCGCGCCGGCACCTGGACGGGCTTGGGCGCAGCGACGTCACCTTGATCGTCACGGGCGGGCTGCGGGTGCCCTCGGACTTCGTGAAGGCGCTGGCCCTGGGGGCCGACGGCGTCGCGCTCTCCAACTCCGCCATCCAGGCCATCGGCTGCCTCGGCATGCGCGCCTGCCACACCAACAACTGCCCGGTGGGGATCGCGACCCAGCGGCCCGAGCTGCGCGCGCGCCTGGACGTGGCGTTGGCTGCCAAGCGCCTGGCGCGCTTCCTGGGCAGCGCCACCGAGCTGATGCGGGTGCTGGCGCGCGCCTGCGGCCACAGCCACCTCAACCAGTTCTCGCCGGACGACCTCGTCACCTGGAAGCGCGACATGCACCACCTGACGGGCATCGCCTACGCCGGGGTGCGCTCGTGAGCGACGGCTGGCAGACCCTCGGCGCCACGCCGCCGGGCGCGCTGGTGGACGCGCGGCTCCAGCTGCACCACGCGGCCCAGGTGGCGGCCGCCGCGGGCGCCACCCTTCTGGAGGCGCGGCCCGACGACAGCCATCCCAACCTCGGCTGGGTGGACGCGCTCGGCGCCCTGGTGGGCCATCCGATTCCGGGGCCGCCGGCCTTCCAGGTGGGGCTCGCCGTCGCCGACTTCCGCCTGCTGCTCCTCGACGGCGCGGGCCGCCCGAGCGACGCCCTGCCGCTGGCGGGCCGCACCCTGGCCGAGGCCACCGCCTGGCTGGGCGAGGCGATCGAGCGCATCGGTGCAGACCTTCCCACGGCCGGCGTCTCGCTTCCGGGCTACGACGTGCCGGACCATCCCACGGCGGCCGGCGCCGCCTTCTCTCCGGATCCCGACGCGTGCGCGGAGCTCGGGCGTTGGTTCGCCGGGGCGCACGCCGTGCTCGGTCCCCTCGTGGCCGGGCTGCCGGGCGCCGGGGAGGCGCGTTGCTGGCCCCACCACTTCGACCTCGGCACCCTCGACGTGGTCGAGACCGCAGCCGACGGGAGCCTGGCGAAGTCCGTGGGGATCGGCCTCTCGCCGGGCGACGAGAGCTACCCCCAGCCCTACTGGTACGTGTCCCCCTGGCCCTACCCCGCGCCGGACAGCCTGCCCGCGCTGTCGCTCGGCGGCTGGCACCGCGAGGGGTACATCGCCGCGATCCTGACCGGCAGCGAGCTCGTCGCGGCTCCCCCCGACGCCCAGCGCGCGCGAGTCGAGAGCTTCCTCGACGCCGCCCACGCCGCCAGCCGGGCGCTGCTGGCGCGCTGACGATCCCGATTCGAGAGAGGACACCCATGGCCGCAGCCGACACGCGACGGGTCTGGTACAAGGCGCTCGACCCCGACGAGCTGCCCGACGGGCGCGTGAAGTCCGTGACCCTGGGCGTGCACACCCTGTGCCTGACCCGCTTCGAGGGCCGCTACGCCGCCCTCAGCAACAGGTGCCCGCACCAGGGCGGGCCCCTGGGCGAGGGCTCCATCGAGGGCGGCTTCCTGCGCTGCCCGTGGCACGGCTGGGACTACCACCCGACCACGGGTCTGCCGCCCGAGGGCTACGGCGACTGCGTGCCGAGCTTCCCGGTCGAAGAGCGCGACGACGGCATCTACGTGGCGATCGAGGATGAGGCGCCCCACGTCGCCACCGTGACCGACGTGATGGCCGAGACCCTCACCAACTGGGGCGTGCGCCACGTCTGGGGCATGGTGGGTCACTCGAACCTGGGCCTGGCCGACGCGTTGCGCCGCCAGGAGGCGGCCGGTCGCCTCGCGTACTACGGCATCCGCCACGAGGGCGCGGCCGCCTTCGCCTGCTCGGCCTACGGCAAGCTCACCGGCCGGCCGGCAGCCTGCCTGGCCATCGCGGGCCCCGGCGCGACCAACCTGCTGACGGGCCTGTGGGACGCCAACGTCGATCGGGCGCCGGTCGTCGCCCTGACGGGCCAGGTGCAGACCCAGGTGCTGGGCCCTGGCGCCTTCCAGGAGGTGGACCTGGCTGCGGCTTTCGGCAAGGTGGCCCAGTGGAGCCAGCCGGTGCTCCACACCAGCAAGCACGCGGAGCTGGTGAACCTGGCCTGCAAGAGCGCGATCCTGAACCGCGGCGTCTCGCACCTGATCTTCCCCGACGAGGTGCAGACGTTGCCGGCGCCCGACGGCGCGAGTGCTGGCGGGCCCGAGGGGCGGCTCGCCTCGCGCGCGATCTCGCCGCCGGCCGAGGCGCTGGAGGCCGCCGTGGAGAGGCTGACCGCCGCGAAGCGGCCGGTGATCATCGTCGGCCACGGCGCGCGCTTCGACATGCCCGCGGTGCTGGAGCTGGCGGAGTCGCTGAACGCGCCGGTGGTCACGACCTTCAAGGCCAAGGGTCTCGTCTCGGATCGGCATCCGCTCGGCTGCGGTGTGCTGGGTCGCAGCGGCACCCCCATCGCCAGCTGGTTCATGAACGAGTCGGACGTGCTGCTGGTGCTCGGCGCGAGCTTCAGCGACCACACGGGCATCACGCCCAAGAAGCCGACGATCCAGGTCGACTTCGACGCCATGATGCTGGGCAAGTTCCACGCCGTGGACGTGCCGGTGTGGGGCGAGATCGCCGCCACCGTCGCCATCCTGAAGCAGCGCCTCGCGGGCCGCGTGCAGCCCGTGGACCAGCGGCCGGAGGTCGCGCAGCGCTGGGAGATCTGGCGGGCGGAGAAGGAGAGCCGTCGCCGCGACGACCGCGGCCGTGGCGTGAACTCCGCCTCCATCTTCGAGGCGCTCACCCGGGCGGTGCCCGAGGACGCCATCCTGCCCGTGGACGTCGGCAACAACACCTACTCCTTCGGCCGCTACTTCGAGTGCGAGCGCCACGCGGTGCTGATGTCCGGCTACCTCGGGTCGATCGGCTTCGCGCTGCCCGCGGCCCTGGGCGCCTGGGCCGCCACCCAGGAGGACGACCCGCGCTTCCGCGGCCGCAAGGTGGTCTCCATCTCGGGCGACGGCGGCTTCGGCCAGTACATGGGCGAGCTCACCACGGCGGTGAAGTACGGCATGGACATCACCCACGTGCTGCTCCGCAACGACCAGCTCGGGAAGATCACGAAGGAGCAGCGGGCCGGGGAATGGGAGGTGTGGCAGACGTCGCTGCACAACCCGAGCTTCGCCGAATACGCGCGGCTGTGCGGCGCCAGGGGCCTGCTGGTGCAGAAGCGCGACGAGCTCGACGCGGCCCTCGGCGAGGCGCTGGCCCACCCGGGACCGAGCCTGGTCGAGATCGTCTCCGACCCCGAGCTGATCTGAGGCCGGCCTGGAAGCCCTGCGCCTCGCCGCCGTCGCCGCCGCACTGCTGGCCTACGGACTGATCTCGCGCCGTGCGGAGCGGAGCGTGCTCACGCCACCGCTCTTCTTCGTCGCCGTCGGCTTCGCCCTGGGCGAAGGCGGGCTGGGGGTGGACCTCGGCATCATGTCCGGCGGCATCCACCTGCTGGCCGAGCTGACCCTGGTGCTGGTGCTCTTCACCGACGCGGCCCGCATCCGGCTGGCCTGCCTGCGCCAGGAGGAGAGCCTGCCCGCCCGGCTGCTCGGAATCGGGATGCCGCTCACCGTTGCGGCGGGCGCCGCCGCGGCGATCCTGCTCTTCCCGCAGCTCGGCGTCTGGGGGGCGTTGCTGCTGGCGGCGATCCTGGCCCCGACGGACGCGGCCCTGGGGCAGGCGGTGGTCAGCAACCCGCTCGTGCCGCTGCGGATCCGCCAGAGCCTGAACGTGGAGAGCGGCCTCAACGACGGCATCGCGGTGCCCCTGGTGCTGCTCTTCGCGTTCGCCAGTGCCTCACCGGAGCAGGGAATCGACGCCGGCCGCTGGCTCGGGTTCGCGTTGCGCGCGCTGACCCTCGGCCCGCTGGTGGGTGTGGCGGTGGGCGTACTCGGTGGGCGTCTGGTGGACCGCGGTATCGAGCGGGGCTGGATCAACGAGCCCTTCGAGCGGCTCTCCGTGCTGGGCCTGGCAGCACTGGCGTTCGCAGGCGCGGAGCTCGTCGGGGGCAACGGCTTCATCGCCGCGTTCGTGGCAGGGCTCTCGCTGGGCAACTCCACGCGCGGCGTCTGCGCGCGCCTGTACGACTTCGGCGAGGCCGAGGGCCAGCTGCTCGGCCTGCTGGTCTTTGTCGCCTTCGGCGCGGTGCTGGTTCCGGCCGCGCTGATGCACGCGACGCCGGCCGCGCTGCTCTACGCCGTCGCGAGCCTCACGGTCGTGAGGATGCTGCCGGTGGCGCTGTCGCTCCTGGGCTCCGGCCTGCGGCCCGTGTCCGTCGGCTTCGTCGGCTGGTTCGGTCCGCGCGGGCTGGCGTCCATCGTGTTCGTGCTGCTGGTGGTGGAAGGCGGGCAGATCCCCGGCGCGGAGATCCTCGAGACGATCGTCGTGCTGACGGTGCTCCTGAGCACCGCCCTGCACGGCATGACCGCCTACCCGCTGGCGCGGCGCTACGGTGCCCTCGTCGGCGTACGAGGAGAAGCGCCGGAGCACGCCGAGGCCATGGAGCTGCCGGTGCGCGTCCGGCACGCAGGAGACCTGTCATGATCGCCGTCTTCACCTTGCTGCTCGTCCTGGGCATGTCGATGGTCATCGTGCGCTTCGCGACCGTGGCGCTGGTCCACACCGGGCTCGGCCGCGAGACGGCACGCTTCCAGGCGCGGTCCGCGTTCACCGGGGCGGGCTTCACCACCGGTGAGTCCGAGCAGGTGGTGGGGCACCCGGTCCGGCGTCGCATCGTCATGTGGCTGATGCTCGTCGGGAACGTCGGCATCGCCACGGCCATGGCGACCTTGCTGCTCTCCTTCATCGACATGAAGGGCACCGACGAGCCCTGGCTCGAGATGGGCCTGCTGGCGACCGGCGTGGTCCTGCTGTGGTTCCTGGCCACCAGCGCCGCGGTGGATCGCTACCTGTGCCGCATCATCAGCTGGGCCCTGAACCGCTACACGGACATCGACGCCCGGGACTACGCGCGTCTGCTCCACCTGCGCGAGGACTACGGGGTCTCGGAAATGCTGGTCGCGGAGCGCAACTGGCTCCAGGAGAAGAACCTGCGCGAGGCGGCGCTGGCGCGCGAGGGCATCCTGGTGCTGGGCATCGAGTGCGCGGGGGGTGGCTTCCTCGGCGCGCCGCCGGCGGACACGTGCCTCCACTCCGGCGACCGGCTGCTCGTGTACGGGCGCACCGGCTGCATCGCGGCGCTGGATCGGCGGCAGGCGGGATCTGCCGGGGACCGCGATCACGCCGAGGGCGTCGTCGACCAGGCGCGGGTCACGGCCGAGGAGCGGGCGCAGACGGGGCGCTGAACCCGCCGGCGTCGATCAGTCCATGCGCTCCAAGATGGTCGAGATGCCCATCCCGGCGCCGATGCACTGGGTGGCCAGGGCGTAGCGCGTGCCCGAGCGGCGCAGCTCCTTGGCCACGGTGGTCACGAGCCGCGCGCCGGTGGCGCCCAGCGGGTGTCCGATGGCGATGGAGCCGCCGTTCACGTTGACCTTCGCGAGCGGGATGCCGAGGTCGCGGCAGGACGGCAGCACCTGGGCCGCGAAGGCCTCGTTGAACTCCACCCGGTCGATCTGGTCGGCCGTGATGCCCGCGTGGGCCAGGGCCTTCTTGGTGGACACGATCGGGCCGATGCCCATCAGCTGCGGCTTCACGCCGCCGACGCCGATCCCCGCGATGCGGGCCAGGGGCTCGACGCCCAGCTCGCGCGCCTTGTCCTCGCTCATCACGAGGCAGGCCGAGATGCCGTCGTTGGTGGGACAGGCGTTCCCGGCCGTGATCAGGAGCTCCTTTTCGCCGAAGGAGACCAGGCCCTTGATGGCGGGCAGGCTCGCCAGCTTCTCCAGGGTGGTGTTCGGTCGGACGCCTTCGTCGCGGTCGAAGGTCACGGTCTTGCCGTGCTCCGCCTCGACCCAGTTGCCCTGGTCGTCGAAGACGGGCTCCTCCACCTCCAGCGGCACCACCTCGTCCTTGTAGACCCCGGCCTCGTAGGCGGCGTGGGTCTTCTGGTGGCTCGTGAGGGCGAACTCGTCCAGCTCCTGGCGCGTCAGGCCGTAGGTCTCGGCCACGTTCTGGGCCGTCTGCACCATCCCCACCAGCGGCGGCGACTTCAGGATGTAGTCCGGGAACGGGACCGAGAAGTACGCGTCGTGGTCGTGGGCCATGCTGGCCTGCACGTCGTTCAGCTGGAACAGGCGCTCGTTCAGCTTGGTGATGCGGGTCGGCGTGCCGCCCCCGCCCAGGCCGAGGGCCCGGCCCATGCGCTCGATGCCGAGGGCGATGCCCACGTCGCTGGCGCCCAGCATGACCGACATGGCCACCCGGTGCAGGGTCTCCATGCTCGAGCCGCACTGGCGGTTGGAGTTGAACGTGCAGACCTCCAAGGGCAGGCCGGCCAGCCGCGCGACCGTGCCCAGGCTCACGAACTCGCCGCGGCCCGAGACGTTGCCCAGGCCCACGTCCTCGATCATGCGGTCGGAGACCTTGGGGTTGCGGTCCAGCAACGCCCGCAGGACCCGGGCGCCCGCCTCGTCCAGGCGCGTCGCCACCAGCTTGCCGCGGCCGCCCCGCGCGAAGGCCGAGCGAACCCCATCCACGATCACCGCATTGCGAAGCTGCATGTCTTCCTGCTCCCTGCCGGTCTGGCGACGACGAAAGCGAAATTCTAGTGCAACGGCGGTCGGTTTTCCGGCCGCGGCCGGCGAGGGAGCCCGGCTTGACACCGGGGGACCGGCTCTTCAGCATGGTCGACGAGGAGCCGTCGATGCTGCGCGTCCGGATCGGCGAACGCCGGTCCCCCGTCGAGACCCCGCGTTTCCGCCCCCCCGGCATCTCCCGGCGCGATTTCCTGCGCGTGCTGGCGGGTCTGGGGGCGGGCGGTGGGCTCGCCTCGGTGCTCGGCCCGGCCCAGCTGGCCTGCGTACCCGATGCGAGCCTGTTTCCCGAGGGCGTGATCTGCGGTGATCCGCAGCCCGACGGCGCCGTCATCTGGACCCGGCTGGCTCCGCCGCCCGACGCGCGACCCGTCGAGCTCGTGTGGATGGTGGCGGAAGACCCGGAGCTGCGAGGCGTGCTCCGCGGCGGCATGCTGCAGGCCCGGGCCGAGGACGGCTACAGCGTGAAGGTGGACGTGCGCGAGCTTCCGTCCGACCGCTGGTACTGGTACGCCTTCTTCGCCGGTGGCGCGCGCTCGCGGGTGGGCCGCCTGCGCACGGCGCCCGCGCCGGGCTCCCAGCCGGACCGGGTGCGCTACGGCTTCGCGAGCTGCCAGCAGCGCACCGCGAGCTTCTACAACGCCCACCGCGCCCTGGCCCGCGAAGACGTGGACTTCATGCTCCACCTGGGCGACTACATCTACGCCAGCGACTTCGGCGACCTCAGCGTCGACGACTACCGCCAGCGCTGGGCCACGTTCAAGAGCAATCCGCTGCTCCAGGAGCTGCACGCGAAGGTGCCGCTCGTCGCCATGTGGGACGACGGGGAGTTCTACAACGGCGTCGACCGCACGGGCCCGCCGGAGCGCCTGCACAACGCGCGCACCGCCTGGTTCGAGAACATGCCGGTGCTGCGGCGCGAAGACGACCGCGTCTACCGGGGCCTGCGCTGGGGCCGGCTGGCGGACCTCTTCATGATCGACGTGCGCTCGTACCGCGATCCCGAGGTGCCGGCCAACGTGTCCGGGGCGCTCTTCGGGCTGGACGTCCAGGACTCGCGGCTGCCCGGCGGCGCCGAGATGTTCGCGCCGGGACGCACGACCCTCGGCATCGAGCAGAAGGAGTGGCTGCTGAACGAGATGGCAGGCTCGGCGGCGACCTGGCAGCTGATCGGGAACCCGTACAACATGAACCCGTGGCGGGTGCTGGACCTGGACGATCCCGCCGATCGGGCCCGGGACCCGGAGCTGCAGCGCAACGGCGGCGTCTACGTCTCCAACGAGGCCTGGGACGACTACCAGGTCGAGCGCCGCGAGCTGCTCACGGCCTTCGCCGAGATGGAGCTGCGCGACGTGATCTTCACCAGCGGCCACACCCACTTCTACCTGGCCTCGGAGCTCCAGCCCGACTTCGACGATCCGGCGTCGCCCACGGTGGCCTTCGACTTCGTGACGGGCTCGCTGACCGCCGACCCGGACCCGCGCACCCTGGCCCCGGTGGACGTGCTGCGCACGGGCGAGCTGCTCTTCAAGTTCAACAACGCGCCCTACCTGAAGCACGTGGACCTGGTGGAGCAGGGCTACGCGCTGGTGGAGGTCACCCCGGACGAGACCCTGGTGGAGTTCCGCGGCATCGACACCTACGACATCGACGCCGAGCCGCGCACCTTCGCCCGCTTCCGGGTCGTACGCGGGAGCGGGGTGATGGAAGTCCTACCTGCCGGTTGATTGCGCCTGCCTGAGCCGGCACGGGCCTGCGGTCACTTGGGAAGCCGGGCCGTCCCGCCGATGCAGTCCGCGTGAATCCCACCGAGCTCACGTTCTGGCTGGACTGGTACGAGCGACTGGACGCCGCGTTGGCCCGTGCGGAGGGGGCCGTGGTCGCCTACCGCGATCCCGACGGCGAGCTGCACCACGCCGTCGACCGCGAAGCCCTGCCGATCTTCCGGGAGCTGCGCCAGCTCTTCCTCGTGGCCGGGGAGGTGGATGTCTTCTGCCCGCGGGAGCCCAGCGGCAACCAGGTCTGGCCCTCGTGCTGGCGCGATCCCGATGACGCGGCACCGCTCGTGCGGCTGGTGGAGGAGCCCGCCTATCTCGCCCAGGACGGGGGCCTGCGGGTGCGCGACCCGGAAGCGCCGTCCGGCCTCTGTCGCCTGATCGACCTGATGGAGGCGCGCGAGTTCTGCGGCGTGATCTCGCGCCGTGTGACCGAGCGCTGCCCGGCCTGGGGCCGCATGGTGCCCGAGCTCTTCCGGGACGGCATGGAGAAGGTGGTGGCCGAGGCGCTGCCCGCCTTCGACCTGCTGCCCGACGACGCCGTCGAGCGCACGCTGGCCGATCTGGGACAGCCGCGCGAGGTGATGAGCCCGTTCCTTCCCTACGTGGAGCGCGACCTCTCGCTGAAGCGGATCCTGCGGGACGAGGAGCTGGTGCCGGTGCAACCGGACGGCGAAGCCGACGTGGTGTCCCTGCGCGAGCTGGCCCGCAAGCGCGCCCAGGGCGCGGCCTGATTCCGCCCGCGATCACTCCGCGCCGAAGACCTCCAGGTACACGCTCCGGATCGCCTCGGTGTGCCGGCGATAGTCCTCCAGCAGCGGACGCCGGGCGTCGCCGCTGCGCGACGAGGGCTCGTAGCCCAGCGCGCGCGCCACCGAGTCCAGGTCGGCCCGGTCCTCGCGCAGGTCGCTGATGGAGCGGTTCTGCACGATGCGCAGCCGGCTCGACAGGCGCTGGAGGAACTCCCAGCCCGCGCGCAGGCGTTCCACCGCGTCGGGCGTCAGCAGGCCGAGGGCGCCGATCCGCTCCAGCTGCGCGTCCACGGGCTCGGGCCGCAGGAGCTCCGGATGCGCGCTGCCGTGGGCGAGCTGCAGGTACTGCACGGTGCACTCCACATCCAGCAATCCGCCGCGGCCGGTCTTCAGGTCGCGCCGGCCGTCCGACTCCTGGGCCAGCTCGCTCTCCATCCGCATCCGGACGCGGTGGATCTCGTCGCGCAGGTCTTCGGGCAGAGGCTGCGTCAGGATCTCGCGGCGCAGCGCCTCGAAGCTGCGACCGAGCGCCTCGCTGCCGGCCACCGGCCGGGCGCGCAGCAGCGCCTGACGCTCCCAGATCATGGCGCTGCGCTCGTGGTAGGCGCGCATGGCGGCGAGGGACGCCACCAGGGCGCCCTGGCCTCCAGAGGGCCGCAGTCGCGCGTCGACGCTGTAGCAGCTGCCCTCGGCGGTGGGCGTGTCGAGGGCGCCGATCAGGCGCTGGGCCAGGCGCGCAAAGCGGCGCTGGGCCTCGGCCAGCGCCGGGTCGTCGTCGTGGGTCGGCGCGTCGTACAGGAAGATCACGTCGAGGTCGCTGCCGTACGTCAGCTCCCGGCTGCCGAGCTTGCCCATCCCGACCACGACGAACTCCCCTTCGCCCGCCTCCACCTGCTCGCGGGCCAGGGCGAGCGCGCCTTCCAGGCTGACCTCGGCGATCTCGCTGAGCGCTGCTTCCGCTTCGCGGCGGTCGATCTTGCCCGCCAGGTCGAGCAGGCCGACGTTGACGAGCTGGCGGTGGTGGAAGAGGCGCAGCGCCGCCAGGGCGTACTCCACCGGATCGCGCTCGGATTCCTGCTCCAGGCGGGCGCGCAGCCCGGAGAGGTCGGCCTCCAACGCCGCGCGCGTGGGGACCAGCACCTCGGGGTCGCTGAAGACCGGCTCGATCAGCCGCGGGTGGGCGGCCAGGACGTTGGAGAGGTACTTCGAGGCGCCGAAGAGACCCACCAGGCGCGGCACCAGCTCCGGGCGGTCCCCCAGCAGCGTGTAGTAGAAGCTGCGGCTCCCGACGCCCTGGATGAAGCGGTCCAGGTTGTTCAGGGCCAGGCCCGGGTCCGCCGCCTCCTCGACCGCGCGGGCCAGGTGCCGCGCCAGGTCCTCCACCATGCTCCAGGTTCCCGCGAACTGGCGCAGCTGCGGGGCGCTGCGTTCGAAGAGCTCCAGGATGCGCTCCTCGTCTCCCCCGGCGAACAGCGACTCGAAGGCCTCGCGCACCCGCTGCCGGTGCTCGGTGAGCGCCCGCTCGAACGCGGCGCCCCCGTCGTCGTCCAGGAAGCCGAGCCCGCGCGCGGCGCGCGCTCTGCCGCTACCCGCGCTCGGCAACCGATGGGTCTGGCGCTCGGCCTCCATCTGAAGCCGGTTCTCCAGCCGACGCAGGAAGCGGTAGGCGTCGAGCAGCTCGTCGGCCTGCTCGGGCGACAGGACGCCGACGGCGGCCAGCTCCTCCAGCGCGCCCTGGGTCGAACGGCCGCGCAGCTGGGGAATGCGGCCGCCGTGAAGCAGCTGGTGGGCCTGGGCCACGAACTCCAGGTCTCGGATGCCACCGACGCCGAGCTTCACGTCGAAGTCGCCGCCGGCGCGGACGCGCTCGTCCTCGATCCGCGCCTTCATCTCGCGGATGGAGGCCACGCCGGCGAAGTCGATGGCCGAGCGGTAGATCATGGGATGGACCCGGCGCACCAGCTCCCAGCCGAAGCCCGGGTCGCCCGCCACGGGGCGCGCCTTCATGAACGCCGCCTTCTCCCAGATCGCGGCCGCGCCGTCGTAGTAGTCGCACAGGGCGTCGGCGCTGATCGCGCGGGTGCCCTGGGCGCCTTCCGGCCGCAGGTCGAGGTCGATCCGGTAGAGGAAGCCCTCCACCGTCGCCTCGTGCACGATGCGGCCGAACTCGTTGGCGAGCCGACCCGCGAACGCCTCCGGCGCGATCGGGCCCTCGCCGTCGGGCGCGTCGTAGACGTAGACGATATCGACGTCGGACGAGAAGTTGAGCTCCCCGCCTCCGAGCTTCCCCAGGCCGAGCACCGCGAAGCGGAGCGCCGGGAAGGCGCCCACCCGTTCCGCGACGCGCGCCCGGGCGCAGTCCAGGCTCCGGGCCAGCAGCGCGTCCGCCAGCAGGCTGAGCTCCGCCAGGGTCTCGCCGGATTGGGCCAGGGGCACGAGCTCCGGCGACGCGTCGCGGATGCAGATGCGCGCCAGCTCCGCGTACTTCACCCGGCGCAGGGCGTCGGTTTCTTTTCCGGCGGGCGCCGCCTCGAGCGCGACGTCGAGCCGCCGCTCCAGGTCCTCGGGTTGGCGCGGCTCTGCGAGGTCGTCCTCCAGCAGCTCGAAGAGCAGCTCCGGCCGCGCGGCCACCCGCGGCGCCAGGAAGGGCGCGACCCCGCAGACGCCGGCCACGAGCCGGGCCCGCGCCTGCGACGGGCTGGCGCGCCAGCGCTCCGGGTCCGCGGTCTCGGCCGCCGCCTGGAGCTGCTCCGCCCGCCGCCGCGCTGCCTCGGGGTCGGGCGCGCGCGCGAGTACCTCCTCCAGCCCCGGATCGATCACGCCGGGAACCCTAGCCCCCCGCTTCGGATGCGGGCAGTGCCCGGAAAACGAGCAGCGGGCCGCCCACGAAACGGGCAGGGGCGCGCTGAGGGCGCACCAGACGCTCCCCTGGAGTGTGTCGGAACTGGCACGTGCCTTGCTCCGCACGTCGGCGAATCGTCCTGGAGGACCCACCGATGCGCATCCGCCCCACGAGTCTGCTGACCGCCGCCGGCGCCCTGCTCGCGACGCTCTTCGCCGCCGGAACCGCCTTCGCCCAGGAGGCCGAGGCCGCCAGCGGCCTCAACAGCGGCGACGTGGCCTGGATCCTGACCAGCTCCGCCATCGTCCTCATGATGACGATCCCCGGCCTGGCCTTCTTCTACGGCGGGCTGGTTCGGGGCAAGAACGTGCTCTCGGTACTGATGCACTGCTTCATCTGCGCCGGCCTCGTCAGCGTCACCTGGGTGCTCTGGGGCTACTCGATCGCCTTCGGCGGCGAGGGCGCCTGGTGGGGCGGCCTCTCGAAGCTCGGGCTCTCTGGCGTCTCGCACATCGCGGGCCCGGACGAGAACATCCCCGAGCAGCTCTTCATGGTCTTCCAGCTGATGTTCGCGATCATCACGCCCGCGCTGATCTGCGGTGCGATCGCCGAGCGCATGAAGTTCGCGGCCTTCATGCTGTTCGTGCTGCTCTGGTCCACCTTCATCTACTCCCCGCTCTGCCACTGGGTCTGGGGCGAGGGCGGCTGGCTCGGCGCGCGCGGCGCGCTGGACTTCGCCGGCGGCACCGTGGTGCACATCTCCTCGGGCGTCTCGGCGCTGGTGGCGGTGATGCTGCTGGGCAAGCGGTCGGGCTACGGGAAGGAGCCGCTGATGCCCCACAACCTGCCCTTCACGGTGATGGGGGCGGGGCTGCTGTGGGTGGGCTGGTTCGGGTTCAACGCCGGTAGCGCCCTGGCTGCCGACGGCGCGGCAACCGCGGCCTTCGTGAACACGAACACCGCCACCGGCGCCGCCGTACTGGGCTGGGTCTGCACCGAGTGGATGCTTCGCGGCAAGCCGACGGCCCTCGGCGCGGCGACCGGCGCGGTGGCGGGTCTGGTGGCCATCACCCCGGCGGCGGGCTTCGTGACGCCCCTGGGCTCGATCCTGATCGGCCTCGTCGCCGGCTTCCTCTGCTACCAGGCCTGCAACCTGAAGTCGCGTCTCGGCTACGACGACGCCCTGGACGTGGTGGGCGTGCACGGAGTGGGCGGAACCTGGGGCGCGCTCGCGACGGGCTTCCTGGCCAGCGAGGCCGTGGGCGGCACCGCGGGCGGGATGGGCCAGTTCATCGAGCAGCTGATCGGCGTGCTGGCCACCTACGCGTTCGCCGGGATCGGAACCCTGGTGATCCTCCAGGTGGTGAAGGCGACCGTCGGCCTACGGGTCGAGGCGGACGACGAGTCCCAGGGCCTCGACCTCTCGGAGCACTCCGAGACGGCGTACATCCACTAGCGGGAGAGCACACCTCCGGCGGCGCGACTCGGAACGCCCTACGCGGTCGCGGGCCCGCTCTGCTTCATCTGCTGGATGATCTGGTAGAGCGTCCCGTGGCCGCTGCCCAGGAGGGCGTCGGTGATGATGCCGTCCGGGTCGCAGCCGCGCGCCGCGTCCAGCAGTCGGCCGAAGGTCGCGAGGATCGTCTCGGAGTGCCGCGTGCGCACCTCGGTCCCGAAGAAGAGGGGGTAGGGGTCGAGCCCGGCGCCGCGGTGGCGGAAGTAGAGCGCCATGAACTGGCGCGCGAACGCCTCGGGGTCTCCGGAGCCGAGGCGTTGCCACAGGTCCGCGACGAAGTCCTCGTCGGCCGTCTTCTCGTCCCCCGTGGCCTGGCTCGACATCCAGAGCAGGCCCACCACCGCTCCCAGCTGGCGGTGCACGCGATCCGTGACCAACAAGAATGTTTCCTGGCGCTGGTGCAGCTCGTTGGCGGAGATCGCGCGCGCCTGGATCTCCGCGTTCTCGGCGGTGCGGCGCATCTGCTCGTACTGGAGCCGGATCGCGCGGTTGTTGTGGCGCAGCTCGCGCTGCTGGAGGAAGAAGCCGATCACGAGCCACAGGAAGGCCAGGGGCGCGAAGGCGCCTTCGAGGAAGCTCCCCAGCGCGTCCACGGGCTGGGAGACGAACTCCCGCCAGCCGATCTTGGCATCGATGTACATGTAGCCGAGCCAGAGCCAGAAGATCGTGGAGCTCACGCCGAACCAGACCCGCCAGTCGCGCCGCTCGAGGTGGATGGGATCGATCGTCGCTTCTTCGGCCATGGAGGATCCTCCGCGGGTAGCCTACCGCTTGCCTGGGGCGCGCATCCCGGCGAGGATCCGGTCTGGGAGACGTGCCATGAAGACCCTCTTGCGTGCCGTGGGTGGTCTGCTCGCCCTGCTGGTCATCGCGATCGCCGGGCTGGTGGTCGCCGCTCGCTTCAGCGACGGGCCCATCGTGATCATCGCCGGAGGTCCGTTCAAGAGCGGCGAGCGGGTCAGCGGCCCCGAGCCCGACTGGTCCTTCGTCCGCGACGTGCAGGAGATCGAGTTCCAGCTGCTCGACCCGCCGCGCTCGCGGATCACCTGGATCCTCGACCACGAAGGCAAGGCCTACATCCCCTGTGGCTACATGACCACCTGGTGGGGGAAGCTCTGGAAGCAGTGGCCCCACGAGGCCGCGAAGGACCCGCGCATCCTGCTCCGCATCGGCGACCGGATCTACGAGCGCCGGCTGGTGCGGATCGAGAAGGGGCCGGTCGTGGCACCGGTCCTGGCCGAGCTGAGCCGCAAGTACGCGGGCGGGAGGGAGATCCCGGTGGAGGCGGTGACGTCCGGCGGCCTGTGGCTCTACGAGCTGGCGCCGCGGGGCTGAGCCGCCCGCCTCTGCCTCCCCCAGGGGCCGGGCTGGGCGACACCGGCGGCCGCCGGCGGGCCACTCACCCACCTCCAGGCGGCGCTGCGGCTCACGATCGCGGGCCTCTGGAGCCCGCCGTCAGCATGCCGAGTAGCGCGGAGTGCCCTTGAGACCCCAGGAACCCATTCCCAGCGAGGCACCGGCGGCCCTGGACGAGCGCCTCCGGCGCACCGACCATCACCCGATCCCGCGCGACGAAGGCATCCGCGTCGACGTCTACGAGCCGCGGGGCAAGGGAGCCTCCTCGTGAACGAGCGGCCGGACCTCTCGCTGGTGATCCCGATCTACAACGAGGAGCCGGGCCTGCCCGAGCTGGAGCGGCGGTTGCGCGCCACCCTCGGTGAGACCGGGCTCGCGTGGGAGGCGATCTTCGTCAACGACGGGAGCCGGGACGGCAGCCTTTCGGTGCTGAAGGATCTGCGGGCGAAGGACGAGCGCATCAAGATCATCGACTTCTCCCGGAATTTCGGGCACCAGCTCGCCATCAGCGCGGGCATCGACCACGCCCGCGGCCGGGCCACCGTGGTGATGGACGGCGACCTCCAGGACCCGCCCGAGGTGATCCCGGACCTGATCGCGCGCTGGCGCGAGGGCTTCGAGGTCGTCTACGCGGTGCGCGCGAACCGCAAGGAGGGCCTGGTCAAGCGCCTGGCCTACCGCGTCTTCTACCGCCTGCTGAAGCGCATCTCGAACACGGAGATCCCCCTCGACAGCGGCGACTTCTCGCTCATGGATGCGCGCGTGGTGGAGCGGCTGCGCGAGCTGCCCGAGCGCAACCGCTTCGTACGGGGCCTGCGGGCCTGGGTGGGCTTCCGGCAGACGTCCTACACCTACGACCGCGAGGCGCGTTTCGCCGGCGACCCCAAGTACGGCTTCTCGAGGCTCTCGCAGCTGGCGCTCGACGGCCTCTTCGCCTTCTCCGAGGCCCCCCTGCGCCTGGCTACCCTCACCGGCCTGGTCGTCACGCTCGGCGCCACATTGCTCGCCGCATGGACCCTCTTCAAGCGCGTGATCCAGTACGAGGTGGTGCCGGGCTTCGCCACCATCGCCATCCTGGTCCTCTTCTTCGGGGGCGTGCAGCTGGTCACGATCGGCATCCTGGGCGAGTACATCGCGCGGATCTACACGGAGGTGAAGGGCCGTCCGCCCTACGTGATCCGCGAGCTCGACGGGCTGGCGCCGCGCGCCGGGGGCGGGGACGACGAAGCGGCCTAGCGGTCGACCCGCGCACGCGCCGCCAGGCCCTCCGGAGGGCGGCTCAGGCGGCGTCGGCCGCCAGCCAGCGGCGGTAGAAGGCCGGCGGGAAGAAGGCGCTGTAGATGGTGGCGGCGCCGACGGCACCGCAGACCGTCATCATCAGCACGGCCGGCGGCCAGACCAGGGGCGAGAACCCGAGGCCCTGGGTGCCGATCACCAGCAGCAGCATGGTCGCCATCGACGTGGACGCGATGCCCCAGAGCAGGAACTGGTGGGTGATCAAGGGATCCGCCAGGCCGAGTCGCAGGCGGCGCCGAAGCTTCCCGTAGTAGAGCAGCGACTCCAGGGCGCCCCAGACGAAGGGCACGACCCGCGCCGACTGGATCAGCAGGTAGAGGGTGCTGAAGCGGGCGGGGTCGGCCAGCTCGTCGGAGTTGAGCCAGGCGCCGAAGATGCCGGCGAGCAGCATGGCGTTCGTGAAGGCGAGCAGCGCCGCCCACGCGCGGCCCGGCCGGAAGATGCGCCAGATCCCGATCGCCAGCGTCGAGGCGGAGATCACGTGGAGCGTGCGCGCCGTGACGAGCCGCCACGCCACGGCGGAGCTCGCGGGGTCGCCCTCCGCCACGCGGGCGGCGGCCGTCTCGATGCCCCCGCCGAAGGTCGAGAGCAGGATGGCCAGGCCGATCCACAGCTCCGGGTCCCGGCGGGTGCGCCGGGCGACTGCCAGGACGCGGACGCCGGCCCCGGTCGCGGCTACCAGCATGGCGAGGAAGACGAGCGAGGCGAAGGCGGTCACCTGGGGCGGATCGGCACGAGCCCGCCGGCCCTTGAATCGAACGCCCGATGGAGTGGGTCAGGCGGACTGGGGACCGCGCAGCAGCTTTCCGGGCAGCGCGCCCGTCGGCTCGCCGTCCTCGAAGATCGGCGCGCCGCGCTTCAGGGTAACCCTGTAGCCGTTGGCGCGTTGTACGAGGCGGCCCGCTCCCGACGGCAGGTCGTAGGTCATCTCCGGCGCGGTCACCCCGAGCGCGTCGAAGTCGATCAGGTTCACGTCGGCCAGCATGCCCGGCGCCAGCAGGCCGCGGTCTTCCAGCCCGTAGAGCTCCGCGGTGCGCCGGGTCTGGGCGGCCACGGCCCACTCCAGCGGGACGCGCTCGCCCCGCTGGCGATCGCGTACCCAGTGGGACAGCAGGTAGGTCGGCGCGCTGACGTCGCAGATGAGGCCGCAGTGGGCGCCCCCGTCCGAGAGGCCGACGACGGTCTGCGGGTGGGTGACCATCTCGCGGATCGGGTCGAAGGTGCCGTCCGCGTAGTTCAGGATCGGGAAGTAGAGCAGCTCGCGGCCGTCCTGACGCAGCAGCAGGTCGTACACCACCTCGATCGGCCGCCGGCCCTCGCGCTCGGCGATGGCTGCGACGCTCTTGTCGGCGGTGGGCTCGTAGTCCGGCGGGTCGCCCAGCGGGAAGAGCTTGTGGAAGCTCGCCATCACGAAGGCCGAGAGCGGATCCGAGAAGTCCACGCCCTCGCCCAGGATCTTCTCCCGGAACTCCGGCGTGCGCATGATGGCCACGCGCTCGGCCAGCGGCTTGAACGCGATCTCCGCGTAGGCCCGGTGCTGCTTGAAGGGATGGGCCGTGCTCTCGAGCCCCATCAGGATGCCCGTCGGTCGCACCGCCACCTGCGGCACCACCGGCGCCCCTTCGGCCGCCGCCTCCTCGGCGGACCTCAGCAGCCGGCGCCACTGCTCCGGGTCCACGTCGTTCTGCAGACACGCGAAGGTGACGGGGCGGCCGGTCTCCCGGGCGAGCTGGCGCACCCAGGCAAGCTCCTTGTCCTCCGGCGCCAGGTCCGAGGCCATCTCGAAGACGCCGCGGCCGAGCTCGCCCAGCACGCGCCCGATTCCGAGCACCTCGTCCTCCGCGGCGAAGGTTCCGGGCACCGGCTCGCCGTCCACGGCGCGGTGCAGCAGCGTGCGCGAGGTGGTGAAGCCGAGCGCGCCGGCCTCGATGCCCTCGCGCACGATGGCCGCCATCTGCTCGATGTCTTCCGGAGTGGGCGCCTCGTTCTTGGCGCCGCGCTCGCCCATCACGTAGGCGCGCACGGCGCCATGGGGCACCTGGGTCCCCACGTCCATGGCGCGCGGCATGCGCTCGAGCGCGTCCAGGTACTCGGGGAAGCTCTCCCATTCCCACTGGATGCCCTCGGCCAGCGCGGTGCCCGGGATGTCCTCGACGCCTTCCATCAGGCCGATCAGCCAGGCGTGGCGGTCGGGCTTCGCGGGTGCGAAGCCGACGCCGCAGTTGCCCATCACCACGCTGGTGACGCCGTGCCAGGACGAGGGCGTCAGGTACGGGTCCCAGGTCACCTGGCCGTCGTAGTGGGTGTGGATGTCGACCCAGCCGGGCGCAACCAGCAGGCCGTCGGCGTCGATCTCGCGCCGGGCCGCGCCGGCCGTGCCGCCCACGGCGCTGATCCGCTCGCCGTCGATCGCCAGGTCGCCGGTCTCGGCGGGCCGCCCGCTTCCGTCCACCAGGGTTCCGCCGCGGATCACCAGATCGTGCATGGGTCGCTCCTCCCGCCGCCCGGCAGCGTAGCCCAGACGGCTCGTCGGGCCGCCGGGTCCCCGCGTGGGCGCGGCGCGTCGAAACGCGTTCTACCCGAATCGGATCCAATCAAATTTCGTGATACGAATCAGATATTTATGAGTATACTTGACCTTTGACGCGCCGCGTCTACATTGCGCTCGTCTCAGACCCGAGGAGAACACAATGCCCGAGACCCCCGACATCCTGAAGGACCTGGAGAAGACCGCGCGCCGCCTCGAGCGCGAGGGCCGCAAGGCTCTGAAGCGGCTCAACCGTGAGCGTCGCAAGCTCGAGCGCCAGGTGGAGCGCCAGCGCAAGCAGCTCGTGCAGCAGGCCGACGAGCTGCTCGAGCGCGCCACCGCGGGAATCCGCAAGCAGGTGGAGAGCGTGCAGGACATGCTGCCCGTCGCCACCAAGCGGGACCTGGCCAAGGTCGACAAGAAGCTGGCGCGCATCCGGCGGCAGGTCGCCGATCTGGAGAAGCGCGCCGCCTAGGGCGCGTCTCTCCGTGACCCGCCCCCTCGTGGCGGCCCTGCTGACCGCGGGGCTGGCTGCAGGCTCGTGCGACCTGGCGCCCGCTTCCCCGCAGAGCGGAAATCCGGAGCCCCGGGCAGCCGCGAAGCTCCCCGCCCACCCGGCTCAGGTGGAGGGCATCGCCGGCTACTTGACGTCGCGCACGGATCTCGGCCCGGACGCGAGCCGCGGGCTCGCCCGCACGCTCGTGTCCGAGGCGCGAGCCCACGGCTTCGAGCCGGCGCTGGTGCTCGGGCTGATCCAGGTGGAGAGCACCTTCCGTCCGGACGCGGTCTCGTCTGCCGGCGCCGTCGGCCTGATGCAGATCCGGCCGGCGACGGGTCGCTACCTGGCGAAGCAGATGCGGATGCCGTGGGCGGGGCGCGAGACGCTGCTCGATCCGGAGGCCAACGTGCGGCTCGGGATCGCCTACTTGGCCGAGCTGCGCGACGGCTTCGGGAACCTGGGGGCGGCGCTGGCCGCCTACAACTGGGGCCCGAGCCGCATCCGCAGTCGCCTGACCCGGGGCGCCGGGCTGCCCCAGGGCTACGCTCGCCGGGTGCTCGACGCCTACGCCGACCACGGCCCCCGGCTGGGAGCCTCCTCCTGAGGCGGGCCGCCGGATCTCCCGGACGCGCTCCGCGCGGCCTAGGATTCCGTCACATGCGCCCGATCCACTGGCGACGGATCGCCCTGACGGCGGCCCTCGGGATCGTCGCGGGCGCGGGAGGTGCCATGCGAAGCACGGCTGCGGACGAGCCGGACTGGGCCGGAGCGCGCGAGCGCATGGTGGTCGAGCAGATCGAGGCGCGCGGCGTGAGCGATCCGCGGGTCCTCGCCGCCATGCGCAAGGTTCCGCGCCACGCCTTCGTCGAGCCGGCGCTGCGCTCGCGCGCCTACGCGGACGGGCCGCTGCCGATCGGCCACCGTCAGACCATCAGCCAACCCTACGTGGTAGCCGCCATGACCGAGCTGGCGATGGCGGGCCCGGGCTCGCGCGTGCTCGAGGTGGGGACGGGCTCCGGCTACCAGGCGGCGGTGCTGGCCGAGCTGGCGAGCGAGGTCTACTCGATCGAGCTGCTCGAGCCCCTGGCGACGCGTGCGGCCGAGACCCTGGCGAGCCTCGGCTACGAGCGCGTGCACCTGCGCCAGGGTGACGGCTACCGCGGCTGGCCGGAGGCGGCGCCCTTCGACGCAATCGTGGTGACGGCGGCTCCGCCGACGGTGCCCCCGGCCCTGCTGGAACAGCTCGGACCGGGAGGACGGCTCGTGATCCCGGTGGGGCGCGGCTGGCAGGAGCTCGAGGTGCACACCCGCACGCCCGACGGCTTCGACGTGCGCAAGGTCTTCCCGGTGCGGTTCGTCCCGCTCGTGCCGGGGAAGCCGAAGTCAGCCGAATAGGGCGTGCTCGACCATGGCGGCACCCACCCACGAGGCGAGGCCGATCCCGAGGTAGAGCGCGAGGCGTGCCAGCGCTCCGGCATCGAGAGGCCACTCGCGCACGGAGTCGACGAAGCTCCGCCAGGCCAGCAGCTCCCCCAGCCGGGTCGACGCGCCATCGCCGAGCAGGGCCTCGCGCTCGCGCCGGATGATCTCGTCGACGCGGGCCCGCTCCTCCGCCTTGGCACGGCGTACTCGCCGGCGTACGCCCCGCAGCGGGAGCCGCAGCACCAGCACGGCCATCACGACGACGGCCCCCAAGAGCAGCATGATCGGGATGGTGAGCTGGCCCTCCAGGAAGAGGAGCGAGGCGATCGACGTCCCCACGATCCAGAAGAGGCACGTGCGCAGTCCGAAACGCGCGAAGGGCTCGAGGCGCTCCACGTCCAGCAGGTCGATCTCGGGGATCCGCTCGCCGAGCTGCACCAGGAAGCGCGTCAGACGCCTCATGACGCCGACCCCCGCTCCGATCAGGCCGAAGAGGAAGGCGTTTGCGGGCAGCCAGAAGAGCAGGTCGTTGCGCCAGAACTCGGAGGTGCGAACTCCGTAGCCCTCCCCCGGATCGAGAACGGCGACCAGCACACCGAGACCGGCACCCCGGAGCGCCGCGCGCCGGGAACCCGGGCCCATGAAGGTCCGGGTCACCTCCTCGGGGGTGATGCGCAGGTCGACATCGCGCAGCTCAGCGCCCAGGCGGAGGAAGCCACGGTACACGTAGCCCGCGGCGACCACGCCGTAGCCCGCCAGAATCGCGGTGACCGGCAGGGACTTCCCGCTCTCGGGACGGAAGCCGACGAGCGCGTCGAGCGCGAAGTAGGCCAGTAGCATGAGCGCGCCAGTCGCGAAGCCGGTCGCCAGGGGCGCGCGGGCGGGGAGCGGAGCGGGCGGGGAGGCAGCGACGGCTCCCTCGGCACTCACGGGATCAGGAGCACCTTGCCGATGTTGTGGCGCTCCTCGATGTAGTGGTGCGCCGCGGCGGCCTCGTCCAGGGAGAAGGACCGGGAGATCACCGGCCGGATCGAGCCCTCCTGGTAGTACTCGAGGAGCGTGCGAGACCAGCGGTTGACGCGGTCCGACTCGCCCCAGAGGTTGCCGAGGTTCACGCCGAAGACGCCGAAGGTGCCCTTCATGAGCGCGGGCGGCGTGAAGCGCAGGCGCGGTGACCAGGCCGCCCGCAGGGCGCCCAGCCAGCCGTGCGCCTTGCCTGTCGCCACCTCCGACATCCCGAAGACCCCCAGCCGGCCCGTGGGCGCCAGGCAGTGGCAGCTCTTCTTCAGCGACTTCCCGCCGCGGGAGTCGAGCACCAGCTCGACGCCGCGCCCGCCGGTGACCTCGCGCACGCGCTCCTCGAAGTCCTCGCGGGTGTAGTCGATGCAGACGTCCACGCCCGAGCTCTTCAGGAAGTCGTGCTTGCCGGCCGAAGCGGTGCCGATCACGCGCGCGCCGATGCGCCGCGCGAGCTGCACGCACGCCGTTCCCACGCCGCCGCCGGCGCCCTGGATCAGCACCGTCTCGTCCGACTTCAGGCCGCCCATCCGTTCGACCATGAGGTAGGCGGTCAGGTAGTTGATGGGCAGCGCGGCGCCTTCCAGCGCGCTCATGCCCGGCGGACGCGGCTGCACGCGAAAGGCCGGGGTGCAGACCACGTCCGCGTAGCCGCCGAAGTGGGTCAGGGCCAGGACGTCGCGGCCGACCCACTCCGACGAGACCTCGCTTCCCACTGCGTCGATGCGCCCGGCCACCTCGTAGCCGGGCACCAGGGGCGGGGGCATCTCGCGGTAGAGACCGAGGCGTGCCACGATGTCGCCGTAGTTGACGCCGACGGCTTCGACGCGCACGCGCACGTCACCGGGGCCGGGATCCGGATCGGCGCTTTCGCGCAGCTCCAACACCTCCGGCGGACCGGGGCGCGGGATCCAGACCTGGCGCATGGACGCTCACCTCCCTGACCCCGCCATTCTAGGACGGGTCGCCGGGAAACGAGAGGGCCGCGAGGCGTCCGCGCCCGGGCGCCAGGTCGCGCCAACGCGCAGCGTCGAAGACCAGGTGCGCGAGAGTTGCCGGTGGGAATCGCCCCGCCCGCCGCAGGGCCTCCGGATCCCCCGCGCCCGCAAGACCCCTTGCGAGCGAGGCCAGGCCGGGGTTGTGTCCCACGACGAGGGCGCAGGCGTCGTCGTCGTCCAGCTCCTGGATCCGGCCCAGGATCCCGCTCGGGCTGGCGAGGTAGAGGGTTTCATCCATTTCGACCCGCGCCGCGGAGAGCTGGGAGCGAAGGGGCTCGAGGGTGTCCCGGGCCCGGCGGGCCGGGGAGCAGAGCACCCGCTCGGGAGTCGCGCCGGTGGCCGAGAGCCGGGCCGGCAGGCCGCAGGCCTCGTCCTGACCGCGCGGGTCGAGGGGCCGCTCGCGGTCGTCGTCGGCGGGTCCGGCGCTGGCGTGACGCAGCAGGAGGAGCGAGCGCATGGCACATTCTAGACCCTGGGGACGGGCGGCCGCCGCCGTCCTGTTCGCGTCCCTGGTCGTGGGAGGTGGCTGCATGAGCACCCAAGGTCGGCCCGACGGGCTCGGGCCTCGCGATGGGCGGCTGGCGCCCCTGCCCTCGAGCCCCAACGCCGTCTCGAGCCAGAGCGAGGACGCATCGCGGCGCGTCAAGCCGCTGGCCTTCGCCGGAGATCCCGCCGCCGCCCTGGCGAGGCTGCGCCGGGTGGTGGAGGCGATGCCGCGCACCCGGGTCGTGACCGCCGAGCCCTCCTACCTGCACGTCGAGTTCACGAGCCGGTTCTTCCGCTTCGTGGACGACGTGGAGTTCCTGGTGGACGCGGAGACCTCGCAGATCCAGGTGCGCTCCGCGTCCCGGGTCGGCTACTCGGATCTCGGGGCCAACCGCGCTCGGGTCGAGGCCATCCGGGAGGCGTTCGTGGCCGATGGAGCGTGAGCCGGCGACGCCGGTCGAGCGCCGGGAGACTCCGCGCCAGGCGCTGGAGCGCCACCTGGCGCGCGACGCATTCACGCCCCGCGAGCTGGCGGGGCTGCTGGGCCTGCCGGAGCGCGACGTGGTGGACCACCTGGAGCACCTGGAGCGCAGCCTGCGGCGCTCCGGCCGCCGACTGCTGGTGGAGCCCGCGCGCTGCCGCGCCTGCGGCTACGTCTTCGAGCGACGCCGGCGGCTCGGGCGGCCGAGCGGCTGTCCGGACTGCCGCAAGCGCCGGATCGAGCCGCCCCGCTACCGCATCCAGGACCGCGGCGGCCCGGACTGAGCCGCGCGTGCATCGCCTGGGGTACCCTGAGCGCGCGTCATGAGCGACTCCGCGATCGACTACGTCTCCGCTCCGGTTCCCGTATGCGCGGACCTGCCGGCCGCTCATCGCCGGGGCTGGGACCACCTGGCGCGGCCCGGCCGCTGGTGGACGGGCGCGGAGCGCGTGGCCATCGCGACCGAGGTGCGGGCGGCGGCTGCCTGTCCGCTCTGCCACGAGCGCAAACAGGCGCTCTCGCCGAACGCCGTGACCGGCACGCATGCCGGTCCGGGCGTGCTTCCGCCGGCGGCGGTGGAAGCGGTCCACCGCATCACGACGGATCCGGGGCGGCTCTCCCGCGGCTGGCTCGACGGGCTCGAGGCCGACGGCCTCTCGGACGGCCACTACGTGGAGCTGGTGGGCGTCGTCACGACCGTCGTCAGCATCGACAGCTTCTGCCGCGGGCTCGGTGTGCCGCTCCACGCGCTGCCGGAGCCCGAGCCCGGCGAGCCGTCCCGCGCGCGCCCGGACGGGCTGGTGGACGGCGGCGCCTGGGTTCCCATGACGGCGGGCCGCTTCGGGAACGTGCTGCGCGCCATGTCGCTGGTGCCCGAGGAGGTGAGCAACCTGATGGTGCTCTCCCGGGCGCACTACCTGGCGCCCGAAGAGATGGCCGACATCGAGCGCGGGCGGGGCGCCCTCGACCGGGCCCAGGTGGAGCTCGTGGCCGCGCGCGTCTCGGCCCTGCGCGAGTGCTTCTACTGAACCAGCTCCCACTCCCTGCTGCTCCGGGTGAGCGGCGAGACCAGCGGCCGCGACTACGGGCTCGCAGCCATCGTGGACGGCAAGGCGGCCCACGCCAGCGGGATCGACCACGCCGAAGAGCTGGTGACCCTGGCCGAGGCGATGGTGGGCAGCGACGACGCCGCGCTCGCGAGCGCCCGGCAGGGCCTGCGGGACGCCATGGGGGCCGAGGCGCTGGTGGACGCGGCGGCCGTGGCGTCGAACTTCGAGCGCATGGTTCGCATCGCCGACGCCACGGGCATCCCGCTCGACCCCCCGGTGAACGCCATGACGGCCGACATCCAGGAGGAGCTCGGGCTGACCGCGTTCGCGGCCAAATCGCAGACGCCGGACGCGGGTCGCCTGGCCCGCGCCGCCGGTCCGCTGCTGCGGCGCATCTCCCCGCGCCTGATGCGCGCGCTGGCGCCGCGGCTCCAGCGCCTGATAGGCGCGCCGCCGGAACCCCGGGTCTGAGGAGGCTGGGGGCCTCCGCGCGGGTTGACGCGACGGAGCCTCCCACGTCCCGCATCGGCTACGGACCCGGGGCGCCCCGCAAGCCCGGCGTCAGGCCGGGTGGATCCAGGTAGATGGGCGAGGACCAGGCGCGCTCGTTCGCGGGCGCGAGGCAGGCGTCGTCGGCGGGCGTGCGCCAGCCGCCGTGGCAGGGGGTCACCCGCACGGCGTTGCCTTCGGCGTCGAACTCCGTGCGTAGTCCGCCCGCGTTGATCGCGGGCGTGGTTGCCTGGAGGGCGCGCACGTAGTAGGCGGCGGGGCGCGCGGAGCCGGCGTACTCCGGGTCCTCGAAGCGGACGCGGCAGCCGTCGGGGCGCGGCTCGCAGGGGAAGCGCCGCCACGGGTCCTGGATCCGCTCCGGCGTTGACTCGGCCTCCCGTCCGGTCCGGGGCCTCACGCGCACCACCTCGATCGCCTCGATCGGGTGACGCAGGTCGCCCGGGTGGTAGCACTCGCCGCGGCAGAGGCGTTCGAGGCGCTCGGGCGCGAGGCCGCGCACGCTGGATTCGGGACAGCCCGGCTGCTGCACGAAGTCGCCCGCCGCGCGCACCTCGAAGACGGGCGTCTCCGACAGGAGGACCTCGCTGCCCATGGGGGCGGGTCCGCCCGGAGCGTTCACCAGCTCGAACCAGAGCAGGATGCGCGGGCCGCTGGTCCCGTAGGCCTCACGGCGCATGAGGGCCTCCCAGATGGAGCCGCGGTCGCGCCCGGAGGCGTGCACGGCGACGCTGCCGCCCGGGTACATGAAGCTGGCCTCGCGGTCGGTGTCCAGGAGACCCCGGAGGCTGCGGATCGATTCGACGGAGTGCGGCCGCTTCGGGTCCGCCTGGCGCCCGCGCAGCCAGGGGCGCACGCGCTCCTCGAGCCCGCGGCTCGCGATGCCGCGCGCGTCGGTCATGGACCGGCGCGCGTGCTGCTTGGTGCCCGTCGCCGGTCGGGCGCTGTGGTTGTCGGTGGAGGCGATGAAGCCCCAGCGCAGGCGCTCGGGTGGGCCCGCGGCCGGGTCGAAGCGCGCGATCGACATGCCGTACTGGGCCGACATTCCGGGGCGCAGGTTCAGGGAGGGCTTGAAGCAGTCGCGGCACTGGTCGCAGTCGAGCCAGTCCTCGACCGTCGTGTCGCGGAAGACGTGGGTCGGGGCGGTTCCGGCCGCGAGGGCCAGGCGCTTCGCCTCCTCGACCCGGGCCTCGCACTCCGCGGCGGGCAGCTCGCCGCAGCGGGCGCGCATGATCTCGCCGGCCTGCCAGCAGCAGGGCAGGTAGTCGGGGGTCGGCGCCGGGCAGATCCGGGCGCCGGAGGCGTCGGTCACGTACTCCGGCAGGTCGCGCCACTCCTCGCTGTTGCCGTGCCCCGAGGCGATCTCCAGCAGGCGCTCGAAGCGCGGGTCGTGGTTGCCGCCCGCCAGCGCGGCGTCCAGGCTGGCCCCGGGCGGTGCGTGTACGCCCCAGGCCAGGCCGTGGGGGATCACCAGGGTCTCGAAGCCCCACTGGCCGAGCTTTTCGAAGAGCTCCGCCGGGGTGCTGGCGTTCTCGCGGCAGTCGGCCGGGAGCTCCGGCGACGGGACGCCGCGGGGGCAGTCGGGCACGTCCACCATCTGCGCCGTCAGCCACAGGAACTCGCCCCAGCCGCCGAGGAAGGGTCGCCCCAGGCGCTCGACGGCGCGCGCGGCCCACATGGCGCGGGCGCGATTCATGGTGCCGTCGGGCAGGGCCGTGATCGGGCGCGCCGGCACCCGGTCGTCCTCCAGGTCGCGCAGGATCACGTTGCGATGTCCGTAGTGCGTCTCCGGAGTGCCGCCCACCTGGGTCCATTCCCAGCCGAGGAACGCCACCAGGTCCGGGTTCGCCGGGTCGCCCGCGCGCGCGTTGCACTGGCGCACGCTCTCGCGGGTCTCCTGCCAGCGCGCCGGCGTCAGGCCCTCCGCGTGATCGTTGAACGAGAAGAAGTCGACCGCCGAGCAGTAGCGGGCGAAGTCGCAGGCGTCGGCGGGCGGGTGCGCGCCCTCGCCGCTGGCGAAGAGCGCGGTCGAGTAGACCAGGGCGTCGATGGAGAAGGTGGTGTGGACGTGCAGATCGCCGAACAGGATCTGCTCGCCCGGCGCGGCGGCGAGCCGGCGCGCGGCAGCGGTCCGCAGGGCGTCCTGGTGGAGCACGTCCGCCGCCGGCCGCATGGGCCCCTCGATTCGGCCCGCCGAACGGTCGGGTCCCGGGATCGCCAACAGGATCGCGATGGCGAGGGCCGCCACGACGAGCAGGGCCAGGGCGACGCGACGCAGCACGATCGCGAAGCGTACCGGTCTACTCGATCTGTCGCTCGCGCTGCTTGCGCAGCATCTCGACCAGCTGGGCCGACGGTACTGCCGGGGCGAAGAGGAAGCCCTGCATCTCCGGGCAGCCGCGCCCGCGCAGGAAGGCGCGCTGCTGCTCGTTCTCCACGCCCTCGGCGATCACGCCGAGCTGGAGGTTGTCGGCGATCGAGATGATGGCGCCGACGATGGCGGCGTCGTCGGGGTCGACGGCGATGTCCTGCACGAAGGACTGGTCGATCTTCAGCACGTCCACCGGGAAGCGCTTCAGGTAGGAGAGCGACGAGAAGCCGGTTCCGAAGTCGTCCAGGGAGATCACGACGCCCACCTCCTTCAGATCCTCGAGCAGGCGCACGGCCACCTCCTCGTTCTCCATCAGGGTGCCTTCGGTGATCTCGAGCTCGAGCTGGCTCGGCGCGAGACCCGTGTCCCAGAGCGCCCGAACCACCTGCTCGCGGATGCTGTCGTCCACCACCTGGCGCGGCGAGAGGTTCACCGAGACCCGCAGACCGCCGAATCCCAGCGCCTGCCAGGCGGCGCAGTCGGCGCAGGCGGTGCGCAGCGACCAGGAGCCGATCTCGGCGATGAGTCCCGTCTCCTCGGCCAGGGGGATCACGTCCGCCGGCTCCACCGCCCCCAGCTCGGTGTCCGTCCAGCGCAGCAGGCCCTCGGCTCCGGTGATGCGGCCCGTCTCGATCTCGACCTTGGGCTGGTAGTGCAGCTCGAGCTCGTCGTGCTCGAGCGCGCGACGCAGGCGCGTCTCCAGGGCCTGGCGCTTGTCGCTGCCCGCGTTCATGGCCGAGGAGAAGAAGCGGTGACCATCGCCGCCGGACGCCTTGGCCTCGCGCATGGCGGTGTAGGCGTTGCGGATCAGGCTGTCCGGGTCGCCGCCGTCACGGGGGAAGATCGCGATCCCGGCGCTGGCGCCCACCCAGTATTCCCGGCCACCCACCACGTGGGGCGGCTCCAGCGCGTCGCGCAGCTTGCTGGCCACCTTGCCGGCGGCCTGGGGGTGCGGGATCTCGCCCAGTACGGCTACGAACTCGTCGCCGCCGACGCGGGCCACCAGGTCGCTCTTGCGCAGGTTCGACTTCAGCCGCCGCGCCACCTGGACCATCAGCTCGTCGCCGTGGGCGTGACCGACCGTGTCGTTCACCGTGCGGAAGCGGTCGAGGCCCAGGAAGAGCACCGCCAGCGGACTCTGGCTGCGCGACGCGTAGGCGATCACGCGGCGCAGATGCTCCTCGAAGGCGAAGCGGTTCGGCAGACCCGTCAGCTGGTCGTGGGTGGCCATGAAGCGCTCGCGCTTGCGGACACTGTCGAGCTCGCGGGACAGGCGGAAGCTCTCGACGGCGTGGAGCACGCTGCGCACCAGCAGCGGCGCGTCCGTCTCGTCCTTGCGCAGGCAGTCGTGGGCGCCGCGGCGCAGGGCCTCGAGGGCGGTCTCCGGATCCCGCGAGCCGGTCAGGGCGACGATCGGGATGGGGGAGCGCTCCCGTACCCGCTCGACCGGGCAGGTGTCCTCGCTCCCGTCGAGATCCAGCAGCACGGCGTCGTAGCCCGGCTGCCCGACCAGGCCGAGCGCCGTGTTCAGGCGGGGCGCGTGGCCCAGGTCGAGGCGCTCGCCCAGGGCGTCCTCGAGCCGACGCCGCAGTGCGACGGCGGTTTCCGGATCGGGCTCCACGAGGAGCACCCGGAACGGGTGGGCCTGGCGCACGGCGTCCATGCTGTCGCGTATCGGTGTGCGGGCGGCGTCTGTTGAGCCTCGGAGGCCCTCTGCGGCCTCTGGGTCTCGGGTGCAAAGTTTGCTTGCATTCCAGGCACTTGGCCGCCCCGCTGCGCGTCGGGCCGGGCCCCGGGTACCTTGGGGCGGCGCCTGCGGCATCCAACCAGCCCATGACCCGACCCGATTTCACTCCGCGGCGGCGCGTCGCCCTCGTGCTCTCCGGCGGCGGTGCCCGCGGTGCCTACGAGGCGGGCGTGCTGGCCCACCTCTTCGAGCACGTCTACCCGAAGCTCCCCCCGGACTTCGAGTTCGAGATCGTGAGCGGCACGTCGGTGGGCGCCATACACGCCGCCTACCTGGCGGCCACGGCCCACCTGCGCGGGGCCGAGCGCTCGGCGCGGATCCTGGAGACCTGGAACGACATGGAGGTGCGCGACGTGCTGCGTCTGCGCACCCGCGACGTGCTCGGGGTGCCGCTGCGCGCGCTGGGTCTCACCCGGCTGGTGCGCGGCGACGGACCCAAGCAGCTGGCGGCGGCGGTCGGGGGACTCGTGGATCTCTCGCCGCTGGAACGGATCGTCGGGGAGCGGATCCCGTGGCGTCACCTGGAGGCGAACCTGGGCGCCGCGCGGCCCGGCGCGCTCTGCGTCTCCTGCACCCAGGTGCGCACCGGTAGGGTGACCGTGTTCATGGACGGACCGCTGGCCGATGGCCACCCCTGGGAGCACGACCCCAACGCCGTCGCGATCCGCGGCGAGGTCGGCGAGCGCCACGTGCGCGCGTCGGCGGCGATCCCGTTCCTGTTCCCGGCGGTCCGGATCGGCGAGCGCTTCTACGTGGACGGGGGCCTGCGCATGAACACGCCGCTCTCGCCGGCCCTGCGTCTCGGCGCCGACCGGGTGCTGGTGATCGCGCTGAAGCACTCGCCGGGGCTCGCCAGCGACCATCCCCCGTACCCGGAAGAGGTGATCACCCAGCCGGCCTTCCTGCTGGGGAAGGTGCTGAACGCGCTGATGCTGGATCAGCTCGAGTACGAGCTCCAGCGCATCGACTTGGTGAACGCCTGGATCGAGCAGGGAAGCAAGGCCTACGGCGACGACTTCCTCGACACCATCAACGTGGCGGTGCGGGCCAAGCGCGGGGCGGACTACCGCGCGGTGCGCACGGTGGTAGTGCGGCCGGGCCACGACGTCGGCGTGCTGGCGGGCGAGTGCTTCCGCGCCAAGGAGGACCCCATGCGCTCCATGGGGACGCTCGCCTCGCTGCTCGCGAAGCTGGCGCTGCGCGGCGTGCCCGGCGACGAGGCGGATCTGCTGTCCTACCTGCTCTTCGACCGCTGCTACACGGGTACGCTCGTGGAGCTGGGCCGCGAGGACGCCCGCGCTGCCGAGGACGACATCCTGGCGCTGTTCGCCGACTAGCTGCGGGACGCGAGCGGGGGCGAGAGCAGCAGCAGCGCCAGCAGGGCGGCGCGCTCGGGCATGCGGTCGAGGCAGACGTACTCGCCGGGCGCGTGGGCGCCGTCGCCGACGCCGCCGAGGCCGTCGAGGGTGGGCGCATGCAGGCTCGCCGTGTTGCCGTCCGAGGAGCCGCCGGCGGCGCCTTCGTCGAGGGGCAGGCCCAGGGCCTCGGCCAGGGCGGCGGCGCGTGTCCAGAGCCGGCGGTTGCCCGGCGTCGGCTCGAGGGGCGGCTTGTCGCTGAGGGCGCGGATCTCGATCGAGGCGCCGGAGAGCTCCGGTCGCAGCCCGCGGATGCTCGCGTCCACGTGCCGGGCGTCCTCGCGGGTGGCGGTGCGCACGTCGACCACAGCGCGGCTCTCGGGAGCCACCACGTTCGGGCGGATCCCGCCCGCCACCTCGCCCACGTTGACCGCGATCCCGCGCGCCGGGTCGTTCAGGTCGTGGAGCTTGTGCACCACGTGGGCCAGCTCGTGGATGGCGGACACGCCCTTCTCCGGGTCGAGCCCCGCGTGGGCGGCGCGCCCGCGCACGATGACGGCGTAGCGGGCGACGCCGCGCCGGGTGGTCTTGAGCCGCCCCTCGACGCCCAGCGACGGCTCCAGCACGAGCACGCGGTCAGCCACCCGCGCGAGGCGTGCGACCCGCGCGCCGGACTCCGGGCTCCCGATCTCCTCGTCGGAGTTCACGAACACCACCGGCGTCACGGCGGGGACGAGCTCCAGCTCACGCAGGACGCGCAGGGCGAAGATCCCCTGCACCAGGCCGGCCTTCATGTCGTAGACGCCCGGACCGGCGAGCCGGTCGCCGTCGCGCACCAGCGGCATCTCACGCAGGGTCCCGACGGGCCAGACCGTGTCGGCGTGTCCGAGGACGAGCTGGGCCGGCGCGCCGCGGGTTCGCCGGCGCGGTCGCGCGAGGATCTGGCCTCCGCTGGTGCGGCCGCGCAGGCGGAGGACCCGGAAGTCCAGCGCCGCCAGCGCGGCGCCGAGGCGCGCGAAGACCGGCTCCTGGCTCGCGGGGTCGCGGGACGGCGACTCGCAGGCGGCGAGCGCCTCGACTTCGGCCGCCATCGCGTCCCCGGCCGCGCGCAGGCGCGCGAGGACGTCTGCCGCCAGCTCGGGCCGTGCGCCGATTCCCGGATCGTCGGCCATGGACGCGCCTCCGGGCTCAGGGATCGGGAGGCGAGACCAGCGTCTTGAGCTCGTCGAGCCGGGCCTGCACGTCCGGCGGCACGTAGGTGCCGGCCGAGCCCGTGTAGCCCTCCTCGGTGTGCTCGGCGAGCAGCGCGTAGGCGTCCAGAGCGAAGGGCGCGCGCGGCGCCATGCGGATGGACGTCTCCAGGTAGAAGTCGGCGTTCGAGAGCCAGTAGGAGCGGTCGACGCGGGCCTCGATCACGCCCAGCAGGTAGTACGCCTCCGCCACCTCGGCGCCGCCCTGGGGGTGCTCCTCGGTGTAGCGGTAGAGCAGGCTCGAGGCGAGCAGGTCGTGTACCAGGCCGGTCTGGTCGGCGGGCACGTCCCGCAGCGCGTCGGACTCGGCCAGCAGCCGCCGCGCGCGCTCCAGGGCCGTGCCCTCGCCGCCCGCCGGTCCCTTGGCGCGCAAGGTCTTGATCCACACCTTCAGGTCGCGCTCCAGCCACTCGGGCACGTCCTCCCGCTTCTGGAGCGTCTCCAGGGTGGCGCGCGCACGCGGTGCTTCGCCCTTCACGCGCAGGGCCACCGTGAGGTAGTCCGCCAGGTAGCCCATCAGGTCGAGCTGCGCGGGCGTCATCTGGCTGGAACGGAACAGCTCTTCGTAGCTGGAGAGCGCCGCGTCGAACTGGCGCGTCGCGGTCTCCAGGCGCGCGCGCTCGGGCAGCGAGAGATCCACTCCCTTCATGTCCGCCATCAGGCGCTGGCCCAGGTCCGAGTCGGCGCTGCTCGGCAGCCGGCTGTGGCAGGCGATGCAGTTCTCCGTCAGACGCTGGAGCAGGAAGGCGGCCTCCTGGGTGCGTCCCGCGCTGTAGCGGCGCTCCACCTCGCGCGCGTCCGCGGAGAGGTTCTCGCCCAGGTGCTGGAAGCCCGCGCCGCGCGCCGCGGCGTGTTGCTCCAGGCTCGTGGATTCGGAGGCCAGCTGTGCCAGCGCCTTGTGGATGCGCTCGCGTTCCTCCGGGCGCCCGAAGGCCTCGGCATCCATGGATCGCGGCAGCGCGAACGCGATGGCCCGGAGGATCTCCTGCATCGCGGCCCGGGTGGTGGGGTCCGTCTCGGCGGCGGCCGGCGCGGCCAGCGCCACCACGAGGATTCCGCTTGCGAATCGACGCGCGTTCATGGCCGTAGTCTCGCGCAGGGGTATCCTGTCGGCCATGCCCATGCCCACCGACATCGGAATCATCGATCTGATGCTGGGCCTTCCCATCACGGACCCGGGGAAGACCTACCAGTTCCTGAAGGACGCCACGCTGGACAAGCAGGCGAAAGAGGAGTTCCAGTTCCCCGTCGAGTACATGTTCAAGGGCGTCCCGCACGACTGGGGCAAGGGCGCGGATCCGGTGGACATCACCGTGAAGGCCATGGACCAGTACGGCGTCGAGCGGGCACCCATGGCGGTGCGCGGGGACGACCAGCGCCGGGCCCTGAAGGACCATCCCGACCGCTTCTTCCCCATGGGCATGGTCGATCCGAACCGCGGCATGGACACGGTGCGGCAGATGGTACGCGACTACGAGGAGTGGGGGATCAAGTCGGTCACCTGCTTCCCGGCCGGTCTGATGCCCCAGGTCGATATCTCGGACAAGAAGTTCTACCCGATCTACGCCAAGTGCGTCGAGCTCGACATTCCCATCTTCCTGAACGTGGGGGTGCCGGGACCGCGGGTGCCCATGCACTGCCAGCACGTGGAGCACCTGGACGAAGTCTGCTGGTTCTTCCCGGACCTGAAGCTGGTGACCTTCCACGGCTGCGAGCCGTGGGAGGAGCTGGCCGTGAAGCTGATGCTCAAGTACCCGGGGCTCCACTACGCGACCAGCGCGTTTGCGCCCAAGTACTACCCGAAGGCCATCGTCGACTACGCCAACACCCGGGGTGCGGACAAGATCATCTACGCGGGCTACTTCCCCATGGGCCTGCCGCTGGAGCGCATCATGCGCGAGCTGCCCGACGTGCCCTTCCGCGACCACGTCTGGCCCAAGTTCCTGCGCGAGAACGCCATCCGCGTGCTCAAGCTCGACGACTAGCCAAGGAGGGTGACGTTCGTCGCCCGACACGCAGCAAGCTGCAGGCGAGCGAAGTCCGGCTAGCCGAACGCGCCCCAGTCGGGCAGCGGCTCGTCGTCGAGGATCGCGCGGGCGAGCCACTCGCCCGCCACCAGGCTGGCAGCGACGCCATGGCCCGTGTAGCCGCCCGCCACCAGCACCCGGGGGTCGGCGGGGTGGCGGCCCAGGAACGGCGGCCGCCCGCGCAGGAGCGAGAGCGGACCCGCCCAGCGCGCTGTGAAGACCGCCTCCGACAGGCCGGCGTGCAGCGCGCGCACGCGTCGGGCGAGCGCGTCCAGCCGCGCGTCCACGGCGCCTGCGGGCGGGCGCCGGAGCTCCGCGGATGACGCGGGCACGAGGCCGCCGCCCACGAGGAAGCGGCCGTCGCGCGTGCTGCGGCCCCACAGGTAGGGCAGGTCCACGGTGTAGAAGGTGCGCGGGGGCGGGAGGCCGAGGTCCGTCAGGGCCTCGGATGCCAGCGGCGCCGTGCAGAGCGCGACCGTCAGGGCGGCCACGGGCTCGGGCGCCAGCGGCACCAGGGCCGGTGCCCACGCGTTCGCGGCCACGACGACCGCGGACGTCCTCACGCGTCCACGCGTGGAATCGATCGTGAGCGCGTCGCCTGCCAGTGGCAGCGGCGCGACGGCGGCGCGCTCGTGCAGGCTCGCGCCCGCCTCGCGCGCCGCGCGGGCCAGGCCGGACACCAGGCGGCCGGGGTCGAGCACGCCGCCGGGCTCCTCGCCCACCGGCACCAGCACGCGGCCGTCGTCGCTCCAGTGCAGGGCCTTGGCGGGAGCGGTTCCCGGCTCCCGGTGGGCCAGCTCCAGGCAGCCGGACTCCTCGAGGCTGCAGTCGATCCCGAGCGCGCGCGTGCGCGCGGCCAGCCGTTCGAGGCAGCGCTCCATCCCGGGAAGCGCTCCCACGTGGGTGCCTTCCAGCGCCAGCCCCCCCGTGTGGCCGCTCGCGCCGCCGCCGATCCGGCCCGCGTCGAGCACGGCGACCCGCGCGCCGCCCTCGGCGAGCGCGCGCGCGGCGGCCAGGCCCGTGAGCCCCGCGCCCACCACCGCCACGTCGCAGTGCGCCGGCGGCGGCTCGAGGTGGGGTCGGGCTTCCGCCCGCCAGGGCGGCACGCCCCACGCTCCCGTCCCGCGCGGCACGTCCTCGCTCACGGATCGGCGCGTCGGCGACGCCCGGCTAGAGCGCCGACTCGATCGCCTGCTTCACCTCGGCGGCTTCGGGCTCCGTGGGCGGCTCGAAGCGGGCCACCACCTGGCCGTCCTTCCCCACCACGAACTTGCCGAAGTTCCACTTGATGTCGCCGGTTTTCTCGGGCTTGGTGTCCTGGCTGGTGAGCCAGGCGTAGAGCGGATCGCGGCCGTCGCCGTTGACCTCGAGCTTGCCGAAGAGCGGGAACGTGACGCCGTAGTTCGTGGAGCAGAACTCCACGATCTCCTCGGGGCTCCCGGGCTCCTGCCCGAGGAACTGGTTGCACGGGAATCCCAGCACTTCGACACCGCGCTCACGGTAGGCGTCGTACAGCCGCTGAAGCCCTTCGTACTGGGGGGTGAGACCGCACTTCGAGGCCACGTTCACCACCAGGCACACCTTGCCGGCGTAGTCGCCGAGCGAACGCGTCTCGCCGTCGATCGTCTGCATCGTGAAGTCGTGAAGGCTCGTCATGGCGGCAAGCGTACCAGACGCGGCGCGGCCTGCGGAGCCGCGCTACCTTGTCGGCGCCTGCGGGGGACGCCGCCGCACCGGGAGGGACGGTCTCCTGGAATACGTCTTCGTCGTCTTCTTCGCGCTCTACCTGGTTCCGTGGATCCTGTCCGAGGTGCGCGAGCACCAGCACGCGGGCGCCATCCTGGTCGTGAACCTCACCACCGGCTGGACCGGCGTCGGCTGGCTCGGTGCCCTGTGGTGGGCGGGCGCCGACCTGCTGCCGGCGCGGCGCCGGGCGCGGGTGCTGGCCCTGGTGCCCGATCCTCCGGGCGCGGCCGAGGCGAGGGAGGCGCGCCGGGCGCGCCGGCTGCGCGTCGCTGTCGCGACCGTGCTGGGTGCGGCCGCGGTCGCGGTGGCGTTCGCGCCGATTCCGCGCGCTCTCGCCGGCGCCCGCAGCGAGCTGGTGGCGTTGGAGCGCGTCACGCTGCGCGCCGAGCCCGACCTGCGCGCCGCCACGGTGGGCGCGCTTCCGCTGGGCTGCAGCGTGGCCGTGATGGAGGAGCGGGGTGACTGGCGCCGCGTGTGGCGCACGGCGGACTGCCCCGCCGGCGCCTCGGGCCGGGCCTCCGGCTGGCTGCGCGGACCGGCGACCCGGCCCCAGGCGGCTCGCTAGCGCGCCGCGCGGTCAGGCGCCCGACGTGAGCGCGCGTCGCAGCGCGGGGCGCTCCGTCAGGCGAGCGAGGTACCGGTCGACGTTCGGATGGCGCTCGCAGACGAGTCCGAAGGATTTCGCCGCCAGCACCGTGTAGCCGACCATGACGTCCGCACCGGAGAACTCCGCGCCGAGCAGGAAGTCGTTTCCCTCCAGCTCGCGCTCCAGCAGGTCCAGCGCGGCGCTGGCCCAGGTGCGGTAGTCGCAGAGGGCGGAAGCCACGCCCTCTGCTTCGGTATCCTGCGCGAAGCGCGTGTGCCACGCGATGTTCCCGAGACCGATGAAGGCGGTCGAGTCGGCGAAGTGGACCCACTGCAGGAAGCGCGCGCGGAGCGGCGACCCGGGCGGCGGCGCGAGTCGACCTTCGCCGTACGTTTCCAGGACGTACTCGAGGATGGCGCCGGATTCGAACATCGCGACGCCGTCGTCCTCGAGCGCCGGGACCTTCCCGAACGGCGTCTTCTGGGCGAAGGGCGTCGGAGCGGGCGGCTCCAGGGCCACGGTTTCCAGCTCGTAGGGCAGGCCGAGCTCCTCGAGCAGCCAGAGGATCCGCACGGAGCGGGAGAGGGGGGAGTGGTAGAGCTTGAGCATGCGGGGGCCGCTCCTACGCCAGCCCGCGCTGGTACGTCGCCAGGTCGAAGTAGTCGCGCCAGGTCTTGATCTTGCCGGCTTCGAGCTCGAACACGCCGACGCAGGGAAGGTCCACGGACTTGCCGCCGGCACGCGTCCGATCGAGGCGCTCCGCGACGACCACGTCCCCGGAACACAGGACGTGGAGAACGTCCCAGGTGGTCTGGGTCCACGAAGCGATGAAGCCCCGGATCAGCTTCTCGACGTTGTCGCGTCCGGTGACGGGGCCGGCCGGCATGTTGTGATAGACGCCGTCATCGGCGAAGTAACCGGCGAGCTCCGCCGGATCGAGGCGCGACCACGCCTCGATGAATTCCCTGACGATTCGCTCGTTCTCCTGCATCGGGTCCTCACTTCTTCTGCGAAGCAGGTCCGGGTACGGACGCCCGGGCAGAGACCGAAAAAACCGTACCACGCTTCGAGTGGAGGGCGTGGCCTGGCGTCCGTCCTCGTGCAGGTGGCGTCCGCGCGCGCAGGCCCAGACCACCATATACTCAAGGCATGCGCCACGCGACGTTCGCCCGGCTCGCCCTCGCGACCCTGCTGCTCGGGGGCTGCGCCTCGGGTCCGCCGCCCGAGCCCGTGGTGGTGGGGCTCGAGGTCGAGCCCTTCACCTTCCACGACCAGCACGGCGACGCGCGCCGCTTCGACACGTCGATCCGGCTCGTGCTCTTCTCCCGGGACATGGACGGGGGAGCCATCATCCGCGACACCCTGGCGGCGGATCCGGGCTTCCTGATCCGTCACAAGGCCGTCTACGTCTCGGACATCTCGCGCATGCCCGGCGCGATCCGCCGCTTCGTCGTCATGCCGCGGCTGCGGAGGCGTCCCTACCTCATGTTCCTGGACAAGACCGGCGACGTCACCGCGGGCCTTCCGTCCGAGGACGACAAGGCGACCCTGATCTTCATGAAGCGCCTCACGGTGAACCGCATCGAGTACGCGGACTCCATCGCCGCGCTGCGCACCGCCGTCGGAGATCCCGCCGAGCCGCCTGCTCCTGCGCCCGCACCCGCTGCCGAGCCCGCCTCCGAGCCCGCGCAGTCGGAGGCAGACGGCGCGGAGGCTCCCTAGACCTGGATCCAGACCGCTCGTGCCACGCCGCAGAGCGCGCCGTCGGCGAAGACGGCGGTGCCCGCGTAGTGCTTGCGGCCCTCGTTGCCCAGCGACCAGCCGAGGGCGACGCAGGCCGCGTCCGCGCGCGGGCGTGCGTCGATGCGTGCCGTCAGCTCGCCGAGCAGCACGCGGGTCCGCCCCCACGCCTGGAGTGCGAAGGCACCCGGGCAGTCCAGGGCCGCCCACAGGAACTCCGGCCGCACCGCGCCCGTGTCGTCGGCGAGCGAGGCGTCGGGGGTCCAGGGGGCCACTGCCGTTCCGGGCGGTGTGAACGGAACCGGGAAGATGCAGAGGCCGTCGCCCGGCGTGCGCTTCGGTCCGCAGACGAAGCAGCCGGGGAAGATGTGCTCTGGCGGGGGCGGTGCGTCGCGCACCGCGTCGGCAACGTCGGCAGCGGAGGGGGCGGCCGGCACCTCCAGCTCAAGCGTCGCCGGGATCGCGGTGGCCACCACCTCCTCGCCCGCGAGCAGGGCCAACCCCTCGTGGCGGGGGACCACGTCGAGCGGGATCTCGAGCGGCGGTGGCATCCGCAGGCGCACGCGGGCCGGGCCGTCGATCCGGCCGGCCAGCAGCCCGGCCACGTAGCCGCCGTTGCCCGAGTCCGGCGGACCGCGGAAACGGCGCGCGACGGCAAGGGTTTCGCCCACGGGGCGTCAGCGTAGCGCGGCCTCCGAGCCCGGCAGCGCGGTCCCCGAGGAGTAGCGGGATCGGTCCTTTACCCGAAAAGGCAAGTTTTCCCCCAAGTTGACTGCCGTCCCTGCCGAGGAATGAGGAGAGCGGGGGGGGCGAGGCTCATGCGCATGCTCTGCACCGGTTGCTGGCGAACGGCCCGGCCGGACCTGCGGCTTCCGGGGTCGGACCGCCTGGAGCTGGCGGCCTGGCTGTGTCTGGCCCTGCCCGGTCTCCTCTACTGCTGGTGGCGTCACGCCGGCCGACGCCGGGTGTGCGCGGCCTGCGGCAGCGGCGACCTGGTGCGCGAGGCACGCCGCGCTCGCGTCGCCGGCGGCGAGGTGCTGGCCTGGGGCGGCGGCCGTCTGTGGGCGGAGCGTCCGCTGCGCTGGCCAGCCGCACTGGCGACTCCGCGCGCCCGGCTCCACGCGGGAGGTCTCGGGGTCGCGGCCGTGGGCGCCATCCTGGCGCGTCCCGAGCTGGCGCTGCTCGGGCTCGTGGGGTGGAGCGCGTGGCTCGCCGTGAGCGTGCGCCGGCAGGTCCGGGGCGTACGACCGGCCGCCTTCGACGAGAGCGGCCGGGCCATCCCGATCGAGGCGCTGCGCTAGCCGCCATCCGCTATAGCTCGGGCATGAGCCGAGCCACCCGCGCCATCGTCACCTGCTACGTCTTCGCGGGCTTCGTCGCGCTGCTGGCGGCGCTGGCCCTCGGCGGCCATCACCCCGTCGCCGTGGCCGGCGGCGCGGACCTGGCCGCCACCCTGGCGATCTTCGCCTTCAGTCTGGCCTTCGGGAACTCGAGCTTCTACGACGCCTACTGGAGTGTCGCGCCGATCCCGATCGCCCTTTACTGGGCCGCCGTCGCTGAAGACGGCGTCCCGGGCCTGCGCCAGGCAATGGTGCTGGCGCTGGTCGCCGCCTGGGGCGTGCGCCTCACCTGGAACTGGTACCGCGGCTGGACCGGTCTCGACCACGAGGACTGGCGCTACGTGAACATCCGCGACACCACCGGACGCCTCTACTGGCCCGCGAGCTTCTTCGGCCTGCACCTGTTTCCGACCGTGCAGGTCTTCCTCGGCTGCCTGCCCCTCTGGCTGGCACTGGCCGTCGGCACCCGGCCGCTGGGCCTGCTGGACGCCGCGGCCCTGGCGCTCACCGGCGGCGCCATCTGGCTGGAAGCGCGCGCGGACCAGGAGCTCCGCGCCTTCCGGCGCAACCCCGACCGCACACCCGAGGACATCCTCGAGACCGGCGTCTGGTCCTGGTCGCGCCACCCGAACTACCTGGGCGAGATGGGCTTCTGGTGGGGCCTCTGGCTCTTCGGCGTGGCCGCGGTGCCATCGGCCTGGTGGTGGACGCTCGCGGGCCCGCTGGCCATGACCCTGATGTTCCGGTTCGCCAGCATCCCGATGATCGAAAACCGCATGGCCGAACGCCGCCCCGGCTGGCCCGACCACGCGGCGCGGGTCCCCATCGTCCCCTTCCTCGGCCGCCGGAGCGCCTGAGGTTTCCTCGCGCGCGGGGCGGGTGGGTGGCCGCTGGCGGCGCGGTCCTCGCTCGCCGCGGCGCTTGCGCTTCGCGTTTGGAGGCCATTCCTCCGCTTCAGGGTTCGCCGAGTCGGCTTCGAGCGTGCGCTGGCTCTACCCTCGCTGCGGATTGCGCCGCCAGCGGCCACCCACCCGCCCCGGTCGTAGCTACGCGTAGCGCCCCAGCTCCAAGGGAAGTGGTCTTTGTGGTCGTTCCGCTCGAGAGGGTCGAACCGCCTATCGAGAAACCTGGGGGTTTCCTCGTGATCGCGGGTGCCGGGCGGGTCCGTCGTTGCGGCGCCATCCGCAGCGAGGGCAAAGCGTCCGCGAAGCAGAGGCCGACCCGGCGAACCCGGAAGCGTCGGACGGGGCTCCAGAAGCACACCGCCGCTCTTCGGCGAGCGAGGACCGCGCCGCAACGATGGACCCGCCCGGCGCCCGCGCGCGCCGCCTAGTACCCGGGAATCTTGATGGGCCAGTTCGAGGCGACCGTGCCGCCGTCGACCTCGAAGACCTTCCCGGTCACCCAGGCGGCCGCCGGCGACGACAGGTAGAGCACCGCCGCCGCGATGTCCTCCACCTCGCCGAGCCG
>CAMYLJ010000011.1:0-114434 GCA_947259215.1 uncultured delta proteobacterium
CTCCACTCGAGGCCGCCTGGCCAACGCGGGGGCAGACGCCGGATTGCAGAATCGCAGGCGAAAAGGAGAGGTTTGTCTTGCAATCCTCCCCTATGGAAATGCGATTTCGGTCAGATACGCCAAATACACCCCGCACCGGGGCGGGTCGGACCCAGCAGGGGAGGGCACAGAGCGACGCGACGGCCAGTATCTGCCCCATCGAGGAACCCGCAGAGGTGGACGCGCTGGTATCGGAGTCCGCGCGGGTTGGCGGCGCCTCACACATCGTGGACCTGCTGTGCCTCGAGACCGGCCCACACCTTGGGGAGGCCACCGCCCTCCGGTGGGAGGACTGCTCCTTCGGGCGTGACGCCAGCGATACCACGCGGGCGCTGCGCATCCCGGGCGAGTCTCGATCTCGGGGCGTCCACCTGGGCAAGACCAAGAGCGGCCGGGAGCGGATCGTGGCCATGTCGCGCCGGCTGAGGAGCGCGCGGCTCGCGTACCAACTCGAGCAGGGCAGGCCAGAAGGCGGAGACGTCGCGCTGGTGGACCACGGCAACTACCGCAAGCGCCACTTCCGGAAGCTCTGCGAGGCGGCTGAGATCGGTTGGGCGGTGAAGGCCGACCAGGTAACCCGTCCGCGCTCCCCCAAGGGTCTGCGGGACACCTTCGCCTCGCAGCTCCTCACGGCCGCGGTGCAGCTCGGCGATGTGAGCCGCCAACTGGGCCACGCGGACGTGAGCGTGACGGCTCGCCACTACGCCCGCTGGGCTGGGGGCGACGCCTACCGCAGCCCGCTCGAGGTCCGTGAGGACGAGGTGCCCGCGGACCTTCTCTCCCGCCTCGCCGCCGTCCTGTTCAGCGACATCGTGGGCTACACGGGCCTGATGGCCGAGAGCGAGGCCAAGGGACTCCGCGCTCGCGGGCGAGCGCGAGGTGACGCTGCCGTTCGTGGACATGCTGGCTACACGGATTCAGTCTCGTCTCCTGCGGCTCAGTCACACGGCGGCGGCTCGGGAATCAAGCCCGCGAACGACTTGAAGGTGTCGAAGATGTTGTTCTCGTAGCAGTTGCCGTTCGGCTGCAGGACCAGCAGCGTGAGGTCGGCGGCGAACGTCCCCAGTATGCCACCCGGCGGGTTGGTTGCGTTGTTGACGAGCGCGTTCCCTTCGACCCGGTTGTTCGTGGCGGCTTGATCCGCCAGAAATTCCGGGGTGATGGTCGAGTCGGCCATACAGTTGAAGTCTGGACTCGTCGCGACGCCCAGGCAGTAGTCGACGATGGCGATTCCCGAGAACTCGTTGTTCTCGACCCGATTCTGCGAGATCAGCGAGTCGTCCACGCCCAGGTAGAGGATGCCGATGCCCTTCGGCACCTCGGACAGGATGGAGCCGGGCCGGGCCGTGTTTTCCTTGTTGTTGTCGTGGATGTAGTTGTCCCGGACGTCGATCCGCTTGGCGCCGGCGCGGTCGTCGAAAATGTCCGGCAGCAGCAGGTTGGCGATGCCCAGGCTGTTGTTGCGAGCCTCGTTGTGGGCGAGCAGGACATCGTCGCTGTTGGAGACTTCGAAGCCGTTCACGTTTCCCTCCACGAGATTGTGCGTCACCACGACGTTCTCGGAGGTCTCCACCCAGATCCCGCTGTCCAGATCCGAGCCGCTGGCCTTGCTGTGGGTGATGAGGCCGTTCTTGGACAGGGTCGGGAAGATCCCGTAGTTCCGGTTGTCGACGGACTCGACGTCGATGATCTTGAAGCCGTCCACGTTCTCCGTGAAGAGCCCGTTGTTGCTGAAGCCCCGGATGGTGATGCCCCGGATCTCGATGCCGTGCATCATGGGCTCACGCATCTTCAGACCCGGCGCCACACCCGGAAGCACCGGGAAGGGCGGCGCCAGGCTCGAGTGGCAGCCCATGCAGTCGGCGCGGTCCTCCGGCACGACGACGATGCCGTTTCGCTGGTTGCCGGAGTTCTCGAGGATCACGCGCTTCGAGGGGTTGCTCTGCCCGATCAGGCGGATCCCGTTCTTGGTGATGTTGAGCCCGTTGGTCGGGTCGGCCGTCTCGCGGTAGACGCCCGCCAGCACGTAGATCCGGGTGCCGGGCTTCGCCCGGTCGATGGCGGCTTGGATCGACTGCCCCGGCTTGACGACGATTGTGCGCCGCTTGAGCTGGCCGGGGGGAAGGTCCTCGTCGTCGTCGGGCGGCGGCGGGGGCGGGGGGGGCGGCGGCTCGGTCCCGTCCGGATCGAGCTTCCCGATGTCGTCCGGCGGCAGCTGGTTGGGAATCGTGCCGGTCCTGGTGAAGAGCGTGTTGAACGGCCCTTGTGTCCAGCCCGGCTGAGCGCCGACACCGATCTCGGCCACGTTGTCGACGTTGCTGCCGTCCCGGTCCGAGTTCAGCAGCTCGACGCAGAAGAAGGCCTCGTCGTTGCTGACGTTGCCATCCATGTTGAGGTCGCAGAGGGGGTCGCCTAGGGACAGGACGATGTCCCAGCCGTACGCGTTCCAGGGGCTCCCGCCGTTGGCGTTGGCGTGGCAGAGCTGGCAGTCCGCGTTGTCGCCCGACGGCGAAGTCGCCCCGTAGCGGGTCTGCCAGTCGTTGAGCCCCTTCGGGAACGCGACCGCCGGCGTCGCGGCGGCGACCAGGAACGCGCCCAGCGCGAGGGCGAACAGAATTCGAAGGTCCACGGGTGCGATCGATTTCACGGCTCGAGCCTCCTTCGCGTACAGGATCGAGCCAGTATACGCGATCCGAGGGCCCAGCTGAAGCGGAAAAGCGCCTGGACGAACGTCGGGGACGAGGATCTCAGGCCGCATTCGTTTCGGGAGCTCATGCCTGATCCGCCCCGGTTCGAATCCCGTTGGGGACCCGCGATTGCGGAAGCCGCTACGTCGAACAAGCGAGTCTCGAGGTCGGAGAACCGATCAAGTCCGATGCTTGCTGGATTTTCGTGAGGGGGACACGGCACGCTCGCCGAAGGCGTTCACCACGATCTTCATCCGGCGCCGCTCCTCGCCGAACAGCCGCTCGAGTAGGTTCGTCGTTCGGATCACGCGGCGATGGGCGATCGGGAAGCGCAAGTGCGCGATGCACGCCTCGAAGTCGTCGAGGAAGCATTTCACGGCCGGCGGGAAGCGCTTCTCGTAGTCCGCCACGACGACGTGGCGCAGCATCCGAGCGACCTCCCGCGACGGCGCCTGGTAGGCCGCCTTCGCCTTCTCCCGGAACTCCGGTCAGTCCGCATCGGGCACCTTCGACTGAAGGTTCCGCATCCGGTGCGCCAGACAGCGACCCCGCTCGGAGCGCGGGAAACACTCCTCCACAGCACGGATCAAGCCCGGGGCGCCGTCCGTCGCCACCAGCAAGGGATCGCCCAGACCGCGCCGCCGGAGGTCCTGGAAGAACGCCCGGCAGCTCTCGGTGTCCTCCTTCGTGCCCGACGAGAGGTGCAGCTGGGCCGGCTCCGCCAGACGACGACGAGGCCCGACCCACGTGCCGTCCGAAAGCGCCTTTCCGAGGTCGAGCGGGACAGGGACAACGCAGCGAGGCTGGCCGTCCGTGACGGGGCGGATCGAGGACGTAGCGGGGATCCTCGCTGAGCTGGCCGAGGAGCGGCAGGAACTCCAGGCCCGGCTGACCGCGCAGCCGATTGAGGTGGACTTCGAGGCACTCCGCCCGGGCGAGGCCTTGCTCCATGGCTTCCTGCGGCTTCCGTGGGCCGCCTGAGCGAGCGGGGTCTTGCGACGAGACGAGCATAGGGATTCTTGGCTGCGTTCTTGGGCAGCGTCCGGTAACACGATTTCGGTCAAATCGACGTACGCGGAGGGCGATAAGCCCCGCACTGGGGCTCGTCAGGAATGGCCCGCGGGATGCCGCGGAAACCGACGGCGCGCACGTGCAGCCAGAACCGGCAGCAGCAAGACGAGCTCGAAGCCGAGGCCGCAGCCCGCGATGTCTTCCACGGTCCAGAGGAGGACGACGGAATCCACGGTGGGGCCATCGGACACGCCGACGACGACCTGATGGGTCCCAACGCTCGCCGACCCAGCGGCGCCGCTGATGACGCCACTATTCGGATCGAGTGTGAGCCCGGATGGAAGCCCCGCGGCCCCGAAGTAGAGCGCATCACCATCGGGATCCGTCGCCGTCAGTGGCAGCGAGACCGAGCCGCCCACTTGGCTCAGCTGGGTGCCCGGATCCACGAGCGTCGGAGACTGGTTCGTGAGCGCCGGCGGCACGGCCTGGTAGAGGCGGCCCGGGGACATGACCTGCTTGGAGAAGCCGGGTCCCTCCCAGCTGACGGTCAGGGACTGGCCGCCGAACCGCTCGAAGTACGTCACGACGATGTCGTGAAAGCCGGGGGCGAGGGCAACCGTGCCGGAACCTTCCTGGTCCCCGTGGACTCCGTCGTTGTCCACCACCAGCGCGCCATCGATGAAGAGCTGGCTGCCCTCGTTGGAGGTGGTGTAGAAGGTGTGGTCCCCCTGCTCGTCGATCTGGATGACTCCGCTGAAGCGAAACGCGAACTCGCTGTCCCGGTTGCGAAGTGAGATGTCGAAACCGGAGGCGGACCCGACCGTCACGGGTGTCAGGCTGTCGAAGTCGGGCAGTGCGGTCGGGGCCGCGATCTCGTAGTACTCGTAGAGTACCCCGCTTGCGGGAAAGCTCGGGTCGATCCGGGTAATCCACTCGGCCATGAGATCCACTGCCGTCTGGTCCACGAGGTTCTTCGCCAGCGGTGGCATCGCCGCAGCGCCGAGCGCCGCCATGCGGTGATAGAGGACCGACGTCAGCGGATTGCCCGGCGTGATCACCGCGGCGCCGGGGAGCTGGAGGTTGTTGGCGACGGCCCCGTATACGAGTCCCTGGTTCAGCAACGGCGTGGTGAGTCGCGCGTCGAAGACGGCGAAGGTCGGCGACTCGGGCCGGTGGCAGTAGGAGCAATTGGCGTCCAGGTAGGACCGCGCCCGATCAGCGAGCGACGCCGCCACGTCGCCCAGCTCTCGCGAGCGCGGGAGGCCTGGAATCGCCGCCTCGACGATGGCGGGCGAGAACATCCCCAGGTTGTTCCAGGTCCGGATCTGGTCGTCGATGCGTCCGGTGCTCGGATACATCACGTCGCGGTGGATCTGGTGGGTCCGAGGCCCCAGCGCGCCCGCTACGCCGGCGTTGTGGCAGAGCGAGCACTGGGCGCGCGAGGGAAACTGCCAGGTCTGGGTCCGCGAGCCTCCCCCCGCGGTCTGGATCGTGTAGTCGCCGGTCTCGGCCTCGGTGAGAAGCCGGGCATCGCTCTGGTCGGGCAGCCAGCGGTAGGTGAGACCATACCAGCTCCCGTCGTCCCCGTGGGCCAGGAAGCGTGTCTCGAGCCGCGTCGTGACGCTCGGATCGGTCTCGTCCACGGGCAGCTCGAAGTGCTTCATCAGGACCGTGCCGACCGGAAAGGACCAGTCGCTGCTCTCCGACCACGTGATCTGCTCGCCAGGCGTGTCGGGAGTCCCGTCGTTGGGCAGGGCGATCCAGCGCTGCTTGGCGGCTGCGTCGGACCAGAAGGGCTGGTTCAGCCAGTAGGGGATGAACCCGTTCGCCGGGTCGAGGGTGGCGAGATCGGCGAAGGCGCCGAGCTGCGACAGCAGGGAGGGCGGATCCGCGACGGGGGACCCGATTCGCGCGAGCGTATAGAGCGAACCCGTGGAAGCGACACTCGCCAGGAAAATCTCGCCGGCGTTGTCCTGGCCCCAGGTTCCCAGAGCTCCCGGGCCGAAGTCCGTCATGAGCTCCTTCGAGGCCGTCATCGTGGTCTCGTCCAGCGTGATGGCCCATAGGTTGCGGGTGACGTAGTCGCCGGCCAGGTAGCGTCCGTCGAGCTCCGGGAACTGGGTTCCGCGATATACGTAGCCCCCGATGAGCGCTTTGGCCTCGTCGCGGGTGAAGTCGACGACCGGGTCGGTCAGGCTGCCGAGGATCGTGGGCGGCGGCGAGTCCAAGCCCGCGATCATGCCCTCGCGGAAAGGCCAGCCATAATTTCGGCCGATTTCGACGACGTCGATCTCCTCGCGGGACAGGGCGCCCACGTCGCCCAGCCACAGCCGTCCCGTCAGGGGATCCTTGGACATACGGTGCGGATTGCGGAGACCGATGGCGAAGTACTCCTCGAACGCCCCGCCGGCGGAATCGAGCCACGGATTGTCGTCGGGGATGCAATAGAGCTGGCCGGAGACCTCATCGCCGCTCAGGGTGCGGGGCGCGGGGTGGCTGCCGGCCGGGCAGCTCCACGTCTGGCCCGTTTTGCTGACGTCGACGGCCAGGCGCAGGACGCCGCCCCCGAGGTTGCTGACGATGTCTTGAGACCGGTGCCTGCGGAACTGCTCGCCGATCGTCAGGTAGAGGTACCCGTCGTCGCCGAACACCAGCGCCCCGCCGAGATGGGTGAAGCTTTCGAGGCGGATGTTGAGGAGAATCTCTTCGGACTGGGGCTGGGCGTGCAGGGAATCCGGCGCGTTGAAGCGCGAGAGGCGCAAATAACCTCCCGAGAATATGCCGCCATTGAGGGGGTAGTTCGGGACGCACGCCCCGAGGTCGACGGAGTCGCCCGCCGCGTTCAGCGGGCAGTGCGATGAGTAGAAGACGTATACGTGTTTGCTGAAGGGGGAGCCCGAGATGCCGAACTGTGGATGGAAGGCCATGCCCAGGAAGCCTCCCTGAGTGACGGGCACGACCCGATCCGAGAGGTCGAGGAAGGGCTCGGCGAGGGTCACGTTCGGGTCGTTCAGGAAGGAGACGATCACGCCAGCCTGCGAGCCCACGTAGAGCCGGTTGACCGACGGGTTGGCCACGATCACGAGCGTGTTGGGGAGCGCGAGGTTGGAGAAGGCGGGCACGACGTCCCAGTTCGACGTCCCGGGAGCATTCGGCGTGCGCGGAGGAAGCGCGCCGTCGAGGAACGGACCCACGGGCAGCAGATCCGTCCCCGGGGCTACCGCGCGCACGAGGTAGTGGCCCGCCGTGGCGTCCTGCAAGTCCAGGTTGGACGTAAGGCCGCTCGTCGTGGCTGCGGCCGCTCCCAGGCCACCCGCCCGATAGAACGGCCTGGTGGTGGTTCCGGCGCCGTTCCAGTCGGCGAATCCCCGCGCGAGCACGTTCCCTGTCCCGCAGAACTGCGTGCACCCGAGGAAATTCAGCAGAGTGTTGGCGGCGGTGTCGTTCGAGGGGTCGGCGGCGGCGTCCGTCGTCAGGAAGCCCGCGTTCCTGAACAGCGTCTCCACCTGCGCTTCGGTTGCGTGCACGTAGCCGTCGACCGCGACGAAGCTGGAGGCTTCTACCTGGTTCCAGGAGTCCCCGATCGTTTCCGTGAGATCGAGCCACTCGAGGCCGGTGTCGGTGTCGATCATGCTGGTGCCGCTGTCGAACAGGGTTGCCGACGCGGAAGAGGCCAACAGGAGCGCCAGGCTCCCCACCAGCATGACCGGCTTCAGCCGCGCGCGGGTTGCACGTGTCACCTCAGCTCTCCTTCCCGCTACGCGCATTCCGAGGACGCGCCATAGCTCCAGGTTTCCAGGTGGGATTCCGGGGCAACAGGCGTGCCTGCGGAACTGCTCGTCGATCGTCAGGCAGGGGTACGTGTCGTCGTGCCACGTTGCCGTTCGACGTCCCGGGGGGATTCGGGCTGCGCGGCGGAAGCGCGCCGTCGAGCAACGGACCCGCGGGCTCGGGCGCGTCGAGCGCGTAGGGCTGAGCGGCAGCCGGCGCAGCGGTAAGGAGCGCCAGCGTCAGGCCCAAGTTGAGGGGAAGCTTGGACTGCACACGCGCACTCTACTACCACGTGGAGTGATGTTGAAGTGGCGACGAAGCGTCCTGCGACTCCCTGCAACGCCCTGCGACATCGCGCCCGGAACCTCACGACCCAAGAACGTACTGAAAATGAAAAGTTTTTGGGACCGATGCAGCACGTTGAGGGATGCCGAAGAGGCGCTCGACGACCTGGTCGATCGAGTCCAGTTGCTCGAATCTGCCCCTCGGGACCAGTCGCAGGGCGGGGCGTTCCGCCTTGAAGCCGGAAGCGTACACTCGCAGGATGCTGGAGAGCCCCGCCGACTCGCGATAGAAGGGAGTCGGGGGGCAGCGTCCTCCTGGCTGTGCATGGATGGGAAGCCAGTTTGCAGGCGTTGCACGTGCGACACCTGCAATCCAGAATGTCATGAGACACAGCGGTGCCGGGGCTCGAGGCGTGATCTTCGACTGCGACAACCACTACTACGAAGCTCCCGACGCGTTCACGCGGCACGTGCCCGCAGCGATGCAGCCGCGCTGCGTCCAATGGACCGAGATCGACGGCCGCAAGCGCCACGTGATCGGCGGGACAGTCGACTACTCCGTCGGGAACCCGCTCTTCGACCCGATCGCGAAGCCGGGCGTGCTGTACGACTACTTCCAGGGAAACCCCAGCGGGAAGCCTGCCTGGGAGCTGATGCGCGGCGACCTCGAGCCGCAGCCCGCCGCGTATCGGGATCCCGCGGCGCGGCTCGCGAAGATGGACGAGCAGGGCCTCGAGGCGATCTGGCTGTTTCCCACGCTCGGCGTGCTCTACGAGGAGCGGATCAAGCACGACATCGATGCGCTCTGCACGATGTTCACGGGCTTCAACCGCTGGCTCGACGAGGACTGGGGGCTCTCCAGCGAGCGGATCTTCGCGGCGCCCTACCTGTCGCTGGCCGACGTCGAGTGGGCGGCGGGCGAGCTCGAATGGGCGCTCTCCCGCGACGCGCGGATCGTCGTGACGCGCCCCGCGGCCGCGTGGACGGCCGAGGGACCGCGCGCCCCCGGGCACGAGTGTTTCGATCCCTTCTGGGCGCGCGCGAACGAAGCCGGCGTCACCGTGGTCATCCACACCGGCAACTCGGGATACGCGAGCAACGGCTACGATGCCGAGGGCTTTGGCCTCGCCTCGGTCGGCATGGCACACGCCCCGTCGGTCACCGGCCTGGCACTCGAACGCTCTGCGAACGACTTCCTCCTCGACCTCTCCTACAAGAAGGTCTTCGAGCGCTTTCCCAAGCTGCGGATCGCCTCGATCGAGAACGGCTCGGCGTTCCTGCCGAACCTCCTGAAGCAGCTCGAGCACGCGAAACGCCGCAACCCGTGGCACTTCGACGAGGACCCGGTCGCGCTCTTCCGCGAGCACGTCTGGATCAATCCCTTCTGGGAGGACGACATCGAAGAGCTGGTCGCGCTGATGGGGCCCGAGCACGTGATCTTCGGATCCGACTGGCCCCACATGGAGGGGCTGCCCGAGCCCCGCGGCATTCTCGAGGAGATCGGTGGGCTCGACGAGACGGCGCAGGACCTCTTCCTGCGCGGCAACGCGCGGCGCCTGAACGAGCGCCGCTAGCAAGCTGGAGAACGGTTCGTGAGGCGGAGCTCTGCTGCGTCTCCTGACCGTCCGGACTCCAGGCGTTGCAGCGGCCCGCGTCGCCTCTACCAGTCCAGCGGAGTAGAGGTCACAGAGAGCCCGCTGCTGAAGTTGGTGAACCCGAAGTTTCCAAGGGTCGTCGTGGCGGCACTATCACCGTTGCTCACCCGGAACGTGGAGTTGCGCGCCTGGGGGCTGCTTTCGCAGGGCCTGAGGGGCATCCCCGACAACACTCAGACCCGCCTGCGCCTCGACCTGAACGCGAAGTTCTAGGCGCGCGTGCCATTCGGCCATTCCCCGAAGGGAGGCGCTCCTTCGTAATCAGCAGGTCAGCGGTTCGAATCCGCTCGTCGGCTCCAGCTCTTCGCGCACTTGCGCGTCCGCGGTCTCGCAACGCGCGGCCCCGGAGACACGGCGGAAGCAGTCGACGCCGGGACCGGGGGCTCAAGCGGACCCGCCGTGCCGTCGATCCGTCCCGCCGCGGTGAACGCTCGCGACTGCTGGGAGGAGACGGGCTCCTTGACCCTGAGCGCCGACCGCCGCAGGCTCCTCTTCGACGACATGCGCGTCGCCACGGCGCGGGTGCTGGCCGCCCTGCTGCTGGCGCTGGCGGCGGCCACCGCCGGGGCGGACTCCGGCGGCCCCTACGCGTTCGTCCCGGATCTCCGGGAAGGCGAGTACGCGCCGACCGTGGCGATCGACTCGGACTTCGAGGCGAGCCTGGCCTTCTTCGCGACCCACCTGCCCCAGCCCGTGGTGGAGGCGGGACGGTCGGAGCCTTCGCGGCTCGAATGGCGCCCCGTTCCCGACGACGTGGAGGCCAGCACCGGACGTGTGGCCGACCTGGGGAGCCACCGGCTCTACGCCGTGCGCTTCGTCCGGAGGGAGACGCTCGAGCGGGGCTGGGATCCCGCCTTTGCGATCCTGATCGTGGCGGACCGGGCCCGGGAGCCGGGCCGCTTCCGCCCGGTCTTCTTCACGACCGGCGGCGCCACCCGGGACCACAGTGTGAGCGGGCGGCTCGAGTCCGGCGGGCTCCGCTTCGCCATCGTCCGCCGCCACTACGACGGTCAGGGCAACCACGTGGACTCCATCGCCCTGGCCGTCGATTCGGAGACGCGCCGGATCGTGCGCTACGACCTCGCCGCCGGCGGGACCTACTGGCAGGGCCTCCGGGCCGACGGCTGGAAGCCCTGGTCCCGCGGCCACGGCTTCGACGAGACCGGTCTGGCCTGGCGCCACCGGATCTACCGCGACGGCCCGAACGGCGCCCCCGAGCACGCGACCATCCGGGTGCCGGTGGAGTTCCGCGACGGGCGCTTCCGGACGACGGGCGTCTTCTTCGACCCGTCCCGCTGACGCAGCGACACCCGTCGAAGGTCGTGCGGGTGGTCCGGCTAGTGCCGCCGTCTCCGCCGCAGCCACAGGAACCCCGGAAGTATCACCACCAGCTCGAAGCCGAGGCCGCAGGCCGGAGCCTCGGTCACGAAGAAGAAATCGACGGGCTCCAGGAAGGCGAAGTCGGGCGTCAGATAGCGGTCGTAGCGGGAGTCGGACGCCAGGTTGCTCTGCAGGAAGGCGATCGCGTAGAGGTTCGTCACCCGGTGCGCCTCGTCGACCGGAATCAGCTCGGGTCCGCAGCCCTCGTCGGCGCTGCCCAGGATGAACTCCAGCAGGTTCGGCGGCAGGCCCGCGCCGATCAGCACGGCGAAGAAGTCGCAGATGTTCGTGAACGAGTTGTGGCCCGCATCGAGCAGATCGACGCGGTAGCGCGGCACCGACACGGGCAGCCCGAAGGCGCGGACGTTGCTGGGTTCGATGGGGACGGTGATGTCCGCCGTCCCTCCCAACACGAGCTCCGGCAGCTCGACGCTCTCCAGCTGACGGTCGCTGAGGCCCCCTACCGCCGGAGAGATCGGAACCAGAACGCGAACCCGAGGGTCAGGCGGCACATCCTGGAAGCCGGTGGCCATCGCCATCGTGGTGAAGCCGCCGAACGAGTGTCCCATCACGCCCGTGCGATCCCCATCGAGCGTCTCGAAGAAGGTATCCGCGGGATCGGCGTTCTTCTCGAGCATCCACGTGATCACCAGGGAGATGTCGAGGGGCCGATCCCGCGTCTCGAAGGGTGGTCCGGGGGAGAGGAGGTCGAGGGCCGTATTGCCGGCGTGGTCCGGAGCGACGACCACGAAGCCATGGCTGGCGAGCGTTTCGGTGAGGAAGAACGACTGGAAGCGAATGCCGTTGTTGCCATGGGAGAACACCACGAGGGGAAACGGTCCGTCCAAAGAGACGGGCGGCCCGTCCAGCGCAACGGCCGACGGAAGTCCGGCGAAGACGAGATCGTAGACCGAGGGCGAAGCCCCGACCGCGGCTTCGGCGTCGACGGGATACCAGGCGTCCACGGTGAGGGTCCGATCCTCGCGGCTCCCGTCGACTACGGTGAAGGTGGTGCGGCCCACGGCAAAGGGGCCGAGCTCGTCGGGCGGGTCGATGGGACCGTGGGCGGGCGGCTCCTCCATGGGAGGCTCCGCCCCGGCCGTCGTCGCCCACGTCGGGAACAGGATGGCGAGCGTCAGGAATGCAGCGATGCCGGTTCGGAGAGCGAGCATGGGGGTCCCTTCCTTCTCTCGAGCATCCAGTCTAGGGGGTGGGGCGGCCGGTAGGCCAGCCCGCACCGCCGCCGTGGACCGGCGGGCGACCCTTCTCCCCAGGAGCCGCCGCGCAGGCTGCCTCCCGATCCGGACCGGCGCCCGGCCGGCGACGTCGGGGCTGAGCGAAGATGCCGCAATTCTCGCATCCTCTAGGGGCCACGCTCGACGGCCAGGGGGCGGGGACGGGGAGGGCCGCAGGATATGCAGTTCGAGGATGCACGAGCGAGTGAAGCGCTGAAGGACGCAGAGCAGGCGCTGGAGCGGGCGTACGCACCGTACTCCAACTTCAAGATGGGCGCGGCCGTCGTCACCGACCGCGACGCCGTCGTGCCCGGGGCGCTGGTCGAGAACGTGTCGCTCGGGCTCGCCATGTGCGCGGAGCGGGCGGCGCTGTTCGGCGTGGTGGCGCAGGGCCTGGGCCGGCCCGAGGTGCTGGCGCTGGTCGCACCGCGCACATCGCGCCAGATTACGTGGCCGTGCGGCGCGTGCCTCCAGGTAGCCCTGGAGCTCGGGGGACCGGATCTGCTCGTCGTCGCGTCGGACGGGGCGGGCGAGGTGGCCCAGGCCCGGATCGGCGAGCTGGCCAGCCGGCTTCCCTTCAAGGGCACGCGCTGACCTTGGCCGGCGCAACCGTCAAGAAGGCTCGGCGACTGGTCCTCGTGCTGGGCGACCAGCTCGACGTCGACTCGGCCGCCTTCGACGACTTCGACGCCTCGCGCGACGCCGTCCTCATGATCGAGGCGAAGCACGAGGCCACGTACATCCCGCAGCACAAGCATCGCCTCCTGCTCTTCTTCTCGGCCATGCGCCACTTCCGCGACGCGCTGCGCGAGCGCGGCTTCTCCGTCCATTACGCGGCGCTCGACGACCGGCACAACCGCGGAAGCTTCGGCGAGGAGGTGCCCCGCTGGCTGCACAAGACGCGGGCCGAGACCCTCGTCGTGGCGCAGCCGGGCGACTACCGGGTGCGCGCGGAGCTCCGGGGGGCGCTGCGGGGCGAGGACTGCTCGCTCGACATCCGGCCCGATCGTCATTTCCTGTGCAGCGAGGAGCAGTTCGAGGAGTTCGCGGAGGGCCGCAAGAGCCTCCTGATGGAGACCTTCTACCGCAGCATGCGCCGCCGCCACGAGGTGCTGCTCGAGGCGGACGGGGGGCCCGTGGGCGGCCAGTGGAACTACGACGCGGACAACCGCGAGAGCTTCGGGAAGGGCGGGCCGCCGGACATCAAGGCGCCGCGCTCCTTCCGCTGGGACGACACGACGGCCGCCGTGGCGAAGCTCGTCGAGGAGACCTTCCCGGACAGCCCGGGCACGACGCAGGGCTTCGACCTCCCCGTGACGGCGAAGCAGGCGCGCGCCGCCCTGCGCGACTTCGTCGAGCATCGGCTGGCCGACTTCGGGCGCTATCAGGACGCCATGGTGACGGGCCAACCCTACCTGTACCACTCGCGCCTCTCGAGCTCGCTCAACCTGCATCTGCTCGATCCGCGCGACGCCATCGGCGCGGCCGTGGCCGCCTGGGAGGCAGCCGAGGCGCCGCTCAACTCCGTGGAGGGATTCGTGCGCCAGGTGCTCGGCTGGCGCGAGTACGTGCGCGGAATCTACTGGCGCGAGATGCCGGACTACGCGAAGCGCAACGGCCTCGAGGCCGAGCTTCCCATGCCGGCCTTCATGTGGACGGCCGAGACCGAGATGAACTGCGTCCGCCAGTCCGTGGGGCAGCTCGTCGAGCACGCCTACGCCCACCACATCCAGCGGCTGATGGTGCTGGGGCTCTTCTGCCTCCTGCTCGGCGTGCGGCCGGGGGACGTGAACCGCTGGCACCTCTCGATGTACATCGACGCCAGCGACTGGGTCTCGCTCCCGAACGTGCTGGGGATGAGCCAGTACGCCGACGGCGGCCTCCTCGCCACCAAGCCCTACTGCGCGTCGGGCGCCTACATCCAGCGCATGAGCGACTATTGCCAGGGCTGCCGCTTCAATCCGAAGCAGGCGACCGGGCCGGACGCCTGTCCCTTCACGACCCTCTATTGGGACTTCCTGGCCCGGAACCGCAGCCGACTAAAGGACAACCGGCGCATGAACTTCCAGCTCGCCAACCTGGACCGGAAGTCGCGCTCGCAGCGCCGGGAGGTCCAGCAGGAGGCCGAGCGGCTGAAGACCACGCTCACGACGGACACGTGGCTGTGAGCGTCCAGGAGACGCATCATCGACGAGGAGGCCTACGAAGATGTCTCGCGGAAGGTCGCCGCGGTGACGCACGGCTTCCTGGCGCCGGTCTTCTTCGCCTCGATCGGGATCCATCTCGAGGCGAGCGCCGTGCTCGAGACGCCGGTCTTCGTCGCCCTGCTCGTGCTGGTGGCGAGCCTCGGAAAGCTGCTGGGCGCGGGGGGCCCGGCTTTCCGGACCGGGCTCTCGCGGCGGGAGGCGCTCGCCGTCGGCGTGGGCATGAACGCGCGCGGCGCCGTCGAGCTCATCGTCGCGGACGTGGCCTTCCGGGCGGGCCTGTTCCAGGCCCCCGATCCGATCCCGCCCATCGTCTCCTCGCTCTACTCGGCTGTCGTCGTAACCGCGGTGCTGACGACCCTGGCCCCGCCCATCGGCCTGCGCTGGATCCTGCGGCCCGGCGCAGGCGACCCCTAGCGGCGCGGTTTCGAGCCGCCTCGGGCCCGATAGTTGATGAAGGCGACGGCCATTCCCTGCGCGGCGGTTCCCTTCGGGTTCAACCGCATGGCACGGCGGATGGAGTCCAAGGCCGGCAGAATCCGCCCTTGGGCGGCAAGAGCGATGCCCCGCGGGGCCCCGCTCTTCGCAATCCGCAGGGCTTCCGCTGCAAACCGGGCTGCGATCTCCTCCGCTCGTGCTAGGAAGCCACGATGGGGCTCAGCGACATGGCCGAGGCCTAGGCTGAGTGTCGATCCAGTGGATCGCGCGGCTCGGTTCGCTCCTGGTCCTGTTCGGCCTCGTCGGCGCCTCCGCGTGGATCTTCCCCCGACGGCGCAGATACGAGAAGCTGCTCGAGAGCACGCCGCTAGCCGTTCTCGACGTCGCGCTGTTCAACGCCTGCTGCTACGCGGCGGCCGGGATTCCCGCGGACCCCAATCTGTTCCGCAGGCCGCAGTTCCTGGAGACGGGCGCCGCCGTCTGGGGGCTGCCGGCTCTCGGGGTCCTCCTGCTCCTCCTCGGGCTCTCCCTCGTCGGTCTGACGCTGGCGCGACGCAGAGCCATCGGCGGCCAGGACACCCGAGATGGCTTGATCACGACCGGCACGTACCGCTTCTCCAGACATCCGATCTACCTGGGAATCGTGCTGATCTCTCTCGCGATCGCGCTCAGCGCGCGCAACTTCGACGCCCTGCTGGCGTTCCCCTTCGTGGTTCTCGCGAACCTGGCTCAGTCGAAGATCGAGGAACGGTACGACGTAGGCGTGCGGTTCGAGACGGAGTATCGGGCCTACCAGAGAGTCACACCCATGTTCGGCCCGGTGTGGTTCTGGGCAGCCCTGCTGGGGATCCTGGCATGCCTATCCGTCGCCTGACGCCAGGTGCTCGGCGAACCAGCTGGCGCTGAGCCGGGCGAGCGCGTCGAGCGCTCCGGGCTCCTCGAAAAGAGGACCCGCCTGCGGCACGAGCTCGAGGCGCAGCCCGGACCGCACCCGCGCGAGCCGCTCCCGGTGCAGCGCCAGCGTCGCCTCGTCGCGCCCGCCGACCACCAGCAGCGTGGGGGCACGAACCTGCACCAGCGCCTCCGCGGCGAGATCGAGACGTGCCCCCCGGCACACGACGGCGCGCACCACGCCCGCACGGCGCACGGCGGCGAGCAGCGCCGCGGCGCCTCCCGTGCCGGCGCCGAAGAGCCCGAGCGGAAGACCCTGGGTAGCCTCCTCGCGCCGCGCCCAGTCGGCGGCAGCCGCGACCCGCTCGGCGTCGCGCTCCACGTCGAGCACGGCCCCGCCGGCCAGGAGCTCCGCCTCCGCCTCGGCCTCCTTGCGCAAGTCGAAGAGCAGGGTGGCGAAACGTGCGCCGCGCAGGGCCCGAGCGACGCCCCGGTTGCGCGGGCTGAAGCGGCTGCTGTCGGCGCCGTGCGCGAAGACCACGAGTCCCCGCGCCCGCGCCGGCACCTGGAGCTCGCCGTCGAGCTCGAGCCCCCGGCAGTCGATCCGCACCGCCGCGGGGCTCGCGGGCTGCCCGTGGCGCGCGTCCAGCAGTCGCGCGTGGAGCTGGTCCTTCAGCAGCACGCGCCGGCGCTTCAGCTGCGCCGCCAGCGCGTCCTCGACAAGCTCGATGTCCTGCTCGATGCGATAGACGCGCCGGTCGAGCTCGTGGTAGGCGTCGAACAATTCGCGGAACTCCGGATCCTCGAGCTTGAGCCGGTGGATCTCCTCACGGAGCTCCGGGAGCTCCTTGACGAGCGGGTGGTGGTCGAGGGGCATCGCGCCATCCACCGTAACCCTTCCTGCACCCGCGTCGCACGTCTCTTCGGAATCGCCACACGAGGGGCCGGGCGCTGCAGGACGTGGACCGACCCAGCCACTACAATCGGCGCCTGAGCAGGCCGCCGGGTCGCGGTCGCCGAGGTGCCTGGGGGTCGCGCATGGATTTCGAGCACTCCGAACGAGCCCGCCTCGTGATGGATCAGGTCGAGCGCTTCGTGCACGAGCGCGTCGTCCCGAACGAGGAGACCTACCAGGGTCAGCTCGCGCACAGCGACGACTGGCGCCAGTGGCGCATTCCGCCCATCGTCGAGGAGCTCAAGGCCGAGGCCAGGGAGCTCGGGCTCTGGAACCTCTTCCTGCCCGACGACAAGTACGGCGCGGGCCTCGACAACCGCGACTACGCCCCGATCGCCGAGATCACGGGGCGAAGCTTTCTGGCCCCCGAGGTCTTCAATTGCAGCGCGCCGGACACGGGCAACGCCGAGGTCCTCGTGAAGTACGGCTCGGAGGAGCAGCAGCAGCGCTGGCTCGCGCCGCTCCTGGCCGGGGAGATCCGTTCGGGCTTCGCCATGACCGAGCCCGGCGTCGCCTCGAGCGACGCCACCAACATGCAGGCCACCTGCAAGGTGGTGGGCGACGAGGTGGTGATCAACGGCCTCAAGTGGTGGACGAGCGGCGCGGGGGACCCGCGCTGCCGTTTCCTGATCTTCATGGGCGTGACCGACGCGCAGGCCGCTCGCCACGAGCGCCACTCCATGGTGATCGTGCCCATGGACAGCCCGGGCCTGAAGGTCCTGCGCATGGTGCCCATCTTCGGTCACCTGGGCGAGCCCCACGGGCACGCGGAGATCCTCTTCGAGGACGTGCGGGTGCCGGCGGCGAACCTCGTCGCCGGACCGGGCCGGGGCTTCGAGATCGCCCAGGGGCGCCTGGGCCCAGGGCGGATCCACCACTGCATGCGGGCCGTCGGCGCGGCCGAGCGAGCGCTGGAGCGCCTGTGCCAGCGCGCCGTCGGCCGCATCGCCTTCGGCAAGCCGCTGGCCAACCTGGGCGGCAACCGCGACATCATCGCGGAGTGCCGCATGGCCATCGACCAGGCGCGCCTGCTCACGCTGAAGGCCGCCTGGGCGCTGGACACCGTCGGGACCTTCGGCGCCCTGGTGGACATCTCGGCCATCAAGGTCGTCGCGCCGAACGTGCTCCAGCAGGTGGTCGACGCGGCCATCCAGATTCACGGGGGCGAGGGCATGGCCGACGCCGAGCTCAGCTTTCTGATGGGCATGGCCCGTGCGCTCCGGCTCGCCGACGGCCCCGACGAGGTGCACCGGGGCATGGTCGCCAGGCTGGAGCTCCAGAAGTATCGCTAGTCGCCGGGGCTGGCGAGCGCTGCGCCCGTGCGAAGGCCGCCGGGCACCGCTGCGCGGCGGGCCTCGGGAGGTCCGTTGTGACCCAGCTCTTCTTCCTCGTCGTGGTCGGGAGCGCCGTCGTGGCGATCGCCGGCGTGCTGCTCTCCTGGGGGAGGCCGGCCGCACGCATCTGGCCTCCGCCCCGCGGAGGCTCGTGGCAGGCCTGGCTGAGCTGGCTCTTCATCGAAGTGACCATGGCGGGGCCGCTCGTCCTCGGCGTCCTCGACTGGAACAGCGGGACGCTGCCGCCCTGGATCCGGGGCGTCGCGGGCCTGGTCCTCGTACCGGCCGGCTTCGGCGTCGGGCTCGCCGCCATGCGGCAGCTCACGGTCGCTGCGAGCTTCGGCATGCAGGGTCGCCTCGTGACGAGCGGGGTCTACCGCTACTCGCGCAACCCGCAGTGCGTCGGCTTCATCGCCGGGTACCTCGGCTTCGCGCTGCTCTGCAACTCGCTCCTGGCGCTCGTGACCGCGGTGCTGCTGAGCGTGGAGTTCGCCCTCTCGCCGTTCGCCGAGGAGCCGTGGCTGCGCGAGCGATTCGGGCAGGCGTACCACGACTACGCGACACGCGTCCCGCGCTTCCTCGGCAGGCCGGCGGCGCCCTAGCCGGAGCGGACGGGGCAGAACGTAGGGGCGCCGCCCGGACCGAGGTCCGAGCGGCGCCCGACTTCCCCCCGCGAGACGAAGAGAAGCCCCCGCTCTAGCGGGCCTCGACGCCCAGTGCCTCGAGGGTGGCGATGGTCAGGTTCCCGCTGGGCAGGCCCTTGTCGCGCTGGAAGCTGGAGACGGCGCTGACCGTCTGCGCCCCGATGCGACCGTCGACGGGGCCCGGGTCGTGACCGGCCTGCAGCAGCGCGTTCTGGATCTCCTTCACCAGACCCGGCGACACGTTGGTCTCGCACAGGATCGGGCTCCAGGCCATCTGGCCCTCGCTGACCTCCAGGGTACGCGTGACCGTCTGGTACTCGGCCGGCACCTCGACCGTGCGGGTCTGCTCCGGCTCGGCGAGCTTGCGCACGCGCACGGTGTCGTACTCGGCCGGGATCTCGATGGTCCGCGTGGTCGGCGGGCTCACCTGGACCTGCTTGCGGATGGTCTTGTACTCGGCCGGGATCGTCTCCTCGCGGGTCGTCGCCGGCGACTTCAGCACCCGCTTGCGCACGTTCTTGTAGGTGGCCGGCACCTCGACCAGGCAGAGGATCTCGCCGGTCGCGTTGTCCACGCGCTGGATCGGGCCGCGGCCCTTCTTCCAGACGGTGTGCGCCGGCTGGTCGAGCACGCGCTCCTCCACCCACTCGTACTCCGCCGGAACCTCGACCTGGCGCGTGGAGGCCGGCTTCACCAGCACCTGCTCCTCGCGCCACTCATACTGGGCGGGCACGATCTCGAGGCGCTGGGTGGCCTCCTTCACCAGCACCTGCTCCTCGACCGTCTCGAAGCGGGCCGGCACGATCTCGATCCGCTGCGAGGCTTCGCGCTTCAGCATCCGGACCTCGTCGGTCCGAAACTCGGCCGGGACGAAGACCCGGGCGTAGCACTCGCCCGGCTTCGCCGCGGGCGGCAGCAGGTCGGCGCCCACGAAGGCCTGGGGGGGCGGCGCTGAGCTGACGTCGGGAATCGTCTCCTCTTCGGCACCGGCGGCACCGGCGAGGGCCGTGGCCATCGCCGTCACGAGCGCCGCGGCATTGCGGTGGAAGTCCATGATCTCTCCTCTGGGTTCGGCTCCGCGCGCGCGCCAACCGCGGCGAGCTGCGCGTCGGGTCATGTGGCTTGCACCCGCGTCCAATGCGCAACGGAGGTGAACCGTCACTCGCGTGCGTCGCGAGCACCCCCTGCCCTGGGTTCGGTCTGTTTTCGTTCCGCAGAGCGCGGAAATGACCGCTCGGCGATCCGCTCAGGGCTGCCCGGACAGCTCCCCGGCACCGGCCAGTGCCAGCCGCGTGCAGACGGGCCCGGTGATCTCGAACAGCACCGTGCCCGCGATGACCACGCCAAGCAGACTCGGCGCGAGGTCGGGAAGCCGCTGCGCCGCCACCAGCGCCATCCCGAGCGCGACCCCCGCCTGGGGCATGAGGGCGAGGCCCATCCAGCGCCGCGAGGGCGCATCGCGCCCGGCGAGGGCCGCGCCGGCGATCCGTCCCGCGGCACGCAGGAGCACGTACGCGGCGAGCAGCGCACCGGCGTCGAAGAGGGCCGCCGGGTCCGCGGCGGCTCCCGAGCCGACGAAGAAGAGGATCAAGAAGGGCCACTCGATGTTCTCGATGGCGTGGAACGGCCGGCTGTGGTGGCGCGCGAGGTTGGCCACGACCGCCCCCATGATCATCGCGGCCAGCAGGAACGACGTGTCGAGCCAGATCGCGATTCCCCCGCACAGGAAGACCATGCCGAGCGCCTCGACCAGCGTGGGCTCGCCCGGCCGGACGCGCCCGCTGAGGAGCGCCATCGGCACGCCGAGCGCCGCGCCCACCAGGAGCGCTCCGCCCACCTCCCAGCCGGCGCGCGCCAGGGTCGCGGCCGCGCCGTCGCCGCCGGACAGGGACTCCACGACCGCGAAGGCCAGGGCGAACACGATCAGGCCCCAGGCGTCATCCAGCGCCACGATCCCGAGGAGCGTCTTCGCGAAGGGGCCCTCGGCGCGCGCCTCGTGGACCACCTCCAACGTCGCCGCCGGGGCGGTCGCCGTGGCAATCGCGGCCAGCAGCAGGGCCAGGGGCCACGGGGCACCGACGGCGAGCAGGCCGAAGAACACGGCTACGCCCGTTGCCAGGACGACGGCCGTCGAGATCCGAAGCACGGCTCGTCCGTGCTCTCGCAGACGCGCGACGGACAGCGTCTCGCCGAGCAGGAAGCCGATCATTACCAGGGCCATGTTGGCGCTGGTCGGAAACCAATTCGCCCCGAGATCGGGGAGCAGATCCAGCCCCCCGGGCCCGATGGCGATCCCGAACAGCACGAGCAGGCTCACGCGAGGCAGGCGCAGCCGGCGCCCGAGCGCGTCCGTGAGCAGGCCCACCAGCAGCAGGCCTCCCAGGGTGATCAGGATCCGTGCGGTCTCGACCATCACCAATCTCCGGCATCGCGATTCTAGACCTCCGCTCCCCCGAGCGGTGCCCTCCGGTTCTGGGCTACCATCCCGATGTTTGACCCCAACCAATGCGTTCACCATCGACGAGCGGCGAGCGTGGGGAGGCCCCTTGGGAGTGCCCACGCCCGAGCCGGACGCGCGCACGGCTGACCGGAACGAGCCTCGGTCGGGACGGCGCATCATAGGCTGTCATGGCCATTCCTTTGGCGAGAGGCTCGTCTGCCGTTGCGGACGAAACTGGTGGGCGCACCAGATCACGCAACACGACTGCTCGCTCAACGCGCAGAAGCAGAACCGCCATGACGCAGGCGACGGGGCTCCGTAACCCGCAGCGGTTTGGATCCGCTCGTCGGCTCCAGATCGGGCGCTTCCGCCATTTCTCGCGAGTGGAAGATGGCCGGCGGAGCGGTACTCTTTGCCGCCACGACGGGCTCGTGGTGGCCCTCACGAGGCAGCGATCTCGTGTGCGTCGTCGATCTCGCAACCGCAACCGCCGAGTGCCTCGGGAGAGCCGCATTGAAACTCCTCCACGTCGACGTGGGCAGCGAGCCCCTGGAGCGCTTCGCCTCGGTGCTGGAGGCCGAGGAGTACGCACGCGCGGCCGCCGAGGCCGCGGAGTTCACGAAGCGCATGGCGGGTCGCAGCATCTGGAACGTCAGCTCCACGGCCGTGGGAGGTGGCGTCGCGGAGATGCTCCAGCCGCTGGTGGGCTACGCCCGCGGTGCTGGCGTCGACGCCCGCTGGACCGTCATCGAGGGCAACCCCGCGTTCTTCCGCATCACCAAGCGACTCCACAATGCCATCCACGGGTTCGCCGGAGACGGTTCGCCCCTGGGCGAGGAGGAGCACCGGGTCTACGAGGACGTGATGCGGGCGAACGCCGCCGAGCTGCTGGGGCTGCTGGGACCCCGCGACGTGGTGATCCTCCACGATCCGCAGACCGCCGGGCTGCTGCCCCACCTGAAAGACCGCTGTGGCGTCCTGATCTGGCGCTGCCACATCGGCTGCGATGAAGGCGGGCCCGAGGCGCAGCGCGGCTGGGCGTTTCTCGAGCGCTACCTCGACCCCGCCCAGACCTTCGTCTTCTCGCGCCGGGCCTTCGTGCCGCCATTCTGCGAGGGCGAGCGCACGGTGATCATCCAGCCGTGCATCGACCCCTTCTCCGCCAAGAACGAGGAACTCGACCCCGCCACGGTGCGGGCGATCCTGGTCCACGTGGGCGTGATCGAGGGCTCTCCCGACCCGAACCGGGCGGTATTCCGGCGTCGCGACGGCTCGCCCGGGCGCGTGGACCGCCGGGCCGACGTGCTCCAGCACGGGAGGGCGCTGGCCTGGGAGCGACCGCTCGTGGTGCAGGTCTCGCGCTGGGACCGACTCAAGGATCCCATCGGCGTGATCCGGGGCTTCGAGTGCCTGCTCGAGGACGCCGGAGCGCCCGAGGCGTCTCTCGTGCTGGCGGGCCCGGACGTGCGCGCGGTGGCGGACGATCCCGAGGGCGCGGTGGTCCTGGACGAAGTGGAGGCGGCCTGGCGCCAGCTTCCCGACGCCGTCCGGCGCCGGGTACACCTGGTGTCGTTGCCCACCGCGGACGTGGAGGAGAACGCCGTGATCGTGAACGCCCTCCAGCGCCATGCGGCGGTGGTGGTGCAGAAGAGCCTCCACGAGGGTTTCGGGCTGACCGTCACCGAGGCCATGTGGAAGGCGCGACCGGTGGTGGCCAGCGCGGTGGGCGGCATCCAGGACCAGATCGTCGACGGAGAGGACGGCCTGCTCCTCGCCGATCCCAGCGATCGCGAGGGCTTTGCCCACGCGCTGCGCCGCGTGTTGAGCGACCCGACCCTGGCCGAGCAGCTCGGCAAGAACGCGCGCCAACGCGCGCGCCGGAGCTTCCTGGGTCTGCGCTCGCTGGCCGACTACGCCCGCCTCATCACCTCCCTGGACACCTAGCCGAGAGATCCGCCGCCCGGCCCAGACCGATCCAATCTCGGAGTGAAGCATGCACGTCTGCCTGGCTTCCGTTCTTCGCGAGCTGCAGAGCGTTCGATGGACTGCCTGCGTCGCTTTCGCCGCGGCCCTGATCGCGTGCGGAGATGCAGGGGAGCGCGCCGAACCGGAGCCGGCCTCTCAGGCCGCCGAGTCCGCGACCGAGCCGGCAGCCGCAACCCCCGGCGCCGTCGAAGCGGACCCGGCGACGCGGCAGGCGCTCTTCGGCGCCGTGCACGTCCACACCAGCTACTCCTTCGACGCCTTCACGAACGGCACGGTCAGTCAGCCGGAGGACGCCTACAAGTGGGCCAAGGGCGAAGCGATCCAGGGCAACGCGAGCGGGCTGATGCTCCAGATCCGGACGCCGCTCGACTTCTACGCGGTCTCGGACCACGCGGAGATGATGGGCGTGTTCCCGCTCATGAAGGATCCGGAGAATCCGCTGAGCCGGCACCCGATGGCCGAGCGGGTGCTCTCCGACGACATCAACGTGGCCATGCAGGCCTTCGCCGAGATCCTGCGCGAGTTCAGCGCGGGCAACGTCGATCCGGCCTTCAGCGATCCGGAGATCAGCCGCGGCGTGTGGCAGGAGATCGTAGAGGCGGCCGATGCCCACTACGCGCCCGGCCGCTTCACCACCTTCCCGGCCTTCGAGTGGACCTCCAATCCCGACAAGCGCAACCTGCACCGGGTGGTGGTCTTCCGCGACAGCGACGTCGTGCCGGAGCTGGCCTACTCGAGCCTGGACTCGGAGCACCCGGAGGACCTGTGGCGCTGGATGGAAGCGCAGCGCAGCGCGGGCTCGACCCTGCTCGCCATCGGGCACAACGCCAATGCCAGCGACGGCCTCATGTTCTCGCTGCGCGACTCGCAGGGAAACCCGCTCGACGCCGCCTACGTCGAGGCCCGCAGCGGCAACGAGCCGCTGTACGAGATCTCGCAGATCAAGGGCACCTCCGAAACCCATCCGGAGCTGTCCCCGAACGACGAGTTCGCCGGGTTCGAAATCTGGGACTACACGCTGTCGGCGGACTCCGAGCGGCCGACGCATCGCAAGGGCAGCTACGCCCGCCAGGCCCTGCTGGACGGGCTCGCCCTGGCACGCGACGGCACGGGCAATCCCTTCGAGTTCGGCTTCATCGGCGATACCGACACCCACAACGCCGCCGCCTCCAACGAGGAGGACAACTACTCGGGCAAGTTCGGCTTCGAGACCGTGCCATCCCACCGCCTGCTCGGCATCGAGGGGCAGCCGGACGGACAGAAGCGCCAGGTGCGCGAGTTCAGCTCCGGCGGGCTGGCCGGCGTCTGGGCGGAGGAGAACACCCGCGAGTCCATCTACGACGCCATGGGGCGCCGGGAGACCTTCGGCACCTCGGGCCCCCAGATGAGCGTCCGCTTCTTCGGCGGCTGGGACTTCTCGCCGGCGGACATCCAGAGTCCCAGCTGGGTCGCAGCCGGCTATGCGCGCGGCGTCCCGATGGGGGGCGAGCTGTCGGCCGCGCCGCAGGGCGGAAGGCCGGCCTTCCTGCTCCAGGCGCTGAAGGACCCGGCCAGCGGCAACCTCGACCGCATCCAGGTGGTGAAGGGCTGGGTGGACCGTGATGGCGCCCAGCACGAGGCCGTGTACGACGTCGCCTGGAGCGACGGCCGGAAGCAGGACCTGGCGACGGGTGCACTGCCTCCCGTCGGCAACACCGTCGACGCGGCGACCGCGACCTACGCCAACCGCATCGGCGACGCCGAGCTCTCCGGCGTCTGGTCGGACCCCGACTTCGACGCGCAGCACCACGCCTTCTACTACGTGCGCGTGCTCGAGATCCCGACGCCGCGCTGGAGCACCCGCGACGCGGTGGCCCTGGGCGTGCCCATCCCGGACGGCCTCCCGGTGAGCATCCAGGAACGCGCCTGGAGCTCCCCGATCTGGTACACGCCCGGGGCCGGCGGAGGCTGACCCCGGAGCTCCGCAAGATGAAGGTCTACACGACCGCGCCGCTCGAAGACCCGCGCGACGCACGCACGATTTTCCGGCGCCTGGAGGAGATCGGGTACGACGGGGCGTTCAGCTTCGAAGCCAAGCACGACCCGTTCCTGCCGCTCGTCCTCGCTGCGGAGCACACCACGCGCCTGCGCCTGGGCACCGCCATCGCGATCGCCTTCGCGCGCAACCCCATGAACCTGGCCCACCTGGCCTACGGGATGCAATCCATCAGCGAGGGACGCTTCGTGCTGGGCCTGGGATCCCAGGTGCGCCCGCACATCGAGAAACGTTTCAGCATGCCGTGGTCGAGACCGGCCGCGCGCATGCGCGAGATCGTGCGGGCCGTCCGGGCGATCTTCGAGCGCTGGGAGGGCACGGCCGAGCTCGACTTCCGGGGCGAGTTCTACCGTCACACCCTGATGATCCCCGCCTTCGACCCCGGCCCGAACCCCTTCGGCCCGCCGCCGATCTTCAGCGCCGGCGTCGGACCGCGCATGACCGCGGTGGCGGGCGAAGTCGCCGACGGCTTCTTCGCCCATCCCTTCACCACCCGGAAGTCGCTGCTCGAAAACACGCTGCCGGCGCTGGAGGAAGGCCTCCGGAAGTCGGGACGCAGCCGCGCGGACCTGGAGATCGTCTGCGCCACCATGGTCGTGACGGCCGACGGCGAGGAGGAGTTCGAGCGCGTCCGACTGGCGGCTCGCAAGCACCTGGCGTTCTACGGCTCGACCCCGGCGTACCGCCCCACCCTGGACTGCCACGGCTGGGGAGACCTGCACGCCGAGCTCAACCGCATGTCCAAGCAGGGGCGCTGGGACGAGATGACCGCCCTCATCGACGACGAGATCCTCGAGGCCATCGCGGTCGTGGGCCCGCGCCGCGAGATCGCCGGCAAGCTCCGGGCCCGTCTCGACGGAATCGCGGACGGCGTGGGCCTGACCCACAATCGCGCGCCCGACCCGGAGCACTGGGCCGACGTGGTCGCCGATCTCCGGCAGCCCACAGCGGTCTAGAGCTTTACTTCGACTCCCGGGCCAGCTTCGGCGCCGCGCGACCGGCCACCAGCGGCAGATCCAGGTAGGTGCGGATCCCAGGCTCGGCGCGGCAGACATAGGGGATGGCGCTCACGCCGTGGATGGCGGTCGCCACGATGCCCGGGTTGCGCGCCAGCCCGGCCTCGACGGACTCCGGATGCCAGCCGTGGAAGGTCAGGTGGGCCGGCGGATCGCCGGTCACCTGCACCTCGAAGCGCTCGCCCTCCGGGCCGAAGCTCCAGGCCGGATCCAGGTGCTCCTGGCCCATGAACCAGTGGGTGCGCACGCTGATGACCGGCTCGCCCCGCACCGTACCTTCCCAGGTGAACTGCTGCGCCGCGACCCGGCCCGGTGCGATCGGACCGATGGGCGAATCGATCGGCGCCGTCGCCACGGCCAGCTGATGGTCCGTGCGCTTCTCGGGATCGAGGTCGAAACCGAGCGCGTCCGCCAGCATGTCGATCGACTGCTCGAAGCCCGCGCCGAGCAGCTTCAGCATGGGGCTCGCCGCCGCCTGTTCCGGGGTCTTGCCGAAGAGCATGACCTCGCCCACCACGAAGGGCGCCCCGTAGCTGCGGATGTCCGAGAACTCCTCGGCGCGCACGTGGGTGATCTCGCGCGAGAGCGCGGAGACCATCAGCGGGAAGCGCTCCGTGATGCCGCCCGGGTGGATGCCGGTGCCGTGGAGCGTCACGCCGCCCTTCCGGCAGGCGGCCTCCAGGTCCGCGACGTCGCGCTTGCCCGGGTAGAACCAGCCGAGCGGGGTGACCACGTTCTTGCCCGACTCGAGCAGCCGGATCAGCGTCGGCTCGTCCGCCAGGATCGGCGCGTAGAGCACGCAGTCCGCGTCGAGGGCGAGCAGCGCGTCCGCGTCGTTCGTCGCGGTGACGCCGATCGCCCCGAGGCCGCAGATCTCGCCGGCGTCGCGGCCGGCCTTCTCGGCGCCGTGCACCCAGACACCCACCAGCTCCAGCTCCGGATGCGAGCGGATGCCTTCGATGGCGGCGCGGCCGACGCCGCCGGTCGCCCACTGGATCACGCGGTAGCTCACGAGGGGTCTCCCGCGTCCGCAGCCGCGGCCATCCGGTCGCGGGCGTAGTCGAGGGTGGAGGCCGGGCTCGCGAAGAAGTGCTGGCTCCCGGCGTGGATGTCGCGAAAGCAGCGCTGGAGCGGACCGTCGCGCAAGGCCGTCGTCCCCGCCAGCAGGTAGGCCTGACGGATGATGTCGGCAGCTTCCTGGGTGACGTGGACGGTGGCCTGGCGCACGGCGTTGTTCTGCACCAGGTCCAGGCGACCGGTTTCCAGCGCCGTCCGCTCGAGCGCCCCGAAGGTCTCCCGCACCCAGGCGCAGGCCGAGTGGTAACGGGACTCGAGGGTCCCGAGCGCGTGGAGGAAGCGCTCGTCGTCCTTCAGGAAGGAGAAGGCGCCCATGCGGACCTTGGTCTGCGCGATCGCCGTCAGCTCGTCGAGCGCGCGCCGGGTGACGCCCATGGCGAAGCCCGCGTGGCCTGCCGCGGTCTGCGCGATCACGCCCAGCTCGTAGACCGGCCCGCCGCGGCGGCGCGTGGGCGCCGCGAACAGGAAGGTCGCGCCCTCGGGCACGAACGCGTCCTGGATCGCGTAGTCCCAGCTCGCCGTGGCGCCCAGGCCGAGCACGTCCCAGTTCCCGCGCAGCTCGACCTCGCTCTTCGGTACGACGCCGAAGAGGTAGCGGGCGGGAGCGTCCGAGCCTTCGGGCGGGTGCACCAGGAAGCCGGCACCCACCCAGTCCGCATAGTGGATGCCGCTCCCGAACTGGTAGCTGCCGGTGATGCGGTAGCCGCCGTCTTCGGCGACGCCGGTGCCGTTGGGCGCGAACTGCCCGGCCACGAGCGGCATCCCGCCCGCGAAGAGCTTCTCGACGAACTCGGCCTCGCAGTAGGCGCCGAAGTAGGCCGCCCCCGAGGCGGTGGCCATGAGGCACCAGCCCGCCGACCCGTCCGCACGGGCCACCTCGGCAAAGACGTCGATGGAGTCGAGGATCGGCAGCTCGGCGCCGCCCAGCTCGCGCGGCGTCATCGCGCCGAAGAGCCCCGCCTGCCGCAGCGCGTCCAGCGTCCCGGGCGGGACCGGCGCCCCCGCGGCCTTGACGGCGTTGGCGTCGATCGTGGCGTACAGCCCGCGCGCGGCGGCGAGCAGGTCCGGTGCAGTCACGCTGTCATCTCCTCGGGGATTCGCGTCCGGCATCGAGCTTCTCCTGGATCATCGGTACCAGCCAGTGGCTGAGGAACGCGCGCAGCTCCGCTTCGCTTCGGGCCTCACCGGGATCGGAGAGGAACGAGTGGAGCAGCCGCAGCAGGATCTCCGAGAGCTCGTCGCGCTCGCGGTCGCCTAGGCCGAGGTCTCCATCCGCCAGCGCCAGCATCTCCTCCTGCACGAAGGAGAGCCGGAGCACGGACGACACGGTGACCTGATCTCCCGACTTGGCGAGGGCGCTGAGATTCGGATCCCGCGGAATCTCGTGGATGGCGATCACCAGGGTCTCGACCATCCGCTCGGCCACGCCCTCGCACGCCAGCACCCGGCGACGCAGGCGCTCGTGGAAGCCGCCACTCGCGAGCACGGCGGCGGCCTGGAGCAGGTCGTCGGCGTCCTCGAAGTAGCGGTAGACGGTCTGGCGGGTCACGCCGGCCGTCTCCGCCACGTCCGACAGGCTGGCCTTCGACAGGCCGTAACGCTCCACGCAATCCCGGGCCGCGTCGAGCAGGAATCGCCGCGCCTCGGCGGGGCTCGTAGGGTGCCTGCCGTTCCAGGCCTTGCGTCGCTGCATCATTTGGATCTCGCCAGAGAGCATACATCATACAATATCCGTATGAATGTATGATAGAGTTCCTCGCCAGGGACCGACCCGTTCCCGAGCAAAGGAGAGCCCCCCGTGACTGCCAGCGCCCTGTTGCCCCGCGCCCGCGGCCTGCGCGAGCGGATCGAAGCGGAGGCGGACCAGGTGGAGGCGAGCCTGGGCATGACGCCGCCCGTCGTGGACGCCCTGGTGGAGTCCGGGCTCTTCCGCCTGCTCGTGCCGGAGTCGTTGGGGGGCTTCGAAGCCGACCCGAGCACGATCCTCGACGTGTGCGAGGAGCTGTCCTACGCCGACGGCTCCGTCGGCTGGGCCTTCGCGCAGAACACGACGGTGCTGGCCTACTCCGCCTACCTCGATCCCGAGCTGGCGCTGCCCCTCGCCCGCTCGCGCGCGGGCGCGGGCCAGTTCGCCCCGCTCGGGGTCGTCCACAAGGAGCGAGACGGCTTCCGGGTCTCGGGCCGCTTCCAGTTCGGCAGCGGCTGCGGCCACGCGGATTTCATGGGCGGCGCCGGCATGGAGATGCACGACGGCGAGATGCCCGGCTTCGTCGACGGCCTGCCCCTGATCCGGGCGTTCATCGTCCCGGCCGACCGCGTGGCGTTCAAGGGCAACTGGGACGTGATGGGGCTCTCGGGAACGGGCAGCTTCGACTACGAGGTCCCGGAGCAGACCGTCCCCGCCGGCATGACCTTCTCGATCTTCGAGATGCAGCCCCGCTCGGGCGGCGCCCTCTACGGGCTCGGGCCGGTTCCGCTGGGAACGATCAGCTCCGTCGCCTGGGCGCTGGGCGTGGCCGAACGCGCGCTGTCGGAGATCGTGGAGATCGTGAAGGCGGGGCGCACGCGCATGGGATCGGCCGCCTTGCGCGATCAGCAGGTCTTCCAGCGCGACTTCGGCGCCCACCAGATGGCACTCAAGGCCGCGCGCCTGGTCGCCCACGAGTCCTACGGCAGCACCGTCGACGCCATCGCGCGCGGGGAAGCCAAGCAGGCGTGCATGGAGCGCGTCCGGGAGACCCGCGCGGCCGCGAGCCACGTGACCCGGGTGGCGAAGGCCGCCGTCACCTTCGCCTACGAAGCCTCGGGCAGCCACGGACTGCGCAACCCGAGCCTGCTCCAGCGCTGCTTCCGGGACATGTACGTCGGCGCGTCCCACCTGGTCTTCGACGAACGCAACTACGTGGAGACCGTGAAGACGCGGCTCGGCCTCGAGCCGCTGCCCTTCTAGGGGAGGTCCCGCGCGATGGAAGACCCCATCTCCTACGCGATGCGCAACACGGAGGCCCTGGAGTCCTTCATCGTTTTCAACGCGCCGGGCGCGCTGAAGGATTGGAGCTTCCTGGCGATCGAGGCGATCCTCGTGATCGGCACGGTCTGCGCGCTGGCCCATGCCCTGCGGCACCGCAGGCAGACCGGGACGCCGTCTGCGCTCTTGACCCTGCTCGGCTGCTTCAGCTATGGGCTGCTGATCGACATCGCGTCGTACTACACGGTGGAGAACTTCTGGCACGGGGAGTTCTCCGTGATGTTCCTGTACAACCGGCTGCCGCTCTACATCGCGCTCTTCTATCCCGCCTTCATCTACCACGCCTGCATGACGATCCGGCGCTACGGGTTCTCGCCCATGATCGAGGCGATCAGCGTCGGCTTCTACGCCGGGCTGACGTACCTGATCTTCGACAACCTGGGGCCCATGTTGAACTGGTGGATCTGGGACCGCTCGGACCCCACCACCTGGCCCTACCTGAACGCCGTCCCGCTCACCAGCTACTTCTGGTTCTTCGCCTTCACCGGAAGCTTCGCATTGGTGAGCCGGATCATCTGCTGGGACTGGGTCGCGCAGGGTAGGAGCGCGAAGTGGATCGGCGCGGGCGTCGCGGCGATTCCGGTGCTGGTCTGCCTGATCGGGATGGCGCTCTTCGTCCCCTACAACCTGTTCGCGCGCAACGGCATGATTCCCCAGGCCGCGACCCTGTACGCGGTCCTGTTCGCCCTGGCCGGACTGACCTTCGTCTTCCACTTCCGGAAGCCGCGGGTCACGCGCGATCGGCTGCTGATGGTCTTCCCACTCGTCTACGTCGTGGGTCACCTCTACATCTACATCGCCAAGTTCGAGATCTACTTCGCCGTGAACGCTGCCGGCCTCTCCCAGGAAGGCCTGGCGGTGGGGAACCTGATGGCCGTGATGATGGCGATGGTCGGCAGCCTGACGATCACCTTCCTCTCCCATCCCACGGAGTGAGGCCGTTGACCCCAGTCGCGGGCTCCGTGGGGCAAAGCGCCTCGAATGATGAGGCGGAACCGATCCGCGCACGCGGGCGCGTGAGCACAGGACTTGCAGGAAGATGCCGCAACCGGCGCGGCGGAGGATGACGATGGATCTGACGGCGAGAGACGTGATGACGCGCGAGATCTTCACCGTGGGCCCGGAGCTCACGCTGATCGACCTGGAACGGGACCTCGATTCGCAGCGCGTGACGGGTGCGCCCGTGGTCGAGCACGGAAAGCTCGTGGGCATCGTGTCGCGCTCCGACATCGACCGAAGGCTGCACCGCGAGCGGAGCCGCTCGGCCGGGATGGCGGCGTTCTATCTCGCCCTCGATCCCGGCGAGGAGCGCGCGGCCTCGCCGGACCCGATCGAATCCGCCCTGGAAGGCCTGCGAAGCCTGCGCGTGCGCGACATCATGACGACGGAGGTCATCTCCGTCACGCCGGACGCAGGCGTCCGGGAGGTGGCGCAGGTGATGGACGAGCGCCGCATCCACCGCGTGCTCGTGCTCGACAATGGCCAGCTCCAAGGCCTGATCAGCACTCTCGACCTGGTGCGCGTGCTGGCGCGCCACGGCGCGTAGGCCGACGCCGTGTCGCACTACGAACGCCTCTCCGCGCTGGACGCCTCCTTCCTCGGCCTGGAGGAGGCGAACGCGCGCTGGCACGAGGGCGCGGTCATGCTCTTCGACCGCGGGCCCCTGACGACTCCCGATGGAGCCGTCGACGTCCCGAAGATCGCCCGCGTCTACGCCTCGGCGCTCGACCGCGTGGAACGCTACCGGCAACGGCTCGCCACGATCCCGTGGCTCGACCATCCGGTCTGGGTGGACGACCCGAGCTTCGACCTGCGCTTCCACATCCGGCACGTCGCCCTGCCGCGTCCGGGCAGCGAACGTCAGCTCAAGCGCGTGTGCGGATACCTGCTCTCGCAGCCGCTCGACATGACCCGACCGCTGTGGGAGGTCTGGGTCGTGGAGGGCCTGGAGGACGGCCGCTTCGCCCTGGTGACGAAGACCCACCACTGCATGGTGGACGGCGCGTCGGGCATGAGCATCCTGGCAGCCCTGCTGCGCGCCGAGCCGGACGCGAGCTGCGACGATCCCCAGCCGTGGTCGCCGCGCCCGGCGCCCTCGGGCGCCGAGCTGGTCGGCAACGAGCTCGCCCGACGGCTCACGGCGCCGCTCGCGCTCGCCCGGCCGCTGCGCCACCCGCTCCAGGCACTGCAATCGGCGCGCGACGTGGCGACGGGCATCCTGGAAGCCGCGCGGCTCGGCTGGAGCGGCGCCTCGGACACCCTCTTCAATCCCGAGCAGATCGGCCCGCATCGGCGCTTCGACTGGGCCGAGATGTCGCTCGCCGACGTGAAGGAGGTCAAGAATCGCCTGGGCGGCACCGTGAACGACGTAGTGCTCGCCACGGCGGCCGGCGCCATCGGGGAGTTCCTGCGCCAGCACCGCACGTCCACCCGCGAGCTCGACTTCCGAGCCCTGGTCCCGGTGAGCATCCGCTCGGAGAAGGAGACGCGCACCCTCGGCAACCGGGTCGCCATGATGATGGCGGAGCTTCCGGTCGGCGAGCGCGATCCGCGCGAGCGCCTGCGCCGGGTCGCGGAGACCACGGGACGTCTCAAGAGCTCGAAACAGGCCCTCGGCGTCGGCTGGCTCGAGGACTTCGCCGACCGCATCGGAGGCCGCTTCTTCCTGGAGCTGAGCCGGTCGGCGACCCGCAGCCGGCCCTTCAACGTGGCCGTGACCAACGTCCCGGGGCCGCCCATGCCCCTCTACCTGATGGGGGCCCGCCTGCGCGCGATCTACCCGATGATGCCGCTCTTCTCGAACCAGGCTCTCGGGGTCGCGGTGATCAGCTACGCGGGGCAGGTATTCTGGGGCTTCAACTCGGACTGGGACACCCTGCCGGACCTCCACGACCTGGTGGTGGGCGTCGGCAGCGACTTCGAGCAGCTGCGCAAGGCCGCCAGCCAGCCGGCGGCGTAGCGCACCTCAGGCCGCCTGAAGCCGCTCGACGACCTTGGCGAACGCCAGGTCGTGGGAGGGGTCCTTCGGCATGCGCAGGCTGATCCCCTGGGCGACGCCGGCGTAGCGCTCGAGCAGGACGTCGGCCACGGCCTCGAAGGGGGCGCTCGGCACCAGCACGTCGAGCATCTCGTCCGTCAGGAGCTCAGCCATCTCACCCCAGCGGCCCTCTCGGGTGCAGCGCAGGAGTCCTTCGTGCACGTGGCCCCATCCGTGGTGGTCGAGGCTCGCCCGGTAGGCCGGCGTGGAGTAGGTGAACGTCAGCACCTCGTGGGCGGCCTTGCGTTCGGCCGCCACCCCGCCCGCGTCCGGTCCGGTAGCGGTCATGGGATTGGCGATCAGGCGGATCCCGGCCGGGTCGCGACCCGCGCTCTCCGCGCCCTCCGCCAGCTTCGGGTGCATGACCTCGCGGAGGTAGGCCGCGGAGGAGTTGGTGGGATGCGCGATCACCACGTCCGCCACCTCGCCGGCCACCTTCGTCATGCGCGGCCCGACGGCGCCGAGCGCGATCGGGATCCGAGGGTGGTCGATCGGACCCGGGCTGAAGAACGGCTGCATGCGATCGATGCTGTAGGACTCGCTGTGGTAGTCGAGCTTGCCGCCCGTCTGCCAGCACTCGAAGATGGCGCGCAGGGCGCCCACGTAGTCGCGCATGCGCGGCGCCGGCGCCGACCAGGGCATGCCGAACCGCCGCACCACGTTGCCCTTCACCTGCGGGCCCAGGCCCAGCTCGAAGCGCCCGCCCGACAGGGCCTGGAGGCCCCAGGCGTCCTGGGCCAACAGCATGGGGCTGCGGGCGAAGGCGACGACCACGCCCGTCGTGACGCGGATGCGCTCCGTGTGCTCGAGCGCCAGCAGCGCGTACAGGATGCCATCGTGAACGGCCTCGGGCACGATCAGTCCGTCGTAACCCAGCGCCTCGGCGCGGCGCGCGTGGGCCGGGATCGCCGCCAGCGGCAGCTGGATGTCGTCGATGGAGGCGTAGACCTTCATGGAGACGTCGCGCGGAGTCTAGCCGACGCGGGCGGCCAGCCGAGGCGCGCGGGGATGTACACTGTGCGCTTCCGGGAGGACGCTCGGGTGGCAGGGAAGAAGGGGCGCGAGGAGAACCGCAAGGCGTGGGAAGCGTGGCTCCAGCAGCTCGCGCAGCATCGCAGCCGCGCCCTCGAGATGGGCGGCCCCGAGCGCGTGACGCGGCTCATGCACGAACGCGGCAAGCTCGACGCGCGCCAACGCATCGAGAGGCTCTTCGACCCCGGGACGTTCGTCGAGCTGGGCCAGCTGGTCGGCACCCTCGACGACATCCCGGGCGACGCCTACGTGTGCGGGCTCGGGCGGATCCACGGCCGGCCCGCCCTGGCGGGCGCCGAGGACTTCTCGCTGCTGGGTGGCTCCATCGGAGTCGGAGGCACCTCCAAGCGCCACCGCATCGCGGAGCTGGCACTCCAGGAGCGCGTGCCGCTGGTCACGATGCTCGAGGGCGCGGGCCACCGGCTCACCAACACCGGCCACGCACGCGCGCCCCACGACCTGCTGGCCCTGGCCGATCTCTCCGGGCACGTGCCCATGGTGTGCCTGGTGCTGGGTGCCGCGGCCGGTCACAGCGCGCTGGCCGCGCCGCTCTCGGACTTCGTGATCATGTCCGAGGCCGGCTGCATGTTCTCCGGCGGACCGCCGCTGGTGAAGGCCGCCACCGGCGAGGAGGTCACGAAGGAGGAGCTTGGCGGACCCCGGGTCTGCGCCGAGATCGCCGGCACCGCCCACAACGTCGCCCCCGACGACGGCGCCGCCATCGAGATGGCGCGCGAGTACCTCGCCTACTTCCCCCTGAACAGCGGGCACTCCCCTCCGCGGCGCGAGAACCCCGACATGGAGCCGCGGCTCGTGGAGGAGATGCTCGAGATCGTGCCGCCCAACGACCGCAAGCCCTACGACGTGCACGAGGTGATCGCCTGCATCGCCGACGAGGGGCGCTTCTTCGAGGTGCAGCCCCGCTACGGGCGCTCCCTCGTCACGGGGCTCGCCCACGTGGGCGGGCGCGCGGTCGGGTTCGTCGCCAACAACCCGGCGCAGCTGGCGGGGGCCATCGACTCCGCGGCGGCCATCAAGGCCACGGACTTCCTCGAGGTGGTGGATGCCTTCGGACACCCGGTGGTGTTCCTCACCGACAACCCGGGCGTGCTGGCGGGCTCGCGCGCCGAGCGCGAGGGCATCCTCAAGTGGGGCGGCAAGATGTTCCAGGCGGAGCGGCGGTTGCGGGCCCCGAAGATCAACGTCCTGATGCGCAAGGGCTTCGGCTTCGGCCTGGTCAACATGGCGGCCACGCCCTTCGACCGGCAGACCTTCACCTACGCGCTTCCCAGCGTGAACCTGGCCGCCATGCCGGCCCGCAGCGGCGGCGAGTCGGCGGGCCTCGACGAGTCCAGCCAGCGGCAGGTCGAGGAAGCCCAGCGCGCCGGCCCCTACCCGCTGGCGAACCGCCTGGGCGTGGACGCCATCATCGACCCCCGCGAGATCCGCAATGCCGTGCTGAGCGCGCTGGTGCTCGCCGAGGGGCGCGACCGCTAGAAGCCGGCGAAGAGGAAGACCACCTGGAGGGCGCCGATCACGCCGCCCGCCACGACCTCTCCGACGCTGCCTGGGCGACGCTGCGCGAGCGCTACGAGGACGCGCAGCTCCTGGAGATTCACGAGCGCAGGCGGGCTGTACAGACGAGGCGCCCCCGGGGACCGGGACGACAGGTTTCGGAGCCCGTTTCTTCCGTGGAGTCGCATAATGGCCCTCTCCTCGCAGAGCAGGAGGACGCCCATGCGACGCCTGAACGGGGTCGATGCCTACTTCCTCTACAGCGAGACGCCGGCCGCACCCAACCACACCCTGAAGATCGGGATCTACGAGCCCACGCAGCGGCCGGACGGCTACTCCTTCGAGTCGACGAAGGAGCTGATGGCCGCGCGTCTGCACTGCCTGCCGCCCTTCCGCTGGCGCGTCGTGCCGACGCCGTTCGGGCTCCACCACCCGCTGTTCGTCGAGGACCCGGACTTCGACCTCGAGCGGCACGTGTTCCGGATCGGGGTGCCCGCCCCGGGGACGCTCCGGGAGATGTGCGAGATGGTCTCCCAGATCGCGAGCGTCCCGCTCGACCGCAGCCGGCCGCTGTGGGAGGTATGGGTCCTGGAGGGTCTCGAAGGCGACCGGGTCGGCTTCGTCGCGAAGGTGCACCACGCCCTCGCGGACGGCATGGCCAGCGCGGAGCTGCTGGGCCACTTCTTCGGCACGGAGCCCGGCGGCGAGGTGGCCCCCGACGACCCGCCCTGGCGACCCGAGGCGATCCCCGCCGCCTGGAAGCGGCTGGCCCTGGCGCTCCTCGACCTGCCGCGAACCGCGTTCGTCGAGCTGCCCGCGACCTACGGGGCGTACCGGACGGCGCGGCGAAAGACGGCGGAGCGGGCGCGGGCCGGCGAGCCGCGTCCCCCGGCGGTCTCGCGGATGCCGAGGGTGCCGTTCAACCACCTCCTGACCGCGCACCGCGCCTTCGCCTGTCGCAGCTTCGGGCTCGCCGACGTGAAGACCGTGGGGCGCGCCTTCGGCGTCACGATCAACGATGTGGTGCTCGCCGCCACGTCCGGCGCGCTGCGCCAGTACCTCGAGGAGCGCGGGGCGCTGCCCGACGCGCCGCTCGTGGGCTCCATGCCCTTCTCCATCCGGACCGAGGCAGAGCGCGGCACCTACGGAAATCGCGTGACGACGAACTACGTCGCGCTCCGCAGCGACCTGGAGGATCCGGTCGAGCGCCTCCGGGCGTGTCACGACGCCGCATCCGTCACCAAGGCCCACTTCCAGGCGACCCGGGGCGCGCAGATCGCCGACTGGCTCGAGTTCTCCCCGCCCCTGGCGGCCCGCACCATGGGCTTGCTCATCAAGCTCCGCAAGGGACGAGGCTCGCTCGCGGCGAACCTGGTCGTCTCCAACGTCCCGGGGCCCCGGGAGCCCCTCTACTTCGACCTCGATCGACTGGGCGCGTTCTACTCGATCGGTCCGATCATGGAGGGAACCGGCCTGAACATGACCGTGTGGAGCTACACGGACCAGCTGAACCTGAGCGTGCTCGCCTGCCGCGAGCTCGTGCCCGACGTCTGGAAGCTGGTCGACGGCTTCGAGGCTTCGCTCCACGAGCTGCGCGAGGCCGCACGCCACCACGCCGCGGCCTAGCGTCACCGAAAGCCGCAACGGCTCGAATCCAACGAAAGAGATCGAGGATTTCGCATCATGGATGCAATCGAACTGGGCCAGGGACGGATCCGGCTGGAACGGGACGGCGGCCTGGCCCACGTCGTACTGAACCGGCCGGAAAAGAAGAACGCCTTGGACCAGGGGATGTTCGAGGGCCTGCGGGAGGCGGCGCAGCAGCTGGGACGAGACCGTGGGGTGCGCGCCGTCGTCCTCTCGGGCGCCGGTGACTGCTTCTGCTCCGGGCTCGACTTCTCGACGTTCGGCGCCATGGCGAACGACGGCCTGGACGCCGAGAGCGAGGCGGTGGCCGCCGCCGCGCGCGACCTCTCCCCCGACGGCGCCAACGCCGCCCAGCAGATCGCCTGGCTGTGGCAGGAGCTGCCGGTGCCGGTGGTCGCCGCGGTACAGGGCGCCGCCTACGGAGGTGGCTTCCACATCGCGCTGGGTGCGGACGTGCGCCTCATCGCCCCCGACGCGCGCATCGCCTTCGTGGAGATCACCTGGGGGCTGGTGCCCGACCTCTCCGGCACCCAGGCGCTGCGGCGGCTGGTCCCGCTGGACGTGGCGAAGAAGCTCGTCTTCAGCGGCGAACCCATCACCGGCGAGCAGGCGGTGGCCATGAACCTGGGTACGGAGCTCTCGGAGCAGCCGCTGGAGGACGCCTTCGCCCTGGCCCGGGTGATCGCCTCGCGCAGCCCGGACGCGATCCGCGCCGCCAAGCGCCTGCTGAACGCCTCGGGCCTGGTCTCCCTCGCAGAGGGACTCGCCAACGAGTTCCGCGCCTCGGCCGGTCTCATGGGCGGCGCCAACCAGATGGAGGCGGTGGTGGCGCGGCTCCAGAAGCGCGAGCCGAAGTTCGTGGATCCCAAGAGTTGACGAGGTCTGCCCAACGATCCCCGCGGGGCAGCTCGTCGGGTCCGTCTCTCGAGCAGTCGTGGCCTTGGGGCGCTTGCGCAAGCCCTTGTGGCGAATCCGCGGGGAATCTGGGCTTGGCGGGGCCACACCAGAGGAAAATCCGGCGCGAAAAGCCCACGGCGTATAACATGGGCGGAACACACGGGAATCTCTGACGGAGGGCGCAGAGCATGAGTTTCGAGCGAGCGAGGCGGGGCGTCGCGTGGATGGCGGTGGCACTCCTGGTCGGCACCGGAGCCGCAGAAGCCAAGAGGAAGAACGCGGTGCCGCCCCCGCCCTTCTGGGCAGAGGCCGTCGGCGAGCTGGCCATCTACCTCGTGCCGGGCATCTCGAACGACGCCACCGGCTTGGATGCGCTCGGGGTCGTGTTCACCTGCATCAACCTGTCGACCACGGAGACGGTGAGCGTGCGCGTGGAGCTCTGGGATGAACAGCCCCTGAACGACACGGGTCCGTTCTCCGACAAGACCCTGGACCTCGAGCCGGGAGAGACCCAGATGTGGGAGACCCAGCCCATTCCCAGCATCCAGGCGACCAACATGAACGCGGGCAGCTTCGGCAGAGGGGTGGCGCGGATCGTGCAGATCGGCCCCAGCACCATCCCCGTCCTCTGCAGCGCCGAGCGCTGGCTGGTTCCGGGGGCGACCAACCTCAGCGAGGCCGCCGTCGGCGAGATGCGGATCATCCCACTCGTGCAGGAGATCACGATCTCAGGCAAGAGGAAGAGGAAGAAGAGGTAGTGGGCGAGCGCGTCCCGCGCTGACTTCGCGGCCCCTGGCAGGCCGTTGACACGCCTCGCTCCGTCGTGGTTCACTCGACCAAGGCGGGATCGCTCGCTCGGGGGCGAGAGCACGTTTATGATGAACGCCGCGCCGCGCGGGCCGGACTTAGCCCGGGCGTCCCGGAGCGGCTCCCTCTGGGGACTAATCGCCTTCAGTGTGGCCATCGCGCTCGCAACCTGGCCTTCGGGGGCGTGGTCCGCCCGGGTGGTCGCGGTTTCCGACCAGGGCCAGCGGACCGTCTCACCGGGGAACCCCGTCGCGATCGCGCTCTTTCTCGAACTCGGGCCTGGTGAATCGGTAACCCGGGTCCGCCTCGAGATCGGCATCACCAACCTCGAGGAGCTGACGTACACCCAGGTGCCCGACCTGGTATTCGGTGCAATTCCCCACGCCCCCTGGTTCGAGGTCTCGTTCATCGACGACGCGAAGGACTCCTTGCCGGGCGGCGGCGACATCACCGCCATGCACCTCTCCCTCGCGAAACCCGTCACCGCAGATGTCGTGTCGGCGCTGCACGAGATCGGGATGGCGGGCGGTCCGGGCCAGGTGCCACTCGGGGGAATTCACGGCGTGGCGACGGGAACGGGCGAGATCGCGATCCGCTTCAAGAACTCGGCGCGGAAGAATCGCTGCGAGGGGGTGGCGGGTGCGTGCCGGCTGGAACTCCCATCGGACCGGATACTGACCACGGGCGTGAAGGTCGGCGGTGCCAAGACGACCCGCGTGGCGCGTGCTGGCTCGAGCCAGCCATCGGTGAGCGCGGGGCCGTCCACAAAAAGGCCGAAGGCCAAGCCGAAGCAGACCGCCCAGCTGAGAAAGGCGACCGCGCCGCGCAAGAAGAAGGCGCCAGCCAGGACGCCCCCGGTCTCCGCCGGTCCCGGCCAGTGCCGCGTGGACCTCGAGCAGGCCCAGGTCGATCTGGCCAAGGCCCAGGTCGAGGTCAAGCAGACGCAGCTCGACCTGGCGCAGATGAAGCTCGGGCTGGAGCAGACCCAGCTCGAGCTCGCGCGAGGGCGGCAAAGTCGAGAGAAGACCCAGGAAGACCTCGCGCAGCTGAAACGCGACCTCGAAGAGACCCGAGGCGAGCTGCGAAAGTCGGAGGCCGCTCGCGAGAAGGCGCGCGCGGAGCTGACCCCAGCGGCGGAGCGGATCGAGGACCTGGAAGAGAAGGTCGGCGGACTGCTCGCGCGCCTCGCCGATGCGGACGGGGACGGCGTCTTCGACGCGGCAGACCTCTGCTCGGACACGACGCGGGGCGCCAGCGCCGACGCGAGCGGGTGCTCCCTGAACCAGTTCTGCAGAGTGCAGGATGTGCGCTCGGACCTCGGCCGTGCTTCGTGTTGGAACGCGGACTTCCTCAACGACGAGCCGCTCGGCAACCCCCAGGACTGCAAGGTCGATGGATCGACCTGCCTCGCGTCAAAGCCCAGCGAGAAGCGGACCGGACTCCGCCTTCCCTTCTTCAGCGACCGCCCCTGAATCAGTGCTGCGTGATCCCGCCCTGGCGAGTCAGGTGTTCGGGAAACCGAACAGCGTTGACCCCCTGGGGCAGAACGCCGTTCAGCTGCGTTTCTCGCAGGGCTCCCGCGCATGCCCACCGACGGTCGCGCTGCGAGCGCTGCCTCGAACCCGCGGATTGGCTAGATTGGCGGCGGTAGGGGACGGCGCCGCAGCGGGCGGAAGGCTCGCGAGACGAGGGGTCGCAGCGACCCAACGCCGTCGGTGTTGAGCACTGCGAAGCCAGGGAGGGGTTTCGGACGATGATTCCCAAGATGCTCGGGTTGGCCTCGGCACTTCTGATGCTGCTCGGAATCGGATGCATCACGGACCAGGCCTGGAGGGCGGACGGCACCCAGTGGGACCGCGCCGATACCACGTTCGATGAGTTCGAAGGCGACAGGACGGAGTGTCAGGCGCAGACGGAAGTCAGCCTCTCCGAGTGCCTCTCGCTGCGCGGCTACGACCGCTTTGGCGGACAAGACGCCTACCAGAGGGCGCGCGACACGTTTCCGCGCGAGTGACAGGGCCAGCGTTCCGGCGACCGCGTGACGCTGGGGAGGGTGTGACGATGAAGCGGGTTCGCACGCTGTGCAGTCTGGGAGTCGCTGGACTCCTCGGGCTGGCGATCGCCGGGCTGGCGCCCAGGGCGGCTCTGGCGGATCTCGTGCTGTTCCGCCTGGAGACGCCGTCGCTGGTGAACCCGGCCCCGAACGGCGGGATCCGGGTCACGGCAGTGCGGTTCTTCAGCGCGGGCGTGCCGGTGGCTGAGATCAACCGGCGCCTCACCCAGATCGGGGGAGGCAACCGGATCTCTCTTGCCCTCCCCGTCAGCGCGCCGCCGGACGAGGTGGAGGTCGACTACGCGGTTCCCGTCGATGGCATTCCTACGACGTATTCGGTGCCGCCCGGAGCGTTCTTCTTCGACACGCGCTACCTGCTGCCCGCGAGTCCCGGGGGCGTAATCCTCGGCCCCCAGCCCGGCGACCCGACCACGGACGCCGCCTTCGAAGTCTCGCTGGTGTCCAGCGCGGTGGACCCGACCCAGGACCCGGAGGCCCCTACCTGCGACGTCAGCAGCCCCGCACCCGGCGTCATCGAGGCCACCGTTCAGGACGCCGAGAGCGGGCTCGCGAGCATCGAGGAGCGCTCCAGCAACCTCGTGGTCGTGGTTCCCGACTTCACGCCCGGAACCACGAACCCCGTGGTCGTGACTGGCACCGTGGTCAATCCGACCCGAAGCGCACGGCTGAGCCTCCGCGTGACCGACGCCGACGACAACTTCACGTATTGCAAGGAGGTGCTCCGGCGCGAGCGCAAGACGCGCCAGCGCCGGACCATCATCCGTCGGATCGTGCGCTAGCGCAGCGCCGATGCCCGCGAGCGGGGCGACTCACCCGCGGCGTTGAACGTCGAGACCTTGAAGCGCGCCGGTGGCCCGGGGCGCTCGAACTCGATCGTCAAGGTCACGTCGTTGCCGGTGGCTCCTCGCGAGATCGACGCGGTGCTCGGCGAGCCGACCACCCTCCCCGTGTCCAGGTCCACCGGGGCGTATTGGATGACCTCCCCCCTCCGGGTCCGCTGCGGGGGCCAGAGGAAGATGCGCTGCACGCGGCGCCAGGCGAAGCCACCCTCGTCCAACCGCCAGACATTCACGCCAGCGACGGCGCTGGGGACATAGTCCGGGATCCGCAGCGTGAGCATCACGGTTTCCACGGGCGGACCACAAGCCGGCGTCGTCGCGCTCCTCGCGCCGTTCTTCGGCGAGCGGTTGCCGGCGCCGTCGAAGGCGGCAACCTGGTAGGAATGCGTCGTCGAATCGGGGAGGTTGCCATCCGAGAGCGAGCGCAGCGGGGCCATGACCTTCGTGTAGAAGTTGCCGTCCCGGTACACGTCGTAGCCCTCGAGGCCGGAGCCGCCGCTGTCCGTTGCGGCGTCCCACGAGACGTCGATCTCCGAGCAGCTCGCTGCCGTCGCCGTCAGGCCCCTGGGCGTCGAGGGCGGTTGTCTGTCCCCCGCAGAGCAGATCTGCGTGTTGCACGAACGCGTCGTCGGGGGCTTGGACGCGGAGCAGAAGCCGGTGCTCACCGAGAGTCCGTCGTTTCGCCTGCACGAAACGCTTCGGGTCTGCGTTCCGCCGCCGCAGGTCTTCGAGCAGGTCCCATACGAGCTCGTTGCCCAGCGATACGAGTAGCTGGGGGTCGAAGGCGGATCCGAAGCGGACGTGCCTTCGTTCCGCAGCCTGTCCGCCTCGGCGCGCGTGGCGTCGGCCTGGGCCTGGGCCTCGGCCCGCCTGGCCGCGGCGTCGGCCTCGGCCTCGGCACGCAGCGCGTCGGTCCTGGCGTGGGCGTCTGCACGGATCTGATCGGCCTTCGCCCGGGCGTCGTCGACGGCGTCTGCCGCCGCCGGGGCGGCGGGGGCCGCCAGAAGAGGGAGAGCGATAGCGAGGCAGGCAGCGCGAGAAAGAAGCATCGGCCGTATGTAGCGGCCGCATCCGGACCGCACGGTGACGCCCGTCACGATCGGCTCGAACTCTTTTTTTTGGGGAGGGACGCGACGTCGTCCCGGGGCCGGGATCGGCCGCTACTGGCCGACGACCGCGCGACCCTCGACGCGAATACAGCTGCGGTTGTAGAGACCCGTCACGAGCAGGTCGCGGTGGATGGCCACGTCCGCGAGCGCGGTGGCCCCCGAAGCCCGGGAGAGCGCCTGGGCGATGGCGCGGCGCAGGGTCGGCGGCGCGGTGCGCAGGCCGAAGAACAGAATCGTCTGATGGCAGTCGCGCCCGCTGACCTGCTCCTGCACGGTGACGAAGGACCGGGTGTCGATCTCGGTCGAGGCCACCGAGAGGGGGCCGTGGCGGGTGGTACACCCCCCCAGCGCCACACCGGCCAGGACCAACGCGCCCGCGAGGATGGTCGGGGCCCTCACGGCGTCACCCACACGGACCCGGTCACCTCGAGGCAGGTGCGGCCGAAGAGGATCGCCGTCCAGCCGCGAGTCTTGACCTGGACCTCGGTCAGGAGGCTTGCGGATGGGACCTCGGCCAGAGCGTTGGCCACAGCGATCTCGTAGCTCGGCGTGGAGCGCCCGAGGGGGACCAGGAGCAGGGTGTGGTGGATGCAGTCACGGCCGGTGGCCTTCTTGTCCAGGGACGCGGCCTTGACTCCCGAGGGCTTCGTGGAGACCAGCTGAAGCCGGCCCGCGGAGACCGAGCAGCCGAGACCCGCAGCGAGGGACAGGCCGACCACCAGGCCGAGCGCTGCGGCCCCACACTTCGTCAACATGGGTCAAATATACCACACTTTGTGCATCGCCCTGATCCGGCTCTGCGCCCCGATCGGATCCCCCCGTCAGTCTCGCTCGACGAGGGCGACGCGCGTGGACTTGTTCCCCGACCGGGCGAAGAGCGGCCAGGACGGGAGCTTCAGGCTGGGCAGGCGGTAGGGCAGCCGGAAGGGCAGCCGGACCTCGATGCTGAGATCCGGGGCGTCATCGGTGACGCCGACACCCACGTTGAAGCTGAGGCTCGTGAGGCGATTCAGGCGGTAGCTCGTTCCGACGAACAGGGTCGCGACGTTGAGGTCGGTCCGCTCGACCCTCACGCCGTCCAACGAGGATCGGTTCGTGAACCGCTGCTGCCAGGAGAAGCTGAGGGCGAGGCGCTCGTTCAGCGAGAAGGCGAGGCCGAGGCTGTACTCGACGGCGTTGCCGGGATCGATATTGCCGAAGATGCCCTTGTCGTCCTCGAGGTTCCACCAGTAGTTGGCCGATGCGAAGACCACCGCCGGGTCGAGGGCCCGCACCATGGTGCCGCCGACCGACAAGCCCCAGAATCCCGTACCGATGGCCGTGTTGTTGCCCGTGTCGCCGATGAAGAAGTCCTCCCCCGTCGGCGCCACCCCGCGGAAGTTCAACACCAGATCCGGCCAGTACTGCGCTTCCTCGAGCACCTGGGCGAAGAGCCCGAATTGGAGGTCGCCGAGTCCGCTGCCGCTGTCCTTGTCGACCATCTGGTTGTCGCCCGTGCCGAGGACGAACTTGTCATCCCGCCACCGGTAGGGGATGTTCACCTGGGCCTCGAGCCAGTCGGTGAGGCCGTAGCGGAAGTCGACGAAAGCCGACAGGATGTCGCGGTCGACCTCCGTGGTGTCGATGCGGCCGACGATGATGGCCGGCAGGAGCTGGAAGCCGCTGATGTCCACGCGGCTGCGCTGGAAGTGGTTGTACTGGAAGCCCGGCTCGATGACGAGCTGCCCCGCCGGCAGCAGCACGCCGCCCCGCCGCTCCAGGATCTGGCGCTCCGCCTGGTAGCGCCGCAGCCGCTCCTTCACCGTGCCGACCTTCTGGGGCTCCTTGTCCAGGTCGGTGGGGACGGCGGACGGTCGCTCCTTGCGGAGGGCGGCGACGGCCTCGCGGAGCTCCTCCATCTCCGCATCCCGGGCCTGCCGGCCCTGCTCGAGCTCGCCCACGGTCGTGCGCAGGCTCTGGACCTGGCCCTCGAGCTCGGCGCGGGCCGCGCGCTCGGCCTCGAGCTGCGTTTCGAGCGACGACCCCGCAGTGTCCGGCTCAACCGCGCGCAGAGGCGTGGGGGCGACCAGGAGCGCCAAGGTCGCGAAGCCGAGCGCTCCGGCGCGTGAGCGCCTCACTCTAGAGGCGGGTGTTTCAAACCCCATGACGCCCCCCCGACGGCAGTCGCTACCAGAACCCGCGGCCTGCTTTAGCAGAAGAGGGGCCCAATTGTCCATCTTCCCGCCGGAGCGGCTCAGAAGCCGAACAAGGGTGCGATCGCGCTCGCCGCCGCGGGGCCGCCGCCCGGCGGCGCGTTGATCACCGTCAGCAAGATCGTCATCCCGTTGGCGACCACGTTCTGGTTGCCGGGGACCTGGTTCACCTGAGCGATGATGTTGCCGCCCGAGAAGGCGCTGTTGGCGATAGTGGCCGAGACGTTGATCTGCTCGCCGCCCGGGCCCGAGACGACGGCCGTACCCGCCGGGCCCACCGAGCCGGTCACGGTGCCGCCCGTACCCGGGCCCGTCAGGCTGAAGCCCCCGTTCTGATTGCCCAGCCCGGCGTTCACGTTCAGGTTGGCCTGGGTGGCGCCGTCGAGGCCCACGAAGCCCTCGAAGTGCACCGAGAAGAAGAAGCCCAGGAAGCGACCCCGCAGGTCATCGAGCTCCGTGTCGTCGAGCGCGGCCACCGCGTCCCGAGGGATCCCGGTGTACTCCTCGAAGTCCTGCCCCAGCAAATCGAAGTCCCGCCCCAGCGGATCGTCGCCGAGAGCGGGGGTCGGGCTGAGGAGCATGAGCGCCCCCAGCAGGGGCCCCGCCCCTCTCCGAATCAACCGCTCGTTGCCAGCCTGCATGGCTCTCTCCTTGCCCATCTCAGCGGACCCGGAACTCGGCCGGGCTGAAGACCATATTTCGCAGCCCCTGGAATTCCAGGCGGCGCACTTCGTCTCGCGGCGAATCCATCTTCGCCTCCAGCAGCTCCAGGGACGAGGGCCCTGCGCTGGGATCCCGCTTGCCCGCCACGAAGAAGATCGCACCGGACCACTCCCCCAGGAACTCGCTACGGCGCATGGCGCGGTTCCCGAGGGCCGGATCGGCGAGGAAGACCTCTCCATCGCGCGAGCCCTTGAGCACCACGAAGTGGCTGTAGCCGCTCGTGTTGATGAGGGTGATGGCCGGGATGGCCAGCCGGTCCAGCACGTCCGCGCGGATCGCGAAGCCCTTCGTCTGGTAGCCGAGGCTCTCCGCGTAGCGCTTCATGTCCAGGAGGGAGAAGCCCTCCCGGCGGATCTTTTCCTGATCGCCGCCCTCCAGCATGGCCAGCGTGACCGACTGCTCATCGACGGGCTCGGCGTAGTAGTGGTGGAGGAGCGTGGCCAGCGCGGCGGCGCCGCAGCTGTAGTCGAGGTCCTGGGGAACCATGCCCCGGAAGCGCTGGTCGCGGAAGCTCTCGACGGACTTGCTGATCCAGCCGCCGCCGGCGCCGATGCCGCCGAGGTGGAAGTTCGTCACCTCGTCGGGGGGGATGGCCATGCATCCCAGCGATCCCATCGCGGCCGCCAGGAGCGCGCTTCCGATCCAGACCGAGACGGTTGTGCGAGCGACCATCGGGGGGCCTCGTCGTCGCGCTTGCGTTGCCAGGCGTTGGCCGGGGGCGCGCTGCTTGCGCGCCCCCGGCCCGGATCCAAACCAGGCTTCAGCCTGGCCCCGTACTGCGGCCCCTAGAACGGGCTCGCGGGCGCGGGCAGTGCGCCAATGCTGGCGCCGATGTCGATCTTGTTCGCCTGGTTGTTGATCGCACCAGCGGACTGGTTGACCATCACGATGCCGTCGAACCCGTTGAACGAGTTCGTGATCGTGTCCGTCCGAACCGTGTCGATCACGTCGACCAGGTTCCACGTGTTGAACTGACCGAGGTCGATCTCACCCAGCGCGAACGTGGCGAAGTCGGCGAGGGCGATCGCGGTCGAGTTCTTCTGGTTGTTCAGGCTACCGGCCGACTGGTTGATCCCGACGATGCCACTGCCATCGTTGAACGAGTCCGTGACGTCATCCGACGTCACGTTCCCGAACACCGTGATGTACTGGTTCACGTAGTCCGGGAACAAGTCCCCGTCGCGGTCCGGCGGCGCCGTGTCGTTCAGGGTGACGGTCGGCGGGTCGGTGCCCGTGTCGACCGTCGCGGTCGGAGGATTCCAGCCGTTGATCTGCTCCACCGCGTCCTGGGCGTGCACGAAGGCGCCGTCGGCCGGCGACTCCACGATCGTCACCGAGACTTCGTTGGCCTGGTTGTTGCTGTAACCCGGTGCCTGGTTGATCAGGAAGATGCCGTTTCCGTTGTCACCGGTGGCGCCGTCGATCGACGCGGTCGAGAGACCGTTCTCGTCCTCGACGAAGTTCCACTGGTTCCGCTGGTTGTTGACGACTTCCTGCTCGGCCGCCGCATCGACGTCGATCTGCTCATCGATGGTCAGATTGATGGTCTTGGTGATGTCGATGTCTTCGGTGACCGTCTTCGTCTTGAACTTTGCGAACTGTGCGTACACGTTCGCATCCGCCTTCGCCTGCGTCGCGCCGAGGGTAAACGCCCCAGCAACGGCGACGGCGAGGAGGATCTGGAATGCAGCTTTCATCGGACCGTTCCTTTCTCCGTGCTTCCCAAGGGCGCTGGGGAACTTTCCCTGCCCCGAGGGGTCGTTGCAGCTTCCACGGCGCCGGCCCCCGGAAGGCGACAGGCCCGCTTGACTGCCATCTAAGCAAGGGCCGTGCCGCAGGGAAAACCCCTTGAAGGCCACCGAGAAGGCTCCAGAACCGCCTCGCGGACGGCACGCCGTCCGGGAAACCGAACACCGGTTTGGACCCGGAACCTGCGAAAAGTGATCTTTCCCAGCAGCGACGACTACTTCGAGATGCGGGGATTTCCCGACTACTGTCGGGAAACCTGAACTCCGAATGTGATAGAGCGCACGGAAGCCGCTTGCGATCCCGACGAGGCCACCGGGAAAGTTGCCCCCGCCGCCGCGGGGCGCGATCCTGCGTCCTCCCGCGGGGATCCGTCCGTCCAGGGCTGGGCGGTCCGCCACCTGCCGATGGGAGGCCCACAGAGCCATGCGAAGCACCTGCGCCCCGATCCTGATGCTGTTGGTCGCCTGCAGCGGCGCGGCTGGCCCGGGCCCCGGCCAGGAGGAGCACTACTTCCCGCCCGCCGTGCGCATGACCATGCTGGTGTTCCGCGACGTCACCCCCGGCGTGGACCCGGCCTCCTTCGAGGCCCAGCCCCGCACCCTGTACCGGCTGGGGGAACGCTTCGGACGCATGGAGTATCCGGTGAACGGCGAGCAGGGAGTGCACCTGCTCGCGATCGTGAACGAGCCCCACATCTTCGCGATCAACCAGCTCGACGGCACGGGCCGCCACACGATCGACCCGGGGCCGACCTACGTCTTCCGCGCCCCGATGTTCAAGAAGGAGGACGTCCCCCCGCCGCTCGGAGAGCTCGAGTACGGCCGGGAGATCGAGTTCCTGAAGGCTCACCAGGCGACCGCGAGCCAGGTCGTCGGCGAGGACGGCCGGCCCCGCAAGCAGCACGAGGCCACGTTCGGCGAGGTCAGGGTGGTCGCGATCGGCCCCGCGGGTAGCACCGCTGTCGAGACCCTACAGGTCTACCAGGCCGATGAGCTCGTCCACTCCGTCCAATACGACGCCTACCGCACCGACCTACCCCCCCGCGCCGAGCTGTTCAGACCCCCGGAAGGTGTCCGGATCTTCCAACAGCAGAAGGGCGAGTAAGCGCCCCGCGCCTCCGCACGAATCCCCTCCGCCGCCAGCAGACTCCCCATGGCGCGCCGCCAGAGAGTCCGTTCTTCAGGCCGCCGCCGAGCCCATGGCAGAGCAGAGCAGCGGGCTCGCCGACCTCTCCGCCGGGCGCAGCCCCGGCGCAACGGGTACCACGCGCTGCCCATGGTTCCTGGGCGTTTCCGACCGCGATCCAACCATCGGCTCCCGACCGCGCGAGATGCGCGCGGAGTGAGCTCCACCCGCCTTGCCATCCGGGGCTGATCCAGGCCGCGCTTCCGCGTAAGCAACCGCCGTTCTGTCGTTTTTTGTGGGGCCTATCACTTTTTCTTTGCCCCGTATCCGCGATCCATATGCCTGCACGGGGCGGCTGCGCCCCGACCCGGACGGGACGCGTATGGGGGGACCACAATGTTCTCGAAGGCGACGACTCGCTACTTCTTCCTCGCTATTGCCTTCGCGCTCTCGGTGGCGCTTCCGGCCCAGCTGGCCGGGGCCGACGCCATTGACGACGCCCGGGCGAAGGCGGCGCAGATGCGCGCTGACGCCCAGGCCAGGGCCGATGCCATGCGCACAAAGGCCCGGGCCGACGCCGACGCCAGGCGTGCCGCGGCCCAGGCCAAGGCCGACCAGATCCGCTGCCAGAAGCTCGGCCAGTGCGGCGGCTCGACCGGCGGCGGGGGGACCGGCGGAGGCGGGACTACGTTCACGTACGCCTGGAGCGCGGGCTCCTGGGGCATCTGCTCCAAGACCTGCGGCGGCGGAACCCAGACCCGACCTCTCTCGTGCAGACGAAGCGACGGCCGTACGGTCGGCGCCAACTTCTGTACGGCCACCAAGCCGCAGACATCTCGTGCGTGCAACACCCAGATCTGCACGGTGAAGGACACGCAACCTCCGTCGACGCCTACGGGTCTCGCGGCCAAGGCAGCGAACTGCTCGCAGATCGACCTGTCGTGGAACGCCGCATCGGACAGCGGCGGCTCCGGCCTCAAGGGCTACGACGTGTACCGGGACGGCAACTTCTACAGCCGTGTGAATGCACCGCTGCGCTCGCTCGCGGACGGCAACCTCCCCGAGTCGACGACGCACTCCTACCAGGTCGCCGCCTTCGACGGCGCGGGCAACCGCTCGCCGAAGAATGGCGCGAAGAGCGCGACGACGCCAAGGTGCGGCGTTTCGTCTGGTCCGGTCNCTCGAACCCGTCGCGGCCCGCCGTGGTGGGGACGTTGAATCTCGCCCACGAGGAGTTGGCCGCTGCGACGGACGGGGCGTACGCGTACGTTGTTGAGCAACGCGTGTCCGATTTCGGGAGAAGCCTGGCCGTCGTCGACATCCGAGTTCCTTCGGCACCCTCTCTGGCTGCGCGACTCGCTCTCCCGGGGAACCCCCGAGGTGCAGGAATTGATGTCGACGGCTCGCTCGCATATGTCTCCACCACAGATGCAGGTCTTCAGATTATCGATGTCAGCGACCCGCGAGCGCCTCGAATCATCGGCGGTACTGCGACTAGCTTCCTTGCGAATCGCGTCGCCGTGGACGGAGGCGTCGCGTTCCTCCACTCGTTTGGCAGCCTGTCCGTTGTCGACGCCCGCGATCCGCGGAACGCATTCGAAGGGACACGAGGTCCGTTCGAGATCTACGGTGCGGACGCGGCAGCGGGCATACTGGTCTGGGCCGACCGTGCCGGCGTCCGGACTGCGGACGCGTCGAACCCGAGCACGATCAGACTGCTCGGAAGCGTGAGCGGCGGAGGTCGGGGCCTTGCGATACTGGGCGACTACGCGTTCGAGGGCACTTCAGCTGGGGTACGCGCCCTCGACATCTCGGATCCTACGCGCCCTGAGGTTGTTGACGATATCAAGCTGGCAGGTGGCATCCTGGAAGTGGTTGCGGGAGGCAACCTGGTGCTCGCTGTGGATGGTTCGCTTAGCCTAAGCGTGATCTCCCTGGATCCGTAGACCGCTAGGTGAGAGTCGGCCCCTGACAAGCGGGGCGCCGGGGAACCGGCGCCCCGCTTGTCTTCCCTGCTGGGGCAGCCCAGCCTGACGCGTCCGCGCCTGTGTTGTGTGGCACCAGCTCATGCCGCGGGTCCGCGTTCCGCGCGTCTCGAACTCAGGCCAAGCAGGCCGCGCCAGGCGCCCTCGCGCGACGCGGACGCCCCGACTCCCGCGATCGGGCCCCGCCTCTTCTTGAAATCCCATGAATTCCTGCGCGAGGGCACCTGCGGGGGATTCGAGCCACAGAGCGCGTGCGCAGGGTGTTCGGATTCCGGACAGTAGGGGCTGCCCATATCGAGGCGGCGGGAGAGCCGACCGCAGCGAGCAGGCCATCAAATCGTTATAGAACGAACGCTTGGGCCGATCCGCCTTGGATGCACGCTAACCCTCGTAGCAAGAGACGTCGGGCACACAAGTTGCATTGTGCACAGCATGGGTGTCGGCAAGGATTCGTTGAGCGGGGCGTAGCATCACCCTGCGGGGGAGGAGCTTTCGTCATCCGTTGCAGCGATGCCGCGCCACCGGGTGGCGCGGCGGTTCGCTTCGTCCGCGCCGGACAATGCCGGATTGGACCATCAGGGCAAAGAGGAGAGAATGATGATGGCAACAGGGAGAAAGAGTCGGTGGGTGACCATAGCCGCCGGAGTTCTGACGTTAAGTTGGCTTCTCGGGGGTTCGGAAGCGCGCGCGGGACTTGGTGCCGACCTGCAATGTGCGCCCCAGGATGTCGCGCCGGGGGATTTGCTTGACTGTCTAACGACCGCGGGCTTCTTCGAGGCAGCGCCGGCTGGTACTTCCGTTGACCCCGTGGTGCTCATAACGGAGAACCCGACGAACCCCCTGCCGGACGACTTGTTGGGAATCGGAATCTCTGGCGGGCTCATCGATATCCCTCAAAATTCAGCGGCGATCTGCCGTGACACCACCAACGAGCCTGCTCCTGATCCTCCGTTCACGCAGGACTTCGATAACAACAGCGCTATTTTGGTGGAGAACAACGCGGCGTGCACTCTTAGGGGCAGTCCGGGGACAGCTTGCACAGTCGATGCGGCCGGAAACCCAGTTCCTGCTGGCAGCTGCACTTTGCCCTGCATCGTTTGCGAGCAGTCTACGGTCGGGAACCCGTTCGGGCCAGAGCCCGCGAGCGGCCTCACTTGTCCGGGCGACGCGGGTGTTCTACTCGCTAGAGGACAGGTTACGTTCGAGAATGACCCTCCCGACTGCGTGGTGCCCGACGTGTGCCCGGGCACTGAACGACCGGATATGCCTGGAACGTTCTTGTTCAGGGGATTTACCAACTGGGAAGGTGAGGTAGGCGTCGGGCAGAACCCAGGTCTGACGGCAGGGGCCCTGGATACGTTCGATTTCAATTGTCGCGGGGGCTGTCCGGTCGTCGACCTCGAGAAGGAGTGCATTCGGGACCCGAACACTGGGCAGTGCGAGGGTGACATCGAGATCACGATCACCAACTCCTCGGCGAACCTAGCCGACGCTCCCGCTACGATGTGCACGGTCACGGATACGCTGGACCCCGACGGGGCTCCCATCAACATCCCGCTGACTTGTACGAGCGCGATGCAGGGCGTAGTGGATCCGGTGGCAGGTTTCGACATCCCCGTGGATGACGTCGTGACGTGCATGGGGGACACGGGCCCGCTGGCGGGGACCACGGTCGACGAGGCGTCCGTGGACTGCGAGGGGATCAACGACGAGCCGCCCGGGTGCATCTACGACGACACCGATCGTGCCACGTGCGCTTGTGACGTTGACAACTTCAAGTGCTACGCCGCCAAGTTCCCGCCGCGGGAACGGTTCCGGAAGCAGAGGGTGGACATCGTCGACCAGTTCGGCACTGCCACCGTTCTCGCCGTGCGCCCCACCGAGATCTGCAACCCGGTCGACAAGAACGGCGAGGGGATCGAGGATCCCGAGGCGCATCTGATGTGCTACAAGGTGCGCAAGCTCCTCCCGCGGGGCAGGAGTGGTCGTTGGGCGATCCGCGGCACCGACCAGTTCGGGTCGGAGGAGCTGCGCGTCTCCCGGCATCGGGAGATCTGCCTGCCGGCGCTCAAGAACTGCGTGCCGGACGATACGGTGGACCCGCCGGTCACCTGCGATCTCGACGCGCTCGAGCAGAGGCTGGCGCACCTGCAGTGCTACCTCGGTCGGACGGAGCGGGGGACGCCTGCGCTCACTCCCATTGCGGGGCTGAGCCTGGAGGACCAGTTCGAGAGCCAGAGCTACGACGCGAGGAAGGCGTCACTGTGGTGCAACCCGCTCTTCCAGAAGAACGCGGAGCAGTTCACTCCGCCGCAGTGGTCCGATCCCCTGCCGTTCCCGGTGCCTGGCACCGAGACGCCGTCGCAAGACGTGCACTACAAGTGCTACGACATCGGGGACTCGGACAACCAGGATCGGTTCCGCGGACGGACGGTGGAGATCGAGGATCAGTTCCACCCGAATGGTCAGACCGTTCGAGCGGGACGGCCGACTCGCCTGTGCGAGCCTGCCGTCAAGCAGCTGCTCAACTAGAGCGGGGTCGGTTCAGCTCTCTGAGCTGAGACAGAGACACGCCCCACCGCCGAGAGGCGGTGGGGCGTCGTCTTTGTGGGCACCCGGGCTGCCTTCGGGGCCAGCTCCGGATGACAAGGTCCCCCGTGGGGCCACGCCCCGAGTGTCAGCTACCCCGCACAGGGCTGTCCGAGATACCGAAACGGTGTCGGGGAAGGGAGGGCTCCGCTAGCCGCGGGGCTGGCGCGGCTGGGCGTCTTCGCGTGCCGCGGGCTCCGGGATCCCGTGGCGGCGCATCAGCTCGTAGAGCTGGGTGCGGCTGATGCCCAGGGTGCGGGCGGCCTCGGACTTGTTCCAGCCCGTGTGCTCGAGTGCGGCGCGCAGGCACTCGATCTCGGCGGCGTGGCGCGCCTCGCGCAACAGGAAGGTCGTCGGCTGGCGGGCGCAGGCCTGGTCGAGGTCGAGATCCGCCAGGGTGACCCGCGATCCCTCCGCGACGACGACGGCGCGGCGCACGCGGTTGATCAGCTCGCGCACGTTGCCCGGCCACGCGGCGCGCAGGATGGCTCGCTGGGCGTCGTCGTCGAAGCCCTCGAAGGCCCGCCCGGCCTCGGCCGCGTAGCCCTCCAGGAACCGGTCGGCCAGCAGGGCCGCGTCCGCGCCCCGTTCGCGCAGGGGCGGCAGGTGCAGGCTGAAGACGTTGAGGCGGTAGAAGAGGTCCTCGCGGAAGCTGCCGTCGGCGACGGCGCCGCGCAGGTCGTGGTTGGTGGCCGCGATCACGCGCACGTCGAGGGGGATGCGGCGCAGCCCGCCCACGTGCTCCACCACGTGGTCCTCGAGGAAGCGCAGGATCTTCACCTGCACCGGGGGAGTGAGATCGCCGATCTCGTCGAGGAAGAGCGTTCCCCCGTGGGCCGTCTCGAAGCGCCCGCGCTGGGCCGTGGTAGCGCCCGTGAAGGCGCCCTTCTCGCGACCGAAGAGCTCCGACTCGAGCAGATTCTCGGGGACCGCTGCGCAGTTGATGGGAACGAAGGGGCCCTTCGCCCGGGGGCTGAACTCATGGATGGAGAGCGCGGCGAGCTCCTTTCCCGTCCCGCTCTCGCCGGTGATGAGAACCGGGACGTCGCTCACCGCCACGCGGCGGATCAGCGTCACGATGCTCCGGATCTGCGGGCTGTCTCCGACGAGACGGTTGAAATCCTCGACGGAGGACTCGGCCTGCCTCGCTGCGAGAACGGGTGCGTTCGGTGTGAGAACGGGTCCGTTCGTTCGCGCGCCCTCCTGCTCCATGCGACGCATGGCGGCCGCCGCGCGCAACCGCTCCGCGCAGGTCTCCGCGCCGGCCTCGGGGCTCAGGACCTCCCAGGCGCCGGCGGCCGCCGCGGCACGCGCTCCATCGGAATCCTTACCCGGCACGAGCACCAGGACGCGCGCGCGCGGATCCCGCTCCCGGATGCGCCCGAGGATCCCGCGGACAATCGGGCCGCGCGTCGCGTCGGGGATGGTCTCGCTGTCGATCAAGGTCGCGTCGCACCCGGCGGCCCAGTCGCCGGCGTCCGCGTCCTCGAGCGCGGCCATCACGGTGAATTCCACCTTGAGGTCCGACGGCAACGCCGACGCGATCTGCGCTTCGAGGCCGGCGGGAACGCCGGCTAGGAGGACCCGCATCCCCTGAGGATTCGCCTCTTCCACGTGTTTCCCGCCCCATCCTGCCGGGGGTCCAGCGCCCCGAAGACGAACCCTAGCGTCCCGATCGCTCAGTATAAGCGCCTACAGGTACCTACACCGAAAAAATACGCTAGGAAAACAAACCGTGTTCGAATGTCGGCTGAACGACCTGCGTGGGTGCAAGGGCGTCAGCACCCGTGGGGGCCCACAGGGGTCAGAAGAGGATCAAACGCCGAAACGCTTCGGCTGGGAAGCCGCGCTCCGCTTGTACACTGTGTTCTTCGGCGTCGGTCTCTTCGAAGAGGCGGCGGGGAAGCTGGCTCACGTGAAAGGCCAACGCAGAGCGTTTGTTGGCGCGAGTCGGACTCGTATCGACGAAGTGATCGGGCTCTGCCGTGTCAAAAAACCACACCTCGCGCACCATCCAGGGCGAAAATCCCCTCGCAGTGAGCTCGGGATAGTAGCTCCGCAGCTCCGCTCGCGGGTGGATCGCGTCGAGTGTGGCCACCCCGGCGGCTCGGTTGTCGCTGTGTCCGAGTCGCATCGCGTCATTGACTTTTCGCCAGAGGTTCGTCGGATCGTGGGTCAGGATGAGCTCCGGCCGCCTGCGCCGGACCTCCTTCACGATGGCGCGGCGCACGGGCTCGGTGGCCTCGAGCTGGCCGTCCGGGTATCCCAGGAATACGACCTGTTCCGCCGAGAGCGCCTCCGCCGCCCGCTCGGCCTCCCCGCGCCGGACGCTCGCCAGATCTTCCTCGGCCCCGAAGCCGCGCGCCCCGTCGGTGCAGACCAGGATCGTGACCGAGGCGCCCTTGCGAGCCATCTCGCTCAGCGTGGCACCCGCGTAGAACTCGACGTCGCCTGGATGCGCACCGATGGCGAGAACGTGCTTCGGGTGCATCAACACCTCGCTGGGGAGCTCATCTCGCTCCTCTGCAGGCAGCGCGAGGGGCTATGCGCGGGAACGGCGCCCCCGGGACCCGGCCCCGGCCGGCGAAGCCCGACGTTCGTCCGACGCCCGACGCGAGCCCGGGCCGCCCGCGAATTTCCGCTGCACTGCCCCGTGAGTCGACCCTTCCACTCCCCCGCCACGGCGCATGGACGCAAGTGCTGTGCCAAGGTGACGTGGATGGGGCGGCGGCTTGCGCGCACGAGCGCCCCGCTCCTCCGACGGGAATTCCCCTCCGCCGTCCGGAAAACCGGACGCCGCGCGTCCGGTTGTTCCCGGAGGCGCACAGGCGCGGGGCGGGCGTTCAGACCAGGCGGGCCAGCGCTGCGACGCCGATTCGGCAGCTGCGGGCGAACCGACGGGCAAGCACGCTTTGCGCTCCACCGCAGGGAGCTCGTCCGCATCCGCAAGCGCGGCTACGCAACCTACCGGGGGGAGTGGCTGCGTGACGTGGCATCGATTGGAGCCGTGATCCGAGGCTGGGACCGTCGCGCCGAAGGCGCGATCGTGATCGCCGCTCCGGCGGAACGGCTCCCTCGAAGCCGCGTCGCGGAGCTCGGCAAGAAGGTCGTCGCGGCCGCGAACGAGATCAGCAGCCGGTCCGATTGACGCGAAGGCGGCGGGGTCGCGGCCCGCCGCCCTCGTACGACCGGGGCAGGCCCAGGTCCCATTCGCTCACGAAGTTCAGGATCATCTCGCGCGACACTGGTGCGGTCTTCAGCAGGCGGGCTCCGTTGTACATGTCGAGGAAGCCGTACTCCTCGGTGAACCCGTTGCCGCCGTGCACCTCGATGCAGACGTCCGCGCTGCGCAGCGCCAACCAGATGGAGGCGGTGGTGGCGCGGCTCCGGAAACGCGAGCCGAAGTTTTCCGACCCCGAAAGCTGACCCGCTCAGGCGCGCTTCTCGAGTCCCAGCTTCTTGAGCCGCGAGCGCAGGGTGGTGGGCTTCACGCCGAGGAGCTCGGCGGCCCCGCCCTCTCCGCTGATCTTCCAGCGGGCGTGACGCAGGGCGGCCAGCATGTTCTCGCGTTCCCGGCGGTCCATCTCGGGCTGGGGCACCACCTCCCCCGGCGCGTCTGCCTCCGCGGGCGTGCGTGACGCTGCACCGCCACGCGCCGTGCCAGCCGCGGGCAGGTCGAAGTGAAGCCTCCCGTCCCGGGCGGTGATCACCGCCCGCTCGATCACGTTGTGGAGCTCGCGCACGTTGCCGGGCCAGTCGTAGGCCTGGAGCAGCGCGAGGTTCGCCTTCGTGAGGGGCGGCTTCGAGTCGCGCACGCCGCGGGCGGCCGCTTCGAGAAAGTGCGCCGCGAGGAGGGACAGGTCCTCCTTTCGCTGGCGTAGCGCTGGCACTTCGAGGGGAAAGACGTTGAGCCGGTAGTAGAGATCCTCGCGGAAGCGTCCCGCCGCCACCTCGGCCTTGAGGTCCCGGTTGGTCGCCGCCAGCACGCGCACGTTCACGCTCCGCGTCCGCTCCTCGCCGAGGCGCTCGTACTGCCCCTCCTGGAGCACCCGCAGCAGCTTGCTCTGGAGCGCCGGGGGAATCTCGCCCACCTCGTCGAGGAGCAGCGTGCCCCCGTCGGCAGCCTGGAAGCGGCCCACGCGATCCTTCACCGCTCCCGTGAAGGCCCCCTTCACGTGGCCGAAGAACTCGCTCTCGTAGAGTTCGCCGGGAACGGAGGCGCAGTTCACCTTGATGAGGGGGCGGTCGCGGCGCGCGCTGCGTCGGTGGATCTCGCGGGCCACGAGCTCCTTTCCGGTGCCGGACTCGCCCAGGATGAGCACGCTGGCGTCGGTGGGCGCCACCAACTCGATCTGTCGCTCGACGGTCCGCAGGGCCGGGCTCTGCCCCACGATCTCGCCAAAGACCTGGGCCTCGGCCACCTCTTCGCGCAGGTACGCGTTCTCCAGCTCGAGCTGCTGGCGCAGGCGCTCGATCTCGGCGAAGGCGCGGGCGTTGGCGATGGCGGCGGCGGCATGGTCCGCCACCAGCCGCAGCCAGCTCATGGCGTCGAGGCGGAAGTGGGTGCGCGTGAAGACGGCGAGGACTCCGACCAGCTCCCCCTGGAAGGTGAGCGGCTGACCGCCGAAGCCCGCGATGCCCTCACGGCGCGCCCACTCCGGCTGCCCGATCCAGCTCGGATCGGCTTCGATGCTCTCGATCGCCACCGGCTCTCCCGTCGCGGCGATGTGACCGACCTTGCGCACGCCCCGCCCGACCGCGAAGCGGCGGAATCCGCCGTCCAGGCGCGACCAGTCCGCGCCGGGGTCCGCCTTCGGCGTGCCGGCGCTCGCCGCGAGGTGCAGACACGGCACCTGCTGCGGGCACTCCCCGCGCATCGGGCAGGCAGGACAGATGTCCCCGGGCTCCATCAGCCAGACCCGGGCCAGCGCCACCCCCGGCTGGTCGGCCAGCTCGGCCACGATCCGGTGCAGCAGGGCGTCGAGGGAGCGCTCCCGGGCCATCTCCAGCAGGAGCTCCCGGGCGGACTCGAAGCTCGGTGCGGGGCCGGGGGAGCTGGTCACGGCTCCACGATTCGACGAAATCTCGTCCTTGGCAAGCGAAATCTCGCTGATGACGATTCTTCGTCATCGCCAGACGATCGGGCTGATCTCTTCAAGCGATTGAATCGATTGAGCTTTTCTCCCTTCCTCTGGCTTGGCACGAAGCCTGCTCTATCCGGAACGAAGCCAAAGAGAAGGAACATGCCCAGGCCGCCGCGCTCCCACCTCCGCCAGCCGGGATTCCGGCTCGGCGTCTACGTCTTCAAGGACGCGGAGGTGATCGACTACGCCGCCCCGATCGGCGTCTTCTCGGTGGCGCGACGCTTCGATCCCGAGCTCGACGCCTTCCTGGTGGCCGAGGCCGGGCATCCCGGGCAGACCCAGGCCGGCCTGACCGTCGTCCCCAGCTACTGCTTCAACGACCGCCCTGCCCTCGACGCCTTCCTGATTGCCGGCCGCATCGTCAGCGCCGGCGGCATCAGCGCCGGCATGGAGATGGGCTTCCACCTGCTGCGCCGCGCGGGCTACGACGAGTCGTTCATCGACGAGGTGGCGCGGGTGATGGAGTAGCACCGCGCCTACGACGTGCTGCGAAACGACATCGAGTACGCGGCCGGCGTTGCCGCCGCATAGGGAGGACGACCATGATCGCCGCCATGATGACCTACGAGCGACCCGCAGCGGTTCGAACGACGACGCTCCTGGACCTGGTGTCCGAGCTGGTGGACGCCGGAGGCAGCGACCGGGAAGTGGTGACGTCGGTCCTCGACCTGATCGATCGGGGTCGAGTACGGCTCGTCGGCCAGATCCGCGAACCCGACCTGCGGGTTCGCATCTGACGAAGCCGCGCGCGGTTCACCTGGCCCGGACGAGAAGGAGAAGCCGAAATGCGTGATCCGATCCCGATGACCCGAGGCGTGCATCACGTCGGCCTCACGGTCCCGAACCTGGCGGAGACCCGCACGTTCTTCCTGGAGACCCTGGGCTACCGGCAGGTGGGCGAGGCGCCCGACTACCCCGCCGTGTTCCTCTCCGACGGCCAGGTGATGGTCACGCTGTGGCAGGCCGAGGAGCCGCAGCAGGCGCGCCCCTTCGACCGCAAGCGCGGCATCGGGCTTCATCACCTGGCACTGGCCGTGGAGAACGAGGTCGCGCTGAAGGGGCTCCACGCGCGGCTGGCGCGCGCGTCCGGCGTGACGGTCGAGTTCGCTCCCGAGCCCCTCGGCGGCGGCCCCAGCCAGCACATGATGTGCGCGATCCCGGGCGGCATCCGGGTCGAGTTCATCGCGCCGGCGGCGTAGGATCGGCTCGATGGCGGGCGAGTCTCCGTTTCACGAGGGCGAGCAGCGGGTGCAGACGCGGCTCGGGGTCCGTGAGGAGATCGAGCCGTGGGCCCGACGCGTGGTCCGACCGTTCCTCCCCGAGGAGCACCGGGCGTTCTACAGCCAGCTGCCATTCCTCGTGGCGGTGGCGCGCGATGCGAACGGCCGGCCGTGGGCCACGCTGCTGGCCGAGGGGCCCGGCTTCGTCTCCTCCCCCGACCCGCGCTCGCTGCACGTCGCCGCCGTTCCCGCGCCCGGCGACGCCCTGGCGGGTGCGCTCGGCGCCGGCGCCGACGTCGGGTTGCTCGGGATCGAGCTCGAGAGCCGGCGCCGCAACCGCGTCAACGGGCGAGTCTCCCACAACGAGGCCGGGGCCTTCGTCCTGGCGGTGGAGCAGGGTTTCGGAAACTGCCCCCAGTACATCACGGAGCGCAGCTGGCGGCGCGCCGAGGCGGAGGCGCGGCCCGTGGACGCCCGCCTCGACAGCACCCTGTCGGATTCCCAGCAGCAGCTCATCGGGCGCGCCGACACCTTCTTCATCGCGACGGGCTATCGCGAGGGCGACCGCGAGAGCGAGACCTTCGGCATGGACGCCTCGCACCGGGGCGGCGCCCCCGGCTTCGTCCAGATCCGGGACGCGCGAACCCTCGTCTTCCCCGACTACGCGGGCAACAACCACTTCAATACGATCGGAAACCTCCTGCTCGACCCGCGGGTGGGGCTCCTCTTCGTGGACTTCGAGCAGGGCGATCTGCTCCAGCTGAGCGGCACGGCGGAGATCGACTGGGACTCGCCGGAGGTCGCTCGCTTCCCCGGCGCCCGCCGACTCGTCCGGATCGCGATCGAGGAGGTGGTGGAGCTGCGCGGAGCGCTGCCGCTGCGCTGGGATGCGGAGGGCGAGGCGATCCGCGAGCTGCGTGTGGTCGGGAAGCAGAGGGAGAGCGCGGAGGTGACGTCCTTCCTGTTCGAAGCGCGGGACGGGAGTCCCCTGCCCGGCTTCGTCGCCGGGCAGTACCTGCCCCTCGAGCTGGAGATCCCGGGCCAGCCGGCGCCGGTGGTGCGCACCTACTCCCTCTCGAGCGCGCCGGATGCCGCCCGCTACCGGATCAGTGTGAAGCGCCACTCACAGGGTCTGGCATCCCGCCACCTGCACGACCGGATCGAGCTGGGCGACTTCGTTTCGGCCCGAGCCGCCCGCGGCGAGTTCGTGCTCGACTGCTCGGGCGCGCGGCCGGTCGTGCTGGCGAGTGCGGGCGTGGGACTGACGCCCCTGGTGAGCATGCTGCACCGGCTGGCCGTGCAGAGCGAGCGTCCGGTCTGGTTCGTCCACGGCGCTCGCGACGGCGACCACCATCCGCTTCGCCAGGAGATCGAGCGGCTGGCCGAAGACAGACCCGACGTACGGCTGCACGTCGCGTACAGCCGCCCGCGCCCCGGAGACCACGCCGGACGCGACTTCCAGAGCGAAGGCCGGGTCGACGGCGCCCTGCTGGAGAAGCTCGTTCCCGGCCTCGGGGCCGACTTCTACCTGTGCGGCCCCACCGGCTTCATGGCGGCGATCCAGGAACAGCTGGAAGCGCGGGGCGTCCCCGAAGCGCACATCCACAGCGAATCGTTCGGGCCCGCCTGACGGGCACACGCAAGCCCCGTGGGGCGACGTGTGATGCCCGTCCCTTGGCTGGAGCCTCCGTTCGGCCGATCCAGGAATCGGAAGGAGGTCTCTCGCATGGGCAAGATCATTGGCTGGATGCTCGTCGCTGCCGTCGCCTGGGCGGGCTGGCAGCTCCACAGCAAGGGCGCGGAGGAAGCCTTCGGCGGCGCGCTGGCGCCGAGCGCGGCCGCCACCGACGACGAGAAGGAAGCCCTGGGCGCACGCCCCACCCGGCTCTCGCCTGCGGCCCAGATGGCGCCGATTCCCGGCGTCGACTGAGTCCTTCCCGGGCACGAAGACAAGGCGCAAGTCCGCAGCGCGTTTCTCGCGCGCTCCTGACACCTGCAGGGGCCGGGGGGCCACTTCCATCCTGGATTCGAAACCCCAGGAGGACCCTTATGCGCGTCTCCAGCTTCCTCGTCGCAGCGGCCGCCGTGCTGGCCAGCAAGCCCGCGGCAGCGGCCGTTCTCGCCAGCATCCCGGAGCCTGCCGGCCTGACCATGGTCGGGCTGGCCGCGGCTGCCGGATTCGTCGTGTACCAGGTCCGCAAGCGCCGCTAGCCCGCAGCCGATGGAGCGGCTCCTGGTCGCCAGCCCGGCAATCGTGCACGGGTCCATCCTGATCGCGGCGATCCTCGCCGTGGGTGCGTGGGAGACGCGAGCGCCGCGTCGCGCACTCAAGGCGGCGCTCGCCCCGCGCTGGGTGAGCAACTTCGGCCTGGCGCTCGTGAACAGCGTCACGGTCTACCGGATCTTCCCGCTCTTCGGCTTCAGCCTGGCGCTCGTCGCCGAGAGCCGCGGCTGGGGTCTCTTCAACGCCGTACCGCTCCCGCTCGGGATCCCGGTGCTCGCAACGCTGCTGCTGCTGGATCTGGGCCACTACACGCGCCACCGGATCTTCCACGCCGTTCCCCTGCTCTGGTCGGTGCACCGCATCCACCACGCCGACCCGGACGTGGATCTCACCACCAGCCTGCGATTCCATCCCGTCGAGGCGCTCGGCTTCGCGGCGTTCGATCTCGCGATGGTGTTCGCCCTCGGCGCGCCGCCGATCGCGGTGCTGCTCTACCACGCCATCAACGCCGGCCTCGGCCCGATCCAGCACGCAAATGCCCGCTACCCACAGCCCGTCGATCGCATCCTGCGCGCCTTCCTCGTCACGCCGGAGCTCCACCGCGTGCACCACTCCACGCGGGTCGCGGAGGCAAACAGCAACTTCGGCGCCATGCTTCCCTGGTGGGATGTCCTCTTCGGCACCTATCGCGCGCAGCCCGAGGGCGGCCACGAGGGGATGGCGATCGGACTCACGGAGTACGACGAGCCCGCACGGCTCTCCCTCGTCCGACTGCTGGCCGACCCGATCTGGCCGGCCCGGGACGGGGGCCATCGGGTCGCGGGAGCGGCCCGATGAACGCCTCGCTGCGCGACCTGGGACTCGCAGCCGCGGGCGGCTCGCTGCTGGCGCTGAGCCCGCTGACCACCCACCAGCTGCTGCCGTCGGTCGCCATCGGCACGGCCGGCGGCGCCCTGGCGTTCGGCTTCCTGCTCCGGCGCCGCGGGTCGGAAGCCGGCGACGTACACCCGAGGACCGCACGTCCCGCGGGCAGCGCACACGCGCTGCCGCTCGCGGTGCTGGGGCTGCTCGCCCTGCACGCGCTGGTCTTCGCTCCGACCCTGGTCTGGATGTTCGAGCACTGGAGCCGGGACCTCTGGCTGAACAACCACGGGCTCTTCGTCCCTCCCCTGGTGGCGGTCCTTTCCTGGCTGATCCTGTCCCGGGACGACGACCGCAGCGTGGACGCGTCGGCCTGGGGCTTCGCCTTGCTGGTGCCCGGCCTGCTGATGCTCGTCGCGGATGCGGTGATCCGGAGCCATTACCTGGCCGCGCTCGGATTCGTCGCGACCCTGCCCGGGCTGTCGCTGCTGCTGCTCGGCGTCCGCCGCACCCGGCTGCTGGCGGTGCCGCTCGCCCTCACGTTGCTGATGCTGCCCGTTCCGCGCACCCTGGCGACCCACCTTCAGCTGCAGGAGATCACGGCCTGGGGCTCTCACCTCGTGCTCGTGGGCCTGGGGCTCCCGATCACGCGCGAAGGGATCGTCCTGTCCGGCGCCGGTCAGACGTGGACGGTGCGCGAAGCGTGCAGCGGGTTCTCCACGCTCTACGCCGCCTTCGCCGTGTCGCTGATCCTGGCCTGCTTCGCCCGCTCCCACGCGAGGCGCGGCCTGCTGCTGCTGGCGGCCCCGGCCCTCGCCATGCTGGCCAACGTCCTGCGCGCAGCGGCGCTCGTCGTCCTCAGCCACTTCGCCGGCCGCTGGACCCTCGACACCTGGCTCCACGGCGCGTCGGGCGTCGCTGCCCTGCTGGCCGCGCTCTGCGTGATCTTCCTGCTGGCGGATCGGCAGGGTCTGCGGGAGAGCTTCTCGTGATCCCGCTCTCGAGCCGCTACGCCGCGCCCGCCATCCTGATGCTGGCGCTGGCCGGCGCCCTGGTCTGGCTGGCCGGCGCCTAGCTCGCGATCAGGAGACGCAGCCGGTTGCCGACGCGCTCGGCGTAGTCCGCCAGGTCGGCGATCCAGCCGATCATCTCGTACCAGAAGACCGTGCCCACACCGAGCTCCGACTCCATGGCGAAGAGCCGGCGCGCCAGGCTCTCGGCCAGGGCGTCGGTGTCCGTCTCGATGCGGCCGAGAGACTCGATCATCTCCTCGACCCGGCTGACCTCGCGACCCCGGAAGCCGGTCTCGACCAGCTCGTCGAGCTCGTCGATCACGGCCTGGGCCTGCTCGCAGGTCGCCACGACCTTCTGCACGAGCTGCTGCAACGGCTCGCGCAGCGACTCGGGCACGGTCATCTGCCGCTGGTCGGCGAGCCCCGCCACGTCCTGGGCCGTGTCGGCGATGCTGTCCTGGGCGTCCAGGATCTCGAGCATGTCGCGACGGTCCATCGCCATGAAGAGACGCCGCGGGAGGTTCGCGCGGATCTCGTTCTTGACCTGATCGGCCCGGTGCTCGAGCTCGTCGATCTCCCGCCGCACCTGGCGCACGCGCTCGTGATCCGCCGCGATCATCGCCTCGATCAGCTCCGGAACCTTGCGGGCGCACGCCACCACGACCCGCATGTGCTCCTGCATGGGCTTCACGGGCGAGCTGCGGAAGAGGTTCTGGATCCAGGTCATGTCAGTCTCCCAGGAGTCCCTTGAAGAAGTAGAAGAAGAAGACGGAGAGGAGTGCCCCGGTAGGCAGGGTCACGACCCAGGAGACGGCGATCGAGCCCACCACGCGCAGGTCGAGCGCCCCGATGCCCCGGGCGAGACCCACTCCCAGCACCGCGCCCACCAGGGTGTGGGTGGTCGAGATCGGGATTCCGAGCCGAGACGCGATCACGATCGTCAGCGCCGCCGCCAGCTCGGCGGCGAAGCCGCGGCTCGGCGTGAGCTCCGTGATCTTCTTGCCGACGGTCTCCATCACACGGTAGCCGTAGGTCGCGAGTCCCAGCACGATGCCGAGCCCCCCGATGCCGAGCATCCAGGGCGCGATCTCGGCCTTCTTGCCGAGCTCCTCGACTCCGGTGGTCTGGAAGACGGCCGCCAGCGGGCCGATGGCGTTGGCCACGTCGTTCGAGCCGTGGGCGAACGCCACGGCGCAGGCGGTCATCACCTGGAGCACCCCGAAGATCATCTCCACGCGCCGGAAGTGGAAGGCGCGATCCTCGGTCTCCGGAACCCGCACGCGCGCGAGGATCACGCGGCCCACCAGCGCGCCGACGACCCCGAGCGCCGTCGCCGCCAGCAGGGCCTGCTGGAGATCCAGGTCGAGCTTCACGTTCTTGAGGCCCTTGAAGAGGGTCACGAGGGCCAGGGTGAAGATCACGACGAAGACGAAGTACGGCCCCACCCGGCGGGCGCGGTCGATCGGGTCGGCCTGGTCGAGGACGCTGGCGCGGATGATCGAGAAGATCAGGAACGCGAGCGTCCCCGAGATGAGCGGCGAGGTGAGCCAGGAGAGCGCAATCTGCCCGACCTTTCCCCAGGCCACGGCGTCCATCCCGATTCCGACGGCGCCGAAGCCGACGATGGCGCCCACGATGGAGTGGGTGGTGGAGACGGGCCAGCCGGCGCGGCTCGCCAGCAGCAGCCAGGTGCCGGCGGCGGCCAGGGAAGCCAGCATCCCGTAGACCAGCAGGTCGGGGCTGTCCGCGAACAGTGCGGGGTCGAGGATCCCCTTGCGCACGGTGTCCGTGACGTGGCCTCCCGCCAGGAAGGCGCCGCCGAACTCGAACACCCCCGCCACCAGGATGGCGCCCCGGATCGTGAGCGCGCCGGAGCCGACGCTCGTCCCCATGGCGTTGGCGACGTCGTTGGCCCCGATGGCCCACGCCATGTAGAGGGCCAGACCGGCGCCGATCAGCATCGGCAGCGGAACGTCGAGAAGCTGCTCGAACATGCAGGCGAGAGAATGGCACAAGCCGCCGCGCCAGGCGGGCGGTGGGGGGACGCCCCTCGGGGGTCAACCCGGCGCCGGCGTGCGAAATCGGGTACAAGCCGCGGGATGCGGTCGCTGATGCTCCCGCTCGCCTACCTCCCGGCACTCGCCACGGGACTGCTCGTGTGCCAGCACGCGGAGAACGTTCCGGTCTGGGACGACTTCGATCGCGTGCCGCTGCTAGAGCGCTTCGCCGAGGGCGAGCTCGGCTTCCAGGACCTGTACGCGGCGCACATCGACCACCGCATCGTGATGACGCGTCTGGTCATCCTCGCCAACGCGAAGCTCAGCGGCGGAAACCTCGTGTGGGAGAACTGGGTCACGTTCGCCATCGTGGTGGGGACGGCCGTAGTGCTGGGCGCGCTCTTGCGCCGCAGCCTGCCCGATGCACCGGCCACGTGCTTCGCGGCGGTGCTGGGGATGAACGCGCTGGTCTTCTCGCCGCTCCAGTGGGAGAACTTCCTGTGGGCGATCCAGACCGCGTTCGTCCTGCCCATGGCATGCCTGGTAGCGGCCCTTCTGGCGCTGGAGCTGGGGCTCTCGCTGTGGGTCCGTTTCGGTCTGGCGCTGGCGGCGGCCGTGGTGGGCACCCACAGCTTCTCCCATGGGCTGTTGATCTGGGGCGCCGTCCCGGCCTGGGTACTGCTGCGGGGATCGGCCCCGAACGGCGCAGGGGACTCCCGCAGGGCCTTCGTGATGGCATGGGCGCTCGCGGCGGCTGCGATCCTGCTGCCGTACTTCCTCGCGGACTACCGTGTCGCCACCAGTCACGCGTACGGCGTGGAGGCCGGCGAGCATACGCCGTTCGTCGCCTACGCTGCCGAGGCCGCAAGCCGCCCTCGGCTCGCGGCCAATTTCTACCTCTCGATGGTCGGCAGCCCGCTTTCCCGACTGGGACCCTGGGCGCCCCGAGACGTGGCCCTGGCGTGGGGACTCGCCGTGCACGGACTCCTCGCCGTCGCCCTGACCCGCGTGGTGCTGGCGAGAGACCGCGCGCTCTGGGAGCGCAGCCTGCCCTGGATCGTCCTCGCCGGCGTGACCCTGATTGCGTGCGGCCTGACGGCGCTGGGGCGAGCCGTTCCCACCAACGCGCTCTACGCGCTGGCTCCGCGCTACGTGAGCGTCTCGCAGTACGCGCTGGTGGCGCTCGTGGCGCTGGGGGCGCTCCTCGCGACGCGGAGCCCGCGTGCGCGCCTGGTCGTGGTGGCGGTCGCAGGTCTGCTGGCCCTGCCGGTGGCTGCCGGCTGGAAGGCCGGAGTCGACGGAATGGTCGGCTGGCAGACCACTCGGCTCCAGGCGCGCACCTCGCTCCTGTTCATCCGGGACTTCGCGCCCCGCTACGTCAAGCGCCTCGATCGCGACTACGAGATGGTTCGCGGGCCGGCGGAGACGTTGGACCGCTACGGCTACCTGGATCCTCCCCTGGCTCGCGACCGGCGTCCCGACGCATTCGAGTTCGCGCAGCCAGGGGTGGATGGAGTCTCGGGGCGCATCGACTCGGCTCGGGTCGGGCCCGGCCGGCTGTCCGTCCGGGGCCACGCCGCGCTCGGGCGAGGCCCGGGTCGCGAGGCGCACGGGGTGCTCCTCACGCTGGGCGACGAGGGCGCGCGTCGCGTCGTGGGGATCGGCGAGGGCAGAGCGCGGCCCCCGGGTCGCCTGTACCGGCACGACCACCTGCACGGCGAGATCGAGCTCGATCCCGCCAAGCCCACCGACGTCTGGCGGGCCCGGGTGGACGCGGCGCAGCTTCCCGAAGCCCCGGTCGTTCACATCGAGGCCTTCGTGGTGGATTCGGACCGCATGCGTCTGCACCCGCTTCCCCAGCGACTTCGCGTCACGCGCAGCGCGGGCGAACTGCGGGTCGAGGTCGAGTCCTCCGACGAGTCAGGTCGCTAGCCCCGAGCGCGAAGGGCTACCGTTGGCCCCCGTGTCGAAGCGCGATCGGTCCTCCGTGGCGCGTGCCATCCTCTGGCTGCTCGCGTTCTCTCCGGCGGCAGCCGGCGCCCTGCTCGTGGCGCAGCACGGCGTGAACGTGCCGGTCGCCGGGGATTGGGATCGCGCCGGGCTCGTGAACGGGGGGCTCGACCCGTCGCCCCTGGGCGAGCGAATCGCGATTCCCCGTCTGGTGGCCCTGGCGAACCTTCGCTGGTTCGGCAACGACCTCACCCTCGAGATGGGTCTCGCGTACGTCCTCGTGCTGGCGACCGCGTTCTGCGTGTACGGCCTCTTGCGCCGGACCCTCGCGCGGGAGGACGGCACGCTCTACGGGACGGCCTTCCTGTGCAACCTGCTGCTCTTCTTGCCGATGCAGTGGGAGAACTTCCTGTGGGCCGAGCGCGCCTGGTTCCTGTTCCCGTCGGCTGCGGTGTGTGCCTCGCTGCTCGCGCTCGGGTCCCGGTGGCTCGTCTGGCAGAAGTTCGCGGCCTGCGCGCTCCTGGCCACCGCGGCCAGCCTGACGGCGCCCCATGGCCTCTCGCTGTGGGTGCTGGTCTTCGCCTCGGGTGCCCTCGGCGGGGCGTTCGGTTCGGGTCGCGCCCGCCTCGGATTCCTCGCGGTCTGGGCGGCTCTCACCGCAGCGGCGCTGACGGCGCATGGGCTCGGCGTAGCGCGGCCCGTCGACCTCTCCGCCGCCCCGGCGCTGGAGCAGCCTCTCGAGGTCCTGCGCTTCTCCGCAACCCTGCTGGGGAGCCCCTTCTCCCGCACGACGCTGGTGCCGCCGGGGCAGCTGGCGCCGCTCTTCGGCCTGCTGGGGATGGCGCTCTTCGTGGCGGGCGCGGCCTACGGCGGCAGGCGCTGGTGCGACGCGGCCTTCCGGGACCGCCGGCTCCCCTGGCTTCTTCTGGGTGGCTACGCCCTGGGGCTGAGCGTCCTCGCCGCGCTGGGACCGGACGCCGGGGAGCGGGGCCGACCGCTCCTGCCTCGCTACACGAGCATCTCCCTGTTTCTCTGGCTCGCCTCGCTTCCCCTCAGCGTGCTCGCCGTGCTCGACCTCCGCACCCGGGTCCCGGCGTCCCGGCGAGGGCTTCGCGCGCTGCTCGAATGGGGACCGGCGTTTGCCGCCGGGGCCCTGCTGGTCAGCGTCGGGCTGGGCTGGCTGGTCGGAATCCAGGGGATGGGGGAGTGGAGGTCGGCGCGACTCCAGGCCCGGACGTCGCTGGTGTTTCTGGAGCGCTTCGCGCCCGGCGACCTGCGCCGGGTGGACGGACGTCCCGGAGCTTCCCTGGCAGAGCTCCGCCGCGCGGTCGGAATCCTCCAGGGCGGCGGCTACCTCGATCTCGCGCGAGCGGACGGCGAGGGCCTCGAGCCGTTCGCCCTCGGCGCTCCCCTCCCGGCCGAGGCCGGAAACGTCGAGCGGGTCCGCGCGCGCGAGGGGCGGCTCGACCTGACCGGCTTCGCCTGGCTGCCGCACGCGAACCGCCGCGCCGACGGCGTGCTGCTGACCGCGCGCGACGCCAGTGGCTCGCGCCGCGTGATCGCGCTGGCCGAGCTGCGCCCGATGCCGCTCCCTCCCATCCCCGAGCACGACCACATCTACAACCACGCCCGGACTCCCGGCGTCGATGAGACCGCCGCCTGGCGGGCGCTGGTTCCGAGCGATCGGCTGCCCCGCGCCGCCAGCGTCCAGCTCGAGGCCTTCGCCGTGGACAGCGACGCAATGCGCCTGCACCCCCTCGCCGCTCGGGTGGTGGTGCACCCCACGGCCGCTGGGCTCTCGGCGGAGCTGCGCCGGCCTGAGAACGGGGGCACCCGGTGACGCGGATGGCCCGTCTGGCGTGCCTGCTGCTCGCCTTCTCGCCGGCGGTGCTATCGGCGGCGATCGTGGCGCATCACGCCGTCGAGGTCCCGGTCTGGGACGACCTCGAGCGGGCCACGCTGCTGCAGAAATGGGCCGATGGCAGCCTGGACTGGCGGTACGTCTACTCGCCCCACATCGAGCACCGGATGGGGGTCCCGAGGCTGATCACCCTGCTGAGCGCGAGCCTGGGCGATGGCAGCCTGCTCACCGAGCAGGTCGTCATCTTCGGGATCGTCGTGGCGACCGCCCTCCTGGTGCACGTCCTCCTGCGACAGACCTTCCCGGGGCGGAGCGCGACCGTCTACGGACTCAGCTTCCTGGCCAACGTCCTGCTCTTCTCGCCCCTGCAGTGGGAGACCTTCCTCTTCAGCATCCAGACGACGTTCGTCATGCCGCCCTTCGCCCTCTGCCTCATCCTGGCGGTCTTGGGCTCACGGCTCGGGCATGCAGCGAAGTTCGCCCTCTGCTTCGTCGCGGCATTGCTCGCCAGCAACAGCTTCTCGCACGGTCTCGCGCTGTGGGGCCTGGTGTTCGCCGCGGTCGTGCTCCAGCGGGGGTTCGGACCGACTCGCGTACGGGTCGTCTTCCTGGCCGCATGGCTGGCGGTCACGACCGCGGTGCTCGTGCCCCACTTCACGGTCGACGGCTACGCGAACACCTCCGACTTCTCGTACGTCGAGAAGGGGGAGAGGGCCCCGGGCCTGGCCCTGAGCTCTCTGCCGGCACGCGTTCCGCGGGCGCTGGACTTCTTCGGCGCCATCCTGGGAAGCCCATTCGCGCGCAACACCGTGCTGGATCCGCGCGCCGTCGCGCCCTACACCGCGCTGGGGTTGCTGGCCCTGTTTGGCCTGGGGGTAGCCCATGCGCTCTGGCGTCGGCGGGACGCACGCCTGTGGGACCGCCAGCTTCCGTGGCTGGCCATGGGCGGCTACGCCGTGGTGACGTGTGCGGCCGTCGCCATCGGCCGCTCGGCCGTCAACAAGTGGAGCTACGGGCTGGTCCCACACTACCTGACGGTGTCGACGTACCTGCTGCTGGCGAGCGTCGTCCTGTTCGGCCTCCTGGTGGAGGACGTGGGGACACGGGCCCGACGCCCGCGGCTGCGGGCCGCCCTCCCCCGGGCGGCGGCGCTCGGGGCCGGGGCGCTGCTGGCGTTCCAGGCGCTCCAATGGGGTATCGGCGTGGTCGGCATGCGCGAGTGGCGGTCGGCGCGCCTCCAGTCGCGCACCGCCATGCTCTACATCAACCACTTCGAGCCGGAGTACGTTCGCCGTCTGGGGGAGACCCTCGAGGCCCCGTACAAGCTCGTGAACCGATTGGACCAGACCGGATACCTCGAGCCGGCGCTCCTCCCGGACACGCGACTCTGCCACTTCGCGATCGACGAGACCCCGCTCGACGAGAACGATGCGAGCCTGCAGATGGCGCGCTTCTCGCAGTCGACGCTGGCGGTGAGGGGCTACGCGCGCCTGCCGGAAGACGGGCGCCGGGCGGATGGGGTCCTGCTGACGGGTCTCGACGAGACAGGCCAGCGCATCGTCGTGGCGTCGCTGGAGATGTCGGGTGTTCCGTTCGTGGCGATCCCCGAGGCCGACCACCGGCTCAACGCGGTCGTCCTGCCCGGGCTCGAGACCTTCGCGCCCTTCCGGGGGAGGGTCCCGGCCCAGCGCCTGGCGCTGCTCGACACCCGAGAGATCCAGGCCTGGGCCGTCGACAGCCAGCGCATGCGCGTGCGGCCGCTGCCGCAGCACGTGGCGATCATCGACACGGCCGCTGGGCCACGAGCCGAGCTCCGCTTCGGGCCGGGTGAGATGCGAAGCCGCGATGGCCTTCCGCAGCCCGGCTGCGGTCCCGGTCAGGCGCGGCGCCATTCCTGGACCTGGACCGGAGAGCGCGCCCCGGATCTGGCAGCGCAGCCGGCCGAGCCCGTACCATCCCCGGCTCGGCGCACCCATGGCTGACTTCGAAGACCCTTCTTTCGACGCAACGGGTCGACTGCGCCGGGTCCGGATCGTACTCGGAGCGGTCTTGCTCGGGCTGGTGGTGCACCTGCTGGTGGGCGAGAAGCCCTGGGATGCGGAGGTGCCGGGGCGCTTCGAACCCGTCGAGCCCGGCCGGCTCTTCGATGTGCTCGGCTGCTACCGCTACTGGATCAGCGCCGGCAACGCGGTCCTGGTCGCCCTGCTGTGGTGGTGGGCCCCGCGCTGGCTGGGTCCCCGCGAGGCCCCCGTCGATCCCTCGCTCGCCGCGCCGGCGTCGCGCAGCCGCGCCTTCGCATGGCTGGTGGCCGGAGCCGTCGCGCTGGCGGCGATCCTCGCCTGGCCGCGCCTCGAGTTCGGCTTCTGGGACGACGAGATATCCACGGTCTTCTATTTCGCCGACGGGGGGTACGTCAGCGACCGCAAGGGAGGAGCCGTCGCCTGGCAGCCGAGCTGGCGCCGGACGTTCCACTACGGGACCAAGAAATCCTACGGCGCGAACAACCACGTCCCGCACACCATCCTCGTGCGACTCACGCTCGGCGCCTGGCGCGCCGTGGCGCAGCCGGAGGTCCGCTGGCCGGACGAACGCGTCGCGCGGATCCCGGCCTTCCTGGCCGGCCTCGGGGCGATCGTGGCGACGGCCCTCCTGCTGCGCCGGCTCGGCTTTCCGGTGGCGGGCGTCTTCGTGGCATGGCTGCTGGCGATCCACCCGTGGTACCTGCGATACGTCTCCGAGGCTCGCGGGTACTCGCTGCTCATGCTCCTCGTGCCGCTGCTCCTCTACGCGCTGCTCGACGCGTTCGAGCGGAGCAGCTGGCGGCGCTGGCTGGCCTTCGCGGGAGCGGGCGCCGCCGTGCTGTGGACGTTTCCCGGCGCACTGCTCGTGGTCGTGGCAGCGAACCTCACCGCGCTGGCCGAGCTCGCCCGGCGCCGACAGCAGGCCGGCGTCGCGGTGCGCGCCAGCCGCTGGCTCGTCGCCAACCTCCTGGCGGCGGGAGTCTGGGCGCAGCTCATGCTGCCCAACCTGCTCCTGTTCGCGCTCCACATCTCCTGGGAGGTCCAGGAGCCACACCGGAGCCTGGTCTACGACCTCCTGAGCCATGTGTGGTCCGGGACCGCCTGGGCCTACCCGCGGTCCGGCGACCACTACGCCGAGCTGGCCGACTTCGCCGGCGCCTGGCCTGGGCCCTTCCAGGGACTCGTCGCGGCGGCGGTCGGGCTGGCGCTGCTCGGCGCCGTGCGACTGCTTCGCCGGGGCCGTCTGCACGCCTGGCTCGTCGCGGTGCTGGCCCTGCCGGCGCCCCTGGCCGTGGCGGTGCAGATGTGGCGACACGCGCTCTTCCATCCCTGGTACGCGATCTACGCCGTGCCGGGCCTCGCGATCCTGCTCGCGATCGGGCTCGAGACCGTGTTCGTGCGCCTGCGCGCCCCACGCGCGCGGATGCTCGCAACCGCGGGTGGGATGGCGGCCTTCTGGCTGGGCTACGCCGCCACCAGCCACTTCGCGCTCCGCGCGCTTCGCACCAGCCCGGTGATGCAGACCCGCGAGGTGGCCGCCGTCATGCGACCGGTGCGGGATCCCTTCGACCCGGCCAACGAGCGCGTGCTCACGGCCTCCTGGCGCAGGGCGTTCTTGTACTACGACCCGCTGAGCCGCCGGCTCTCGGAGCCCGGCGAGCTGCGGAGCCTGATGGACCAGGCGGACGCCATGGGACAGGAGCTCTTCGTCACCTTCCAGGATCCGTGGGCGACCGGCCGGAAGCGCCGCGAGCTGACGGACATCGTGCGCGACGAGACGCGGTTCGCGGAGGTCGCGCAGTTCTACGGCTTCGAGCCGCGCGGACACTGGATCGTGTACCGCTACCTGCGGCGCACACCCGCCGGCCGCTAGCCGCGCGCGCCAGCGCGAGACTTTATTCGCGCGCCTCAGCAAGCGGTGCTCCCGTGTAGCGCAGCAGCCGGATCAGCCGCTCGACCTCGCTTCCGTCGAAGAGCGCGATCTCGCGGAAGTAGGCCGGGTCGTCGAGCCAGCGAAACGGGCCCGGCCGCTGCTTGCGGTTCTTCCCCGGGTAGCCGTACGCGACGAAGAGCGGCTTCCCGGTGACGCGCGCCTCGGCGCAGAGTTCGGCCAGCCCCTGGGCGTCGTCGAACTCGCGGATCCAGGGGTCGTAGGCCTCGATGTGATTGTTGCCGCCCACCAGACCGAGCATCCCGCGGATGCCGGCGGCGGGGTCGCCGCCGGTCTCCCGGTCCCAGCGCGCCACCAGCTCCCGGGAGGCGGTGAAGGGCCGGGTCAGCAGGACGCGGGTCTTGGCCGCGACGAAGGCCTGGAAGCCGAGCAGTCCGAGCACCAGCCCGGCCGCGACGCCGAGCCGCTGCGCGCGCGCCGAGGGCCAGGGCAGCGCGGCCAGCAGACCCTCGAGCCCCACGGCGATCAGCCCCACCACCAGGGGCAGGACGAAGATCGCGAAGCGCGGGTACCACTGCCCGCCCTGGATCGCCGTGACGGCCAGGGCCAGGGGCACGCCGGCGCCCCAGCCCAGGGTCACCCACGCGGGTGGACCGCGGCGCCCGAGCACCCGCACGAGCCCGGCGACGAGCAGCAGCGGGATGAGGCCCAGGGCGACCGGATACACCCACCAGCCGCCGTCGCGGGCTGTCGACGCGAGACTCGGGTAGGCGCCGGGCTTCCGCTCGGGCACGTCCGGCTGGCGCGCTTCGACGCCCGTGGCCGCGAGGGACCAGAGGTGACCCAGGGCGGCGGGAGTGACCGCGTTCCGGCCCCCGGCGAAGCGGCCCCACTCCGGGAACTGAGCCAGGTTCGGCGCCATCACCTGGAGGACGAGCATGCCGGCGGCCAGGTGGGCGACGACGAGCCGCGCCAGCCGGCGCCGGGGCCGTGTGCCGGCCGCGACGATCGCCACCGCCCCGGCCGCCGCCAGGCCGACCACGAGGTAGATCGCGATGGGCTGGGCCCAGAGCAGCCCGAAGACGGCAAGCGCGTACCCGAGCCAGGCCCGACCCCGCCCGGTGGAGAGCGCTCGGGTCAGGGCCCAGGCCGCGGCCGTCGCGAAGAGCACCACCAGGCTGTAGGCACGCCCGTCGCTGCCGTACACCAGGTGCCAGGGATGCACGGCCAGCAGGAAGGCGGCGGCGACTCCCGCGCGCGGGAGTCCCCAGTCCGCCAGCAGGAGGCCGATCAGCACGATCGACGCGACCGCGGCGACGAGCGACGGCAGCCGCAGCGCGAACTCGTCGAAGGCCGGGGGATCGCGGTCCGCGACGATGCGCCATCCCCCGATGCTCGCCCGCGCCAGGACACTGTAGAGGACGTGGTTCGTCGGCCGCTCGTACGACCACAGGGTCTCGCGCCAGCCGACTTCGTGCAGCACCAGCCGCGACGGGTCGCGGCGCGAGCGCTCCTCCATCCCGGTAATCGTGTTGCGGACCGACCAGCCCTCGTCCGCCCAGAGGCCCGAGTGGGCGAGGTTCCAGCGCAGGGCGCCGCCCAGCACGGCGGCCAGCAGCAGCAGCAGCACGAGCCGGCGCCCCGGGCGCGGCGGCAGGGGCAGCACCGCTCCCACGTCGGCGCCGGCCCAGCGCCGCGCCGTGGCCAGGAGCAGCAGGCACAGCAGCGCGTTGGCGGCCGCCGCCCACCACATCGCGATGGCGACCGTCGCCGAGAGCGGACGACCGGCGGCGGCGAAATCCGGGCCGCCTTCCCAGCTCCACGGCGGGGGCGCGGCGACCAGGAACGCGGCGAGTCCCGCCAGCGCCAGCACCAGGACGATGCGCGCGCGTCTCACGCTCGCGTCTCGCCGCCGCGCGTGCCCTGCACCTGGACCTCCCCGCCGTCTCCGCCGCGTCGGAGCACGAGGCCCGCGAGGGCCAGGGTCGTCCCCGAGCCGAGGACGAGCAGGACGGCTCGCACGGGGCGCAGCATAGCCGCTCCGGACGTCCCTCCCGCGCGGACAAGAGCGTCGTCCCGGGTCCAGCAACGGAAGACCCGTTCCCCTGCTGCGAAAGACTCTTTCCTCGAGACGCCGCGTCCAGCTTCGGCGTCTGTCCCACAAGTATCTGTTTCTGCTTGAGAATCGACTTTCCGGGGGAATAGGCACCAACTTGCTCAGGAACTGCGTGGGGAAGGGGATTCGTCCTCCGGGACGCGTCCCCTTCCCCTTTTTTTTGTGCGCACGAGAGCTCCCGGCTCCTCGTCGCAACTGAGGGAAGAGGACGAAATGCGGATCAGACGTCTCCTACGCCTCCTGGTGATCGCGCTCGCGATCGTGACCGCGCGGGCGGAGCACGCGGCAGCCATCTCCGTGACGGTCGCCGGGACCACCTACGACCTCACCGCGTTCGCCGACACCGTCATCTCCTTCAACTTCCAGGGCACCTTCGGAGGGGGAGCCACGGTCATCGGTCAGGCCGTCCTCGGGCCCAATACCGAGACCTATGCCGACTTCAAGCCGGCCACGGCGGGTCAGTACATCCAGGTCGGGTTCACCGAACATGATCGTCAACGATCCCGGGAACGACATCGCCGTGTACGACCTCTTCGTGGAGACGGATGAGTTCAACCTCTCCCTGACCCTGGGCGGCACCAGCGTCAACGCCACGATCGTCGACACCGGATTCGTCAACGCGAACGGCCAGGCGATCACCGTCGCGTACTTCGACCTGACCGACCTCGGCGTCGCCGCCGGCGCCAGCATCACCTCGCTCTACGTGAACTCGCCCAAGAGCACCGAGCTGGCCGTCATCGGCTCGCTGAACGGCGTCGTGGTTCCCGAGTCCTCCACGCTCCTGCTCCTGTTCTCGGGACTGCTGGGGTTGATCTGGGCGGGGCAGCGGCCGTAGCTCCGCTCGCCTCTTTCCAGATCCGCGTCAGGGACTACCCTCCTCTGCGATGCGCGTCATCGCAACCGCCCTCTTCCTGCTGTGCAGCGCCGGAATCTCGGCCGCGGAAGCGCTGGCGCCGGGGTCCAAGGCGCCGCCGTTCTCGCTGCTGGGGTCCGATGGGCGCACCCACACGCTCGCCGAGTACGCCGGCAAGCAGGCCGTCGTGCTGGCCTGGTTTCCGAAGGCTTTCACCCCCGGCTGAAGCGAGGAGCTCAAGGCGCTGCGTGACAGCGCCGACGCCCTCGCGGCCTTCGACGCCGCCGTCTTCATGGTGAGCCTGGACGAGCCCGAGAAGAACCGCGCCTTTGCCAAGGAGCTCCAGGCGCGCCACGTCCTGCTCTCGGACCCCGGGGGCGAGGCCGCTCGCGCCTACGGAGTCACCGCGCTCGGCGGCCTGTACGCGCGCCGCTGGACCTTCTACATCGACGCGGAAGGCATCATCCGGGAAATCGACAAGGACGTCGACGTGCGCTCCGCGGGCCAGGACATCGCCGGCAACCTGGCGCGGCTGGGATTCCCGAAGAAGAAGTAGGCGCTCGTGGTCAGATTGCCCGCGACGGGCCCGGCGGCTCGCCCGGCCGGCGCAGCATCTTCTCCACCTCACCGATGTGCTTGGTCTCGTCGCTGATCAGGCGACGCGCGTACTCCTCGAGCAGGATCGAACGGCCGTCCACCAGCGCCAGCAGCTCGCGGTAGACGTCGAGGCCGGCGGACTCGTGCTCCAACGATTCCCGCAGGATGTCGCCGACGTCGTGGCTGTGGCTCCCCAGCAGCTTCCCGATCCCGAGGGAGGGATGGCCGCCGAGCTGGGTGATCAGCTCTCCCGCCTCCTGGGCGTGGAGCAGCGACTCGCTCGCCTGCCCCTGGAGCCAGGACACGATCGGAATGCGTGTGTAGCCGGACACCATGAAGGAGTAGTGCGTGTAACGGACCACCCCCGCCAGCTCGATCTCGAGGATCCGGTTCAGGATCGATGCGGCCGCTTCTGTGTCGAATCCGGTATCGGTCATGCTATCTGCCTCTCTCAGTCTTCCCGCTGCAGGCCCTCGGATGAGACGCTCTTCCCGCGGGCCGCCTCGCGCTTCTCCCGCTCAGCGCGCCGCCGCAGCCACACGTTGGAGCTCGCCACCAGGACCGCGATCGTGAGGAGCAGGGCGAGGAGCCCGACGTTGAGACCTTCGGGCAACGATCCGCACTCCCTTCCTCCGGAGGCTAGCACCGCGCTCGCGAACGCCTACCCGCCGGCGGCGGGCAGCCGGCGGCCAGCTGACGGAGCCCGAAGGGCTCCGTTTGCGGCGCAAGCCGACTCAAGACTTCGGCTTGGGTCGGCCTGCTAGCCGGGGCGCGAGGCGATCGTGAGCACCGAGGGCAGCACCAGGGTCGCAGGCACGCGCAGCACGATCCGCTGGGATTCCACCCGGAAGCCCGCATCCTCCACCAGGGCGCGCATCCGCCCGCGCGTGGGCCAGTGGGCCGGCTCGCCGAGGAGCCGCGAGAGCCGGCTCCCCGCCCGGCTCATGGCCTCGAGCGGCGGGTTCACCAGCGAGACCAGGAGCCGCCCCCTCGGCGCCAGCACGCGCAGGAACTCCGCCAGCGCCCGCGGCTGGTCCGGGAACCAGTGGAAGGCCTCGGTGGAGACGACGGCGTCGAAGCTGGCGTCGCGGAACGGCAGGTCCAGCGCGCTCCCCTGGGCGGCGGCCACGACGCGCTCGTGGGCGGCGGCCTGGGCCAGCATGCCGCGCGAGAAGTCGACGCCCACGACGCTCGTGTCGGGCAGCTCGCGCCGGATGCGCGCCGCCAGCAGACCGGTTCCGCACGCCACGTCGAGGATGCGGCGGCCGCCGCCGCGGCCCAGGCCGCGCAGCACGGCGTCGTGCTCGGGCCGGTACGTCAGCCGCTGCACCAGGGGCGCGTCGTAGAAGCGCGACCAGACGTCGAAGAACCAGCGGTCGGGCCCGCCCCGCTCGCTCACGGCCGCGCGGCTCCCGATGCCGACGCGGCGCGACTGGCCGCGAGGCGGATCGTGATCTCGGTGTGGCGGTGACGCGTGAGCGGGTAGCGGGTGGCGATCCAGCAGGCGACCAGCAGGAAGAAGACCGGGCCGAGGGTCACGAGCAGGCGGATGGCCAGCAGCGCGCTCTCCGGCTGGTCCTTCGCCCCGCGCACGAAGCCGGCGCCCTCGAGGGCGAAGCCGGCCAGGGCCACGCCGGAGGCGCCGCCGAGCTTGCGCAGGAAGGTGAAGGAACCGGCGTAGATCCCGTCGCGCCGCTCGCCGCCCTTCAGCTCGTCCTCGTCGATGACGTCGCCGAGCATGGCCCAGGGCACGAGGTCGGCGACGCCGTAGCCGGCCCCGGCGAGCCCCATCAGGGCGAACACCGCCCAGCGCGGCGTCTCCGGCTCCACCACCAGCAGCCCGAACAGGGTGAGGCTCCACAGGAGCCCCCCGGCGATGAACACGACGCGCTTGTCCATGCGCCGGGCGAGCCCGAGCCAGAGCGGGAGCGAGATCACGACCCCCGCGAGCATCAACCCGAGCGCGATGGGGAAGTCGTCGGGACGTCCGAGCCACCAGGTGAAGAAGAAGATCAGGAGCGCGCCGGCCACGTCGACGGCGATCCGCGCCGAGAGGAAGAGCCCGGTCAGGATGCGGTAGCTGCGGTGCGCCACGAGCCGGCGCATGGCGGTGCGCAGGTTCGGGGCGTCGGCGCGCCCGCGCAGGCCGGGGCGCTCCCAGGTGACGCCGAAGACCACGAGCCACGGGATCGCGACCCAGACGGCCAGCACGCGACCCGCGCCGGCCCAACCCCCGGCTTCTCCGCCGAAGGCCTTCACCAGCACCGGCATGCCGATCGCCGCCAGCGCGATGGCCGCCACCACGCCGACCATCCGGTAGGAGTTCATGGACGTGCGCTCGTGGTAGTCGAGGGCGATCTCGGGGAGCAGCGCCATGTACGGCACGGCCAGCACCGTCGAGCAGAGGGTGTTCAGCACGTAGACCGCGCCGTAGTAGAGCACGATGGCGTGCGCTTGGGTAAGGCCGCTGTCGGCCCAGAGCAGCGCGAAGGTGAGGCCGAAGGGCACGGCGCCCAGCAGGAAGTAGGGCCGCCGCCGCCCGCCGGACCAGCGCGTCTGGTCCGAGAGCCGGCCCATCAGCGGATCGGTGACGGCGTCCACGCCGCGGCCCGCGAGCAGCACGAGCCCCGCCCAGGACGGCGGGAGCCCGGCGATCTCCGTCAGGAAGAACAGGAAGAACAGCGAGACGGTGGCGAGCTGGACATTGACGGTGTGGTCGCCCAGGGCGAAGCCGGCCTTCACGTACGCCGGGATGCGTTCGCTGGCCGCGGCGTCCGGGCCCGCGGGTGCCGCCGTCACTTCTGCATCCGGCGCGCCATCCGGCGCTCGAACCAGCCCGGCGCCAGGCGCGCCAGCCATACGTAGAGCCCGGCCCGCCAGGGGATGAAGAGGTGGCTGCGCCGGCGCACCAGGGCGCCCACGACCGCGTCGGCCACCGCATCCGGCGACAAGGGCTGCGCATCGACCCCGGTGCGGGCGCCGGCCGGGCGGCCGTCGGGACCGAGCGCGTGGTCGCCGATTCCCGTGTCCACGAAGGACGGATCCACGATCAGCACCCCGAGCCCGTCGTCGCAGTGCTCCGCGCGCAGCGAGCCGAAGAAGCCGTGGAGGGCGTGCTTGCTGGCGGCGTAGCCGGCGCGGGTGGCCAGCGGCGCCTGTCCCGCGACGCTGCCCATCACCACGATCTGGCCGCGGCGCTCGAGGAGCGCCGGGAGCGCGGCCTGGGTCGCCTGGACCGCACCGAAGAAGTTCACGTCGAGGACGCGGCGCAGGACCTCCAGGTCGGTCTCGGCCACGCGGCCCACGTGGGTGATGCCGGCGTTGGCGACGAGGACGTCGATACCGCCCAGCGCGGCTTGCGCGGCCGCCACGGCCTCGCGGCAGGCCACCGGGTCGCTGACGTCGCAGGCGAAGGCGTGCGCAGCGTGCCCCTGGTCGCGGAGCGCGCGGGCGCCTTGCGCGGCCCCGTCCGCATCCCGGTCCAGGAGCGCCACGCGCGCGCCGGCCCGGGCGAGGCGGCGCGCGAGCGCGGCGCCGATGCCGGAAGCGGCGCCCGTCACCACCACGGCGCGGTCGCGCAGCGGGGTGCCCTCGTTCGCGGTCCTCACGCTGCAGGGCCCGAGACGATCCCCTCGTCGTGGAGCTTGCCGACGTGCGACTCGCTCAAGGCCAGGACGTCGAGCAGGATCTCGTCGGTGTGCTCCCCCAGCAGCGGCGCCCGCCTCGGACCCTGCCGAGGCACCGCTCCGAACTGGAGCGGCGAACCGGGCATCAGGAAGGTCCCGATCCCCGGCTGCTCCACCATGGCGAACATGGGGTTCTCGGGCGAGCAGTCCGGGTCCTTCTCCACGACTTCGCGGATCGTGCGGTAGGGCGCCCAGCACACCCGGTTGGCGTCGAAGAGCTTGCGGATCTCGGCGAGCATCCGGCTGCGGAACCAGGGGTCGAAGACCCGCGCCATCTCGCGACGGGCCCGGTAGCGGTCGCCCTCCCGATCCAGGTCGAGCCCGAGGCGCTCTCCCAGGGCGTCGAGCTGGTCGCCCAGGCCCGTGGCCTCGCGCAGGCTCTTCCACTGGGCCCGGGTCAGCGCCACCACCATCAGGCGCTTGCCGTCGAGGGTCTCGAAGTCGCGGCCGAACGCGCCGTAGAGGTAGTTTCCGTCCTTGGGTCGATCGGCGTCGTTGACGGTCACCTCGGCGATCTTCCCCAGGTTGCCGAGCATGGCGAGGGCGACGTCGGCCAGCGCGATCTTCACGAGCTGGCCCTCGCCGGTGCGCCGCCGGTAGCGCTCCGCGGCGAGAAGGCCCATGGCTGCCATCTGGCCGGTGATGGCGTCCCAGGCGGGCAGCAGGTGGTTCACCGGGCGGGGACTATCCCGGGGGCCGGTGACGGCGGGGAAGCCGACGGCCGGGTTCACGGTGTAATCGACCTCGGAGCTCCCGTCGCGGCGGCCGGTGATGTTGACCATGATCAGGTCTTCGCGGTGCGCCTTCAGGCTCTCGTAGTCCAGCCAGCCGCGCGCCGGAAAGTTGGTCAGGAAGAGTCCCGCGTCCTCGCCGGGAGCGCAGATCAGCGCGGTCAGGATCTCCTGGCCGCGGGGAGAGCGGAGGTCGACGGCGATGGAGCGCTTGCCCTTGTTGAAGCCCGCCCAGAAGAGGCTCCGGCCCTCGGCGGTGACGGGCCAGCGCGTGTAGTCGAGTCCGCCGCCGATGGGATCGAAGCGGATCACGTCGGCGCCGAGCTGCGCCAGGGTCATGCCGCCCAGGGGAATGGCGACGAAAGCCGATCCCTCCACGATCCGCATGCCCTCGAGGATTCCCGCCATCTGTCTTCCTCCCCTGGTCTCTTCAGGCCATCAGTCCGAGGGCGCGCCAGTCGAGCACCAGGACGTCCTCGCCCGGCTCGGGGGCCTCGGCTCCGCGCTCGGCGTATACCCGCGTGCGCAGGTCCAGGAGGCCGCCCCCGCCCGCGAGCGGATGCTTGGCCTCGACCTCGAACTCGCTCCGGAGCACGTCTCCCTCGAAGACCGGCGCCGTGTGGTCGCAGCTCCGCCAGGCGATGAAGGTCACGAGATTCGGCAGGGCGCGGGTGAGCTGCGCCGCCGCCGTAGAGATCGTGTGGCCGCCGTAGACGAGACGCCGGCCGTGGCTGCTGGCGCCCGCGTCCGTGTGCGCGCCGGCGACGTTCAGGGTCAGGCGCGCGATCTCCGGCGCACACGTCACCGTGTCGCGGCCCTCGACGGCGAAGGTCGCGGTGTCGGGAACGTCGCCGAAGTGGACGCCCGAGAGCCGCTCCCGAAACGTGTCGAGCCGCCAGTCCGGGGGCACGGCGGCGCGGACCCGATCCATGTCGAGGTCCGTCGCAATGGTGTCGAAGGAGTCCGCGTGGCCGGTGTCCGCTTCGGGATCGCGGCAGGGCAGCATTGGGCAGCGCCAGAAATGGAGCACGGTCTCGCCGCGCTGGTTCTCGACGTGCATCTCGAACACGGCCATGCCCGTAGCCGGTCGCTCCGGCCGGGGGCGGTTCTGGCGCAGCGCAGCGATCGTCGTGCTGGTGCGAAGCGTGTCCCCCAGATGCACGGGGCGCTGGAGCACCAGGCCGCGGTAGAAGAGGTTGCCGATCACCCGGCCCGAGGGGAAGGTCGTCTGACCGATGGCTACGTTGCAGACGAGATTCGGGTTGGCGAGCGTGCGATCGCTCCCCGTCACGGCTCGGGAGAGCTCCGCGTCGAGGGGCAGGCGCAGGCGGTCGCCGAAGACGGCCTCGTGGAGCGCCGCGTGCCCCGAAGTCAGGGTCACGGCGGGCGCGTCGTCGAAGGCCTGGCCCAGCTTCAGGTCCTCGAACCACGGGCTCCCGATCCCGAGCCGCTCAGGAGCCATCGCCGGCCTCCGCGGCGGAGAGGATCCCGGCGCGACGGGCCCGCTCGAGGACGCGTCGCTGGGCCGCCACCAGCGGCGCGTCCACCATCTTGCCGTCGACGGTGAAGACGCCCCGGCCCTCGCAGGCGGCCTCTTCGGAGGCGTCGAGCACACGCCGGGCGTAGGCGATCTGCTCCTTCGTGGGCGTGTGGACCTCGTTGGCGATCCCCACCTGGAGCGGGTGGATGCAGAGCTTTCCCTCGAAGCCGAGTCGGAGGCCCAGCTCTGCGTCGCGGCGAAACGCCTGCTCGTCGCGCACGTCGAGACAGACCGTGTCGATCGGCGCGACCCCGCCGGCCCGCGCGGCGATCGCGAGCGCGCAGCGCGCGTGGAAGATCACGCCCTCCGACGCGTCGGGCTCGGCGAGCCCCATGTCGCGCGAGAAGTCTGCGTGGCCGAAGCAGAGCGCGTCGATCTGCGCGGAGGCGCCCGCCAATGACGTCACGTGCGCGATTCCCGCGGCGGTCTCCACCAGGGCGAGGAGCCTCACGGCTCCGTCGCGCTCCTCGCCGGATCGCGCCTCCAGTGCGCCAATCCGCTCGGCGACCTCCCGGAGCTCCTGCGTGCTCTGCGACTTCGGCAGCATGATCGCCGAGGCCCCGGAGGCGACGGCCGCCGCCAGATCCTCTTCGAAGTACGGCGTGGCGAGCGGGTTCACGCGAACGCCGGGCTCCGCGCCGCCGAAGTCGCCCTCGGCGAGGAAGTCAGCAACGAGCTGACGGGCGCGCCCCTTCTCGGCGGGCGCCACCGAGTCCTCGAGGTCGAGCAGCAGCGTGTCCGCCCCCGCGCCGCGGGCCTTCTCGAGCTTGCGGGGCTCGCCCCCGGGCACGAAGCAGAGCGAGCGCCGGAGCGGGCGCTGCGTTTCCTCGCTGCTCATGGATCCGTCCCCTTCCACCTGGCTCCACACGACGTGACGCCCTGTCGGCTGCCCGACATCCTGGCCGGCACGCCGGGTACCCATGATAGCCTTGCGGGGGCCGACATCGGAGATCCAAGGAGGTGGGCAGATGACGGAGCGCGAGCGCTGGGACGCGATCGTGATCGGATCGGGACTGGGCGGCCTCACCTGCGCGGCCTACCTGTGCGCGATCGGGAAGCGGACCCTGGTGCTCGAAGCCCACTATGTGGCCGGCGGCAACTCCCAGGCCTTCCGGCGCCAGATCCGCGACCGCCAGTACGAGTTCGACGTGGGCGTCCACTACATCGGCGAGTGCGGCCCCGACGGCCTGATCACCCAGATGCTGAACGGCCTCGGGCTGGCCGAGCGCATCGTCTTCCGGCCGCTCGACCCGGACGGCTACTCCACCCTCTACTTCCCCGGCCTCACCTTCCGCGTGCCGGCGAGCTGGGACCGCTACCGGACGCGGCTGCTCGACACCTTCCCCGAGGAGAAGGAGCCGCTGGGGAAGGTCGTCGACGTGCTGCGCCAGGTGGCCGAGCAGGGCCGCCGCTTCCAACGGGGCGAGCTCGCGCTGGAGGACATGGCGGGCGAGGCGCCGCTCTTCCTGCAGTGGGGCCTGCGTCCGGTGACGGACCTCTTCGCCGAGCACGGCATCTCGGAGGCCGCCTCCGCGGTGTTGCTGGGCGAGCAGGGCGACTACGCGGTGCGCCCGTCGAAGACGCCGACCGCGCTGGCCGCCGGCCTCACCGACCACTACATGCGGGGCGCCTTCTACCCGGAGGGCGGAGGCCAGGCCATGGCCGGCCGCCTGGTGGAGGCGATCCGCGCGTACGGCGGCGAGGTGCGCACCCGGGCGCCGGTGAAGCGCGTGCGCGTCGAAGGCGGGCGCGCCGTGGGGGTCGAGCTGGAGAAGACCGGCGCGGAGCTCGATGCGCCGATCGTCGTCTCCAACGCCGACCTGAAGCGCACGGTCCTGGAGCTGGTGGGCGAGGAGCACTTCGCCGCTGAGACGGTGGAGCGCGTGCGCGGCTTCCGCATGTCGCTGCCGCTCTTCGCCGTCTACGCCGGGCTCGACGTGGACCTCGTGGCCGAAGGGCTTCCCAACACCAACCACTGGCTCTGGGGCAGCACCGACATCGAGGGGATCTACGCGCAGGTCGAGGACGGGCAGCTCCCCGACGAGAACCTGGCCTACGTCACCGTGACGTCCCTGCGCGACCCCGAAAGCCGGCACATCGCGCCCGAGGGCTACACGAACCTCCAGGTGATGACCCTCGTGCCCCACGACTACGACGTCTGGAACGTCGAGCGCGGCCCGGCCGAGGGCGGGCGCTACCACCGGGATCCCGAGTACCGGCGGCGCAAGACGGACCTGATGGAGGAGCTCCTCGAGACGGCCGAGCGCGTCGTCCCGGGGCTGCGGGAGCACACCCACTGGAAGGAGGCCGCCACCCCGGTGACCCAGGAGCGCTTCACCCACTCGACGGGCGGAACCTCCTACGGGATCGAGTACGCGACGGACCAGATGGGGCCCGCGCGGATCGGCTACACCACCGACGTGGAGGGCCTTTTCCTGTGCGGGGCGAGCACGCCAGCGGGCCACGGCATCGCCAACGTGATGTTCTCGGGCCTGCGCGCCGCGGAGGCCGCCACGGGAGCGGACCTGCGACGCGCGGTCCTGGCGGGCGAGGTGCTCGGCGACCGCGGCCTGCTGCCGGCGCTCACGGACGCCTGGGACGCCTGGCGCGAGAGCCACTGAAGCGTACGGTCAGGGACGCTACTTGCGCGCGAACACGTGGAGGCTGGTCACGGACTCGGCGTAGGTCTTCGCCTCTTCCGGCGAGATCCCGAGCCGGTCCATCACCTCCTGCACCCGCGGATCATCGAGCCCCAGGGCGTCGGCGAAGTGGGCCTCGCCGTCGACGCGTACCTCGCGGAAGCCCGCCTTGGCGATGGTCTCCAGGTACTCCGTTCGCAGGCTCGCGCCGCCGACGCAGCCGAGGTAGGCGTCGATGCTCTCGATCACCGCGGGCGGGAGCGGCCGCTCCAGCACGATGTCCGAGACCATCACGCGCCCGCCCGGCCGCAGCACCCGGAAGGCCTCGCGGTAGACGCGGTCCTTCTCGGGGGAGAGGTTGATCACGCAGTTCGAGAGGATCACGTCGACACTCTCGTCCTCGACGGGCAGCTCCTCGATCCGGCCCTTGCGGAACTCCACGTTCTCCACGCCGACCTTGCGCGCGTTCTCGCGCGCCTTCGCCAGCATGGCGTCGGTCATGTCCACCCCGATCACCCAGCCCGTGGGTCCCACCTGGCGCGCCGCCAGGAAGGCGTCCATGCCGGCGCCCGAGCCCAGGTCCACGACCACCTCGCCGGGGCGCAGGGCGTCGATCGCCGTGGGGTTGCCGCAGCCCACGCCGAGGTTGGCTCCCTCCGGCACCGCCGCGAGATCGTCGTCGCTGTAGCCGATGCGGCGAGCCACCCCTTCGGCACGGGGCGCATCCGATGCATCCAGCTCCTCCGCGACGCGGGTGTAGCCTTCGCGCACCATCTCCCGGATCCGGTCCGGGTCCTGCGGTCGTCGCTCGTCCGTCATGAGGTCGCTCCTCGGCTGCGCGGGCGGCGCACGCCCTGGCAGCAGTTCTCGGTCAGGAAGCGCAGCAGATCCTGCATGGCGCTGAAGTCGGGGCGGTAGATCCGCGCGCGACCGTCCCGCTCGCAGCACAGGAGCCCCGCGCTCTTCAGCTCCTTCAGGTGGAAGGAAAGGGTAGCGGCGGGAACCCCGAGCTCGTCGCCGATCTCCCCCGCCGCGAGGCCCTCGGGCCCGGCCCGGACCAGCAGGCGGAAGACGTCCAGCCGCGTCTCCTGGGCCAGGGCCGCGAGTGCGCCGACGACGAGCTGTTTTTCCATAATTCGATAAATATCGAAATATGGCGAACCCGTCAACCCCCGCGGGCGCGCCTTCCGCCTCAGGACTTCGGCGGCAGGTGGGCGTCGAGCTCGTCGAGCAGGATCTTCGCGACGCGGGCCGCCTGCTGGCCGAAGGCGGCGGTGTGCTCGAAGGAGGTGTCGCTCGAGATGCGCCCCGAGCGGGCGAGATCGCGGCCCTGGTCCCGGGTGTGCTCCACGATCCCTTCCCAGATCTTGTGCTCGACGTCGTTGGCCACGTCCCGCACCCAGTCCTCCACCAGCTTGCGCGCCTCGGGGTCCAGGCTGCCGAGGAGCTCCTCGCCCACGAGGTGGGGCTCGTCGCCCTTCTCGAAGTGGGGCTCCATGCGCTGGAGCTCCTGCGCCAGCTCGGGACAGACTTCCTTGGCGGCGTAGGCCTCGGAGGAGTGGTAGCCCCACTCCTGCTCCCACTCGTGCATGCGGTCGGCGACGTGGGCCCGGGCGGCGCGCCAGGCGTCGGCCTCCGCGTGCCGGCGGACCTCCTGTTCGAAGCGCTCCACCAGCTGGGCGGGGTCTCCGTGAACGGCGGCGGGGTGATCCTTCAACCAAGCAAGCACGGCCTCGCGGTCCATCGCGGCCTCCTCGTTCGACTTCCAGCCGATGATGGTAGATCGTAGGCGCAGGCACGGCCGGCTGGCGTCATCCGCGCGACACGCCATCGCATGGCGGGGATCCCTGCGGGGGAAAAACGCCGGCCCCGGCTTGACGCGGACGGCGGACCCGGAGGACTGTCCCTCGAAGCACTATTCGAGGAACGTCCCCGGATGAGCCTGCGTTCGGCCCGCTGGCTGTTGTTCCTGGCGATCGGGCTCACGGCACCCTTGCCCATGCTCGGGCCGTTCGGCGCCTGGGTGCCGCCGGCGCGCTACCTGCTGCTGACCCTGGCCACGGCCTCGGTGGCGGTGACGGAAGGCGCCGCCGGGCCCGTGCCCGGAATCCTGGCGCTCTTCGGGGCGCATGCCCTGGTCGGCTTCCTGCTCGCCGGGCTGCTCGGGTGGGTCGTGGCGCGCTTCACGCGGCCGCTCTCGCCCGGGGCGCGGCGGCTCGTCGTCCTCGGCATCTGCGGCGCCCTCCTCCTCGGCGCCGTCGCGTTCGAGGTCTACCGCACGCCCTTCGGAAGGGCGCCCACCGCGAACCTGCTGGGGGTGCTCTCGTGAAGGCCGCGGCGGCCGGGCTGCTGGTGCTCGCCATCGCCGGTGCCGCCCGCGCGCAGGAGCCCGGCTTTGCGCGCAGCGAGGAACGCGAGCCCTGCGCCCACCACGACCCGCTGCGGCAGCCCTTCTTCGGCGACACTCACGTCCACACCGCGTTCTCCTTCGACGCCTGGGGCCAGGGAACCCTGGCGGGGCCCCGCGACGCCTACCGCTACGCCCGCGGCGAGGCCATCGGGATCCAGCCCTACGACCGCGAGGGGCGCGCCGGCGGCAGCGTCCGGCTGCGCCGACCGCTCGACTACGCGGTGGTGACCGACCACAGCGACCTCATGGGCGAGACGCGGATCTGCGGCAGCGAAGCGCTGGCGGGCCACGACTCGCTGGTCTGCCGCGTGGTGCGCCGATTCCCGAAGCTCGGCTACATGCTCGTGAACGGCCACGTCTACAGCAGCGAGGCGCCCAAGCGGTACTCCTTCTGCGGCCCGCAGGGCGCCCGCTGTCGAGACGCCGCGCGCGGGCCCTGGCAGGAGACCCGCGACGCCGCCGAGGCGTTCTACGACCGCAGCGCCGCCTGCCGCTTCACCACCTTCGTCGGCTACGAGTGGACCGGCATGCCCGGCGGCTACAACGTCCACCGCAACGTGATCTTCCGCAATGCGGTGGTGCAGGAGCGGCCCACCAGCTACATCGAGACGCCCAGCCAGGAAGGGCTCTGGAGCGCCCTCCAGCGGGAGTGCCTGGACGCGGGGAGCGGCTGCGACGCCATCGCCATCCCCCACAACTCCAACGTGAGCGGCGGGCGCATGTTCACGACGACCCGGCCCGACGGCGCGCCGATCACGGCGCAGGACGCGCGCACCCGCGCGCGCCTCGAGACCCTGGTGGAGGTGACCCAGCACAAGGGCGACAGCGAGTGCCGCCCGAGCGCGGAGGATCCCCTCTGCGACTACGAGAAGCTGCGCTACCCGCGCATGATGGAGATGCTGACGACGCGCACCGCGCCGGAGGCGCTCCCGCCGCGGATCTACGCCCGCGAGGTCCTGACCGAAGGGCTCGCGCAGGAACGACGCCTCGGAGCGAACCCCTTCCAGTTCGGCCTCATCGGCGCCAGCGACACCCACTTCGCGGCGCCAGGCATGGTGGACGAGGACGAGTACGTCGGTCACGCCGCCGGCACCGTCGACGCGCGCTTCGGCGTGCCGCCCTTCCCGGACCGGATGGACTTCAACCCGGGCGGTCTCGGCGTGCTGTGGGCGGAGGAGAACTCCCGCGACGCCCTCTTCGCCGCGATGCGCCGGCGCGAGGCCTACGGCACCAGCGGCCCTCGCATGCGCGTGCGCTTCTTCGGCGGCTGGGACTACCCGGAGGGCCTGTGCGAGGAGCCGGACTTCGTCGCCCGGGGCTACGCCGGCGGCGTGCCCATGGGTGGCCAGCTTCCGCCCGGCGCAGCGGACGGCGCGCCGCGGCTCGCGGTCTGGGCGCTGCGCGACCCGGGCGGAAGCGGCGTCCCCAGCACGCCGCTCCAGCGCGTCCAGATCGTGAAGGGCTGGTTGGAAGACGGCGAGGGGCGCGAGCGCGTGTACGAGGTGGCGGGCGATCCCGCGAACGGCGCGGACGTGGACCTGGCCAGCTGCACCCCGCGCGGCTCCGGCTTCGCCGAGCTCTGCCGCGTCTGGAGCGACCCGGACTTCGATCCTGCGGCGCCGGCCTTCTACTACGCGCGGGTGGTGGAGAACCCGAGCTGCCGCTGGAACGCCTGGGTCTGCAACGCCCAGGGCGTCGACTGCTCGGACCCGGGCGCGGTGCCGCGGGAGCTGCGGGCCTGCTGCGATCCAGAGGCGCCACGGACGATCCAGGAGCGCGCCTGGACCTCGCCCATCTGGTACACGCCGCCCGATTCCCAGGCGTGATCCGGGTCACCACCTCGGGCCCACGGGCCGCCGATCCCGCACGGGGCGCCCGCGGGCGGGACGGCTTGTCCTGCCGCCGCCTGGGGCCTTACACTGAGGACCGACCCCGGACGGGCTCTCAGGAAGCCGCAGGAGGAGCGTGAATGACTGCCTCCCGGTCCGCTCCCGCCGCCGCCCTTGCGGCCCGCACCTCGCTGGCTGCATTGCTCCTCCTCGTGCTGGGCCTCTCCGCTGCGCCGGCCCAGGCCCAGGGCCCGCCGGGGTCGGGCAGCCCGGCCGACCTGCGCGCACGCGCCGCCCGGCTGCGGGCCGTCATGGACGTGAAGCGGCGACGCGCGCCCGAGCTGATGGCGCTGCCCGACGTGGTCGGGACGGGCACGGCGCTCGGCGCGGACGGCGAGCCCGAGATCCGGGTCTTCACCGTGCGACCCGGCGTCGCGCTGCCGGCGCGCCTCGAGGGCGTGCGGGTGCGCGCACGCACCACGGGCCGCTTCTACGCCCGTCGCGGCCCCACCTGCGAGGCCAGCGGCGACGGGATCTGCGCCACGGCGGAGCGCTGGCCGCTGCCGGTTCCCATCGGCGTCTCGGTGGGCCATCCGGCCATCACGGCGGGCACCATCGGCGCCCGGGTGAGCGACGGCGTGGACGTGTTCGCGCTCAGCAACAACCACGTGCTGGCCAACAGCAACCAGTCCAGCATCGGCGACGCGGCGCTCCAGCCCGGGACCTTCGACGGCGGCTCCGTGGCGGCCGGCGACGCCATCGGCAGCCTGGCCGACTTCGAGCCGATCCTCTTCTGTCCGGTCTTCCCGTTCTGCCCCGACACGAACTTCTACGATGCCGCCATCGCCCTCACCTCGCCCGCCGAGCTGGGCGTCGCGACGCCGACCGGCGAGCACGGCTCGCTCGTGGGCTACGGGGTCCCCAACCCCGTGATCCACTCGGCCTTCGGCGACCCGGCCGTGCTCGGCGACGAGGATCTCCTCCAGCTGCTGGGGCTGGGCGTCCAGAAGGTCGGCCGCACCACGGGCCTGACCACCGGCAGCATCGCCACGGTCGGGGTGGCGGCCAACATCTGCTACGACGACAGCTGCAGCCTGATCGCCTACTTCGACGAGCAGATCTCGATCCCGGGGGCGTTCAGCGGAGGGGGCGACTCGGGCTCCCTGATCGTCACGAACGACGGCCAGCGCCACCCGGTGGCGCTGCTCTTCGCGGGGAGCGACACCGACACGCTCGCGAGTCCGATCGATCGCGTCCTCCTGCGTTTCGGAGTCGGGATCGACGACGGCGGGAGCACGGTCCCCGTGACCGACGCGTCGGTGACCGGCCTGGCCCCGCCCGGCTTCGCGCTGGTCGGTCAGACGGCCACGGTGGGCGTGGACGTGCGCAACGCCGGCAACCAGCCGTTGCCGGCCTTCGACGTGATCTTCTACGACGACACCGAGGTCACCAGCAGCGTGCTGACCGCGCCGACCCTCGGCCCGGGCGCGACCGCGCGTCTCGACTTCTCGTGGACACCGACCCAGACCGGTCCCCACGACCTGCGCGCCGTCCTCCAGCTCGCCGACGACGACGCCAGCAACGACACCGGCACCGCGCAGGCGACGGTGCTGCTGGAGCCGCCCCCGCTGACACTCGAGCTCTGGAGTGGAACCGTGCGCACGGACGCCTGGACCCAGGTGAACCTCGGCGTGGACTACGGCAACGAGATGGTCGTGATCTGCACCCCGCGCTACGACGTGACCGCCCTCGGCCCGATGCTGGCGCGCGTGCGCAACGCCGCCGGCACGAGCTTCGAGGTCGGGCTCGGTCGCCCCTGGTTCGGCGCCTTTCCCGGAGACCACGGCAGCGCCGAGGTGGACTGCATGGTGGTGCGCGCGGGCGTCTACGATCAGTGGGTCGACCGTCCGCGGATGGAGGCCGTGAGGATCGACAGCTTCGCGGCAAAGGACGACGCCTACGGCTGGGTCGGCCAGGCTCGCAGCTACGCCCAGACGTACGTCGACCCCGTGGTGGTGGGGCAGGTGATCTCGCCCGCCACGGGTATCCCCGGCGAGCTCGGCGTCTGGTCCAGCTTCTGGGCCCGCGGCGCGAGCGCGACGCATCCGCCCTCGCCCAGCCAGCTCTTCGTGGGCAGGCACACCGGGGAGGACCCGACGGCGCGCGCACCCGTCTCCTTGGCCTACATCGTGGTGGAGGCGGGGCCGGGCTGGATGGGCAAGACGGCGTTCACGGCCGGCACCGGCGCAGACACCCTGCGCGGGGTGGGCGACGCGCCGCCCTACGCCTACCCGTTCTCGGCCATCACTACCGCGACTCACGCCGTCGTCAGCTCCGCCGGCATGGACGGGACCGAGGGGGGCTGGCCGATCCTCTACGGCACCGGCGCGGCGACCCCGGGCGCCCTGCGCCTGGCCATCGAGGAGGACTGGTGGTTCGACCCGGAGCGCTCCCACCCGACGGAGCAGGCGGCCTACATCGTCTTCGGATCGCGGGGAGGGAGCTGCGGGATCGGCTTCGAGCTGGTCTTCCTGACCCCGCTGCTCGCCGCGCTCCAGCGTCGGCGCCTGCGCCGACGGCGCGCCGGCTAGCGGGTCAGCCCTGCGGCGGATGCGGCGGTCCCTGCGCGTGCTGGGGCAGGTCGTCGCGGATCTCGTACCAGGGTGCCTTCTCGCTGACCCAGACGTGCACGCCCGGACGCACGCCGGGATCGGAATCCAGAGTGCCGGCGCGCACGCTCATGAACTTCGGGTTGACCGGGTTGTGCTTGAAGAGCGGCGAGCCGCAGCGGGTGCAGAAGTGCCGCTGGTTCCCGGGGGAGGACTCGTGGAAGCCCACGGCCTCCTCCCCGGCCACGATCCGGAAGCCGTCCCGGGCGATGAAGAGGGTCGTGTTGAAGGCCGAGCCGGTGGCGCGCCGGCACTCCCCGCAGTGGCAGTACGCCATGCCCAGGGGCTCGGACGTGATCTCGTAGCGTACGGCGCCGCAGAGGCAGTGTCCCATCAGCATTTTGGCGACTCCAGCGGATGCGTGAGCAGCACGTACTCCTCCACCGGCTTCCCGCCCTTCAGGTGCTCCTGGATGATGCGCTCCAGCACCTCGGGCGTGCACGAGTGGTACCAGACGCCGTCGGGGTACACGACGGCGACGGGGCCCTTGCTGCAGATCTGGAGGCAGTTGGCCTTGGTGCGGTAGACCCCGCCCTCGCCCAGCAACCCCTCCTCGGCCAGGCGCCGCTTCAGGTAGTCCCAGGCCTCGAGACCCTCGGGCTTGCTGCTGCACTTGGGCTTGGTCTGGTCCGCGCACAGGAAGATGTGACGGCGGATGCGCTCGACGCCGAGCTCGTCGGCCGTCTCGCGGGCCTTGCGCAGCAGGATGGCGTCGCGTGCCGACATGGCTGGCCCGGAGGGTAGCCGCACCTCCCTCAGGCTGCCGCGTCGACGGCGTCCGGATAGGGGAAGAGCGCGTCGGCGCTGTAGCTGCGGCCGAAGGCGTCCCGGTAGACGGCGTGTCTCCGCTCGAACCCGGTGGGCGAGCGCAGGCCCGCGGCCGCCGCCAGCGAGGTCAACCCCGCGCGCAGGGTGACGATGTAGTTGAGCACCCGCCAGCGCTTCTCGTCCACCACCAGGGCGCGCATCAGGCGCTCGTCGGTGGTGGCGACGCCCACCGGGCAGGTGTTCGAGTGGCAGCGCTGGGCCTGGATGCAGCCGACCGAGATCATCAGGCCGCGCGCGACCGTCACGGCGTCGGCGCCGAGGGCGAGCGCCAGCGCGATCCGGTCCGGGGAGGTGAGCTTGCCCGAGGCGAAGAGCCGCACCCGATCGCGCACGCCGTGGCGGCGCAGCGCATCGTCCGCCTCCACGATGCCCGAGCTCACCGGGAGGCCCATGCTGTCCGCCATCTCCTGGTAGGTGGCGCCCGAGCCGCCCTCGCCGCCGTCGACCGCGATCCAGTCGGGCCCCGCGCCGTGGCGGGCGATGGCCTCGGCCAACGGGTCCAGGGAGCCGGGGCCACCCGCCACCACCTTGATGCCCACCGGCTTGCCGGCGCTGGCGCGCATCCGCGCCACGTGCTCCAACGCGTCGTCCACGCTGCGGAACATGGGAAAGCGGTTCGGGGAGTCGATCGCACGACCGACGGGAACGCCGCGAATCGCCGCGATCTCGGGCGTGACCTTGGCGCCCTCCACGTGTCCGCCGCGGATCTTCGCGCCCTGGTGGAACTTCAGCTCGAAGCCGCGCACCTGGGCGACGTCCGCCTGACGCCGGAAGGCATCCCAGCTCCACTCGCCGTGCTCGTCGCGCACGCCGAACAGGCCCGGCCCGACCTGGAACACCACGTCGCCCCCGCCGACCAGGTGGTGGTCCGCGAGGCCGCCCTCACCCGTGTTCATCCACGTGCCGGTGGCGTCCGCCAGGCCGTAGGAGAGGGCCTGGATCGCGTTCCGCCCCAGGGCCCCGTAGGACATGGCGCTCATGCCGACCAGCCCGCGCAAGAGCCAGGGCTGCGCCAGGTCGCCGCCCAGGCTGACGGCGAACTCGTCGGACAGGGTCCAGGGCGCGACGTCGCGCTCCACCAGGTGCTCGCGGCGCGCGAACAGGCCCTCGGCGTCGATCTCGTAGCGCCGGGTGTGGACCCGCGGCTCGCGGCGCGCGCCCATGTCCTCCAGCAAGGTGGGAAGGAGGGCGTTGCGCAGGTACCAGCCGGGCTCCTCGAAGTCGCGCTTCGAGCCGAAGGAGATCAGGGTCTTCAGGTACTTCCCGGCGAACACGATCGTGCGGTAGCCCTCGCGCGTGAAGGGCTTGCCCTCGAGGTCGGCGTCGAAGAGGTACTGGCGCAGCTCGGGACCGACGTGCTCCAGCAGGTAGCGCACGCGGCCCAGGATCGGGAAGTTGCGCAGCACCGCGTGCTGGGTCTGGCGTCGGTCGGACAGGTAGAGCAGGCCGAGCACGAGCGGCGGCCCGAGGAACATCGCGAACAGCAGGGCGAAGATCGCGAGGACCGCGAGCTGCGTGAGGGCGTCGGACGACATGGTGTCACCTCCGCCCTCAGTCTAGGCGGCCCGGGAGCGACGCCCTAGGGCGTCACGATCGCAAAGTCCGGATCCGGGCGATCGAGCAGCCGGAAGAACCCCAGCAGGTCCAGGCGGCTGCCGTCGATGTCCAGCTCGTCGGACATGACCAGCTCGCGGGCTCCCGCGCGGCCCGTGAAGAGCCGCACCAGCAGCGCCTGGGTGATGCGGATCGTCACGTTCGCCTGCGGGTCGGGCTCGCGGCGCTGGTGGTGGAGGACCGCGTTCTCGAGGGTCAGGACGTAGGATTCGTCCACGTCCGTGAAGACGAAGTTCAGGGTCAGCTCCTGGCCCTCGGCCGCGCTGGCGTCGATCCGGGTGGCCATGGCCTCGAGGAAGCGCTCGATGGGCGTGCGCTCGAGCAGCTCCACCGCTGCCGCCAGGCTGAAGCTCTGCTCCGGCAGGCCGTGGCGCAGCTCGTAGGCGCCGCTCAGGTAGACGTCGCGCCAGGGGCCGGACTCGGCCTGGTAGCCGAGCTGCTCGTAGGCGCGGGCCAGCAGCTCCCGCGCGTACGCGTTCTCCGGCTCGGCGAAGACCAGGTGGTCCAGCACCGTCGCCGCCCAACGGTACTCCCCCGCCTCGAACGACTCCCCCGCCTTCCGCAACACCTCGGCGGCGCCGCCCATGAAGGCCACGTACTTCACGGCGGCGTCGCGCGGGGGCAACGGATCGAGGTTCGCCGGCACGCCGTCGTACCAGCCGAAGTACCACTGGTAGACGGCCTTCGAGTTGTGGCGGACCGTGCCGTAGTAGCCGCGGTTGGCAAAGTGGGGCCGCAGGCTCTCGGGCAGCGCCAGGGCCTCGGCGATCTCGCGCGGCGTGTAGCCGGCGTTCGCCAGGCGCAGGGTCTGGTCGTGCAGGAACTTGTAGGTGTCCCGCTGCCGCTTCAGGTACGCGCGCACCCGGTCGTTGCCCCAGGTGGGCCAGTGGTGGCTCGCGAAGACCACCTCGGCCTCGCCGAAGAGGTCGAGCGCCTCGTCGATGTAGCCGCTCCAGCGCAGGGCGTCGCGCACCTTGGCGCCGCGCAGGGTGTAGAGGTTGTGCATGGTGTGGGTGACGATCTCGGCGCCGCAGAAGGCCTTGCGGTCCGGCAGGTAGAAGGTCAGCTCCGCCGGCGCCTCGGATTCGGGCGCGTACTGGAACACGAAGCGCACGCCGTCGATCTCCATTTCCTGGGGCGTGCGGTCCACCAGCCGCGTCGGCGCCACCAGGCCCACACTGCCGAAGGCCGGGCTCTTGCCGAGTCCCGAGTCCACGTGACCGCGTTCGCTGCGGGCGAGCCGGCGGCCGTACATGAAGCTGGCCCGCCGGCTCATGGCGATGCCGGCCAGGACGTTCTCGCTGGTCGCCTCCTCCAGGAAGCGCGCCGGCGCCACGATCGGCACACCCTCCGCGGCCCCCGGCAGCACGCCGCGGATGCCGCCGAAGTGGTCGATGTGGCTGTGGGTGAAGATCACCGCCGAGACCGGGCGCTCGCCCAGGTGGCGGCGCGCCAGGTCGAAGGCCGCCGCGGCGGTCTCGCGGGCCGTCAGGGGATCCACGACGATCCAGCCCGTCGCGCCCTCGATCAGGGTCATGTTGGAGAGGTCGTAGCCGCGGACCTGGTAGACGCCCTCGGTCACCTGGAAGAGCCCGTGCCGGTTGTTCAGGCGCGCCTGGCGCCACAGGCTCGGGTGGACGCTCTCGGGCGCGTCGCCCTCCTGGAACGCGTAGGCGCGGGTGTCCCACACGGGGCTGCCGTCGGCGGCCGCCACCACGACGTCGGGATCGCGGGCCACGAGCCCGCGCTCGGCAGCCTCGAAGTCCTGGGCGTCGGTCAGGGGCAGCGCGGCGCCGGCGCGCGCGTTGGCGTCGCGGGTGGACGCCGTGGGAGCCGTGTGCCCCTGGGCGTCGGCGTCGGGTGCCCAGGCGCTGCGCCCGGGCTGCTCGGGGCCGCAGGCCGCGGCCCCCGCCAGAACCAGAAGAAACACGCCGCTGCGGCAACCCATGAGAGGTCCTCCACCTCCCGTGGTACCGCCACTGGCGGGTCTCGGCCAGCGCCCCGCAGGATCGCGAGGCGCCGCAGCCTAGCGCCTCCGGTTCCGCTTCGGCTTCTTCACGCGCTTCCAGCGGCCCGCGTAGGACGTCAGCTCCGTCCCGCTGGCGTCGCGGCCGACGGCGCGGATCTGGACCTTGGCGCCCTTCTCGTCGATCGTCGGAACGGTCCAGGTGTGGGTCCCGCCCGAGAGCCCCTTCCAGGTGTAGGCCCCGCCCGAGAGCCCCTGGGCGATGGGAGTCCAGGTCGCTTCCTCGAAGCGGCCTCGGACTCCGGGCCGCTTCCAGGAGGCGCGGTAGAACAGGTCGACGCTCGCGACGTCGGCCTCGGCCCAGCGGATCTCCGCAGACGAGCCCCCGCGCAGGCGCTTCAGCTTGCGGAGCCGGACCTCCGGGTCGCCGACCACGACCGGGGGGACGACCCCACCGCCGCCGCCGCCGCCCGTGGAACCCCCGCCGCCGGTGGAGCCCCCGCCACCGCTGGAGCCACCGCCGCCGGACGGCACCACTTCGGCCCGGTAGGCCTCGAGCTGGTGCCGCACGAAGTCCAGGCTGTGCACCGCGTCGGCGCCGTTCGTCGCATCGCTGCGGGAGACGCCGCAGGGCTGACCCGAGCAGTCCAGGCCGGGGCTCGACACCTTGTACAGCTTCGGAGCCCCGTAGGCCGACTGGTACGCCATGACCGTCACGAAGAGTCCGTCCTCGCCGTGCCCGGCCGAGTGCTTGAAGGTGCCGCCTCCGGGATCCTGGCGGCGCGAGTGCACCAGCCCCGTGTTGTGGCCCAGCTCGTGAGCCAGCGTGTCCGCGGAGCAGTCGATGCTCACGTGGCTGAAGGGATTGTCCTTGTCCCAGCTCGAGAACTGCCCGTTCCGCTGGTAGCCACCTACCCACGCGATGCCGCAGATCCCGTCGCTCGCGTAGGGCCGCATCAGGGTCACCAGGTCGGCGCCGTGGGTGTCGCGCAGCGCCGTGGCCTGGGTGTGGAGCGAGCTGCCGCCGGAGAGGTCGTCCAGCGCCTGATCGCTGTCCGTCGTGCTGCTGTACGACACCTGCTCGGTGTGCACCAGCCGCAGCCGCATCAGCACGCCGCTGTCCGCGAAGATCTGGTTGGCCACGGCCACCAGGTGCTGGATGCGCGTGGGCGCGTCGCCGCCGTAGCGCGCGTCGGCTTCCGCCGTGTAGAGGACCAGGAGATCCACGGTGCTCAGGTCCACGGCCGTCGCCGGCCCGGCTGTGAGGCCGAGCGCCAGAGCGGCCGCCACCGCACACGTTCTTGCGTTTCGTAGCCATCCCATCAGGAGTCCTCCTCCACTGGCGGAATCCGCATGTCGGAGATCGAGTGGTCCACCAGGCGAGCTTCGAGGTCGTCGAAGTGCAGCCAGCCGGCGCCGTCGGCGAACTCGCCGGTCCAGGTTCCGCCGGGCGTGGTGAGATTCACGAAGGTGCGGACCGGTCCCACCGTCACGATCACCGGATAGTCCTGCTCCAGGTCCGCCAGGTGCCCCTGGATCAGCAGGGTCCCCGGCTGCGGCTCGCTCTTGCGCTGCACGATCACGTCCACACTGCCGCCGATCGGCAGCGGCATGCTCACGCGATCACCCACCGCGACGTCGAACAGCACGGACTCGTCCAGCCGCGCCGACGCGGCGGGGACGTCGTGGCTGCCGATGCGCACGGCGAGCCCCGGTCGGCCGTCGAGCCACCAGGCCACGGGCAGCGCGCCGGAGGGACCCGGCGGCGCCGTCCAGGGAGCGAATCGGCGCTCCGGCCGCGGCGCGGGCGACGCGCGCTCGGATGCGACCGCGCCGGGCGCGCGCGCCTCCGCCGGCCGCTGCGACCGCGCCGTGGCGGCTCGCGCCGGCTCGGCGGTCCGCGACGCCTGCGCCGGCGTGGACTGCCAGGCGCGCCACGCGAGGCCGGCGCCGGCGAACACCAGGGCCGCCACGACGAGCGCAGTGCGGATCCGCATGCCGTGTTCATCGGCCCCCTCGGCGATTCCCCGGAGTGATGCCGATCACCGGAGCTCGCAAATCGGCAGGTCGCGCGCAGACGCGGCGCAGCTCGCCGGCAAAGGGGAGGCATGCAGCCGCAGCGCTCGGCGCGACCGACCACGGCCGCGCTCGCGCGGCGGGTCAGCGGAGGTCGTAGTCGGAGAGGTCCGGCTCGCGGGTCCAGCGCCAGTAGTCGAGCAGGCGCCAGGGCGAGGTCGTGGTCACCCTGCCCTTCCGGTTCTTGTACCAGCTGTCCATGCCGGGGTGCGACCAGACCATCCGGGACATGGTCTCGTCGAGCCGCCGGTTGAAGTCGTCGCAGACCTTCGACCGGCACTCCATGGCCTGCGCGCCGCGCTCGAGCAGCGCCCGGAGGCAGCCCATCGCGTAGCGGACCTGGCACTCGGAGTGGAAGATGATGCTCCCGGCGTGCGCCAGGTTGGTGGCGGGGCCGTAGAGGCAGAAGAGATTGGGGAAGCCCGGCACGCTGATGCCGAGGTAGGCTCGCGGGTCGTCGCCCCAGGCGTCCGCCAGCCGCAGCCCGTCGCGGCCCACCACGTCCATGGGCCAGAGGAAGCGATTGGCATGGAAGCCCGTGGCGAAGACGATCAGGTCCACCGGGTACTCGCTCCCGTCCTCGCAGACGATCCCGCGTGGCGTGATCTCGCGGATGCCCGTGGTGACGAGCTCCACGTTGGGACGCTTCAGCGCGGCCAGCCAGCTGCCGTTGTCCTGGAGCATCCGCTTCCCGAAGGGCGGGTAGCTCGGCACCACCTTCGCCAGCAGCTCGGGGTCGTCCCCGACCTGCTCCTCCATGTAGCGGGTGAAGATCTGGCGCATGCCCTCGTTGGCCGCGTTCACCGAGCGTTCCGGGTGCGGCCACTCCGGGTCGATCACCAGCGACGGCAGGAGGCCGTCGGAGCCAGGCCAGAAGAGCAGGAAGCGGTACCAGCGCGCGTAGTACGGCACGTGCTTGAGCAGCCACTTCTTGCCGTCACTCACGCGGCGGTGGTAGTTGGGGTTGGGAACCATCCAGGCCGGCGAGCGCTGGAAGACGAGGAGCTCCCCCGCCTGCTTGGCCAGCTCGGGCACGAGCTGCAGGGCGCTGGCGCCGCTGCCGATCACCGCCACGCGCCGGCCTGCGATCGGGTGCTCGTCCTGCCACCGCGCCGAGTGGAAGGCGGGCCCCTCGAACGACTCCAGACCCGGAATGTCCGGGCGCTTCGGGCGGTTCAGCTGGCCGACGGCGCTGATCACCGCGTTGGCGACGAGGGTCTCCTCGTCCCCGTCGGCCGCGCGCAGGTGCAGCCGCCAGCACGAGGTCGCCTCGTCGAAATGCATGGCCGCCACCTCGCAGCCGAAGCGGATGTGCTCGCGGATCCCGTACTTCGTGGCGCAGCGCTCGAAGTACTCCTGGAGCTCCTGGCGCTGGGAGAAGAACTCGGGCCAGTCGTGGCTGGGCTCGAAGGAGTAGCAGTAGAAGTGGTTGGCGATGTCGACCCGGCAGCCCGGATAGCGGTTCTCGAGCCAGGTGCCCCCGACGGCGGCGTTCTTCTCGAGGACGACGTAGGGGACGCCCGCCTCCTCCAGCCGGATCGCCGCCAACAGACCCGACATCCCGGCCCCGACGACGACGACGCGAAAGCCCTCTCGGGCCGCCTTCGGCACGTCGTCCCACGTCACGTCCCGGGCGTCCTCGCCGTCGAGGGCCATCTCCTCCAGCATCATGGGCACGTAGTCGGCGGGAACCTCTTCGCCCACCATGAAGCTCATCATGGCGTGGACCGTCTCGGGCGAGGGCGGCGGAGGCAGGCTGCAGCCGCGATCGCGGTAGGCCTTCAGGGCCTCGAGGGCACGAGCGCGGATCTCGGCCTTGTCGGCCTCCGACATCATGCCCTGGACCTCGCCCATGACGGCCTGCTGCGGCCGAATCGGTCCCTCGAGCAGGCTCGCGTCGCCCGTCAGGTGCACCAGCGACATCATCAGGGTGGGAATGCTGGCCCGCTCCAAGGCGGAGGCCAGGACGTCGTCGTCCTCGACGATCGGCGCCTCGGCGGGCTTCAGACGACGCGGCATCGGGTGCGTTCCTCGCGCGGGCGGGTTCGGGCCGGAGAGTAGCGCGACGGGACGCGTCGCCGTGTCTCGTGCGCGCGCCTCAGCGGCGGCGCGCGGGCAGCGCCAGCTCGGCGGGGTCGGAGCGCGGCTCGAGGGGCACCAGGTCGTAGACGATGCGATGGCGTCCTGGACCCACGCGGTAGCGGGGCAACGTGTCCGGGCCGCACGAGCCGGTGCCGACGCCGCGCTGGCCGGCATCCAGGTGCAGGAAGGTGACCTCGTGTGGTTGGAGGTCCACCGGATGCCGGGCGTGCTCGATCTCCTCTTCGCGCAGGTGGCTGGCGCTCCACTCGAGCGGATCCCGCGCGGCGAAGAGCACCCCGCGCCCGTCCTCGCGGCGAAGCGCCAGCCAGCGCGTACCGCAGCGATTGCCGTGGGACTGGGGCCGGATGTAGGGCACGAAGAGCTCGTCGACGCGGCTGGCGTGGCGTCCGACCCAGGCCCCGGCGCAGCGGTCGCGGTAGTTCTCGTGGGGCCCGAGGCCGAGCCATTCGAGCCACTCGTGGCCCGCCGCGAGGCTGAGCCGGACACCTACGCGCGGGAGGTCGTCGAGCTCCCGCGGCACGCGGATCTCGTGGTCGAAGCCCAGGCGACCGCCTTCGCGCACGCTGACCCGCAGCACGTGCTGCACCACGGCTTCGGGCGCAGCGCCCGCATGCTCCTCGCGCAGGGTCCACACCAGCGCACCCGCGCGCCGGCGCAGAGAGGAGGCGCGGGTCTTCACGGCCAGCCGGTCGAGGCCCCAGGCGCGCCAGCGCGCGGCCGGGCCCTGACCGTAGGTGCCGTCGTTGTCGAGCGGCGCCCGCCACAGGCAGAGCGCGGGCGGCTCCTCGAGCAGCGCACGGCCGCGCCACGCCACGCCGGCGAGACGCTCTTCCGCCACGTCGAACTCTGCTCGCAGGTCGCCCTGCTCGACCACGTCGCGACCGTTCTCCCGGTGCAGCACCGGCGCGACCGAGGTTGCGCGCTTCGCCGGCGGCCGCGGCGACTTGGCCGCCGGGGGGCGCGCGCCGGGAACCGGCAGCTGCTCCCACGCCACATCCTCTCCCCGCTCGAGCCACGGCGTGGCCCGCCGCGCCTGGAAGCGGACGTGCAGGAAGCACTCCTGGCCGGCGGCGAGCGCCGGGCGCTTCAGCGGCAGCGTGAAGCTGCGAGCCGCCCCGGGCGCGAGGTCCAGCAGCGGCAGCGCGCCGTGCTGCAGCACGCGCCCGTCCACCGCCAGCTCCCACACCCCGCGCAGCCAGTCGAGGGACGTGAAGTCGGCGCGGCTCACGACCCGGATGCGCCCGCGGCGCAGGTCGACGGCCTCCACGCGAACGGGCTGGGCCAGCTTCGTCCACTCGTGCAGCGCCGGATGCGGCGTGCGGTCCGGCCACACCAGCCCGTTGATGCAGAAGGCCCCGTCGTTCGGCGCGTCGCCGAAGTCGCCGCCGTAGGCCCAGTAGGGGCGCCCGTCGTCGGTCTCGCGGCGCAGACCCTGGTCCATCCAGTCCCAGATGAAGCCTCCCTGGAGCCCCGGGGTCTTCTCGATCGCGTGCCAGTAGTCCGCCAGGCTGCCGTTGCTGTTGCCCATGGCGTGGGAGTACTCGCACATGATGAGCGGCCGCGGGTCGCGCGCGGTCTTCGCCCAGCGCACGATCTCGTCGATCTCCGGATACATGGGCGCCACCACGTCGGACTCGGGGTGCGGGTCGTAGAGGGCCTCGTTCGGGTCGCGCCCCGTGATGGCGAGCTGGAGGCGGCGGGCTCCGATGGAGCCCTCGTAGACCACGGGCCGGGTCGGATCGAAGCGGCGCAGCCAGGCGCTGGCCGCGTCGTGGACCGGCGCGTAGCCTGCCTCGTTGCCCAGGGACCACATCACGACGCAGGGGTGGTTCTTGTCCCGGCGCAGCATGCGCAGCACCCGGTCGAGGATCGCGTGCTCGTAGCGCGGGTCGTGGGCCAGGCTCTGGAGATACGCGTGGGACTCCACGTTGGCCTCGTCCACCACGTAGAGGCCGAGCTCGTCGCAGCACTCGTAGAAGTAGGGGTCGTTCGGGTAGTGCGCCGTGCGCACGGCGTTGAAGTGGAAGCGCTTCAGCGCGAGGACGTCCTCGCGCATGCCGTGGCGGGTGACGGCCTTGCCACGGCGCTCGTCGTGGTCGTGGCGGTTCACGCCCCGGATCGAAACGGCGCGCCCGTTGATCCGCAGCTCACGCTCCCGGATCTCCACGCGCCGGAATCCAACGCGGCAGGTCACCACCTCGCGCACCGCGCCCGTCGGGTCGAGCAGCGAGACCAGCAGCCGGTAGAGCTGCGGGTCCTCGGAAGACCAGGGCCTCGCGCGCGGCACCGGCGCGTCGACGCGCGCCACGTGCCCGTGGAACCCGTAGGCCTGGAGGGCCCAGAAGGCGTGGGGCACCGGAACCTCCGCCTCCAGCGGCGTGCGCAGCACGTCCCGGCCCCCGGGAGCCGCGACGCGCACCTGAACCCGCCAGCCCGGCTCGCGCTCGCCGCCGAACGCCACCTCGCTGGACACCTCGAGCCGGGCGCGCCCGGTCTCGGGATCCCAGTCGGCCCGGGCATGGACGTCGGCGATGCGCGTCGTCCCGGTGGCGTAGAGGTAGACCTCGCGGTGCAGCCCGGCCATCCACCAGTGGTCCTGGTCCTCCAGGAAGCTCGCGTCCGACCAGCGCACCACCGTCGCCGCCAGCACGTTGGCGCCGGGGCGCACGCACTCCGTCACGTCGAACTCGGCCGGCAGGCGCGAGTCCTTGCTCATGCCGACGAAGCGCCCGTTCACGTGCACGTAGAGCACGCTCTCGGCACCGCCCACGTGGAGCACGATGCGGCGGCCGCGCCAGTCCGCCGGCACCTCGAAGCGGGTCCGGTGCACGCCCGTCGGGTTCTCCGCGGGCACCGTCGGCGGCGCCTCGGCGAAGGGCATCTGGACGTTCGTGTAGTGAGGGCGATCCCAGCCCTGGAGGGTCCAGGTTCCCGGCACTTCGATCTCGGACCAGCCGGAGCTGTCGCCGCCCGCGGCGAGCGCCTCGGGGGGCACGGCCTCCGGGCGCTCGTACAGGCGGAAGCGCCAGCGGCCGCAGAGGTCCAGGAACCAGGGCGATGCCTCGCGCTCGCCGCCGGCTGCGGCGCCCGCGTCGGGGAAGGGCACCAGGGGACTGCGGGCCGGCAGCCGCCCGAGTCCGAGGAGCTCCGGATCCTCCCAGCTGCGACCGGCCGCCACGGCCTCGAGTGCGGAGCCCGCCATGGAACCACCCTACCGCACCCCGGACCGGCTACGTTGGCTTCATGCCCCCCCGCCCGCCGCGGCGACGTCCCGGAGCGCGGGACGTAGCCCGCACCCTGCTGGCGCTCCTGGCGATCGCGCCGGGGCTCCTGGTCGGGATCGCCGTGCTGGCCGCCCGCCGTGACCGCCGCCGCGCCCTGAACCGCGCCATCGGGGTCTGGGGCGACCTCGGCACCCGCGCCGCCGGCATCGAGCTCGACGTGACCGGCGCGGAGCACCTGCGGCGGCGCCCCGCCGTCTTCCTCATCAACCACCAGAGCGGGGTGGACCCCATCCTGCTCTGCGCCCTCCTGCGGCGCGACTTCGTCGGGGTCGCGAAGCACGAGATCCGCAGGAACCCGGTGCTCGGCCCGGCGTTCGCCTTCGTGGGCACCGTGTTCGTGGACCGGACGGACCGGGAGCAGGCTGTGCGCGCCCTGGCCCCAGCGGTGGAGACGCTGCGCTCGGGGATCTCCGTGGCGGTGGCGCCCGAGGGCACCCGCAGTCCGGGGCGCGCGATCGGCCACTTCAAGAAGGGGGCCTTCCGCATCGCCATGGCGGCCGGCGTTCCCATCGTGCCCATCGTGATCTGCAACGCGGCCGACGTCCTGCCCCATGGCAGCTGGATCATGACCGCCGCCCGGGTCCGCGTACGCGTCCTAGCGCCGATCGACGTGCGCGACTGGAAGCTCGACGACCTGGAGCTGCACGTCGCAGAGGTGGAGGCGGCCTACGAGCGGGAGCTCGCGACCGACGCGGCGGCCGTCACTCGATCCCGGTGAACGTCACGAAGAAGGCGACCGGGTCGATGGGGTCACCGTTCTCGGTGAGCCAGGCTTCCTGGACGGGATCGCCGGTCGCCGCGGCGCGCGGCTCGGGCGCCTCGCTGCAGAGAGCCTCGAAGCGCTGCAGGAAGGCATCCCACTCGGCGCGGGCGGCATCCAGGTCGATGTCCAGCCGCTTGGACCCCATGCGGGAACCTCAGCCGGGCGTCTAGCCCTCGTCGTCCTCGTCCGCACCGGAGTCGCGGATCTTCTGGATCACCCAGTCGCCGATCATGAAGGGCGCGGTGGCGATGAAGGCCGGGAGTGCGATCAACGCGGCGATCGGGTTGTCCTTCACGAAGCCGAGGTCGATGGCCTTGGCGGGCGCGGGCGCGGTGGCGCTCACGGCGAAAAAGAGCGCGGCGATCAGGACGGTCCTCATGACACCTCCAGACGCGGGAAAAGACCCGGACACGGTCCCACGCACCCCCATCCGTGTCAAGCGCGGGTCGCCCGGCGCGGCACCGAGCGCGCGGATCAGCCCCGCGCACCTCCGCGCAGGGGGCGGAAGCAGGCGCGGATGTCCTCCACCAGCCGCTCGGGCTCCTCGGCCGGCGCGAAATGACCCCCCGCCGGCAGCTCGGACCAGTGGACGAGGTTCGTCTTCTCCTCGGCCCGGCGGCGCGGGATGAACAGCAGCTCGTACGGCAGCACCGCGATGCCGGTGGGCGCCTCGATCACCGGGCTGCGGTCGTGGGCGGGCTTCCAGGCGAGGCGCATGTTCTCCCAGTAGAAGCGCATCGAGGTCCCGATCGTGCGCGTCAGCCAGTAGAGGCTCACGGTCGTCAGCAGGTCGTCCTTGGAGAAGCGGCGCTCCACGTCGCCGTCGCAGTCGCTCCAGCTGCGGCGACGCTCGACGATCCAGGCCGCGAGGCCGACCGGCGAATCCTGGAAGGCGTAGGCCAGGGTCTGCGGATCGCTGCTGTGCACCTTGAGGTGGGCCGTGGCACTGCCGACCCTCTGGATCATCCGTTCGAAGCGGGGCCGCTCCTCGGGGCTGAACTCGTCGGGACCCAGGCGATCGAGATCGAAGGCCGGATGGGCCGGAATGGTGATGTGGATGCCGTGCAATCGGTCGGCGAAGCGGTGGCCGAGCTCGGCCGTGACGAAGGCGCCCCAGTCGCCGCCCTGGGCGGCGAAGCGCTCGTAGCCCAGCACGTCGCCCATCAGCCGCGCCCACAGGTCCGCCGTGGTGCTCCACGTGACGCCCGTGCGCCGCAAGGGCGACGAGAATCCGTACCCTGGCAGCGAAGGCACCACCACGTCGAAGGCGTCGGCGGGATCGCCACCGTGGGCGCCCGGATCGGCCAGGGGCCCGATCGTGCGGGCGTAGTCCCAGAAGGTCCACGGCCAGCCGTGGGAGAGCACGAGCGGCATCGGGTCGGGGCCCGTGCCGCGCACGTGGACGAAATGGATCGGCACGTCGTCGAGCACCACCCGGAAGTGGGGCACGGCGTTCATCTCGGCCTCGTGCTTGCGCCAGTCGTAGGCGTCGCGCCAGTACTCGACCAGCTCGCGCAGGTAGCCGCCCTCGACGCCGTAGCGCCAGTCGTCGTTGGCAAAGTCCTCCGCCAGCCGCGCGCGGACGAGCCGCTCGCGCAGATCCGCCAGGTCCGCATCCGGGATCGCGATCGCGAACGGCTCGGGCCGGGGCGCCCTCACGGCATCTCCAGCAGCTCGATCACGCTGCCCCCGAGCTCGGCCGGGGTCTCCAGGTAGGCCACGGCGATCGTGGGACCGAAGCGCTTGTAGAGCACGGTCTCGAAGCCCTCGGCCTCGAGCTCGGCCCGCTTCGCATCCAGGGAGTCCACCCGGAAGCGCACGTGGTGCAGCCCCTCACCGTGGGCGCGCAGGTGCTCGCTGTGGGTGGTCTCGCCCTCCAGCACCTGGATCAGCTCGACCTGCAGCGGGCCGCTCTCGCTGACCGCCACCTTGAGCACGCAGTCGGCCTCGCTCCCGCGGATCGTGCAGCCCGGCATGGGCGCCTCTCCCACCCGGAACGGGCCGAAGAGCGCCTCGTAGCGCGGCAGCGCACGCTCCAGGTCCGACACCACGTAGCTCACCTGGTCGATGGGTCCGAGCCCATAGCGGGCCGCGATGGCGTCGGTCACGTCGAATCCTCCTCCGGGGCGACCCGGGTGGGGCGCGCTTGGTATCGTAGGCCAGACCGCCACGGAGCCCCCGGTGCCCGAGCCCCTCTACCGTTCCCGCCCCGACGCCTTCGCGATCCAGCCCGCCTGCCAGCCCGAGGCGCGGGCGCTGAACGACTTCATCTACCTGTCCGAGGGCCTGTCCAACAGCTACCTGGTGGTCACCCCGGAAGGCCGGGTCGTCATCAACACGGGCATGGGCTTCGAGACGCCGGTCCACAAGCGCAACTACGATGCCGTGGACGCCGGCCCGGTCCGCTACATCCTGCTCACCCAGGGCCACGTGGACCACGTCGGCGGCGTCGACCTGTTCCGGGAAAACGGAACGGAGGTCGTGGCCCAGGCGGGAAACCCGGCGCATCAGGCCGACGACGCGCGCATCGCGCCCTTCCGCGCCCGCCGCAGTGCCTTCGCGTTCGCCGAAGCCATCGCGCGCGCCAACGCCTACATCCGCGAGCACCTGGGCGGAGCACGCAACCCCCAGTCCACGCCCGAGCCCGACATCACCTTCGACGACCACTACGCGTTCGAGCTGGGCGGCATCCGCTTCGAGCTGCTGGCGACGCCCGGCGGCGAGACGACGGACTCGCTGGTGGTGTGGCTGCCGCAGCATCGCATCTGCTTCGCCGGCAACCTCTTCAGCGCTCTCTTCGGACACATCCCGAACCTGGTCACGATCCGCGGGGACCGCTACCGGGAGGCGTTGCGCTTCGTGGACTCGCTCGACCGAGTGCTCGCCCTGGAGTCGGAGCTGCTGCTGGTGGGCCACGGCGGACCCATCGCGGGGCGCGAGCGGATTCGCGACGAGCTGCTACGCCTGCGCGGCGCGGTCCTGCACGTGCACGACGAGACCGTTCGGGGCATGAACGAGGGCCAGGACGTCCACACCCTGATGCGCGAGATCCGCCTGCCCCCGGAGCTCGAGGTGGGCGAGGGCTACGGCATGCTGGCCTGGGACGTGCGCGCCATCTGGGAGACCTACGCCGGCTGGTTCCACGGCCGCTCCACGACGGAGCTCTACGCGACCCCGCCCTGGAGCGTGCACCCGGACCTGGTCGAGCTCGCGGGCGGGCCCGGCCCCGTGGCGGAGCGCGCCCGCAAGCAGCTCGACGCCGGTGCGGCCGTGGAGGCGTTGCACCTGACCGAGGCGGCACTGGCCGCCGACCCGGACCATCGCGGGGCGCTGGAGGTGAGCCTGGCGGCCCACGAACGACTCGAGGCCGACAGCCGGAACTTCTGGCTGACCTCCTGGATCCGTCGCGAGATCGCCAGCCTGAAGGAACGCCTGGCGTGAGCGATGCCGTCCGAATCGACGACCTGGCGAAGCCGCAGCTGACTCCGCTCCAGCGCGGCGCGATCGGGGGCGCCGCCGGGATTCCGGTGCAATTCGAAGAGCAGGTGGTGCTCGACGCGGCCCGCGAGCAGACCGGCCTCTCGGACTTCGGCCCCGACGACTTCCGCGAACGGCTCGGCGTGTGGCTCCAGAGCCTGGCCGAGGACGCGGAACTCGGGCCCGTGGGGCGCGTCGGCGCCTTCCGCGACTGCGTGCGCTACGCCGCCAACCGGCTGCGGCTGGAAGACCTGCTGAAGCGCCACCCCGAGATCCTGGACGTGGCGATCGTGCGCCCGATCATCGTGGCCGGGCTTCCGCGCTCGGGCACGACCCACCTGCTCAACCTGGTCGCCGCCGACGCGCGCCTGCGCTCCCTGCCCTACTGGGAGAGCCTCGAACCGATCCCGGACGCCGGAGAGCGCGTCGGACCCGAGGGCGAAGACTCCCGGCTGACTCGTTGCCGCAAGACGTGGGAGCTCCAGGACCGTCTGATGCCGCTGCTGAAGAACATGCACGAGATGTCGCCCGAGCACGTGCACGAGGAGATCGAGGTGCAGGCACTCGACTTCTCGTCCTACGAGCTCGAGTGGATCGCCACCGTGCCGCGCTGGCGCGACTACTACCTGGCCCACGACCAGACGCCCCACTACGCCTACCTGAAGAAGGTGCTCCAGGCGCTCCAGTGGCTGCGCGGACCGGATCGCTGGATCCTCAAGTCTCCCCAGCACATGGAGCAGCTCGGCCCGCTGGCGGCGACCTTCCCGGACGCGACCGTCGCGATCACCCATCGCGACCCCGTCTCGGTGATCACGTCGGCGATCACCATGCTGGCCTACGGGGACCGCTTGCGGCGCACGCGCGTCGATCCGCCCGCCGTGGCGGCGTACTGGAGCGACCGGGTCGAGCGCCTGCTGCGACGCTGCGTGCGCGACCGGGAGCTGCTGCCCGAAGCCCGCAGCATCGACGTCCTCTTCCACGAGTTCATGGCGGACGACGTGGCGATGGTCGAGCGCATCTACGCCCGGGCGGATCTTCCCATGACGAACGCGGCGCGCGCCTCCCTCCAGGGCTACCTGGCCGCTCATCCGCGCGGCAGGCACGGTCGGGTCCTGTACGACCTGACGACCGACTTCGGCGTCGATCCCGAGGCCCTGCGCGAGCGCTTCGCGTTCTACATCGAACGTTTCCCGGTGGAGGTGGAGCGGTGAAGCAGGTGAACGTGCACGGGCCGGACGACGTGCGCCTGGACGAGATCCCCGAGCCCACGCCGGGCCCCCGGGACGCGGTGGTGCGCGTCACCGCCTGCGGCATCTGCGGCACGGACCTGCGCTACACGCGCCTGGGCGGTCTCGCCGGACCGAGCGGTCACCCCATGCCGCTGGGGCACGAGCTGGCGGGCGTCGTGGAGGCGGTGGGCGACGCGGTCCGCGACCTGGCAGTCGGAGATCGGGTGGCGCTGAACCCCACCGCGGGCGGGAACATGATCGGGAACGGGGGACGCGAAGGCGGCTTCGCCCCGCTGCTGCTGGTGCGCGACGCCGCCGCCGGAGGCCGGCTCTTCCCGATTCCCGACGAGATGCCGAGCGAGGTGGCGGCCCTGGCCGAGCCCCTGGGTGTAGGCATGAACGCCGTGGACCGCTGCGAGGCGCAGCCCGGGGAGAAGGTGGCGGTGTTCGGCGCCGGACCCATCGGGCTGGCCGCGATCGCGGCCCTGCGCGACCGCGGCGTGGAGGACGTGGTGGCGGTGGACCTCTCCCCCCGGCGGCTGGCGATCGCGCAAGAGCTGGGAGCGCGGGCGACGGTGGACGCCTCTCAGGACGATCCCTGGCGACGGCTGCGCGGCCTGCACGGCGAGGAGCCCGTGCTCGGCGCGCCGATGGCCGCCACCGACGCCTACATCGAGGCCTCGGGCGCCGCCGCGGTGATCCCCCAGGTGCTCCAGCACGCCAAGGGCGAGGCGCGCCTGGCGGTGGTCGCGCTCCACGACGAGCCGCGGCCCGTGAGCTTTCTGCTGGTGATTATGAAGCAGCTCACGTTGCGCGGCGCGATGGAGTACCCGGAAGACTACGCGCAGACCCTGGCGCTCCTCGGCCGCCGCGATCTCTCGCCCATGATCAGCCACCGCTTCCCGCTGGCGCACTTCACCCAGGCGCTGGCGGTTGCCCGCGACCCGCAGGTCGCAGGGAAGGTGATGGTCGAGCCGGAGGGCCGGGCGTGAGCGGGCCGAGCGTGCGCTTCGACTTCTCGGGCTGCCGCGTGCTGGTGACCGGCGGCTCGAGCGGCATCGGCGCCGGCATCGCCGGCGCCTTCCGCGACGCCGGCGCCGAGGTGACGATCAGCGGCACCCGCGGCTCCGCGTCGGAGTACGACCGCGACCTCTCGGGATTCGACTACCATCCGCTGCGTCTGACGGACGCCGACGCCATCGGCCGGCTGACCGACGCGCTCGACCGGCTCGACGTGCTGGTGAACAACGCCGGTGCCAACCTGCCCGGCGGCCGCAACGAGTGGGAGCCCGACGTCTTCGAGGAAGCGGTGGCGATCAACCTGTTCGGGAGCTTCCGCATGGCCGTGGCGTGCAAGCCCAGGCTCGCCGCCAGCGAGCACCCGGGCGGCGCCGCGGTGGTGAACCTGGCCTCCATGTCCTCGTTCTTCGCCGTCCCGATCGTCCCGGGCTACGGCGCCGCGAAGGCCGGGGTGGTGCAGCTCACCAAGAACCTGGCCGTCGCCTGGGCCGGCGACGGCATCCGCGTGAACGCGGTAGCGCCGGGTCTGATCGAATCCAACATGACTGCGCCCATGAAAGGCATCGACGCTCTGGAGAAGCCGCAGATCGAGCGCACGCCGCTCGGGCGCTGGGGCACGCCGGAAGACGTCGCCCCCCCGGTCCTCTTCCTGGCCAGCCCGGCGGCGCGCTTCGTCACGGGCCAGACCTGGAACGTGGACGGGGGCTACTCGATCGCGTGAGGGAGTCCGCGGCCGCACCTCAGGCCGCGGGCGTGGGGCTCGCGACGACCGCCTCTTCCGGCCGCGGAACGACCGCAGCCCGGGTGGCGCCGCGGTAGGCGCCCCGGTCGAAACGCCGCGTCCGCCACCAGTACTCGGCGGTGCTGCCGGACCAGTTGTTCGTGATCTCGCCGGCGGCGGTCTTGTACCAGCTCTTGCCCGCGGCCGCCCAGGCGGTCTTGGCCAGCTCCTGCTGGAGCCGCAGGTTGTACGCCTCCAGCACCTCGGGCCGCAGGTCCAGGTACGCGAGATCCTCCTCCCGCAGCGCACGCACGGCGTCGAGGATGTAGCGGGTCTGGCACTCGATCATGAAGATGATGGAGTTGTGGCCCAGGTTGGTGTTGGGCCCGTACATCATGAAGAAGTTCGGGTAGCCGGAGACCGTGAGCCCCAGGTAGGCCCGCGGCGAGTCGCCCCACTCCCGGCGCAGGGAGCGCCCGTCGAGCCCCTCGATCTCCATCGGCGCCAGGAAGGCGGTGGTCTGGAAGCCGGTGGCGAGGATCACCACGTCCACCTCCCGGCGACGACCGTCGGCAGCGACCACCGCAGCCTCCTCGACGTGGTCGATCCCACCGGTCACGACCTCCACGTTGTCGCGGGTCAGGGCCGGGTAGTAGTCGTCGGAGATCAGGATGCGCTTGCCGCCGATGGGGTAGTCCGGCGTCAGGGCGCGGCGCAGCTCCGGGTCGTGGATCACGCCGTGCAGGTACTCCAGCGCGGCGCGCTCGCCGCGCGTGGACAAGAAGCGGTTGCGCCGGATCACCGGGTAGAAGAGCAGCTCCTGGCGCGCCCAGATGAACCAGCGGTAGAGCTTCGCCAGCCAGGGGCGGCGGCTGAAGCGGCGCTTCTCCGCCTCGCTGTAGGCGCGGTCGCCGCGCGGCAGCATCCAGTTGGCGCTGCGCTGGAAGACGTGGAGCTTCGCCACCCGGGGCGCGATCTGGGGAATGAACTGGATCGCACTGGCGGCGTTCCCCACCACCGCCACCCGCTTCCCGTCCAGGTCGAGCCCGTGGTCCCAGCGCGCCGAGTGGAAGGTCGGGCCGCCGAAGCGGTCCAGGCCGGGGAGCTTCGGGATCTGCGGCCGGTGTAGCTGGCCCACGCCGCTCACCAGGACCTCCGCCTCGAAGGCCTCGCCGTCGGCGGTCTCGAGCCGCCAGACGCCGCGCTCGGCGTCGAAGCGCGCGCTCGCCACCTCGCTGCCGAAGCGCACGTGGGGCAGGATCCCGTACTTCTCCGCGCAGTGGTCCATGTAGTCCAGGATCTCGGGCTGCGGCGACCACTTGCGCGACCAGTCCGTCTTCTGCTCGAAGGAGTAGCAGTAGGCGAAGGACATCAGGTCGCAGGCGGAGCCCGGGTAGCTGTTCTCGCGCCAGGTGCCGCCGAGGCGCTCGGCCTTCTCGAAGATCGTGAACGAGTCGACGCCCGACTGCTTCAGGCGGATCGCCAGGCACAGACCGGAGAAGCCGGAGCCGACGATGGCGATGCGGACGCGTCGCTGCGCTGCGCGGGACATGGCAGCTAGGCGGCCGGCCGCTCGCCGATGATCGTGACCCGATCCATCACCCGCTCCTGGGGCCAGTAGTCCGACGACGCGTAGTGCTGGGTGCTGCGGTTGTCCCAGAAGGCCAGCGAGTCGTTCTTCCAGCCGAAGCGCACCTGGTACTCGGGGATGTGCGCCTGGGCGTACAGGAAGGTCAGCAAGCGATCGCTCTCCTCGCGCTCCATGCCGACGATGTGACTGGTGAAGATCGTGTTCACGTACAGGATCTGCTCGCCCGTCTCGGGATGACGGCGCACCACCGGATGGGTGGCGGGCGGAAACTCCTCCTGCTTCTTCGCCAGCTCCTCCGGGGACATCGCCAGCCCGAAGGTGTGCGTGAAGTCGTGGACGGCCTCGAGGCCCTCGATCCGCCGCTTCACCTCGTCGGGGAGCCCCTTCCACGCGGCCGCCATGTCCGCCCACAAGGTGTCCCCGCCGACGCGCGGCACCTCGACGGCGTGAAGGATGGAGCCCAGCGACGGGACCTCGCGCCAGGAAACGTCGCTGTGCCAGTTGTTCTCGACCCCCTTCGTGGTCTCGTCCTTCGCGAAGCGGATCACCTCCGGGCTCTCGCCCTCGGGCAGGAAGGGATGCACCTCGAGCTCGCCGAAGTGGCGCGCGAAGGCCACCTGCTCCTCGGGCGACACCGGCTGGTCGCGGAAGAAGACGACCTTGCACTGGAGCAGCGCCCGCCGCACCTCGGCGTACAGATCGGGATCCAGGGGTTTGCGCAGGTCGATGCCTTCGAGCTCGCCTCCGATCGTGGGGGACAGCATCCTCACGCGGATGCGCTGGTAGCCGGCGACGTAGCCGTCCTCGACGGGAATCGGATCCAGCGGGCGGGGGCCGAAGTGGCGGCTGGGGAGATCCATGGGCGTCGCCTCCGTCGGAAGCGTAGCAGCGCGCCGGGGTCGGCTGCGGGGCCGGAGGCGAGCTAGCTGACGGAGCCCGAAGGGCTCCGTTTGCGGCGCAAGCCGACCCAAGACCTCGTCTTGGGCCAGCCTGCTAGGCTCCCGCCCGCAGGAGGACTCGCATGATCGTCATCGCCGGAAGGATCCGACTCGACCCCGCCAAGCGCGAGGTCGCCAGCGC
>CAMYLJ010000011.1:114530-262742 GCA_947259215.1 uncultured delta proteobacterium
GTGGGAGTCGCAGGAAGCGCTGGACGCCCACTTCAAGACGCCCCACATGGCCAGCTTCCAGTCCGCCATGGGCGGATTCGGGATCTCGGAAGTGAAGATCCAGCGCTACGAGGTGTCTTCGGTCGGCCCGCTCATGGGCTGAGCGCGGCGGGCCGGGTATCCTGGCCGCGTGCGTGCTCCGTGCCGACCGCCGGTCTTCCTGGAACGCGTGCTCGACGACCCGGGTCTCGTGCGCCGGCTGCTGGAGGAAACCGCGCCCCACTACCCGGTGCAGCGCTACTTCTCGAGCGGCGCGGAGATGCGCTCGCAGTCGGGTCCGGGTGCGATGATCGTCGCACCCAACTTTCGGGGCGACTGGGCGACCGCCGCCAGTCGGGTTCCGGGGATCGAGCCGATCCTGGAACACCCCCGGCTCGTGGACGCCGCCGCGCGCCTGTTCGGAAGCGAATTGGTCCGGCCCTGGGGCGTCTACGCCAACGTCACCTGGCAGCTTCCCTTCCACCAGGGCAACGGCCACACGGACGTCCCCGCCTTCGTGGGCATCGATCGCAGCCGCTACCCCACCTGGTTCCTGTCCGCGATGGGTCACTCGGGGCTCTTCGAGAAGGAGCGAGTGGACATCGCCACCGCCGTGGCGTGGTTCTACCAGGGCAGCGACGGCGGCTTCGCCTACTGGCCCGACGGCCCCGAACGCCCGCACCGCGTGCACGAGGGCCGCATCTTCAACACCGCCTGCGTGGGCGACAACGACCGCATGTACCACCGCGTGCGCCCGGTCGGCGCTCCCGAGCAGGGTCTGCTGGCGGGCATGGACCTGGAAACCCGGCTCGAGCACGACGCGGGCGACGCCTGGGCGATCCGCCGGCGCGGCGAGACCCTCGCCGAGATGCCGGGGTCCGAGCTGCGCATCAGCGTGTCGTGGAAGGCGTACGTCTACCGCGACGGGGAGCAGCGCCGGCGCCACGAGGACGGACGCGACGCGCTCGCGCTGGACGCGGTGCTCGACCGCTTCCAGGACGACCTCCGCGGACGCGGCGTCCCCTTCACGCGCCCGCAGGACCCGCTGCACGAGGAGCCCTTCGTGGACCTCCTGACGCGCAGCTACGTGCGGGCTCCGAGCGTGTTCGACGGCTGAGAAGCGCCGGGGCGGGCGGCGGTCGCCGGCACCCCGGCCTGCCTGGAGGCGGGCTAGCGGGCGGCGAGGCGACGGCGGCGGGTCAGCTCCTGGTAGAGCCACAGGAACGGGCCTCCCAGGGGCAGCGGATCGGTGGTCCGCACGGGCTTTTTGGGAGTGTCCTTCCGGGTCGACATCATGGCTCCCTCCTTCCGATGCCAGGTATCGCCCGGAAACCCCCGTGACTCCTGTGAAGAGGTTCACAGGGCAGCAAGAAAAATTGCTGGGAGGTGAAATTCCCTTCAGCGGCCCCCTCGCCCGGATCCCCCGGGGGGATCCAGCCAGGTGAGCAGCGCCGGAAGCACGATCAGGTTGCAGATCAGGACCAGGCTCAGCCCGACCACCAGCAGCCCCGCCAGGCTGGAGATGCCCCGGTGCGAGGCCAGGCCGAGGCTGGCGAAGCTGGCCAGCGAGGTGAGGGCGCTGAAGAAGACGGCTCGGGCCGTGCTCGTCTGCAGCACGTCGGCCTCGAGGCGCAGCCGATGCCGGTGCACCAGGTGGATGCCGCTGTCGACCCCGATGCCCAGGATCAGGGGCAGCACGATCACGTTGGCGAAGTTGAGCGGCAGTCCCACCGCGACCGTCACCGCGGCCGTCAGAAGCGCGCCGAGCACGAGCGGCACCAGGGCGAAGAGCGCGTAGCGCGGGCTCCGCCAGAGCACGAGCAGAAGCGCCGCGATCACCACGACCGCCAGGCCGAATGCCTGACGCAGCGAGCGCACGATCGCGCGCGCGAACTCGACGGTCCCCACCACCGCGCCCCCGGCGTCGGGGCGGACCGCGCGCACGGCGTCGGCGAAGCGGTCGAGGGCGCCGGGCTCGCGCAGGTTCTCGCGCGGGAAGATCTCGACGCGCGCGCGCCCGTCGGCGGCCACGTAGCGCCGCCGCAACTCCGGAGGCAGGGCGTCCAGACGCACGGGCGGCGTCGCGAGCTTCTCGCCCAGCTCGCGGACCGTCGTCGCCAGGTCGTCGAAGAGGGCGCGCTCGAGGTCCGAGATCGGCCCGGGCAGGCGCCCCGCGCGGCGTGCGGCGTCCACCTGCCCCAGGGTCTCCGCCAGGCTGGTCAGACCCGGGTCCCAGTCTGCGTCTGCCTCGACCCGTCCCCCCCACGCGCGCTGCAACGAGTCGAAGGCCTCGTCGAGCGACGCGGCGCGGCCCGGCGCGGGATCCGCCAGGCCAGCCGCGGCGCGCGCCAGCAGCGCCGCCCGTTCCTCGCTGCGGAAGGGCAGGAAGTCCTGGATCGTCACCACCCGACTCACCTCGGGCAGCGCCTCCAGCGCGGGGCGCATGGCCTGCGCGTCCTGGGGGTCGCGGGCCAGCACCTCGATCGTCCAGGGTGCTTCCTGGCCGCCGGACAGGAGGTCCACCATCGTCACCACCGACTCGACGCGCGGGTCGCGCACGTTCAGCGGGTCGCCGTCGAAGCGGACCTTCGGCGCCGCGACGAGACCCGCCAGGGCCGCGAGCCCTGCCAGCGCGCACACCCGGCGCGGCCTGCGCAGGGGAAACGACGGCAGCCCGATGCGCAGGGCCGCGGTGTCCGGCTCCTCGAGCTTGCGCGAGACCCCGAGGCCCAGGGACAGGAGCGCCGGCAAGAGCGTCAGCGTGGCCAGCAGGCTGAGGAAGACGCCGGCGCCCGAAATGATGCCGAGCTCCGCGACGCCCGTGTAGCGGGTCGGGATGAATGCGAAGAACCCGATGGCCGTGGTGAGCGCGCAGAAGACCAGGGAGCTTCCGACCAGGCGGCTGTTCGCGCGCAGCGCGCGCGGGACGCCGTCGCCGGCGGCGCGGCGCTCGCGAAACCCCAGGGCGAAGTGGATGCCGAAGTCGACGCCGAGGCCGATGTAGAGCACGGCGAACGCGGTGGTCAGCACGTTCAGGTGGCCGACCGCCAGGGCCGCGAAGCCTGCGGTCCAGGCGAGCCCGGCCAGCAAGGTGACCACCGTGGCGAGCAAGAGGCGGAACGAGCGCAGCGCCACCACCAGCACCGCGGTCACCAGCAGCAGCGAGGCGATCGAGACCAGCAGCATCTGGGATTGGACCTGGGACATCTCCTCCGAGAGCACGGCCACGTCGCCGGTGATCCGCACGCGCAGGCCCTGGCGTGGCTCCAGGCCCGCAGCGGCCGCGCGCACGGCGGACATGGACTCGCGCGCCGGCCCGAAGCCGAGGAAGTCGCGGGTCGGCTGGACCGAGAGGATCTGGCGACGCCCGTCGCGGCCGCCCGCCCACGCCGACAGCAGCTCGCCCCATCCCAGCGGCCGCGCGTCGCCCGCGAGCCAGCGCGCGCTGGTGCGGTCCATCGCCTCGAGCCACAGGGTGGACCCGTCGAGGACCTCCAGCCACGGCTCGTCGCCGGCGAGTCCCGCCGCGACGAGTGCCACCAGCTCGGCCAGCGCGGGGCGTTCGGCCAGACGCGCCAGCAGCGGACCCGACGTCTCCAGTGCGTCCGCCAGCCACCGCGTGCGCTCGACCTCCAGGTACTGAAGCCCGTGCTCTTCGAAGAACGGATGGCCCTCCGGATAGAAGACGGACGAGAAGCGGATCGTGTCTCGCGCCAGCTCCGCGGCCAGTACGCGGGCGGCCTCGCGGGCGTCCGCCGCCGTGTCGGCCTCCACCACCACGACCAGGTTGTCCACGAGCTCCGGGAAGCTCGCCTCGATGCGGGCGTTGGTCTTCCGGTAGGGCAGCTCCGCCGAGATCATGCGGTCGGGATCGCTGTCGACCTCGAGCCGCGTGGCGGCCGCCCAGAGGGACGCCGCGGTCAGCGCGAGGGCCAGCAACGCGACGACGCCGGGCCGCGCGCGAGAACCCTCCACCAGGAACGCCGCGACCCGCCCCAGCGCGCTCTCGATCGGGTCGCTCATGCGGATCGCAGGGCCCCGCCCACGCGCGCCAGCCTACCCGAATCACGCAACTGCGGGGACGTTCCTCGACTCTTGCGTCGAGGTACACTCCTGCGGAGGACTGGCACCTGGCGCAAAAGTCGAGGAACGTCCCCGCGTGGAACTCGCCATTCTCGCGGGCGTCGCGCTGCTGGGGGGGCTCGTCTGGCGCGAGCAGCGCGCATTGCTGCGCGCCATGCAGCCCCGCCGGCGGCCGCCCGAACTCGAGCAGCATCCGTCCCTCAGTGTGATCCGTCCCGTCAAGGGTCGGGACGTGGAGCTGGATCAGAACCTCCGCAGCGCGCTGCAGCACGGCTACCCCGGCGCCGTGCAGACGATCTTCGTCTTCGACCACGAGCGCGAGCCCGCGGTGCCCCTGGTCGAGAAGGCCATCGCGGAGCACATCGACTCCGGGCGACCCGGAAGCGCGGAGATCATCTACTGCGGCCAGCCGCCCCGCGGTCGCACGGGCAAGCTGAACGCCATGATCCAGGGCGCGCGCCAGGCCAAGGGCGAGCTGATCGCCTTCGCCGACTCGGACATCCGCAGCGACCCGGACTCCCTGCGGCTGCTGGTGGAGACGCTGCTCGGAGCGGAGCGGGCGGGAGCCGCCTTCGCGCCCATCGTGGTGTCCGAGTACAACGAGACGCTCTCCGACGCGGTCTGCGCCATGATGCTGAACGGGCTCTACACGCCCTACGCCTGTCGCGAGCTGCGGCGAAACGACGGCGAGCTGCCCTTCCTCCTGGGGCAGCTGATGGTCTTCACGCGCGAGGCCCTGGAAGCCGTCGGCGGCCTCGAGCAGCTGAGCGGCCAGCTGGTGGACGACCTCTACCTCGGCCAGCTCCTGCGCGAGGCCGGGCTGCGCAACGTGGCCTCGCCCGAGCCGATCCGGATCATCCAGTCCGGACTGCCCCTGGCCGAGGGCTACCGGCGCTACGAGCGTTGGCTCACGTTCTCCCGGACGGGCATTCCCCAGTGGTCATTCAAGCTGCCGATCATCTTCCGCGCGCCGCTCATGCTGCTCGGTCTCGCGGGTGGCGTCGCCGCGGCCACCCAGGGCATGTGGCTGGCGGCCGCGGCCGGGATCTCACTCGGCGTGGGCGTCATCGCGGCCATCAACCAACTGCACAACCACACGGGCTGCGCGCCCCTGCGGCCGCGCCACTGGCTCGCGCCGCTGATGATCGTGGTGCTGGCCCCCTGGGCCCTCTTGCGGATCTACGTGTTGCAGCGGCGGATGGCCTGGCGGGGCCGGGTCTACGATCTGCGCCGGGGCCGCCTCGACGTGGAGGTCGACCCCGCGGCCCCCACCACGCGCCGTTTCGACTCTGCCTGACCCAGGCTTGCCGGCTCCAGAATCATTCGGGAGAGTCCGCGCCCGAGAACCGCTGGAGGCCCCCGCCATCACCTCGAAGCTCGCCACCCCTGCCGCGTCCGCCGCGGACGTGCCCACCCGGGACCGCATCCTCGAGGTCGCCGAGCAGATCATCTCGCGCAGCGGCATGGAGGGGATGCGGCTCAAGGACGTGGCGGCCCAGGTGGGCATCCAGCCGCCCTCGATCTTCGCCCACTTCGAGGGCCGGGAGGCCATCGGCAACGCCGTGGCGGCCCGGGTGCTGGACCAGCTGGCCGCGCTGGTCGAGCGCGAGACGGCGGATCGGACCGACCCCGCCCGGGCGCTGCGCCGGGGTGTGCGCGCAGTGGCGGGCCACCTCTACGACCGCCCGGCCCACGCGCGCCTGCTGCTGCGCGACCTGGCCCGCACCCGGTCCAGCCCGGAGGAGCTGGAGATGTGGACGCCCGCCCAGAACCGCATCGAGGTCCGGATCGCGGCGCTGCTCGAGGCGGGCATCGGACAGGGCCAGTTCCGGCCGCTGGCGCCGGAGGCCTTCCTCCCGATCCTGGAGGGGGCCATCCTGGCCCTGATCGGCTGGAGCGGCTTCGACGCCGAGGGGCTCCCCACCTCCCCCTTCTCCCGGGCCGAGATCGAGAGCCGGGCGGTGGACGTGGCCACCCTCTGGGTGGGCCTGGACCCGAAGGCCTTCGCGTCCGACGGCTGAAGGATTCCTGCCGGCCGCTCGCTACCAGGCCTCGTCGTCGCTGAAGATCCGTTCGTCCGCGCTCTTCGCCATCTGGATGGCGGCGCTGATCGACGCCTCGAGGACCTGGCCCTGGTTCTCGGACGTGACCTTCCCGGCCGCGATCCAGGCGGCGAAGATGCGGCTGGCGGCGTGGAGCACGGCGGTCTCGCTGGGCTGGAGCTTCAATGAAGCGACGGCTGCCTCGGACATCGGAAACCTCCCTTTGCGCAATCGCTCCCCCCGCATCGGCGCGCGCGCGGCCCGGCTGGAGTCGCACCGCCCCCCCCACGCGGTAGGATGCGCAGCCAGGAGCCCCCATGCGCTGGACCCCCGGACGCCGCAGCCGGAATCTCGAGGACCGACGGGCGGAGACCGCCCGCGGCGGCGGCCGGGGCCGGCTGCCCTTCCCGCTGCCCATGGGCCGCGGCGGGCGCGCCCCGCGCCTCAGCCTGGGAGGCCTGCTGCTGCTGCTCGTCCTGGCCTGGTTCATGGGCGGCGACCTGCTCCAGATCCTGGCCGGGGCCGGCGGGGGCGGGATCGAGGTGCCGATGCCGGCGCCGGGCGGGGAGCGGGGCCCGGGTCCGCTCGGCGCGCCGGGCGCCGGTCCGGTGGCTTCCGCCGACGAGGAGCGACTGGTGGACTTCGTGTCGTTCGTGCTGGACGATCTCCAGGCCAGCTGGTCGCGCGATCTGCCCGGCTACCGCGAGGCCCAGCTCGTGCTCTTCCGCGACGCCATCCGCTCGGGCTGCGGCTTTGCGGGCGCCCAGATGGGCCCCTTCTACTGCCCCGCGGACGAGAAGCTCTACGTGGACCTGAGCTTCTACGGCGACCTCCGCCGCCGCTTCGGAGCCCCGGGCGACTTCGCCCAGGCCTACGTGCTGGCCCACGAGATCGGCCACCACGTGCAGAAGCTGACCGGCGTCGAGCCCCAGGTGCGCCGCGCCCAGCGCGCGCGCCCCCAGGACGCGAACGCGCTGTCGGTGCGCATGGAGCTCCAGGCCGACTGCCTGGCCGGGGTGTGGGGCCACTCCGCCGGCCGGCGCGGGCTGCTCGAGGAGGGCGACATCGAAGAAGGGCTGCGTGCGGCCGCCGCGATCGGCGACGACAACATCCAGCGCAAGTCCGGCGGCCGGGTGCGCCCCGAATCCTTCACCCACGGCTCGTCGGAGCAGCGGGTCGGCTGGCTGCGACGCGGCCTCGAGTCCGGCGACCCGAACGCCTGCGACGCGTTCGCCGCCGCGGCCGGCTAGGCCAGCTCGCGGAGGGTGAACACCTCGACGGGCTCGCGCACCCCGCGCAGCGCGTGCCGGCCCAGGGACACGCTCTCGTCGGGCACCAGCTTGGCGAAGTCGCCCGAGGCCACGATCGGCTTGCCGACGGTCTTGGCCACGTGCTCGAGCCGGGCCACGGCGTTTACCGCCGGCCCCGTGACCGTGAAGTCGAGCCGCCCCTCGATGCCGATGTTGCCGTAGGTGACCTCGCCCAGGTGCAGCGCCAGGGCCATGCCGATCTCCGGGCCGCCTTCGGAGTGCGCATTCCAGCGCTCGAGCTGGCCCTGGGCGTCGCGCGCCGCGGCCAGGGCTCGTGCTCCCGCGTCCGGATGGCCCTTCACGGGAAAGATGGCCAGCACCGCGTCGCCGATGAACTTCAGCACCTCGCCGCCGTGGTCGATGGCGGCGCCCGCGGTGCTCTCGAAGAAGCGGTTCAGGAGCTCCAGATAGCGCTGGCGGGGCAGCTCCTCCGCGAGCTGGGTGGAGCCGCGCAGGTCCGCCCACCAGATCACGGCCGGGATCAGCTCTCCGTCCCCACGCCGGATCAACCCTTCGAGCACGCGTTCGCCCGTGTGCACGCCGAGGTAGGTGTCCAGCAGCGTTCGCGCCGTGCGACGCATGGCGTGCACCTCCACGATCCGGCTCACCAGGGGCAGGATCTCGTGCACGTGCCCCATGTTCTCGGTTGCGAATCCCCCCGCTACGTCGGTCGCGAAGGTGACGGCGTGGATCTGGCCGTCGGAGAACGTGAGCGGCATGGCGGCGTAGTCGGTGGCGCCCTGCTCGTGCAGGTCGCGCAGGATCGGGAAGTCGAGCACCACGTCCTCGCCTTCGAGCCGCCGGCGCACCCCGCCCCGCCCCTCGAAGATCGGCACCATCGGGCTCGACAGGAAGCGCTCCTCCTCGCCGCTGGCGTGGGAGAGCTCGATCTCCTCGACGCCGTCCTCGGGATGGCTCCAGAGGTGCACCGTGCCCATCACCTGGGGATGCAGGGTCCGCACCAGCAGGTTCATCCGCGTCACCGGGATGCCGGCGATGCGCAGCTGGCGACCGAGCCTCGCCACCAGCTCGCCGGTGCCCTGGGCCTCCCAGGCGTCGCGCAGCAGCCAGTCCACCAGCGGGTTGCCGTGCTGGTGCCGATCGGTCAGGGGCCGGATGCTGACCTCGGCTCCGCCCTCGTACCAGGCGTCCATGCGGGTGCGATAGAAGGCCACGTAGTCGCGCAGCGGCGCCACCTCCGGGTCGGGATCCTCGTAGGACCAGACCGCGTTGTCGGCGTGCCGCTCCCCGACGCGCAGGGTCCAGTAGCAGGCGTCGCCCTTGAACGGGCAGTGGGTGCGGTAGTCCGTGCGCTCCAACAGATCCATGCGCACGTCTTCGCGGGGCAGGTAGTAGGCGGGCGGCAGCCGCGTCTCCAGCAGCACCAGCGCCCGATCGCTGTCGGCCACGGTGACCCCCGCGAAGATCACCTTCACGTTCCGCTCGCTCGGCTCGATCTCGAGCCGGTAGTCGCTCGGGGCCGCGGTCTCGGAGCTGGACTGAGACACGGGGACGAACCTCGCCGGGAAGTCTAGCCCCGGTTCGATGCCGGTCCCGCGGCGTGCGATACGTTGCTGCCATGGCCTCCCATTCCCCCGTCGTCTGCGTCGTCCACACGAGCCGCCTGTCGCTCGAGCCCTTCTCGCTGCTCTTCCGCGAGCTCGGGCCGGGGGTTGCGGTGCGCCACGCCGTGGACCCTGGCCTGCTGGACGCCGTCGTCGCCGACGGCGAGGTCGGCCCGGCCACCCGCGAGCGGATCCGCTCCCGCTACCAGGAGGAGGCGCGCCGCGGCTGCGACCTGCTCTTCAATCCGTGCTCCTCCGTGCGGGAAGCGGTCGAGGCGCTGGCGCCGGAGCTGCCGGTCCCGGTGGTCCAGGTGGACGCCGCCATGGCGCGGGCGGCGTGCGCACGCGGCTCCCGCATCGGGGTCCTCGCCACCCTGCCCACCACGCTGGGCCCGACGACGCGGCTGCTGGAGCGGACCGCGGGCAAGGCGCAGCGCGATCTGAGGACGACCGCCCAGCTGGTGGAGGGCGCCTTCGACGCACTGGAACGGGGCGACCGCGCCGAGCACGACCGGCGCGTCGCACGCGCGGCCGGGGAGCTTCTGCCCCGCGTGGACGTGCTGGTGCTGGCCCAGGGCAGCATGGCACCCGCGCTGGCGGCGCTGGCGGACATCGGCACGCCCGTCTTCACCAGCCCGCGCCTGGGCGTGTCCGACGCTCTGGCCCGGCTGGACGTGCCCTGCTAGCTCAGGGGCCGGACGCCGGGTCCAGGCGCCAGAGGTTCGGCTCGCTCGAGCGGAACGGCGAGATCAGCTTGTCCTCGAAGCCGTACTTCTCACGGAAGCGGGCCTCGATCCGGGCCCGCAGATCGGAGTCCTCGACGCGCGTGACGCCGACCGGGTAGGCGTGCCCGCCGATCCAGAGCTCGGCGCGGGGGTCGCGCTCCAGGTTCGCATTCCAGCGCGAATCGCTGGTGCGGAGGTAGGCCCGTCCGTCGAGGACGCTGATCCAGAGCTTCGTGATCCGCTCGTCCCCGTCGGCGTCGTGGGTCACGAGCCGCGGCACCTTCTCGTCGGCGAGCGAGGCCCAGTCGGGCGCGCCCGTGGCAGGCGGCGGCGGCGTGCTGGCACACGCCAGGACCAGGGGGACCCACGCCAGCGCTACGAGGAGACGATCCATCGCCACACCATATCGCGCTCCGGCTGGAGACGCGGGCCCGGCTGCGATCCGCCCGATGGAAGACCCGGTTGCCGGCGACGGCCGACACCGGGCACACTCCCGGGTGGGAGGTATCGGCGATGGATGTGGGGACGGCTCTGGTGGCGGACGTGGCGGGGCAGCTCGAGGGCCAGCCGCCGGACCTGGCGCGTTACCTGGGCGCCTTCGCCTGCGTGCTGGCCCGAGTGGCCCACGCCGACCTCCACATCGCCGAGGCCGAGGAGGCCGTCATGCGCCGGCGGGTGGCGCGCTGCGCCGAGCTCAGTGACGAGGAGGCCGCCCTGGTGGTGGAGCTTGCCGCGCGTCAGAGCGAGTCGCTCACGAGCGACCAGAAGAGCGCCGTGACCCGGGTCTTCCGCAACCTCGCCACCTCCGCCCAGCGCACCGAGGCGCTCTTCTGCCTCTACGCCGTGGCGGCGGCCGACGGCCGGGTCAGCGAGGACGAGTCGTTGGAGATCGAGGCGATCGCCGACGAGCTCGGCGTGCAGCGGGCGACGGGATCCGGCCTGCGCCTGGACCGCCGCTTCGTCGAGCGGATCCTGCGCTGAGACGCCGCCGGCGGCCGGGATCTCCCCCCTCCAGCCCACTGCCATGGCCGGAAGCGCCGGCTGCCCCTACGTTGCTCGCGGAATGCGGGGACGCGCGCGCGCATGGCAGGGCCTCGGAATCGCCGTGTGGCTGGCCGCGGCCGCGCTGGGAGAGCCGGCCGGGGCCCAGGAAGCCCCCGCCCCCGAGGCGCCGGCTGCCGAGGCGGCGGCGCCCGAGCCGCCGCCGCCGCCGGCGGCCTTCCCGCCCGAGCGGGTTCCCGACGAGGCGGAGCGGCTCGCCTCCACCCTGGCGCAGCTGGCGTCGGACCAGGCCACGGACGACGCGGTCACGCGCATCGGCGAGGAGATCTCCAAGCGGGCACCCGAGGCGAAGCAGCGCAAGCAAGAGGCGCGCGCGGCCCTCGAGCAGGGCGCCAGCATCGGCGTCCTGCGCGAGCAGCGCGCCCTGGTGGCCGCCACGCGCGACCAGCTCCGCCAGCGCGCCGCGGAGCTCGACGAGCACGCTCAGCGCGTCGCCGCCTCGCTGGAGCAGCTGGCGGCCATCGACGAGCGCTGGGTCAAGACCGAGGAGCTCGCCCGCGAGAAGGCCGCGGGGTCGGTGGTGCGCCGGCGCATCCGCGAGACCCGCGCCGCGATCGCCGAGACGCAGAAGACCCTGCGCGCGCGCCGGAACGAGATCCTGGCTCAGCGCGACCGGATCGGGGCCCTCAGCGCCGAGTTCGACGCCATCCTGCGCGACCTGGACGCCGCGCTGACCGGAGGCGTGCAGCAGCTCCTGCGCACCCGCGACGCCTGGGTCGGGAGCGGCCTGCTCCTGACGCAGCTGCGCGAGGAGCTGTCGGGGCTCGTCGTGCCGAGCCTCGAGGCGCGCTTCGCCGGCCTGGCGACGTACACGAGGCGCCAGCCCGGCGCGATCGCAGCGGAGCTGACGCTGCTGCTGGTGCTCGCGGGGATCCTGTCGGCCCTGGCCCGGCGCGCCCGGCTGCGGGCCGCCGGGGACTTCGGGCTGAGCGAGGCCCGGCGGGTGTGGCGGCATCCATGGGCCATGGCGCTCATCCTGACGACGCTGGTCGGGATCCGGTTCCACCCGCTGGCCCCGCCCCTGCTGCGCACGCTCCACGCGATCCTGCCCTTCTTCGCCGCGCTGTGGCTCGTCCGCAGCATCTCCGGCAGCCGCGGTCCGGAAATCCCACTGCTGGGCGCCGTGTTCCTGCTCGACGTCCTCCGGCTCGTGTTGAAGGACACGCCCGCGACGTCGCGGGCGGTCTTCCTGCTGGCGCTGCTGGCGGCCCTCGGCCTGGTGCTGCTGCTGCGGCGCGGGTCGCGCCTGGAGCAGCTCACGCCGGAGCAGGCGCGCGATCCCATCTACCGTCTGCTGGCAATCGCCACCCGGCTCCTGATCCCGATCCTGGCGCTCGCCCTCTTGGTCGACCTCGCCGGCTGGTCCCCGCTGGCCGAGCTGCTGGGCGGCGGCCTGCTCTGGAGCCTCTTCCTGGCGGTCTTCTTCTACGCGGCGGCGGCGGCGGTGAAGAGCATCTTCGCCTACGCCTTCACGGCCCGTCCGCTCCGGCTGCTGCGGATGGTGCAGCGCGACCGGCGCCTGATCCAGGAGCGGGTGCACCGCGCGGTGGACGTCGGAGCGGTCCTGTGGTGGTCCGTCTACGCCCTCGACCAGTTTGCGCTGCGGGACTGGATCTGGAACGGCTTCGTGGAGGTGCTCGCCGCGGGCGTCTCCGTCGGCGCCGTCAAGATCGAAATCGGCGACGTGGTGGCGTTCGCGCTCACCTTCTGGCTGTCCTTCCTGCTGGCGCGCTTCCTCACCTTCGTGCTGCAGGAGGACGTCTTCCCGCGCGTGCGCCTGGCGCGCGGCGTGCCCTACGCCCTGTCCTCCCTGGCGCGCTACAGCGTGCTCTTCTTCGGCTTCATGCTGGCGCTGGCGGCGGGCGGCTTCTCCCTCGACCGGGTGGCGTTCCTGGCGGGCGGCCTGGGGGTCGGCATCGGCTTCGGCCTCCAGAACGTGGTGAACAACTTCGTGTCGGGGCTGATCCTGCTCTTCGAGCGCCCGGTGCAGGTGGGCGACAGCGTGCAGCTCGCGGACCAGTCGCTCTTCGGCACGATCCGGCGCATCGGGATCCGCGCCAGCGTGATCCGCACCTGGGACGGCGCGGAGGTGATCGTGCCCAACGGCGACCTCGTGTCCAGCGTGGTCACCAACTGGACGCTCTCGGACCGCGAGCGGCGCCTGACCGTCCTCGTCGGCGTCGCGTACGGGAGCGACCCCGATCGCGTGCTCGAGATCCTGCGCGAGGCCGCGGCCAGCCAGGAGAACGTCCTGGAGAACCCGGCGCCCCTGGCCCTGTTCAAGGGCTTCGGCGACAGCAGCCTGGACTTCGAGCTGCGGGTCTGGGTGCGGGACTTCGACGTGACTCTGTCCAGCCGCAGCGCCCTGATGGTCGCCATCCACCGCGGGCTGCGGGAAGCGGGCATCGAGATCCCCTTCCCGCAGCGCGACATCCACGTCCGCGACGTCTTCACGGACGAGCATCCCACCCGCGCCGAGGACGAGTCGGACGGGCCCGGCGACTGAGCCGGCCCGGCCCTGTCTGCCGGCGGAGTTGCCGGCTCCTGAAGTGGGCTCAAACCCTGGCGCCATCTGGCCGAAGATCCCCTCTGAGATGGCAGATGAGGGGTCCATCCTGCTCCTGGGCTTCGGGGACCAGCGCAAGGCGCTGGCGGGGCGGGTCTTTCTGCTTCGGCTCAAGACCGCCTGGGCGGAGACGCTGGAAGAGGCCCGCGAGACCGTCGCCGGGGGCGAGCCCCGGGCGATCGTGATCCACTCACGGCCCCGCTTCGACGTCGCCGGACTCGCCGACCTGGGCAAGGACTCGCCCCACGGCCGCCTCACGCTCGGCGTCCTGGGACCCCGCCCGCCGGAGCGCCAGCTGGAGGCCCTCCGGCAGGCCGGCGCCACGCTCTGCCTGTGGGACCCCTTCAGCGACGGCGAGCTCCGCTTCGTGTTGAACCAGGCGCTCCACGGCCTCCAGGATTGCAGCCGCGGCGAAGTGCGCGTGCCGACGGACCTCGCCGCCCGGATCGAGTCGGCGACCGGCGAGAAGCCGGCCAGCGTCTACAACCTCTCGGTGAGCGGCGCCTACCTGGAGACCATGCGACCCACCTCCAACGGCGGTCGGGTCATGGTGGAGCTGCCCATGCCGGGCGGCACGCTGCGCGTGCAGGCGCGCGTCGTCAGCACCAACGTCCCGGGCAACCTGCAGCGCCCCAACCTGCCCATGGGTATGGGCGTGCAGTTCTTCGGCGTGGAGCCCGCTACCAGCAGCGCCCTGGCCGGCTACGTCGAAGAGCGCGGTCGCGGCTACCGGCTCTGACCCGAGCGCCGGCGCACGCCCGCGCCACCCCGCAACCGGACCCGCCCTGAGGCATCCTAGGGAGGCATCCCGGGGGAGGAGACCGCCATGATCCTACGCGCCGCCACACGGCTCGGACCGCTGCTCGTCCTGGCCGCCCTCGCGTGCGGCGAGGCCCGCAGCGAGACCGCCGCGCCGCCGGCCGGCGGGGCGGCGGTGGCCAGCTTCGCCGGAGGCTGCTTCTGGTGCATGGAGCCGCCCTTCGAGAAGCTCGACGGGGTTCACGACGTGGTCTCGGGCTACGCCGGCGGGAGCGAGCCGAGCCCGACCTACGAGCAGGTCGCGTCGGGCCGCACCGGCCACGCCGAGGCGGTGCAGGTCCGCTACGACCCGGTGCGCATCTCGTACGCGGAGCTGCTCGAGGTCTTCTGGCGCCAGGTCGATCCCACCGACGCGGGCGGGCAGTTCGTGGATCGCGGCCGGCAGTACCGCACGGCGATCTTCGTGCACGACGCCGAGCAGCGGCGCCTGGCCGAGGCCTCGAAGGCGAAGCTCGCGGCCAGCGGGCGCTACTCGAGCCCCCTGGTCACCGAGATCGTCGACATCGGCGACTTCCATCGCGCCGAGGACTACCATCAGGACTACTACAAGAAGAATCCCATTCGCTACAAGTTCTATCGCAGCCGCTCGGGGCGCGATTCCTACCTCGAGAAGGTGTGGAGGGCCGAATCCGTGTCGCAGGAGAAGCCGGAGGCGCGCTGGCAGAAGCCGTCCGACGAGGAGCTCCGCTCCCGCCTGACACCGCTCGAGTACGACGTCACCCAGAACGAAGCCACCGAACGCCCCTTCACGCACCCGCTCCTGGAAGAGAAGCGCGAGGGCATCTACGTGGACGTGGTGAGCGGGGAGCCGCTCTTCAGCTCGCGAGACAAGTTCGACAGCGGCACCGGCTGGCCCAGCTTCAGCCAGCCGCTGGATCCGGCTCACATCGTCGAGCACGAGGACCGCAAGCTCTTCATGGCGCGCACCGAGGTCCGCAGCCGCAACGGCGACAGCCACCTGGGCCACGTGTTCCCGGACGGCCCGCAGCCGACGGGCATGCGCTACTGCATCAACGGCGCCTCCCTGCGCTTCGTGCCCCGAGAAGACCTGGAGGAGCAGGGTTACGGCCGCTACCTGGCCCTCTTCGAGGACTGACCGCCCGGGAAGGTCCGCTCCGCTAGACTCTCCTGCGGGGGCGGAGGTCCTCCGGTGGCCGAGACCGTCTACGACGACCGCATGAACGACAGCGACGCGCTCACCTGGACGGTCGAGCGCGACCCGCTGCTCCGCTCCACCATCGTCTCCGTCTGGGTGCTGGACCGCATGCCGGACGCGGACCGCCTGCTGGCGAAGATCGAGCAGACGGTCGCCGGCATTCCGCGCCTGCGCCAGCGCGTGGTGGAGGATCCGCTGGGCGTGGCTCCGCCGCGCTGGCAGACCGACGCCCGCTTCGAGCTCGGCTACCACCTGCGGCGCGCCGGCGCGCCGGGCAAGGGCTCCCTGCGAGACGTGCTCGACCTGGCCGAGCCGGTGGCGATGCAGGCGTTCGACCGGGACCGGCCGCTGTGGGAGCTGACCGTGGTGGACGGACTGGAGGGGGGTCGGGCGGCCGTCATCCTGAAGATCCATCACGCCATGTCCGACGGCGTGGGTCTCGTGCGCATGACCGCCGGCCTGGTGGAGCGCTCGCCGGAGGCCGACCCGGAGGCCGCGTCGCGCCCTCCCCGGTCGCCGGACCCGGTGCCGGAGCCCTGGAGTCCGATCGACGAGACGGTGGAGGCGGTCCGCTACCAGGCGGCCCGGCGCATCGAGCAGGGAAGGACCGCGGCCGGGGCGGTCGTGCAGGGCCTCGGACGCCTGGTGCGCGGCCCCCGGGGCGCCATCCAGGACGCCGCGGAGCTGGCCACCTCTGCGGGACGCCTGCTGACGCCGGCCAGCGAGCCCATGAGCCCGCTCATGCGCGAACGTTCCCTCGGCCTGCGCCTGCACACCTTCGTGCGCCCGCTCGAGAGCCTGAAGCGCGCGGGCAAGTCCGTGGGCGGGACCGTGAACGACGCCTTCGTGGCGGGCATCGCGGGCGGTCTGCGCTTCTACCACGCGGAGCACGGTTGCAACGTGGACGAGCTGCGCATGAGCATGCCGATCAACCTCCGCCACGGAGCGAAGGCGCGCCACGCGGGCAACCAGTTCGCACCCGTGCGCTTTCCGGTGCCCGTCGGCATCGCGGATCCCCGCGCGCGCATGGCCGAGATCCGCCGGCGCGTCGGCGCCGAGCGGGCCGAGCCGTCGCTCCCGGCCCTGGACGTGATCGCCGGCGCCCTGAACCGCCTGCCCGCGGTGGCCACCACCGCCGCCTTCGGCGGCATGCTGAAGACCGTAGACTTCGTGACCAGCAACGTTCCGGGCCCGCGCTTCCCCGTCTACGTGGCCGGCGCGCGCATTCTGGAGATGGCTCCCTTCGGCCCCCCGGCCGGCGCGGCCGCCAACATCAGCCTCTTCAGCTACGACGGCCGCGCCCAGGTCGGCGTGAACAGCGATCACGCCGCGGTTCCCGACGCGGGAGCCTTCGCCGCCTGCCTGGAGCGGGGCATGGACGAGGTCCTGGAGCTGGCGTGAGGCGATTTCTGCTCGCGTCGGCGCTGGCGGGGCTCGCGTGCGGACCCTGGGGCCCCCAGGGCATCCTGGCCGGGGGCCCGCTCCTCGGGAGCGCCGAGCCGACCCTCGACGCCCGGGCCTGCGCCGACGAGGTGTCCACGGTCGCCGTCGAGACCCGCTCCGGCTGGCTCTCCCACTCCGTCAGCGTGCTCTGCATCGAGAGCGGCGGCCGGCTCTACCTGCCCGCCCGCCGCGGCAGCGAGAAGCGCTGGGTCCGGAACGCCCTGGAACGACGCAGCGTGCGGCTCGAGATGGACGGCCGGATCTTCGCGGGCGAAGCGAGCCGCGTGACCGATCCGGCGGAGAGCGCCGAGGTCGCCCGGCGCTTCGTCGAGAAGTACATCGGGCTGGAGGCACCCGACGCACGCTGGCTGCTAGACCCGCCCGCCCGCGGCGACGACCGCTTCGACGTCTGGCTGCTGCGGATCGATCCCCCGGAGTCCGCGTGAGGCGCCGCCTCCTGATCGGGATCGGCGCGCTGGTGGGGCTCGGCACCGCGGCCGCGGCCTGGGTCCGGCTCGGCGCCGGCGGCCCGGTACAGCCGTTCCCGGGCGGCTGGCTCCGCGGAGACCTCCAGGCCGAGGCTCCGGCAGACTGGGACTTCGCGGCGGCCGAGGCGTACCTGGACGTGGAGAGCCGCGCGGGCCTCCTCCCCTACTCCGCCACGGTATGGTTCCAGGTTCATGAGGGACGCATCCACCTGCTTCTGCCGAGCCTGTTCGGCGACGGCCTCCAGCGCCGGCTCGAACGGGATCCGCGGATCCGGGTGCGCGTGGACGGACGCATCTGGGAGCTCGAGGCCGTGCGGGTCGAGGGCGACGAGGTCCTCGGAGCGTTGGTTGGGCCCATGATGCGGCGGCAGCTCGCGATCGACCTCGGCCGCGAGGTGACGCGCCTGCCGGCGACGCAGCGTCCTGCCGGGGTGGACATGTGGGTGTATCGGCTCGAGAGCCGGAGGGAGACGTGATGAAGAGGATGACTGCACTGGTCGTGTGCATGGGGATCGCGGGCGCCGCCGGGGCGGGAACCGAGGTCGACACCGAGACGCGCAAGGCGAACGGCGAGGTGAGCCCCGGGCACGCCCTCTTCGACGGCCGGCGTGTGCGGATCGACACCTCCAGCGGGCGCCGCGCGTTCGTGTACCGCGGCGACGAGGGCCTGATCTGGGTGATCGACCACAAGAAGCAGAACTACCTGGAAGTCGCGCGGCCGAGCGCCCAAGGGCTGGCGGCGGCGGCGCGCTCGCAGCTCGACGACAAGCAGCGCGGGGCGGTCGACGTGGCAGGGGGCATCGACCCGAAGCTCGAGATCCGCGAGACCGGCTCGCGCTCCACCGTGACCGGCGTCCCCTGCGACGAGCTCCAGCTCTACCAGGGTGGCCGGCGCGTGGCCGACGTGTGCCGGGCCAGCTACGCCGACGCCGGCGTCTCGCGCGAGAGCTTCGCCGGGGTGGACGAGGTGCAGGAGCTGCTCCAGGGCGCGCTGGCCACGTTCCTGGACGACGACGATCGCAGCGAAGGCCTCGCGGCCCTGGAATCCTTCGGACGCCTGGACGGCGTGCCCATGCGCGTGCGCGCCTACAACGACGGCAGCTTCAACAGCGAGACCGTGGTGACGAAGATCCAGCGCAAGGCGCTGCCGAAGAGCGCATTCGAGCTGCCCCAGGGCTATCGCTCGAAGCTCAGCATCAGCATCCGCGGGGGATCCTGAGCCGGCCGATGACCGACGCTCCGGGCGACGAGCCCCCCTTCCGCCGGGCCTGGACCCGGCGCGAGCCGGGCCGGCTGATCGGGCGCGGCCATTCGGCCGGCGACTTCCTGGAGGCGTGGGACTGGCAGCTGCTGGAGGAACGCGCCGGCCACCTGCGCATCCGCGCCCAGCTGCCGGACCACGTGAAGAACCCCCGCGGCCAGCTCTTCGGCGGCTTCACGCCCACCTACGTGGACCTGGTGGCGCTCTTCACGGTGCGCGCCGGGGAGGACCGCGCCGAGCTGCGCTTTCGCAGCTGGCTCGCCACCACCAACATGCGTGTCGACTACTTCGAGCCCATCCTGGGGCCGGAGTTCGAGATCGAGAGCCAGCTGCTGAAGCGGCGCGGCCGCACCTGCTTCGTGGAGACCCGGTTCTTCGACGGCGACGACCAGCTCGCGGTCTTCGCCGTCACCACCTTGCGCGAGGTGCCCCTGGACCGACCGCTGGGCGACGTCTAGGCCGCCGCGGGCCGCCTGCAACGGCCCGCGAGGCTCAGTTGCGGAGTTCGACGTACTCCTTGAACTGCTCGAGCGCCCGCTGGATCACCCGGCCCACCACGCCCAGCTCGTCACCCAGGTTCTGCAGGACGCCCTTCGGCTCGTAGTCCAGGTGCAGCGTCATCAGGGTGCGGTCGTTCGCGATCGCGTGGAAGTTGACCATCCCCGCATTGGTCGACCCCTGCAACGTGCGCCAGGCGCGCCGCTTGTCCGGGATGACCTCCGTGATCTCCGCCACCCATTCCTGGTAGCGGAAGCCGAAGTTCACCCGCCAGCACGAGCGCTTCTCGTCGATCCTGCGCACGGACTCGATCGCGTCGACGAAGCGGGGAAAGTCCTCGATCCGGGTCCAGTGGTCGTAGGCGACGGCTGCGGCGGTCTCGATCTCGATGGATGCGTCGATGCTCGTCCTCATGGCACCTCCCATGAGTCGTTGCGATCCGGATCCGAATCCGTCGCAGTGCGTCTCGGAAGGATTGCCGCGAGGACGTGAGCTCCGAGCGAACTGCTGCGGGGCGCTCCAGGAAACGATCGCGACGGAGGAGGCCCCGGACCGTTTTGGCCATCATACACTGCCGGAAGGATCGTCGCTGCATCGCCCGCCCACCGGGGTGGGGCACAACGCCCCTCCTGGCAGCGCGGAGCCGGCCCCCCGAGCCCACGTGATCGACGGCGCGTGGTATCCTGTCAGGCTGACGGACAGGCTTGCGAGGGCGAGTCAGCCCGTCCCGGCGCGCCGAAGGAGTTGCGTGGACGAACGCGCCTTCGCCTATTCGATCGACGCCAAGGACACGATCGTCTCGCTGAGCGATGCCTGGCTCGAGTTCGCTCGCGAGAATCGGGCGTCCGAGCTGACGCGGGAGCGCGTGATCGGCCAACCGCTCTGGAGCTTCGTCTCCGGGTGGGAGACGCGACGCCTCTACGAGGAGGTATTCGTCCGGGTGCGCAGCCGGAAGCAGTCCATCGAACTCCCGTTCCGTTGCGACTCACCGGACTGCTTCCGCTTCATGCGCCTGCTCCTCAGCCCCGGGTCCGGGGACGGAGTCGAGTGCATGGGCATTCTCGTCCGCGAACAGCAGCGCCCGTTCTTCTCGATCCTCGATCGGGCCTTCCCGCGCACGAGCACCAGCCTGCCCATGTGCAGCCTGTGCAAGCGGATCTACGTCTTCGGCGCCCGCTGGCTCGAGCTGGAGGACGCCATCCGCGAGCTCGACCTCTTCGGACATACACGGCTGCCCCGGATCGACTACGTGGTCTGCGACGGGTGCGCCCCGCCGCAGCGGCTGACGCAAGGCGGCGCTGCCGCGTGACGGCACGGGGGTCGGGAGTTCCACTCGGCGTCCGGGCACGATCCGATGAGAGGTCGACCGTGAATCTCGAAATGACGCTCGAAGAGGCCATGCGGACGCAGCGTTCCATCCGTCGCATCAAGCCGGATCCGGTCGACGACGCCTTGATCCTGCAGCTGCTCGAGCTCGCGTTGAAGGCGCCCTCGGGCGGAAACCGTCAGAACGCCGAGTTCGTGGTCGTTCGAGAGCGGGAGGTGAAGAAGAAGCTCGCGCGCCTCAATCGGATGGCCTGGGGCACGTACGGGCGCGTGTGGAAGTTCTTCGCCCGGAACGACCCGAAGACCTTGCGAACCATGAAGGCGGTGGACTGGGAGCTGGATCACTACGAAGAGATTCCCGTCGTGATCGTCGCCTGCCTGCGCTGGACGGCGTACGGCCCGATCGTGAGCGGGTGGCGTCCCCCCTTCCCTCCCTTCCTCGGGGCGATCTACTACGGCTCGATCTTTCCCGCCGTCCAGAACCTCCTGCTCGCAGCCCGGGCGGCAGGTCTGGGCGCGTCGCTGACGGTGATGCCCCTCTGGAGCGTTTCGCTGGCACGACGCGCCCTCGGCCTGCCGGTCTGGGTCTCTCCGGTGGCGGCCGTGCCGATCGGCTGGCCGATCGGGCGCTACGGCCCGACGACCAGGCGCCCCGTCGGCGATCAGGTGCACTTCGACCGCTACGGCAACCAGCCGTATCGGGGCATCACGGCCGAGTCCGTCGAACACGCAGCGCGAGACGGTCGGGCCGATGCCCGGGAGGATTCTCCGTGAGGCGCTGCTTGCTTCTCGCCGCCGGCCTGGCCCTCGCAGCGGGCGTCGTCCGGGCGCAGCCCTCCGAGCCCACCCGAGGAGCCGAGCTGCTGGCGCCGTTCAAGCGCGATCTCCAGGCGGCCCTGGGTCAGGGACTGGCCCAGGGGACCGTCGAGGCGATCCGCACCTGCCAGCTGCGAGCGCCCGCCATCGCGCAGGCGCGCTCGGTCGACGGCGTGCGACTGGGTCGCGCCAGCCATCGCCTCCGCAACCCGGCCAACGCTGCCCCCGAATGGGTCGCTCCGATCCTGGACGCGTACGTGGCCGACCCGTCGGATCGCGCGCCCCGGACCGTCTCCCTGCCCGAGCGCCGCTCCGGGTACGTGGAGCCGATCCTGCTCCAGCCCGCCTGTCTGACGTGCCACGGGGAGACGCTGGCCCCCGACGTCGCGGCGCGGATCGAGCAGCTCTATCCGGAAGACCGGGCGGTCGGCTTCCGGGTCGGCGATCTGCGCGGCGTCTTCTGGGTCGAGTTCCCGACCGAGAGGTGAGCTGGCGCAGGCGCTGTCAGGCGGCGCACGCGACGCAGACGTTGGTGTAGGGAACCGCCTCGAGCCGCTTAGAGCCGATCTCCGATCCGCACGCCGAGCAGGTCCCGTACGAGCCCGCGTCGATCCGCCCCAGGGCGGCCTGGATCGCCTCGATCTCGCCGCGTTCCGCTTCTTCGAGGCGCTCGTACACCTCTTCGTTCTCCAGCTCGATCGCCCGCTCCTGCGAGTCCTTCGAGCCGGGGTCGCGCAGATGCGACTCGATCCGGGAAACCCGGTCCGTCAGGACCGAGAGTCGCTCTTCCAGCCCCCGCTTCACCTCGTCGAGATTCACGGCCAACCTCCCTGCCAGATGCCTGGCGCCAGAGGATGCCACGGCCAAGCGCAGGCCGACAGGGTATTGCTAGCCAGAGATCTCGACCGAGGTCGGCACCACGGCCCGCGGCGAGAGCTCGCGCACGTCGCCCTCGAAACGGAAGCGCCCCTCGAGGCGCACGTCTTCGCTCGACGCGCCGACACGGACCGCCACCTCGCCGGGCTCGACCACGAAGCGCATGTCCCGGTCGTAGAAGGCGAGCTGGCTCGGGTCGAGCCGGAAGCGCAGGCTGCGCGTCGCCCCGGGCTCGAGCGCCACCCGGGCGAAGCCGGCCAGCTGCTGAACAGGCCGCGTCACGCTGGCCACCCGGTCCTGGACGTAGAGCTGGACCACCTCCTCGCCGGCCCGCTGGCCCCGGTTCGCGAGCGTGAGCGCGATCTCGATCGGCGCGTCGGGCGCCGCGGCCTCGGGCGCGACGGCGAGGTCCGCGTACTCGAAGCGCGTGTAGGAGAGCCCGTGACCGAAGGGGAACAGGGGCGCGGCGGGTCCGTCCGCGTAGTCGGACGAGAAGGGGCCGACGCCGACCGCCAGCACCCAGCGGCGCGCGTGGTGGATCGGCACCTGACCCACGTGGCGCGGGATCGTCACCGGCAGCCGACCCGACGGGCAGGCCGCTCCGAAGAGCACGTCCGCCAGCGCGGAGCCGCCCTCTTCCCCGGGCGGCCAGGCGCAGAGCAGGGCCGGCACGTGCTCGGCGATCCACGGCAGCGCGAGCACCCGTCCGGCGATGAGCACGACGACCGTCGGCGTGCCGGTCCCGACCACCGCCTCCACCAGCTCCTGCTGGGCGCCCGTGAGCCCCAGGTCGCAGGCGTCCCGGAACTCGCCGCTGGTGCTGTCGGGCATCAGCCCGGAGCGGCTCCCCACGCAGACCACCGCCACCTCGGCAGCGCGGGCGGCCTCGACCGCCTCGCCGATCCGTGAGGCATCGGGGTCCAGGACGTCGCAGCCCGGCGCGTGGAGCACCTTCGCCTCCGCCGACACGGCGGCGCGAATGCCTTGCAGGGGCGTCACGCTCGGCGGGAAGTAGGGTCCGGTGGCAAAGCCGCCCTCGTCCGCGCGCGGCAGCACCGAGCCCAGGTCCTGCTCGCGGCGCTGGTAGATGATCTCCAGGTGGGCGGGATAGTGGTAGTCGCCCTGGAGCAGCCGCGGGTCGTCCGCGCAGGGACCGATCACCGCCACGCATCCGACGCCCGGATCGAGGGGCAGCAGGTCGCCCTCGTTCTTCAGTAGCACCAGTGAGCGCACCGCCAGCTCGCGCGCCAGGACGCGCGCCTCGGAGCGACCGAAGGCCGCCTTGGCGGCGGACTCGTCCACCAGGGGCGCCTCGAAGAGACCGAGCTGGAACTTCTGGCGCAGCACGCGCTGGACGGAGCGGTCCACCAGCGACTCGTCGAAGCGTCCCTGGCGCACCCACCCAGGGAGCTCCGCGTAGCAATCCAGGGCGGGCAGCTCGACGTCCAGCCCCGCCGCCAGCGCCATCGCCGCCGACTCGGCCTTATCGCCCGCAACCCGGTGGGCTGCGATCAGGAGCAGGGTGGTGAAGTAGTCCGCCACCACCACGCCGTCGAAGCCGAGCTCATCGCGCAGCAGGCTGTCCAGGATCTCCGCCGAGCCGCCGCACGGGAGACCGTCGACCTCGTTGTAGGCGTTCATCATCGAGGCGAGTCCCGCCTCCTGGATGGCGGCCAGGAAGGGCCGCGCGTATACCTCCCGCAGCTCCCGAGGTCCGATGTGCGCCGGCTTGTGGTTGTGACCGCCCTCGGAGGCGCCGTAGCCGAGGAAGTGCTTGCCCGTCGCGACGACGCCCCGGGAGAGGTCGTCGCCCTGGACACCCTGCACGTAGGCCACGCCCATCCGAGACGCCAGGTACGGATCCTCGCCGTAGGTCTCCTCCAGACGACCCCAGCGCGGGTCGCGCGCCACGTCGAGAACCGGCGCCAGGGTCTGGCGCGCACCGACCGCGAGCATCTGCTGGCGGATCACGTCGGCCGCGGCGCGCACGCGCTCCGGATCCCAGCTGGCGGCCAGGCCGATCGCCTGGGGAAACTGGTCGGCGTCGCGCGCCATGAAGCCGGCGGTGCTCTCCTCGTGCACCAGGGCGGGAATGCCGAGTCGCGTCTCCTCCCGCAGCCAACGCTGGATCCGGTTGGCGAAGGCCGCCAGTCCATCGGGCCGCAGGCCCGTGGCGCCGGCGATGCGCGTGATCTGGCCGGTGCCGTGGGGCATGCGCTCGGCGGCGCGCGCGGGGGCGAAGGCGTCTTCCTCCACCAGCGACACCGACCACACGCAGCCGAGCTGGGCCACCTTCTCGTCCAGGCTCATCCGCGCCAGCAGGTCGTCGGCGCGCCGGGAGGGGTCGAGACCCGCGTCCCGGTACGCCGCCCCCGCGAGCTCCCGATCCATGCCTGCCTCCTTCAACCGCCGCCCGCGTCGCGCCAACCGCGGGGATTGTCGCGCAGGGAGTCGCGCATGGCCTCCAGCGCCCCGGCCAGACGCTCCTCGGCCTGTGGATGCTTCCGGGCGAGACCGTGGTTCTCCTGGTCCAGGTCCAGACGGGTCAGGTGGCCGCGGCTGCGTCCCCAGTCGCCGGTCTCGCGCAGGTACTTGAAGCGAGCGTCCCGGACCGCCTCGGGCAGACCGTCGCCGAAGGCGGAGAAGTAGAAGAGCCACTCGTGGGGGCTGGCGTCGGAGTCGCCCACCAGGAGCGGCGCCAGGCTGCGACCGTCGATCTTCCGGTCCCGGGGCAGCGGCAGGCCCGCCAGCTCGAGCAGCGTCGGCAGAACGTCGATCTGCATGCCCATCGCGTCCCGGGTACGGCCGGCAGGCACGCGGCCCGGCCAGCGGGCCACCAGCGGCACCCGCTGACCGCCTTCGAGCACCTCGCCCTTGCGCCCGCGCAGGCCGCCAGGGCTGCCCGCGTAGTCCGGCCCGTTGTCGCTCGTGATGAGCACCAGGGTGCGCTCGGCGATGCCAAGCCGGTCGAGGGCGTCGAGCACGGCGCCGGTGCTGCGATCCAGGTCTTCGACGACGTCGCCGTAGGGCCCGGCTTCCGACGAGCCGGCGAACGCCATGTCCGGGTAGTGCGGTACGTGGGGCGCCGTGTGCGACAGGTACAGGAAGAACGGTCTCTCCCGGTTCGCCTCCAGGAAGGCGACGGCCTCGCGGGTGTAGGCGGCGGTGAGCGTACCCTGGTCGACACCGCCCGCGCCGAGCGGCCGCTCCTCGTCGCGCTCGCCACGCCAGAAGCCGCCGCGGCGTTCGTCGCGCTGCTCGATGGCGTCGTCCCGCCAGAGGTGGAGCGGCCACATGTCGTTGCTCCACAGCAGCCCGTAGTAGGAAGCGAAGCCGAAATCGCGGGGTCGATGACCGGGCCGACCGCCCAGGTGCCACTTCCCGACCATCCCCGTCGCGTAGCCCGCCGCCGCCAGGACCTCCGCGACCACGATCTCGTCGGCGGGGAGCGCGTTGCCCCAGCCGGCCACGCGCCGCACCCAGCCGCCGGCGCTCTCCTCCGGGAAGAACACGTGCTTCGTGATCCCGGCGCGCGGCGCGTAGCGCCCGGTCAGCAGCGCCGCCCGCGCCGGCGTGCAGACGGACGAGGCGGCGTAGAAGGCGGTGAAGCGCGTCCCCTCCGCCGCCGCGCGATCGATGTGCGGCGTGCGGATCGAGCGGCTGCCGTAGGCGCCCAGGTCCCCGTAGCCCAGGTCGTCGAAGTAGATCACCACGAAGCTCGGGGCCGTAGCCGGATCAACCTCCGGCAGGTCCGCCAGGTAGGCGGCCTTGGCGGCCGCTCCCTCGGCGGACGGTTCGGGGTCCCACACGGACACGTACGCAGCCCGCCCCAGCAGGAGCGCGATCCCCCCGACCGCGACCAGCAGCACGAGGGCGCCCAGGCCGGTGGCGAGCAGCCGCAGCAGGCGCATGACCCTCCCTCCGCCGGCCGCGAATGGAGCGCGCTGGCGACGGAGGCAGCATGGCAGCGCGGAGCGCGTCCGCGCAAGGCTCAGGCTTCGGGCGGCGCCGCGGGTAGCTCGATCGTGAAGCGGGTGCCGTGCCCCTCCTGGGACTCCACCTCGAGCTCACCCCCGTGCTTGCGCACGATCTCGTAGCAGGCCGGGAGGCCGATCCCGAGGCCGCCCGAGGGCAGGTCGGGTGCGAACACCGGATCGAAGAGCCGCTCCACCGCGTCCGGGGACATGCCGCCCCCGTCGTCGTAGACGTGCACGCGCACCTGATCGGCGTCGCCGTCCGTGTGGACGTAGATCACGCCGTCCCGCCCCACGGCGTTGGCGGCGTTCAACAGCAGGTTCAGGAAGAGCTGGCGCAGCTCCTGGGGGGCGCAGAGCACGGGCGGGATCTCGGCGTAGCTCTGCTCCAGGCGTGCTCCCCGATACTTCAGCTTGGGCTCGGCCACGTGCGCGGCGCTCTGCACCAGCTCGTTCACGTCGGCCAGCTCGCGCTCGCCGAGGCCCGCATGGGAGAAGCTGCGCACCGACTCGACCAGCCGTGAGATGCGCTCCACGCCCTCCAGGGATTCCTCGATCACCTCGGAGCCCTCGCCCACGACGCCGGCCAGCGCGGGCTCGTCCTCGCCCACGCTGCCCTCGAAGCGACCCCACAGGCGCCGCAGCTCGAAGAGGTTGGCCTTCATGAAGGCGATCGGATTGTTCACCTCGTGAACCACGCCGGCCGCGAGCTCTCCCATGGCGGCGAGACGACCCGTGGTGACCAGCCGGTTGCGCATGGCCCGGGTCTCGCGCATGTCGCGGATCGCGAAGACGCGGCCGATGGGCGAGTCGGAGCGATCGCGCAACACGCTGGAGGAGACCGACACCGGGATCTGACGCCCCGACGCGTCCAGCAGCCCCAGGTCCAGGCCTCGCAGCTCCAGACCGGAGCCGTCGGAGAGCTCCGGCAGGAAGGTCCGCAGGGACACCCCCGCCAGCGCCTCGGCGGGGAGTCCCACCAGGCGCGCGAGCGCATCGTTGGCCACGGCGATCTCGCCCCCGGTGCCGAGCAACGCCGCACCGTCGGGCAGGGCTCCGAGGATCCGCTCCGCCAGCGCATTGGGCGTCAGCACGAAGTAGTCGTGCCGCGCCAGCCCCTGGGCCAGGATGCCCGCGAAGAGCACGATGCTCGCGCTGCCGAGCCGCGGGCCGCGGATCTCCAGCGCGGGCAGGAGCACGTCGGTCACCAGCGCCGCCACGATCGTAAACGCGATGGCCGAGATACCGAGTCGGGCCTGGCGCCGCTCCAGGGCGGACGCGGCCGGGTTGAGGAGCTTGTGCCAGCGCACCACGCCCAGCACGGCCCAGAACACCGCCGGCCCGCAGACCAGCGGGAAGAGCGGTCCCAGCTCATAGCTCCAGCCCCAGTCCGTGGGCACAGCGCGCGCCAAGCCGAGGTCGGTCGTCAGGTAGAGCAGCGCCGACGCCGCGGCGAAGACGTAGGCCCCGGGCAGCGCCTTCCGGGCCCAGGACCGCGCGTCGTCCTGCACTTCGAGCACCATGTGGAGCACCAGCGGGCCGAGGAAGAACCAGCCGAAGCCCGAGAGGCGAATCGTACGGATCACCCACACGGGATCGTCCAGGTTGTTCCAGACGGTCTCGCAGAAGGACCAGTGTGCGGCGCAGGCCAGCATGGCGGCCATCAGGCGGTTGCTGCGTTCGCCCGGTCCACGCACGAAGACCGCCGCGGCCAGGCTCGCCGCGACCAGGCAGGCGGCGAGCGAGATCAGGCTGATGGGCGTCACCGGCCCATCTCCGGCGCGTCGCCGCGGGGCAATCGGATCGCAAAGCGCGTGCCCAGGGCCGGATCGGAGCGGACACTGAGCTCGCCTCCGTGGTCGCGCACGATCTGGCGCGAGATGGCCAGCCCGAGCCCCGTGCCCTCGCCGACGGCCTTGGTGGTAAAGAACGGATCGAAGATGCGCTCGATCACCTCGGCCGGGATGCCGCTGCCATCGTCCTCCACGTGGATCGACACGGCGTCGCCGTCGTCCGCGGTGTGGACCGTGATGGTCCCGCGCTCTCCCACGGCCTGGGCCGCATTGCTCAGGAGGTTCAGGAAGACCTGCACCAGCTGCTGGGGCGCGCACGCCAGGGGAGCCAGCTCGCCGTAGCGGCGCTCGACGCGCACGCCGTCGCGCAGGGTCGGCAGCAGCACCCGCAGCGCCTCCTCACACAGGCGATTCACGTCGACGCTCTCCCGCTCCCGGTAGCCCGCGCCCGAGAAGCGCTGGACGTCGCGCACGATCGCGGCCACCCGGTCGGCGCCGTCGCGGGTCTCCTGGACCAGCTCGTGCCCCTCCTTCAGCTCTTCGGCCAGGGTCTCGTCGCGGCTCGTCTGGGCGGCCTTTTCGAGGGCGTCGAGGTCGCGCGACAGCACACCCAGGTTGCTGCGGATGTAGGCAATGGGGTTGTTGATCTCGTGCGTGATCGCCGCCGCCAGCTCGCCCACCGCCGCGAGGCGCCCGGTGGTCACGAGCCGGGTGCGCAGCTGCACGACCCGGTACAGATCGCGCACCGTCACGACGTGCCCGATCCGGGTGCCGCGCCTCTCGCGCAGGGCCGACGACGAGACGGCCACGAGCGAGGCGCTCCCGTCCGCGGCGAGCAGCTCGCACTCGACGGCGTCGAGGTCGCGCGTGGGGTCGAAGTCCGGCCCGCGCACGAACTCCGCCAGCACGCGGCCGCGCAGCGGCTCGCGCTCGCGGTCGAGCAGCTGGGCGAGATTCCGATTGGCGGAGCGGATGCGGCCGTCCCGGTCGAGCAGGGCAACGCCGTCGGGGAACACCTCGAAGATCTCCTTGGCCAGGACCCCGGGCGTCACCACCGTGTAGCCGTAGCGGTACATCGCCCACAGGCCTCCGGCCACGGCGAGCGCGACGCTCGCGCTCCCCAGGCGCGGGAAGGCGACGCCCGCCAGCGGCAGCACCACCTCCGTCAGCGGTGCCACGACCATCGGGAACACCGCGAACGCGTAGAGGGGCCGGATCCGAGTCAGCCAGACGGCACCGGGCCGTTCCCGGCGCCGCGCAGCCGCGACGGCGAGCGCCGCGGGCCAGCCCGCCGCCCACGCGAGGGCCACGCCGAAGGCCGGACCGAAGCGAGGCGACCAGCCCCAGGGCACGCGCTCGACGCCCGCGATGAACCAGGGCGTTCCCAGGTAGAGCAGCGCCAGCAGGGCGCTGACGGCGTACACCCCGGGCAGCCAGCGGCCGAGCCGCGACGCGCGGCCCGCGTGGGCGGAGCCCACCACGAACAGATGCAGGCTCAGCGGCGCGAACCCCAGGACCCCCAGGCCCGCCAGGCGGGCGAAGGCCAGCGCCGACTCCGGCGAGGCGGCGCCGTTCCAGAACAGCTCGCAGGTGGCCCACACGGCATTCGCGGCCACCACGCCCGCCAGCAGGCGATTGCCGCTGCCGTGCGGATCGCGGGCGTAGATCGCGCTCGCCATCGCGCAGGAGGCGATGCCGGTCGCCAACGGAATCAGGGCGTACGGGTGCATCGGGTCGGGGTCCGCTCCGCATCCCTCTTCGGCAGGACGCGGGGCGACCCTGGGTCGCGTGAGACGCGAAACTGGAGCGAAAACGCGATGCGCCGCTGGCGGGGTCAGGCGCGCTTCCACTGCGGCCGGTAGCGCATGCCCAGGTCGAGGATGCGCTGGATCAGGTCCGGGTAGGCGACGCCGGCGGTCTTCGCCGAGCGCGCGAGATCCTCGTCCCGTTGGACGTCGGGCGTGGCGTTGGCCTCCAGCACCCAGGCGCGCCCGTCGGGAGCCAGCCGCAGGTCGATGCGCGCGTACCCGCAGAGCCCGAGCGCACGGTAGATGCGCCGGGCCACGCTCGCGATGCGCTCGGCAGCGCCTTCGGGCAGGTCTCGCGCCGGGCCGGTGTGGATCCCGACCTTCTTCTGGTACGCCAGGTCGTGCTTGGCCCGATCGGTGGCGATGGGAATCGTTCCCTCGGGCAGGTTGCGGAACTCCATCTCCCACACGGGGAACGTCTCGAGCCGGGTGTTGCCGAGCACGCTGATCGTCAGCTCGCGCCCGTCCACGTACTGCTCCGCCAGCGCGTCGCTGCCCACCTTCTCGTGGATGAACTTCACCCGCTCCTGGAGCTGCTCCTCGCTGCGCACCACCGACGCCTGGGCGATCCCGAGCGACGCCTCCTCGTCCACCGACTTCACGATCAGCGGAAAGCCGAGGCGCTTGGGCGCCCGGATCCGCCCGCCGGGCGAGAACACCCGGAAGTTCGGCGTGGGGATGTGGTGGTAGCGGAGGATCTGCTTGGACACGGCCTTGTCGCGCGCCAGCAGGATGCCCCGCGAGTTGCAGCCGGTGCTGGGCACGCCGAGCAGCTCGAGATAGCTCGCCACGTGGACCTGGAACGCGCCCACGTCCCGGAACTCCATCAGCAGATTGAAGACGACGTGGGGCTGCCATTCCTCCACGAGCTGGCGGATCGGCCGCAGGTCGTCGGAGATGCCCAGGAAGCGCGCCTCGTGCTTCAGCTCTCGCAGCGCACGCATCACGTCCCACTCCGTGGCCCAGGCCTCGATCTCCTGCTCGCTGTGGCCCTTCAGGGTCTCGGGCGGGATCAGGTCCTCGTGGGTCAGGACGGCGACGCGGAGGCTCATCGGAAGAGCTCCCGGTGCCGCACGGGCCAGAGGTGTGCGGCGTGCACCGTCAGCACCACGGCCGCACCCTCGCCGCTCTCGCGCTCCGAGTGGGCGAGCCGCAGGCCCAGCACGCGGCAGCGGTGGATCATGCCCTTGAGCACGTCGTCCACCACGAAGCGGTGCTGGCCGGTCCACTCCGCCACCAGACTCACCAGCTCGCGGCGCCGCTCGTTCAGGAACGACACCGCGGACTTGCGCCGGCGATGGGAAGGATCGTCCGAGAACAGGTACAGCAGGTCGTCGTCGTAGACCTCGTAGTCCTCCTCCCCGTAGTGCTCGCGCTTGAGCTCGTAGTACTCGCGCAGGGTCATGCGCAGCCGGGGCAGCGAGTCCGGGCGCTCGCGTGAGCGCACGGGCGGCGGTCGGCCGGCGATCTCGCGCATCAGCTCGTCCACGTACTCGAGCTTCTTCAGGGCCCCGGTGCCGCGGTAGGTGCGGCGCCAGCGGCTTCCCGGGCGCAGCCAGACCGCGAAGGTCTCAGCGAAGTCCTCCACCGGGTGGCTCTGGGCGTAGAAGTTGTAGAGGTGGAAGACGTGGCGGGTGCTCCCGGGGTCGGGCACGTAGGTGGGCCGGTAGGGCGTGCTGGCGCGCCCGAAGACCTCGCGCCAGCGCTTGCGGCGACGCAGCCGGTAGGCGTGGTCCAGCGCGTGACCGGCCTCGTGACGCAGCAGCTTGCGCTGCCAGCCCAGGTTGCCGCCCTCGACCTCCAGCATCTGCTGGCGCTCCAGTCGCGCCAGGCGCGGGTGGGCCAGGTAGAAGGGGATCGCGAAGCCCGGCACGCCCTCGGGCGAGAACCAGTCGGTGGAGAGCCAGATGTGGGGTCGGATGGAGAGGCCCGCCCGCGCCAGCTCGGCATGCAGCTCGCGTACGCGATCCTCGAGCGGCGTGCCCTCGAGCTTCAGGCCCAGGTCGCACAGGCGCAGGTCGAGGAGCTCCTGGTCGCGAAGCCCCTCCCACGGGAAGCGGGTGTCGGGGCGCCGCCGGCCCGTCGCGCTCGCGGCTCCCCCGCGACCGATCCGTCTCATGGCCGGATTCCTACCACATGCCGCGGCGTCCGGCCGACGGCCGACGGCCGGCGGCTGGTGGCGCGCGGCCGCGCTACGTAGACTGCGGCCATGCCCATCGAATCCGTGAATCCCGCCACCGGCGAGGTCCTGGAGCGCTTCGACGAGCTCGACGCCGCGGCCGTGGACGCCGCCCTCGCGCGCGCCGAGCAGGCGTTCGCCCACTGGCGCGAGACCTCGTTCGCGGAGCGCGCGGACGTCGTGCGGCGCGCCGCCGCCCTGCTGCGCGAGGACTCCGGCGCCCACGCGCGCCAGATGGCGCTGGAGATGGGGAAGCCCGTCGTCCAGGGCGAGGCGGAGGCCGAGAAGAGCGCCTGGGGCTGCGAGTTCTACGCCGAGAGCGCGGAGCGTTTCCTGTCGCCCGAGCCCATCGAGAGCGACGCCGAGCGCAGCTACGTGCGCTTCGATCCGCTGGGACCGCTGCTGGCGGTGATGCCCTGGAACTTCCCCTACTGGCAGGTCTTCCGCGCCGCGGCCCCGGCCCTGATGGCCGGCAACCCGCTGCTCCTGAAGCACGCCTCCAACGTCCCGCGCTGCGCGCTCAACATCCACGAGATCTTCGAGCGCGCCGGCGCACCGCCGGGGGTCTTCCAGACCCTGCTGCTGTCCGCGAGCGCTGCCTGCGCGCTCCTCGAGCGGCCCGAGGTGCGCGCCGCCACGCTCACCGGGAGCGATCCCGCGGGCCGGGCCGTGGCGGAGGCCGCGGGACGCAACCTGAAGAAGACCGTCCTCGAGCTGGGCGGCAGCGACCCGTTCATCGTGCTGGACGACGTGGACGTGGAGGCGGTGGCCCGGCAGGCCGCGGCGGCCCGCAGCGTGAACTCGGGCCAGAGCTGCATCGCCGCCAAGCGCTTCATCGTGCTGGACGCGGTGGCGGACGCCTTCAACGACGCCTTCCGCGCCGCCCTGGAGGCGCTGGTGGTGGGCGACCCGCTGGAGCGCGAGACCGACGTGGGGCCGCTCGCCCGGCCCGACCTGGTGGACGACCTGGACGACCAGGTGAAGCGCGGCGTCGCCGCCGGTGCCAAGCTCGTGACCGGCGGCCGGCGCCTGGACCGGCCCGGGTTCTTCTACGCACCGACGCTCGCGACCGACGTCGCGCCGGAAAACCCGCTGGCCCGCGAGGAGACCTTCGGGCCCGTGGCGGCCGCGCTGCGGGTCGCGAACGAAGAAGAGGCGGTGGCCCTGGCCAACGCCAGCCCCTTCGGCCTGGGCGCCAGCGTCTGGAGCGGTGACGCCGCCCGCGCGGAGGCCCTGGCGCCGCGGATCGAGGCGGGCTGCGTCTCGATCAACGACATCGTGAAGAGCGACCCGCGGCTGCCGTTCGGCGGCGTCAAGCTCTCCGGCTACGGCCGCGAGCTGTCGTCGTTCGGGGTGCGCGAGTTCGTGAACATCAAGTCCGTCTGGGTCGGACGCTGAGGCGCTGTCCGTGAGCGAGCCCTGGTGGAAATCGGCGGTCGTCTACCAGATCTACCCGCGCAGCTTCGCGGACGCGAACGGGGACGGCGTAGGAGACGTGGCGGGCATCCGCGCGCGCCTCGATCACCTGGCCTGGCTCGGCGCGGACGCGATCTGGATCTCGCCCTTCTTCCCCTCGCCCATGAAGGACTTCGGCTACGACGTCTCCGACTACTGCGGTGTCGACCCGCTCTTCGGCACGCTGGACGACTTCGACGCGCTGCTTCGCGACGCCCACGCCCGCGACATCCGCGTGCTGCTGGACTGGGTTCCCAACCACACGAGCGACGAGCACCCCTGGTTCCAGGAGGCGCGCACCGCGCGCTCCTCGCCGCGCCGCGACTGGTACGTGTGGCGCGATGGGGGGCCAGAGCGTCCGCCGAACAACTGGCGCGCCGCCTTCGGCCCCCCCTCCGCCTGGACCTGGGAGGAGAAGACAGAGCAGTGGTACCTGCATCTCTTCCTGCCCGAGCAGCCGGACCTGAACTGGGAGAACCCCGACGTCGTGGCCGCGATGCACGACACCCTGCGCTTCTGGCTCGACCGCGGCGTGGACGGTTTCCGGATGGACGTGGTGCACTGCATCGGCAAGGACCCGGCGCTGCCCAACGTGCCGCCGGAGCGCGAGCGGATTCCGACCTGCGCGCTGATCGACGATCCGCGCACCCACGCCCACCTGAGGGAGATCCGGCGCCTGATCGACGCCTACCCGAACGACCGGGTCATGGTGGGCGAGGTGGCGATGCCCTGGATCGAGCGCATGGCCACCTACTACGGCGACGGCGACGAGCTGCACCTGGCCTTCAACTTCCCCCACATCTGGGCGCCGTGGCAGGCGGCGGCCTGGCGCCGCTGCATCGACCAGACCACGGACGCCCTGGCGCCGCGCGACGCCTGGCCCACCTGGGTGCTCTCCAACCACGACAACAAGCGCCACCGGACGCGCTACGGCAGCGAGCCGCGGGCGCGCGCCGCCGCCGTGGCCCTGCTCGGCCTGCGCGGCACGCCCTTCCTCTACGCCGGCGAGGAGCTGGGCCTGACGGACGCGGAGATTCCGGAACACCGGATCGTCGACCCCGGCGGCCGCGACGGCTGCCGCGCACCGATCCCCTGGGACGACACGCCGGGGCGCGGCTGGGGTCCCGACCCCTGGCTTCCCTGGCCGCCCGCGAACGACGCGGCGAGCGCCGCCGCACAGCGCGACGACCCCGGCTCGACCCTGCACCTCTACCGCGCGCTGCTGGCAGCGCGCCGGGACTCGCCCGCACTCCGGCTCGGCGACATGGAGTGGCTCGAGACGCCGGACGACGTGCTCGCCTGGACCCGGCGCCACGACGGCGACGTGCGCGCCGTGGCGGTGAACTTCGCCGCAGCCGAGCAGGAGGTCGAAATCCCCGGGCGCTGGCGCATCGAGCGGACCAGCGACCGGCGCCGCGAGGGCGACGCCTTCGACGGCCGCCTCGACCCGGAGCAGGCCGTCCTGCTGACGCGGGACTTGCCCTGACTGCTGGCGCGATCTAGCGCTGCCAAGAACGCAGCCAATAATCCCTATGCCCCGCTCGCTGATGGTTTTGAGTCCGGGCTCCCTGGACATGACGATGCGCTTCCTTCAATCGTGACCTTGGCCGTACGGCCGGTCAGGACGCGGGTGGTCCGAGCTGCTGCGGCGCGTTTTCGCGTTCGACGTCCTCGAGTGCCGTAGGCGACGCCTTTGCGCGCAGCTGTTTCTTTTCGGCTGGCGTAGCGATCTGCGCCACGCCTACGCCTTTTTCCCGGTTCTCGAGCAAGCGAACTACCGAGTAGCGGCCCCTCGCGGCGCTCGAATGGGTAATTCGCCCGAGCATTTTCAAGCCGATCCTCCGACGACCGAAAAACGACGCCATGGAGCGCGCGACGATCCGGCTTCGCTGCACAGGGTCCACTCGCCTTCGGGCAAGCTGGAGCCTGGCGATCTTCCTCATCGCACCCGCCCTCCTCTTTGCGGGCGCGGCTGGCGCCGGCCCGTTCGCGGTCGACTACCTGCTCGAGAAGAAGAATTTCCAGAAGCAGACCCGCGCGGACTCGCTCCTCACCTTCGAGCTCTACAGCGACAACGCCTGCACGACCCTCTTGCACAGCGAGACTCTCTTCGCGGCGGATTCGTTCATCACCTACAACAAGGTGAAGCTCCAGCGGGTGAAGGGCGGGCCGAAGCCGCCGAAGGGGATCGGCCTGCACGCCGTGCTGAATCCGCCCCCCCTGGCCGCCGCCCCCTATCTCGCGGTGAACGGGCCCGGCATGCTCGCCGCCGGAGAAACCTGTCAACTCCAGGCGGGGACCGGTACCGGCGGCGCGGGCGCGGCCGGAGCAACCGGCCCCGCCGGACCTCCCGGTGCCGACGGCGCGATTGGACCCGCCGGAGCAACCGGTGCCGACGGCGCGACCGGACCCGCTGGAGCGACCGGACCCGCCGGTGCCGACGGCGCGATTGGACCCGCCGGACCCGCCGGAGCGACCGGACCCGCCGGTGCCGACGGCGCGATTGGGCCCCCCGGTGCCGACGGAGCGATCGGACCCGCCGGACCCGCTGGAGCGACGGGACCCGCCGGTGCCGACGGAGCGACCGGATCTCCCGGTGCCGACGGCGCGATCGGACCCGCCGGACCCGCTGGAGCGACCGGACCCGCCGGTGCCGACGGAGCGACCGGACCCCCCGGTGCCGACGGCGCGATTGGACCTGCCGGACCCGCCGGACCGACCGGACCCACGGGCGCGTCCGGCTTCGAAGACTACGAGTATTCCGAGAGCGAGGGGGAGAGCATCACCAGCTCGACCACTTACGTAATGAAGCACCGGATGACCACCAGCTCGTTGACGGCCGGCAACTACAGGATCGGCTACAGCCTGGAGCTCCGCAGCGGGGGGCACGATGACCACTCGTCGGTGCGCGTGCAGATCGACGACACCACGACGATCGCCGAGGCCGGGGATGCCAAGACCAAGACCGACGGCCAGTTCACTGCGGTCTCGGGCTTCCGCACCGTGGGCCTCGCGGGCGGTGTGCACACGATCGACGTGGACTTCCAGAGGGACGACGGCACCGACGCGTACCTCCGGCGCGTGCGACTGGAGCTACAGCCGGTCCCCTAGCGGACGAGGAAGACCTCCAGCTTGCGCCCCGCGCGGGCGAGGAGGGCCGGTCGAGCTGACCCGGGAAGAACGAGCTGGCCAGAGCAGCAGCCTCGGGTCGGCGGCCAGGGTGCAGCGCAGGCGCGTTCCCAGCGCGCAGTCCGGTCGATCACTTTGAAGTCGGGGCTCGATAGGATCCGATCGAGCTGCGCACGCACGGCCCGGGCGGAGATGGGAAAAAAGCCGAGACAGGGGGGGCCTGCCAGGGGGCACCGCCCGCCGGATCCGCTTCGGCGTCGGCCAGACGCCGCTCGAGGTCCTGTCGCTGTTCATCCGTGAGCGGGTAGGGCTCGCGTTCGCAGTCCGCGGCGATGCTGTCCCACAGCTCCTGGACGAGCTCGAGCCGCTCGGCAACCGAGCGCTTCAGGAGCTCCTCGCGCAGTTCGTGGCTCACTTCGGTGACGCTCCGATGCACCGGCGGAACCTCTTCTTCGAGTCCGGCGCCGCACTGGTGCGCGAGCCGTCCGCTGCGCTCCTCCTTGGCTGCGGGCTGGCCGGGCTACTACTCGCTCGACGGGGCACTACTCTCTAGAAACGGACTCTACCGGCAGCCGGTGTCTGCCTCGAAACGACCGCAGTGATCGTGCTGCGGCAGTGATCTCGCTGCGGCGCGGGGCGAGGACGTAGCGAGTAGACTCGACGCGTGCCCGAAGAGCTCCCGAAGCGGCTGCTCGACTACCTGCGCAGCACGCTCGAAGACGACACGCTCGCGTATGCGACGCAGCCCGAGCGGCTGTCGGGCGGCGCCGAGACCTTCATCTACGCCTTCGAGCTGTCGGAGCCGCCGGAGGCGCTGCGGGGCCCACTCGTGCTCAGGCTGTTCCGCGAAGGCGAGCCGGACCGCGCGCGCTTCGAGGCGGCGGTGCAGAACGCGCTCGTGGAGGCGGGCTTCCCGGCGCCGCGAGCGCCACTCGCGACAGACGACCCCTCGCACCTGGGCGGAGCCTTCGTGATCATGCACCGATGCTCCGGGCGCATGCTCGGCGAGACGATCTACGAGCTGTCGGCGGACGGAGACCTCCGGATCTGGCCGTCTCCCGGTCTTCTGCGGCGCTACTTCGAGATGCTGCGCACGCTCACGGCCGCCCAGGCGCGACTGCACGCCATGGACCCCGAGCCCGTGCTGCGGGCGTGCGAGCACATCGGTCGCCCCCGCGACGGCCGCGGCTTCGAGGGACGTGCCGAGTGGGTGCGCGAGCGCGTCGACCGGGCGGGCCTCGACGGGCTGCGACCCGGGCTCGCGTGGCTGGACGAGCGGCGACCGCCGCCGCCCGCGCGCCTCTCCGTCTGCCACGGCGACTTCAACCCGAACAACCTGCTGGTCGAAGACGGCGAGCTGCGGGGCGTGCTCGACTGGACCCACGCGACGATCGCCGATCCGGCGCTCGACGTAGCCTACATGCTGATGGCCTTCGCAACGGTGCCCGTCTCCATGCCGCGCTGGCTGGGGGCCATCGGACGCCTGGGACAGCGCGCGTGCGGCAGCGCCTACCTCCGCAGCTACGAGCGGCACCGGCGCCTCGACCGCGAGGCGCTCCGCTACTACGAGGCGCTTCGCTGCCTCGAGGTCCTCGCCTACCGTGGCGTTCACCGACGCGAGGGCAGCGACATCCCCGACGCCTGGAACGGTCCCGACGGCGAGGCCAACCTGCTCGGACGGACGCGGAGACTGACCGGACTCTCGCTGGAGATGCCCTCGATCTAGCTGGCCGGCGGCTGCCCGCTCTCCCGGGTCGCGCCGCAACGCAAGCCGGCGCCCGCATCGATCTGACGCACCGTCAGATCCATGCTACCCTGCTCTCTCGCGCCGGGAGGTTCCCCATGGCCTTGCCCTTCCCCGTCTTCGACGCCGACAACCACTACTACGAAGCCGAGGACGCCTTCATCCGCCACATGCCGAAGCCGCTGCGCAAGCGCGCGGTGCAGTGGGCGGAGGTGAACGGGCGCAAGCGCCTCCTGGTAGCGGGACGCGTCAACAAGTTCATCCCGAACCCGACCTTCGATCCCGTCACGAAGCCCGGCGCCCTCGACGCCTTCTTCCGCGGCAAGAACACGAAGGGCCTCGACCCGGCGGCACTCTTCGGCGAGCTCGAGTCGATCCGCCCGGCCTACCGCGACCGCGACGCCCGGCTCGAGCTGATGGACGAGCAGGGCGTGGAACGGATCCTGCTCTTCCCGACCCAGGCGGTCGGGATCGAGCAGCCGCTGCGCCGCGACGCGGAGATCACCTGTGCCACGCTCCACGCCTTCAACGAGTGGCTCCTCGACGACTGGGGCTTCAACTACCGCGACCGCATCTACGCCGTCCCCCTGATCTCGCTGATGGACCCCGACCGCGCGGTGGAGGAGCTGGAGTGGTGCCTCGAGCGGAGCGCGGTGATGGTGCACGTGCGCGCCGCGCCCGTCCCCGGGGCGGGGCGCAGCCGCTCGCTCGGCGACGCCAGCCACGATCCCTTCTGGGCACGAGTGTGCGAGGCCGGGATCCCGGTGGCCTTCCACGCCGGCGACCACGGCTACGGCCGCTACGCCGCCGACTGGGGCGAGAGCGGCCCCATGGAGGCCTTCCGCGCCAACCTCTTCGGCATGGTGACCCAGGCCGGCCGCGCCATCTTCGACAGCATGGCCGCGCTGGTCCTGCACGGCGTCTTCGAGCGCCACCCGGGCCTGCGGGTCTACAGCGTCGAGAACGGCGCCGAGTGGGTGCCCTACCTCCTGGACAAGCTGAAGAAGGCCCACGGCCAGATGCCCCAGGTCTTCAAGGAAGACCCGGTGGAGACCTTCCGCCGCCACGTCTGGGTCTCGCCCTACTACGAGGACGACATCCGCGGCCTGGCCGACCGCATCGGGGTGGAGCGCGTGGTCTTCGGCTCGGACTTCCCGCACGCCGAGGGGCTGGCCGATCCCCTGTCGTTCGTGGACGACTTGGCCGGCTTCTCCGAGGCCGAGGTGCGCGAGGTCATGCGCGAGAACGCGCTGCGGCTGATCGCGCCGGAGCCGGCCTAGCCGCCCTTCTTCGCGATCTTCGCCCAGCTGTCACGCAGGGTGACGGTGCGGTTCACCAGCGGCCGCTCGGGCGTGCCGTCGGGATCGAGGCAGAAGTAGCCGAGCCGCTCGAACTGGAAGGTGGTGCCGGGCTCGGCGGCGCCGATGCTCGGCTCTCCCCAGCCCTCCACGGTCTTGCGCGACTCCGGGTTCAGGTACTCGCTGAAGTCGCCCTCCTCGGCCAGGGGCTTCTCGACCGTGAAGAGCGGCTCGTACAGGCGCGTCGCCACGGGCAGGGCGTGGGAGGCCGACACCCAGTGCAGCGTCCCCTTCACCCGGCGCCCATCGGGCGCGTCGCCGCCGCGGGTGGCCGGGTCGTACGTGCAGCGCAGCTCCACAACGTTGCCGTCGGCGTCCTTCACCACCTCGCTGCAGGTGACGAGGTAGGCGTAGCGCAGCCGCACCTCGCGGCCGGGCGACATGCGGAAGTACTTGCGCGGCGGGTCCTCGCGGAAGTCGTCGCGCTCGATCCAGAGCTCGCGGGAGAAGGGCACGCGCCGGGTCCCGGCCGACGGGTCCTCCGGGTTGTTCACGCACTCCATCTCCTCGACCTGCCCTTCCGGGTAGTTCTCGATCACCACCCGGATCGGGTCGAGCACGGCCATCACGCGCGGCGCCACGCGGTTCAGCTCCTCGCGCACGCAGGCTTCGTAGCGGGAGAGCTCCACCAGGCTGTCGCCCACGCGGGTCGTCCCGATGGCGTCGCAGAAGCTGCGGATCGCCCGGGGCGGCACGCCGCGCCGGCGCTGGCCCGAGAGCGTGGGCATGCGGGGATCGTCCCAGCCGTCCACGTGGCCTTCGGAGACGAGCCTTGAGAGCACCCGCTTGCTCACCACCGTGTGGCTCAGGTTCAGGCGCGCGAACTCGATCTGCTGGGGATGGCACTCCCGTTCCAGGGAGTCGAGGACCCAGTCGTACAGGGGGCGATGGTCGACGAACTCCAGACTGCACAAGGAGTGGGTGATGCCCTCGATCGAGTCCGACAGGCAGTGGGAGAAGTCGTACATCGGGTAGACAGACCAGGCGTCGCCCTGGCGATGGTGGGTCGCCTTGACGATCCGGTAGATCACGGGATCGCGGTTGGGGAGCACGGGAGAGGCCATGTCGATCTTCGCCCGCAGCACCCGCGCTCCCGGCTCGAACTCGCCGGCCTTCATGCGCCGGAAGAGATCCAGGTTCTCCTCCACGGAGCGGCCCCGGTAGGGGCTCTCCTGACCGGACTCGGTCAGGGTCCCGCGCCGTGCCTCGATCTCCTCGGAGGAGAGGTCGCAGACGAAGGCCTTGTCCCGGCGGATCAGCTCCTCCGCGCAGGCGTAGAGCTCGTCGAAGTAGTCCGACGTGAAGAAGAGGTTCTCGCCCCAGTCGAAGCCCAGCCAGCGGATGTCGCGCTGGATGGCGTCCACGAACTCCTGGCTCTCGGCGGCGGGGTTGGTGTCGTCGAAGCGCAGGTGGTAGACGCCGCCGTACTGGTCGGCGATCCCGTAGTTGATGCAGATCGCCTTGGCGTGGCCGATGTGGGGGTAGCCGTTGGGATGGGGCGGAAAGCGCGTCACCACGCGGGAGACCTTCCCCGAGGCCAGGTCGGCCTCGACGATCGCCCGGATGAAGTCCCTCGGGGCCGCGTCTTTTTCGGGTGCACTCACGGGAGAAGCCTCGCTCGGACCGGAGTATAATGCTTCCGCAGAAACCGGGAGCACGGAGGACCGTCATGGCCACCAAGGACCGCTACGCAGTGCCGATCGAGGAGGACGCCTGGGCCGTCCCCGGGAGCTTCGACACCAACTTCCGCTGGGAGTACCAGGATGGGACGGACTCGCTTCTGAACCTCTACTCCAAGGGCAAGACCCTCCAGTGGGACGCGGAGCGCCGGATCGACTGGTCCGTGGACCTGGACCCGGAGAACCCGGAGGGATTGCCCGACGAGGCCGTCGCCATCCACGGCTCCGACATCTGGAACCGCATGACGGACCAGGAGAAGGCCGCCGCCCGCCGCCACACCCAGGCCTGGCAGCTCTCCCAGTTCCTGCACGGCGAGCAGGGTGCGCTGATCTGCTCGGCCAAGATCGTGCAGCAGGTTCCCCGGGTGGACGCCAAGTACTACGCCGCCACCCAGGTGGCCGACGAGGCCCGGCACGTGGAGGCCTACGCCCGGCTCCTGCACGACAAGTTCGAGCTGGCCTACCCCATCAACCCGCAGCTGAAGAGCCTGCTCCAGGACGTGCTCTCGGACTCGCGCTGGGACATGACCTACCTGGGCATGCAGGTCCTGATCGAGGGGCTGGCCCTGGCGGCCTTCCAGCAGATCCGGGACACGGCCACCAACACCCTGGCCGCCCAGGTGAACGCCTACGTGATGCAGGACGAGGCGCGCCACGTGGCCTTCGGGCGCATCGCGCTGCGCGAGTACTACCCCGAGCTCACGGAGAAGGAGCGCGACGAGCGCGAGGAGTTCGCGGTGGAGGCCTGCTACCTGATGCGTGATCGCTTCCTGGCCGAGGAGGTCTGGGAGGCGCTCGGGCTGCCGGTCGAGGCCTGCCTGGGCTACGTGGAGGAGTCGCAGAACATGCGCGAGTTCCGCTCGCGCCTCTTCAGCCGCATCGTCCCCACCATCAAGGACATCGGCCTCTGGGGTCCGCGCATCCGCCGCGCCTACGCCAACATGGGCATCCTCGGCTACGCCGACGCGGACGTGGAGGCGCTGATGAAGGAAGACGAGCGCGTGGCCCAGGAGTTCGACGCTCGCAACGCCTGAGGCGCGCATGCGCGTGAGCCTGGACTACGGCCCCGGGCAGCTCGCGATCGAGCTGCCCGACGAGCGCCCGCTGGACGTGCTGGAGAAGGCGGCCGTGCCGGCGCTGGCCGACCCGAACGCCGCGCTGCGGGCCGCCCTGGCCGCGCCCATCGGCACTCCGCCCCTGCGCGAGCTGGCCCGCGGCCGCCGCGATGCAGTGATCGTGGTGTCGGACGGGACGCGCCCGGTCCCGAACCGGCTGCTGCTCCCCGGGCTGCTCGACGCCCTGGCCGAAGGCGGCCTGTCGGCCGAGGCGGTGACCGTGCTGGTCGCCACCGGGCTGCACCGGCTGGCCACGCCGGAGGAGCTGGACGCCCTCCTCGGCGCGGAGCTGGCGCGCAGCCTCCGCATCGAGCAGCACGACGCGCGGGACCGCGACGCCCACGTGCATCTCGGCACCAGCCCGGCCGGCATTCCGATCTGGATCGACCGTCGCTACCTCGACGCGGACCTGCGCATCCTGACGGGCCTGGTCGAGCCGCACCTGATGGCCGGCTACTCCGGCGGCCGCAAGGCTGTCTGCCCGGGCCTGGCGGCGGTGGACACGATCCGGGTCGCCCACGGCCCCGCCCTGCTGGAGGCGCGGGTCGGCGCCGGCATCGTGGACGGGAACCCGCTGCACCGGGATCTGGTGGCCATCGCGCGCCAGGCGGGCGTCGACTTCATCGCCAACGTGGCGCTCGACCGGGAGCGCCGGGTGTCGGGCGTCTTCTGCGGGGACCTGGAGGCGGCCCATGCGGAGGCCATGGGCTTGGTCGCCGACGAGTGCGGGGTCTCGCTCAACGAGCCGGCAGAGCTGGTGGTCACCTCCGGCGGCGGCGAGCCCCTGGACGCGACCTTCTACCAGGCCATCAAGGGTGTGGTGGCGGCCGCCGCCCTGGTCCGGCCCGGCGGCACGATCCTGCTCTGCGCAGCGCTGCGAGAAGGGATTGGGAGCGCTTCCTTCCAGGGCTTGCTGGAGGCGGCGACCGACCCGCAGGCCTTCGAGCGGCGTCTCGCCGACCCGGAGTTCTTCGCGGTGGATCAGTGGATGGTCCAGCACCTGTGCCAGGCGCACCGCCGTGCGCGCGTGCTGCTCTACACCGACGGGCTCCCCGAAGCGCGCGCCGGCGAGCTGCTGGTGGAACCGGTGGCGAGCCCCGAGGACGGCGTGCGCCGCGCCCTGGCGGGCGCGTCCCGCGACGCACGCGTCGCGGTCCTGCCCCAGGGCCCGTACCTGCTCACCAGCGTAGGCGGACGCCCGCAACCCCTGGGACGCGGGAGCGCTACCCTGGCTCCATGAGCCGCAGGAGCGTCCGCAAGACCAAGATCGTCGCCACCATCGGCCCCGCCTGCGACGACGTCGAGACGCTGAAGCAGATGATCGAAGCGGGCATGAACGTGGCCCGCCTGAACTTCTCCCACGAGACCCACGCCGAGCACAAGCGGCGCCTCGACCTGATCCGCCAGGCCGCCCGCGAGAGCGAGACCGCGGTCGCCACCATGCTGGACACCAAGGGCGCCGAGGTGCGGACCGGCTCCGTCGAGAACGGGCTGGTGGAGCTGATACCGGGCAGCGAGTTCACCCTCTACCCCGAGGCCGACCGCCTGGGCGACGCCGCCGGCGCGTCCATCTCCTACCCCGGCCTGGTGCGTCAGGTGAGCCCCCACGACGCGATCCTGATCGACGACGGCAAGCTCGAGCTGGAAGTCGAGGCGGTGGAGGTGGACTCGATCCGCTGCCGCGTGATGCGCGGCGGCGAGCTCTCCAACCACAAGGGCGTGAACGTGCCGGGGATCGCGCTGCTGCTCGACGCCATGAGCGACGCCAACCGCGCGGACCTGGAGTTCGCGGTGGAGCACGACATCGACTACATCGCGGCCTCGTTCATGTGCCGCGCGGGCGACGTGCTGGAGATCCGGCGCTTCCTGGAGGAGCAGGGCTCGTCGATCCCGATCATCGCGAAGATCGAGAACGCCGAGGGGCTCGACAACCTGGAGGCCATCGTGGCCGCGGCGGACGGCGCCATGGTGGCCCGCGGCGACCTGGGAGTGGAGCTCCCGCCCCAGGAGGTGCCGGTGGTGCAGAAGCGGATCATCCGCACCACGGTGGGCTCGGGCAAGCCGGTCATCACCGCCACCCAGATGCTCGACTCCATGGAGCGCAACCCGCGGCCCACCCGGGCGGAGGCCAGCGACGTGGCCAACGCCATCCTCGACGGCAGCTCGGCGGTGATGCTCTCCGGCGAGACCGCGCGCGGCCGCTACCCGTTGGAAGCGGTCCGCACCATGAGCGACCTGGCCCGGCATGCCGAGGCCTCCCTGCGCGAGTACGGCTACCTGCAGCAGATCGACCCGCATCCGACCGCCGCCGTCACCGAGGCCATCAGCCAGGCCGCCATCACCATGGCGGGGCACCTGCGCGCGGCAGCCATCCTGACGTTGACCGAGAGCGGGTTCACCTCGCGCGCCATCTCGAAGTACCGGCCCGAGTGTCCGATCCTCGCGGTCACCCGCTCCAACGACGTGGTGCGCCGGCTGTGCATGAACTGGGGCGTGACGGCGACGCTCTACGAGGGCACGGGCGGGGACGAGAAGCGCCTGGCCTTCGGCATCGGCTGGGCCCGGGATCGCGGGATGGTGGAGCCCGGCGACCTGGTGGTGGCCACCGCGGGCATCTCCAGCGAGACCGGCACCACCAACATGGTGAGTCTCGTGACCGTCGCCGAGCCCGACTGATCAGCCGAGGGCGCGCTCGAGCAGCCGCTCCACCAGGGCGGCGCCCACCCAGGAGCCGGCACCGATCGCCACGTAGAGTCCGAAGCGCAGCCAGGTGGCCACGTCGAACGGCCACTCCTGCACCGACTCCACCAGGCCATGGTAGGCCACCAGGTTGGCCAGTCGGGGACCGGGCTCGCCGTCGGAGGCGAGGCCGAGCTCGCGCTCCGCCATGATGGCCGTGCGCAGCCGCTCCAGCTCGGCCCGCTTGGCCGCGCGAATCCGGCGGTGGACGCCACGCACGGGGAGGACCAGGGCGCCGATCGAGATCACGAGCAGGGGACTCAGCCCCAGCCAGTTGAGGGGGTGCGTCGGCTCGGGGGCGACGAAGAAGAGCGCCATGGCGGCGAACCACACGGCCCACACCAGGACGATCTGGAGGCCCCAGCCCACCAGCGGCGCCAGGGGACGCAGGTCCAGCAGCTCGATGCGGATGCGCTGCCCACCGAGGCGGGAGAGCACGCGCGCCACGTGGAGGTGGGCGAAGATCGCCCGAAAGAGCAGCCAGCCGAGCAGGCCGAGCCACGCGAAGCCGCCCAGCCGATACGGCCCCCAGCCGCCAACGTCGGTGACGCTCCCCAGGGTCACCAGAATGATCGCGCCCAGGGCGCCGGCTGCGCGCAGGGCCGCCGGGCGCGCGTCCACGAGGGCACCCATGGCCGCTCGGTGGTCCTCCTCGCCTCCGACGAGATTCGGCCGCAGCTCGTCCAGGCAGCGCGCTCCGGTGCGATAGCCGACGCCGACCAGGGTGATCGTGTAGCCGAGCACGAGGGAGCGGACCGTCGTCTCGAGCCAGGAGTCCTCGCCCCAGAAGGTGATCTGGACGGACGCGCCGCCCATCGCCACCACGATGGCGAGCCAGAGCAAGAAGTACCCCGCGCCGAAGGCCACGCCGATCACGGCCAACCGAGCGGGCTCGCCGCGCCCGAAACGGACGCTCCAGGGAGCGCCGGAGGGGTGCGCGGTGCTTGCCTCGCTCATGGGCGCAGGATACCCCCGACGCCCACGCTAGAGCGAGCGCAGGGAGATCGCCGGCTCGATCCGCGAGGCGCGCCGCGCGGGCCAGACGCCCGACGCGATCCCCACCCCGACCAGCACCGCCGCCAGCACCACGGCCGTACCCGGCTCGAGGTAGGGGCGCGGCGCCAGGGTCGCGTCGGGCACGACCGAGGCCAGCCACTGCACGAACGCCCAGCCGAGCACGCCGCCGACGAGCCCCGCCACGGACGTCATCGCCACCGCCTCGGCCAGGAACTGCAGGAAGATCGCCCGCTGTGACGCACCGAGTGCCTTCAACAGTCCCACCTCCCGGGTGCGCTCGCCCACCACCACCAGCATGATGTTCATGACCCCGATCGCCCCCACCAGCAGAGTGACGAGGCCCGCCGAGGTGAGGAAGATCTCGAGCCCGAGGCCCAGTGCGTCGATCACCTGCGCTGCCTCCCGCACGCTCACGAAGCTGAGCGCGCGATCGTCCTCGGGCACGAAGCCGTGGCGCAGCCCGAGCAGCTCGCGCACGTCGTCCTGGGCGGCGAAGGTGCCCTCCCGGGTGGTGGGGGCGAAGACCATGGCTCCGATCGAGTCGTCGTGGGTGAAACGGCGCTGGGCTGTGGTGATCGGGATCAGGGAGAGCTCGTCGTCCCGGGGGCCCAGGTTGACGATCTGATCGCCCTTCTCGCGACCCACGCCCACCACGCGGAAGGGCACGCCTTCGATGTGGACCCTCCTGCCTACCGCCTCCCGCTCGCCGAACATCCGCTCCGCCGCGACGGCTCCCAGGTAGACCACGCGCGCGCTGCTCTCCACGTCCGCCTGAGAGAGGAAGCGGCCCTGCGCCACCTCCAGGCTGCGGATCGAGGCGGACTCGGGCGACATGCCGTAGGTCCAGAGCAGCTTCGTCGTGCGCCCGCTGCGGTGGATGCGGGCGCCCACCATGAGTTGGGGCGCCGCGTGCTCCACCCGCAGGAGCGCCGCCACGTGAGCCGGATCCTCGTTCTCCAGCTCGACGCGGCGCGCGTTGCGCTCCCCCACCCGGTCCTTCACCACGATGCCCGGGAACATCCACACCACCCGCGGCCCGACCTTGTCGATCTGGGCCTTGAAGTGACGTTCGTAGCCGTCGTTGTAGGCGGTGAGCACGGTCAGCATGGCCGTGCCCCACACGATCCCCATGGAGGTCAGGGTGAAGCGGGTCGCGTGGGCGCGCAGGCTGCGGGCGGTGCGGAGCAGGAGGTCCAGCATCGGCTACTCCACCCGCAGGATCAGCGAGGGATCCACCCGCGCGGCCCGCCACGCCGGGACCAGCCCGGCCAGGACGCCGACGCCCGTCATCACCCCCACCGCCGTGGCCACGGCCCAGCCCTGGAGCACGGGGATGGGCACCACGTCCGGCACCTCGAGCGAGCCGAGGGCGAGGGAGCCCGCGATGCCCAGGCCGACGCCCGCCAGACCCCCGATTCCGGTCATGGCCACGGTCTCGAGGAAGAACTGGGCCACCACATCCCGGCGCCGGGCGCCCACCGCCAGCCGCACGCCAATCTCGGAGCGCCGCTCCTGCACCGAGTCCAGCATCATGTTCATGACGCCGACGCCGCCGATCACCAGGGTCGTCACCGCCAGGATCAGGAAGAGCCCCTGCATGTCGTCGATCGGGATCTGCTTCAGCGCGTCCGCCGCACTCACCACATGGATCGCCTCCTCGTCACGCGTGGAGACCCGCAGCCGCTTGGCCAGGATCGAGCGCACCTCCCGCTTGGCGGCGTCGTACGCGTGGCGCCCGGGGTAGCGGAACAGGATCATGTCGGTGATCTCGTCGTCGATGCCGTAGCGCGGCCCGATCGCGAGGAGCGTCGTGATCGGGATCCATACCTGCTCGTCGATCTCGGCGCTGTCGCGCCAGAGCTGGGTTCCCACCCGCTCGAGCAGGCCGATCACCTCGTAGCGGTTGCCGTGGATGCGCACCGTGGAGCCCACGCGACCCTCGGCGCCGAGCAGCCGGTCCCGCGCCTTCACTCCCAGCACCGCCACGCGGCGGCGGTGCTGCACGTCGAAGCGCGAGATCGGACGGCCGGACGCCACCGACACGCTGCGCAGCTCGAAGTTCGCCGCCTCGACGCCCCGCACGCTCATCGTGAAGGCGCGCTGGCCGAACCCCACGACGGTCCAGAGCTCCGACTCCGCGCCCACCAGGGTCGCCAGCCGCGCGCGCCGGGCCACGGCCTCCTCGTCCTCGCGCGTGAACCACAGGTAGCGGCGGTCGATGGCCGGGGTGAAGTTCTCGCCGATCTGACCGGCCCAGACCGTGGCCATGTCCTTTCCGATCTTCGTGAAGCCGGACTCGAGCATCTGCCGCACGCCCTCGCCCCAGGAGAGCAGGAAGATCACCGAGGCGGTGCCCCAGACGACGCCGAACATGGTCAGGAAGGTCCGCAGGCGCTGGAGGCGCAGGGTGACGATCGCCTGCCGGATGGACTCGAGGATCACGCCGCGCGCTCGTCGCTCTCGATCCGCCCGTCTCGGATGCGCAGGTGGCGCGGCGCCCGATCACCGATCAGCGGATCGTGGGTCACGATCACCAGGGTGTGACCTTCGGCGTGGAGCTCGTCGAGGAGCGTCATGATCTCCCCGCCCGTGGTCGTGTCCAGGTTGCCGGTGGGCTCGTCGGCCAGGATCACGTGGGGCCGGTTGATCAGCGCCCGGGCGATGGCCACCCGTTGGCGCTCGCCCCCGGAAAGCTGCGCGGGCCGGTGGCTCGCCCGCTCGGCGAGGCCCACCCGCTCCAACGTCTCCCCCGCGCGCTCGCGGCGCTCGCGGCGGGAGATCCCGCGGTAGACCAGGGGCAGCTCGACGTTCTCGAGGGCCGTCAGCCGCGGCAGCAGGTTGAAGCTCTGGAACACGAACCCGATCTGCTCTCCGCGCAGCCGTGACAGGCCGTCCGCATCGATTCCCGATACGTCGCGGCCGGCGAAGCGATACGTCCCGGCGCTCGGTCTGGACAGGCAGCCCACGATCTCCATCAAGGTGGTCTTGCCCGATCCCGACGGCCCCATGATCGCCACGAACTCGCCCTGCGCGATGGCGAGGTCGATGCCGCGCAGGGCGTGCACCTCCATGCGCCCCGCCGAGAAGCGCTTCTCCAGCGCCTCGAGCTGCACCACCGGCGTCACTGGAGCCGGACCTCCGTACCCTCCTCGAGCCCGCCGAGGATCTGGACGCGATCGTCGTCCACGATTCCGACTTCGACATCCACCGGCACCCCGCGCCACGAGTTCTCCCGCACGACGGTCTCGACGTACGTCCGGTCGCCGTCGTAGCGGATCGCGGTCTCGGGCACGATGATGGCGTCCGCGACCACCTCGCTGACGATGTCCGCGTCCGCCGACATGCGGGGGCGCAGCAGCGAGGCCTCTTCGTCCACCACCTCCACCTCGACCTCGAAGTAGGTCACGTTCTGCTCGCGCTGGCCCATCGGCGCGATCTCGCGCACGCGCCCGACGAACTCGCGCCCGGGGTACGCCTCGCTGCGGATCCGGGCCGGCTGGCCCACGGCGACCCGCGCCACCTCGTTCTCGTCCACGAGCCCCTCGAGGTGGAGCGCCGACGTGCCTGCCAGCGAGATCAGGAGGGTGCCCCCCGTGACGGCGGTGACCGGCGAGACCGCGTCGCCCTCCTCCACGTAGACGTCGAGGATCTTGCCCTGGATCGGGGCCTCGATCTGCGTGTACCCGAGCTGCACCTCCAGGCTGTCCACGGCCGCGCGGGCGCGCGCCTGGGCAGCGCCTGCGCTCTCCCAACGCGAACGCGCGTCATCGAGGCTGCGGTCCGAGGTGGCGCCCCGATCGCGCAGGGCGCTCGAGCGGTCCAGGTCGATCTTCGCGTAGCGGCGCTCGACGGACGCCTGGGAGAGCGCCGCCCACGCCTCGCGCACCCGCGCCTCCAGCAGCTCGCGCTCCATCGTGGCCAGGGGAGCGCCCGCCTCCACGCGGTCGCCGGCGGCAACGTGGATGCGCTCCACGATGCCCGCAATGCGCGAGCGGATCTCCACCTCCTTCTCCGGCTCGATGGTGCCGGTGGCGACGACGATGCGCTCGATCGGCCCGCGCTCGGCGCGCGCCGTGGGTCCGAGCTCGTCCGCGTCGTCGCCGCCGCACCCGAAAAGCAGGCAGAGTGCCAGGGCTCCGCCAAGCGAACGCAGTGGGAACGGGCGGTGCATGGGTGGCCTCCGGGCGCGGCGCACGGCGTCCCCCTTCGTGCTCGCGGCGCCGAGCGCCCGAGGGCGTCGCGGCCACGAGACGCTGGCTGCCCCAGCCTGGAAAGACGCTAATCCGGATCCGCGCCCCGGGAAAGTGCCAGGGGGGGCCTGCATCTCCTAGACTCCGCCCGGAGCTGGACTCGGGTGCCAACGCGCGGAGGTGACCGGAATGCGCCAGATCTGGATCCCGAAGGCCGGCCCGCCGGAGGTGCTCGAGCTGCGCGAGGCGCCGGACCCGCTGCCCGCGGCCGGCGAGCTGCGCGTCCGGGTGGAGGCGTCCGGCGTGAACTTCGCCGACGTGATGGGCCGGCTCGGCACCTACCCGGACCTCCCCCCGATGCCGGTCGTGCCCGGCTACGAGGTGGCCGGGCGTGTGGACGCCGTGGGCAACGAGGTCGAGACCGACTGGATCGGTCGCGACGTCCTGGCCTTCACGCGCTTCGGCGGCTACTCGGACGTGGTGTGCGCGCCCGAGATCCAGGTGCACGCGCGACCGGCGGGCATGTCCGCGGCGGAGGGCGCCGCCCTGCCCGTGAACTACCTGACCGCCTGGCAGCTGATGGTCGTGATGGGGAGCCTCAAGTCTGGCGAGTGGGTCCTGGTGCACTCGGCCGGCGGCGGAGTCGGCATCGCCGCCATCCAGATCGCGAAACGGATCGGCGCGCGGGTGATCGGCACGGCCTCGGCCGGGAAGCACGACCTGCTGAAGTCCATGGGTGTGGAGGCCTGCATCGACTACCGCAGCGAGGACTTCGAGGCGCGGGTGGCGGAGATCACGACGGGACGCGGCGTCGAGCTGGCCCTCGACGCCGTCGGCGGCGCCTCCTTCGGCAAGAGCTACCGCTCGCTGGCCGCCACGGGACGCCTCGGCATGTTCGGCATGTCCGCCGCGGCGCCCGGCAAGACCCGGTCGTTGGTGGCGGGCCTGAAGGCCCTCTTCCGGACGCGTTGGATCTACACCCCCATGGCCCTCATGAACGAGAACAAGGGTGTCTTCGGCGTGAACCTCGGGCACCTGTGGGACGAGGGCGACCGCGTGCGGGCCTGGTTCGAGGAGCTGCTCCGGGGCTACGAGGACGGCTCCCTGCGCCCGGTGGTGTCCGAGACGTTCCCCTTCGAGCGCGCCGCCGAGGCGCATCACTACATCCAGGACCGCAAGAACCTGGGCAAGGTACTGCTCACTCCCTAGCGAAAGGAACCGAACCGTGACCGAATCCGATCCCGCCGTCTCCGCCGCCGACGCCTACATCGCCGAGCAGGGCGTCGACCAGAGCGCCGACGGCTGGCGCACGCGACTGCCGCAGCCGCCGAGCCTGTCCTTCAACGGAGACCGCAGCTACTTCTGGGAGCTGGAGACCAACGTCGGTCCGGTGCGGGTGAAGCTCCTCCCGGACGTCGCGCCCGCCCACGTGGCCAGCACCATCTACCTGACCCGGCTCGGCTTCTACGACGGCCTGGCGTTCCACCGGGTGATCACGGAGTTCATGGCCCAGGGCGGCTGCCCCGAGGGCCGCGGCACCGGTGGCCCGGGCTACGAGTACGACGGCGAGTTCGACCCAGCCGTGAAGCACGACCGGCCCGGCCTGCTGTCGATGGCGAACCGCGGCCCGGGCACCGACGGCAGCCAGTTCTTCCTCACCTTCGTGCCCACGCCGTGGCTCGACGGCAAGCACACGATCTTCGGCGAGGTGGCCGAGGGCGAAGCGACCCTGCGCGAGCTCGAGAGCCGCGGCAGCGAGAGCGGCCGCACCCGCGAGCCCCTGCGCATCGAGCGGGCGACGATCGCGGTAGGCTGAGGGCCCCGTGTCGGACGGGACTCTTCCGTCTAGCGGCCGCGCTCCGCACGCAGGCGTTCGGCCAGCTGCCCCACGTCCGGGCTGCGTTCGCAGTCGACTTCTTCCCAGTCGTCGAAGGGATCCAGCAGCAGCGCGTGCACGCCGGCGGCGCGGGCGCCCACCACGTCGGCGGCGTAGAGGTCGCCCACGTGCAGGGTGCGCGCCGGATCGCTCCCGGCCAGCTCCAGGGCCGAGTGGAAGATGCGGGGGTCCGGCTTCTCGAAGCCCACCAGGTGGGAGTCCACCACCTCGTCCACCAGCGGACGCAGGCCCTGCTCCACCAGCCCCTGCTCGACGGTGCCGTCGGAATTGCTGACCACGACCAGGCGCAGGCCCAGACTGCGCAGCGCCGCCAGCGCCTCGGGCACACCGGGCATGACCCGGGACCACAGGCGCTGGGTGCCACGACTGCGCAACACCGGGACCAGCTCGGCCACCAGCGCGCTCCGCCGCTCCAGCGCGGCGTCGAGGCGCTCGAGCACGGCGTCCAGGTAGAACGAGAAGGCGTCTCCGCCTTCGGTTCCCGTGCCGCGCCGGGACACCGCCTCGGAGACCGCCGGGCGCGCAGCCGCCTCGGCGCGGCACAGCGCGTCGGGATCGCACGGGACGTCGCGCTCCTGAAGCTCCTCGCAAACCCACTCGAAGTCGATGGAGACGAGGGTGTTGCCCGCGTCCAGGAAGAGCGTATCGACATCGTCGTAGGGAATCGGCGGAGGCGGCACCGCTCAGTCGTCGTTCTCGATCGTGCAGGGCAGGCCGCCGCAGGTGTCGAAGACGGCGCCCTCGGGCGTCAGGAAGAGCGACTTCTGGAGCCGCGCCTCGGGCTCGCGGCGGGGGCACTCGTGGGGGTCGCCGCCGCGGCGGGCCGCGCAGCCCGCCAGCCCCGGCGAGTTGCCCCGCGGCGGCACGTTGCTCGTCGGCGGCGGCGGATTGCCCGCGTCCCAGTAGACCAGCACCGAGCCGTCGAAGGGATACTCCTCCACGGGCTCGATGCCCCAGAGCGGCTCCTGGTCCGGATGATTCACGGGCGGCAGCGCCGTGCGGGCCCCCATGCTGCGCGCCCAGATCTCGGCGGTCCAGGTGGACACCTGGTGGTCCGCGAAGGCGACCTGGAAGAGCAGCTTCTTCGGCGGCGTGTCCGGATAGGTGTCCTCCACCAGGTGATACACGTGGCCGTTGGCTTCCACCCGCTCCCACATGATCTCCGCGATCGAGAGCAGGAGCACGCGCTCCAGGGGCTGCTTGTAGACGCCTCGCAGCAGGTCGTTGAACGGATCGAAGTCCACGCTGCGCTTCAAGAGCGTGCTGTAGTTCATCCCGGGCACGCCCATCACGAAGCGGGTGATGTCCTGGCAGAAGGCCGCCAGCGCGCCGGACTGGATTCCGCCCTGGCTGTTGCCGTCGTAGAAGATCTCGCGGTTGTCGAAGACCGGGGTCGTGCCGCCCTCGCCGTCGTCGAGTCGGAACGCCGGGTCCGACAGGAAGCCCAACTCGTGCTTCAGCAGCCGCGCCAGGAAGAGCTGGTTCAGCTGGCCCTGGTGCAGGCGCTCGGGGAGCTGGGGGAAGGTGGAGAAGTCGAGGATGATGCCGAAGGCCGGCAGCTCGTCGTCGTCGTCCATGCCCACCCAGCGCGTCGCGCAGAAGACGAAGCCCTGCTCGTCCGCCATGGCGTCCACGTGGCTGCTGCCCACCTCGTTCTCCGTGCCGAAGAGGCCGTGGCCGTAGAGCGAGCCGCGGGCGGCGCGCACGCCGCCGGCGGGGTCCAGCACCCAGCGCGGGATGTTGCAGCGGAAGGCGGCGGTGAAGGTGCCGTTCTGGAACGGCAGCCCATCGGGGCCGCGGGTCAGCCGCGAGCCGGGGCTGCCGTCGCCCGTCAGATACTGGGGCACCTCGTAGGTGCCGAAGACCTCGCGCAGCACCCGCGCGTCCTCCTGCTCGGTCTTGTCGATGACGTTCGTCACCGTGAAGACGGGAGCGGCCCCGTCCAGGCCTTCGAAGGACTCGTCGCGCATCTTCAGCAGCCGTTCGGACAGGCTGCGGGTGCTCTGCACCGTGAAGTCCCAGGCCAGATAGAGGTCTTCGCGCGGGACCCCTGCCTCGGACAGGCGCAGGAAGACGTCCTCCATGTGCTCGCGCCGATCCTCGACGGCCGGGATGTAGGTGGGAATGCCGTCGCGGTAGAGCAGGAAGCCGCGGCTCGGCGGGACCGGCAGGCCGGCGGCGTCCACCAGACCCCGCATCGCCACCAGGTAGCGATGCCCGTCGCGGAAGTTCACGCCCGGGCGCACGATCAGCGTGCGGTCGGCCGGGTCCGGCGGCACGGGCGGATTGGGGGGATCGAGCGGAGGCGCCACGTGGATGTCGTCGTCGATCTCTGCCCAGATGGGGACGCGCTCGCCGGTCTCGGCGTCGATCACGACGATCGGCGCGGCCTCCTCGCGCAGCGAGCGCGGGATGTCGGTGATGGGCGCCGCGCCCGAGCGGCCGAGGTCCACCCCGGGCACGTGGACCAGCAGCGTGTTGCCGATGCTGAAGCCGTCGGACTCGTTCGGGACCGAGGGATCGACGTGGACGTCGAAGAGGTTCTGGGGCATCGACTCGCGCACGATCGCCAGGCGGCGGCCGGTGTCGCTGGTCGGGTCCTCGCGGGTGAAGTGGTCGTTGGGCCAGGGGAACAGGCACAGGCGCGGGTCGAGGACGTCGCAGCGGTCGGCGCTGGCCTCGTCCACGTCGGGCTCCCAGGAGAAGACGGACTCGAGGGCCGCCTCCGGGGTTCCGTCGCGGTCCCGGTCGATCTCCACCCGCAGGACCTGGCGCCCCGGCACGAGGTCCGCCGGCCCCAGGGTGTCGGTCAGGCGGCTGCCCGCGATCGTCACCCGCGCCGTGAGGTCCTGCTCGGCCGAGCTGGGGCCGTCGATCCCGGTCTGGAGCAGCACCCGGAGCTGGTCGCGGGCCAGCGTGTCGCCGAGCTCCACGTCCACCGGGACGGTCCCGCTGCGGTCCGCCTGGCTCGCGTCCGGGGGGCTCAGGATTGCCGGCCCGCAGGCGGCCAGGAGCGGGATCAGGAGGACGGCCAGGGATGCGAGGGATCGCTGCATGGGGTCTCCGTGTCGCCGGGTCGGGTTCAGCGTCCGGGTCGACCCTGGGAAGTGGGCCCGTTTCGGGGGACCGTGTCAATCGAAACTCAACCTGCTCCCCCAGGGGAGTCAGCGGAGGTATAACGGAAAGACGGCGTTCGCGAGCAGGCCGGCCACCAGCAGGACCCCGGCCAGGCGCGTCAGCAGGAAGGCCCAGGCCACATACCAGAGCGGCCAGATGGGGTAGTTGGGGGGCGGCTCGGCCGGGCGTGGCCGGGAGAAGACGCCCAGCACCTGACGCAGGCGCGGCACGGCGGCGAAGACCGCCAGGGTCCACACGCCGAACGTGCCGGCGGCGACCAGCAGTGCGACCACCGCGAAGAACGAGATCATCAGCGCCTGGCTCCAGCGGCGCGCGCGGGCGTCGCCCAGCAGCACCGGCAGGGTGTGGATGCCCTTGGCGGAGTCAGCAGGCAGCTTGTCGACGTGCTTTCCGAACAGCACCGTCGTCACCAGGATCGCGTAGGGCAGGCTCGCGGCCCAGACCCAGGCCGGGAGCTGGCCGGTGGTCACGAAGTAGCTGCCGCCGATCATGAGCGGCCCCCACACCACGAACACCCCGGGCTCACCCAGGCCGCGATGCTTCAGCTTCAGGGGCGGCGCCACGTAGAAGACGCTGATGAACAGACCCGCGAGAGCGAACGCGAGCACGGGCCAGCCGCGGGCCGCGGTCAGGTACAGCAGGATGGCCAGGTCGATCGCGTTGGCGAGCGCGATGGCGGCCAGCAGGCCGCGCTTCGAGATCAGGCCCGAAAGAATGGGATGCGGCGCGTACTCGGCGCGCACGTACTCGTCGGAGTCGACCCCGCTCTCCAGGTCGAAGTAGTCGTTGATCATGTTGTTGGCGGCGTGGGCCACCAGCAGACCGAGGAACGCCAGGGCGAAGTAGAGCCAGTTGGCGGCGGCCGTCGTCGGCCCGGCCACGGCCAGCAGTCCGCCGATCGCGGCGGACGTCAGCGTCATGGGGAAGACGCTCGCGCGCGTGATCAGGAGCCAGCGCGAGACGGCGTCCATCTGCCGCTCGCTGGAGAGGTTCTGGGTGCGGAGGACTTCGCTCCAGTTGCCGAGGACCGACGCCATGGGGGGGCGACCTCCCAATCGAGAGGCGCGAGGCTAGCGGCCGCTCCCCTCCTGGGCCAGCTCCCGCAAGAGCCGTCGCATGCGGTCTTCGAGGCAGAGCAGGCGGCGGCGCAGCTGGAGTGCCACGTCGACGCCGGCCGGGTTCACGCCGAGCTCGCGCACCCAGGTGGCGGCCACCCGCAGCTCCTCGGCGTCGCGGGCGGTGAGCTCGTCGTCGAGGAAGAGCCCCTCGCGCCGCAGCTCGTCCAGCCAGGCGGCCGTCTCGGTGTCGAGGAAGCGCAGCACCTCATCGATGCGGATGCGACCCGTCACGTGCCGAGCCCTCCGCGCGGATCCTCGGGCTCGAAGCGCGCCAGCTCGGCCACGGCCTCGCGGCCGCGGTCGTCCAGCTCGCGGGGCACCCGGATCTGTACCACGGCGTAGAGGTCGCCGGCGGGAGCGCTGCCGACGCCGGGAATTCCCTTGCCGCGCAGACGCAGCCGGGCGCCGCCGTCGGTGCCGGGGGGCACCGTCACGGTGGCCTTCCCGTCGAGGGTCGGGATCTCGACCTTCGCGCCCAGGGTCGCCTCGCTCACGGTGACGGGAAGCGTGACGGAGAGGTCGCGCCCGTCGCGGCGAAACACCGGGTGCGGCCGCACGCGCAGCTTCGCGTAGAGGTCGCCGGGTGGGCCGCCACCGATTCCCGGGCTGCCTTTTCCGGGCACCCGGATGCGTCCGCCGCTGTCCACGCCCGGCGGAATGCGCACGGTCACGTTCTCGCGCACGACGCCGCCCTGGGCGTCGGGCCGCGCCAGCGCGAGCTGCTTCTGCGTACCGCGCGCCGCCTCCAGGAACTCGAGCTCGAGCTCGCTCTCGAGATCGGCGCCACGCAGGGCGAAGCCCGCCGCCTCGCCGCCGCCGCGTCCCGCGCGTCCGAACAGGTGCGACAGCATGTCGTCGAGATCGCCGTACGAGTACGCCTCGCCCGCGAAGCCCGGCTCGCCTCCGGCCCCGAAGCGCGCGCCGAATGCCTCGCGCGCGCGCTGGGCGGCTTCGCGGTCGAACCCGCTCTCCAGCGACACCTCTCCGAACTCGTCGTAGTCGCGACGACGCTGGTCGTCGGAGAGGACCGAGTAGGCCTCGGAGACCTGCTTGAAGCGGTCCTCCGCGGCCTGGTCGCCGGGGTTGACGTCCGGGTGATACTGCCGCGCGAGGTGGCGGTAAGCCTTGCGAATGGCCTCCGACTCCGCCTCGCGCGGCACGCCGAGCGTCTCGTAGAGATCCCGTCGGGCCACCCGGGGATGCTACCCGATCTGCACCGGGATCGTGCGCGGCTGCGCGGCCTCGGCCTTCGGCAGGTGGAGGTGCAGCACGCCGTGCTCGATGCGGGCGCCGATGCGGCTCGCGTCGATGCGGTCGGAGATGCGGAAGCGCCGCTCGAAGTTGCCCACGTTGTACTCGCTGTACAGCGGGCGCAGCGTCTCGTACTCGTCCAAGGCCACCTGGGCCTCGATGGACAGGACGCCATCCTCGAGATCCACCCGCACGCTCTTCTCGTCCACGCCCGGCAGATCCACCGCCAGCCAGACACCCTCGGACGTCTCCCCGATGTCGGCGTTCGGCCGATAGCTGTGTCCGGGTCGCGTGCTCTCCTCCACGCCGGCCGGCTGCTTCACGCTCACGTCTCGGCGGGCCATCACTTCTCCTCCTGGTGGGTGCGGATCTCGATGCGCCGCGGGCGCGCCTCTTCGCGCAGCGGCACGTGCACGGTGAGAACGCCGTGCCGGCACTCGGCTCGGGCACGGCTCGGGTCGGCGTCCTCGGGGAACTGGAAGGAGCGGGAGAAATCGCCGCTCCAGGTCTCGCGCCGGTGGAGACTGCCCTTCGCGGGAGCCAGCGGCTCGCGCTTGCCGGAGACGGTCAGGGACCGGCCGTGCGCCTCGACGCTGACGTCGTCGGAGCCGAGCCCGGGAACTTCGAAGCGCGCCACGTAGCCATCCTGCCCCTGGAACACGTTCACGGGCGGGAAGGCGCCTCGACCGGAGATCCCCACTGCGGGACCCAAACCGAACGGCCGCTCGAAGGCGCGCTCGATCTCCTCCTGCAGCCGCACGAGGGAGTTGAACGGATCGTACAGACGCATGGATCCAACCTCCTTCCGCGGGAAACCTCCCCGCGATGGGCCAAACGCTGTGCACGCTCCCCAGGCTGTCAAATCCCCGACTCCCCCGCGGGACGGCCTATACTGCGCCTTCCAGGAGGACCTCCCCATGCCCGAGTTCTGCAGCGCCGAGTCCGACGGCCGCGTGCTCACGATCACGATCCGACGCCCGGAGGTGATGAACGCCCTGCACGCGCCTGCGAGCCGCGAGCTGGCGGAGGTCTTCGACGCGTTCGCCGCGGACGACGAGCTCTGGGTCGCCATCCTCACCGCCGAGGGCGACCGCGCCTTCAGCGCGGGCAACGACCTCAAGTGGCAGGCGTCGGGCGGCGAGATGGGTTGGCCCGGGTCCGGCTTCGGGGGCCTGACGAACCGCTTCGACCTGTGGAAGCCGATCATCTGCGCGGCGAACGGCCTGGCCCTGGGCGGCGGGTTCGAGCTGGTGCTGGCCTGCGACATCGTGGTGGCTTCCGAGAAGGCCAGCTTCGGGCTGCCGGAGGTGCGGGTCGGCCTGGCGGCCCTGGCGGGCGGGCTGCATCGGCTGCCGCGCTCGATTCCGCTGAAGCAGGCCATGGGCATGATCTTGAGCGGCCGCCGCATCGATGCCGCCGAGGCCCAGCGGCTCGGCCTGGTGAACGAAGTGGTGCCCGGGGGCGAGGTCCAGGACGCGGCGCGGCGCTGGGCAGACGCCATCCTCGAGGCCGCGCCGCTCTCGGTACGCGCCAGCAAGCAGGCGGTCCTCGAGGGCCTCGACCACGCGTCTGTGCAGGAGGCGATGGCTGCCCGCTACGACGGTCTGCGCCGGATGGGGAAGAGCGAGGACTTCGTGGAAGGACCGCGCGCGTTCGCCGAGAAGCGTCCGCCGCGCTGGCAGGGCCGCTAGCCCGCCTCGGCCCGGGGCCCGGCGGTGGGGGCGATCGCGTCGGCTCGCGTCGACGCCAGGGCCTCCACCACTTCACCGGCGCCGCGCTCCGCCCACTCGCGGCGCCAGGCCGCCATCTCGGAGCCGAAGCGGAAGCCGAGGAGCTTGCGCAAGAAGGTCCAGACGGTGGTGGCCTCCACCTTGGACATCCCGTGCTCGCGCATGCGCGCGAACACGTTCATCTCGATGATCTTGAGGCCCATGATCTGGGCCTTGATCATCATCTCCGGATCCAGGAGCCAGTCGTTCGAGCGCAGCTTCATGGCCCGGATCAGCGAGGCGTGCATCATCTTCGGGCTGCCGTTCACATCGGAAAGGCCCAGCTGGGGCCACAGCAGGCGCATGAAGCCGTTGTAGCCGAAGGAGACGACCGCCCGGATCGGGCCGTCGAGCCGGAAGCGGCGGTAGACCTTGGCGAGCACGCGCCCGTCCGAGCGCGACACGGACTCGTAGACCCGGACCACGTCCTCGGCGTCCACCTGGCCGTCGGCCGGGATGATCCCGATCCAGGGCGAGGTGCAGACCGGGATCGACTCGAGCACGCCCTTGCCGTAGCCCTCGTTCCGCTCGATCCGGTGGATCACCACGGGCAGACCCTGGGCCTCGAGGTCGCGCAGGATCTCGCCGGTGCGGTCGGTCGAGCCGTTGTCGCAGGCCACCAGCTCGAGCCGGTAGCCGGCGGCGGCGAACGCCCGGCACAGACGCGGGATCGTGTAGCCGACCACCTGCTCTTCGTTGTAGCAGGGCATGATGAGGGACAGGTCGGGAGGCGACGTCGCGGCAACCGCGCCCACGCTCAGTCCTCGAAGCTGCGCCGCAGGTCGCGCGCGAACATCGAGCGGGTGAACTTGCCCAGGCCGGAAGGGTGCTCGCCGAAGGTCTCCACCTTCTCGCGGATCAGGGTCGCGCGCTCCGCCGGCACCGAGGCCCGCAGCGCGACCGGCTCCTCGCGCCGGTAGTCGGCGAGCGCCTTCTTGTAGCCGTCGTTGGCCCACGCCTCCACGTCGTAGGCGGACGTCCAGCGCACGTCGGCCGCCAGCGATTCGGCGAATGGCGCGTGCAGCATCACCTTGCGCAGGTAGTCGATCACGCCTTCGCGCTCGTCGCGGTCGGCGCGCGCGCCCGCCACGTGGGTCGCCTCGTCGATGGCGACGCCGAGGAAGTCGAGCGCCGGCCCGATGGCGTAGAAACGGCCGATCATCGAGTACTTCGAGAGAAGATTCCCGCCGAGATCCCCCGACACGAGACCGGCGTAGTTCTGGTGGGCCCACTCCAGGCACGCCTGCCGCGTGTCGAAGAGCTCCTCCACGCTCTCGCGCAGGAACTCGTCGATCACGGCCCGGAACTCCGGCACCCGGTCGAGCAGGGCCGGCATGCCCGCGACCAGGTCGTACGGCTTCACGCCCGCCAGCCGCGCGAACTCGAAGGCCTCTTCGAAGTTGCCCTCGTAGTAGAAGATCGTCAGCAGCAGGTGGAAGACGCGCGTCTCGAGATACTCGTCGTAGGAGAACTGGGGCGTCGACACCACCATCTCCTCCACCTCGATCACCGACTCGCCGGTGTAGTCGCCGATGTTGCGGGCCACCACCCGGAAGCGGGTGTCGAAGCCGAACTTCTCGCGGCTTTCGGGATTCGAGAGCTCGGCCCCGTGCAGCAGCATGAGCTGGTGCGCCGAGATGCGCTTGCAGCCGCCGTCCAGGAGCTTCTCCACCGAGTCCATGAAGCTCTGACGCGTCTCGCCCGGCAGGCACAGGATCAGCTCGCCGTAGGACTGCATCCCCTGCCGGCGCAGCTCCTCCTGGAGCACCGTGTAGGTCTCGAGCTTGATGTTCGAGCGCTTGATGTTCGCCAGCGCCACGGGATTGAGGGACTGCACCGCGGAGGTCATGGGCAACGCGCCGCGGGCCTTGCGCATCACGCGCACGATGCGCTCGCCGTTGTTCTTGCCCGTCGTGGTGCGGATGTAGCGCGGCCAGTTGTAGCGGTCCTGGAGCCAGCCGATGTAGTCGGCGATCTCCTCGTCGCGCTTGTACATGCCGAAGTTGTCGTCCGCGAAGCAGAGCGTGACCTCGGGCTTCACGCGCTCGGCGATGTAGGCGAGGTCCGCCTTCACGTTCTCCACCGAGTGGGCGTTGATCTTGCTGTTCTGCGTGACGCCCGAGTTGCAGAAGGCGCAGGTGAACGGGCAGCCGCGGGCGATCTGCATCAGCGGGAAGTACCCGGTCTCGAAGAACGGGTCCATCCAGCCGCCGAGATAGGGCGACGGGATGTCGTCGAGGCTGGTGAGCCGGGGAACCGTGCCGCCGTGGACGAAGTCCCCGCTGCGCGGATCGATCCAGACGCTGCCGGGAAGCGGCTCCTCGAAGACGCCCTCGCGGCGCTGCCCGACCTCGTAGAAGCGGGTCACGAGCTCGAGGAAGGCGCGCTCGCCCTCGTAGGTCGGGCCCTCCACGTAGGCGTCCACGTGACGCAGGCTGCGCAGGAAGCTCTCCTGCACGTCCGGGGTCAGCGGCCAGTTCGGCCCGCCCATGCAGGTCAGGGTGTCGGGCCGCACGCGCTTCGCATAGGCCGCGAAGTGGTGGGCCAGCTCCTCGTTCCAGGCGTAGTTCGAGAGCGCCAGCAGGTCCGGCGGCGCGGCGTCGATAGCGGTCTTCAGGTCCTGGGGCTCGCGGAACAGGCGCAGCTCGAGATCCGCCGCCCCCCCGATCCGCTCGGGAAGCTGCGACGCGAGGTAGGTCGCCAGGTTGGCCACGCCCAGCGGATAGGTGTCCGAGGACAGGGTCAGCAGATTGTGGCCGAGGTCCGCGAGATAGATGCGGATGGGTGTTCCTCCCCAGGGCCCGCGCGGCGCGGCCCCGCAAGGTGAGTCTCCCGGGCCCGTGGAAGGTGACGCCTCCGGAGGCCGCCGAGGCCAAATGGGAGTGTACCAACGCGCCCACGCCCGGGAAGATCGGTTTCGGGACGGCGTTTGACTTCCCTGAGGGGAAAATCGATCCCCCTGGGGAACCGGGCGGGACGGACGGCAGCCCGAGCGAGCCTCAGCAGCCGGCGCGGGTCTGCCGATACGCAGAGCCACGCACTGCGACACCGGAGCTTTTGCGATGGCCCATCTCTATTTCATGTGGAAGGAGCCCGGCCGGGAGGACCGGATCCTCGTGTGGGACACCCAGACGATCTCGGTCGGCCGTGCCGCCGAGAACGACATCGTGCCGGACGACGACGAGGTCTCGCGCAAGCACGCGCACCTGGAGAAGACCGGCGACGGCCTGCGGGTGGGTGACTACCGCACGGGCAACGGGACCTTCGTGAACGGCGAGCGCGTGAAGCAGCACGCACCGATCAAGCCGGGCGACGTCATCGGGATCGGCAAGCTCGAGCTGACCCTGCAGCAGAGCGAGGAGCATCCGGCCAAGCTGGGGCTGCGCCTGGAGTTCGCCTCGCAGCTCAAGACCGTCGGCATGATCCCGGGCGGGACCGACGCCGGCGCCACCATGCTCGGGCTGGGTGACACGGGTCCGCCGATGGACGACTTCGTCGTGGAGCCCGAGCGCGGCTCCGGCCAGTCGGCCTTCGTGGCCGGCGATGGCCGAGGCGGCGAGTTCCAGATGAAGGAGCTCGAGGAGGGCGACTTCGCCCCGTCGCCCGTGGACATGGGCGGCGAGCTGGAGCTCGAGCTCGACGACGGCCTGGGGCCGTCCGACGCCTCGGACATCCCGCCCCCGCCCGAGACCCGGCCGCTCGAGCTGGACCTGGAGCCCGCGGCTCCGGCGGCACCGCAGCCGGCGCCCGCCGCAGCGGCCGCACCGGCCCGCAAGGCCGGAGGCGATCCGAGCGAGCGGTTGCGCAAGCTCAAGGTGCTGCACGACGAGGGCTTGATCTCCGACGAGGAGTTCGAGGAGAAGCGCTCGCAGATCCTGGCCGAGATGTAGCCTCCGCGGCTCCGGCACCCGACCGCCCGGCGCGATAGCATGGGCGGCGGCGGGTTCCGAGGATCCCATGGAGGCGCTGCGCACCCCCGACGAGCGATTCGCCGACCTCTCCGGCTACCCCTTCGAGCCGCACTACGCGGAGATCGACGGCCTGCGCATCCACTACGTGGACGAGGGCCCCCGCTCCGCCGACCCGGTGCTGCTCCTCCACGGCGAGCCGTCCTGGTCCTACCTGTACCGGAAGATGATCCCGGTGCTGGTCGAGGCGGGACACCGGGCCGTGGCGCCGGACCTCATCGGGTTCGGACGCTCGGACAAGCCCGTCCGCCGCGAGGACTACACCTGCCAGCGGCACGTGGACTGGGTCCGGGGCCTGCTCGAGCAGCTGGACCTGCGCAACATCACGCTGGTGTGCCAGGACTGGGGCGGCCTGATCGGGCTGCGACTGGTGGCCGAGGACACGCCGCGCTTCGCCCGGGTGGTGGCCGCCAACACGATGCCGCCCACGGGCGACGATCATCCCGGCCCGGGCTTCGAAGCCTGGCTCAAGTTCTCCCAGGAGGTCCCGGAGTTCCCGACCGGCCAGATCCTGCAAGGCGCGACCGTCGGCGACCTGCCCGACGACGTGGTGGCGGCCTATGACGCGCCCTTCCCTGATGAGTCCTACAAGGCGGGCGCGCGCCAGTTCCCGACGCTGGTCCCGATCACGCCCGACGACCCTGCGTCCGAGCCCAACCGACGAGCGTGGCAGGCCCTGCGCCAGCTGGAGATCCCGTTCCTCACGGCCTTCAGCGACCAGGACCCGGTGCTCGGGCACATGGACGAAACCCTGCGGCGGGACATCCCGGGGGCGCGGGGCCAACCGCACACCACGCTCCGCGGCGGCGGCCACTTCCTCCAGGAGGACTGCGGCCCGGAGCTGGCGCGGGTGGTGGTCGACTTCATCGGGCGGACGGGAGACACGGCGTGAAGGACCTCTTCTCGGTGCAAGGCAAGACCGTGCTCGTGACCGGCGGGTCGCGCGGTATCGGGCTCATGATCGCGCGCGGCTTCGTCGAGCACGGGGCGCGGGTGTACGTTTCGTCGCGCAAGGCCGACGTCTGCAACGACGTGGCGGAGGAGCTGTCGAAGCTCGGGACGTGCGGTTCCCTGCCCGCGGATTGCGGCAGCGAGGCGGGCTGCCAGGGCCTGGCCGACGCGCTGGCCGAGCGCGAGTCGGCGCTGCACGTGCTGGTGAACAATGCGGGCGCCAACTGGGGCGCTCCCCTGGCGGAGTACCCGGACGCCGCCTGGGACAAGGTGCTGGCGCTGAACGTGAAGGCCGTCTTCCACCTGACCCGCGCCTGCCTGCCCCTGCTGCGCGCCGCCGAGGCGCCCGGCGACCCCGCCCGGGTCATCAACATCGGCTCCATCGACGGGCTGAAGCCGCCGCTGCTGGACACCTACGCCTACTCCTCCAGCAAGGCGGCGGTGCACCAGCTGACCCGACACCTGGCGGGCAAGCTCGCGCCCGGCATCACCGTGAACGCCGTCGCCCCGGGACCCTTCGAGAGCAAGATGATGGCCGCGACGCTCGAGCGCTTCCGCGACGGCATCATCGCGTCCTGCCCCATGGGCCGGATCGGCGAGCCGGCGGACATGGCCGGCGTGGCGATCTACCTGGCGTCGAAGGCCGGTGCCTACCTGACGGGCACCGTCATCCCCGTCGACGGCGGCATCACCCTTCGCTGAGCCAGGGTCTCGTGCGTCGTGTGCGGAGCATCGGCACGACTATCCCCCTCGGGGACGACACCTGGCCCCGCTGCTGGAAGCCGATCGCGCTACATGCTCGTCGGGCGGGATGGGAAGTTCTCTGCCGGTCCGATTCTCTCCGCCGCCGGCTGGCGATACGGGAAAGGGCGGAGTTCGTGTGGCACGCCTCCGCACGAAGGGAAGAGCCGATCCTCCGGCCAGCTCCGATCGAATCGGAACACGAACTCATCGAGGTACACTGTTGTTCGAAGGGCGGGGCGGCCCCACGCGGGAATCCGATCCAGCAACCGTCTGATTGGCGGCGGGCAGCGAGACATCGGCGCAGCGCTTCGGAGTAGGGAAGGCATGTCGTCAGAGGCTGGCGTACCGCCGCGTCAATGGTGACTGGGTTTCGTTCAATTGCCACCTTGGCCCGTGCCGGCGCCGCTCTGGGGCTCGCGTTCGCCGGCCTGGAGGTCTTCGCTGGCGGCGGGTTCGGCGAAGCACTGCCTGTTCCCCCGCACCGGATGCCCGATGCCCGGCTCCTCCTGGTGATTGCTGCCTTCGACGTGGCCCTCGCCGTGACGCTGTCCCTGGCCATGGGTCTCTTGCTGGCGGGCAGAGCGAGCTTGCCCGTCGCGCTCGGCTCCGCAGCGGGATTGCTGGCTGGCGTTCTCGCGCTCGCCGCGGTGATGTACCGCAGCCACTTCGGTGAGACGGCGTGGGAAGCCTGGCGGGGCTGGTTGCTCCTCGGAAGCGTACTCATCGGAGTCGTGCTGGCTGTTTTCCTGGGCTGGCTCGCTCGGGTCATCGGGACCGGCCTGGCGCGCAGTTCCGTCGGGTTGATTGCAGTACTCGTTGCGGGGGCCTACTTCCCGATCTGGCTCTTGTTCGTCGGGGTGGGCGCCGTGCGCGAGGACCACCCGTTGCCCTGGTCGACCGCGGTCATCGTCGTGGCCGTGCTGGCCCTGCTCGCGGGGAGTGCGCGGCTGCGCCGGCCGGGTGCGGCGCGCGCCATGCGCTCGACGGCCCTGGTTGCAGGGCTGCTTGCAGTGGCGCTACCCATCGCGTGGTCTCCGGCACCACCGGACCTCCCGCGCCAGGCACCGTCGAGCGGCTCCGATCGACGCGCTCCGGTGATCTTGATCTTGATCGACACGCTGCGTGCGGATCACCTCGGGCTGTACGGCTATCCACGTCAGACGTCGCCCCACCTCGATTCCCTCGCCGATGTCGCGACGGTCTTCGAACGCTGCATCTCTCCCTCGCCCTGGACGGCGCCAGCCCATGCGTCGCTCTTCACCGGCCTCTTCCCTTCCTCGCATGGGGTACGCCTCATGCCAGAGAAGCGAGGTGGAGGAATGGCCCTGCGTGCGGAGCTGCAGACGCTTGCCGAGAGCTTCCAGGGTGCTGGTTTTCGCACGGCAGCCGCCGTGTCGAACGACTGGCTCCGAGCAGGCAGCGGGTTCGACCAGGGTTTCGAAGCCTATTACCACGCGCCGCGACATCGATTCCTGCTGGCGCCGCTCTTTTGGGGCCTCTTGCACGGCCTGGACGGATTCCCTCCATTGCAGCCGCTCGTCGACCGCGCTCTCGCACGCGCGGCTCACTACTTCGTTGACCATCTGACTTTCTCCGAACTGGCCCAGGCGTCATTGGACTGGATCGAACAGACGGACGAGGAACCGTTTTTTCTGTTCCTCAACGCGATGGAACCACACGACGAGTACCTTCCGCCCCCGCCCTTTCGGGACCGCTGGCCCGGGAGACTGCCGCAGCGTGTTCCCTTCCACGAGCTCAGCCAGGCCGCAATGGGGGGTAAGCTCGAGATCGCACCCCGGCTCCTGGACCATCTTCTGTCGCAGTACGACGGCGAGATCGCTTATGTCGATGCGCAGGTCGGGACATTCCTCAAACAGCTTCGGATCCTCGGCCTGTTCGAGCGTTCCTGGATCGTCGTAACATCAGACCACGGAGAGCACTTCGGCGAGCACGGGCTGTTGTGGCACCGCAACAGCGTGCACGACGCATTGCTCCACGTTCCGCTGATCATCAAACGACCCGGCCAGAGTCGGGGTGACCGAATCGCCGCCCCGGTCCAGCTCGTCGACATCATGCCGATGCTGCTTGCCGAGGCTGGCATTCCCATTCCGGACGGTCTGGCGGGGACATATCCGGGAGACCGCCGCGCGACCTTCGCGGAGCTGCATTACGATGCCTGGATGGCGGCGAAGCACGAGGGCCGGTACGCGCGAGAGCTGTTCGCGTACGATGCCGACGGCTTCAAGCTGGTCATGGGCTCGGATGGGACCCTGGCGCTCTACGACCGCACCCGCGACCCGGAGGAGAAGACCAACCTCGCCGCACTCGATACCGAGCAGGTGTCGCGTTACCGAGAGCAGCTGGAGACGCTACTGGCTTCGCTTCCGGTGGCTGGCCACGTGGCCGAGGAACCGGCGATGGACGAGGATCTGCAGCAGCGCCTCCGGGCCATGGGCTATCTGGAGTAGAGCTCGCCGTCATGCCGACTTGTCGCCCCAGGACGACCTTGCGTTCCAAGGCAACGAAGAGGCGTTGCTAGGGCTGGAGGGCGCGCTGGAGCGTCTCGCGCAGCTCGCGCTTGCGGCGGCGGCGGGTCTCCGGCGAGCGCGGGTCGCCGAACGGCAGGTCGTCGCCTGACTGGTCGACCAGCGCGGGGTAGAAGAGCGCCAGCCCCATCAGGTTGACGATGGCCTGGGGCACCGACAGCGGCCGCACCACGCCGGCCCCGCGCGCGCGGTCGAGCCAGCCGCCGAGCAGGCCGAAGAAGCGGTTGGTCTCCGGACTCAGCCCGCCGCGATAGACGGGGTCGTAGGGTCCCAGGATCTCGCGCATGGCGAACAGCGCCGTTCCCGGGTGCTCGGCGAAGTAGTCGTCCAGGTCCTCGGCGATGGAAACAACCTGCTCGATCTCCGCCGGGTCGGCCTCGGCCAGGGGCCGCAGGCGCTCGGCGAGGGTCGCCATCAGGCGCCGCGTGACCTCCTCCACCAGCGACTGCTTGTCGCGGAAGTGGTGGAAGAGCGTGCTCTTGTGCAGCCCCACGTGGTCCGCTAGCAGCTGCAGGCTCATGCCGCTGATGCCGTAGCGGGACACCAGCTCCAGGGCGCCGTCGAGGATGCGCTCCCGCGAGCCGCCTCCGATCTCGGTCAGCGAGGCCGCGCCGCTCGCCCGCGCGCTCACGACGGCAAGAGCCTCGCCCCGGCGTCGATGGTGCGATGGATCAGGCGCACGCCCCAGGACGGCTTCGTCCCCGGCTGCGGCAGCAGGATGTCCTGCAGGCGCTCGTACTCCGGGCCGGTGGGCTCGATCACGGGGATGAAGCCGGCCTCGGTGCCGGGGATCGGCCCGAGCTTCTGGATCAGCTCGTAGACCACCCGGTCGATGTTGCGGTTCACCTCGCGCGGATCGAAGCCCAGCACCCGGTAGGCGTCCGCGTTGCGCAGGTTGGCGGCGCCGATCAGGTTGCCCACCGAGAGCGCCATGCGCCGCACCTTCTTCATCTGGCGCAGGTTCATGCGCTTGAAGCGCTCCGGCAGGTGCATCACGCCCAGCCCCACGTGGCGCGCCTCGTCCTTCTCGATCAGGGGCAGGAGCTCCGAGAGCACGGGCTCGACGTCCGCCTTCAAGAGCGTGCGGAAGATGGCGGTGGCCGCGCCCTCCGCCAGCAGCTGCATCGCCATCAGCTTGAGCGTGAGGTCCCGGCTCGAGAGCAGCTGACGCACGCCGGTGTTGAAGTAGGCGTCGAGCGGCGGGACCGGCACGTGGAGCAGCGCCACGTAGTCGCGCAGCACGTAGAAGTGCCGCGCCTCGTCGAACACCTGGCTCGAGGCGGCCAGCCGGGCGTCGGCGTCGTCGAGCCCCTCGGCCAGCTCCGCGGAGATGTACCAGGCGGCCAGCTCGCCCCACATCAGCACGTTCAGGATCTGGACCAGGGCCTCCCGCTTCTCGCGCTCGAGCTGGATGCCGCCGTGCTTCTGCACGGCCTCGCGGAAGGTCTGCTCCCCGTCCCAGCTGTCCCGGGTGGCGTTGGCGTAGATCCGCCGCAGCCGGCTGGTGCGCTCCTCGGCCAGGGCCAGCGGCTCGTCCAGCACCAGGGCCCGGGAGGGCCAGCGCCGGAAGCGCCCGAAGCGGGCCACGAAGGCCCCCGTGAAGAATCCCCACAACGTGGCGCCGAGAATCTGCAGACCGCTCATGTTCGATGCTCCCTGGGCGCGCCCGGCCGTCCCCCAACCGATCGGTTGGGAGCGTACCCAACCGATCGGTTGGGCGTCAACCCCTTCCCGTTCCGCTACACGTCCGAGCATGGCTGGAGGCGAGAAGGCCCCGAAACTCAGCCACCTGGACGCCTCCGGGCGGGCCCGGATGGTGGACGTATCGGCCAAGGCCGAGACCGAGCGCGAGGCGGAGGCCGCCGGCCGGGTGGCCATGCAGCCGGCGACCCTGGCCCTGATCCAGTCCGGCGGGGTGCCGAAGGGCGACGTGCTGGCCGTGGCGGAGCTCGCCGGCGTGATGGCCGCCAAGCGCACCGGCGAGCTGATTCCCCTCTGCCACCCCCTGCCCCTCAGCCACGTGGAGGTCCGCGCCACCCCGGACGAGGCCGGGTCCGGCGTCGAGCTGCGGGCGGTGGTGCGCACCACGGGCAGGACCGGAGTCGAGATGGAGGCGCTGACCGCGGTCTCGGTCGCGGCCCTCACCATCTACGACATGTGCAAGGCCGCGGACCGCGGCATGCGGATCGAGGCCGTGCGCCTGGTGCGCAAGCGCGGCGGCAAGAGCGGCGAGATCGTCCTGGAGTGAGGAGCGCATGAGCAAGTCGCTGGCCGACCTGGTGGGCGAGGCCCTGTCCGAGATCGACGAGGTGGCGCCGGAGGAGGCGCACCACATCCTCGCAGCGCCGGACCGCGAGGGCTGGCACTTCCTGGACGTGCGCGAGGCCGACGAGTTCGCGGCGGGCCACATCCCGGGCGCGCGCCTCGTCCCGCGCGGCTTCCTCGAGGTGCGGGCCGATCTCGTGCATCCGAAGCGCGACCCCTGGCTGGCCGATCGCGCGCGCCCCCTGATCCTCTACTGCGGGGGCGGACACCGCAGCGCCCTGGCGGCCCAGTCACTCCAACAGATGGGGTTCCAGCGCGTGATGTCCCTGTCCGAGGGCTGGGCGGGCTGGACGAAGCGCGACTACCCCGTCGAGTCCTGAGCCGCGAAGCGCAGCACGGGTTCCAGCACCAGCGCCGGACGCTCCATCAGCACCAGGTGGCCCGCGTCCAGCTCCTCGAGCGTGGCGTCGGGCATGGACGCGGCCAGGTCCGCGTAGGTCGCGCGCGAGAAGTCCCCGCGCGCGGCCCACAAGAGCAAGCTGGGCGCCTTCACCCGGGGCGCGTGACCCAGCGGATCCACCACCATGGGCCCCTGGTCGAAGATCAGCGCCTCCACCTCCCTCGGACAGGCCAGCTCCACCTGTCCGTCGGGACGCTCGCGCAGACCGTGGCGCGCGTAGAGACGCCGGGCCTCGGACGTCCAGGCGCCGAAGAAGGGATGGCGCTCCCAGCGAGCGCGCGCCTCATCGCGCGAGGCGAAGACCTGGCGCCGGGTGCGGGCACGCGCGGCGAGCGGCTGGCCGGGATGGCGCTCCGCGCTGATCCCCGGCTCGCGGCGCGGGCTGCGCACCACCGGGTCCACCAGCACCAGGCGCGCGAAGAGGTCCGGGTGTCGGCTCGCCGCAACCAGCAGGTTGGTGCCCCCGAACGAGTGCCCCACGGCCAGGGACACCCGCTCCTCCGCGGACTCCGCGGCCAGCGCCGCGGCCACCGCAGCCAGGTCGGCGACGAAGCGATCCCAGCGGTAGGCCGACGGATCGGCGGGCTTCGACGAGGCGCCGTGACCGCGCGCATCCAGGGCCACGACGTGGAAGCGATCCCGCAGGCCCGCCGCCAGCTCGCCCCAGCTTCCGGCGCAGAAGCCGTTGGCGTGGTGCAGCAGCGCGAGGGGGCCGTCGCCGCCCCAGTCGAGCAGCGCGATCTCGACGCCGGGCTCGGCCCCGGGAAGCCGTCGCTGCGCAGGCTCCGTCACGGATTGAGCCTAGCCGGTCCGAACGTCCTAGGATTGGACGCCGGGAGGGAGACCCGTGGCGGACGAGGCAGCCAGCGCGCCCCGCAACGCGCTCGTGACGGGCGCGAGCCGGGGCATCGGCGCGGCCATCGCAAAGCGACTGGGACGGGATGGCTTCCGGGTCTGGATCAACTACCGCTCGGGCGCCGGCGAGGCGGAGAAGGTGCTGGCCGAGATCCGCGCCGGCGGCGGCGACGGCCTGCTCCTGCCCTTCGACGTGGCGTCGGCCGAGTCGATCGAGGCCGAGCTCGTGCCCGCGCTGAAGCGCGAGGGCCCGCTGGCGGTGCTGGTGAACAACGCCGGGGTCACGGCCGACGGGCTGGTGCCAACGATGTCGGACGAGGCCTGGGATCGCGTCATCGCCACCAACCTCTCGGGACCCTTCCGGGTGATGCGCGCGGCCACGCGCGGCATGCTGCGCCAGCGCAGCGGCCGCATCGTGAACGTCGCCTCGGTGAGCGCCCAGCTCGGGACGCCGGGCCAGGCCAACTACGCCGCCTCCAAGGCGGGCCTGATGGCGCTCACGCGTTCGGTGGCGAACGAGCTCGGCAAGCGGGGCGTCCTGGTGAACACGGTGGCGCCCGGCTTCATCGACACCGACATGACGGCCGCGCTCCCGACCGACGAGATCGCCGAGCGGATCCCCCTGCGGCGCACCGGACGCGTGGAAGAAGTGGCGGGCGTGGTGGCCTTCCTCTGCTCCGAGGACGCCTCCTACGTGACGGGCCAGGTCATCGGCGTGAACGGCGGCCTCTTCATGGGCTAGGCACGGTGGTGTCCCCCTACGAACCCCTCGACGACGCCCTGCGCGAGCGGGTGCGTCGAAACCTGGCCGGCTTCGCGCGGGAGCCGGTGACTGCATCGGACCTGAGGCCGGCAGCCGTCGCCGTGACCCTGGTCGACGACGAGCAGGGCCGTGCCTGCTTCCTCCTCACACGGCGAGCCTCGGGCCTGCGCAATCACGGCGGCCAGTGGGCACTGCCGGGCGGCCGCCTCGACCCCGGTGAGAGCGCGGAGGAAGCAGCCCTGCGGGAGCTCGAGGAGGAGCTCGGCCTGACGCTCCCCGGCGACCGCGTGCTCGGCCTGCTGGACGACTACCCCACGCGTTCGGGCTTCTGCATCACGCCGGTGGTGGTCTGGGGCGGCGGCGACTGCGCCATCCGTCCGGACCCGACGGAGGTGGCGGCGGCCTTCCGGGTGCCGCTGTCGGACCTGGAGCAGCCCGGCATTCCGGTCTTCCGCCGCATCCCGGAGAGCGAGCGCCCCCTGGTGCTGATCCCGATCCCCATGGTCGAGACCGAGATCCACGCGCCCACCGCGGCAGTGCTGTACCAGCTGAGAGAGGTGGCGCTGCGCGGCCACGCCACCCGGGTGGCGCACCTGGAGCAGCCGGTCTTCGCCTGGCGTTGAGGAAGCGGAGAGCTAGGCGCGGCGACGGGCCAGGGCGAGCACGCCCAGCACGAGCAGGGCCCCGAACGCCGGCTCGGGGACGTTCGTGACGACGTAGCCGCTGTTCACGAGCTGGAAGTCGCCCACGGGGCCCGGCTCCTCCAGCAGGGCCCAGTCGATCGAGAAGCTCACGTAGTCGAGGTCCGAGGCCAGGAAGGCGCCGGGGGTGCCGCCGGTGGGCGGCCGCAGCTCGGCCAGGAATCCGAGGTAGTTCTCCGGGTTGCCGCCGGAGTTGACGTCCATCACGAAGCTCGGGCCGCAGAGGGAGTCGGTCTCGAGGCAGTCGCTGAGGACGCCCTCCGTAACGAGGATGCCGTCGATCCCCACGCTCGAATTCCGGAAGTAGCCGGCGTCGATGGCCCCGTCCGTGGGTCCGAAGAAGCCCTGGCGGAGCGCGGTCAGCAGGAAGAGCAGCAGCGGAGGGTCCTCACCAACCCCGGGCGGCACGAACGGCAAGCCCTGCACGGTGCCGTACCAGCCGACGTCGAAGCGGATGCTGGCCGTGAGCGGGTTCGCGTCGGAGATCGGGTCGTTGGGCATCATCAGCGGATCTACCGTCGGGGTGATGATCAGGTAGTAGTCGCTCTTGTCGTTGTTCAGCTCCGTCGGGGTGCCCGTGTCGTCGAGCTTGACCAGCCCGGGGGCGTCCTGGAGCGCGGCGTCAGGAGGCGTGCCCTGGATGCTGGTCGGCATGCAGACGCCGGTGCAGTCGTTGAACAAGTACAGGTCCGCCCGGTTGATGGCCGTAGCCCCTGCGCTCTTGGCCAGGAGCCCCGTCGCGACCACGGCCAGCAAGAGCCCCGTCAGCGTCGTTTGGATCCGGACCATTCTCCACCGTCCTCGCTTCGCGCCGTACTCCACCGGCGCTGGAAATCCGTGGGTGTGTGGTGCCCAGCGGGCCGTTTGTGGCCTTCCCCTTGGGGATTCCGATCGATTTTCGATGGGTTCGGCGGGGACCGGCCCGTGTTAGGATCGGCCCGGAATTCCTCGTTTCTCGTGGCGTTCCGCGCGTAGCTGCGAAGGGGTGACGCTCTTCTGCCGGGCCCTCGGGCTGCAGCCACGCCGGGAACGTCCGCACAGGGAGTGCAGGCGCATGACGTTCGCTCGCGGAACCGCATGGGCACTGGCGCTGGTGATCCTCGCGCTGCTGGTCGCGCCGGGGGCGACGGCCCAGGACGGCGACGGGCTCTCGGCAGGCGCCGAGGCCAGCTACGAGCGCGGCACCCGCGCGTTGCGCAAGGGGGACATCCCGGCCGCGCTCGAGTACCTGGCGCTGGCCCAGCGCGAGGCGCCGCTGAACGCCGGCGTGATCGCCGCCTACGCCCAGGCCCTGGTGGCCGCCGGGCGCAACGCCGAGGCCGAAAAGCTGCTGGACGAGCTGGCGGCGCGCGGTGACACCCGCAGCGCCCTGGCGGTCGGCATGGTGCGCTACCAGCTCGGCGACTACGAGCCGGCCGTGGAAGCGCTGAGGCGCGCCGTCGAGAGCGAGCCGAACAACGCCCGCGCGCACCTCTTCCTGGGCGCCGCGCTGATCGGCACGCGCCAGCTCGACGAAGTGGAGCCTCAGCTCGCAGAGGCGGTGCGTCTCGACTCGGGGCTCGCCGCCGAGGTGGCCTTCCGGCGGGGCGACCTGGCCCTGGCCCGGGGCGACCGCGCGACGGCACGCGAGGCGTACTCCGAGGCGGAACGCCTGGCCCCGAACAGCGCCCTGGCGCGCGCGGCCCGCGCCCAGATCGGCGAGGAAGTCCCCGACCGTCCCTGGAACGTCTACGTCTCCACCGGCGCTGGCTACGACTCCAACGTCAACCTGGCGGGCCAGGACGACAACCTCTCGACCTCCGGCGAGGACTCCGGGTTCTGGCTCTTCGAGGTCGGCGGGCACTACGACATCGTCGATACCGACCGCTGGGGCCTGCGCGCCGGCGGCAACTTCTTCGGGCGCGTGAACACGACCGGGGCCGTCCACGATCTCAACCTCGGCATCGCCCGGGGCTACGCCACAGGCTCGCTGAAGGCCTCCAAGAACGTACTGCTCGACGTCCGCTACACGTACGAGCGCAGCTGGACCGGCATCAACTACGAGGACTTCCGTCAGGTCCACGCGGTCGAGCCGAGCGTGCGCTGGCGACCGCGCGAGGACCTGCTCACCCGTGTGCTCTTCCGGGCGGAGTTCCGCGAGTACTTCCCGGAAACGGTCATCGTGCCCAATGGCTCGTTCCCGCCGCCGTTGAACAGCCAGATCTCGAGCAATCCCCTGGATCGGGACGGAACGCTGTGGGTGCCCGGCATCGAGCAGTACTGGTTCATGCCGGACTTCACCGGCTGGGGACGCGGCTTCGTGCGGCTCAGCTACCGCTACCGCAGCGAGGTCACCGACGGCACCGAGTGGGACGCCACGGGCAGCATCCCGAACCTGATGGTCGGGCTTCCGCTGCCCCAGCGCTTCTTCCTGCTGGGGGAAGGCGAGTACGAGTGGCGCGACTACGACAACCCGAGCGTGATCGGGCTGGTCTCCCGGACCGAGTTCGGCGACCAGGAGGCTCAGATCCAGCGCGCCCGGGTGCTCCTGCGGCGCCCGATCACGGACCACCTGACCGGCGAGATCGGCTACCGCTGGACGCGCTGGGCCTCCAACGTGCCCTTCTACTCTTTCCGCCGACATATCGGCTACTTCCTGGTTACTTACAGCTACTGAGACCGAGAGGGGAGACGGCCCGAGGGCCGAAAAGGAGCTCGCCATGACCATCACCCACACGCAGGTCCGGCCCTGGACGGCCGTGGCCATTGCCGCTCTGCTCCTGGTCGGGTCGACCGCCAGCGCGGAGCCCGTGGGCTTCGTGGCGCTCGCCGAAGGCGACGTCCAGATCCGCGCCAACGCCGGCACCTCGTTCGCCGCCGCGGTGCCGGACAGCGACGTCTCGATCGGCGACACGATCCGCACCGGGCGCCACGGCTTCGCCAAGATCGTGCTGGTGGACGACACGATCCTCACCGTGGACGAGGAGACCGAGCTCTCGATCGATGAGTACGTGGTCGGCCCCGCCGCCACCCAGGAGCCCTCCAAGGTCAGCCTGGTTTCGGGTCACGTCCGCACCAAGGTGGGCGAGGCCTTCGGCGGCACCACCCGGCTGGAGATGCACACCCCCACGGCCGTGATCGGCGTGAAGGGCACCGAGTGGCTGACCTGGGTGACCGAGCAGGCCACCTGGGTCTGCGTGATCGCGGGCCTGGTGCTGCTGGAGAGCCAGGACGCGGCGGTGACAGGTGGCTACGAGGCGCCGGCGGGCCAGTGCGCCAAGGTCCTGCCGCACCTGCGCCCCGAGCCCGCCCAGGTGCCGCAGTACCTCAACGCGATCCAGGCGCTCCAGAGCCTGCCGCCGCCGCCGGCCGTGACCCCCTCGGTCGCCGCCGGCGCCTCCGATGCCACGAACCTGCGCCGAGCTGCCGACGCGGGAACCCTGGGCGACCCGGTGATCGACAACCCCGTGCAGGCCCTGGGGGTGCAGGACGGGGGGATCAGCGCACTCGAGATGATGCCAGAAACGGAGACGACCCCGACTCCGCCGCCGCCGACCCCGCGGTCTTCGCCCTCGCCGCCCTCCATCCCGCCCTTCGGCGGCGGAGGCTCCGGCAACCCCGGCGGCATCGGCTTCGGCGGCGGAGGCTCCGGCAACCCGGGCGGCGGGTAGCCGCGGCGCGGAGTCCCCTGACCCGCAGCCTGGCCCGGAGGAGCCACCCCTGAGGCGCATCGAGCTTCTCGTCGGCATGGCCGTCCTGCTGGGGGTGCTGGGCCTGTTCGCCTGGCGCCCGCAGCTGGTGGATCGTCTCGAGTACCAGCTCCACGACTGGCGCTTCCGGATTCGCGGCCCCCAGCCCACCAGCGGCTCGGTGGCGATCGTGGCCATCGACGCCAAGAGCGTCGACGAGCTCGGGCGCTGGCCCTGGCGGCGCAGCGTGATCGCGGATCTGGTGGAGAAGCTCGCGGACGCGGGCGCCGCCGCCGTGGGCTTCGACGTCGTCTTCAGCGAGCCCGAGACCCCACCGGAGGTGGAGCCCCTGCGCGAGGCCGTGGCGGAGCTCGCCGGGGACAATCCGAGGGTCGTGGATGTGCTGGAGCGCGCGATCGATGCCGCGGACACCGATACGCGCCTCGAGACCGCCTTCCGCAGCAACGATCACGTGGTCGCCGGCTACTTCTTTCGCTCGGCCCTGGACACCGCGGTCGAAGGCGGCGGGACGGTCGACCTGCCCCTGGAAGAAGCCCTCCCGATGATCCGCAAGTCGCGCCTCCAGACCGGGCGGCTCCCGGACCCGATCGCCGCGACGCCGATGCTCGGCTGCGTCTCGGTCGAGCCCAACCTCCCGCGCTTCAACGCCGCGGCCCGCCGCATGGGCTTCTTCAACGCCCGCCCGGACGTGGACGGCGTGATCCGCCGCACCTCGCTGGTGGCCCGCTGTGGCGACGATTTCTACAAGGCCCTGTCGCTCTCGATGCTCGAGCTCTACCTCGGCCAGAAGGCGCTGCTGGTCTGGGATCACCAGCAGGGGCTCGTCTCCGAGCTCAAGCTCGGCGACTCGCGTATTCCGCTCGACGAAGCCGGCCGCATCCTCGTCAACTACCGGGGTCCGCCCCAGAGCTTCCCCCACCACTCCGCCGTCGACATCATCCGGGGGCGGGTCCCCGCCGAAGAGCTGGCCGGCCGCCTGCTGCTGGTCGGCACCACCGAGGTCGGCATCGGCGACGTGCGGCCGAGCCCCTTCGCCGAGGTGGCGCCCGGCGTCGAGGTGCACGCCACGGTGCTCGACAACATGCTGACGGGCGAGATCCTCACGCGCCGCGACAGTCTGGTGGTGATGGAGCTGGCGGCGCTGGTGCTGCTGACGCTGCTCGTGATCGTGGCGGTCCCGCTGCTCGACAGCGCCGTGAAGAGCGCGGTCTTCGCCGCCCTGCTGGCCGGGATCGTGGCGGCGCTGGGCATCTGGGCGTTCCTCGAGTTCGGCTGGATGGTCAACCTGGCCTTCCCGCTGCTGGCCGTGGGAATCCCCTACGTGGCCATGGCCGTGACCCACGGATCCGCCGAGGAGGCGGAGGCGCGCTTCATCCGCGACAGCTTCGACCAGTTCGTGCCGCCGGACGTGGTGAACGAGATGATCGACCACCCGGACCTGTTCGTGATGGGCGGGCAGCGCAAGGATCTCTCGCTGCTCTTCAGCGACATCCGCAGCTTCACCAGCATCTCCGAGGAGCTGGGCCCGGACGACACCACCCGCCTGCTGAACGCCTACCTGACCCCCATGACCCAGATCGTGTTCGAGAGCCGAGGCACCCTGGACAAGTACATCGGCGACGCCGTGGTGGCCTTCTGGAACGCGCCGCTCGACGTGCCGGACCATCCGCTGCGCGCCGCCGAGGCCGCAGTCGCCATGCAGGAGGCCACCCGCGAGATGCGCGAGGGCCGCCCCGACCTGCGCGGGGCCGACCGCCTGCGCATCGGGATCGGCATCCACTCCGCCGAGGTCAACGTGGGCAAGATGGGAAGCGACCTGCGCGTCGACTACACCGTCACCGGCGACGGCGTGAACCTGTGCGCGCGGCTCGAAGGCATGACGAAGCAGTACGGCGCGGGGATCGTCACCAGCCGCGAGCTGGTGGCGCGCCTGCCCGAGGGCTTCCTGATCCGCGATCTGGATGCGATCCGCGTGAAGGGCCGCTCCCATCCGGTGGAGATCTGCGAGATCCTGGGTCGGCGCGGCCCGGAGGCGGGCGAGAAGGACTGGCTCGAAGCCTACGGCGCGGGCCTGGCGGCGTACCGGCGCGGGGACTGGGCCGAAGCGGAGCGCAGCTTCCGCGAGGCCCGCGAGGTCCACCAGGAGGACCGCGCCTGCGACCTGCTGCTGGATCGCATCGCCAGCCTGCGCGCCAGCCCGCCGTCGGACTGGGACGGCATCTGGACCTTCGAGACCAAGTAGTCAGCGCAGCGGAATCTCGGGGATCGGGTCGGCGGGAGTGAAGCCGAAGACACGGCCGTAGAAGGCCAGCTCGGCCTCGAGGGCACGCGCGATGTTGTCGGCGCGCCGGAATCCGTGCTGCTCGCCCTCGAAGGGCAGGTAGGCCACGGGCACACCCTTGGCGCGCAGGGCCGCCACCATGGCCTCCGCCTGGTCCGGCAGCACCACCCGGTCTTCCAGCCCCTGGAAGAAGATCATGGGGCAGTCCAGGCGCTCGACGTGATGCAGGGGCGAGCGCGCGAGGTAGCGATCGCGCCGCTCGGGCAGGGGGCCCACCAGACGGTCCAGGTAGCGGCTCTCGAACTTGTGGGTGTCCCGCGCCAGCGCCTCGAGATCCGAGATGCCGTAGTGGCTCGCCCCGGCGCGGAAGGTGTCGCCGAAGGTGAGCGCGCACAGGGTCGTGTACCCGCCTGCGCTGCCACCACTGATGGCCAGGCGCTCGGCGTCCGCGGCGCCCCGGGCCACCGCGGCTCGGGCCCCGGCTTCGCAGTCGGCCACGTCGGCCTCGCCCCAGCGCTCGCGCAGGGCGTCCCGGTAGCGACGGCCGTAGCCCGAGCTGCCGCGGTAGTTGACGTCCAGCAGCGCGAAGCCGCGGCTGGTCCAGAACTGGACCCGCGGGTCGTAGACGGCGGGGCTGGCCGCAGTCGGGCCACCGTGGCTCTTCACGAGCAGCGGAGGCCGCTCGCTCGTCGGTCCCTCGCACTCCGGGTTGCGCGGCGGGTACAGGAACGCGTGGGCCCGCTCGCCGTCGCTCGTGTCGAACGCGATGGCCTCGGGCAGCGAGACCCAGGCGGGATCCGGGCGCTGCGCGTCCATCGCACGCACGACCTCGTGGGAGCCGTCGCGCAGATCGAGGCGCACGAGCGACACCGGCTCCGTCGGCGAGCCCGCCGCCACCAGCGCCCAGTCCGGCCCCGCGTGGACGTTCCCGAACCAGGTAAAGGGCAGGTCGAAGGGCTCGAGCCGACCCGCGTCCGGCGCGAGCCGGCCGAGTCGCCAACGACCCGCCTCGCACCACGTACAGACGATCCGATCCGCTCCCGCGAAGGCCCAGGTGCGCAGCCCGAACACCCACTGCGGCGTACCGAAATCGGCTTCCCGCTCGCACACCGTCTCCAGCTCGCCGCCCCGCCAGCGGCGCAGGTTCCACCAGCCGCCGGCGTCCGACGCGAACACCAGATCTCCGGTCGGCGACCAGCCCGGCTGGAAGATCGACTCGTCGGGACCGCCCGCCAGCTGGCGCGCCGGACCGGGCCGCCCGTCGGGTCCGAGATCGGCCAGCCACAGGCCGCTGCCGTCCCAGGGCATGTTGGGGTGGTCCCAGGCCAGCCACGCCAGGCGATCGCCCGCGGGCGCGGGACGCGGACTGGCGTAGAAGTCCGCCCCCTGCACCAGCACCTCCGGCTCGGCGAGCCCGTCGCTGGGGAGCGCGACGATCGCGGCCTCGGGCTCGCCCTCGGCGCGCGGGTCCTCGCACACCGCCAGCAGGCGCTGCCGCAGCGGGTCGGGCGCCGCGTCCGCGAAACGGCGGCCGTCGCCCGGCGTGATCGGGGCCACCCCGCCGTCCAGATCGCGCCGGTACCAGCGTTGGTCGCTGAACTCCGCGTACCAGACACGGCCCGCGTCGACCGTGAAGGCGCCGCCGCCGTACTCGTGCACCCGGGTGCGCACCGAGCTGGGCGCCGCCAGCAGCTCTTCCACCCCCGCGCCGGCGCGCCAGCGCACGAGCGCGCTCCGCCCCGCCTCGTCCGGCCGACCCTCGGTCCAGTAGACGTCGGCGCCGTCGCAGACCACGTCGCCCAGCCGGCGACTGCCCGCCGCGACGCCGGACGCGGCGAGGGGCGAAGGCCAGCTCCCGTACGGGAGCACCCGCGACCGGCTCACGCGGAGGTGCCGGCCGAGCGGCCGGGAAGCTCCACGCGGAAGGTCGACCCGCGGCCGGGCTGCGACTCCACCGAGACGGATCCGCCGTGGGCGTGGGCGATCTCGCGCACCAGCGAGAGCCCCAGTCCGAAGCCGACCCCCGAACGCGCCGCGTCCACCTTGTGGAAGCGCTCGAAGATGCGCAGGCACTCGTCCGGGTCGATGCCCACGCCGGTGTCGCGGACCGCGACCGACGCGCCGAGGCCCGAGGCGTCGCTGCCCACCTCGACCCGCACGAGCCCGCCTCCGGGCGTGAACTTGAGGGCGTTGTGCACCAGGTTGGCGAACAGCTGGTGCAGCCAGGCGGGATCGCCGGAGACGGTCGGCGCCTGCTCGGCGTGCAGCTCGAGCTTCACGTCGGCCTCCGAAGCCAGGGGCTCGAAGAACTCCACCACGTCGCCCAGCAGCGCGGCGAGATCCACGTCGCAGCGCTGCTCCGGGTCGAGCCCCGCCTCGGAGTGGGCGAGGCGCAGCATGGCGTCGGTGCCGCGGGCCAGGCGGTCCACCTCCTCCAGCACCTGCCGCAACGCCCGCTCGTACTCCTCGCCCGCCCGATCCTTCTCGAGCGTGACCTCCACCTGGTTGCGGATGGCGGCCAGCGGCGTGCGCAGCTCGTGGGCGGCGTCACCCGAGAAGCGCCGGATTCGTGTCACGCTCTCGCGGATGCGGCCCATCATCTCGTTCAGGGTGACCGCCAGCTGGTCGAGCTCGTCGCCGGAGCCGGTGGTGGGCAGCTCCTCGTCCAGGTGGGAGCCGCTGATGCGCCGCGCGGTGGCCGTGATGCGCTGGATCGGACGCAGGCTGCCCCGAGCCAGCAGCCAGCCCAGCCCCACGGTCACGATCAGGGCGATGGGCAGCGCCAGCAGGAAGCCGTCGGCGATGAAGTCCGCGTGGCGCGCGAAGCGGCGGCTGTAGATCACCGCCTGCACGAACCCGCCGCGGGTGGACGCCGTCATCACGTAGTAGTCGCTGCCGTCGCCCAGGTCCGCCTGCCAGATGTCGTGGCGCACCCGTCCGTCGGCCACCCGGGCGTAGAGGGGCAGCGGGTCCTCCACCAGCCGCCCGCGGGCGATCAGCAGGTTTCCGGACGGGTCGAAGTACTGGATGCCCAGGCGCAGGTCGCCATCGGAGGCCGACACCTCCCGGTCGATGGCCTCGGCGATCCGGTCCGGCTCGTCCGGGTGCCGCTTCTCGGCCTCGATCACGTTGCGCACGGGGATCTCGACGATCAGCTCGGCGTCGCGGCGGATGCGGCCCTCCACGCGATCGTAGACGTAGATGCCGAGCAGCGAGATCGAGACGAAGGTGACGACCGCGTAGCGCAGCGCCCACTTCGCCCCGACGGAGAGGCGACTCCGCACCGGGCTAGTCCCCGGCGTCGCCGGGGCGCTCCCGCCGACCCAGGTAGTATCCGACGCCCTTCACGGTGTGGATCAGCTTGAGCTCGAAGCCGCGATCCATCTTCTTGCGCAGATGGTTGATGTGCACGTCGATCAGGTTGGAGTAGCTGTCGAAGTTGTAGCCCCAGACCTTCTCGGTGATCATCGCCCGCGACACCACCTGCTCCGCGTTCCGCATCAGGTACTCGAGCAGCGCGAACTCCTTGGGTGTCAGGTCGATGGCGCTTCCGGAGCGTTCGACCGTGTGTCGCTGCACGTCCAGGGTGAGGTCCTCGACCTGGATCCGGCCGTCCAGGGGCTCGCCCAGCCGCCGGCGCGCCACCGCCCGGATCCGCGCCAGCAGCTCCGCGAAGGCGAAGGGCTTGGGCAGGTAGTCGTCGGCGCCGAGGTTGAGACCCTTGATGCGGTCGCTGGCCTCGCCGCGCGCCGACAGGAAGAGCACCGGGGTGTCCACGCCGCGCTCGCGCAGCTCCTTCAGGACGGACAGACCGTCGCGCCCGGGCAGCATCACGTCCAGGATCACCAGGTCGTAGCTGCCCCCGACGGCGCGCTCGAGCCCGCTGTCCCCATCCGCGGCCACGTCCGCGACGAAACCGTTCTCCGCCAGCCCCTTCTGGATGTACTCCCGGGCACCGGCGTCGTCCTCGACGTAGAGGATCTTCACTGTGGTCTAGGGAATAGGCCGGCCGGGCCGGGCGTCAAGGGAGGCCCGTGAACGGGGGCTGAACCGCCGCCCCCGTGGGGGCCCCGCCGCGAGCGGCGACCTCGCGGCGACGAGAGCCTCCAGCAGCGGCGCCACCTTGTCCCGCGCCTCGGCGTACTCGGCGGCGGCGGTCGAGTCCGCCACCACGCCCCCACCGGCGTGGGCCCGCGCCAGGCCCCCGGCGACCACGAGACTCCGGATCACCACCGACAGGTCGGCCCCGCCGCGCGCGTCCAGGTAGCCCAGGGCGCCCGCGTAGGGACCGCGGCGCACGGTCTCGAGAGCGGTCAGGAGATCCATGGCGGCGAGCTTGGGCGCGCCGGTCATGGAGCCCGGCGGGAAGGCCGCGCGAACGGCGTCGAGCGCGTCGCGGTCCGGCGCGAGCCGCCCGCTCACCACCGACACCATCTGGAAGACGCGCGCGAAGGCCTCGATCCGGAACAGCTCCGGCACCTCGACGCTGCCCGTGGCACACACGCGTCCGAGGTCGTTGCGCGCGAGATCCACGATCATCAAGTTCTCGGCTCGGTCCTTGGCGGAGCCGGCCAGCTCCTCGCCGAGCCGCGCGTCCGCCTCCGGCGAGGAGCCCCGCCGCCGCGTGCCCTTGATCGGGCGGCTCTCCACTCGTCCCTCCGCCGTGACGCGCAGGAAGCGTTCCGGCGAGCTCCCGACGATCGCCGCCTCGGGCAGCTCCAGGTACGCCGCGAACGGCGCCGGCGTCGCCGCTCGCAGCACCCGGTAGAGCCGCCACGGATCCCCGTCGAAGGGCACGTCCCAGGTCTGGGTGAGGCACGCCTGGTACACGTCGCCTGCCGCGACGCGCTCCAAGATGGCGTTCACGGCATCGAGATACCTCGGCTCCCCGAGAGACTCCGAAGCCCCGCGCGAAGACGGTGCCGCCGAGCCCGCGCACCATCCGGAAGCAGACGCCCGCAAGGGCGACGCCTTCGGCGTCGCCCGCGAGCCGGTCTCAGCGACAGCGCTATGCAGACTGGGAAGTCGGCCCTCGGCCGACTTCCGATCCTTCTCTTCCCGCAGGCGAGCGAAGCCATGATATGTGCCCGCGTTCGCCCCGCACCCCACCGCCGCGCCGATCTCCTCCGCCGCCGCCGAGGCCCGGGCCTGGGCCTCGGCGAGATCTTCGCCGTAGCCCAGTCCGACCGCCCAGGCGGCGCCGGTGGCGTGGTCGAAGGCCAGGAGGCGATCCACCCACAGCAGGGTCAGGTCGGGCAGGCCCAGGTCGTCCGGCGGCGGCGGGGCCAGGCGTTCGAAGCCGCTGGCGAGCTCGTAGCCCAGGTAGCCGACGGCGCCTCCGACGAAGGGCAGCGTGCCGTCGGCGCGGGGCGCGGGGGCCAGCAGCTCGCGCGCGCATTCCAGCGGGTCGCCGGCCCGCTCGTGCACGCCCGGCGCCAGGTCCGGGCGCACCTCGCGACGCACCTCGAGCCGGTGCCAACAGCCGTCCGGGCTGGCAAAGCCGCGCAGCACGGCCCACGGATCCGCCCCGACGAAGGAATGGCGCGCCAGCGGGTGCGCGCGCAGCGCGCTGTCCAGCAGCCACGGGACGCCCCGGTCGCGCAACGCCTCGAGGCATTCCAGGGCATCCGACACCGCCAGCGGTCGACGCGCGTGTGCCGCGACGACAGGCGCGCGCTCAGTCACAGACCGCGCCCTTGGCGGCGCTGCCCACCAGCCGGGCGTACTTGGCCAGGGCGCCGCGCGTGTAGCGCGGCTCCGGTGCGCGCACCTCCGCCAGCCGCGCGCGCAGCTCGGCGTCGGACACGTCCACCTCGAGCCGGCGCTCGCCCGGGTCGATCAGGATGCGGTCGCCGTCGCGCAAGGCGGCGATCGGGCCGCCGCGCACCGCCTCGGGGGCGATGTGGGCCACCATGTAGCCGTGGGTCGCGCCGGAGAAGCGCCCGTCGGTGATGAGCGCCACGTCGGCACCGAGGCCGGCCCCCTTCACGGCGGCGGTCACGGCCAGCATCTCGCGCATCCCGGGGCCGCCCGCCGGGCCTTCGTTCCGGATCACGATCACGCTCTGCTTCGCGATGCGGCCGGCGGTCACCGCTGCCATCGCGGCTTCCTCGTCCTCGAACACGCAGGCGCTGCCGTCCACGCGCCGGAGATTCCCGCCCGCGGTCTTCATCACCGCGCCGTCGGGGGCCAGGTTGCCGCGCAGCACCACGATGCCGCCCTCGGCCATGAGCGGCGAGTCCGCCGGCTGCACCACGTCCTGTCCGGACGGCAGCGACGCGCCCTCGAGGTTCTCGCCCAGGCTGCGGCCCGTCACCGTGAGCGCCTCCCCGTCCACGAGCCCGTGATCGAGCAGCTCGCGCAGGATGACCGGGACGCCGCCGATCCGGTCCAGATCCGTCATCACGTACTTCCCGAACGGACGCAGGTTGCACAGATGGGGCGTGCGCCGACTGATGCGGTCGAAGTCGTCCAGGTCGAGCTCCACCCGCGCCTCGTGAGCGATGGCCAGCAGGTGGAGGACGGCGTTGGTCGAGCCGCCCAGCGCCATCACCAGCGCGATCGCGTTCTCGAACGCCGAGCGGGTCAGGATCCGGCTCGGGCGCAGGTCGGCCTCGAGACAGCGGACGGTCGCTGCGCCCGTCTCGCTGGCGAGTGCGACGCGCCGCTCGTCGGGATTCGGCACCGAGGCGGAGCCCGGCAGCGCCATGCCCAGGGCCTCGCTGACCGCGGCCATGGTGTTGGCCGTGAACATCCCGGCGCACGAGCCCGTCGAGGGGCACGCGGCGCGCTCCAGCTCGAGCAGGTCGTCGTCGCTCATCTGGCCGGCGGCGTGGGCGCCGACCGCCTCGAAGACGTCCTGGATGTTCACGTCGCGGCCGTGGAAGCAGCCCGGCAGGATCGTGCCGCCGTAGAGAAAGATCGAAGGCACGTCGAGGCGCGCGCAGGCCATCAGCATGCCCGGCAGGCTCTTGTCGCAGCCGGCGATGGTGACGAGCGCGTCCAGGCGCTCCGCGTGCATCACCAGCTCGACCGAGTCCGCGATCACCTCGCGCGACACGAGCGACGCGTGCATGCCCTCGTGCCCCATGGAGATGGCGTCGGAGACGGCGATCGTGTCGAAGCGCAGCCCCACGGCCCCGGCCTCGACGACGCCGCGCTTGGCGTTGTCCGCCTGCACGCCGAGGTTCATGTTGCAGGGGGTCACCTCGTTGGCGGCGGCGGCGATCCCGACCTGGGGCTTGGCGAAATCCTCCTCCGAGAAGCCGACGGCGCGCAGCATGGCGCGGGCCGGGGCCCGCTCGGGGCCCTCGGTCACCTCGCGGCTGCGGGGCTTCGGGAGCGTACGTTTCGGGCTCGTCATGGGGTCCTCCGGAGAAGCGGACAGTATAGAATGCGGCCCCGATGTCGCCCCCGGACCGACGCCAGCACGCCCGTGGTGGTCTACGTCTTCAACTTCCTCGATCGCCAGATCATCTCCATCCTGGCCGAGGAGATCCGCCGGGACCTCGGACTCGGGGACGCGCAGATCGGCTTCCTGTACGGCACCGCGTTCGCGGTCTTCTACGCCATCTTCGGAATCCCCCTCGGCCGGCTGGCGGACGTCTGGAACCGGCGCAGCCTGATCGCCGTGGGCCTGGCGGTGTGGAGCGGGATGACCGCGGTCTCCGGGCTGGCGCGGAGCTTCGGGCAGCTCGCCGCCGCGCGGATCGGGGTCGGCGTGGGCGAGGCGAGCGCCACCCCGGCCGCGTTCTCCATGCTGTCGGACTACTTCCCGCCAGCCCGGCGCGCGACGGTGCTCGCCATCTACTCGAGCGGGATCTACATCGGCGGCGGCCTCGGGCTCGGGATCGGTGGGCTCGTGGTGGACCGCTGGAACGAAGCCTTTGCCGGGGGCCCGGCTCCCTTCGGGCTGCGCGGCTGGCAGGTCGCCTACCTGGTGGTGGGTCTGCCCGGGCTCGCGATCGCGCTGTGGGTGCGCAGCCTGCGCGAGCCCGTCCGCGGGCAGGCCGACGGCGTCGCGACGACGCCCGAGTCGCATCCTCTGCGGATCTTCGCCCGGGAGCTGCGCGCCGTACTGCCGCCCCTCACGCTCTGGCACCTGGCGAGCGTGGGCGCCGGACGCGCCGGGATCGCGCGCAATCTCGGCGGCGCCGCCGCCATCGCCGCCGGGGCTGCGGCGCTCGTCGCCGTCACCGGGGATCGGGCCCAGTGGTCCGCGCTCGCAGTCGGTCTCTACGCCGCCGTCTCGTGGGCCCAGTCCCTGCGCAGGAGCGAGCCCGAGACCTTCGATCACATCTTCCGCACGCGCTCGCTCGCGCTCGCGGCCTTGGGGTTCTCGTTCCTGGCGTTCACGGGCTACGGCATCGGGTTCTGGGTGCCGCCCTTCGTGCAGCGCATCCACGGCGTGTCGGCCGCGGAGTCGGGCCTGGTGCTGGGTGCCACGGCCGCCGTGGCCGGCTGGCTCGGCGTGACCCTGGGCGGGATCCTGGCCGACCGCTGGCGGCTCACGCGGCCCACGGGCCGGCTGCGAGTGGGGATGCTGGCGGCCGTCGCTCCCATTCCGCTGGTGGCGTGGTTCGCCACCAGCGCGGACGTGCGGATCGCCTACGCGCTCAACTTTCCCATGAGCGTGCTGGCAGCCATGTGGATCGGCGCCGCAGCCTCGACGGTGCAGGACCTGGTGCCTCCCCGCATGCGCGGAACCGCATCCGCCGCCTACCTGATGGTGATCACCTTCGTCGGGCTCGCCCTCGGCCCCTACGGCATCGGCAAGGTGAGCGCCGTGACCGGGAGCCTGCGCACGGGGCTGCTCGCGGCCCTCGTGGCCAATGGCCTGGCGTGCGCGCTGCTCGTGGCCGCCGCACGCCACCTCGCCGCCGACGAGGCCACCCTGCGCGCCGTCCCCGGCGATCCCGCGGATCCGCTAGCCTAGGCCGATGCGAAGGGTCTGCTTCTACCACGCCGGCTGCCCCGACGGCTTCGGAGCCGCCTGGGCGGTGCAGCGTGCCTGGGACGGAGACGGCAGCTTCGTCGCCCGGGGACACGACGACGGGCTGCGCGCGAGCAACTACGTCGGCAACCTCGTCGTGTTCGTGGACATCGCGCCGCCCAACCGGATCGCGCGCGAGCTGGGAGACGCCGCGGCGCAGCTCGTCATCCTCGACCATCACGTCTCGTCGCGGGACCGGCTGGCCGGCGATCCGGAGCTCGAGAACGCACTCGCCGCCGCCGGACACACGATCGTCTTCGATCTCGGCCGATCGGGCGCCGTGCTGGCCTGGCAGCACTTCCATCCCGGCGAGCCGGTTCCGGACCTGCTGCGCTACGTGGAGGACCAGGACCTCTGGAACTGGAAGCTGCCCCACTCCGAGGAGGTAAACGCCGCCCTCGGCTCGTACCCCCGCCGCTTCGAGGTCTGGGACGAGCTGGCGCAGCAGCCGGTGGAGGTGCTGGCCCGGGAAGGCGAGCCCATCGTGCGCGCGAATCGGATCGAGGTGGAGCGCGCGCTCCAGGGCGTGCATCCCGCCCGCCTCGGCGGCCTGCGGGTCGAGGCGGTGAACGCGCGCCACCTGCGCAGCGCCATCGGTCACGAGCTGGCCAAGCGCGCCGCCTACGGCTCGGCGTGTGGAATGATCTACCGGGTGGTGGGCGAGCGGGTCGACGCCTCGCTCTACTCGATCGGCGACCTCGACGTGGCCCGCATCGCGGCGGGCTACGGCGGGGGCGGGCACCGCAACGCGGCCGGCTTCTCGGTGCGCCTGCGGGACTGGATCGACGACTTCGTCTAGCCGCTGAACTTCGCTCGCCTACGGAAGATGGAGGATCGGAAGCCGGCCCAGGGCCGGCTTCCCACCCTGCTTGGCGCTGTCCCCGAGACCGCTGCGCGTCGGGCGACTCCAGAGTCGCCCTCCTAGCCCGCGGCTCCCTCTCGCCACTGCGCCGGGGTCAGGGTCTTCATCGCCAGCGCGTGGATCTCGCCGGTCATCTCGTGGGAGAGCACGCGGTAGACCAGGCGCTGTGCCTCCAGCGCGCCGAGCCCCTCGAAGCGCGCCGACACGATCAGGGCCCGGAAGTGCCCGCCGCCGGAACGCGCGCCCGGATGCCCGCGGTGCAGGTAGCTCTCGTCCACCACCTCCACGTGCTCCGCCGCCAGCTCCTCGCGCAGCTTCGCCTCGATCCGATCCCGTCGGTCCACAGCGGCTCCGGTCCGATCAGTCCTTGGGCAGGCCCAGGATGCGCTCGGCGATGATGTTCTTCTGGATGTTCGGGGTGCCGCCGCCGATCACGACCTCCGGCCAGGAGAGCGCCATCTTCTGCCAGCGCCCGCCGTCCGCAGCCGCCTCGGCACCCTCGACCAGCGGACCCGCGGCGCCCTGGATCTCGACGGCGAAGTCGCCCATCTCCACCTCGAGCTGCGCGCGCAGGAGCTTCGAGACCGACGTTTCGCTGCCCAGGGGCTCGCCGCGGAGCTGCTTGGTCAGGTAGCGCAGGCCGTTCATGCGCATGGCCTGGATCCGGGTCTCGAAGCGGGCGATGCGGGCACGCACCCCGGGATCCTCCGAGGCGGGCCGACCGCCGCGGGTCGTCTTCTGCGCCAGTCGCTTCAGCGCCTCCAGGTTGCGCGTCAGGCTCTCCACCTCGGCGATTCCAGAGCGCTCGTGGGCCAGGGCCGTGATGGTCACCTTCCAGCCCTCGCCTTCCGCGCCCAGTCGCAGCTCGACGGGAACCCGCACGTCGTCGAAGAACACCTCGGCGAACATGGCGCCACCAGCCATGTTCTTGATGGGACGCACCGTGATGCCCGGCGTGTCCATGGGGACCAGCAAGCACGTGATCCCCTGGTGCTTGTCGTCCGCGTGCTGCGACGTGCGCACGAGCAGGATGATCCACTTCGACCACATGGCGATGGACGTCCAGATCTTCTGGCCGTTCACGACGTACTCGTCGCCCTCGCGCACCGCCTTGCACTGGAGGGCGCCCAAGTCGCTGCCGTGGTCCGGCTCCGAGTAGCCGGTGCACCACTGGTAGGCGCCGTCCAGGATGTCGGGGATGAAGCGCTGCTTCTGCTCTTCGCTGCCGTAGGCGATGATCGCGGGCCCCACCCAGGTGAGGCCCATGAAGCAGCTGCCGAGCGGCGGCGCCTTGCGCCGGGCCATCTCCTCCTTGAGGATCGCCTGCTGCATGATGGAGCCGCCGCCACCGCCCACCTCGGCGGGCCACGAGAAACCCACCCAGCGCTTCGCCCGCAGCTTGCGCTGCCACTCGGCCACGAAGCCGGGATCCGCGCGGTTGGCGTCCTGGGGCAGGTTCTCGTCGAGGAACGCCCGCACCTCGTCGCGGAACGCTTCCTCCTCGGGCGTCAGGGTCAAGTCCATCTCTCTACAGGCCTCCCAGCGCCGCGACCCGCTCGTAGTGGAAGTCGCTGTCGCCGTACATGGGGCGCGCCCACTTGGAGCGCTTCAGATACAGGTGGGCATCGAACTCCCACGTGTAGCCGACGGCGCCGTGCAGCTGCACGGCGTCGATGCCGATGCGTGCGAAGGCCTCGCTCGCGTAGGCCTTTGCCATGGAGACGTAGCGCGGCGCCTCGGCGGGGCTCTCGTCCAGCGCCCAGGCCGCGTAGTAGAGCAGCGACTTGCTGGACTCCACGTCGACGTACATCTCCGCCAGCGGGTGCTTCACCCCCTGGTAGCGGCCGATGGGCGAGCCGAACTGGATCCGGTCCTTCGCGTACTCCGCCGTCAGCACGACCGCACCGTCGGCGGCCCCGACGATCTCCGCCGTGAGCCCGGCGGTAGCGCGATCGACGATGCGCTCGAAGACCGCATCGCCGCGCTCCGCCAGCACCGCGTCGGGCCCGACCCGCACGCCGTCGAGCACCAGCCGGCCGAGGCGCTTGGTCAGGTCCATGCCCGGCCACGCCTCCAGCGACACGCCGGCCGCGTCGCGCTCCACCACGGCCAGCGCCAGCTCCGAGCCGGCGCGGAAGGGCACCACGAAGAGCGTGGCGGCGCCGGCGTCGGGAACGAAGCGCTTCTCGCCGCGCAGCACGAAGCCGTCGCCGTCGGGCGTGCCGACCAGCGACACGCGCTCGGGGGTCGGCGGATCCGCGTCCTCCTGGAGCGCGGGGCTGCCGATGGCGGTGCCGTCGGCCAGCGACGGCAGCCAGCGCGCCTGCTGCTCCTCGCTTCCCGCCTCACGCAACGCTGCCACGGCGAGGCTGGTCGCCAGCAGTGGCGACGGAAACAGGCTGCGCCCGGTCTCCTCCAGCAGCACCACCAGGTCCACCTGGCCGAGGCCGGCGCCCCCGTGCACCTCGGGAACGCACAGGCCCAGCCACCCGAGCTCGGCGATCTCCTTCCAGAGCTCCGGCGAGAAGCCGGCGCCGCCTTCGGCCTCGCTGATCGCCCGGACCTGCTCCAGCGGGCACTTCGCGTCGAGGTACTTCCGCACCTCGCTGCGGAGAAGCTCCTGCTCCTCCGTGAAACCGAAGTCCATGAGGGTCTCCCGTCTGGCTGGGGCGCCGGAGTATACTCTAGATTGACTCGCCAATCGGTCCAGCCCGGGGGTGCGATGAGCCAGCCGATCGAGGAAACCGAGCCCAGGGAAATCGCGGAGTTCCGGCGGGAGGTGCGCGCGTGGATCGAGGCCAACCGGCCCGGCGATCCCGGCTTCAAGCTGCCCCAGAGCTTCCTCGAAGTGGAGTCGGACCGGCAGTTCGAGTTCTTGCGCGCGTGGCAACGCAAGCTCTACGAGGCGGGCTACCTGGGCCTCGACTGGCCCGCGGAGTACGGGGGCCACGGCCGCGAGGGGCTGCAGCGCATCGTGAGTCAGGAGATGGCGCGCGCCCGGACGCCCTTCATGGTGAACACGATCGGGCTCCAGTGGGCCGGTCCCACGATCCTGGTCTACGGCAGCGACGCCCAGAAGCAGCGCATGCTGAAGCCGATCCTCTCCGCCGAGGAGATCTGGTGCCAGGGCTTCAGCGAGCCGGGCGCGGGCTCGGACCTGGCCAGCGTGCAGACCCGCGCCGAGCGGGCCGGCGACGGCTGGACGGTGACGGGACACAAGGTCTGGACCACCCTGGCCCAGCACGCGAAGTGGATGATCCTGCTGGCGCGCACGGACCCGGACGTGGGCAAGTACGACGGTCTCTCGTACTTCCTCTTCCCCATGGACGCAGCGGGTGTGACGGTGCAGCCGCTGGTCAAGATGAGCGGCGAGGGCGGCTTCAACCAGGTGATCTTCGACGCGTCGCCGATGCCGGGCGACGCCCTGCTGGGCGAGCTCGGTCAGGGCTGGCAGGTGGCCATGACCACCCTCACCCACGAGCGCGGCGCGGCGGACGGCTCCGGCGGCGGTTCCCTCGGCGCCTCCGAGGGCGTGCGGCAGGTCGCCGACCTGGCGACCCGGGTGCGCCGGCACGGGCGACCCGCCGCCGCCGACCCGGCCATGCGCGAACGGCTCGCGGACCTGTGGATCCGCGAGGAGGCGTTGCGCCTGGCGTCGCTGCGCGCGCGGGTGCCGGGACTGAACCCCGAGCGCCCCCTGGCCCTGCGCCTGATGAACAAGCTCGTGTTCTCCGAGTTCGCCCAGGACCTGGCGGACGTGGCTTGCGAGCTCGAGGGCCCCGCCGCCACGCTCTGGCTCGGCGACCCGAACGCCCCCGATCGGGCCGAGTGGCCGCGGGCGTACATGAACTCCTTCGGCATGACGATCGGCGGCGGCACGAGCGAGATCCAACGCAACATCCTGGGCGAGCGCGTGCTCGACCTTCCCAAGGGCAAGTGAGCATGAGTACCCGCACCACCGACCTGCCCCGCGACTTCGGATTCGGGGAGGACCACGAGCTGCTGCGCGACTCCGCGCGCCGCTTCCTGGAGGAGCGCTGCCCGGTCGGCGAGGTGCGGCGTGTGGCCGAAGAGGCGGGCGGGTTCGATCCCGCCCTGTGGAAGGAGGTCGCCGAGCTGGGCTGGACGGGTCTCGTGATCCCGGAGGTGCACGGCGGCGCCGGACTCGGCGCGCTGCATCTGGCGCTGCTGCTGGAGGAGATGGGACGGCACCTCGTCCCGGTCCCCCTGCTGGGCGCGACTCTGGCCGCGCGCGCGATCCTGGTGGCCGGCGATGCGGCGCAGCAGGCGCGCTGGCTCCCCGGGCTGGCGAGCGGCGAGCTGCGGGCGACCCTGGCCTGGCTGGAGGCGGACGGAGCCTTCGAGCCCGACGAGCTGTCCGCCCGCGCGGAGCCCGACAACGACGGCTGGCGGCTCTCGGGCACCAAGGCCTTCGTGCCCGGGGCCAGCTGGGCGGAGCTCGTGGTCGCGCCCTTCCGCCAGGCCGACGGCGCGCTCGCGCTCTTCTGCATCGACCTCTCCGCGCCCGGCGTGAACGTCGCGGCCGAGGTCGGCGTCGACCCCACCCGGCCCACCGGACGCATCGCGTTCGAGGACGCCCGCGTCCCGGCCGACGCGCGCCTCGCCACGAGCGACGAGAGCGCCTGCCGCCAGGTGCTCGACTGGGGCTTCACGGCGCTGGCCGCCGAGATGGTGGGCGGTGCCGAGGCCGCGCTCCAGCTCACCGCCGCCTACGCCCGCGAGCGCATCCAGTTCGGCCGGCCGATCGGCTCGTTCCAGGCCGTGAAGCACCCATTGGTGGACGCCATGATCGGCGTCGAGTCGGCGCGCACGCTGGCGTACGCAGCCGCCGCCGCCTTGGACCACGCGCCGGCGGAAGCCGAGGTGCCCGCGCGCATGGCCAAGGCGGCCGCGGGCGACGCCTTCTCCTTCGTCGCGCGCAAGTCGGTGCAACTCCACGGCGGCTACGGCTTCACGTGGGATTGCGATGCGCAGCTCTACTTCAAGCGCTGCCTGTGGTTGCGTGCGGTGTTGGGCGACGCGGCCCATCACCGCAGGCATCTCGCCGGCGCGCTCCTGGGCCCCGGCGAATAAGTCCCGCGCCCCCGCGTCCAACCGGCAGACCACCCGTCGGAGGACGCCATGCAGACTCACGTCAGCAGGAACGCAGTTGCCGCAGGGATCGCGGCGGCATTGCTCTTGATTGCACCCGGCGCGCGCGCCGATCACGACGATCGTCGCGAGAACGCCCGCGCCAGACACGCGCATGAACACTCGCTGCATCGCCATCACGACGACCGGGGGCCGCGCTGGCTTCGGCCCGATCGCCACGCGCGGGAGCGGGTCTCCTACTACGACTCGCGCTGGCACCGCGCCGCGGTTCGGCACGGCCCGCGCGTGATCGTGCACGCACCCTACTACTGCTTCGCGTGCAACGCGCGCTTCCACCAGGAGGCGCGCTTCCACCGCCACCTGCGGCACCAGCACCGGCTGATGCACCGCATCCAGCGGCACCTGGTGCGCTGGTACGGAGGCTGGGTCTACTTCGGATAGTCCGTGCGGACGACGGCGCGGGCGAGCGGCTCGGGACGCCCCCGTCCCGGGCCGCTCGGCGCGCGGGGACGACCCCTGGGCCCTCGAGCCCGCCGTGATACGCTCGGCGCCCGTCACCATGGCTGCCGGCACTTCCACCCCCTCCGCACGCGTGCGCGCGAGCCTTTCCCGACCCGACTGGTCCGGCGTCGGGCAGGAGCTTCGCGACTGGGGCCACGCGCGGCTGCCGGGGCTGCTGGCGGCCTCCGACTGCCGCGCCCTGGCGGCCCTGTGGCCGCGGGAGGAGCGTTTCCGCAGCCACGTGGACATGGAGCGCCACGCCTTCGGGGCCGGCGCCTACCGCTACTTCGGGCATCCCCTGCCGCCCCTGGTGCGGGCGTTGCGCACACAGCTCTATGCGCGCCTGGCGCCGATCGCCAACGCCTGGGAAGAGGCGCTCGCCAGCGGCCGGACCCACCCGCCCCGGCTGCGCGAGTTCCTGGCGCGCTGCCACGCCGCCGGCCAGACACGGCCCACGCCGCTGCTGCTGCGCTACGGCGAGGACGGATACAACTGCCTGCACCAGGATCGCTACGGGGGCGTCGCCTTCCCGCTCCAGGTGGCGATCCTGCTGTCACGCCCGCAGCGGGACTTCCGGGGCGGAGAGTTCCTGCTGACCGAGCAGCGGCCCCGGATGCAGTCGCGGGGCTTCGCGATCGCGCTCGAGCGGGGCGAGGCCGTGATCTTCGCCAACGCCGAGCGACCGGTTCGCGGCGCCCGCGGCCACTACCGGGTGCAGACGCGGCACGGCGTGAGCCGCGTCCTGGCGGGCGAACGCATGACCCTCGGCCTGATCTTCCACGACGCGCGCTAGCCCGCACCCGTGGCTAGATCACGCCCGCCTCGCACAGGCGCGCAAGGTCGTCCTCGCCGAGGCCCAGCTCCCCGTAGACCTCGGCGTTGTGCTGACCCAGATCGGGCGCCAGGGCATGTTCCCGGACGTCGGCACCCGAGAAGCGCAGCGGGTTTCCGTGGAAGACCACCTCCCCGATCCGGGGGTGCGGGTGGCGCTCCACCATCCCGCGAGCCAGGAGCTGCGGGTCGCGCACCAGCTCGTCGGGGCGCGCCACCCGCGCACAGGGCACGTCGGCGCCGTCCGGTCCCAGGGCCGCCAGCACCTCGTCGCAGCTCCGCTCGCGGATCCAGTCCCCCACGGTGGCATTGATCTCGGTGCGCCGTGCCGAGCGCCCGCGGTGACTGCGGAACCGCTCGTCCGACGCCAGCTCAGGGTGCCCGATCGCCTCGCAGAGGCTCCGGAACAGCTTGTTGCTGGCAGTGCCCACCACCACCCACCCGTCCCGTGCATGGAAGCAGTCGTAGGGCGCGGTGAACGGATGCTGATTCCCGGCGCGCTCCGCTCGAACCCCGAGCCCCTCCGCGATCGTGGCCCACGAGTCGGTGATCGCGAAGATTGCGTCCTGGTTGGACAGGTCCAGGATCCGGCCGTGGCCCCCACGCTCGGCGTCGCGGATTCCGGCCACGACCCCGAGCGCCAGGTAGAGCCCGCCCACGAAGTCCGCCAACGCCCCACCGCCGCGGACCGGGGGTCCGTCGGGGAAGCCCGTCATGGCAAGGAAGCCCCCGGCAGCCTGGGCGACGATGTCGTAGGACGCCTGGCCCGCTCGCGGGCCGGTCGCGCCGAAGCCGGACAGCCCCGCCACGACCAGGCGCGGATTGCGCGTCTGTAGCGTCTCCGGTCCGAGGCCCTGTGCGGCCAGCCAGCCGGCGCGAAAGTTCTCCACGACCGCGTCGGCCCGTTCGACCAGGTCCAGGAAGATCTCCTGGCCCCGAGGTCGGCGCACGTCCAGGGTAATGGAGCGCTTGCCGCGATTGGTGTTCTGGAACGAGAGGGACGTCTCTCCCTTCCTGGAGGGCCCGTAACGGTAGTCGTCTCCGGTGCCCGGCCGCTCGATCTTGACCACGTCGGCACCCAGGTCCGCCAGGATCGCCGTCGCGAAGGGACCCGCCACCACCCGCGTGAGGTCCAGGATCCGGACGCCGTCGAGAACGGAGCCGAGCATCGGGCGATTCAGGCTAGCCTGCATCCGAGCCCGCCGCGATGGGCCCCCGCGCCTCGACCTGCTGGCGGCCGTCACCTGCGCTCGAACTCCATCAGCAAATTCGGTTTCAGGATCACGCCGATCCCGGGAAGTCGAGCCAGCCACCGCTCCGCCATGCCGAGCACGATGGCCACCCAGAAGAGCAGAGGAACCGGGACATGGGGTGGAATGCCGCGAATCAATCCGCCGCCTACGTGCCGACAGCCGTGGGATTCGAACAGGGATCGGAGACGCGCCTCGGTATTGGCGCGATACCGCGTAGGGTAGACGTCTTCGGGCGCACGACCCTCGAGTCGCTTCACGACGAAGCGGTGGAACCAGAGTGGCGTCAGGCGCGCCGCCCAGGCCGTATAGTGGCGCCCGTTGACGGTATGAACCAGGATTCGCCCGCCCCGTCTGGACACGCGTGCGAGTTCGGAGACCGCCATGCCCGGCGCGTCGAGGTGCTCGAACACCATGTTCGACGTGACGAGCGCGAAGCTCTCGCTCCGGAAGGGAAGCCGATCGAGCGTAGCCGCACAGACCGGCGCCGCGTCGACGCGGTCGGAAAGCGCCGCGCGGTCCAGGTCACAGCCGAACAGCACCGCGCCGCGGGAGGCGATCCGCTCCATCTCGCGAGCTCGCCACGCCGGGAGCGAGCGCCGCCCACACCCCGCGTCCAGCCAGCGGCCCCTCGGCGCGCGTTCGACGATCCAGTCGACCAGGCGATCCTCGGGGCTGCGTGCGCTGGGATCGAGGCGCCCGACGGCTCGCCAGTACCGCTTCCACCAATCGTGGCGCATGGCCTGGACGACCCCGCCTCCTTCGACCGCGCCCACGCGGATTCAGCCCACGGTTCCTGGAGCGGCCGAGGGGGCAGCTCGATACGGCTTCCGACCCTAGCCGGTCGATCGGGAAGACGCACACCTCCGGGAGGCGCTCCGCCTTCAGGAGGACTCGACGTCTCCGCGCGGCTCGAAGAGGTAGATGTCGATCCCCTCCCCCCGCGGTATCCGCTGGTAGTCGACGCGCCGGAACCGCTCCTCGAGCCGGGCCAGGATCCGGTCCCGCTGGGGGCGGGGGTGTGAGATCACCAGCCAGTAGCGTCGGTCAGCAGGGAGAGCGCCCGCCTCATCCGGCCCGTTCGCCACGAACCAGGGCCGCTCGTCGCCGGCGTAGAACCGGTAGCAGTCGGCGATGTGGCTCGGGTGGAAGAGCAGCGCGTCCCCATCGTCGGCTCGGCGCTCGACCCGCTCGACGGCCTGCCGCCAGTCGTGGTGGCCGTAGACCGGATCGGTGTAGTAGGTCACCAGCGACTGGAGCGTCAAGACCGCCACTACGCCGACGGGAAGCCAACGAACCAGGCCCCGGGTCGCCACGATTCCGCATGCCAGCACGAGGGCAAAGAACGGCAGCGCCGGGAAGAAGTAGCGCTCACTGATGGCTGGGATGAAGAACAGCGACACGAGGGTCGCGAAGAGGATCGGCAGAAGGATCCAGCCGACGACGAGAGACGCAAGGGAGCGATCTCGCTGCCACAGGTCGCGGACTCCAGCCAGGAACAGCCAACCGAACGCGAGGCCGCCGACCGCGAGCTTCGGGGCATGAGAGACGAAGGTGCCGATCAGGTCGCGCTTGGCCACGGAATCGATCGGGACCGAGGAGTAGCCGAGCGAGAAGACGAGGGCGGTATAGAGCCCCTTCAGCTCCGTGAACTCGATGAAGGTGTTCCCACCGCTCGAGGCGGCGCCGAGCAGCGCCGGGACCCAGGGCAGGTAGGCAATGGCGACCGCCGCCTGGACTGCCGCGATCCGCCAGACGACGCCCGGGGCCTCACGCCGGCGCAGCAGCAGCCAGACGTCGAGGGTACCGACGAAGAGCACGGCGTAGTAGTGAGTGTAGAGCGCCAGGCCGACGAGCACCCCATGCGCGACGAGCCGCCCGATCCCCCGCGCGGCAGGATCCCGCACCGCAGCCACAGCCAGTTGCAGCGCCCCCAGCAGGAGCACCGCCAGCAGTGGGTACATGCGCGCTTCCTGGGAGAAGTAGAGATGGGCTGGTGAGACCGCGAGGAGCACCAGCGTGAGGTCGGCGCGCGCGGGGCCAAACCAACGTCGGGCGAAGAGCCAGGCCTGGACCAGCGACGCCAGACCCAGGACCACCGAGAGCGAGCGCACCACCAGCACGCTGTCGCGTCCGAACACCTCGCTCCAGCCGCGAACGGCGAGGTAGTAGAATGGTGACTGCCCGTGGATCGCCGCGGCTGTTCGCCACATCCCCGAGAGGTCCTGCTGGCCGATCTGGAAGGCCAGGAACTCGTCCAGCCAGAGGCTCTGGATCTCCAGGCCGTACCCGCGTGCGACCGCCGCGAGCGCCAGGCAGGCGGCCGGGATCGCGACCCGGGAAGACGGACGGGTGACCATGGCTGCGCCTCTCATCTGGGGCGAGCCCTTGCTATCGGACCGCAGGTCCCCGGGCAACAGCGTGGGACAGCGGCTGCCCCGCGGGGCAGCGAGTCCAGAAGGGGTCGCCGAGGGCGAGACGCTACCCTTGCGCCCCGATGACGCCTCGCCGCCACAGGTGGGTGTTCGTCCTGGCGACGGCAGCCGTGAGCCTGGGGCTCTTCGAAGGGGGCGCGCGGGTGGCCGTCTCGCTGCTCGAAGGGCACTCGAAGCTCACCTTTCGTCCGATCGGGGAGCGCCTCGACGCGCAGACGGCGGCGGTGCGCCAGATCCTCGCCGGGGAGGATCGGCTGCTGGGCCTCGACGCCGAGATGGGCTGGATCTACCGGCCCGGGATGACCCAGAAGCCGTACTCCAGCAACGCGCAGGGCGTGCGCAGCCTGCGCACGTATGCGCCGTTCCCGAAGCCGGGCAGCGTGCGGGTCGCGGCCTTCGGAGACTCGTTCATCCACGCGAACGAGGTGGGCGACAGGGAGGCGTGGTCGGCGCAGCTCGAGCAGATCGAGCCGCGCGTCGAGATCCTGAACTACGGGGTCGGGGGCTACGGGACGGACCAGGCCCTGCTGCTCCACGCTCGCCGTGGAGACGAGCTCTCCCCACACGTCGTGGTCCTGGGCTTCGCGGAGGTGAACTACGCCCGCAACCTGAACCGCTATCGACCCTTCCTCTCGCCAGGAGATCTTCCACTGGGCAAGCCGCGCTTTCGACGTCGGCAAGGCGACGCCCTGGAGCTCGTCCCGAACCCCTTCCCCGGCCGCGACGGCCTGGCGCGCCTGCTCGACGATCCCCGCGCCGTTCTCGAGGCGGGCGAGAACGACGAGTTCTTCGCACCCCTGGTGTGGCGCAACCCGCTCTACGACCATTCGGCCTCGGTGCGGCTGGCCAGCACGATCGCCGACCGGGTGTGGCGCACCATCTTGAGTGGCGATCGCCTGTACGCAGCGGGCTCCATGAACCCGGACTCCGACGGCTTCGCCCTGCTGGTGGCCCTGGTGAAGCGCTTCCGAAGCGAGGTCGAGGCCGCCGGGCGGGACTTTCTCTTCGTCATCTTCCCAGGCCGTCGCGAGGACATATGGGGCGAAGGCCCTCGCAGCTACGCGCGACTCGTGTCCGCCCTCGAGGGCACCTGGGTCCTCGACCTCGCCGACGCGCTCGCCGACGACCCGGCGATCTCACCAGAGATTCTCTACGCACCGCTGGGGCACCTGGGCCCGGAAGCGAACCGGACCTTCGCTCGCGCCGTTAGGAACTCACTGCGCTCCCGAGGCTGGCTCGCCTCGTCGGAAACGCGCGGGTCCGAGAAGATCGCCGTGGCGAACGGGCCGACGACGAGCCCGTGAGGTCGAACGCGAACGCCGTCGCGGTCGTTGGCTGGCGGGGACCCTGGCCCTTGCGACCGCTTGCCCGGGCGCTGGAGGCTACCATGGAGGCGCTCGGCGCTCGCCAACCCCGGGCGCCGCGACGGCGGAGGCACAACCGGTGAGAAGGCAACTGGCGTGGGCCTCCTTGCTCGCCCTGGCGGCGGGAATCGCGCTCTTCGCGCCGGCGGCGCGGGATCTCGTCTCGACGAAGATCGCGCTGGCGGTGGTGCGGGATCCGGTGGCGAATGACGTCCCCACCGCGACGCGGGTGCCGGCCTCACTTCGAGACGAGGCGACCTTCCTGAGACCGGAGCGTTCGTGGCAGGAAATCACTGACGCGATGGGTCGCAGCTTCGCAGCCTCCAACGCGGAACCGCTTGAAGCCACGGTCCCTCTCGACGAGTTGGTGGCGGGCGTGCGCGCGGGCCGTGGCGACTGCTCTCGCAAGAGCGAGGCCCTGTTGGTGTTGTGCACGGCAGCGGGTCGCCCCTGCCGGGAATGGGGCAACGTCGCCTATCCGCAGGAGCCCGGCACGGGACACAGCGTCGTAGAAGTCTGGCTCCCCACAAGGGAGTCCTGGGCGATGGTGGACCTGCTCCTCGGCTTCTGGGCGCGGGGCCCGGACGGAGAGCCCCTCGGGACGGAGGAATTTCGCGACACGTTCGCCAGCGACCCCTCACGTGTGCGGATCGAGCCCCTCGAGGGGCGGACGATCCAGACGGCCGAACTGCGACGGTACTACGCGGACCCCGCGCTGCGGCACGTGCTCCTCATCCGAAACGATCCAGTCGGTCTGGCGAACCACTGGACCCGCACGATCGAACGGATCAACCTGCCGGTCGGGCAGATCCTCCAATGGGGCGCTGGCGTGGGACCTCTCTACCTGCTACCCCGCGAGGCTGGGTACGACGCCCTTGCCCGTGATCTCGAAGGGCTGCGACGGCGCGTCCTCGTGGGCGCCGGTCTCATCCTCCTGGGCGCACTCGGCCTGCTCGGGCTCGGGATCCGGTCTCCATGGCATGCCCGCTCCGCAAAGAAGCCCGTGTAGACGGCCAGTTGGCTCGAGAGTTGCTCGTGATGCCGGTCACAAGGCCCGCCCCGAGGCATCCGATAACGTCTGGGTCATCCGAGGGCCGTGCGGTGTTGGACGAATCGCAGGCATAGAGGGGATTACGATGGGCCATTCGAAAGCACTCGCATGCGTCGGGGGAATCCTGGCTGCCACGGTTCTGCTGCTGGGCGTCGCTTCGCCCGCGGCCGCCCAGGAACAGCGCTGCGCGGACCTGGGCACTAACTGCGTGTGCAGCGAGCCGCTGAACACCAACTCTCTCCCCAAGGACGGCACCCTGCACTACAACCCGGCCGACTCGATCTCCAAGGAGTGCCGGGGCGGGCGTAACGACGACCACAGCCTCCTCGGGTACGGCAACGCGTTCGCCATGGTGCCGGCGATGGGCCTGCCCGCCGGAATCAGCTACGTGGCCTCCACAGGTAAGGGCCACAGCGCGCAGGGGACCTACACGACGAACTCCAGCGTCCGACGCGCCTGTCACCGAGCGTACATCCGATACAGCTCGGACTATCAGTTCAAGGATCAGGCGTACGGGGGAAGCTGCGAGGCGAACAAGGCTGCGCAGATAGGCTACAACGGTGGGCCTCCCGGCGGCAGCGCCCTCCATTGGGACTTCCAGTCGGGCGGTGATGCATGGACGCTGACGGTCATCAACTACGGCGGAAAGAGTACCTACAACCTCGCACATAGCGGGCCGATAGTACTCGAGGACTGCAAGGACGAGTGGTGCAGGATCGAGATCTGCTACTCGGGGGAGCTGGTTGCGGGTCGTGGGATCTCCGTCGACGCGTCGGTGACGGTTGCCACGGGCCCCAAGGCCGGTCAGCAGGAGGTATGGGGCAAGAGGGCCGTGGGCGACAAACACCCGAACGCCGGCGCACTGCAGGTACCCTGGATCCTGAACCTCTACCGCCAGGGCTCGTGCCGGGGGACCAAGTACATCTCCCACGTCATGCAGGCCGAGTGGACGACCGACGCGGGACAGACGATCGGCGCCGCGTCCGAGATCGAAGGTGGCTCGACGGGCGGCGGTGGCTCGACGGGCGGCGGTGGCTCGACGGGCGGCGGTGGGCAGCTGACACCCCCGGCACGCCCCGAGCTCCTGCCCTAGCGCGTCCGGTCCAGCTGCATCCGCCCATCCCCTGCGGAGTGGGCGCTCCGCAGGGGTGGTTGCGGTGTGCTAGGACCCTCCGCATGAGGCTGCTCTGGCTGTCCCACCTTCTTCCCTGGCCGCCCCGGGGTGGCGTGCTTCAGCGGAGCCATCATCTCCTCCGAGAAACCGCCCGACGGCACGAGGTGCACCTCGTGGCCTTGCGGCAAGACGCCCTGCTCACGGGGCCGGAGGAGGCGGAGCGCGGCCAGCGGGCGCTCCAGCAGATCTGCGGCAGCGTGAGCGTCTGGCCGATTCCTTCCGAGCGCGGCTGGCGTTGGGCTGCCATGGTCGCGTCCGGACTCCTGGGTGACGACCCGTACGACGTCAACTGGCTGCGGAACGACGCGCTTCACGGCCACCTCCGGGAACTGGCTCGAACGGAGCACTTCGACTGCATCCACGTCGACACCATCGGGCTGTTGCCGTATGCGGCCCACTTCATTCGCATCCCGTTCGTGCTCAATCACCACAACGTCGAGTCCCATATGATGAATCGGCGAGCTCTGCGTTCAGGCCGTGGACCCCGCCGCCTGGTTCTCCAGCTCGAAGCCAGGAAGCTCCGCAAGCTCGAGAGCGATGTGTGTGTCCTGGCAGCATCGAACATCGTCGTCTCCGAACTCGACGGCCAGCGTCTCACGGCGATCTGCCCGCGCGCCGCAACCGCTGTCGTGGAGAATGGCGTCGACACCGATTTCTTCCAGCGCCGACCGGGAAGAGACCGGATTCCGAAGCGCATCGTCTTTGCGGGGGCGATGGACTGGTATCCGAACCGCGAAGCGGTCCTCATGCTGTGCCAATCGATCTGGCCGCTGTTGCGCGAAGGCGACCCGCGGCGCTCGCTCACGATCGTTGGGCGCAATCCGCCTCGTGAGATCCGGGCGGCTTCGCGAGACGCTCGCGTCCAGGTTCCCGGTTTCGTCGACGACGTCAGGGATCCCCTCGAGGAGGCTTCCATCTACGTCTGCCCGATCCGTGACGGCGGAGGCACTCGCCTCAAGGTTCTCGATGCGCTCGCCATGGAGATCCCCCTTGTGGCGACGGGTCTCGCCGTCGAGGGCCTCGACCTTGCCGAAGGCGAGCACTTCCTGAGAGCCGAGACGTCCCGGCAGTTCGTCGAGGCGGTCGAACGCCTCGAGAGGGATCCCGCCCTTTCCACCCGACTGGCGCGATCGGGACGCAGGCGAATCGAAGATCGCTACGCGTGGCCGATCGTGGCCCGCAAGCTCGAAGCCGTGTACTCGAAGGTCTGCTCGACCTGCCCTCCCGATGCGCCTCGCTGAACGCCTGCTCCTCGCGTTTTCCGAGGAAGCGACCGAAACCGCGACCACCGGCTCGGGACGCGATGTCCTTGCAGACCTCGAGCGGGAGTTTCCCGAGCTTCTCCAGCTGGTCCGAGAGCGCAGGGTCCTCGACTTCGGCTGTGGAACGGGAGAGCAGGCGGAGGCGATCGCTCGAGCGGGCGCTGCGCGGGTGGTCGGAATCGATTCGAATCCCAGAGTCCTGGAAGAAGCCCGCCTGCGAACGCGGAACGATCCCGCGCTCGGCAACCTGAGCTTTCGCGATCGACTCGACGCGGACGATCGGGGCTCGTTCGATGTCGTGATCTCCAAGGACGCGATGGAGCACTTCGCTGAACCCGAAGCAGCGCTGCAACAGATGGCCGCAGCACTGGACGCGAACGGTCGGGTTCTGGTCACGTTCGGCCCTCCCTGGTTTGCGCCTTACGGCAGCCACATGCATTTCTTCACCAGGGTGCCCTGGCTGAATCTCCTGTTCTCGGAGGAAACGGTCATGAGCGTCCGCAGCCGGTTTCGCAGCGACGGGGCACGGCGCTACGAGGAAGTCGAATCGGGCCTGAACAGGATGACGGTCCGGCGCTTCGAACGCATCGTCGAGAGGTGTAGCCTCAGAGCTGCATGGAGACGCTACCATTGTGTCCGCAGGATGGACGTTTTGGCGCGGGTGCCGGGACTTCGCGAGCTGCTGATCAATCACGTCAGTTGCACGCTCGTGAAGCAGCATGAGTAGGCGGCCTCGGACTGCTACCTTCCGGCCTTTGCCGCAGGGCCGGCGCCTTGGAGAAGCGGAATCGGACGATGAAGAGCAGCGGCGATCCCGGAAACGAGATCTCGTTCGGCTTCTGGAAGTCGGTTGCGTTCAGCACGATTCTCGTGGTGCTGTGTTTCGCGGCCGCCGAGTTCGCCGTTCGGACCTACGCACACTACTTCCGCGAAGATGTCGAGCGCTTCGACCGCAAGACGGGAACCTTCGTGCTCATACCCGGTTCGTACCCGAACGGGGCACGCATCAACTCCGACGGCTTCGTGGGGGCGGAGCTTCAGGCCGACGGGCCCGACCTCTGGCGGATCTACGCCCTCGGCGACTCGTGCACGTACGGCGGGGGTCTTGATCGGGCGGCCTACCCGACCCGGCTGCAACGACACCTGCAGGCGACCGGCGCTGACGGCGTGCGCTACGAGGTGGTCAACGCGGGCATCGCAGGCCTGAGCTCCGAGCTGGCGCTCCGTCGGCTCCGGGCCAAGGGGCCGTTGCTGGCCCCCGACGTGGTCACCATCTACATCGGCTGGAACGACCTGATGAAGTTCGACCCGACCAGCCAACAGGGGACCTCCACCTGGAGTCCGGTCGCGCGGGCACTCGATCGGCTCTGGCTGGTGAAGGGTATCCGCAAGCTGCTCTTCTTCTACGTGCGGCCGAGGATCCAGCCGCCAGCCACCGGGCCGGAGAGCCGCACGGGCCGCTTCAGGGAATTCCGACCCACCCTGTTCGAGGACAACCTGCGAGCCATCGTCGCGGAAGCGCGCTCGCAGGGCGCGCGCCCTGTCGTCGCCACGCTGCCCACCGTCGTGCGTGAGGACATGACCGTAGCGGAGATCCTGGCCCAGAACGTGTACTTCCCATACTTCCCGTCCGCCTACGCCGTAGGAGACTTCCTCGACCTGGTCGATGCCTACAACCGCTCGATTCGCCGTGTGGCCGCCGAGGAGAGCGTGCCGGTCGCGGATCTGGCGGTCGCCTTCGGGCGGTTGCCCGATCCGTCGGGCCACTTCACGGACACCGTGCACTTGACGTACGAAGGGCACGAACTCATCGCGACGACGCTCCACGCCAGGCTGCAGCACTCCGGACTCGGGGCTCCGCGCGGCAGCTCGGGGGGCTGACAACACGTTGGCGGGTCATGCCATTGCGAACGTGCCGTCCGTGGAAGGCGAGCGGGGCGACACGCCCGGCCGCCTCATCTTCTGGCTGTTGATCGTATTCCTGGTCCTGGAGTTCGCCCGCCCTCAACCGTTCGTCCGACTGAGGCTGCAGTTCCTGATCTCGCTCCTGCTGCCCCTGATCTGGCTCTTTGCGAAGCAGCGGCCCTGGTCCCCGATCTTGACAGCGCAGGTCGCTTTTCTCGTCTTGAACACCCTGACGGTGCCGACGGTTCTGAACAACTTCGCGGCCTACATGACGTCGCGAGCGATCTTTGGCAATGTCGCCATAGCCATTGCGATCTCGTGGCTCTTCTCCTGGCGCCAGAACTTCCGGATAGGCAGCTGGGTCTGGATGACCATCATGGCCTACTGCGCGGTCTTCGCCCTCACTCATGGGGGTCGCGGACCGGGAGGTTTCCTCGGCGACGAGAACGACATCGCCCTGGGACTGAGCACCGTCGTCCCTTTCGCGTTCTTCGGGTTCGAGCAGTTCCGGGGCAGGGAGCGCTGGATCTCGGCCGGGTTGCTGGGGCTGTACGTGGTTGCCGTGGTCGCGAGCTTCTCGAGAGGCGGCTTCCTCGGCCTCGTTTCCGCGCTCGGCTACTGCTTCTTCAAATCCCGGAACAAGCTCAAGATGATTGCGGTGGGCCTCGTCGTGGCCGCCGCCTCCGCGCCCTTCATCCCCCAGGAGTATGTCGACGAACTCAACACCATTGGCACGGAATCGAACACTGCCCAGGGACGCTTCTTTCTGTGGGATACCGCGTGGAACATGTGGAAGGCCAACCCGATCCTGGGCGTCGGTGGCGGCAACTTCAACTTCCACGCGGGCGATTTCCAGCCCACCGACGCGGGGTATCCGCCGGGCTTCTATGCACGGAGCTGGTCGGGTACAACCACCCACTCGCTCTACTACCAGATACTGGCGGAGCAGGGGCTCATGGGCATGGCGATCCTCGGCTTCATCGTGTGGGAGCACTTCCGCAGTCTCCGCACCCTGCGCCGCCGAGTGGAAAGGGACGAGGAGGTTACTCCCGACTTGCGCCGGGATGTCGTCCTCTACTCGGGAGCTCTCACCTCGGCCGTCATCGGGCTCCTGGCCGCCGGGGCGTTCCTGTCCGCCGCCTACTACCCCTATCTCTTCTATCTGACCGGCATGGGCGTGGGTCTTGTTGCCATGGTCGAGCGGGAGCTGTCCGCGCCGAGCGACTCACACGCCGGGGATCCGGACCTCGAAGATCCGCCGTCGCATCCGGCCTCTCAGGTGTGATCGCCGACACTCTCCGGGCCGGGTTTTCGACCGATACGCTTCGGAGGAGGCCCGTATGCGAATCCACTTCCCGTTGGCGCTCGCGGCTCTCTTCGGTCCCCTCACGGCCGGGGCCGCCGAATCCGGGTGTCCCGGCAGTGTGTCGCCCGACCCGAACGTCATCTTCTGCGAGAACTACGACACCCCGGACGTCTCGTCCCGCTTCGTGGAGCACAACCAGCAGGGCGGCGCGTTCGTGCAGGCGGCGGGCGTGGGCATGGCCGGCAGCCCGGGCATGAAGGTGACCTACGGCCCGGGGCAGGTGTCCGCCGGCTGGATGATCCGCTCCTTTGGGCGCGCCCCGCCCAGCTTCTACCCACCCCAGAGCCACGCCCAGCAGGATTTCCGTGAGATCTACTGGCGCGAGTACGTGCGAACCGAGCCAGGTTGGAGCGGGGCGCCTCACAAGCTCTCGCGCGTCTACGGAATCGGGGGACCGAACTGGTCGCAGTCCATGATCGCGCACCTGTGGACGGCCGGGGATCAGCCCCACATGGCTCTCGATCCCGCCAGCGGCATCAGCACCTCCGACCAGCTCGTCACCACCACCTACAACGATTTCGCAAACCTGCGCTGGTTGGGCGGCGCGAATCCCATCGACCCGGGATGGTCGGGCAGCAAGTTCGGCTCGACACCGGTCTACGCCCCGCAGAACGCGAATCGCTGGTTCTGCATCGAGGCCCACGCAACGCTGAATGCTCCCGGCCAGGCCGACGGCGTGTTCGAGTTCTGGATCGACGGTCGGCGCGAAGCGCGTCTCGAGGGCCTGAACTGGGTCGGCTCCTGGCAGGACTTCGGCATCAACGCGATCTCGCTGGAGAACTACTGGAACGGCGGATCGCCTCAGCAGAACGTCCGCTACCGGGACAACCTGGTGGTTTCCCGGGCGCGAATCGGCTGCCTGGGTGACAAGCCGCCGCCCGCGCCGAGCCTGCGGCCCTCGGACTGGCAGCCGCCCTCGCCCTAGAGCCGCACCACCGCGGCGATCGCCACCACGGAGAACACGGCAGCGCTGGCGTAGAGTAGCGGCGCCATCACCCCGTCGCGCGCGTAGCCGCCCAGGTCGATCAGCCAGTGGCGCAGGTGGTTGGCGCCGTTCCAGAGCGGGAGCACGATCAGCGCCAGCAGCAGCAGGCGCCCGATCGGCCCGGCCGCCAGGGCGTGGGCGCGTTCGTAGCCGAGGGCCTCCGCGGGCACCCAGCCGAGCGGCGCTGCGATCCACACCACGAAGATCCAGGCGGGGAGCAGCAGCGACCCCACCATGAAGCCCGCCCCGAAGAGCGCCCAGATGCCCGGCTCGATGCGTGCGACGAGCTTCACGGGAAGATCCCCCACAGCACGATCACGGCCAGCGCGGTGGCCCCGACCCACAGCCCGCCCATCATCGGCGGGAAGGCCGCCAGCGGCGGGCGCCGCAGGGGGCCGATCTTCGGCGGGTTGGCCTTGGCCGAGAGCTTGATCAGGAAGCGCCAGCCTGCCCACGTGAACACCACGAAGGCCAGCACGTGGTAGGCCAGGTAGACGGGATTGGCGAAGCTCGCCATCACCCGCTCCCAGGCCTCGGCGCCGGTGCCGAGCGCCCACACCATGTGCAGGATCAGGAGCGACGCGAGCAGGTAGAAGATCGAGGTGGCGCCGAAGAGCATGTACGAGAGGTAGCGGCCGCCGGTCGGGAACTGGTCGGGCATCGCCGCCGGCGCCGTGCGGGTCGACCCGGGCGTGGACGGCTGCATCGCTTCGGGATTGGCCATTCGCGCCACGGCTACTCTCCTCCCCCGCGCGGCAGCACCAGGCCCTTGGCCCAGTCGACCAGCGACAGCGCCTTGCCCTGCTGCACCGCCGCGGCGGGATCGACGTTCTTGGGGCAGACCTCGCTGCACTCGTTGGCGTACGAGCACGAGAAGACGCCGCCCTCCTCGAGGAAGACCTGGTTGCGCTCGGCGGAGCCCTCGTCGCGGGTGTCCAGGTTGTAGCGGTGGCCCAGCGCGATGGCCGCGGGACCCAGGAAGTGGGGCTCGTTGCCCACCACCGGGCACGCCGAGTAGCAGAGCATGCAGTTGATGCACATGCTGAACTGCTTGAAGTCGGCCAGCTCCTGGGGCGACTGGCGGAAGGTGCCCTCCTCGACCGCGCGTTCCTTGGCCCGGATGATCCAGGGCTTCACCTTCTTGAAGCGCTCCATGAATCCCTCGAGCTCCACCACCAGGTCGCGGATGATCGGGAAGTTCGCGAGCGGCTCCACCTCGACGACGTCGCCGTAGTCCGAGAGCGCAACCTTGCAGGTGAGCTTCGGCTCGCCGTCCACCATCATCCCGCAGCTGCCGCAGACGGCCATGCGGCAGGACCAGCGGTGGGAGAGCGTCGGGTCGACCTCGTCCTTGATGTAGTTGAGCGCGTCGAGAACCTTCCAGTCCGACTGGACCGGGATCTCGTAGCTCTGGGTCTTGGGCACCTCGTCGACGTCCGGGTCGAAGCGGGTGACCACGAAGGTCTTCTTGGCGGAGGTGGGGCTCATCAGTACTTGCGCTCCTCGGGCTCCCAGTGGCCGAGCGTCACTTCCTTCTTCTCGATCCGGGGGCCCGCCGGGTCGAAGGTGCACAGCGTGTGGTGCAGCCAGTTCTGGTCGTCGCGAGTCGTCGCGTCGCTGCGGGTGTGTGCGCCTCGGGACTCCTTGCGCTGAGCCGCCGAGACCGCCACGGATTCGGCCACGTCGAGCATGTTCCCGAGCTCGAGCGCGGCGATGAGCTCGGTGTTGAAGACCTTGCTGGAGTCCTTCAGCACCAGATCGGCGAAGCGGCCCTTGAGCTGGGCCAGGTTGCGGCAGGCGGTGTCCATGGAGGTCTGCTCGCGATAGACGCCGCAGCCGTCCTCCATGGCGTCCTGCATCTCGCGCCGCACCTGGGAGATGGTCTCGCCGCCCTTGCTCTTGCCGCGCAGGGTGTCGAGCCGGGCCGCCTCTTCCTCGGCCAGCTGCCGCATGCGCGCCTCGTTGCCGGCGCTGCTCCCGCGCGCGAAGGTCACGGCGCAGCGCCCGGAGCGGGCGCCGAAGACCAGGCACTCGGTCAGCGAGTTCGAGCCCAGGCGGTTGGCGCCGTTCATCGACACGCAGGCCACCTCGCCGGCCGCGTACAGACCGGGCAGCACGGTGGCGCCGTCGATGTCCGTGTCCACGCCGCCCATCATGTAGTGCACCACCGGACGGATCGGGATCGGCTGGGTCACCGGATCGACGCCCACGTAGGTGCGCGCCAGCTCCAGCACGAAGGGCAGCCGCTCCTTGAGCTTCGCCTCGCCGAGGTGGGTCAGGTCCAGGTGCACGAACTCGCCGTAGGGCCCCTTGATGCCGCGCCCCGCCCGGAACTCCTGGATGATCGCGCGGGAGATCATGTCGCGCGGACCGAGCTCGGCCTTGGTGCCGACGCCGTAGTCGTAGTCGACCAGGAAGCGCTCGCCCTCGCTGTTCTTCAGGTGGCCGCCCTCGCCGCGGGTGGCCTCGGTGATCAGGATTCCGGTGCCCGGCAGGCCGGTGGGGTGGTACTGAACGAACTCCTGGTCCTTGAGGGGCACGCCCGCGCGGTAGGCCAGCGACATGCCGTCGCCGGTCTTGATGTTGCCGTTGGTGGTGAACGGGAAGCACTTGCCCGCGCCCCCGGTGGCGAGGATGACGGCGCGCCCCAGGATGGCGCGCACGCTTCCCTCGCGGATATCGAGCGCCACCACCCCGCGCACGACGCCGTCGTCGACCAGCAGCTTCGTGACGAACTGCTCGTCGTAGCGGACGATGCGCTCGAAGCGCATGGAGTGCTGGAAGAGCGAGTGCAGCATGTGGAAGCCGACCTTGTCGGCGGCGAACCAGGTGCGCTTGGTCGTCATGCCGCCGAAGGCCCGCGTCGCTACCGTGCCGTCCTCGTTGCGGCTCCAGGGGCAGCCCCAGTGCTCGAGCAACGTCAGCTCCTTGGGAGCCTCCTCGACGAAGTACTCGATCACGTGCTGGTCGCCGAGGAAGTCCGAGCCCTTGACGGTGTCGTAGCCGTGCATCTCGAGGCTGTCGTCCTCGCGTGCCACGGCGGCGGCGCCGCCCTCGGCGGAGACCGTGTGGCTCCGCATGGGGTAGACCTTCGAGACCATCGCGACGCTGATGGTCGGGTCCGCCTCGACGGCCGCGATCGCGGCCCGGATGCCCGCCGCCCCGCCGCCGACGACGATGACGTCGTGCTCGATGACTTCCACGGCTTGTCTCCCGCCCGGCGGATTGCGATCTGGGAACGCCCGGGCTGAAAAATACTTAGCAGATCAGCGTATTGCGGAAAGGGTAGACTCGGCCCGGAGCCGCCAAACGGGAGGAGTTCCGGCGTGATTCGAGAGCGCTTCGGACTGGAGGGCAAGACCGCGCTCGTGACGGGCGCGTCGCGCGGCATCGGCCGCGCCATCGCGATCGGCCTGGCGGAGCACGGTGCCGACGTCGTTCTGGTTTCACGCCAGCGCGAGGGCCTCGAGGCCGTGGCCGAGGAGGTCGCCGGCCTCGGCCGACGGGCGGAGGTGATTCCCGCCCACACCGGCCGGGAGGAGGAGATCGACGCCCTCGCCAGGGAGGTGGCCGCGCGCGGCCTCGCGGTAGACGTCCTGGTGAACAACGCGGCCACGAACCCGGTGATGTCGGGACTCGTGGACCTCGACCCGGCGGCCTGGCGCAAGATCCTCGACACCAACCTGACGGGCCCGTTCCTGATGTGCCGGGCCTTCGCGCCGGGCATGCTCGAGCGCGGCGCGGGCAGCATCGTGAACGTCGCCTCCAACGGCGGTCTCTCGCCGCCGGCGGGGATCGCGGCCTACGGCATCTCCAAGGCGGGGCTGATCCACCTGACCCGCTGCCTGGCGAGCGAGCTCGGCCCCCGGGGCGTGCGCAGCAACGCCATCGCGCCGGGACTGGTGGAGACGCGCTTCGCCTCGGCGCTCTTCGAAGGCCCCGGCTACGAGGCCTACGTGCAGCGCAACCCGCTGCGACGCCACGCCCAGCCCGAGGAGCGGCAGCGTCGTCTTCCTGGCGAGCGACGCCGGCAGCTACGCAAACGGCGAGATCATCGTCCTGGACGGCGGCGGCACCCTCTAGGGCGACGGCAGCGGATCGCAGGGCAGCGGGTCGCCGTCGGGCATCTCGGTGGCGAAGACGTCGCCCTGGGGTCCCGTCTCCAACACCGTGTTGTCCGCGTCGCAGATCCCGTCGCAGAAGTTCTCCACCTGGCCACCCGGCCGCAGGAAGGCGGACAGCTGGCGCAGCGACGCCGGGATGAACTGGCGCCGCGCGTGGGGATCGCAGCGGTTGCGATCCGACGGCGCGTTGGCGAGGGGCGGAATGATGCCCGCCGCCTGCTGGGCCGGATCGTTCGGGTCGAGCCCGCCGGTCTCGGTCACCACGAAGGCGGACTCCAGCGGCCCCGGCGCGTCGGGAATCTGCGGCAGGCCCGAGAGGAAGGAGCCCTCGAGCATCGGGATCCCGAGGGTGCGCGCCGTGATCTCCGTGCACTGGTTCGACACCTGCTGGTCGAGCCAGGCCGCGGTGAGCATCATCTGCTTGGCGTTCGTTCCGGGCAGCGGGTTGCGGGTGATGTGGCCCGCGTAGCCGACGCTCTCGCCCGTGGTCCAGAGCTCCGCCACCAGGCCGAGCCCCAGGATCTGCGTCAGCGGGTTGGTGCCGATCGTGAGGTCCAGCAGCAGCTGGAACTCGATGAACGGCGTCGCGCGCTGGAGCAGGCAGTTGAAGTTGAAGGACGGCACGTCGGCGTTCACGTGGGACACGTCCGGGGAGAGGGCCGCGAACATGAGGCCCATGACGCCGCCCAGGCTGGCGCCGAAGTAGAACATCTCCTCCTCGGGCCGGAAGACACCGTGGCCCGCCGGCGCGACGAACTCCGGGTGCGCGTTGAAGAGGCCTAGCTTCATCATGCGCGCGAGCACGAGCTGGTTGAGCTGGCCCTGGCGCAGCCGGTCGGGCAGCGCGGGGAAGGTCTCCAGGTTGCTCGCCAGGTTGATGATGAACGATCCCAGCAGGTTGCCGTCCGGATCGGTCTGGACCGCGATGTCCTGGTTCGAGAGGCCGCGCCAGCTGGTGCCGCCGGTGATGTAGTCGTACTCCCCGTTCGGACTGACGCCGAAGAGGTCGTCCGCCGCCGCGATGCCCTCGCTCACTCCGATCGCGAAGTCGGGCCCGTCCCCGAACAGGCCGTGACCGAGCACGGTGGCGTAGATCCTGCGCTCCTCGGGAGGCTCGAGGGCGAGACAGGAGATCGATATCCCGTAGGGCGGATGGGTGACGCCTTCGGCGACGGGCGTGACCCCGTCGGGGCCGGTGCGCAAGGTGCCGGGCTCGAGAATGTCCGTCTCCGGATCGCTCGTCAGGAAGAGCGGCACCGGGTAGGTCCCGCGGACCTCCTTCCAGATCTTCTGCCCGGGCTGGCTGCAGTCGAACACCTCCACCGAGTCCACCGTGAAGGTGGGCTGGCTCTCCTCGACCAGCCAGGCGAAGGACTGGTCGCGCATGGAGAGCATCTGGCCGGTCAGGTTCTCGTCGCTGGCGGTGTGGAAGTCGAAGGCCAGGACCAGCTCTTCGCGGGCGACGCCGAGCTCGGCCAGGCGCCCGAAGATCTCCTCCAGGCGCGGGCGCTCCTCCTCGACGGCGGGGATGTCGCTCGGCCGCTCGTCCCGGAGCGCGGCGAAGACCGCCTCCGCCTCCACGGGCAGCCCGGCGTCGTCCACCAGCTTGCGCGTGGCCACGATGTAGCGGCGCCCGGGCTCGAGGACGCGGCCCGGCCGCAGGATCAGCGCGCGCTTGTCGGGCTTGCCCGCGCCGCGGACGTCGTTCTCGAGCCAGTGGTAGAGCCGCTCGCCGGTCTCCCAGTCGATCAGCAGGCTCGGGCTGTCCGGCGCGACGGAGATCAGGTCCGTCGAGCGCTGGAGGGACTCCTGGAGCCGCGAGGCGCCCGAGGCGGCCAGGTCCACGCCCGCCGGGAAGTGCATCAGCACCTGGGCGCCGATCGTGAAGCCGTCCCGCTCGCGGAAGATGGCGGCCGGGATGTCCTGGCCGTTCTGCTGGGGGATTCCGATCTGCGGAACCTCGAGCCGACGGCCGCTCGGCGTGGTCGGGTCGAGCGCGAGGAAGCGGCTGGACGGATACGGCAGCAGGCAGGTCACGCCGTTCAAGAGCTCGCACCGGTCGGGGTCGAAGTCCGGGCGCACCAGGTCGACGGTCTCGAAGTGACTGTGCTGGGAGGCGCCGCCGCCCCTCACCTCGAGCTCGTGCTTCCCCTCGGCCACGCCGGCCAGCACGCCGTAGACGACGCCGGGTGCGACCGTGAGCTGGCCGGTCACGTCGTTGCCGTCGAGCAGCACCTGGAGGCTGGCCGGGTCGATCTCGTGCGTCTCGATCTCGACGCCGACGTCGCCCACCGACGTGAGAAGACCCGGGGCGGGCGCGTGCACCGTGAAGAGCGATACGCCGCACTCGGGCGCCAGGCCACCGGCCAGCATCAGGACCGCAAGCCAGACCGTCCCTCGGCGTCGGAATCGGGCGCCCACCATCGGCATCGACCTCCCAGCTCGAAGCTCCGCCACAGCAACCACGCGGTCGAACGTCCACAGCCTCGGCGGGGGTCCGACGCGACGCGATTCTACCACGCGTTCAGGGACTTTCACCGAGCAGAACCAGCGACTTACCCGGGGCCCACCACCACTCGCAAGATCCCGGGCAAGCCCCCGGAACGCCGATTCAATCGACCGCAGGGCCCGGCAGCGGCTGCTGCTGGGTGACGCAGTGGAGGGCACCGAGCCCCACCACCAGGTCGCGGCACGGGACGCCCACCAGCTCGCGGCCGACCAGCAGCTCGCGCAGCACCGCCAGGGCCTGCTCGTCGCTCGGGGCCTCGAAGGTGGGGACCAGCGCCACCCCGTTCGCCAGGTAGAAGTTGGCGTAGCTCGCGGGCAGGCGTTCGCCCGCGGCCTGGAGCGGCGGCGGCATGGGCAGCGCCACCACGTCGACGGGCTTCCCCTCGGCGTCCCGCAGGCCGCGCAGGCGCTCCCGGGCGGCCGCCAGCGGCGCGTGGTTCGCATCGCCGGCATCCGGCTCCTGCGCCAGCACGACGACCCCCGGGGCCACGAAGCGCGCAAAGTCGTCCACGTGCCCGTCGGTGTCGTCCCCGGCGATGCCGTCGCCGAGCCAGACCACCTGCCGCGCGCCGAGGGTGTCGGCCAGGAGCTGCTCCAGCGCCTCGCGGGTCCGGCCCGGACCGCGGTTCGGGTTCAGCAGGCAGGACTCCGTGGTCAGGATCGTGCCGCGGCCGTCCCCGTCGACGGCGCCGCCCTCGAGCACCCGCGAGGCCCGGAAGCGCGGCAGTCCCAGGCGCTCGGCGAGCACGGCCGGCACCGCCGCGTCGCGATCCCAGGGCGGGTACTTGCGCCCCCAGGCGTCGAAGGGGAAGTCCACGACGGCCGACTCGGCGCCGCGCAGCAGCCAGACGGGACCGCAGTCGCGCAGCCAGCCGTCGTCGGTCGGAACCGGGTGGAAGGCCACGCCGCGGTCGGGATCGACGCCGGCGGTCGCCAGCGCTTCCCGGGCGCCGGCCTCGTGCGCCGCATCGTTCACCAGGATGCAGACCCGTTCCCGCCCCTGAAGCGCAGCCGTCATCGCCACGAACGCGCGCCGCGCGCCCTGCATGCAGCCCGGCCACGTGTCCGGGTTGTGCGGCCACGTGAACCACGTCGCCGCGTGGGGCTCCCATTCTGCGGGCCAGCGCCAGCCCTGCGTCGCGGGCGCCGCCGGGCTCTCAGACATGGTCCTGGCGCCTCCGGGATCTCCGCTCGGCGCCGCCTCGCTGCGCGCCGGCTCCGCCGGCTTGCCGCGCAGGCCAGCGCCAGCCCTGCTTCGCGGGCGCCGTCGGGCTCTCGGGCGTGACGGACACGGGTCAGTCGCGCAGGCGCTTCGACAGGTCGGCGTAGGCGTCGATGCGACGGTCCCGGAGGAAGGGCCAGTCGCGGCGTACGCGCTCGATCGCGTCCAGGTCGCACTCCACCACCAGCACCTCCTCTTCCTCCGCCGAGGCGCGGGCCAGCACGCGGCCGAATGGATCGGCGACGAACGACTGGCCCCAGAAGCGGATCCCGTCCTCGCGGCCGACCCGGTTCACCGCCGCCACGAAGACCCCGTTGGCGATGGCGTGGGCACGCTGGGCGGTCTCCCAGGCATCATGCTGGGCGGCGTCCACCTCGGCGCCTTCGTCGAACTGCCAGCCGATGGCGGTCGGATAGAGCAGCAGCTCGGCGCCCGCGAGGGCGCTGAGCCGGGCCGCTTCCGGGAACCACTGGTCCCAGCACACGAGCGTCCCCACCCGGGCGACGCGGGTCGGAACCGCGACGAAGCCGAGATCGCCCGGCGCGAAGTAGAACTTCTCGTAGTAGAGCGGGTCGTCGGGGATGTGCATCTTGCGGTAGACGCCCGCCAGCGAGCCGTCGGCATCGAGCACCACCGCGGTGTTGTGGTAGACGCCGGGCGTTCGCCGCTCGAACACCGAGCCCACCACGACGACGCCCCGGGCCGCGGCCAGCTTGGCCAGGCTCTCGCTGGTGGGGCCGGGCACCGGCTCGGCCCCGTCGAAGAGCGCCGGGTCCTCGCGCTGGCAGAAATAGCGCGAGCGGAAGAGCTCCTGGAGGCAGACGAGGCCGGCGCCGCGGTCGGCCGCCTCCTCGATCCCGGCCAGCGCGCGGGCCAGATTCTCCCCCGGATCCTCCCCGCAGCGCATCTGCACGAGACCGATCCGAAGCGTCCGGGCCATGGCCTGCTGGGTACCCCATCCCCGACGTGACCGCCGCTGTCACGCCGCCCCGCCAGCCTGGGATGCATGCGCAGCACACTTCTCGGGATCGCCCAGACCCTGGGCATCGTCGCGGCCTTCGCGGGGGCCGGCCTCGCGGCCGGCACGTTCTACCCTCGAGCCATGCCCGAGCGCCCGGATCAGGTCTGGCTGGTGGATGGATTCAACGTGATCCAGGTGGCACTGCTGGCGGGCGGCGAGCGCGATGGCTGGTGGCGGAGCGAGCGCCGGACCGAGCTCCTGGCCCGGGCCGGGCAGCTGGCGTCGCCGGAGACGCCCGTCTGGGTGGCCTTCGACGGCGAACGTCCGGCAGCGGAGCCCGAGCCCGACGCTCCGCTGCGGGCGGTCTTCGCCCCGTCCGCAGACGCCTGGCTGCTGGAGCGACTGTCGCAGGAAGACGCGGCGTGCGTCCGCCTGGTGACGGCGGACCGCCGGCTCGCGAACCGGGCCCGGGCGCGGGGCGCCGAGATCGTGTCGCCGCGGGCCTTTCTCGAGCTGTGTCCGGACCGGGCCTGAGCCGGCTCAGGGGTTCGCGTAGACCTCGGGGTTCGCGCAGTGGGGCATCCGTCGCCCCGCGAGCCCCGCCAGCAGGTTCTCCACCGACAGCTCGGCCATCCGCCGTCGGGTGGCCACGCTGGCGCTTCCGATGTGGGGGGTCAGGACCAGTCCCTTCAACCCGAGCAGCGGGCTGTCGGGAGCCAGCGGCTCCTGCTCGAAGACGTCCAGGGCCGCGCCCCCGAGACGACCCGCAGCCAGGGCCTCGGCCAGGGCCGCTTCGTCCACCACCTCGCCGCGAGAGGTGTTCACCAGGCACGAGCCGGGCTTCATGCGAGCCAGGGCGGCCGCGTCGACGAGGTGCCGGGTCTGCGGCGTCAAGGCCACGTGCAGGCTCACGAAGTCCGCATCCGCCAGCAGGCGTTCCAGATCGACGAAGTGCACGCCCTCGTCCGCCGCCTCCCGCTTCGGATGCCGCGACCAGCCGAGCACCCGCATCCCGAATCCGCGCGCCCGGCGCGCCACGGCCCGCCCGATGGCGCCGACGCCCACCACGCCGAGGGTCGCCCCGTGCACGTCCCGGCCGAGCAGCAGGTCCGGCTCCCAGCGCCGCTGGGGCGTCCAGCTCCCCGCGCGCAGCCAGCGCTCCGCCTCCGGCACCCGCCGGGCCAACGCCAGCAGGAGCGCGAAGGCCAGGTCTGCCGTGGTCTCGGTCAGGACCCCGGGCGTGTGGCCCACGGGCAGCCCGCGGGCCGTGGCCGCCGCCAGGTCCACGTGGTCCACCCCCACCGAGCAGCTCGAGAGGGCCTGGAGCCGGGGACAGGCCGCGAGCAGGCCCGCATCGATGCGATCCGTGAGCATGCAGAGGAGCCCGTCGGCCCCGCGGGCCAGGGAGCGCAGCGCGTGGGGTGGGGGTGCACCCACACCCTCCCAGAGCCGGATCCCGGCGACCTCGCCCAGGCGCTCCAGCGCCCCGCCGGGCAGCCCGCGGGTCACCGCCACGATGGGCTCGTCAGGCATGCCGCCGGGTAGCACACGGCCCGCCGGCCCCCACACGCGAGCCTGAATCGAGCCAGCGGGGAGCGGTGTCGCTCGGGTGCGGGGGAGACCCCGCGAAGGGGAGGCGTGAGTCTGCTTGACCCCGCGACTCCGCCCACATTAATGTGGCCTTCCTGCCGCTCGCATGGGCGGCAGTGCGCGCCAGATCCGAATTGACGACGCGACCGCCCTCCCCCTGAGGGCGGACGTGTGTCGAGAGGAAGAACGCCATGACGGAGCAGCTGCCCACCCACGAAGTCCGACAGACGCGCACGCTCCAATTCGCGCGCTGGATCGTGAGGCACCGCTTCTGGGTGGCGCTGTTCCTGATCGGTACCACGCTCTTTTTCTTCTATCCGACCCTCAACGCCATCCTCGGCAGCAGACTCCCGGGCCCGGTGGTCCGGCTCGACGCCAGCGAGCGCGCCCTCTACCCGCAGCACGCCTTCATCGCTGCCCAGGACAAGTTCGCCGCCCAGTTCGGCACCTCGGCGCTGGTGGTGATGGCGATCGTGGTCGACGACCCGGAGAACCCGGACGCCACCATCTTCACGCCCGACACCCTGGATCGGATCGACCGCATCACCGCGCGGCTCGACGGCAAGGGCTTCGACAGCCAGACCGAGGCCCGCGAGACGCGGCGCGAAGAGCTCGAGGAGCAGGAGATCGAGCCCCGGGAGATCGCGAAGATCCTCGACCGGGAGTACCCGCCCTACCCGGTGAACCACTACCAGATCCAGTCCATCGCCCACGGCTCGACGCGCGTGATCCAGATCGAGCCCGACGGCTCGATCTCGTCCGACCTCCTGATGAAGGGCACGCCCGAGACCCAGGAGGAGGCCAACGCGCTGCGCGAGCTCGTGCGCCAGAACCCGCCCTTCATCTTCGGGCGCCTGGTCTCCCGCGACGAGCAGGGCGCCCTGGTGGCGGCCGGCTTCGTCACCGACCGCTTGTCGAGCCGCGAGGTCTACCAGGCGGTCTTCGACCACGTCCAGCAGATCAAGGCCGAGGAGGAGACCGAGACCGTCAAGATCTACGTGTCCGGCGGGCCCATCCACGTCGGCTGGCTGCTGAAGCACGCCTTCGAGATCGGGCTCTTCGTGGTGCTGACGGTGGTGGTGACCTTCTTCCTGCTGCTCGTCTACTTCCGGCGGCTTCACGGCGTGCTGATCCCGTTCATCGCCGCGATGGCCACCGCGATCTGGGGCCTGGGCTTCACCGGCTGGATGGGGATCACCTTCGACCCGCTGGTGCTGGTAATCCCGATGATCATCACCGCCCGCGCCGTGTCCCACACGGTGCAGATGGCCGAGCGCTTCTTCGAAGACTACGAGATCATGATCGAGCGCTTCGACGGCGACGAGGAGAAGGCCAAGATCGAGGCGGCCACCGTCGCCATGGCCGAGCTGATCGTGCCCGGCACCCTGGGAATCGTGACCGACTTCCTGGGCCTGCTGGTCATCCTGATCACGACCATCCCCCAGATGCGGGACCTGGCGGTGTTCGGGGCGTTCTGGGTGTTCACGATCCTGTTCACCGTCGAGATCCTGCACCCCGTGATGATCTGCTACATGGCGCCGCCCCACGATGCGGAGCACTACACCCCGGCCACCATGGTGCGGGTGCTCACGGCCGTCGGAAACGCGGTCACGAACCCGGTGGGCAAGTACGTCGTGGCTGGCGTGGCGCTGACCCTGCTGACGGGCTCGCTCTACATCGTGTTCACGCGCTCCAGCATCGGCGAGTCGAACCCGGGCTCCTTCCTGCTCTGGCCCGATCACGAGTTCAACCTCGCCACGGCCCAGATCGCCGATCGCTTCGGTGGGGTGGACTCGATGGTGGTCTACGCGAACGGCGACCGGAAGAACGCCAGCGCCGACGCCGAGCCCGTGCGGGCCATGGAGGAGTTCGAGCGCTTCATGTTCATCCACACGAACCTGGGCGCGTCGGTGTCGCTGACCACTACGGCGATCCCAAGTGGCAGTTCGTACCGACGGACTCGGCCACGGTCCGCAACACGATCTTCAACCTCCAGACCAACGGGCCGCCGGGCTTCCTGCGTCCGTTCATGACCGACGACGGCAAGGACGCCAACATCTCCTTCTTCTACCCGGACCACAAGGGCGAGACCATCCGCAAGGCGGTGGTCACCGCCGAACACTTCATCGAGCGCAACCCGCTGGGCGAGGTGAACGTGCGGCTCGACATGGACCAGGCCGAGCCGGGCGCTCCGCTGTGGGACCCGGAGGCCATGACCGACGCCTTCTACTACATGCTCGGGCCCCTCCTGCCGTCGCGCGGACACACCCTGCGCGTGCGCGTGCGCGACAACGGCACCTTCGTTCCCGTGGACGTGCGGCCCGCGTCCGAGGGCCTGCCCGCCTGGATCGAGGAGTTCCGCGAGGCCGCCGTGGCCGACTACGAGGAGACCAAGTACGACTGGCCCGAGGACCGCTACTTCCCCTGGCCGGACAGCCTGGAGGACTGGAGCGCCTCGGACGTGAACGCCTGGTGGGAGAGCGACGAGCTGGGCCTGCGCGCGGTGGCGGTGAACACGCGGGACCTGATCGTCCAGGATCTGAAGGCGGTGGAGGGCCGCAACCAGCCCAGGTACCAGGCCACCAACTCCTGGACCCGCGGCATGCAGTTCGTGATGGCGGGCGGCTCCATGGGCGTGCTGGCGGCGATCAACGACGAGGTGGAGCGCGGCCACGTCGCCAACATCTCGCTGATCCTGCTCGTGATCTATGTGCTCCAGACCATCACCTACCGCTCGCTCTGGAGCGGCACCATCATCATCATCCAGCTGGCTACGGCCACCATGCTCTCGCTGGCCTACATGGCGCTGAAGGGCGTCGGCCTCAACGTGAACACCCTGCCGGTGCAGTCGGTGGGCGTCGGGATCGGAGTCGACTACGCGATCTACATCGTGGACCGCATCCGCCAGGAGGTGGCGGAGACGGAAGGCGACATCGACGAGGCCGTGCGGCGCGCGGTCCGCACCACGGGGATGGCGGTGAGCTTCACCGCCACCACCATCGTGGGAGGGATCTTCACCTGGTGGTTCTCGAGCCTGCGCTTCCAGAGCGAGATGGCGCGGCTGCTGATCATCCTGATGGTGATCAACATGATCGGCGCCCTCACGATCGTCCCCGCGTTCTACTCGATCATCCAGCCGAGCTTCGCGCGCGCGCTGATGAGCGACGAGCAGCGCGAGGCGATGCGCCGGCGCGAGGAAGAAGCCTAGGCGGGCTCAGGGGCGCCGGCCGCGCCCAGCAGCTCCAGCAGACGCCCGGCGTTCTCCTCGACGGCGCGGCCGGTGACGTCGATGCTGCGCCAACCGCGTTCGCGCATCAGGCGCCGGGCGAAGCGCAGCTCCTCCTCCACCAGCTCCGGGTCCGTGTAGCTGGAGCTGGGCAAGCTGCCGAGCGCGCCCACGCGGGCCCGGCGCACGTCCACCAGTGCCTGGGCGTCGGCCACCAGACCGATCACCTTGTCCGGGTCGAGGTCCAGCAGCTCCCGGGGCGGCTCGATGCCGGGCAGGATCGGGACGTTTCCCGTGCGCAGGCCGCGCTGGGCCAGGTAGATGCTGAGCGGGGTCTTGGACGTGCGCGAAGGCCCCGCCAGCACCAGATCGGCGCGGCACAGGGTGTGGAGGTTCGCGCCGTCGTCGTGGCGGACGGCGAACTCCACCGCCTCCACGCGCCGCAGGTGCTGGTCGGACAGACCGTGCAACAGGCCGGGTCGGGCCTGGGGCTCCGCGCCGAGGTGCTCCGCCACCCGGGAGAGGAGCGGCCCCAGCACGTCCACCACCGGCACCCCGCGCTCCGCCGCCTCGTCCCGCAGCGCGCTCGCCAGGCGCTTGTCCACCAGCGTGAAGACCACCAGGCTCCCGGCCTGGCCCGCCTGGGCCATCACCCGCCGCACCTGGGACTCGCTGCGCGTGTCGGGAAAGGTGCGCAGCCGCCAGCGGGACTGGAACTGCGCCATGGCGGCCTGCACCACCGCGGTGGCGGTCTCCCCGGTGCCGTCCGAGACGGCAAAGATCTCGGCGCGACCGTCGCTCATGTCGCCATGCTACCCCGCTCCGACCCCTCCCGGCACGCAGCCGGCCCTGGAAGCGTGCGGCGGGACGCTACCCTTGCGCCCGATGCCCTACGACCCGAAGGCCATCGAGACGAAGTGGCAGGACTGGTGGCTCGAAAGCCGCACGTTCCGCGCGGAGATCGACCCGGACAAGCCCAAGCTCTACGTGCTCGACATGTTTCCCTACCCCTCGGGCGAAGGCCTGCACGTCGGTCATCCCAAGGGCTACATCGCCACCGACGTCCTCTCCCGCTACAAGCGCATGCGCGGCTTCAACGTGCTGCATCCCATGGGCTGGGACGCCTTCGGCCTGCCGGCGGAGCAGTACGCCATCCAGACGGGGACGCATCCGCGCGAGACCACGCACAAGAACATCGCCACCTTCAAGCGCCAGCTGCGTTCGCTCGGCATGGACTACGACTGGACGCGGGAGATCGATACCACGGATCCCCGCTACGTGAAGTGGACCCAATGGATCTTCACGCGGCTCTTCGAACGCGGCCTGGCCTTCGAGGCCGAGGTTCCGGTGAACTGGTGCCCGGCCCTGGGCACGGTGCTGGCCAACGAGGAGGTGATCGACGGCAAGAGCGAGCGCGGTGGCCATCCCGTGCTGCGCATGCCCATGCGCCAGTGGATGCTCAAGATCACCGCCTATGCCGAGCGCCTGCTGGACGACCTGGATCTCGTGGACTGGCCCGAGTCCATCAAGAAGATGCAGCGGGAGTGGATCGGGAAGAGCGAGGGCGCGCGCGTGCGCTTTCCCGTGCTGGGCAGCGACGAGAGCATCGAGGTCTTCACCACGCGCCCCGACACGCTCTTCGGCGCCACCTACATGGTGCTGGCGCCCGAGCACCCGCTGGTGGAGAGGATCACGGCGCCGGAGAAGCGCGCCGCCGTGGAGGCCTACGTGGAGGCCGCGCGCGGCCGCAGCGAGCGAGCGCGCATGGCGGAGACGCGCGAGAAGACCGGCGTCGATCTCGGGGCGCGGGCCACGAACCCCGCCGGCGGGGCCGAAATCCCGATCTGGACCGCGGACTACGTGCTCGCCAGCTACGGGACCGGCGCCATCATGGCGGTCCCCGGCCACGACGAGCGCGACTGGGAGTTCGCCCGCACGTTCGAGCTGCCGATCGTCGAGGTCGTCAGCGGCGGCGACGTCGGCGAAGCCGCCTGGGTGGCGGAGGGCACCGCCACGAACTCCGGGTTCCTGGACGGCCTCGCTACCGGCTTGGCCAAGACGCGCATGATCGAATGGCTGGAAGCGGAGGGTCTCGGTCAGCGCGAGGTCACCTACAAGCTCCGCGACTGGCTCTTCAGCCGCCAGCGCTACTGGGGCGAGCCCTTTCCCGTGCTGCACCGGGAGGACGGCACGCTGCGCGCGCTGACGGAGTCCGAGCTGCCGCTGCTGCTGCCGGAGCTCGACGACTTCAAGCCCAGCGGCGAGTTCGCGACCCCGCTCTCGCGGGTGCCGGAGTGGATCGAGACGCGGGACCCGGAGACCGGCCAGCCCGCCCGCCGCGATCCGAACACCATGCCCCAGTGGGCGGGCAGCTGCTGGTACTACCTGCGCTTCTGCGACCCGGACAACGACGAGGCCTTCTGCTCTCCCGAGGCCGAGCGGTACTGGATGCCCGTGGACCTCTACGTGGGCGGCGCGGAGCACGCGGTGCTGCACCTGCTCTACGCGCGCTTCTGGCACAAGGTGCTCTACGACGCGGGCGTGGTGCACACGCCGGAGCCCTTCCAGAAGCTCCTGAACCCGGGGATGATCCTGGGCCAGGCCTACCGCTACTGGGACGACAACCTCGCCGACGACCCGGACATGAAGCCGCGCCGCTACCCGACGGGCGCCGTCCGCCACGACGGGGAGACGCACGTCGCGGCGGCCACCGGCGACGAGGTGAAGGCGCGCTGGGTCGCGACCGCCGAGGTGCGCTGGCTGGACGACCGCCCCATGCATCCGCACGACGACGACCTGGAGCTCGAGGTCGTGGTCGAGAAGATGTCGAAGAGCCGGGGCAACGTGGAGAACCCGGACGACGTGATCGGCCGCTACGGCGCCGACGCCCTGCGCCTGTACGAGATGTTCATGGGTCCCCTGGACAAGGGCGCGCCCTGGTCCACCGAGGGCATCCCGGGCGTCCACCGCTTCCTCCAGCGGACCTGGCGCGCGCTGGCCGAGGAGGAGCTGGGCGAGACCGCCAGCCCCGAGCAGGAGCGCGTGCTGGCCCGCTGCGTGGCCGCGGTGAGCGAGGACATGGAGACCCTGGCCTTCAACACGGCCATCGCCAAGCTGATGACCTGCCTGCGCGACCTGGGCAGCCCCCTCCCCCGCCCCGCCGCCGACGCCTTCGTGCGCATGCTGGCGCCGCTGGCACCGCACCTGGGCGAGGAGCTCTGGCGGGTGCTCGGTCACGACGGCAGCGTGGCCCACGCGCCCTGGCCCGAGGCCGACCCGGCGCTGCTCGCGCGGGAGAGCGTCCCGATCGTGGTGCAGGTGAACGGCAAGCGGCGCGACGAGATCCAGGTGCCCGCGGACGCCGACGCCGCGACCGTGGAGGCCGCGGCCCTGGCGAGCGAGAAGGTGCGCAAGCACCTGGACGGGCGCGAGCCGCGCAAGGTGATCGTGGTGCCCGGGCGGCTCGTGAACGTCGTCGGCTAGCCGTGCCGCCGGTGCCCGACGCGCTGGCCAGCACCAACGCGGCCCTCAACGCCGCCGCGGCCCTGCTGCTGTGGCGGGGGCGCGGGCTCGCGCGCCGCGGCCGGGTGGACGCCCACCGCCGCGTGATGCTCTGCGCCTTCGCGCTGTCGGCGCTGTTCCTGGCGCTGTATCTGGCCCGCAAGCTGGTCTTCGGCTTCGAGAGCCACAGCTTCCACGCGGCGGGCGCCGCGAAGGCCGCCTACCTGTTGCTGCTGGCGAGCCACGTGGTGCTCGCCATGACGGTCCCGCTGCTGGCCATCCTGCTGATCCGCCTGGGGCTGGCGGACCGCCGCGACGCGCACCGCCGACTGGCCCGTTGGGCCTGGCCGGTGTGGATGTACGTCTCGGTCACGGGCGTCGTGCTGTACGTCCTGCTCTACCACCTGAATCCGGGCACCTGACCGAGGCCCCGAGGGGGAATCGAGCCTTCGCCCAGGTGCGGTGGAATGCCGCAACTCCCCGTCAACCCCCAGGGATTGGCGGATGGGCGCCCGATTGGCTAACGATCCCCCCGGCCGGAAACACGTTCCTCTCCGAGCGGTCCGGCCATTCTTTTTCGGGCCTCTGCGAGCGGGGAGATCGTGCGGAAGATCGACGTCCTGGTGCTGCTATTCGCCCTCGGGATCGCGGGCGTGCTCGTCACCAGCACCTACGCCCAGGCCGAAGCCGAAGCCCCGATCGAGCCGGATCTGGCGCGCGGCGAGGAGCTCTTCGAGCTGTGCGCCCAGTGCCACGGGTCCGCGGGCGCGGGGAACCAGCTCATCGAGGCGCCTGCCATCGCCGGGCTTCCCGCCTGGTACGTGGAGGCCCAGGTCCGGAACTTCCGCGGCGGGGTGCGCGGCGCCCACCCGGACGACTACGCCGGCCTGCGCATGCGGCCCATGGGCCGGATGATGCACGACGACCAGAAGCTCGTGGACGTGACGCACTACGCGGCCAGCCTGGACCCGGTCATGCCCGCGGCCACCCTGCAAGGCGACGCCGCGCGGGGCAAGGAGCACTACCAGCAGGTGTGCGTCACCTGCCACGGCGCCGACGGCCGCGGCAACGAGGCGCTGCACGCGCCGCCCCTGCTGAACAACAGCGACTGGTACATGGTGGCGCAGCTCAAGAAGTTCAAGTCGGGCCTGCGCGGCGCAAAGGCCGGGGACACCTGGGGCGCGACCATGCGCTCCATGTCGATGACCCTCGAGGACGAGCAGCACATGCAGGACGTGGTCGCCTACGTCCTGACGCTGCGGAAGTAGGGCGGGAGGCTCGGAGCAGCCATGGCAAAGGCATACGCAGGAGACGAGCTGGCCGACCGGATCTTCGGGGTGTCGATGGCGGGCATCCTGATCTTCATCCTGATCGTGTTCATCTTCATCCTCTGAGGCCCCCGATGATCGAAACCTGGGTCGAAGCCGTATCCACCTACGCACGGGACGTCGACAACCTGATCCTGCTGATCGGGGTGCTGGTCGGGTTCTGGTTCATCCTGTGCGAGGCCGTCTTCTTCGGCTTCATCATCAAGTTCCGGCATCGCCCGGGCCAGAAGGCCCAGTACGTGACCGGCGAGGAGAAGTCCCAGAAGCGCTGGATCAGCATCCCGCACCTGCTGGTGCTGGTGTGCGACGTCTTCATCATCGTGGGCGCGGTGCAGGTCTGGTACACCATCAAGCAGAACCTGCCGGAAGCCGAGCAGACGGTGCGCGTGGTCGGCCAACAGTGGGCTTGGACCTTCGTGCATCCCGGCAAGGACGGGAAGCTCGACACGGCCGACGACATCGCCCTGGTGGACGAGCTCCACGTCCAGGCCAACACCACCTACCACTACCTGCTCGAGTCGCGGGACGTCCTCCACAACTTCTCGGTGCCGGTCTTCCGGCTGAAGCAGGACGCGGTGCCGGGCCGGACCATCACCGGCTGGTTCAACGCCCAGAAGACCGGCCAGTGGGACGTCCAGTGCGCCGAGATCTGCGGCATCGGGCACGGCATCATGGGGGCCCGGATCTTCGTCGAGTCCCCCGACGAGCACGCAGCCTTCATCGCGAGCCATTCCCAGGCGGCCCCGGTCGCCGTTGCGACCGCCAGCGGTCGCTGACGAGGACAGAGCATTGGCGGAAACCGTCCACCCCGCGGAACAGGCAGCCCACGGCGAGCACCACGAAGAGGGCTGGGTCAAGAAGTACCTGTTCTCGACGGACCACAAGATCATCGCCATGCAGTACCTGTTCACGGGCATGGCGATGGGCCTGATCGGCGCCTTCTTCGCCTACGTGTTCCGCATGCAGCTGGCGTTCCCCGGCATGGAGGTCCCGTTCTTCGGGGTCGTCTCGGCCAACGAGTACAACTCGCTGATCACCAACCACGGCGCCATCATGATCTTCTGGGTGGCGATGCCGGTGCTGATCGCCGCCTTCGGGAACTTCCTGATCCCGCTCATGATCGGCGCGGACGACATGGTCTTCCCGCGCATCAACCGGCTCTCGTACCAGATCTTCTTCATCTCGGCGCTGGTGCTGCTCGCGTCGTTCTTCGTCGAGGGCGGCGGCTTCGGCGGCGCCTGGACGGCCTACCCACCGCTGTCGGCCAACGCCGCGTACAGCCTGACGCCGATGGGAGCCACCTTGTGGCTGGTGGCAGTGGCGCTCGAGTTCGTGGCCTTCCTGCTCGGCGGCATCAACTTCGTCACCACCCTGATGAACTCCCGCACCAAGGGCATGGGTATCTACGACATCCCCATGGTGCTGTGGATGATCATCATCGCCAGCATCCTGTTCATGGCGTCCGTGGGCCCGCTGATCGCCGGGGCAGTGATGCTGTTCATGGACCAGCAGGTGGGCACCCACTTCTACGATCCGACCCGCGGCGGCGACCCGCTGCTGTGGCAGCACCTGTTCTGGTTCTTCGGGCACCCCGAAGTCTACGTGGTGCTGCTGCCGGCCATGGGCATCGTGGCCGACATCATGCCGGTCTTCGCCCGCAAGAAGCTCTTCGCCTACCGCACCATCCTGTGGACGGCGATCGGCACCGGCGTGCTGTCCTTCACCGTCTGGGCCCACCACCAGTTCATCGCGGGCATCGACCCGCGCATGGCCCACGTCTTCACCATCACGACCCTGCTGATCTCGATCCCCATCGCCGAGATGTGCTTCGTCTACATCGCCACGCTGTACGGGGGCAGCATCCGGCTCAACACGCCCATGCTGTGGGCCCTGGCCTTCGTGGCGGAGTTCCTGATCGGCGGCGTGACCGGGATCTTCCTGGGCGCAAGCGGCGCGGACATCTACTTCCACGACACCTACTTCGTGCTGGCCCACTTCCACTACACGTTCTTCCCGATCGCGATCATCGGGACCTACGCGGGCGTCACCTTCTGGTTCCCGAAGATGTTCGGGCGCATGATGAACGACACCCTGGGCAAGATCCATTTCTGGGGCACGATCATCCCCTTCAACCTGATCTTCATCCCGCTCTTCGTGCTCGGGGCCGCGGGCCAGCACCGGCGGATCTATGACTTCACGAACTACCCGATGCTGGCGGAGCCGTGGATGCAGGATCTGCGCGTGCTGGCGACGGTATCCCTGGTGGTGATGCTCGCCTTCCAGCTCGTGTTCTTCTACAACGTGATCGTGAGCCTGGTGCGCGGAGAGAAGGCCGGCAAGAACCCCTGGAAGTCCAACACCCTCGAGTGGACGACGGAATCTCCGCCGCCCCACGGCAACTTCGGCGACCAGTACCCGACCGTCTACCGGCCCCCGTACGAGTACAGCCACCCGGATCGCGAAGAAGACTACTGGCCGCAGAACCTGCCCAACTAGCCACGGGAGCCCGACGGAACCCACGCCATGAGCAGCGCAGCACGACCCATCGCCAACCTGCGGAGCGCCACGGGCATCCCCACCGGACGCCTGGCGGTCTGGTGGGTGGTGGCCTCGGAGATCGTGATCTTCGGCGGCATCCTGGCCTCCTATATCATGTTCCGCCTGGCCCACGACGCCTGGACCGTGCAGGCCGCCAACACCAACACGACCATCGGCGCCATCAATACCTTCGTGCTGCTCACGTCGAGCCTGTTCGCGGTGCTGGGCCACGCGAATGCGGTCGATGGCAACGGCAAGCGCGCGGCGTTCTTCCTGCGCCTGACGGCCCTGGGCGGCGCGATCTTCATCGCGATCAAGTCCTACGAGTGGTACACCGAGATCAGCCACGGCTTCACGATCACGTCGAATACCTTCTGGTCGTTCTACTACACGGCTGCCGGGCTCCACGCCCTGCACGTGATCGCCGGCGCCGTGATCCTGCTGCTGATCGCCAGGGACGCAGCCAAGAACCTGGAGCTTCACCGGGTGGAGCTGATCGGGATCTACTGGCACTTCGTCGACATCGTCTGGATCTTCCTCTTCCCGCTCCTCTACATCGCGAAGTAGGACCATCATGGCCGAAGCCGCAGCCCACCACGACGAGCATCACGAGCACCCGAACTACGTGCGGATCTGGGCGATCCTGCTGGTGCTGCTGATCATCAGCGTGCTCGGGCCCATGCTCGAGATCCGGGTCGTCACGCTGCTGACGGCCTTCGGAATCGCCGTCGTGAAGGCCTACATGGTGGCCAAGAACTTCATGCACCTGAACATCGAGCCGCGCTACGTGGTCTACCTCATGGCGACCATGCTGGTATTCATGCTGCTATTCTTTGCCGGCGTGGCTCCGGACGTGATGCGCTTCGAGGGCGACAACTGGGTCAAGCCCATGCAGTCGACCGCCGCCCCGGGCACCCTGGGGCACCCGGACTTCGTCCCCCACGGCGAGGCGGGCGGCGAGCACCACTAGCCGAGGAGTTCCCCCATGGCCCAGCGCGACCTCCGCCTGGTCCACGACGCGGCGAGCGAGCCGGGTCCGATCCTCCCGAGCTCCGTCCTCGGCACCCTGATCTTCGTGTTGACCGAGATCATGCTCTTCGCGGGCTTGATCAGCGCCTTCATGATCGTGCGCGGCGGCACCGTGGAGTGGCCCCCGCCCGGGCAGCCGCGGCTGCCGGTGGAGGCGACGGCGCTCAACACGGCTGCGCTGCTCGCCTCCGGCCTCCTGATCTGGATGGCCGGGCGGGCCTACCGCGGTGACCGCGCGCAGGCCGGAGGTCCCTTCGCCGCGGGACTCGCGCTGGGCGCCTTCTTCGTGGTCTTCCAGGGGTTCGAGTGGGCCCGGCTCCTGGCCCAGGGGCTGACCTTGACCTCCAGCACCCACGGCAGCTTCTTCTACCTGATCGTGGGAACCCACGCGCTGCACGCCATCGTGGCCCTGGGAATCCTCGTCTGGGCCTTCCAGCTGCACAGCCGCCGGGAGCTGCGCCCGAGCACCTTCACGGCCGCGCGGACCTTCTGGTACTTCGTGGTCGGCGTCTGGCCGGTCCTCTACCTGCGGGTCTACCTGTGAGGGGCCGACTCGCCGCGCTCGTACTGGTCGCCGGCACGCTCGCCCCCCGGTCGAGCCACGCCTGCGCGGTCTGCTTCTCGGGCGCGGACGGCGCGCGGGTGGCGTTCCTGCTCACCACGGCGCTCCTCACCGTGCTGCCGCTGGCGCTGCTGGGCGGATTCGCCTGGTGGCTACGCCGGCGCATGCGCGAGCTCGACTCCGACGCCCGGGAGGACGTCCCGGTCGAGACGCCGCAGTCCCGCTAGACCGCCCGGTCCAGCAGCATCGCCAGGAAGAGCGCGAACAGGTACACGAGCGAGACCCGGAAGACGCGGCGCGCCGCCGCCGTGGTGCGCTCGCGCAGGACCCGCACCACGTGCCACACGAACCAGGCGTCGAGCGCCAGCGCTGCCGCCAGGTAGAGCCCGCCCAGCATGCCCAGGGGCACCGGCGCCAGGGTCACCGGAACCAGCGCCAGCGAGTACCAGAGCATGCGCCAGCGGGTCGGCTGGTCGCCGATCACGCTCGGCAGCATGGGGATGCCGGCGGCCTCGTAGTCGCGCTTGCGGAAGAGCGCGATCGCCCACACGTGGGGCGGCTGCCAGAAGAAGACGATGGCGAAGAGCAGCCAGCCGGCCGGCCCGACGTGCCCGTTCACCGCGGCGTCGGCGATCAGCGGCGCCGCCGCGCCCGCAGCACCACCGACGACGGCGTTCCAGGCGGAGCGCGGCTTCAGCCAGACCGTGTAGACGAAGACGTAGAAGAGGATGCTCGCCACGCCGAGGGCCGCGGCGGTGGGCCCGCCGACCCGCCACAGCAGGCCCGTCGAGACGAAGGCCAGCACCCAGCCGAAGACGAGCGCCCGGCCCGGCGCCAGCCGGTCGGCCGGCAGCGGACGCGCCCGGGTGCGCGCCATGCGGGCGTCGCGGTCGCGCTCGAGATAGCAGTTGAAGGTGTTGGCGGCGGCGGCCGCCAGCGCGATGCCCGCCAGGACGGCCACGGCGAAGCCCGGCTGGGGCCAGGCGCCGCCCGCCAGGATCAGCGCCGGCAGCCCGGTGAAGATCACCAGCAGCAGCACCCGCGGCTTGGTGAGCTCCGCGTAGGTGGCGGCGGTCGTGGCCAGCGCCCGGGCCATCGCGTCGGACTCCTCGCGTGCGAGCGGGGAATCCGCTCTGCGGGCGAGGGGATGGTTACCACACGGATGCCCGCTCCTCCAGCGATCCCCCTGCGTTCTCGGGGGCTTACGGGACCCCGGGGGACCCGCTACCGTGGCGCCCCATGCGCGCGCGCCACCTCCTCGCCCATCCGGCGGTCGGCGCCCTGATCGGCGCACTCGCGGCCTGGCTGCTGCGCGCGCTCGGCGCCACCTGGCGCGTCCGGGTGCTCGGCCCGGAGCTGCACGCCGATGGCCAGGTGCGGCTCGGCGCGCTGTGGCACCGGGACGCGGCCCTCGGCGCCTGGTTCTACCGCGACCGCGGGATCCTGATGCCGGTGAGCCAGTCCCGCGACGGCGACATCTTCGACGCGATGCTGGTCCGACTGGGCTTCTCCTCGAGCGCCCGCGGCTCGAGCTCCCGGGGTGGGCTGGGCCTGCTGCGGCGGCTGATCCGCGGACTGCGCTCGGACCTCACCGTGGCGGTCCTGCCCGATGGCCCGCGCGGACCCGCGCGCCAGGCGAAACCCGGGGTAATCGCCCTCGCCGCAGCGACCGGAAAGCCCATCTTCCCCGTCGCCCTGGCTGGGGAGCCCGCATGGACCACCGGGAGCTGGGACCGGATCCGACTGCCCAGGCCCTTCGCCCGCGTGGTGTGCGCCTACGGCGAGCCGCTCGCGGTGCCCCGTGAGCTCGACGAGGCCGCCCGCGAATCCTGCCTCAAGGAGCTGGAGCGGCGACTCGATGCACTCCGCGCCCGGGTGGATCGGGAGGTGGGGGCACCGCCGGACCCACCGCCGGGGGAGTGACGGGAGCGGGCGTGGGAACGCGGATCCGGGTGCTGAGCGCCAACCTGAGAAACGGCGGCGTGGATCCCCCGGCCCTGGCGGAGCTGGTGGTCGCGACCGACGCGGACGTGGCGTGCCTCCAGGAAATGACGCCGGAGCAGGCCGAGGCCGTGGCCGAGCGGCTCCCCCACGGTCGCCTCGAGCCCGCCCGGAACCACCAGGGCATGGGCATCGCGCTGCGCGCCCCGGCCCGGCTGGAACGCATCGCCCTGCCGGATCGCGACGCCCGCGTCGCCCGGGTGGAGCCGGACGCCTGGCCGGGCCTGGCGGCGTCGCTCGAGATCATCTCGGTGCACCTCACCGCCCCGCACGTCCGACCCTACTGGCGCTCGCTGGCCTGGCGCCGCGCCCAGCTGCGCGCGCTGCTGCGGCACCTGGACGCCGACCCCGGCCGCCCGCGGGCGCTGCTCGGGGACCTGAACGCCTCGCCGGCCTGGCCCCTCTACCGCGGGCTCGCGCGGCGTCTGACCGACGCGCCGGCCGCGGTCGCACGCCGACGCGGCGCCCGCGCGCCCCGCACCTGGGGGCCGGGCCCGAATGCGCCGCGGCTGCTGCGCATCGATCACGTCCTGGTGGAGCGCGTGCACGCCGAGGAGGCCCGGGCGCTGAAGCTGCCGGGCAGCGACCACAACGCCCTGGTGCTGGACCTCCGCCCGCTGGCCGATCCCGACTGATCTCCGCTCGCCTTCGGGAGAGGAGAATCGGAAGTCGGCCAGGAGCCGACTTCCCAGCTTGCTTGGCGCTGTCGCTGAGACCGCTGCGCGCCCGGCGATCCGGCGGGGGAGCGTAGGCGCGACCTGGGGGCGCCGGGCTTGCGGGGCGTCGATCGTCCGTCGACGCGCGCGCGACGCGGCGGCTCAGTCGGCCCGAAGCCCGCGCGAGCTTCGCCTCCCAACGGAGCGACGGGCGGGTGGCCGCCACCTCGTGGCAGGGCCGTGCCACGCGACCGCCCCGGATGCCGCTGCAAGGCTCCGCCGAACGAACGGCATCCCTGCAAGATGCGCGGGACCTCGGCCTCTCGCGGACCGCCCGGCCGATGAGGACGGACCAGCGAGGGACTCCCGTCTCCCCAAGAGGCCCTGCCACGAGGTGCCCCACCCGCCAGCACGACCTCCGCAGGAGGTCACGCCCGCGCACCCTCCCGCAGCTAGCCGAGATCGTCGATGATGCTGCGGAGCCAGCGGCCGACGTCGGGGTGCTGCAGCAGCCCGTCGTGGCGCAGGCGCTCGGCGGCCACGCGCTTCACCTCGAGCGCGGTGCCCTTCTCGAGGGCGCGGCGTGCGTCGTCCTCCAGGTCGCCGGACTCCAGGGCGCGCACCACCTCCTTGATCGGCGGCACGGCGCTCGGTGCCGCCGAGAGCTCCGTCACGCCGAGCCCGACGAGGATGGGTACGGCCAGGGGATCGCCCGCCATCTCGCCGCACACCGAGAGCGGGATGTCGGCACGGCGCGCGGCGCGCACGCTGCGGTCGATCAGCGCCAGCACGCCGGGGTGCAACGAGTCGTACAGGTGGTCCACCCGCTCGTTGCCGCGGTCCACGGCCAGCGTGTACTGGGTGAGATCGTTGGTCCCGACGCTGAAGAAGTCGCACTCGTGGGCCAGGGCATCGGCGATCAACGCAGCCGACGGCACCTCGATCATGATGCCCACAGGGATCTTGGCGTCGAACGCTTCGCCGCGCTTCTCCAGCTCGACCTTCGACTCCTCCACCAGCTCACGCGCCCGACGCAGCTCCGGAAGCGTGCAGATCATCGGCAGCAGCAGCCGCACGTTGCCGTGGGCGCTGGCGCGCAGGATCGCGCGCAGCTGGGCCCGGAACGCGCGCTCGTTGGAGAGCGACATCCGGATCGAGCGCCAGCCGAGCTGCGGGTTCTCCTCGCGGGCAAACCCCGGGATCGGCACCGACTTGTCACCGCCGAGATCGAGGGTGCGGATCGTGACCGGGCGCGGCGCCAGGTACTCGGCCACCTGCTCGTACAGGCGCTCCTGCTCGTTCTCCTCGGGAAAGCCGCGGTGCGCCAGCGCCAGCAGCTCCGTGCGGAAGAGGCCCACGCCCTCGGCGCCGTGGCGATCCACCAGGGGCAGGTCGTGCCACAGCCCCGCGTTGGCGGTCAGCACGATGTGGCGGCCGTCGCGGGTCTCCGCCGGGCGGCTCCCCAGGGCGTCGAGATGCTCCACCTCGATGGCGTGCCGCTGCTGGGCCCGCGCGTACTCGCCGCGCAGGCCCTCGTCGGGCGCCAGGTAGACGCGCCCGCTGGCGCCGTCGACGATGGCGTCCTCGCCCGGCCGCGCCTGGGTCAGGATGCCGGCAGCGCCGGTCACGAGCGGGATCTCGAGGGAGCGGGCGAAGATCGCTCCGTGGGAGGTGGCGCCGCCGTGCTCGGCCACGATGGCGCCGATCTTGTCCACCTCCAAGGTGGCGAAGTGGTTGGGCAGGATGCTGTCGGTCACCACGATCGCGCCTTCGGAGAGCCGCACGTTGTGGTGGCGCACCCCGAGCAGGTTGGCCATCACGCGCAGCCCCGCGTCCTGGATGTCGTCTCCGCGCTCGCGGAAGTAGGGGTCCTCGATGCTCTCGAAGGTCTTGCGGTAGGCGGCGAGCACCTTGCGCAGGGCCGAAAGGGCGTTCGGCGTCTCGGCCACGGCCTGTTCGACGCTCTGCACGAAGCCCGAGTCCTCGAGGATCTGGATGTGCGTGTTGAAGACGGCGGCGAACTCGGGCCCGAAGCGTTCGCCCACCTGGTCGCGCACCTCGTGCAGGTCGCGTCGGGCCTCCGCGAGTGCCTCCAGCAGATCCGAGCGTTCCCGCTCCGGATCGTCGCTCGGCCGGTAGACCAGCTGCTCCAGGTCGAGAGGATCCTCGAGACGGTAGATCGGCCCGATCGCCACACCGCGCGCCGCCGGGATGCCCCGCACCTCCACGTTGCGCGCGGGGCGGTCCGCCTCGCCCATGGACATGGGCAGGCCGGAGTGCGCCAGCTCGTCCAGCACCTGGGCGCGTTCGTCGGCGGTGCTGGTCACCAGCGCCAGCAGCTGCGCGTTCATCACCACCGGCGCGATCAGCCGGGCGCAGGTCTGGAGGAGCGCCACCTCCGAGGGCTGGAACGAGCGCGGCTTCTCGGTCTGCACGGCGATGACGCCGATCGAGATGTTGCGCAGCACGATGGGTGCAGCCATCAGCGAGGCGAAGCGATCCTCACCGGATTCCGGGAAGTGGCGGAAAGCCGGGTGCTCGCGGGCGTGCTCGATGCCGATGGGCTCCGCGCTCTGGGCCGCCACACCGACGAGGCCCTCGCCGAAGGCCACCCGCACCTGCCCCACGGCTCCCGGGTCGAGCCCGTTGCTGGCGCGAAGGGTCAGGTGCTGGAGGTCAGCGTCGGTCAGGTAGATCGAGCAGGCGTCGGCCTGGAGCCGCTGCGCCACCAGATCCACGACGTTCCCCATTGTCTCCGTAAAGTCGTGGGAGTGGGAGACGATCTCGGCGACATCCGCCAGTAGGGTGATGCGATCCGGAATGGCTACCCCCAGCCAGTAGTCGGGCGCACGGGCGCACCAGCAGGGAACGGTTCCGATCGATGGTACCGAAACGGCGACCGCGCCGATCGGCGCGTCGCGTGGGTGGCGCCGGTGGCCCGGCGGCTAGTGCTGGGTTCCGCTGAACGGGTCGGGACGCGGGATCTGCGGGAACACGTAGTCCTTGTCCTCGAACCGCATTCCCAGCGCGATCAGGATCTTCCGCTTGGTGTCCATGCGGCAGTTCATGCCCTTCTCGACGCTGTGGATCGTGCGGAGCGCGACCTTCGCCTTGCGGGCGAGCTGGGCCTGGGTCATGAGGCGATTCTCGCGGAGCTCGCGGACTCGGTTCGGGCTTCGGCCGTTGTCTGCCATCTGCTCGCACTCCCCTCCCGGGCCCGGCACGGGGTTCCGGTCGGGGTACTGTTTCGGTGGTACGCGGAAATTCTTGAGCGAAAATGAGCTGTTGGGGCAATCCGAGGGATGCGGAGTCGGATTCCGGAAGCGTCCACGGCGCGGGGACATACACCCATCGGGCGCGTGCGCAGGAGCATTCCCCGAGGGCAACTTAGGCTTGCCCAGCCGGCAACCCCGGGGGATCGACCGCTCCGGACGACGCCCCGCGGAAATAGGGCCGGGGGGACTCTGCTAGAGTCCGCCGACCCTCCGGAGGCGCCATTGCGACGCCCCCTCCTCGTAGCCCTGATCGCCCTCGGACTGGCGGCCGTGCTGGCGGCAGCGAGCCTGCTCGCGGCCTCCCGGCTCGGCCCCGAGCAGGTCCGCGCCGCGGCGGAACGGAGCCTCGGCCGCGCCCTCGGCGGAGCCGTAAGCGTGGCCTCGGCCCGGCTGCTGCTGCAGCCGCTGCCCGCCTTCGAGGTCGAGGGCCTGGCGGCCTGGGCGGAGCCCGGGAAACCCGCCCTGCGCGTGCGCCGGGCGCTGGGCCGCGTCGACCCGAGCTCCCTGCTGCTGGGGCGCATCCGGCTGCGCCGCATCCTGCTCGAGGACGCGGTGCTCCAGCTCGAGCGGCGGCCCGATGGCAGCTGGGTCACGGTTCCCGTGCTCGGCGCCGCCCTCGGCGACGACGCCCCGGCCCCGCAGGCGAGCAGCGGTCGCTTTGCCTGGATCGAGCGCATGGGGGACCGCGCCCGTTCCATCCTCCAGGCGCCCCTGAACCTGCTGCGAGCCTCCCTCGCCCCCCAGCAGCTGGAGCTTCACGGGGCGCGCTTCGTGCTGACGGACCGGTCCGTGGCCCCGGATGCGCCCTGGCTGCTGGCCCTGGAGGACTTCGAGGCCCTCCTGGTCCAGAACACCCGGGCCCGCACCTCCCGCATCGCCGGCTCGGGACGCCTGGTGGACCCGGCCGGCGAGACCGGCTGGATCACCCTGGAGGGCAGCCGCACCCGAGACGGCCGGGTCGAGGTGACCTTCGACGCGCGTCACGTAGACCTGCGCGCGTTCGCCCCGTACCTGCGCGCGACCCACCCGGACCTGCGCCTGGCGGGTACCGCCCGCGGGAGCGCAGCCCTGCACGTCGCGCGGGATCGCGCCCGAAGCCTGCGCCTGGACCTGCTGGTCGGGAACCTGGACGCGCGCTTTCCCCGGGCCGGCGCCGAGGCACCGCTCCGGCTCCGCGGCAAGGCGGCAGTGGCCGCCGCCGAGATCGAGCTGACCGACGATCGTCTTCGCCTCGAGGACGCCAGCCTCGAGCTGGACGGCGAGCGGATCTCCGCGCGCGGCGTGGTCGAGCGCCCGCTGCGCGCCGGATCCCGGGCCCGGCTGACCCTCGAGACCGAGAACGTGCAGATCGAGCGGGCGCGAGACTTTGCCGACTGGCTGCCCGACGAAATGGCGGAGGCGCTCGCAGGCCCCCTGGCCCGACTGGAAGCGGGACGGCTCACCCACCTGGAAGTGCACGGCACGGGGCGCCTGCGGGACTGGGCCGAGCTGAGCGATCCGAGCGCCGACCGGCTTCCGCTCCAGTTCGAGGGCAACGCCAGCTTCCGAGACGTCACCGTGCGGGTCGACCCCGACGAGGCCATCGAGGGCCTGGCGGGGCAGATCCGCCTGGACCGCGAGCGGCTCGAGGTGCGCAACCTGAAGCGCGCCGAGGACATGCCGGAGCTGGACTTCGAGATCGTCGGGCTCGAGCGCCTGCTGGCCCGGGGCGAGCGAGGCGCGGCAGCGCCCGCGCCCGAGATCCCGGGCATCGGGCCCTTGACCGACTTCATGGCGGGAGACGGCCAGCCACGCGACCCCGCGCGACCGATCGGGCTGGAGCGGCTCGAGGTGCACGCGGACTGGCTGGATCACCCGATCGCGACCTGGCGGCTCGAGGACGTGGACCTGGTGGTGGAGCCGCCGGTGGACGGTGCGCGGGCGCTGCGCGCGAGCGGTTGGTGGGGCGGCCTCGCCGTCGAGGCGGACGGGCAGGTGGTCCCGCGCCGGGGCGACGATCCCGGCCGGGTGGCGGTCACGCTGGTCGTGGGGGAGCAGGAGCGGGAGATGGCCCCGAGCTCCTCGCTCGGGATCTGGGCCCGCGGGACCTGGCGCGCCGAGGGAGGCCGCTTCGTCGGCGTGGGCCTGCCGGACCCTCACGGCGGCTTCTACTGCCAGGGCACTCAGCTACGCCTCGTCGACGCGGAGTCGTCGGTCCAGGACGGCGGCCGGGTCCACGGCACCATCGAGGTGGACCTGGCGCGCGAGGACCAGGTGCCCCTCGACCTGGAACTGGTGCTCGAGGACACGGAGTTCCGCGAGGTGGGTCAGCTGCTCGGGCTCGACCGGGGCGACCTGGAGGCGCGGGTCGACGCGGTGGTGGACCTGGACGGCTCGCTCGAGCCCGGGCGCAAGGCGCTGCGGACCCTGGCGGGCGGGGTCTCCCTCAACGCGGGAGAGGGCGCGCTGCACCGGCGGCCGCCGATGGCCGGCGCCATCGCCCGCAGCGGCGACCGCTTCCAGGAGTTCGCCGCCGAAGGCTCCCTGCCCTTCGACGCCCTGCGTTCGGACCTCGCGCTGGCGGGGGGCCGCATCGCCACGGACGCGCTGCTGTTCGAGGCGCCGCGCCTGCGGATCCTGATCTCGGGCTCGCTCCAGGTGGACGAGCGGCCCAACGACCTGGAGGTCGTGATCGGGATCTTCCCACACAGCACCGTCGACACCATCGTCGGCAAGCTTCCGATCGTCGGCCCGCTGCTCCAGGGTCCGGACGAGAAGCTGGTGGCCGCGTACCTGGAGGCGACCGGCCCCTGGCGCGAGCCCCAGATCCGCTCCATCTCCGGGCCGTCCTTCGCGTCGGACCCGAAGATCCTGGTGCCCAAATTCGTGCGGCGCGGGCTCGCGGCCATCCAGTCGGCGCTCGCCCGTCTGGGACCGCGCGCGGGGTCGCCGCCGCCGGAGGGATCGTGACGCGCGCCCGGGACAAGCTGCTCGGTCGGGCGCGCGCCGCGGAGGCGGTGCGCCGCGCCCAGCGCCGGGGCGAGCGCGTGGTCTTCACCAACGGCTGCTTCGACCTGCTGCACGTGGGACACATCCGCAGCCTCGAGCAGGCCCGCGGACTCGGCGATCGCCTGATCGTCGCCGTGAATTCCGACGCCAGCGCGCGCCGGCTCGCCAAGGGCCCCGGACGCCCGCTCGTGCCCGCCCGCCAGCGAGCCGAGGTGCTGGCGGGCCTCGCCTGCGTGGATTGGGTGACCCTCTTCTCCGAGGACACCCCGCGAGCCGCGATCCGGGCCCTGCACCCGGACGTCCTGGCCAAGGGTGGGGACTGGAACCTGGACACGATCGTGGGCCGCGAAGAGGTGGAGAGCTGGGGGGGACGCGTGGTACGCCTTCGTGAGGTGCCCGGCGTGCGGACCACGACGATCGTGGAGCGGGCCCGGCGGGCGAAACGCAGACGCCCCACCGCGCGTCGGACCTGACGGGGCGGAGTGCACTGTGGAGCGGCCGGTGGAGACGCTGAAGCGGCTGGTCGACGAGATCGGCCGGGCGGTGGTGGGCCAGCGAGGTCTGGTGGAGGGGCTCCTGCTGGGCCTCTTGGCGCGCGGGCACGTGCTGGTCGAGGGGGTGCCCGGGCTGGCCAAGACGACCGCCGTCCGCAGCCTGGCCGAGGCCCTCGGGCTCGGCTTCCAGCGCATCCAGTTCACCCCGGACCTCCTGCCCGGCGACCTCTTGGGAACTCCCATCTACCTCCCAGACCAGCAGCGCTTCGTCGTCCGCAAGGGGCCGCTCTTCGCCCCGGTGCTGCTGGCGGACGAGGTGAACCGGGCGCCGGCCAAGGTGCAATCGGCGCTGCTCGAGGCGATGGAAGAGCGTCAGGCGACGATCGGGGACGAGACGTTCCCGCTGCCCGAGCCCTTCCTGGTGATGGCCACCCAGAATCCCGTCGAGCTGGAGGGGACCTACCCGCTGCCCGAGGCCCAGATCGACCGCTTCCTCTTCAAGCTGGTCGTGGGCTACCCCGACGCCGACGAGGAGCGCGAGATCGCGCTGCGCGGCCTGGAGGCTCCCGCTTCCCTCCGGCCGACGGCCGACGCGGGCGCGGTGGCAGAGCTCCAGCGCGCGGCCGACGGCCTGCACGTGGCGCCGGCGGTGGCCGAGTACGCGGTCCAGCTGGCGCGGGCCACCCGCGACCCCGAAGCGGCCGGCGTACGCATGCCCGGCGCACCGGAGCGCGGCGCGTCGGCGCTCGTGCAGCTCGGGGCCTCGCCGCGGGCCTCGATCTTCCTGCTGCGGGCGGCGCGGGCGCGCGCCCTGCTGGAAGGGCGCGACTTCGCCACGCCCCACGACGTGAAGCGGGTGGCACCGGACGTGCTGCGCCACCGGGTGATCGTAACCTACGAGGCCGAGGCGGACGGCATCGCCCCCGAAGACGTGGTGGCGGCGGTGCTCGCCTCGGTGCCGACCCCCTAGGCCGATGCCCGCTGCGCCCCCCATCGGCCCGGACGGCGCCGACCTCGAGCAGGCGGTGCGCCGGCTGGTGGTGCGCGCACGCCGCGAGGCATCCGGCCCCTTCGCGGGCGCCTGGACCGCGGCCTTCCGGGGCGGCGGGATCGAGTTCGAGGAGTCCCGCCCGTACGTGCCGGGCGACGACGTGCGCAGCCTCGACTGGAACGCCACCGCGCGCACCGGCGAGCCCTACGTGAAGCGCTTCCGCGAGGAGCGCGACCAGAGCGTGGTGCTGCTGCTCGACGTCTCGGGCTCGATGGACTTCGCGAGCGGCGGGAGAAGCAAGCGCGAGACCGCCGCCCACGCCGCGGCGCTGGTGGCGGCGGCGGCGGGACACGCCGGCGACCGGGTCGGACTCGTCGTCTTCGACGACCTCGTGCGCCTGGAAATCCCGCCCGACCGGGGACCCGCCCACATCGGGTCCGTCGTGCGGGCCGCGGCCGCCGCCTCCCGGCAGCCCGGGCGCCGCGGCACGGACGTCGCCGCCGCGCTGGAGCGCGCGCGCGCCCTCGCCGGGCGGCGCTCCGTGCTCTTCGCGCTGTCGGACTTCCGAGACGAACCGCTCTTCACGAACCCGGCGGCCGCGGGAGCCCTCTCCGCCGCGTGCCGCCGCCACGATCTCGTGTGCGCCGTGGTGGGCGATCGCCGGGAGGAATGGCTCGTGCGTGGCGGGCCGATCCGGATCACGGACCCCGAGCGTCCCGGCCGCGTCTGGCTCCTCGACACGGGACGTGCCCAGACGCGCCAGGTGTACGCCGCGGCCGCCGCCGTGCGCCGACGCGCGCTCGCGCGCCGGCTGCGAGGCAGCGGCGCAGACGTCGCCTGGCTCGACAGCGGCGCGGACCCGCTCCACGCGCTGGTGCGCTTCTTCGCGGCGCGCGCTTCGCGCGCGCGGGTGGCGGCCTAGCCGTGGCGGCCGCGCTCGCCGCGTTGCTCCTCACGCTGACCGCCTGCTCGCCGGCCGCGGAGCCGCCGCCGGCGAGGCCGGCCCCGCCGATGGCGCGCGGCGCGCTGGTATTCGAGCCGCCGATCCTGGCGGTCGGACAGGTCACCCACGCCACGCTCGCCGTCACCACACCGCCGGACCACACACTGCGCCTGCCGGAGCCGCCCGCCGAGCTGCCGGGCTTCTGGGTGCTGGGCGTCGAGCCCCTGCCCGTGCAGCGTTCGAACGCGCGCTGGGTTCACCGGGTGCGGGTGCGGCTGCGCGCGCGGGCCGTCGGTCCCTCGGCCTGGCCCGAGAGCCGGCTCGAGGTGGAGGCGCCCGACGGATCGCTTCAGGAGATCGTCGTGGCGGAGCAGCCCCTCGAAGTGGTCTCGGTGCTGGCGGAGGCGCCCGATCGAATGGCGCCCTTCGGCTACGCGGCCCCGGAGCCCCCGCCCGCGGTGGGCGCCTCCTGGATCTCGGCACTCGGCGGCGCGGCCGTCGCGCTGGCCGCCGTGGCCCTGGTCGCGCTCGTGCGCCGGCGGCGCGCACGCGTGGAGCCGGAGGCGCGCGGGGCGGCGCGCGCGCCGGCCCGGGCCGCGGCGCGCGCCGGGTGCGCCGCGGCCGCCGCGCGCGCGGAAGACGATCCGGCGGGCGCCGCCGACGCCGCGGCGCACGCGCTGCGGCGCTACGTCGAGCGGCGCTTCGCCGCGCAGACCGTCGCTCGCACGACTCCCGAACTCGCCGCGGCGACTCCGCCCTTCGGAGCGCGCTCGAGCTGGCCGGCGTTCCTGGCTCTCCTCGAACGGCTCGACGCCGCGCGCTTCCCGCCCGACGCCGACCCGAGCGACGTGGGGGCGACCGTGCAGCAGGCGCTGGCGTTCGTCGACGAAACCGAGCCGCCCGAGGAGCTGCGGTGATTCGCTTCGACGGCTTCGGGCATCCCCTGGTGCTGGTCGTTGCGACGCTGGCGGTCGCGGCCCTGGTGTTGGCCGCGCTGCGCACCCCGCCCCGCGGACTCCCCTGGCCGGCCCTGCCCGAAGCGCGCAGCGCCGGCGCCGCGCGCCTGGATCTCGTGCGCGGCGCCGCGCTGCTGCTGCGCGCGGGAGCCCTGCTGGCCCTGGGTGCGGTGCTGGCCGGTCCGATCGCGACGCGCCCCGCGAGCCCCACCACGGCGCCCGGGCTGGATCTGGTGCTGGCCGTCGACGTCTCGCCGAGCATGCGCGCCCTCGACGCCTCCCGGGCCGGCGAGCCCGGCACGCGCCTCGCCCTGGCCCGCGAGGTGGTGGCACGCTTCGCAGAGCGGCGCACCGCCGAGGGTGACCGCGTGGGGCTCGTCGTCTTCGGCGAGACCGCCTTCACCCGCACCCCCCTCACGCGCGACGGCGCCATGCTGGCCGACGCCCTGGGCGCGTTGCGCGCGGGCCAGGCGGGCGACGCCACGGCGCTCGGCGACGCGCTGGTGCTGGCGGTGCGGCGCGCGCTGGCCGGCGAGTCGCCCGGCGGCTCGGGCGTGCCGCGCGAAGGACGCGTGGTGGTGCTCCTCACGGACGGAGCGAGCAACGCGGGGACCGTGCCCGTCGATGTGGCCGCCGAGGTGGCCCGCGGCGCCGACGTCCGCGTCCACGCCGTGGGGATCGGCACGGGCGGCCGGGTCCCGGTGGCGGACGGCCGACGCGTCCGCTTCGAGCAGCACGACCTCGACACCGCGGTCCTGACCCAGGTGGCGGCGCGCACCGGCGGCCGCGCCTTCCTCGCCCGCAGCTCCGCGGACCTGGCCGACGTCTACGCCGCCATCGACGGGCTCGAACGCGTGCGGCGTCCGCTGCCGCCGCAGGTGCGCCGTCGCGCGCGGCCGGAGCCGCTGCTGGCCGCCGCGGGCGGATTGCTCCTCTGCGAGATCCTGCTGGCGCGGATCGCGCGCAGGCGACTGCCGTGAGCCCGCTGTGGCGCCTCGGCGCCGGGCTCGAGCATCCGGAGTGGGCCACCGCCGCGCTCGTCCTCTGGCTGGCGGCCGCCGTCGCCGTGGCGGCGGCCCGGCGCCGCGCCCGGCGCCGCGTGCACGCACTCCTCGGCCCTCGGGCGCCGCGTGCACACGCCGCCAGCGACGTGATCGTGCTGGTCGCCCTGGCCGCCGTCGCCATCGCGCTGCTCGGTCCGCGGATCGGCACTCGGAGCGAACGCCTCCCGGGCGGCGGCGTCGACGTGGTGGTGCTGCTCGACGTCTCGCGCAGCATGGACGCGCGCGACCTGCCCCCGAGTCGTCTGCACCGGGCGCGGCGCGCCGCGCGCGAGGTGCTGGCCGAGCTGCGTCCCGGCGACCGGGTCGCGCTGGCCGCCTTCGCGGACCGCGGCGTCCTCCTGACCCCGCTCTCCCAGGACCTCGCCGCGGTGGCCGAGCTGGTGGGCGCGGTGGACGCCGACCTGATGCGCGACCGGGGCTCGGACCTGGACGCGGGAGTGGTCGCCGCCCTGCGGCCCTTCGCCTCCGACGAGGACGCCCCGCGCGCCCGCGCCGTCCTCGTGCTGGGCGACGGCGAGCGCAGCCCCGGCGCGCCCCGCGGAGCCGGCGCCGCCGAGGCCATCCGCGCCCGGGCGCGCGTGGTGAGCGTGGCGTTCGGCTCGGAGGCCGGGGCAGCGGTGCCCCAGGGAGACGGCTGGCTGCGCGACCGCAACGGCGCGCCGGTCCGCTCGCGCCGCGACGGGGAGGCGCTGCGGGCGATCGCCTCCCTGACGGACGGCGCCGTCTTCGAGGCCGATGCCTGGGGCGAGGTGGACATCGCTGCGCTGGCCGCCGAGCTGCGGCGCGACGCCGGGGGCACCGCGGGAGAGGCCGGACGCCGGCGCGTGCCCGCGGTCCGCGTGGCACCGTTCGCGCTGCTGGGCTTTCTGCTGCTCGCCGCGGAGCTCGGCAGCCCGTGGATCCGCGGGCGACCGCGCCGTTCGTGGGCGCGCGCGGGCGCAGCCGCGACCGCGGCGCTTCTGGCACTGGCGCTCCTCGCGCCTGGCGAGCCCTTCGCCGCGTCCGATTCGACCGACGCGGTCGCCGCCCTCGAGGCGCACCTGCGCGGGCACCCGGGCGACCCCCGCGCCCTGCTCGCGCTCGGTCTCGCGCGCGCGGAGCGCGGACAGCGCGCGGGCGCCGAGCGCGCCTTCCGGGCCGCGGCGCTGCTGGCGCGCGACGACGGGCTGGCAGCCCTGGCCTACTACGACCTGGGCGTGGCCGCGCTCGAGCGCGGCGCGCTCGCCGAGGCGCGCGACGCGTTCTTCGACGCGGTGGCGCTCGACCCCGGGAGTCCGCGCGCCCTGCACAACCTGGAGTGGACGCTGGCGGCACTCGCCGCCCGCCAGCAGGCGCCCCCGCCGCCGACGCTCCGACCCGAGTCCAGCGGCGACCGCGGGAGGCCCAAGCCGACACCGCAGCCCGAGGGTCGCGAAGGCGACCGTGCGAGGCACCCGCGGCCGGCGCCCCTCGACCCGGACGAGGTCCGGCGCTGGCTCGAGCAGGCCGAGGACGACCCGCGGCGGGGCCTGCGCGCGGGTGCGCGCGGGTCGGAGCCGCAGCCCTCGAGAGACCCCGCCTGGTGAGGCTCGCTGCGGCCGCCCTGGTCCTGGCCGCGGCGACGGCTGGGGCCGAACCGCCGCCCTGTCTCGCGCAGCTCGAGATCCAGCCCGACCGCGCCGTGGTGGGCCAGGCCGTCGTGTGGCGCGCCCGGATCCTGCGCCGCGACGACGTGGCGGCGGTCCGCTGGGCCACGCCCCCGCGCTTCCCGGGCTTCCGGGTCGAACGCCTGGAGGGAATCCCGGCTTCGGGCGCCGTCGAACGCGAAGGCCGACGCTACCTCCCGAGCCGCGAGGAGCGGGTGCTGTTTCCGGCGCGCGCAGGCGAGCTGGTGATCCCGGAAGCGGAGCTAGCCTGCGTTCTCCCGGAGGAGGTGCAGCCTGAACCGTTCCTCGCGCGCGTCGCGGGAGCCCAGCTCACGGTCGAGCCCGTTCCCGAGGCGGGCCGGCCGGAGGGCTACGCGGGCGTGGTCGGCCCGGTGCGGATCGTGACGCGCGTCGACCCGCCGACGCTCTCGCTCGGCGAGTCCGCACGCCTCTGGGTCCTGGTGGCGGGCGCCGCCAACACCTGGAGCGTCGCGGCGCCGTTCGGACCCGTGCTCGGGGACGCGGATCTCTTCGCCGACCCCGCGAGCCTCGAGATCGACCTCTCGCCGGCCCTGCGCGTGACCCACACCTTCCGCTACCGGCTCGTCCCGCGCGCGAGCGGCCGGCTGCGCGTGCCGCCGGTCGAGATCCCCTACTACGACCCGGCGAGCGGCGACTTTGGCGTGGCCCGCAGCCGCGAGGTCGCGCTCGAAGTGTCCCCCCGCCTCGCGCCGGCGGAGGCGCGCCCCAGGACGTCCGATCCGCGGACGCGCTCGGGACGCGGCCCGGCGCTCTGGGCGCTGGCCGCGGCGCTCGCAGGCGGGGCAGCCTGGCTGGCGCGATCCCGCTGGCGCGCGCCCGGCGCCGCCGAGCGCCGCGAGGTGCGGGCCCTCCTGGTCCGCGCCCGCGCGCAGGAGGCCGGCGACGACGTCCTGCGGGAGGCGCTCCGCCGCGCCGTCCGCCTCCACCTCCCGGAGGCCGCCGCGCTCACGCCCGACGAGCTCCGCGATCGGGCCCGGGGCCATCCCGCCCTCGCCGACGCCGCCGAGATCCTGGCGATCCTCGAGCGCGCCCGCTTCGGCGACCCGAACGCCCCGCTCGTGGACCCCGCGCGCGTCGAGGCCGCCGTCCGCGCCCTCCTCCAGCCCACTGCTATTCTCGCCGGCGAGGAGTGAGCATGTCGCAGTTCCAGTATCAGCCCCTGTTCGAGCTCGGCCCCGACCCGACCGAGTACCGGTCCCTGGGCGACGCCCAGGTGCGCAGCGAGGAGGTCGCCGGGCGCCGCGTCCTGGTGGTGGGTGACGATGCGCTCGCAGACCTGGCCGCCCAGGCCGTGCGCGACGTCTCGCACCTCTTTCGCAGCGGCCACCTGGCCCAGCTGCGCACGATCCTCGACGATCCGGAGGCTTCGGACAACGACCGTTTCGTGGCGCTCCAACTGCTGAAGAACGCCAACGTGTCGGCCGGCATGATCCTGCCGTCGTGCCAGGACACCGGCACGGCGATCGTGATCGGCCACAAGGGGCAGGACGTGCTGACGCCGGGGGACGACGCCGAGGCAATCTCCCGCGGCATCCATCGCACCTACACCGAGACCAACCTGCGCTACTCGCAGATGGCGCCGCTCTCGATGTACGACGAGAAGAACACGGGCACCAACCTGCCGGCGCAGATCGAGCTCTACGCGGATCCGGGCGACGAGTACCACTTTCTGTTCGTCACCAAGGGCGGCGGCTCCGCCAACAAGACCTTCCTCTACCAGCAGACCCGGGCGCTGCTGAACCCGGACTCGCTGCTCGAATTCCTCGACGAGAAGATCCGCACCCTGGGGACCGCGGCCTGCCCGCCCTACCACCTGGCGATCGTGATCGGTGGCACCTCGGCGGAGATGACGCTCAAGACCGTGAAGCTCGCGAGCACGCGCTACCTGGACAGCCTCCCGACCGAGGGCAACGAGACCGGGCGCGCCTTCCGCGATCTGGAGCTCGAGGCGCAGGTCCACGAGCTGACGCGCAAGACGGGCATCGGGGCCCAGTTCGGCGGCAAGTACTTCTGCCACGACGTGCGCGTCGTGCGGCTGCCGCGCCACGGCGCGAGCTGCCCGGTGGGGATCGGCGTCTCCTGCTCCGCCGACCGTCAGATCCTGGGCAAGATCACCCACGAGGGCGTCTTCCTCGAGCAGCTCGAGACCCATCCCGCGCGCTTCCTGCCCGAGGTGACCGACGACGAGCTCGAGGGCGAGGTGATCGCGATCGACCTGAACCAGCCCATGAGCGAGATCCGGGCCACGCTCTCCCGCCATCCGGTGAAGACGCGGCTCGCCCTCAGCGGCACCATCGTCGTGGCGCGCGACATCGCGCACGCGAAGCTGAAGGATCGGATCGACGCCGGCGAGGCGCTTCCCGCCTACTTCAAGGACCACATCGTGTACTACGCGGGCCCCGCCAAGACACCCGAGGGCTACGCGTCGGGCTCCTTCGGCCCCACCACGGCGGGCCGCATGGACGCCTACGTGGACCTCTTCATGGAGCACGGCGGGAGCTTCGTCACCCTGGCCAAGGGCAACCGCTCGAAGGCGGTGACCGACGCCTGCCACAAGCACGGCGGCTTCTACCTGGGATCGATCGGCGGGCCCGCCGCGATCCTGGCCCAGGACAACATTCGCAAGGTCGAGGTGCTCGACTACCCCGAGCTCGGAATGGAAGCCGTCTGGATGATCGAGGTCGAGAACTTCCCCGCCTTCATCGTCGTCGACGACAAGGGCAACGACTTCTTCGCCGACGTCTAGGGGCGTCGGACCCGGCGCGGCTCACTGCATCGCCTCGAAGGCCACCGCCTCGCCCCAGCCGGACGTGGTCCGGATGGCGCCCGCGTCGTCCAGGAGCAGGGCTTCGACGCCCCCCTGCGCCT
>CAMYLJ010000012.1 GCA_947259215.1 uncultured delta proteobacterium
ATGCCGAGGAACACGTCTGCGGAACGCACCACCGGGGCGGCGTTCGCGGTGCTTGCAACCAGCAGGGCGGCCGAAGCCGCGATACCGAACAACTTGCGCTTCATTGTGGACTCCTTTGCACCGCCTCAGTACTCCGCCTCGTGCGGGCCGCCGGCTGCGCTTCTTTCAGTGCCAGGAGAGAATGCAATGCGGATGCCAAACGGGTTGGATCGGATCGTTTTCGCCAACTGTCTGGAAACGCTGGACTTTCTGAAGATGCGGCAGCTCGGCTGCAAGAATTTCCCCCGGGGTAGAGAAAGCGATTGCCACTTGGACGGAAGGGGTTTTCCGTTGGGGCCCGAGAGCGCACCTTCTGCTCCGACCGATTGCGCGCCGGCGCCGGCGCGGCCCCGCCGGGGCCCGATCCCACCCACAGACGCCCGATCCCGAAGGCCGCACGGCTTGGAGTGGTGGCCTGGGGCTACGGCCCTGCGTCGGTATACTGCTGGGTCTTTCTCTTCTCGGAGGCTCGTGTTCGGATGCGTCGACAGCACTGGGTCCCGGTGGTCGCAACCTGCATGGCCCTCGCCGTGCTGGCCGCCTGCGGCCCCAATCTGGAACAGCGCCTGGAGGAGATCCGCCTCCAGCAGGAGATCGGCTCGTGGGACGAGTCCGTAGAGGGGCTGCGCGAGGTGATCGAGGCGCACCCCGAGCACCCCGAGGCGAACCTCCTGCTCGGACTGGCGCAGCTTCGCCTGGGCCAGCCCGCCCTGGCGATCTGGCCGCTGGAGACGGCGAGCCGCAACCCGGAGTGGGCCAATCGGGCGAACCTGGCCCTGGGCGGCGCCTATCTCCAGCTCGACCAGCCGCAGTCCGCGCTCAACGCCGTGGCCGGAATCCTCGCGAATCCGGACGACGAGACGCAACGCCTGTCGGCGCTGCGTCTGCGGGCCGGCGTCCACTTCTCGGAGAAGGACTGGGATGCGGCGCTGGAGGATACGGACCGCATCCTGGCCGGGAACCCCGACGACGTCGAGGCGCAGCTCCTGCGCGCGAAGGCGCTGGTGGCAGCCAAGCGGCCCGAGGAGGCGAGGCAGGTACTCCAGGCGATCTGGGATTCCCCGGAGCTGGGCGAGTCGGGCGCCGGCGCCCAGGCCGGCGTGGGGCTGGTCCGGCTCTACGCCGACCAGCTCGACGACCCGGAGCGGGCAGATGAACAGCTGGCGGCGGTGGTCGAGCGCTTTCCGAGCAACCGCCAGGTCCTCGACCTGACGGTGCGGTACTTCTCGCAGAAGGGCCGACCCGAGCGTGCCACCGAGCTGCTTCGCAGCGCCGTCGCGGCCGAGCCGGCGGACGTGCAGCTGCGCGGGATCCTGGCCGGGCACCTGCGCGGGCAGGGCCAGGCCGACGAGGGGGAGGCGCTCCTCGTCGAGGCGACCGAGCTCCAGAACAGCCCGAACGCCTGGTACGCCCTCGCGGAGTACCGCCGCCAGACGGGCGCGTTCGACGGGGCCGTCGAGGCGCTGGAGAAGGTGCTGGAGCAGGTGCCCGGGGTGACCGACTACCTCCGCTTCAAGTACGCGGGGCTGCTCGCCGATGCCGGCCAGCTCGATCGCGCCGCCGAGGTGGCGAGCGAGATCGCGGATCCCACCTACCGCGACCTCGTCGCCGGGCGCGTGGCCTACGAGCAGGGCGATCCCCAGCGGGCGCTCGAGCTCCTGGAGAGTGGTCTCCGGCGTTGGCCCAACAACGCCGGGGGGCGCTACCTGGCGGGCCAGTCGGCCGGCCAGCTGGGCGACGTGGATCGTGCCATCGCCGAGTACCGCGAGGCGATCCGCGTGGACCCGACCGGAACCGACGCCATCAACCAGCTGGCGCGCATGCAGCTGGCCATGGGGAAGCCGGCCGCCGCCATGACCACCATCGCCATGCTGACGCGTCGGGGCGCGGCGCCGGCTCCGCTCGAGCGGCGGCGCGTGGCCGCGGTCCTGGCCGCCCGCGCCCAGGCGGCGCTCGGTCAGGACGAGGCGCTCGCCATGACCTTGAACACGCTGGCCCAGATCGACCCGGTCCTGGCCGCGGTCGAACGGGCCGGTCTGGCCACGGACCCGGAGGCGGCGATCGAGGCGATCGAGGAGAGCGGGCTGGATCTGATGCAACCGGTCAACGAGCCGGCGCTGCGCGCACTCTGCCAGCAGCTCGCCGCAGCGGGACGAACCCCCGAGGCGCTCGAGCGCGTGGACGCCGCCCTGGCGGCGCACCCGGACGAGGCCGCGCTCCACGACCTGCGAGGCCGGCTGCTGGTCCGGGCCGGGCGCAAGGAGGAGGCCCGGGCGGCGCTCGATCGCGCGCTCGAGCTCGAACCCGATCGCGCGGCGACGCTGGCGGGCCTGGCGGAGTTCGCCTTCTCGGAGGGCGACGCTGCGCGCGGGGAGGAGCTTCTCCGGCGCGCGGCGGCCGCCGACCCCTACGAGGCCGCCTACCCGTACCGAGCCGCGCAGCTGAGCCTGGCGACCGGGCGCACCGCCGAGGCCGACGCGCTGCTGCGGGAGACCCTGCGCCGCGACCCGGTGCACGCCAACGCCAGCAATGACCTGGCGTGGATCCTCGCGGAGCGCGGCGAGGATCTCGACCTGGCGCTCCGCTTGGCGCAGCGCGCGCGTCGAGCAGAGGAGTCGCCGGCCGTTCTCGACACGCTCGGCTGGGTGCGGTTCAAGCGCGGCGAGTACGAGAACGCGGTCGAGGTCCTGGAGCGAGCCCACGAGCTGGAGCCGGAATCCCCCTCGATCGCGTACCGGCTGAGCGTCGCGCTGCTGGAGACGGGGGACGAGGAGAGGGCGCGCAGCCTGCTGCGCGAGGCGCTCGCCGGTGAAGCGTTCCCCGAGGCCGAAGAGGCACAGCAGCAGCTCGACCGCCTGGCGTCGGCCGGCTCCTGAGAGGCGCCGAGCCGACGCGCCGAAGCGGGATGCTGCGCGTCGGGCGACTCTCGAGTCGCCCTCCTGGCCCGGCTCAGCCGCCGCCGGATCCCGCATCCGCACCGCGCACCGCCTGCCGGCGACGCAGGCCCTCGAGCTCGTCGCGGATCGTCGCGTCGCGCGGGCCCTCGACCTCGAGCGCCCGCTCGAGTGTGAGGATGGCCTCGGGGAGATCCCCGAGCACGACGTACGCCAGGCTCAGCTGGCGCAGCTCCGCCTGGGTGGGGGGGCGCTGCTGCTGGCCCAGACGCTCGACGTCGCGCCGGGCCAGATCGAGGAGCACCTCCTGGAAGGCGGGCTGCGTCCGCAGCGCGGCCAGTTCCGGGTTGTTCAGCAAGGCCGCCAGGTCGGCCAGCCCCAGGTCCACCGCCCGCTGGAAGGCCCGCACGGCGGCCTCGGTGTCGCCCATGCGCGCGGAGGCCTGGCCCTTGAGAAGCTGGGCCTGAAGACCCTCCGGGTAGTGGAGGGCCGCGTCCTTCATCATCGCGAGCGAGCTCCGGAAGACGGGCGCCCGGGCGTGGCTCCTGCCCGCGAACACCAGCAGCAGGACGCACGCCGCGGTCGCCGCGGCGCGCGGCACGTTCGGCGCGATCCGGCGCAGCGGCTCGCCGCCGGCAGCCTCTACCCATGCCAGGCCGGCGCGCCCCGCGAGGATCGTTCCCCCGATCAAGCCTGGAAGGATCCCGTACAGGTAGCGGTCGGCCATCGGGTACACGAATGGGAAGATCTGGGAGACCGGCGCGAACCCGGCCGCCGCCAACACCCAGAAGGCGGCCTCCTCTTCGCCCCGGCGCAGCGTCACCCCCGTGCGCCAGCCGAGGAGCACCAGCGCGGCGAGGCCCGCCAGCCACCAGGGGTCGAGCCAGGAGACCGCGGGAGGCGGCTCCTGGAAGTTGGACACGCCGTAGGAGGTGGCGGCCATCGCCAGGTAGCGCGCGGCGAAGGCCACGATCGAGCGGGCGTGGACGAGCGGGTCCTCGTGGATGATGAGGCGGGCGTCGGCCTGGCGCTGGAACGCGCCCATCTCGGGCACCGCCACCAGGGCGAAGATCGCGCACCAGATCGCGACCCAGCCCCAGCGCGGCGACCCGTCCGGAACGCGGCTGCGCGACCAGGCCTGCACCGCGAGCACCGGGAGGGCGAAGACCGCGGTGATCTTCGCCAGCAGGGCCAGGGCGAAGAGCACGGCCGCCAGCGCAGGGCGCTTCGGGTGCACCACGAGCGCGCCCAGGGCCAGCGACAGGGATAGGATCGTCTTGAGCTGGAAGATCCAGGCCAGCACCTCCACGTTCGCCGGGTGCACCAGGAAGAAGGCGCCACCCAATACGGCGGCCCGGGCTGGGATGCTGGAGCGCAGCAGGAACAGCACCAGGAGGGCCGAGGCGAGTCCGTGGGCGACCGCGTTCACCGCCCTCCAGGCCCGCATGTTCTCGTCGCCGAAGAGCTCCCACTCCAGGGCGTGGGCGAGCAGGTGGACCGGCGCGTAGTTCAAGGTCTGGCGGGCGGCGGTGCCCCAGGGATCGAGCAGCTCCCGGACGTTCGCCCAGGAAAGCCCGTGCACGTATGGGTTGCCGACGATGTAGAAGTAGTCGTCGGAGAGGAACTCGCCGTCGATGGCCGGCCAGGCCAGCAGCAGGCTGACGGCGACGAAGCCCGCGGCGAGCAACACCCAGGGAAGGACGCTCGAACGTGCGCGCGGAGCTCCGTTGGACGCACGTCCGCGCGCCGAGCTTCGCCGTCGCTTCGCCATGACGGGAAGAGCGGTACCACGGAGAGTCTGCCTCGGCCAGCCTCCTGCCGGCCGGGACGACGCGCTGCCCGGATTAGTCCAGGTAGCCCAGCGCGCGCAGCCGCCGCTCGTCCTCCTCGCTCAGGCGCGACGCTCCTGCGCCGCGCGTGGCGAGGGCGCCGGTCAGGGCGTCCATGCGGCGCGCGTGGGCGCCGGCGACTTCGGGATGCGCATCGGCCACGTCGCGGCGCTCGCCGGGATCGAGCCCGAGATCGACGAGCCGCAGCGCTCCGCCCGCGCGCTCGCGGTAGCTCTTCCAGCGGCCGCGCCGGTAGGTCTGCCAGCGCAGCTCCGAAACGAACAGCTCACCGGGCTCGAGGTCCGTGCGGTCCGGCACCTCCACCCCGGCCACGCGCAGCAGGAGGCGGTAGAGGTCGTCGCCCCGCAGCGGGCGCTCGGGGTCGTCCACCACGGGCGGGGCGATCACGAGGGGCACGTGCAGCACCTCTTCGAACGAAGGGTTCCCCTTGTGGTTCTCCTTGCCCTCGACCAGGTGGAGCTCCTCGAACCTCTCGCCGTGGTCGGAGGCGAGCACCACGACCGCTCCTTCGAGCAGCCCCTGCTCGTGCAGCAGCTCCAGCAGGGCGCCGAACGTGCGGTCGGTCGCCTCGACCGCCTCCCGGTAACCGATGCCGCGCATGGCGAAGTCGTGGACGTCCATGTAGTGGACGTACAGGAAGAAGCGGTCCTGGGGACGCTCGCTCAGGGCGCGCGCCACGGCTTCGTTGGCACGGTTACCGCTGCGCAGCAGCGGGTCGCTCAGGGCGAAGCCGCTGCCCCGGCCGCCTCCCACCTCGATCCAGCGCTCGAAGCCCCGGTCGTAGCCGGCGGGACGGAAGAGCAGCGCGTTGGTCGCGATCCCGGCGGTCCAGTAGCCCGCGGAGCGCAGGCCCTCGGCGAGGGTGGGCACGTCCACGGGCAGGCAGGCGGAGCCCTGCGCATCCGCGGCGAGCCGGCGCAGGCCGCACCAGGTGCCGCCCGTCCAGTCGAGGGCGCGCTCCCGCGCGCCGGTCTCGAGGCTCGGCGTGCGCCCGGTGAAGAGCGACGCCATCGACATCGTGGTCTGGTGGAAGGAGGCGAAGGCGTTGGGGAAGACCTGGCCTCGCTCGGCGAGCGCAGCTGCGTGGGGTGTCGCCACGTGCGCTGCGTAGGGCGAGAGGTGGTCGGCGCGCAGCGTGTCGACGACCACCAGCACGATGCGCTCGGGCGTGCCGGAAGGCGTTCCGCACGCCGACAGGCAGAGCGCGAGGGCCGCACCCTGCCACGCTGCGAATCTCTTCACCCTTTCGCCTCGGACGTGCACGCGGGCTGAACGGGCTTCGACCCGGGGCTCGATTCTAGCAGAGCACGCTGTGCCCGGCGGCAGCAGGAGGGTGTCTGCACTACCCTCCCGCCGAGCCAGGAACGGGAGGCTCGATGAGCGCCGGGCGCGCCGGGGTCGCACGAGAAACGTGAGCATGGACACCGGACGCGAAGTCCCGTCCCGCATGTACGCGGGCATCCTGGTCTGCTCCGTCGGCGTGCTGATGCAGGAGATCCTGCTCACGCGGATCTTCTCGTTCACGATCTGGTACCACCTCGCGTACCTCACGATCGGCACCGCGCTCCTCGGCTTCGGTGCCGCCGGCTCCATCGCAGCGACGCAGCCGCGCTTGGTGGCAAACCATGCCCGCGCAGCGGCCTGGTGCGCGGCAGGCGCCGGCGTGGTGCTGCTGCTCGCGATGGCGATCCTGGCACCGCACCCGATGAGCCCCAACCGAATCCTGCAGGAGCCAGGCCGCTTCTCGCTGGCCCTCCTGGGCTACTACGTGGCGATCACGCTCCCGTTCCTGCTGGCGGGCCTCGCCGTGGTGTTGCCGCTGGCCGCCTACCCCCGACACGTGAACCGGCTCTACGCCGCCGATCTCTTCGGGGCCGGCCTCGGCTGCGCCGCGGCGGTGGTGGCGCTCAGCTTCATGGACGGGGCCGCCGCGATCGTAATCTGCGCCGCCGTCTTCCTGCTGGCCGGGGCCTGCTATGCGCCCGAGCGGCGGCTCGCGCTCGGGCTGGGCACGGGGGCTCTGCTCCTGGTCGGTCTGTCTTCCTACGCGGATCGGGCTCTCGACTTCCGCCCCACCGAGACCAAGGCGCTGGGCACGGCGTTGAAGCACCCGGGCACCGAGATGCTCTTCACGCGCTGGAGCCCGGTGAACCGGGTGGACCTGTACCGCTCCGCAGGGCGCGTCCTGCCATTCTGGGCCGGGGGGTCGCAGCGCGGCTATCGCGGCCGGCTCCCTCAGACGATCTCGATCCAGTACGACGGCCACAACGGCACGGACGTCTACCGCGCCGTAGGCGATTCGCTGAAGATGCTGGACGGCCACTTCCTGCAGACGCCGTACGTGCTGCTGGACTCGCCGCGGGTGCTCGTGATCGGGGTGGGAGGCGGCATCGACGTGCTGAACGCGCTGCGGCGCGGGGCCTCCCACGTCACCGGCGTGGATCTCCAGCCGATCACGATCGAGCTGCACAAGGGCATGCTCAACGAGTGGTCCGGGGGCGCCTTCGATCGGCCCGAGGTCGAGCTGGTGGCCGCGGAGGGCCGCCACTTCGTGCGGGCCTCGAACGCTTCCTACGACCTGATCCAGATCACCGCGGTCGACACCTTCTCCGCTCAATCCACCGGCGCCTACGTGCTCGCGGAGAGCTACCTCTACACCGTCGAGGCCTTCGAGGACTTCCTGGACCACCTCGACGACGGCGGCCTGCTCTCGGTGGTGGTCGGGGATCCGCTCTACCGCGGCGAGGACGTCCCGCCGCCGCTGGCGACCCGGCTGGCGCTGGTCGCACGCGAGGCGCTGGCGCGCCGGGGCGCGTCCGATCCGGCGGCCCACATCGCCATCGCGGCCCAGCGCGTTCCGAGCCCCTTCGCGCGGCCCGGGAGCCCCATCACGGGGGCACTCCGCTCGGACCTGCTGGTGACGCGCGCGCCCTTCACCCATGAAGAGCTCGCCAGCCTGCGCGAGTTCCTGGAGCCGAGGGGCTTCGAGCTCTACCTGGATCCCGAACGACGCAACGAGCCGACGACGGCGCGTCTCCTCGACACCCCGGAGGCCGGCCTCGAGACCGCGCTCGCGCAGCAGTCCTTCGCCCTCGAGCCCACCACCGACGACAAGCCATTCTTCTACCACGTGCTGCGCTGGCAGGACGTGTTCCGGGGAGCCGGGATCCTCTGGTTCTTCCCGGGCTCGACCGTGGGCCAGATCATGCTGCTGATCATGCTCGGCCAGGCGCTGCTCGTCGGGAGCGCCCTGATCTTCCTCCCGCTGCGCGGTACGGGGACCGGTGCGCTCTCCCGCCGCGAGGCCGGAGCCTTCCTGATCTACTTCATGGGGCTCGGGCTCGGCTTCCTGCTGGTGGAGATCAGCTTCGTGCAGAAGTACGTGCTGCTGCTGGGCTACCCGACCTACTCGCTCTCGGTGACGATCTTCTCCCTGCTGGTCTTTGCCGCGCTCGGGGCTTGGCTGAGCCAGCGCTTCTGGGCACGGCCGCGCTCGTTCCTGCCCGCGCTGCTGGCCCTGACGGTGGCGCTGGTCGTGCTCGAGACCCTGGCGCTTCCCGCCCTGCGCGAGGGGATGCTGGCGGCGTCCCTGCCGGCGCGAATCGGGGTGACGGTGCTCCTCCAGCTGCCGCTGGGGACCTGCCTCGGCATGTACTTCCCCACCGGCGTCCACATCCTCGGTTCGCGCGAGCCGCGCCTCGTGCCGTGGGCCTGGGCCGTGAACGGGGTCGGGTCGGTGGTGGCGTCGGTGCTCGCCGTCATCCTGGGCATGGCGATCGGCTTCTCCGGCGTGGCGCTCGTCGCCGCAGGGGTGTACGGGGTTGGGACCCTGGCGCTGATCAGCACGCTGCGCGCCGCGCCGAGCGGCGCCTGAACGCGAGCACGATCGGCCCGGCCCGCCGCTCACGGGCCCGACGGACGTCGACGGCGGACTCGCGTCATGCCCGGCCGCCGACCTGCGCGGCGCGAGCACGCAGCAACCGCGACGAGGCCCTCGAGCCGAAGCGCTTGCTCAGCATCAACCCGAGGATGCGCAGGAAGGTTCCGACGTTCTGGTACTTCGAGGACACGTACTCGTGCTCCCGGTCCCGCGCGGAGTAGTTCACCGGAATCTCGATGATGCGTCGACGCGCCCGCAGCACCTCGATCACCATCTCGGGAAAGATCTCGACTCCCGTGCTCCGGAGCTCCCCCCGGATCAGCGTGTACGTGCTCCGCCACAGCGCCCGGTAGACGCAGCAGACGTCCGTGAAGCGCGAGTCGAACCGGAACCACAGGAGCTCCATCAGCTTCGCCAGGGCGACGTGCGCCGCGCGCACGATGCCGCGCATGTTCGTACCCTGGTCGATCATCTGGCGCGTCGTTCGCGTACCCACCACGAGGTCCGCGTCGCGCAAGTAGACCAGCAGCTTCGGGATGTCCCGCGCCGAGAACGAGTCGTCGCTGTAGGCGGTGAGCAGAATGTCGCCCCGGGCCGCATCGAGCCCCTCGCGGACCAGGATTCCCAGCGGAAGCTGCGCATCCCCGTTCACGTGGACCCGGACCTTGGGATGGCGTTCGACGGCGTCCAGCGCCGCCGACGGAGAGCGCGCCGCCACCACCACCTCGGCCAGCTCGGGCGCCTCGGCGAAGCGCAGCACCGGCTCTTCCACCGCGCCCTCGGCGTCGTCGACCACGTACACGAGGCTCGCCGTGCGCGATTCGAAGTCCCGGTCGCGCGCCAGGTGGTTGGCCAGGTTCAGCGCCTCCCGGTCGTTCACGTTCACGTAGCCGCCCTTCAGCGGGAACGCCAGGACCCGTTCGCCGGAGCGCGCCAGCTCTCCGAGCCAGGTGGTCCAGACGATCGGGGAATCCGGGGCCTCGGCGAAGTCCGCCGCCAGACGACGAAGCGCGTCCGGGTGCAGCAGGTAGGTGCCGACGCCCATCCAGGGGCTGTGCACCGTCGTCGGCTTCTCCTCGAGCGCGACCACCCGATCGGCTTCCGTCCAGACCGCGTAGTTCTTGCGCACCTGCTTCGGGGACTCCGCCGCGACCAGGGTGCAGGTGGCGAGTGCCGATCGGTACGGCGAATCGAGAAGCTCGCGGTGGTTCGAGCCGATGTAGCACTCGTCCGAAAGGATCATGCAGCAGTAGTCGGAGATCTCGGGGGCGGCGAGCGCCACCGACCAGGCCAGCTCGAGGTCCAGGCGGTCATTCTGGATGAAGTACGTGCGCACGCCGAATCCGCTCCCGTCGCCCAGGTACTCGCGGATGCGATCTCCGTGGTGCCCGACCACGACGAAGATGTCCCGGATGCCGAGCTGATCCCGCATCAGCTCGACGTTGCGACGCAGGAGGGGAGCGCCGTCCACCTCCAGCAGGCACTTCGGCACGGACTCGGTGTACGGGTACGCCCGGATCCCCCTGCCCGCCGCAGGGATCAGTCCTACCAAGCCCGCCATCCGGAAACCGTAGCAAGGACGGCGATTTCCGTGCAATCTGCCGCCTGCCCGCAGTCCGCGGGCTGCGAGATCAGGGCCCCGCACAGCGCGCGCCATCCGAACGCCCACGCCACCACACCGCCCATCGCAACCAAGAGCAGCGGATCGATCGGGGCCAGCGCCCGTAGCCGGGTCTCCGACACCGGGCCTTCGCCGACGAGTGCGGAGCCCAGCAGGGCCCAGGCGGGGGTCCCGTTGTAGCCGTGATCCTTTTGGCATGCGCTCCCATTGGCCGGGGTGGAAGCCGTCCCGAAACAGGCTCACGTCGCGACGGCCCTCGATCTCGTAGGTCTCCAGATTCCGTATCCGGCGCCGCTGCACGCGCCGGACCATCCCGCCTCGAGGTCGACCGGCGTGGTGCACGCGTAGGGGCGCGTGAATCCCAGCTCCCGGAAGTACTTGGCGCCGAGGTAGTACTGGAAGAACTCGTGGCGATGCAGCTGTCCGCTGGCGAGCGCCCCGGCGACGCCGAGGGCGAGCAGCAGGCCGTCACGCACCGTCCACGGGAGTCTGCAACGCCTTGGGGTGCCGCCAGCCGAGGTGGACCGGCAGCTCGTGCGCAAGCGAGGCGCGTTTTCCGCTCGCTTGCGCCCGGTCCGGGGAGCGCGCGATCATGCCGAGGATGGCACCCCCGGGCCAGAGTGGCCGCTGGTTTCACGGCCCCGCGAGGCCTTCGCGCGGGCGGCCGCGCTCGATCCCGAGCACGGGCTCCATCGGCTGATGCTGGAGCGGACCGATCGCCTGCTGCAAGAGCCCCGTAGCGCGACTCCCGACACGGACCCGTGACGCCCTCCCGCACCGGCAGGCTGCTGCGGCGCGCGGCCGCGGGCTGCGCAGTCCTCGTCGCCAGCCTGGGCCTGCTCGAGCTGGGCGCCTGCGGACTGGTGGGGGCAGGCGTGCTGCCGACGCCGCGACCCCACCACGGCGACACCGGCGTCTGGTGGGGAGGACATCCGGAATTCGGCGTCTGGCACCAGCCCGGGACACGGGGTGAGCTGGAGGGGGCCTGCTACCGGGTCGCCTACGAGATCAACTCGGTCGGAGCCCGGGACGTAGAACGCCCGCGCTCCGCGCCGGAGCTCGGGTCGTGGTGCTGGGCGACTCCTTCCTGGAGGGCTGGGGCCTGCCGGTCGCCGATCGCCTCTCCAACCTGCTGGAGGAGGCCACGGGAGTGCCCCACCTCAACTTCGCGGCAGCCCACTTCGGCCCCTACCAGCAGCTCCTCGTGTACGAGGAGCTGGCTTCGCAGTTCGATCACAATGCGGTCCTGGCGAGCGTGCTGCCGACCAACGACTTCATCGACCTCGATCTGGAGGCGGCGCGCGAGCTCGAGGACTACGAGTACCGCTAGCGCCCATACCTGGTGGGCGAGCCGCCGGATCTCGTGCACCTCGACTACCGCGAGCCGCGCCTGCGGCTGCTCTTGCGCCACCACTCCTACGCCTTCCACGCGCTGCGGAGCGCGCTGCAGAGCGCGAGCCGCGACGCGCGATCCAGCGCCGAGCCGCAGCTCCAGTCCTGGTTCTACGACGCCTCGGAGCACCAGCTCGCCTTGCTGGAAGCGGTGCTGGAGCGGCTGGCGCGGAGCGCCGACGGCCGACCGCTGGCGGTCCTGCTGATCCCGATCGAGAGGGACATGCAACGCTACGCGCGCGAGGGACCCGATCCGCTCTCGGCCCAGCTGCGCGCGCTGGCTGAGGGCAGCAATCTCCGGATCGTGAACCTGCTGCCCTACATGGCGGAGCGCTACCGGACGTGGTCGGAGTATCGCCTCTTCTGCGACTACCACTGGAGCCGCTTCGGGAACCGCACGGCCTTCGAACACGTTCTCGACGCGCTGGGCGACGACTTCTACGCCGCCCGGAGCGGCTCCTAGTCCGTGCCAACGCAAGCGCGTTTCGTGCAAAAAATCTTGCACCCCGCCCGACTGGTTTGGAGGAAGGGAAGCGCCCGCCGTGGTACTCTCTCTTGCGGAGGGCTTCCGCCTCATGTCTGCTCCCTTCGAGATCCCGAATCAGGTCAAGCGCGTGCTGGTAGTCGAGGACGACGAGTCGAGCCGCGAGGCAGTCACGCGCATCCTCCAGCGCTGCCAGATCGAAGTCATGCAGGCGGCGACGGCCGGGGAGGGGAAGGCCTGCCTCGAGCAGGGGCCGCCCCCGGACGTGCTCCTGATCGACGTGCGCCTCCCCGACGGGCCGGTGGACGCGGTGCTCGAAGCGGCGTGCGAGCTGGCGCCAGCGCCGGTCATCGTGGCCATGAGCGGGTTGGCGACGGCCGAGGAGTCGTTCCGGCTGAACCGCTTCGGCGTGCGCGAGTACCTCCAGAAGCCGTTCGGCGGCGAGGATCTGGCGCACACGATCCGGGCAGCCTGCGCGGAGGCGCCGCGCGTCGAGACGTTCGTCGCCGCCCAGGTGGGCCACGTCGGGATGCGCGACCTCCAGAAGAAGGTCCGCGACGCCATGGTGCGCGAGGCGCTGGCGCGCTCCGCCGGCAGCCGCAGCGCCGCCGCGCGCCTGCTGCACGTGACGCGCCAGGCCGTGCAGCAGATCGTGCGCTCGCAGGGCAAGCGTGGCCGCCGGGGCAACCCGGACAACCACGACAACGGCATCCCCTAGCAGGCCGACCCAAGACGAAGTCTTGGGTCGGCTCGCGCCGCTGACGGAGCCCTTCGGGCTCCGTCAGCTAGCCTCGGGCTCGAGGCGCCTCCGCGTCCAGCACCTCCCGGATCGTGGCCGTGAGGTGGTGCACGTCGAAGGGCTTGTGCACCAGCGGGAAGCCCGGCGGCAGGTTGCGCCCGCGCAGGGACGCGTGGTTCGTGTGGCCCGAGAGGAAGATGGCCCGGGAGACCCGCTCCTGCGCGACCAGCCGCTCCACCAGCTCGAGCCCGTTCATGCCGGGCATCACCACGTCCGTCACGACCAGGTCGAAGGGGGCCGTCGCCTTCCCCGCCACTTCCAGCGCGGCGCTGGCGTCCGGCGCGGCCACCACCCGGTAGCCGCTGGCGCGCAGCAGGCGCGCCAGCGCCTCGCGCAGGTCCTCCTCGTCCTCGACCAGCAGGATGCGTTCGGCACCGCGCGGCGCCGGCTCGAAATCGCCCCCCTCCGCCAGCGCCAGGGTGCGCGCCGTTCGCGGCCACACGAGGTCGAAGCGCGCGCCCTTGCCAGGCTCGCTGTCCACCCGGATCGCGCCGCCCGCCTGGGTCACGACGCCGTAGACGATCGAGAGGCCGAGACCGGTCCCGTCGCCCACGGGCTTGCGGGTGAAGAAGGGATCGAACGCCCGCGCCCGCGTCTCCTCGTCCATGCCGATCCCGGTGTCCCGCACCGATAGCAGGACGCTGTCGCCGGGTGGATCGAGGCCGGGCAGGCCGCGGTCGCGCAGCTCGGCCGCGGAGACCGCCTGCGTCTCGATCACGAGCCCGCCACCCTCGGGCATGGCGTCGCGGGCGTTCAGGGTGAGGTTCACGAGCACGCGCTCCACCTGCGCCCGGTCCGCCCACAGCGGCAGCGGTCCCTCGTCGAGGTCGCACACCAGGGCCACGTCCTCGCCGGCCACCGGGCGCAGCACGCCCAGCACGTCCTGGACCACGGCGTTCAGGTCCAGCACCTCGGGCACGCGTTCGCCGCCGCGGCTGAAGTCGAGCAGCTGCTGGGTGAGCGAGGCGGCGTCGGCGCCGGCCTTCTGGATCCGCTCCAGGTCGTCCAGCAGGGGGCTGTCCGGCGGAAGCCGGTCCCGCAGCAGCTCTCCGTAGAGGCGCATGGTGGTCAGGCGGTTGTTGAACTCGTGGGCGACCCCGCCCGCCAGGCGGCCGACCGCTTCCATGGTCTGGGACAGGCGCAGCTGCTCCTCCAGCCGCTCCCGCTCCTGCATCTCGTGGCGCAGCAGCCGGTTGGCGTCGGCCAGCTCGACGGTCCGCTCGCGCACCCGGCCTTCGAGCTCCTCCTGACGCCGCCAGGCGGCGCGCGCCAGCTCCTCCTGGAGCGCGAGGCGCAGGTACCACGCCACCACCACCGTCATCAGGCCGCCCCAGTACGCCAGCTTGCGGCCCTCGGGCTCCAGCGCGTAGAGCACCGCGCTCAGCAGCGCAACGAAGCAGCCGTACAGCAGCAGGTTCCGGCGGGAGCGGATGAAGAGGGGCGTCGCCAGCACAGAGAGCGCGGACCCGACGATATAGAACGGCTGCATGTCGTTGGCGGAGGCCAGCACGTAGAGCTGGAGGGTCGTCAGGGCCGCGCAGGCGTTGAAGAACCCGAGCAGGCGCTGCTCCACCCAGGTGACGCGCAGCGAGGCGAGCCCCACCGCCCAGAACGCGCCGGCGACCAGCCACCACGCCCACCAGGGATCGAGCGCTTCAGCGGGCGCAGCCAGGTGCCAGAACGGGTAGACGGCAGCCGAAACCATGAAGGCCCGGCGCAGGAAGGCCGGCTCGGAGCGCGGATCGGCCGCAGCTCTCGCCTCGGACATCGAACTCCTCCTCGGAACATTCTACTCCGAGGAGGGGCGGGAGCGGTATCTCCGTCTACGGGGTCGGGGCTTCCACCCAGTCGAGGCTCGGCGGCAGCTCGATGCCGCTCCGCAGCCGATGCACGAGCTCGGCCCGGTCGCAGCCCAGCTCGGCCAGCTGCGGAACGTCCCGCATCAGCTGGCGCATCACCAGGGGCAAGATCGCCTGTGCCAGGCGCAGGCCCGCCGGACCCACCCGGGCCCGCAGATAGGCGACGTGCAGCACCTCATCACGCCAGATCTCGGAGACCAGGGCGTGCAGGCGTTCGGCCACCGCGGGCTCTTCGGAGAAGAGGACGCAGTTCTCCACCAGCACCCGGAAGATCGTGGCGCCCAGGGCCTCACCACACAGCGCCAGCGGCCAGCGGAGCCGGTCGGGCAGGTAGTAGATCCCGTGGATGATGATGCGCATGGGCCAGTGCGGCGGGCGGAACTCCACGTCCAGGCCGCACGTGCGGCACGCCTCCTGGAGCATGCGGCTGTGGTACTGCTCCTCGAGGAAGACGTAGAGCTCGGTGCGGTCGTCGTGGGGGACGCCGGCGGCCAGGTAGCGCCGCAGCTCCTTGTCCACGCCGTAGCTCTCGCCCTCGTTGGCCTTGGCGATGGCTAGCAGCCAGAGCGTGCGTGCGTCGAGGGCGGGGTTGCCGGCGCCGTGGAAGCGCTGGAGGAAGCCCTCGCGGTCGAACGGCCCCTGCCAGCGGACCGGCGCTCGCGTGATGTCCGCGATCAGTGCCTCACGCCGCGAGAGCTGGCGTTGCGGCAGATCGATCTCGCCGTTGCGCGCCTCCATCCAGTCGGCGTACGCATCCAGGTGGCGCTTCCGTTCCTGGGAGGAGAGCACGCGGAACGGATCGAAGCGGCGCAGTTCTTCCGTGCGAGCCAGCCTCTTCATGCGGACTCCTCGTAGGTGGCCTGCCCCAGCGCTCCCTGCGTCTCGATGCGGTTGCGCAGCCGCGGGCCGTAGAAGTCCAGGGCGTTCTCGGAGAGCAGGCGCAACGCGTAGTCGGGATCGATCCCCGGCCGTTCCGCCACCAGCCGCACGCAGTCGCGCAGCGTGGCGTCCCAGTGGCCGTAGTCCACCGCCATGCCGCAGAGACGCCGCGCGTCGTCGCCCAGCGCGGCGGGCAGCCAGGCCGGAGCGGGATCGTCGGGCTCGATGGTGAAGAAGACCTGCCCGCTCCGGACGTACTCGCGGGGGTCGCGGGTCAGGCGCGGGTGCTCGTAGAGGAAGGCCTCGCGCTCCTCGGCGCTCACCTCCTCCTCCGAGGGCAGGAAGAGCATGCCCAGCAGGGAGCGGGTCTTGCGCAGCAGGTCGCGGCTGCCGCCGTGGCGCTCGCGGGCGAACTCCAGCAGGAACTCGGCCACACCCGGCTCCACGCTCGGGTCGAGGTCCCGGATCCGCTTCTCCCAGTGCTCGTGCAGGCTGTGCACGAAGTCCGGCAGCCAGCCGACCCCCGCCTCCAGGAAGCCGAAGCGGAGCCGGGGGAAGGCCTCCATCACGCCGTCGAAGATCAGCTTGGCGAGTGCCATCTGCTGCATCGCCCGGTTCGCGAAGACGTGCACGAGGGTGAAGCTGTCGAGCTGGTCCGACGTGCCACCGGCCAGCTGGACGCCCGGCGCGCCGTGGATGCCCAGCGCCACGTCCAGCTCCTGGGCCGTCTCGTAGAGCGGGAAGAAGTCCGGGTGCGACAGCGGCTTCGGGACCCGGATGTCCGGGAAGCGGTCCGGCGCGGCCGGGTGCGGCTGCGGGACGTTGGGCGCCATGCTCACCGAGGGCATGCCCAGCACCTCGACGCAGCGCCGCAGCTCGCGCTCGGCCTCCGCGGGCTCCTGCAGCGGCAGCACGCCGACCGGATGCAGCCGGCCCGAGTGCGCCGCGCAGTCCTCGTGGATGTAGTCGTTGTAAGCGCGGCACAGCGCCACCGCGAGCTCGCCGTCGATGAGCGAGCTGAAGGCCAGGGTCACCGAGCCGTACACCACCTGGTGATCGATGCCCTCGCGGTCCATGTGCTCCAGGCGCACCCGGTTGAAGAGGCCGCCGATCGTGGTCTCGGCGTGGTAGGGGCGATAGGTCCCCTTGCCGTAGCCGTCCGGCTGCAGGAAGACGCGCGCGAAGTCCGGACGACCGGTCCGCGGGTCGCGATCCAGGATCTGGAAGCGCTGCTCGCCGTAGCGGTCCCGGACCACCGAGAAGCGCTGGCGGTAGGGCTCCGGGATGTAGTCGCCGAAGACGAGCGGGTTCTCGCACTTGTGACTGTCGGCGTCGATGACCGGATGACCGTGCAGCATGGGAGCCCCCTGCCAGCTGTATCGCCTGCCGGCGGGTGGACTTGAGCTGCACATCCGAGAGGATGCAAGCCAACTTGCACCCGGGAGGAGGGCTTCGGAGCGCCTAGCGGGCGGGAGCGGGGGTGTCGAACTCGGCCAGGCGCACGGGGCGGCGGCGCGCACCCCAGCTCCCAGGCGGGCCGTCGAAGACGCCGGGGCAGCGCACTCCGCAGGAGCGGCAGTGGCCGTCGTCGCTGAGGTTCCAGCCCGAGAGCACGTACCAGTCGCGCCCGATCAGGAGCTCGCCGCAGGCGTGGCACCAGGTGCTCTGGCCCTCGGGGTCGTGGACGTTTCCCGTGTAGACGTGGTGCACGCCCGCCTCGCGGGCGATCTCGCGGGCGCGCACGAGGGTTGCCGGCGGGGTGGCCGGAACGTCGCGCATGCGAAAGTCCGGGTGAAAGGCCGTGAAGTGGAGCGGCACGTCGGGCCCCAGATTCTCCATCACCCAGCGGCTGAGCTCGCGCAGCTCCTGGCTGGAATCGTTCTGGCCCGGGATCAGCAGGGTGGTGATCTCGAACCAGACGTCGCTGTGGTGCTTCAGGTGCACCAGGGTGTCGAGCACCGGGGCCAGGTGGCCCGTGCAGAGCTTGCGGTAGAAGTGCTCCGTGAAGCCCTTCAGATCGATGTTGGCAGCGTCCATCCACTGGAAGAACTCGCGCCGCGGCTCTTCGCACACGTAGCCGGCCGTGACCGCGACGGAGCGGATGCCCCGCTCCCGGCACGCGCGCGCCGTGTCGATCGCGTACTCGAGGAAGATCACCGGGTCGTTGTAGGTGTAGGCCACGCTGCGGCAGCCGAGGGCCTCGGCTGCGCGCGCGATGCGCTCCGGCGGCGCCTCGTCCATCAGGGTGTCGAGCTCGCGCGACTTGCTGATGTCCCAGTTCTGGCAGAAGCGGCAGGTGAGGTTGCAGCCCGCGGTCCCGAAGGAGAGGACCGGCGTGCCGGGCAGGAAGTGGTTCAGGGGCTTCTTCTCGATGGGATCGACGCAGTAGCCGCTGGAGCGCCCCCAGGTGGTGAGCACCACCTCGCCGCCAATGTTGGCCCGCACGAAGCACAGGCCCCGCTGGTTGTCGTCCAGCTGACAGGCCCGCGGGCAGACGTCGCACTGCACGCGCCCATCGGGCAGCCGGTGCCAGTAGCGGGTGGAAACCTCCGACTCCATGACCGGTCAGGATCGGTACGCGCCGGTGAAAGTCAACCAGGCCTTGCGTCGCCGGCGGCGGTGCCCATGCTATTAACATGCGCTGGAAGCGACCGCGCCGACCCGCCGTGGCCGGGCAATTCTACCCGGGCGATCCGCGAGCGCTGGCGTCCGAGGTGCACGGATACCTGGACCAGGCGCGCGGCAACGAACATCCCGCTCCCAAGGCGATCATCGCTCCCCACGCGGGCTACGTGTATTCGGGACCGGTGGCCGCCACGGCCTACGCACGCCTGGCGTCGGTCGCGGACGCCGTGGAGCGGGTGGTGCTGGTCGGGCCGTCGCACCGCGTGGCGTTTCGCGGTCTGGCGATCCCGTCCTCGGACGTCTTCACCACCCCGCTCGGCCCGATCCCCGTGGACCACGACGCCTTGCACGCCATCCGGTCGCTGCCCCAGGTGGTGGTCCGCGACGACGCCCACGAGAGCGAGCACAGCCTGGAGGTCCAGCTTCCCTTCCTGCAGGAGGTGCTGGGCGAGTTCGACCTCGTGCCCATCGCCGCCGGCGAGGCGAGCGCGGAGGAGGTGGCGGAGGTCCTCGACCGGCTCTGGGGCGGTCCGGAGACGTTGCTGGTGATCAGCAGCGACCTGTCCCACTACTACGACTACGAGACCGCGCGCCAGCTCGACGCCGTCACCACCCAGGCCATCGAGAAGCTGCGGCCCGAGGATCTCAACTGGGAGTCGGCCTGCGGGCGCGTCGGCGTGCGCGGCATGCTGGTGGCCGCCCGACGCCACGGGCTTCGCGCGCGCACCCTCGACGTCCGCAGCTCCGGCGATACGGCGGGCCCGCGGGACCAGGTGGTGGGCTACGGAGCCTATGAATTCGCCTGAGCGCGAGACCCTGCTGCGGGTAGCGCGCGAGGCCGTGGTGGAGGGTGTCCGCCGGGGGATACCCTGGCTGCCCGATCCCCAGGAGTACCCGGCGAGCCTGCGCACTCCCGGCGCCAGCTTCGTGACCCTGCACGTGGACGGCCAGCTGCACGGCTGCGTCGGGAGCCTCGAGCCCGCGCGTCCGCTCGTGCTGGACGTCGCCCACAACGCCTTCGCAGCCGCCTTCCACGACCCGCGCTTCCCGTCGCTGGAGAAGGCGGAGCTCGAGGCGCTCGAGGTGCACATCGCGCTGCTGGGCCCGCTCCAGGCGCTCGAAGTGGGGTCGGAGGCGGAGCTGGTGGCCTGCCTGCGGCCGGGCGTGGACGGCCTGCTGCTCGAGGAAGGACGATATCGAGGCACCTTCCTGCCCGCGGTCTGGCAGAACCTCTCGGACCCGGAGGACTTCGTGCGCGCGCTCAAGCGCAAGGCCGGGCTGGCACCGGACCACTGGTCGGGCGCCGTGCGCGTCTGGCGCTACGAGGCGGAGTCGATTCCCTGAGCCGACGCGCGGGCTCGCAAACCCCCGTTGCGGCATCGGCTTTCCCGCCTGCGGCGATCGCGCAGGATGCAGGGCGCCACTCGAAGTTCAAGCTCCCGCTGCGGAATACCGATTCCGCCCTCGCTACTGCCAGGAGATCCCCCGGCGAGGATGCTGTCCCATGCGCAAGGATTCGACGACGGCCGGCCGGCAGAGCGCCGGCGACGCAGCACTGGCCGACTGGACGAGCCCCGAGTGGCAGGGGCCCCACGCCCGCCTCCGCGACGATCTCTGCTATCGGACCATCTGGCTCGCTCGTGCCTTCGCCGGCCGTGAGCACCTGTTCGAGAAATGGGAGCGGCGGGTCCAGCGGCGCATCCTCGAGCAGTCCCGGGCGTCCGAGGAGGCGCCGGTGCGCGAGGTCGCGCACCTCTCCGTACGCGAGGCCGACGGCAGCACCGTCCGCCGCCTGATTGCCAATCACGTGCCCTTCGTGATCGACGGCTACCTGAAGGAGACCCAGGCGGTCCGGGATTGGTCCCTCGACACGCTGAACGAGCGCTGCGGAAAGGCCGCCGTCCATTCCTTCCAGGACGGTCTCGAGAGCGAGACGGATCGGCGCCCGTGGTACCACGAGCACACCTTCGAGTGGGCGACTTTCGGCGACGCGATCGACAGCATGCGCCGCGGCGAGCAGAACTACGTGACCGGCGTCTCCGCGATCTTCAAGCAGCACCCCGAGCTCATCCAGGAGGCGGGCCTGCCCGAGATCGAGCGCTTCGTCGGCCACGCGATCCGCAAGCCGGAGCTCTTCGTGGGCTCGACGCAGAACCAGACCTACTTCCACTGCGCGACCGCCGCCAACGTCTTCCTCCAGATCCACGGCCACAAGAAGTGGGTCCTCACGCACTCGCATCACTCGAACTGGATGTATCCGAGCTTCGGCTTCGGGCGTCTCGTGATGCGCTCGCCGATCATCAGCACGCGACCCGACGTCACCGACGACTATCCGCTCTTTGGCGCGATCCCCAGGTTCACGGTGCACCTGGGGCCGGGCGACCTCTACTACAACCCGTCCTGGATCTGGCACGAGGTCTGGAACGTCACGGAGACGATCGGAATCGCCGCACGCATCATCCCGAGCGTGCGAACGCCGAATCCGTTCTTCGACTTCGTGCTCTACACGTCGGGGGTGTTCCTGAAGTACCTGCCGGCGATGGTGTGGGACTCGCTCACCGGCGGGCGCAAGTTCGCCTTCGACGACTCCATGGCCTCGGAAGCGTACCGGCACCGCTCCTCCCCGAGATAGGCCTGGCTCGTGGCAGAGTCGACTCCCTGAGCCGGCGCCGCCCGGCTACAGGTCGCGCCGGAAGTGGAGGCTCGAGGCGCTGAAGCCCTCGCGCTCGTAGAAGCGGTGGGCCTCCGTGCGCTGGGTGCCGGAGTCCAGGTGCAGCTGGCGGCAGCCCTGGCTGCGCCCGTGGTCGGCGAGCCAGTCGAGCAGCGCCTTGCCGTGGCCGCGCGAGCGGGCCCCCGGGAGGGTCACCAGGTCGTCCACGTAGAGGAAGCGCTCCCAGGCCAGGTTCTCACCGATGCGGAAGCCCGCGACGGCGACCACCCGGCCCGCATCGGCAACGCAGGCCAGCCGGTACCCCGTCTGCTCCTGGAGCCGCACGCGCGCCAGGAAGGCGTCCGCGTCGCTGCGATCCGTCCGCAAGCTCGCCATCACCGGGAAGCAGGCGCGGATCTCCGCGTCGGTCTCGGCGATGCGAACCCCCACGGCCCCGCCGCTAGCCTCGGTCGATCAGCTGCGAGCGCTCCGGCCCCACCGAGACGTAGCGGATCCGGCAGCCGACCAGCTCCTCGATCCGCAGCACGTAGGCGCGCGCTGTCTCGGGCAGCGCGTCGAAGCTGCGGCAGCCCGTGACGTCCTCGTCCCAGCCCGGCCACTCCTCGTAGACCGGCCGCGCCTCGTCCAGGATCGGCGTCAGCGGGAAGCGGTCGCTGCGCCGGTCGCCGAACTGGTAGTGGGTGCAGATCTTGAGCGACGGCCGGCCGGACAGGCTGTCGAGCTTGGTGAGCGCCAGCTCGCTGGCTTCCTGGAGCTGCACGCCCCAGCGCGACGCCACCGCGTCGAAGTGCCCGATGGTGCGCGCGCGCCCGGTGGTGGCGCCGTACTCCTCGGCGACCTCGCGCATGGCGTCGGCCTCGGAGTCGTCCATCATCGTCACGAAGGCGCCCTCGCCCACGCAGGTGGAGAACGCCTTCATCACGCCGAGCACCCGGTCGGGACGCACGCCGAAGAGCCCGCCGCCGATGGGCGCGAAGGCGGCGAGGCAGCAGCTCGAGGTGGTGAAGGGGTAGATCCCGAAGTGCACGTCGCGCAGGGCCCCGAGCTGGGCCTCGAAGAGCACGCGCTTGTCGGAGGCCACGGCCTCCTCCAGCAGCTGGCTGGTGTCGCAGATGCGGTCCTTCATGCGCTCGCCGAAGTGCCGCGACCACTCGAGCAGACGGTCGAAGGCGACGCCCTCCGCCTTTCCGTACACGCGGCTCGCCACGATGTTCTTCCACTCCACCAGGTCGCGCAGCCGGCGCTCCAGGTAGTCCGGGAAGAGCAGGTCGCCCACGCGCACGGCCTTCTTGGCGTAGCGGTCGGCGTAGGCGGGCGCGATGCCGTTCTTGGTAGAGCCGTAGGCGCGGTCGCCCAGGCGCTCCTCCTCCCAGGCGTCCTCGTCGCGGTGGAACGGGAACAGGATCGTGGCGCGGTCGGAGACCACCAGGCGTGAGCAGTCGATCCCCGACCGCTCCAGGCCCTCGATCTCGTCCACCAGCGCCTCCAGGTTCACCACCGTTCCCGGCCCCAGGACGCAGGTCACGTGGTCGTAGAAGACACCGGAGGGGATGAGGTGCAACGCGAACTTGCCGTGCTCGTTCACCACGGTGTGGCCCGCGTTGTTGCCGCCCTGGTAGCGGATGACGAAGTCCGCCTGGCGGGCCAGGTAGTCGACCATGCGACCCTTGCCCTCGTCGCCCCAATTGATGCCGCACACGATCTCGACGCTCATGGCCCTCGCTCCCGGCCGCGCGGGAGCCCGGGGCGCACGTGCCCCGGGGATGCCGACGACCTGGTTTTGCTGGGGGAAGCCCGCCCTGGTGGAAGATCCGGGGCCGGGGTCCGAGGGCGAATGCTAGCAGCTCCCCTTCGGGGACGCCCCTCAAGGACCGATGCGCGGCATCCGATCCACCTCCCATGCGAACCTTCATTGCGATCCTCGCCCTGGCCCTGACCCTCTCCGGATCCGCCGCGGCGGACTCGCTCGGGATCTCCTGCGACGGCGACCTGATCGGAAAGGGCGCCTCCAAGGCCGAGGTCCTGCTGCACTGCGGCGAGCCCCTGATCCGCGAGGAGGTCGGCGACATCCGACAGGACACGCCCGAAGGCCGCAGCAAGCTGCGGGTAGAGGAGTGGACCTACGACGTGGGCGAGGGCTCCTTCCTGCGCATCCTGACCTTCCACGGCGGGACCCTGGTCGAGATCGACATCGGCGAGCGGCGCTGACACGCCAGGAGGATCGCCAGCCGCTAGCCTCCAGCGCGCAATGCCTCGGCGCGCCTCCGGCTGTCTCCTGCTGCTCCTCACCCTGCTGGCGACGCCCGCTGCGGCCGAGCTGCATGCGGAGCGGATCAGCGCGGCCAACGCCGCGGCCCGGCGCGTCGGCGGTCCCGACGCCATCGCCGGCGTGGGCGACTGGGCGCTCGGGAACGGCACGCTGTGCGCGGCCCTGGCCGATCCGAGCCGCGAGACGGTCCTCGCCACCAGCGGCGGCGTGCTCGTCGACCTGGGCCACTGCGGTCGCGGCGACGATCGCTTCATCCAGCTCCAGCCGCTGCTGAACCTCTCCCGCGGCGAGACCCCCCCGGTGGCCGACGTGTGGGCGGAGCGCGACGCCGAGGCGGCCCGTCTCGTCACCCGCGGCGAGGCGGAGGGCGCGCGCTTCGAGACCACCTACGAGCTGTCCCTGGCCCGCCCGACCGCCCTACGGGTGCGCACCCGGGTGGACGGCCGCGAGGGCGGCGCCCGGGTCTTCCTGTTCGGCGACGTGATCCTGAACGGGCGCGCCGCCCTGGCGCCCTTCACGCTGCACACCGGTGACCTCGCGCAATCGTCCGGCCACACGCATCCGGACGTGGACCCCGACTCGTACCGCTCGCTCCTCCGCGGCCTGCGGAACAGCGATCTCCAGGTGCTCGTGGGGGCGGAGCGCGGGAGCCCGGGCATCGCCTACGGCGTGCGCCTGGTCGACGCCCACCACGTGGGGCGCGACGGGCGCGCCCGCGCCGTGCCCTCCCTGGCGCTCACGGGCGAGGACTTCTCGCTGCTCGGCGTCCTCGCCAACCCGCTCTGGCTCGGCAACCCGGACCGCATCGGCCTCGTGGCGTTGGCGCAGACCCTCTTCATGGACGTCGAGGAGGGCGAGCGGCTGGTCTTCGAACGCGAGGTGCTGGTGGGACGTCGGGGCGACGTGGCGTCGGTGACGGACCAGGTCTGGCCGGACGCCACCCGGGTCAGCGGGCGGGTGGACGACCCGGAGGCGCGGATCGAGGTGGCGCTCGTCGAGGGGGCGCCCTTCACCTGGCTGCGGCCCGGTCCCGACGGGCGCTTCGTGTTCCGCGCACCCCCGGGCGAGTACACCGTCACGGCCAGCACGCCCGACGGGCGCCGGGACGAGCAGCAGCGCCGGCTCGCGGACGCCGCCGCGAGTCTCGAGCCCTTCCGCCTGGGCGAGCCAGCGCGGGTGCGGCTGCCGCGCGGCCAGCCCATGCGTCTCGTCTTCCGCGGGCTGGACGGCACGCCGGATCCCGAGCTCGGCGCCGACCGGCCGCGGCTGCGCTTCGGCGAGCGGGTGGTTCCGCCCCACCGCCAGGGACCCGACGTCTCGCTGGCGGGTCGCGCCGGGGATCCCGAGGCCGTCGTGCTGCGACCGGGACGCTATCGGGTCTACGCCACCCGGGGACCGGAGTTCGACGTGACCGTGGCGGAAGTCGCGCTCGAGGCCGGGAGCGACACGTTGCTCGAGATCGCGCCGCCGCCGCGGGCGCTCGAGACCCCGGGCTGGATCGCCGCCGACTTCCACGTCCACGCCGAGCCGTCGGACGACTCCGCCATGCCGATGCGGCAGCGGGTGGCGTCCTTCGTGGCCCAGGGCGGCGAGGTGCTGGTGGCCACGGACCACGACCGGGTCAGCGACTTCGCCCCGCTGCTGCGCGAGCTCGACCTGGCCGGCCAGGTGGCCAGCGTGGTCGGCACGGAGCTGACGGCCACCGTGCAGGGTCCGGAGAACCCCCACACCTCCGGTCACTCGAACCTCTTCCCGGTCCCGCGCGATCCCGTCGGCTACCGCGACGGCACGCTCGACCACGAGGGCCGCCGCATCCGCAGCGTGATCGCCGAGCTGCGCGCGCTGGGCGGGGAGCGCATCTGGCAGCTCAACCATCCGCGGAGCGGATCCGGTTCGCCGGGGAGCCTGCACTACTTCGAGCACCTCTCCGTGGCGGGAGAGCCCTTCGACCCGACCCGGCCGCTCGACGACGAGCGCAACCGCGCGCTCGTAGCGCCCGATCCGGAGACCGGCGTCCGCGACCTCGACTTCGACGCGGTCGAGCTCATGAACGGCGCCCCCATGTCCTACTACCGCGCGGTGCGCGCGGACTGGTTCTCGCTGCTGCTCCAGGGCGAGCTGCGCACTGCCACCGCCAACAGCGACACCCACGTGGCGCAGGAGATCGCCGCGCTGCCGCGTACCTACGTGCGCATGGCCGACGACGACCCGGGCGCGTTCGACGAGGCCGAGCTGGTGGCGGCGCTCCGTGCCGCCCGCGCCTGGGGCAGCACCGGGCCCATCCTCGACGCCCGCCTGGGCGAGGCCCGGCCCGGCGAGCGCCATGCCGGCGCGAGCGGCAGCCTGCGGGTGGAGGTGCGCGCGGCAGCCTGGGTCCCTGTGTCGCAGCTGCGCGTCTACGTGAACGGCGCGCTCGCCGACGCCCGCGAGATCGCCCCCGGCGGGAGCGCAGAGCTGGCGCTGCGCTTCGACGCCGACGCCTTCGTGACCGTCGAGGTCGAGGGCGAGCCCGGAGAGGTCTACGCCGCCGTCGCGCCCGGCTACACACCCTTCGCCTTCACGAACCCCATCTTCGTCGACGCGGACGGCGACGGCCGCTGGACGCCCCCGGGCCTGCCCGAGCCGCTCCCCATCACGATCACCCACCGCCGGGACCGGTGATAGACTGTCCGCCAGCAATGCCGGACCTCGACTACGGCCTCTTCGACGCCGACAACCACTACTACGAGTCCCGCGACTGCTTTACCCGGCACCTGGATCCGTACCTGCGCGACGTGTTGCGCGAGAACGCGCGCCGGCTGATCTCCCCCGACTGGTCTCCGGCGGACGCCTAGGCCCATGCCCGACAACTGCATCTTCTGTCAGATCGTCGCGGAGCAGGCACCGGCCCATCGGGTGATCGAAGACGACCTGGCCGTGGCCTTCTGCGACATCTTTCCGATCGCGACTGGCCACACGCTCGTGATCCCGCGTCAGCACGCGGCCAACGTATTCGAGATCGACGAAGAGCCCATGCGCGCCACCGCGGCCCTGGCGCGGCGCGTATCCCACGCGCTGCGCGACGCGCTCGCCCCCGACGGGCTGGCCGTCTACCAGGCCAACGGCGCCGCCGCCGGCCAGACCGTCTGGCACTACCACGTCCACCTGATCCCGCGCAACGACGGCGAGCCCCTGGCCTTCCACGGCCGCACGCGCGCCGACGACGCGGAGCTGGCGGCGATGGCGAAGCGCATCGCCGGGCACCTGCCGGGCTAGAGCCCCGGCAGACCATCGATGCTCTTCGCGTTGTGGGCGCGCCGGTAGGCCGCCACCCCCTCCTTGGCCTGCTTGCGCGCCACCCAGTCGGGAAGCTGGCTGCGCTCGCCCTGGTAGGCGTAGAGCGCCACGCCGTAGCCGCACGAATCCGAGATGCGGTCGAGCTCCAGCCGGATCACCGCTCGCGCGCCCGGATGCTCCGGAAAGCGCGCCGCCAGGTCGGGGTAATCCGGATGCTCGGGCTCGAGTGCCTCGCCGCGCCCGTGCAGGCGCACGATCAGCGGCGGACCCTCGAAGGCGCAGAACATCAGGACGATGCGGCCATTCTCGCGCAGATGCGCCACCGTCTCGACGCCGCTTCCCGTGAGGTCCAGGTACGCCACCGAGGTGGGGCCCAGGATCGCGAAGGTGTCGAGCCCCTTCGGCGACAGGTTCACGTGCCCGTCCGAAGCCAGGGGCGCCGTGGCCACGAAGAAGAGATTCTGGGCCAGCAGGAAGTGCTCGAGCCGCTCACTGATCGCGTCGTAGATCTTGCCCATGCGTCAGCCACTCCAGGTCGTTGAATCCCGCTTGCGAGACGACCACGCGCTCCGGCGTGAGCTCCTCGCGGAAGATCGCGATCGATTCCTCGGCGTAGCCGGGCTCGGCCCAGTCGCCGAAACCGAGGGAGCGTAGGCGCTCCAGGGCCGCGCGGCTGCGGCGACCCCCGGCGCCGTCGCCGAGGAAGAAGTCGTCCACCACCACGCGGTCCACCACCGGCGCGAGCCTCCGCGCCAGCTGCCGGGGATCGCCGGGCAGGAGCGGCGCGACCGCCGCCTGGGTGCGCACGCCCGCCTCGCGCAGGCGGCCGAGAGCCTCGATCCGCAGCCCCGTTCCGGGCGCGTTCGGCTCGAGGGCGCGCCGCACCGCCTCGTCGCCCGTCGCCACCGTCATGCTCACCAGCGCCGACGGGATCCGCGCCAGCAGCTCCGCGTCGCGGACGACGAGCGGGCTCCGCGTCTGGAGCACCAGGGCCGCGGGCGGGCAGCGGGCCATCACCTCCAGGCAGCCGCGGGTGAGCCCCAGCCGCCGCTCGAGGGGCGTGTAGGGATCGGTGACCGACGAGCAGAAGATGCGCGCGGGGCCGAGCCGCCCGCGCTCCGCCTCGCGCGCCAGGAGCTCCGGCGCGTTGCGCTTGGGGGCGAGCCAGGTCGACCACGCCAGCCCCTCGGGCGCCGTCCTCTGGGGCGCCATCTGGCGCACGTAGCAGTAGGCGCAGGCGAACTCGCAGCCCGAGTAGGGCTGGAGCGTGTGGCTGAAGCCCGAGAGGTAGCCACCCGTCGGGGTCAGGATCGAACGCGCATCGCGGACGAACAAGCGCACGCGAGACATGGCCCGAAGGTAGCGGGGACGTTGGTTAAGAAGTTAAGAAACTGCAGCAGTTTCTTAACTTCTTAACCAACGTCCCCTAGATCCCCTAGAGGTAGGTCAGCCAGTCCTCGTGCTTGCGGTCTTTGCCGCGCACGACCTCGAAGAACGCGGACTGGAGGGCCTTCGTGACGGGCCCGCGGGTGCCAGCGCCGATCGTGCGCCGATCCACCTCGCGGATGGGCGTCACCTCGGCGGCGGTGCCGGTGAGGAAGAGCTCGTCGGCGATGTAGAGCTCGTCGCGGCCCAGGGCCCGCTCCGTCACGCCGATGCCCTTCTCGCGCGCCAGCTCGATCGCGGTGGCCCGGGTGATCCCGGCCAACACCGTCGGCAGGGGCGGCGTGATGATCTCCCCGTCGCGCACCAGGAAGAGGTTCTCGCCGCTGGCTTCGGCGACGAACCCCTGGCTGTCGAGCATGATGGCCTCGTCGTAGCCGTCGAGCAGCGCCTCGCGCTTGGCCAGGATCGAGTTCACGTAGTCACCGCAGGTCTTGCCCTTCGCCATCTTGGCGTTCACGTGGTGGCGCTGGAAGGTGGAGACCTTGGCGCGAATGCCCTGCTCCATCCCCTCTTCCCCCAGGTAGGCGCCCCAGGCGTAGGCGATGATGGCCAGGCGGATCGGGTTGTCGCCCGGATTCAGCCCCATGGCGCCGTCGCCCACGAAGACCAGGGGCCGGATGTAGCCCTCGTCCAGGCCGTTGGCGCGCAGGGTCTCGCGGATCGCGGCCGACACCTCCTCCCGGGAGAACGGCACCTCCAGCAGGTTGATGTGTGCCGATTCGAACAGCCGCTGCACGTGCTCGGCGAGCCGGAAGACGGCGGAGCGCCCGTCGTCCGTCCGGTAGGAGCGGATCCCCTCGAAGACGCCCAGGCCGTAGTGCAGGGTGTGGGTCAGGACGTGGACCCGGGCGGCGTCCCAGTCGACGAGCTCGCCGTCGAGCCAGATCTTCTCGCCGCTCACGCCGGACATGCGGGGCAGGCTAGCGGCGCAGCAGCTTGCTCACCAGACCTCGCTGCTTCTCGCGTCGCAGGTTGATCAGGCGCAGCTCGCGGAGCGCCTCCACGCAGTCGCTCTTCAGCTGGACCGCCTTCAGGAACATGCGCTCGGCCCGCTCCGGATCGCCCAGGGACTTGAAGATCTGGCCCAGCAGCAGGTAGGGCTTGTCGCTGTCCGGAGCCAGCTTGGCGGCCCGCTTCAGGGCCCGCAGCGCCTCGTCGCGCGCCGCGCTCTTGCCGTTCCCGGTCAGGAAGCGGGTCCAGCCCAGGTACGCCAGGTACTCGCCCTCCTCGGGGTAGAGCTCGACCGCCTGGAGGAACTCCTCGTGCGCCTGCTGGTTGAGCTTGTTGCGGAGCGCCACCTCGCCCTGCTGGAAGTGACGCTCGGCCTCGACGGCCCGGCGACTCTCCTCCAACGCCTCCGCGTCGCGCTCGCCCTTGGCGAGCTCCATGCGGTACGCCTCGCGGCTCTTGCGGTCGGCCAGATGTTCGTGGGCCTGGGACACGAGTCCGAAGATCTCCTCCGCCAGCCGCTTCACGGCGTCGCTGTAGCCGCTGAAGCGGTCCGGGTGGGTGCGCTTCGCCAGGTCGACGTACACGTCCCTCACCTCGTCGTCCTGACAGTTATTGGAGACACCGAGCACCTCGAAGAAGTTCCTGCCGCCCCGCATGCGCTCGGCCATCACGGCCAGCTCCTTGCGGATGCCCGCCTCCTTGGGGCTTCCCTGCGCCGGCTTGGCCGCGGCCAGGCGCGCCCGGGCGGCGGCCGCGGCGTCGGCCGCCGAGCCCGCGTCCGCCGCGGAGGAGGCCGTCTTCAGCTCCACCAGGCCGGCGGCCACCAGGCCGTAGAGCATGCGTCGCGTGGGCTCGTCCCGGCCCAGGACCTCGCTCACCGGGACCTCCCGGTCCGCGCTCTCCAGCATGGCCTGGGTGGTGTCGCCCAGGTCCACGTCCTGGAACTGGTAGAAGGGGATCTCGCCGGCGCGCACCACCTGGTCGGCGTGGCTGCGCAGGTAGGCGTCGATCCGCGCCAGCGGGAAGCGCCGCCGAACCCCCTCGGTGATCACGTTGGCCGGACTCTCGTCCAGGGGCAGCGAGCTCGCGCCCTTGAGCCGGCCGCCGCGCTTGAACTCGAAGGTGCCCTGGGTCCACTCGAAGACCTCGTTGAGCTTCTCCTCGGCCTGCACGCGCAGGGCGTTGGCGATCTCCTCTTCGGTCAGCACCTTCATCGCCACCAGGATCTCGCCCTGGAGGCCCTCGCCCTGCTCCATCCGCGAGCGCGACTCGCTGAGATCGGTGTCGCTGATCCGGCCCATGCGCACCAGGAGGTTTCCGAGGCACTCGCTCACCAGGTTCGACTTCACGGCGACCGCACGGCCATCGCGGAGCTGGAGGCCCTTGCGCTTCTTGCCCGAGTGCACGAGCAGGGCCCCGCTGGCGCGCAGGCCGTGCAGCTGGTGCAGCAGCATGGGGAAGTCCATCTCCTCGAGCGAGCCCGTCAGCTTGGGCGCCGCGGCGGAGGCCTGGGGCGCAGCCTTGCGCACCCGCGGCGCCGCCGAGAGGTGCTTGCGCACGTTCTCGAGCAGCACGTTCAGCGGCACGGGCTTCGTCAGGAAGGCGCCGGCGCCCAGGGCCTCGGCCCGCTCGAGGTACTCCGGGGTGCGCGAGCAACCGGTGATGAAGAGCGCCGGCACGTTGCCGCCCGAGGCACGGATCTGCTGGAGCACGCCGAATCCGTCGCGCTTCGGCAGCAAACAGTCGAGCAGCACGAGGTCCGGACTGGCGGCGCTGAAGGCCGAGAGCGCTTCCTCGCCGTCGTGGGCGGTGCGCACCTCGTAGCCCTCACCCGCGAGGGCCTTGGCGATGATCTGGCAGAGGGTTCGGTCGTCATCGACGCAGAGGACTGTGTGGGGCATGGGCCCCGCTTATCGTCCGTCCGGGGGGGGTTGCATGAGTGAGCAGTGTCACGCAGGCGGGCGGAAGAGCGCGCGCAACCCCTCGGCGAAGGGCGCGCGCACGATCCCGGACTCGGTGACGATGGCCGTCACCAGCTCCGCCGGCGTGACGTCGAACGCGGGATGGCGCACCGGAACGCCCTCGGGAACGATGGCTTGACCGGCAAGGTGCGTGACTTCTGCCGGTCCGCGTTCCTCGATGGGAATGGCCGCGCCATCGGGCGTGTCGAGATCCACCGTCGAACGAGGTGCCGCCACGTAGAACGGCAGCTCGTGCCGGGCCGCCAGGACCGCCAGCCCGTAGGTGCCGATCTTGTTGGCCACGTCGCCGTTGGCGGCGATCCGGTCCGCGCCGACGATCACCAGGTCCACCTCCCCGCGCTGCATCAGGTGAGCGGCCATGCCGTCGGTCACGACGGTCACCGGGATGCCGTCGCGGGCGAGCTCCCAGGCGGTGAGCCGGGCGCCCTGGAGGAAGGGCCGGGTCTCGTCCGCCAGCACCTGGGGCTTGCGGCCGGCCTCCGCGGCCGCCCGCACCACGCCCAGCGCCGTGCCGTAGCCCGCGGTCGCCAGCGCGCCCGCGTTGCAGTGGGTGAGGACGCGCGCGTCATCCGGCACCAGCTCCGCACCGGCGGCGCCGAGGCGGCGACAGATCGCGACGTCCTCCTCGACCAGGGACTGCGCCTCGCGCAGGAGCGCGTCGCGCACGCCGGCCGCGTCGGCCCCCGGCGCGTCGGCGGCGCGCTCGCAGGCCTCGCGCATGCGGCCGAGGGCCCAGAAGAGGTTCACCGCCGTGGGGCGCGTGTGCGCCAGGCGCTCGCAGGCGGCGGCCACGTCCCGCCGCAGCTCCGGGAGCTCGCGGGCCGGGCTCGTCGCCGCGGCCAGCGCCACGCCCAGCGCCGCCGTGCAGCCGATGGCCGGCGCGCCCCGCACCGCCAGCTCCTCGATGGCCCGGGCCACGGCCTCGACGTCGCGCAGGGTGAGGTAGCACTCCTCGCCGGGCAGCCGGCGTTGATCGAGCAGCACCACGCCGCCGTCGACCCAGCGCACGGTGAACCACTCGCTCACTTCTTCAGGATCCCTTCCAGCACGTCCGTGACGGTCTTGCCCGAGCCCTCGCCCAGGCGCTCGTCGATCTCGCGCGAGATGTCTTCGCGCTTGCGGTAGAACTCCTCGCGCGCACCGAGGGACGCCAGGGCCTGGGGAGAGATGTCCACCCGCGGCGAGTCGACGCTGCCGGTCACGCGGGTCAGGGGAATCACCTTCACGCGGGTTTCGTCGGCCGCTTCCTTCAGCAGCGTGATCTCGCCGGTCATGTCGAGGCTGCGGTCCTCGAGCCCCATGGAGCCGCGCAGGTCCACGGTGTAGTCGCGGTAGACCAGACGCAGGTCCTTCGTGTGCGCGCGCCCACTCTTCACGTCCACGCTGCCCGAGATGGACTCGAACTCGTCGGACTCGAGCCGCGCCAGGCGGTCGGAGCCGCGCAGGCGGTTCGCCACCAGGGCGGTCTCGGCCACCGCGCCGATCGCGGCGAGGCTCTGCTTCAGCAGGGACACCCCGTGCAGCCGCCCGCGGCCGACGTCGAAGGCCAGCTTGCCCGCGAGGCGCTGGGCCAGCCGGCCGTCGCCGCCGAGGTCGCCCGCCAGCTTCGCGTCCAGGTTGAGCGGCCCCTCGATGAAGTCCTTGCCCGCGTAGGCGCGAGCCAGGGCTCCGAGGTCCAGGCCCTTGCCGATCGCATGGGCCTGGAAGAACTGCTCGCCGGCGAGGTCCAGGGAGCCCGCCAGGCCGATCGGCTGCCCCGCGGCCACGAGCACTAGGTCACGCGTGGCGACGGATCCGCCTCGACCCTCCAGCGCCCCGCGCAGCACGTAGGCGGGACTCCCGGGCGGCGTGAGGGAGACGTCGTCCAGCACGAGCGCGCCCTTCAGCGAGAGGGGCTCGGTCTCGAGCACGAGTCCGTCCAGGCCCAGCCGGCCTGCCGGCTGGTAGCCGCGCAGCGCCACCAGCGACGCGTCCCAGCCCGCCAGCTCGAAGGCCGGCGCCGAGAGCGCGGCCCGGAAGCGTGGCGCGGTGCGAACACTTCCCTGGGCGTCGAGATTCTGGAGCTCGACGCGCACGTCCTCGACGTCGTAGCCGCCGCCCTCCAGCGGCACCACGCGGCCGGTGGCCGTCGCCGCCTGCCCGGCCGGCTTGGAGAAGGCGCGCCCGTAGTCGAGGGTGGCCTGGGTGGCGTCGATCGTGAACGGCCCTCCCGGGCCGGGCTGCGAGAGGTTGGCCTCGAGCGCGATCCGGCCGGCCAGCGCCAGCTCGTCCAGCGCCAGCTCGCCGCCTTCCAGGACCAGCTTGGCCTTCACGTCCTGCACGCGGCCGTCGTCGCGGCGCAGGCGCAGGTCGCCGGTCAGCGGACCCGCGAGCTTCCAGTCCGAAGCCAGGTAGGGGCGCGCCGCACCGGTCTCGACGCCGTCCAGGCGCAGCGCGGCCTCGAGCGCGCCGGCCAGGGTGAAGCTGCCGGCGACGCGCAGGTCACCTCCGCTCCCGAGGCGCCCCTCTGCCGCGAACTCCAGCGGGGAATCGAGATCGGTGGCGTGCACGCGGCCCTCGAGGCCCGAGAGATCCCAGATGACGGGCGGCGTCACCGTCACGTCCTCCAGCAGCACCCGCGCGTCCTTCAGGTCGAAGCTCCGGACGGCGAGGGCGAAGCCCTCGTCCTTCTCCTCCTGCGGCTCGCGCCGCTCCCCGGGCGGCCGCGGCTTGCGCTCCTTTTCGGGCGGTCGCGGCAGCTCGATCCCGTCCTCGGTGCGGCGCAAGCGCAGGGTGGCGCCCTCCACCACCAGCGAGTCCACCACGACGGCGCGGGCCAGCAGCGGCATCAGCGCCAGCTCGAGCGCGACGGAGCCGGCTTCGGCGAAGGGCGGCGACTCCGGCGAGGCGCCCGCCATGGACGGGCCGCTCACCACGAGCCGCGGCGGCAGCAGGCCCACGCGCAGCTCGCTCCAGCTGACGTCGCGACCCGTGGCGTCCCGCGCCGCGTCCTGGAGCCGCGCGCGCATCTCCTCGCCTTCGACGAGTCGCGGCAGGTAGAGCGCCAGGCCGCCCAGCAGCGCGGCACCGAGCAACGCCAGGCCGACGAGAATGCGTACGACCACGCTCATCCCTCCAGTCTGCGGGCCAGGATCTCGCGCACCAGGCCGGGGCTGGCCTTGCCCCCGGTGCGCCGCATGACCTGACCCATCAGGAAGTTCAGCACCTTTGCCTCGCCGGCGCGGAACCGCTCCACGTCGTCCGGGTGCGCCGCCAGCACCTCGTCCACGGCCGCCTCCAGGGCCCCGGTGTCGGACACCGCCTCCAGGCCTCGCTCGCCGACCAGGGACTCGGGGTCGCCCCCTTCGTCCATCAGCACGCCCAGCACCTCGCGGGCGCTCCTGGGTGTGACGCGTCCGGAGTCCACCAGCTTCAACAGGGCCGACAGGGCCGGGGCCGTGAGGGCGGTCTCCTCCAGGTCGCGCTCCCGCTCCTTCAGGGCCCCCCGCACGTCGCGGCCGATCCAGTTGGCGACCGTCTTGGCGTCGCCGTGGGCGCGCGTCACGGCCTCGAAGAAGTCCGCCAGGGGGCGGGTGGCCACCAGCAGGCGTGCGTCGTACTCCGACAGGCCGTGCTCCACCTCGAAGCGGGCGCGCTTCTCCGCGGGCAGCTCGGGCAGCGCGGCACGCACCTCCGCGATCCGGGCGGCGTCGAGCGCCAGGGGCACCAGGTCCGGATCCGGGAAGTAGCGGTAGTCGTCCGCATTCTCCTTCACCCGCATCACGCTGGTGGTGCGGCGCTCGGGATCGAACTGCATGGTGGCCTGGATGATCTCGCCGCCTTCCTCGAGCACCCCCGTCTGGCGCTGGATTTCGGCCTCGATCGCGGCCTCCACGTAGCGGAAGGAGTTCAGGTTCTTCACCTCGGTGCGCGTGCCGAGCACGTCGCTGCCCGTCGGGCGCAGCGACAGGTTCACGTCGCAGCGTAGCTGCCCCTTCTCCATGTCCGCATCGGAGACGTCGATGTAGCGCAGGATCCGGCGCAGGGCGCGCAGATAGGCGCTCGCCTCCGCCGCCGAACGCAGCTCCGGCTCCGAGACGATCTCGAGCAGCGGCGTCCCTGCGCGGTTCAGGTCCATGTGCGACTCGTCCTCGCGCTCCTCCTCCCCGTGGACCGACTTCCCCGCGTCCTCCTCCATGTGGATGCGCGTCAGCGGGATCCGGCGCACCTCGCCGTCCACCTCGATCTCGACCCCGCCCCCGGTGATGACGGGCTCCTCGAACTGGGAGATCTGGTAGCCCTTGGGCAGGTCCGGGTAGAAGTAATTCTTGCGCGCGAAGACCGAGCGGGAATGGACCTCGCCGCCGACCGCCAGGCCCGCACGCACCGCCAGCGCGATCGCCTCGCGGTTCGGCACGGGAAGCGCACCCGGGAGCGCCAGGCAGACAGGGCAGACCTGGTGGTTGGGCTCGCCGCCGTAGTGCACCGCACAGCCGCAGAACATCTTCGAGGCCGTCTTCATGTGGACGTGCACCTCGAGACCGATCACGGGCTCGAAGCTCATGCGGCCTCCGGCGGACGCCGCTCGTGCCAGTCGCTGCGGCGCTGGTAGGCGTCGGCCACCCGCAAGAGGCTGGCCTCGTCGAGGGCGCGCCCCATGAGCTGGAGACCGACGGGCAGGCCGTCCACGAAGCCGCAGGGGACCGACAGGGCCGGGATTCCGGCCAGCGGAGCCGACACGGTAAAGACGTCCGAGAGGTACATGCGCAGGGGATCCGCGGCGCGCTCGCCGAGGCGGAAGGCGGTCTCCGGCGCCGTCGGCGTGGCGATCACGTCGCAGGCCGCGAAGGCCTCCTCGAAGTCCCGGCGCAGGAGCGTCCGCACCTGCTGGGCCTTCCGGTAGTACGCGTCGTAGTAGCCGGCGGAGAGCACGTAGGTCCCGAGCAGGATGCGCCGCTTCACCTCCGCGCCGAAGCCCTCGGAGCGCGTGCGACGGTACATGTCGAGGAGGTCGCCAACGCGCTCGGCGCGGCGGCCGTAGCGCACGCCGTCGTAGCGCGCGAGGTTGCTCGAAGCCTCGGCCGTCGCGACCAGGTAGTACGTGGCCACCGCGTAGGGTGTATGCGGCAGCGACACCTCGCGGGTCTTGGCGCCCGCCTGCTCGAGCTCCGCCACCGCGGTTCGCACCGCGGCCAGCACCTCGGGATCCGCGCCGTCGCTGGCGAAGTACTCACGCGGCAGACCGATCACGAGGCCGGAGACGTCGCCCGACAGGGCGCCCGCCAGCGCGGGAGCCGGCTCCGGAATGGACGTGGCGTCGCAGGGGTCGTGGCCCGCGATCGCTTCCAGCACCAGCGTCGCGTCCTCGACCGTGCGTGCGAAGGGACCGATCTGGTCCAGGGAGGACGCGAAGGCCACGAGGCCGTAGCGCGACACGCGACCGTAGGTGGGCTTCATCCCGACGACGCCGCAGAAGGACGCCGGCTGGCGGATCGAGCCGCCGGTGTCGCTTCCCAGCGCGGCCGGCACGACTCCCGCGGCCACCGCGACCGCCGAGCCTCCCGAGGAGCCACCCGGCGCGCACTCCGGGTCCCAGGGATTCCGCGCCGGTCCGTGCACGGAGTTCTCGGTGGAAGAGCCCATGGCGAACTCGTCCATGTTCGTGCGCCCCACCACGATCGCGCCCGCCGCGCGCAGGCGCGCCACCGCGGTGGCGTCGTAGGGCGACTTCCAGCCCTCGAGGATCCGCGACGCGCACTGCGCGGGCTCGCCCGCCTGGCACACGTTGTCCTTCAGCGCGACGGGAATCCCCTCGAGCGGCGAGCGCGCCTCGCCGCGCGCGCGCCGCGCGTCGGAGTCCTCGGCCTCGGCCAGGGCCGCCTCCTCGCGCAGGTGCGTGAAGGCGTTCAGGTCGAGCGCGCGGGCCCGCGCGCAGGCCGCGCGCACCAGCTCCACGGCCGACACGCGCCGGTCGTCGAGCGCGCCGCGGAGCTCCGCGACGCCGCCCAGGGGGTCGCTCACGGGGCTAGCCCTCCTCGCCCTCGATCACCTTGGGCACGACGAAGGCCGTGCCTTCGGCGTGCGGCGCGCCGGCGACGGCCACCTCGGCCGCGAGCCCGGGCCGGACGCGGTCGTCCCGCAGGGGCGTCTCCAGGGGAACCGGGTTCGCCGTGGGCTCGACGTCGGAGGTGTCGAGCGCCTGGAGCGCCTCCACGTAGTCCAGGATCGTGGCCAGGTCGCCCGCCATGCGCTCGGCCTCGCCCTCCGAGAGCTCGAGACGCGCCAGCCCGGCGATGCGCTCGACCTCGTCTCGGGTGATGGCCGACATGGCGCAAACCCTAGCATCTCGGCAAGTTGCGGCCCCGGAGGGGGAGGGATAGCTTCCGCCCTTCCCCGATGGACGAGTCTTCCTTCCGCGACCTTCCCGATGACATCCAGGCCGGCATCCAGGTGCTCGGCTGGTCGGAGCCGATGCCGGTGCAGGCCCGGGTGATCCCGCTCATGCGGGGCGGCACCGACCTGATCGTCCAGGCCCAGACCGGGAGCGGCAAGACCGGTGCCTTCGGCATCCCCATCGCGATGGGCGTCGACACCGAGCTGGCCGCGACCCAGGCCCTGGTGATGGCCCCGACCCGCGAGCTGGCGATCCAGGTCGCCCAGGAGGTGCTGCAGATCGGCAAGCCCCGAGGCGTGCGCACCCTGCCCATCTACGGCGGCGTCGGCTACGGCCCCCAGAACGAGGGCCTGAAGGAAGGCGCCCACGTCGTGGTGGGGACGCCGGGCCGGCTGCTCGACCACATGAACTCCGGGCGACTGAACCTCGACGCCCTGAAGTTCCTGGTGCTGGACGAGGCGGACGAGCTGCTCTCGCTGGGCTTCTGGCCCGACATGCGCGAGATCGAGAGCTTCATGCCCAAGAAGCGCCAGTCGTGCCTGTTCTCGGCCACGATCCCCGAGAAGGTGCGCTCGCTGTCGCGGGTCTTCCTGACGGACCCCGAGTTCGTGTCGCTCTCCGAGGGGCAGCAAGGGCCGGCGGAGATCGAGCACTACTTCGTGGTCACCACCGCCCAGGAGAAGGACCAGAACCTGATCCGGATCATCGAGCACGAGGATCCGGAGAGCGCCATCATCTTCTGCAACACCAAGGACGACGTCCGCTACGTCACGAGCCACCTCCAACGCCACGGCTTCGACGCCGACCAGATCCAGGGCGACCTCACCCAGGCGGCGCGCGAAGAGGTGATGGGCCGCATCAAGGCCGAGGAGCTGCGCTTCCTGGTGGCCACCGACGTGGCGGCCCGCGGCATCGACATCAGCCAGCTGACCCACGTGATCAGCTACTCGTCGCCGGACTCGCCGGAGGTCTACGTGCACCGCACCGGGCGCACCGGGCGTGCCGGCAGGGCGGGCGTGGCCATCTCGCTGGTGTCGGGACTCGACATCGGCAACTTCAAGTACCTCCAGAACGTGAACAAGATCGTGGTGAAGGAGCGCAAGCTCCCCGACGAGAAGCACCTGCGCGGGCTCCTGCGCGAGCGCCTGATGGTGAAGGTGGAGCAGGAGCTGCGCGCCATGCCCAAGGGCGAGCGCGCCTACAAGATCGACCGCTTCGTGCCCATCGCCAAGGAGATGGCCGCCTCGGAGGAGAGCCTGCGCGACCTGGCGGCGATCCTGGCCACCTACCTGCGCGAGCACCGGCGCGAGACCGGCCCCCGCGAGACGTCGGCCGAGCCCGCGCGCGAGGCGAGGGCCAGCGCGCCCGCCGAAGACCGCGACCGGCCGCGGGACGACGGCGGCCCGCGCCGGGGCGGCCGTGGGCGCGGTCGCGGACGCGGTCGCGGTCGCGGCCCCCGCTCCTAGGGCCGGTGCGCATCACCGTCTACTGCGGCTCGAGCCGGAGCTCCGGCGAGCCCTACCTCTCTGCGGCGCGCGCCCTGGGTGACGAGATCGCCCGCCGCGGCCACGTGCTCGTCTACGGCGGCGCCAAGATCGGCCTGATGGGCGCCGTGGCGGACGCGGCGCTCGCGGCCGGCGGCCCTGTGCGCGGCGTGATCCTCCAGGACTTCATCGACCGCGGCGACGTCCACCATCCCGACGTGGAGATGGAGAGCGTCGACGACATGCGCGCCCGCAAGGCCGGGCTCGACGGCGACGCCGACGCCTTCGTGACCCTGCCCGGAGGGCTCGGCACCCTGGAGGAGCTGACCGAGATCCTCTCCTTCCGCCAGCTCGGCCTGCACCACCGGCCGGTGGTGCTGCTAAACACGGCGGACTTCTTCGCGCCGCTGCTGGCGCAGATCGAGCGCGCCATCGCCGAAGGCTTCGTGCGGCCGGAGCACCGGGAGCTGCTGGCCGTGACCGACGACCCGGCGCGAGCGGTGGCGCTCTGCGAAGCGAAGGTCGACCCGGGCGCCGCCTCGAAGTTCGGGGGCTAGCTGACGGAGCCCGAAGGGCTCCGTTTGCGGCGCAGGCCGACCCAAGACTTCGTCTTGGGTCGGCCTGCTAGCGGGCCCTGTCCGGAGAGACGATTCCCTCCAGGCTCGGCGGGACGACCGTCTCCCGCCCGCGCTTGTAGCGCAGCGCGCAACGCTCGCAGCCGAGTCCGATGGTCTCGCTGGCGTCCACGCCCATGCCCATGAGCCGGCTGTAGGTCACGTCGGCGAAGTTGCAGTACGGCTTCAGCTCGCGCACGTCCTGGGCGTCGTACCACTTGTTGACGGCGCACTCGTCGAAGACGAGCGACAGCTCGCCATCCGGTCCACGCTCGACCCTCCACACGAAGTCCTCGGCGTGGCGCCGCTCCTGGGAGCGCCGCGCCTGCCGCTCGAAGTAGCGGCGCATGGGGGCGGAGAGGAGCACCCGTCCGATGCCGCGCAGGACGGCGTCGGGCAGCCGCTGCAGCCAGCCGTCGAAGACCTCCTGGCACACCCGGATCGAGTCGCCGGCCTGCTTCCCGCGCGCGCTCATCGCGCGGTGCAGCGCCACGATCCAGCCGTTCAACGTCATCACGGGCTGGAAGACGTTCCGCGCGCCCCCGATGTCCGGGACCTGGGGAAGGACGCGCTCGTACTCGGCGCGGGTGGCGAAGACGACCGCGTCCGCGAAGTCCTGGCCGTGGTGGCGGGCGAGGACCGGACCCGCGCTGCGGAGGAAGAACTCGAACGTGCGATAACGGGTCGTCACGCGCAGTCCCCCGGCCAAGCCCTCGGCCCCGTTCGGGATCGTAGCGCGGTCCGCTGGCGAGCTGGAACGCGTCCACGGACTCCGACGTTGACAGCCCCCCGTCCGGGCGCGGATCCTAGCTGGACGGCGACGGAGGGGGACGACGCGGAGCCGTGGAGGAACCCCGAATGAGCGAACGCGAGGCGACCGGCACCCGGAGCCGACGGCACGCAGCACGAGCGACCCTGGCCCTCGCCTCGCTCGCCCTCGTGCTGACCGCGCAATCGTGTCCCGAAGAGACCGGGCTTCCCTTCGAGCGGACGGAGCTGCGCGACGATTGCGAGGAGTTCAACCGGCTGCGCAACCCGTACTTCGGCGAGACGCACGCCCACACGGGCTACTCCTTCGACGCCATCGTGAACGGTACCCGGACCGAGCCGCGCGACGCCTACGCCTTCGCGCGCGGGGAGCCCCTGGGGCTCCCGCCCTTCGATGCCGCCGGCAACCCGGGACGCGTCGCGGAGCTGCGGCGCCCCCTGGACTTCGCCATCGTGACGGACCACGCCGAGACCTTCGGCGAGGTGGACATCTGCACCAACCCCGAGCTCCAGCTCCCCGGCTTCGACTCGGACGAGTGCGAGCGCATGCGGGGCGCCATCGGCACCGCCGTGCCGAACGCCGGAGATGCTACGGGGGCGACCGCCTTCTTCGGTCTGCTCTACGGCTTCATCCTCGACCCCCAGCACATCGAGAGCATCTGCGGCGTCGATGGGGAGGACTGCCGCCAGCGGGCGTCCCTGGTGTGGCGCGCCACCCAGGCCCAGGCCGAGGAATTCTACGACCGCAGCGCGGCGTGCAGCTTCACCACGTTCGTGGGGTACGAATGGACCGCGACACCCTACGTCGCCAATCTCCACCGCAACGTGATCTTCCGCAACGCGCGCGTACCCGACCTCCCCACCTCCTACGTGGAGGCCACGGTCGTCGAGGACCTGTGGCAGGCCCTGGAGCAGGACTGCCTCGCGGAGATCGAGGGCTGCGACGTGCTCACGATCCCCCACAACTCGAACGTCAGCCTCGGCTGGATGTTCGCCCCCGAGTCCCGCGTGCTGCCCGACCCGCCGGCGCCGATCTTCCCGCCGCCGCCCCCGTCGCTCCCCCTCACCGCGGAGGCCGCCGCCCAGCGCGCCGCGCTGGAGCCCCTGGTCGAAATCACGCAGCACAAGGGCGACTCGGAGTGCGCGCCGGGCATCCTCTCGAACGACGAGCAGTGCGGGTACGAGAAGCTGAGCCGGCTCGACCTCCGGAACACGATCCCCGTCAGCCGCTTCCCTTCCCTGCCCTTCGGACCCCTCGCCTTCGTCCGCAACGCGCTGAAGGAAGGCCTGGTGCAGGAGGAGCGCCTCGGGGTGAACCCCTTCCAGCTCGGGCTGATCGGCAGCACCGACACCCACAACGGCACGCCCGGCGCCGTCCGGGAGGACGACTACACCGGGCTCGGGCACCTGGGAACCGCGGACGCCACGCCGGCCTTCCAGCTCACCCCGCTCCCGATCGGCGGCGTCGAGGCCAACCCGGGCGGCCTGGCGGTGGTCTGGGCCGAGGAGAACTCCCGCGACGCGCTGTTCGAGGCCATGCGACGCCGCGAAGTGTACGGCACCAGCGGGACGCGCCCGATCGTCCGCTTCTTCGGCGGCTTCGGCTACTCGAGCGATCTGTGCCAGCTCCCGGACTTCGTCGAGCACGCCGATCGCGACGGAGTCCCCATGGGCGGCGTCCTCACCCCCGCGGACGCCGCGGTTCCCGAGCCGGGGGGGCCCGCGGAGAAACCCCGCTTCGCCGCCCTGGCGCTCATGGACCCGGGGGCGCCGGGCGCACCCGGAACGCCGCTGCAGCGGATCCAGATCGTGAAGGGCTGGCTCGACGCGAACGGCGACACCCAGGAGCAGGTCTTCGACGTGGCGGGGAATCCGCTGAACGGCGCGAACGTCGACCTCGCCACCTGCGAGCCCCAGGGCTCCGGCTTCGAGCTGCTGTGCAGCGTGTGGGAAGACGCGGCCTTCGATCCCGACCAGCGCGCCTTCTACTACGCGCGCGTGCTCGAGAACCCGACCTGCCGCTGGAGCACGCGCCTGTGCAACGAGCTCCAGGTGGACTGCAGCGACCCGGCCTCGGTGCCGTCCGAGTACACGACCTGCTGCGACGGCTCCGTCCCCAAGACGATCCAGGAGCGGGCCTGGACGTCGCCGATCTGGTATCGGCCCGATGGGTAGTCCGCCGCGCACGCATCGCTGGCTTCGGGCGCCGGCACTCCACTTCCTGCTGATCGGTGCGGTCCTCTACGCGTTCGACCCGGCGGCCCGGATCGGCTGGGGCGAGGAGCGCGAGCCCGTGGTGATCGCGGCGGACCGCATCGAGGGCGCCCTGCGCGAGATCGAGGGTCAGACCGGCCGCGCCGCCACGCCGGGGGAGGTCTCCTTCCTGATCGACCGGCTGATCGACGAAGAGCTGCTGCTGCGCGAGGCGCGGGCACGGGGCCTCGACCGGGGCGATCGCAGCATCCGCTTCCGCCTGGCCGAGAACGTGCGCTTCCTGGGCGTCGCGGAGGACGACGACCCGGCGGCCCTCGAGCGCCTGGCCCTGGAACTCGGTCTCGACCGCAGCGACCCGGTGGTCCGGCGCATCCTGATGGAGAAGATGCGCCTGCTGACGATGACGGCTCCGCCCGAGGAGGCGCCCAGCGAGGCCGAGCTGCGGTCCTTCTTCGAGCGCACCGCCGAGACGTACCGCCAGCCGGCGCGCGTCACGCTGCAGCACGTCTTCTTCGCCGCTGGGACGCGACGCGGCTCGCTCGCGGAGGACGCAGCGCAGGCACTCGCCCAGCTCGAGTCGGCCGATGCGCCGCCGCCTGCCCAGGCTTGGCGGCTCGGCGATCCCTTCCCGCCCGGATACCGCGTCCGACTGGCCTCGCGACGCAGCCTGGAGACGCGCTTTGGCACGGACTTCGCCGAGGCCGCCCTGGCGGCGGAGCCCGGCCGCTGGACGGGCCCCGTGCGCTCGGCCTATGGGCTCCACCTGGTGCAGGTCGAGGAGCAAAGACCGTCGCACCTGCCCGCCTTCGAGAGCGTGCGCTCCACCCTGAAGGCGCGCCTCGAGGCCGAGCGCGGCAAGGCGCGCCTCCAGCAGGCGCTCCGCGAGCTCCGCGTCCGCTACGACGTGCGCGTCGAGCACCCCGCGTGGAGAGCCGGCTGACGACCCTCTCAATCCGCGAGGGCGAGCGTCTGCGGCGCGCCGCCGTCCCGGAGCAGGAGGCGTCGGCCTGCGGGCTCGAGGCGGACCGCGCGATCGGGCAGTGCGTCGGTCCAGGCCGCGCCCTCGCGCAGCGCCTTCGCGAGCGCCTCGCGCGGGCCCTGCGCTCCGCCGGCCACGAGGATCTCGCTCTCCGGAACGCGGAGGCGCTCGTCGCCGTCGATCTCCACCGCGAGCGTCGCGCCCGTCGCGTCCACCGCCACGATGGCGCCGCGCCCGCCGGCCGGCCGGCGGCAGCACCACTCGATGGCGCCCTCGGCCGCGGCGAAACGCGAGAGGCAGTCCTGCACCAGCGCGAAGCCCGGGGTCGCCGCGCCCGACGCCGCCGGGCCGAAGCCCGAGGCCGCCACCGCCAGGCCCTCGGCATTCACGCCGGCCAGCGCCGGCGCCAGCCAGGCGCGCGTCAGCTCCAGGGCGGGGATCCCCGCCTCGGGCTCGGAGCGGCGCACGATCCAGCCGTCCCCGGAGAGCGGCCGCAGCACGGCCGGCCCACCCGCCGCTCCCGCCGCGAGGCCGGCCACGGGCTCGATCTCCGCCGCCGCCTCGCGCCCGAGCGCCAGGAAGAGGCCCGGGCCGGACGCCTTCGCGCCGACCGCGATGCCGCCGGTCCGCTCCGCAAGCTGCGGGTGGTGCCGCCAGAGATGCGTCTCCAGCGGCGTGCGGCCCGCCACGGCGTCCAGGAGCTGCGCCGCGCCGGCGGCGCCGCGCACGGCCTCGGCCCAGGCGCGCCCCTGGGCCACGCCCAGGTCGCGGGGAACGCCCGCGCAGGCCACCGGCTCCACGCCGCTCAGTTCCTGGGCTTCGACTGGACGAAGAGCACTTCGTTGAGCGAGCCGGTGCGGTAGCCCTCGAGGTCCAGCGAGACGTAGCGGAAGCCGAGGGGGCGGATCGCCGCCACGAGGCGCGCCGCCATGGCGGGATCGAGGGCGCGGGGCAGCTCGTCGGGGGCGATCTCGAGTCGCGCCAGCTCGCCGTGGTGGCGCAGGCGCACCTGACGGAAGCCGAGCGCGCGCAGCGCGTCCTCGCCCTTCTCCACCTGCTCGAGCCGCTCGGGCGTCACCTCCGTCCCGTACGGAAGCCGCGACGACAAGCAGGCCGATGCCGGCAGCTCCGCCGTCGGGAGCCCGGCCTCGCGCGAGAGCGCGCGGATCTCCGCCTTGGAGAGCGCCGCGTCGAGGAAGGGCGAGAGCACCGCGTGCTCGTCGGCGGCGCGGTGTCCGGGTCGGAAGTCGCCGGTGTCGTCGGTGTTCACGCCGTACGCCACGGCGTCGAAGCCGAGCTCGCGGCGCAAGGAGCCCAGCACCGTGAAGAGCTCGTCCTTGCAGTGGTAGCAGCGGTCCGGGCGGTTGGCGCGGTAGTCCGGGTTCTCCATCTCGCGCGTCTCGACGAAGCGGTGGGGAATCCCGAAGTCGCGCACGATCTCCTCGGCCATGGCGCGGTGGCTGGCCGGGTAGGAAGGCGAAACCGCCGTCACGGCGAGCACGCCGTCGCCGAGCGCGCGGTGCGCGGCGAGGGCCAGGTAGCTCGAGTCCACCCCCCCCGAGAAGGCCACCAGCAGACGCCCGGCGCGCCGCAGCGCGTCGCCGAGCTCGCCCGCTTTCTGTTGCAGTTCCGGAGACATGGAGGACACGGGGGAAGGGTAGGAGGCCCCCGCGAGCGGTCAAGCGCGGCCGCTGACGGGAGAGTATCCTCCCTCGGCAGGGGGGGAACGCATGCCCAAGCTGCGCGTCGGGCTGCTCTTCGGCGGGCGCTCCGTCGAGCACGAAGTCTCGGTCGCCTCGGCGGGGTCCATCATGGGAGCCCTCGATCCCTCGCGCTACGAGGTGCTCCCGATCTGCGTGGAGCAGTCGGGCTCGTGGCGGATCGGCCGTACGGGCATGCTGCCGGAAGAGGTGGCGCGCCCCGAGCGCAGCGACCTCCCTGCCCTGGCCGGCACCGCCGCCATCCAGCGCATGAACGCGGCTGCCAGCGAAGGCCGGGTGGACGTGATCTTCCCCATCGTGCACGGCACTGGCGGCGAGGACGGCAGCCTCCAGGGCTTCCTCGAGCTGGCCGGCGTGCCCTACGTGGGCGCGGGGGTCCTCGGCTCCGCCGTCGGCATGGACAAGGAGGTCTCGAAGCGTCTGCTCCAGCATGCGGGGCTCCCGGTGGTGCCGTCGGTGCTGGTGCGCAGCGCGGAGCTGTCGGATCCCGACGCCGTCGTCCGGGCCGCCTTCGCGGAGCTGGCGCCTCCGGTCTTCGTGAAGCCCGCGAGCCTGGGCTCGTCGGTGGGCACCAGCAAGGTCAAGACCCCGGAAGAGCTCCTCCCCGCCCTGCGCGAGGCGGCGCGCTACGACACGAAGATCCTGGTGGAGCGCGCCATCGACGGCCGCGAGATCGAGGTGGCGGTCCTCGGGGGCGACCCGCCCCAGGCCTCCGTGCCCGGCGAGATCCGGCCGAAGAGCGAGTTCTACGACTACGAGTCGAAGTACGTGGACGAAGCCACGGAGCTGCTGGTGCCGGCGCCCCTCGACGAGGAGCGCGTCGCGGAGGTGCGGGCGCTGGCGCTGCGCGCCTTCACGCTGCTCGAGGGCGCGGGCATGGCGCGGGTGGACTTCTTCCTGGAGCGCGGCGCCGAACGCTTCTACGTGAACGAGCTGAACACGCTCCCCGGCTTCACGGAGGGCTCCATGTACCCGAAGCTCTGGGAGTACTCGGGCCTCCCGTACCCGGCCCTCCTCGACCGCCTGATCGAGCTGGCCCTCGACCGCCACCGCCAGCGCGAAACCCTCGAAACCACCTACCGCCGCGGCTAGCTGACGGAGCCCAAAGGGCTCCGTTTGCGGCGCAAGCCGACTCAAGACTTCGTCTTGGGTCGGCCTGGCTAGGGGCGCGCGGTAGAATGCCGCCATGAGCGCCATCGGGATCCGGGGCATCGACCATGTGGTGCTTCGGGTGGTGGATCTGGAGCGAGCGCTGGGGTTCTACCGCGATGCGCTCGGCTGCTCGCTGGAGCGGCGGATCGACGAGCTGGGGCTCGTGCAGCTTCGTGCCGGGGCCGGGCTGATCGACCTGGTGCCGGTGGATTCGCCGCTCGGTAAGGCAGGAGGGGGCGCGCCCGCGCCCGACGGGCGCAACCTGGACCACGTGGCGCTGCGCTTGGAGACGTTCGACGAGCCGGCCCTGCGCGAGCACCTGGAGAAGCACGGCATCGCGCCCGGCGACGTCGCCACGCGCTACGGTGCCGAGGGCAACGGACCTTCGATGTACGTGAAGGACCCGGACGGCAACACCGTCGAGCTGAAGGGACCTCCGGACGCATGAACCGCTGGCTGCGCAACGGGCTGCTGGTAGTGGCCGGAATCGCCGGAACGCTCGTCGTCGGTGGCTACGGCCGCGTCTACCAGGGCTGGTTCGTGGACGCGCGGGAGCCCGAGGCGATCTCGGCGCTGCTCCGCCCTCACGACGAGGTCCTGCGCCCGGACGGCGCGGGGCCGTTTCCCGCCGCCCTCCTCTTCCACGGCTGCGGCGGCATCCGGAGCTTCACCCACGACTGGGCCGCGCGGCTGCGCGACCAGGGCTTCCTCAGCGTGATCGTGGACAGCTACGCCGGCCGCAACCTCGCCTGGGAGGACGTCTGCAGCGGCCGGGCGCTGCTCGGTGCCGAGCGCGCCGGCGACGTGCTGGTGAGCCTGGACGACGTGCGCCTGCGGCCGGACGTGGACCCGGATCGGATCGTGCTGATCGGCTGGTCCCACGGCTCCTGGGCCGTGATGGATCTCCTGGCCCTCGACCCGCCGCAGAACCTGCCCTGGAACCTGTCGCGCGCCCCCGCCGACGGGCTCGCCGGCGTGTCCGCCACGGTCCTCTTCTATCCCTACTGCGGCGTCGCAGCGCACTCGCCGGGAGACTGGTCGAGCGACGCGCGCAGCCTGATCCTGCTCGCGGACCGGGACAGCATCGCGCCCGCGGAGGACTGCCGCGCGGTGGCGGAGGCGCTGCGCGAGCAGGGGCGACCGGTCGACCTCCACAGCTACGACGTCGAGCACGGCTTCGACGCGCCGGACTACTCCACGGGCCCCAACGAGCACTACGACAGCGAGGCCACGGCGGACGCGCGCGCGCGGGTGGCGGCCTTCCTGGCGCCCCTGGTGGACGCGACGCCCTAGACGAGCTCCAGGTTCGCGAAGCGCAGCAGCACCGTCTTCACGCCCACGCGATCGAAGCGGATGCGGAGCTTCTGGCCGGGCCCGGCGCCACTCACCTGCATCACTTCGCCCTCGCCGAAGATGGGATGGCGCACGCGCAGGCCCGCCTGGATGCCCGCCGCCTCGCCGCCCTCGTACTGCCCGTACGAGTAGTCCACGGTGTAGTCGCCCCCACCGCCACGGCGCGCCGACGGACCGCCCCCCGGCAGCGTGCCTTCCAGCAGATCCTCCGGGATCTCCGACAGGAAGCGCGAGGGCGCCTGGTAGCTGCGCGAGCCGTAGCGGCGCCGCTCCTCGGCGGTGGTCAGCACCAGCCGCTCCATGGCGCGGGTCATGCCCACGTAGCAGAGCCGGCGCTCCTCCTCGATGCCGGACTCGTCGCGGGCGGACGCCGCGTGCGGGAAGATCCCCTCCTCCAGGCCGACGAGGAAGACGACTGGAAACTCGAGGCCCTTGGCCGAGTGGGCGGTCATGAGCGAGATCCGGTCCTGGCGGTCGTCCCACTGGTCCAGGTCGGCGACGAGGGCCACCTCCTCCAGGAAGAGCTCCAGAGGCGAGCGCTCGTCACCGTCCAGTCCGGCATTGGCAGCCGCGAAGTCGTCGGCACCGGTCAGGAGCTCGCGCAGGTTCTCGAGCCGCCCCTCGGCCTCGATGGTCCCCTGGCCCTCCAGGTGGCGCAGGTAGCCGCTGCGGTCGAGCGCGCGGGCGATGGCCTCGCCCGGGCCGAGCTGCGGCAGCTCGCTCGCCAGCTCGTCGGCCAGCGCCAGGAACGCCGCCACCTTGGCACCCGACCGGCCACCCTGGGCGGCGAACTCGCGCAAGCCCTCCAGCAGCGGCACGGCCCGTGCCTCGGCCAGGACCGCGGCCTTCTCGACGCTGGCCTTGCCGATCCCGCGCGGCGGGTTGTTCACGATGCGGCGCAGGGCCACCGAGTCCGCGGGGTTCGTCGCCAGCCTCAGATACGCCAGCGCGTCCTTCACCTCCGCCCGCGCGTAGAAGCGCACCCCCCCGACGACGGCGTAGGGCACGTCGTACTTGAGGAGCTCCTCCTCGAAGGGCCGCGACTGGGCGTTGGTGCGGTAGAAGATCGCGAAGTCCCGGTAGGGCCGGCCGCTCTCCCGCACCGCCTCGATCACCTCGCGCACCACGAACTGCGCCTCGTCGCGATCGTCGAGGGCGGTGTAGAGGCGGATCTTGTCGCCTTCCTCGCGATCGGTCCAGAGGCGCTTCTCGTGGCGCTCCAGGTTGTTCGACACCACCGCGGTGGCGCCTGCGAGGATGGGCTGGGTGGAGCGGTAGTTGCGCTCGAGCTTCACGACCCGGGTGTCGGGAAAGTCGCGCTCGAACTCGAGGATGTTGCGGATGTCGGCGCCGCGCCAGCCGTAGATCGACTGGTCGCCGTCACCCACGGCACACAGGTTCCGATGCCCTCCGGCCAGCTGCCGGACGAGCTGGTACTGCACCCGGTTCGTGTCCTGGTACTCGTCCACCAGCACGTACTGCCAGCGCCGCCGGTAGTGCTCCAGCACCTCCGGGAAGCGTTCGAAGAGCACCGTCGTCTGGAGCAGCAGGTCACCGAAGTCGAGCGCCTGGTTCTCCGCCAGGATGCGCTGGTAGCCGGCGTAGACCTCCGCCGTCACCTCGGCATCGAGGTCCAGCGCCGCCTCCACCGCGCTCGCCGGCAGCATCCCGGCGTTCTTGTACTGGTCGATCCGCCAGCGCAGGCGCCGCGGGTCGTGGGTCTTCGGGTCGAGGTTCAGGCGCCGCAGCGCCTCCTTGATGGCCTGGAGCGTGTCGTCGTCGTCGTAGATCGCGAAGCCGCGGGAGAGATTCAGGTGCCCGGCCTCGCGCCGCAGGATCCGCACGCAGGCCGAGTGGAAGGTGGAGCACCAGACGTCCCCCGCCTCCGGCCCGAGGAGCTTCTCCACCCGCTCCCGCATCTCGCCCGCGGCCTTGTTGGTGAAGGTCACCGCGAAGATGCCCTCCGGCGGGATCCCGCAGGCCCCGATCAGGTAGGCGATGCGGTGCACCAGGACCCGGGTCTTCCCGCTCCCGGCGCCGGCCAGCACCAGCAGCGGCCCCTCGGTGGCCTCGACGGCCTCCCGCTGCTCGGGGTTCAGGCCCTCGAGGATGGCTTCGGCGCGCAACGGCGTCTCCCGGAGGTTTTCGTGGGGTCAGGGGGAGCGGAATGCTAGCGAAGCTACGGGTCGGAAGAGAGGCGGCCAGGAATGCAGCGGGAGGCCAGGTCGACTCCGGGCCCGACGGGCGCGCCGGAAAGCCGGGGGACGCGTCACACCGGCCGCTCTCCGGCGATCATGTAGCGCCAGAACCGACGCGGCTCGCCGACCTGGAAGTTACCGCCCGCCTTGTGCTGCACGGAAGCATTGTCCCACACCAGGACGTCGTGGTCCTGCCAGGCGTGCTCGCAGCCCGGCGCCTTGGCCTCGGCGTGGTCCTGGAGCTCCTGGAGGAGAGCCCGCCCTTCGGCGATCGGCATTCCCTCCACGTGCGTCGCCCGATCCAGGTCCAGGTAGATGGCGCGCGTGCCCGCCACCGGATGCGTCCGCAGCAACGGGTGGGAGACCTCCACGAGCACCTCCGCCGGTCCGCGGGCCGCGCGCCGCGGCGGGAAGGCGTCCTCGTTGTTGTAGGCGTACACGACCCGCAGCCCCTCGATCCGCTTCCGGGTCGCGGCGTCGAGCGAGGCGTAGGCGGCGCGCATGTCGATGAAGCAGGTGGGGCCGCCGCCGCTCGGCGGGAGCTGCCGCGCATGCAGCACCGTCGCCATCGCTGGCTCCTCGGTGTACGTATCGTCGCAGTGGAAGGTCTCGAAGAGCCCGGGGCGTTCGTCGTCCAGGCCGCCGAAGGAGAGGTCGCCCAGCTTCTCGCGGATCTCGTCCGTCATGACGAAGCCGGAGTCGATGATCTGGCGCGGCTCGCTGTAGCGGAACGTGCTCCCGTCCTTCGCGCGAGCAACGGGATCCTTGATCGGGCCGAAGAGCCACGCCACGGACTGGAGCTCCGCGTCCTCCAGCGGGCGATCCATCCGCAGGCAGACGACGCCGTGCTCGGCCAGCTCCGCCCGCAGGGCGGCGGCGTGCTCATCCCCGCTGGTGGGCCCTGCACCCAGGACCTCGGCCACGCCGAAGTCCTCCCGGCTCTCGTGGATCTCCATCGGGGCGTCAGCCTAGCAGCGTCGCCGACCGGAGATCGCCCGGAGCAGCCAGAGGCCCGTCGCCAGCAGGACGATCGCCGTCGGCTCCGGCACGAACTCCGGCAGACCGCCGCCGTCGCTGAACTGGATCGTCAGGAACGCGAAGACGGGAAGCTGGTTGCCGAGCGCCTGGATGTAGGTGGGCGTCACCAGGGTGATCCGGCTGGCGGCGGGGTCGACGCTGCCGACCGCGGGCTCGAGGGCGGAGCCGAAGATGGTGTAGAGCGAGCCCACCGCGGCCGTGGTCCAGGGCGCCCCGTCGAAGAAGAAGCCCGACGGGGTCACGGTGGTCCCCCCGCGCCCGACCAGTTCCGGCTGGAACACCAGCGGAAGCACCACGACGTTGGGAACGACCTGGATGTTCAGCGTCCCGGACAATCCCATGGTGCCGCCGAAGCCGCCGCCGGGGACGCAGCCGCCGGTGGGCACGCCGGTGCAGGGAGCCTCGCCGACCGGCGCGCGGGCCGTGGCGCCGCCGAGGCTGAAGACCCCGGACAGGTTGCGGAGGTTGAACATGCTGACCGACGCGATGGCGGTGGTGTTGTCCACGATGACCCCCGTCGCGCTCGGAAGCGACAGCGCCCCCGCCGCCACGCCCAGCTGGCCCGCGCCCGGGTCCACGCTCACCGAACCAGACGCCCGCGCGACGAAACCCCGCACGTAATCCCCAAACGGAAGCACCCGAAGGGCGGGAAACGGCGGGACCACGGTCAGCGTCAGGTCGGCCGGCCGCAGAACGGGTGCCGCCGCGGCCGGGCCGACCCCAGCCAGAGCGGCCAGCAGCAGGAGCCCGCTGAGGGGGCGCGTGCCAAGCCGTCGCAAGGAACCCTCCGGTGGCATCCACGGACCGGTAGGTGGCTCCCGGCTACCCGATGTGTCCATCCCGCGGGGCGAATGCCCGGCGTCTCGCTTCAGGCCGCGGGGCCGGATGGCAGCACGGGGAGAAGAGCGAAGTGCCAGAACGGCTGGAAGCTCAGCACGCCGACTCCGAGTCCCCGAACGATGTCGCGCCTGGAGAGCGCCGAGCGGGCCCGCCAGAGCGTCGCGACCGCAAGCGGCGTGCACAGGACGAGTCCCGTGATCAGACCCGGCGCGATCGTGCCGGTCCACAGGGAGGTCGGCACACGGCCCAGGCCGTGGAGCAGCAGATGGATCGCGAGGGCGACGACCAGCCACTGCGGCCAGGAGCCCCGCGCGACGAGGAAGCTCACGAGGCTGAGCAGGATCAGGGAGGGCACGTTCACCGCCCACCAGACCGCGTCCGTGAAGGGCATGCCGAGATACCGGGTCGCGAAGTCGGCGGTCCCGATCCAGAAGCAGCGCTCGTCGATCAGGTGGGCGAGGTAGACCGCGGGGAAGAGCGCGAGGAAGGCGCTGGAGTAGACCCGCGGCTCCATCGGCCTCCCGGGCTAGCCCCCGCCCTGGCAGGGGATGATGTGTCCGGCCATGGGGATCGCGACGACTCCCTCGGCCTTCAGGTACGGCTTCAGCCTCTCGCGCGCTCGGGGAAGGAGCGCATCCACGTCGACCCGGCCCTTGAGCACCCAGCCCTCGATCTCCGTGCGCAGAAAGGCCTCGAGCGAGGCGAACCGTACCGGCACGTCGTAGGTCTGCACCTCGGGCGAGCCGAAGCCCGTCTCCCGCAGGAGGTCCCGGGCCTGGCTCGGATCCGCCAGCGAGAAAGGCGCGCGGAAGACATCCGCCACGTCGCGGCCGGCGAACTCCTCCAGGAGCTCCGCCGTCGCGTCGTACCCCTGACTCGTGCCCCACACCTGGACCACGAGCCGACCGCCCGGGCGCAGGACGCGGCGCATCTCGCCCAGTGCGGCGACGGGGTCCGGGAAGAACATGAGGCCCGCCTGGCACAGGACGACGTCGAAGCTCGCGTCCGGAAACGACATGCGGCTGGCGTCGCCCTCGCGCCAATCGACGCTCGGCCGGAGCCCGCGCGCCACCCGGAGCATGCTCGCATTCAGGTCGACGCCGGCGATCTCGACCCGTCCCGCGAGACGCCCGGCGACCTCGCGGGCCACGACGCCGGTGCCGCAGGCCACGTCCAGGACACGCTGACCCGGGCGGACCTCCGCCACGTCCGCCATGAGCGTCGCCCAGGGGGCGAAGAGCGGCGGCACGAAGTGGGCTTCGTAGTACTCGGCCGCGGCGTCGTCCAGGCGCCACTCGCCGGGCTCGCTCGCCATGCGTCTCGCCTCCAGCTGTTGCGGCCCGGAACGGGCAACCGTCAGCGTACCATGAAGCGGGCCCGGTCAGCTGCAGACGCTTGTCGGTCGGCCATCCGGATCGGATACTGCCGGTCTGGCGGAGGCAGGACTTCCGCGAACAGGGAGAGGCCCGTGCGAGAACCGAGGGCGGGGAGAGGCGTTCTGCGGCTGCTCCTTCTGGCGGGAGCAGCCCTGGGCGTCGGTTGTCAGAATGCTTCCACGCAAGCTGGCGGATGGCTGCCGCGGGAACCAGCAGCGAGGTGGGATGCCGTCTCGGATCACTTTCGCGGGCTGGACGTTGCCATGATCGAGATCGGCTACCGCTATGGGGAATTGCATTGGAGCGGATCGGATCAGAACTGGAGCTATGCCCACTACCAGGTCCAGAAGATCGAGCTCGCGCTGGAGAATGCACTCGAACGGCGCCCGAAGCGCCGAGGGTCGACCGAGGCGACGTTCATTCCAGCGTTGAATGAAATGGCTCGAGTCGTTCGGGAGCACGACGCAGCACGATTCGGCGAAGCGTTCGAACGGATGACCGCGGCGTGCAATGCGTGCCACGCAGCCGAGCAGGTTCCCAGCTTCTACGTCGTGGCTCCCGAGGCACGCTATTCGCCGATCCGAAGCATGCCCGACGAAATGGTGCCTGATCCGCAATAGGCAGCGGTCCGCCTACTCCACCGTCACGCTCTTGGCCAGGTTCCGCGGCTGATCTACGTCCGTGCCCTTGAGGGTCGCCACGTGGTACGCGAGCAGCTGGAGCGGAATCGTGGCGACCACCGAGGTCAGGTACTCACCCAGGTCCGGGATCCGGATCACCTCGTTCGCCCTGGACTCGATCTCCGTGTCGCCCTCGCTGGCGATCGCGATCACGCGGCCCTCGCGGGCGCGCACCTGCTCCAGATTGGAGAAGATCTTGTCGCGGACGGGGCTTTGGTTGGCGATCACCACCACGGGCATCTCTTCGTCGATCAGCGCGATCGGTCCGTGCTTCATCTCGCCGGCGGCGTAGCCCTCGGCGTGGATGTAGGAGATCTCCTTGAGCTTGAGTGCGCCCTCCAGAGCGATGGGGTACATCACGCCGCGGCCGAGGAAGAGGAAGTTGTGGGCGTGGAAGTAGCGGCGGGCGATCTCGCGGATCTCGTCGTCGAGCTGGAGCACGTGCTCCACCATGCGCGGGAGGCGCAGCAGCTGGCCGATGTGCTCGCGGGCCTCTTCCGGGGAGACGCGGCCGCGCGAGATGCCGAGCTTCAGGGCCAGCAGGTAGTGGGCGACCACCTGGGTGGTGAAGGCCTTGGTGGAGGCCACGCCGATCTCCGGGCCGGCGTGGGTGTAGAGTACGTCGTGACTCTCGCGGGCGATGGTGGAGTCGCACACGTTGCAGACGGCCAGCACGCGTGAGCCCTGCTCCTTGCCCTCGCGCAGCGCCGCCAGGGTGTCGGCCGTCTCGCCGGACTGGGAGACGGGAATCACCATCACGTCCTCGCCCAGGATCGGCTTGCGGTAGCGGAACTCGCTGGCCAGATCGACCTCGGTCGGGATTCCGGCGATCTGCTCGAACATGTACTTGCCGACCAGGCACGAGTAGTAGGCGGTGCCGCAGGCCACCATGTAGATGCGGTCGATGCGGGCGGCGGCCTCGGGGCCGAGGTCGATCCCGTTGAGGTCGACGTCGCCCTCCACCTCGCGCACCCGCGTGCCCACGGTGTCCGTGATGGCGCGCGGCTGCTCGAAGATCTCCTTCTGCATGAAGCGGTCGTAGCCGCCCTTCTCGGCGGCCACCGGATCCCACTGGATCGACATCGGCTCGCGCTCGACGAGCCGGCCCTCGGCGTCGGTCACCTCGACGCCGTCCTCGGAGATGACGGCGAACTCGCCGTCGTCGAGGAACAGCATCTGGCGCGTGTAGGGCAGGATGGCCGGGATGTCGCTGGCCAGGAAGCCCTGCTTCTCGCCCACGCCGAGGATGATGGGGCTGCCGCCGTTCTTGGCGGCCACGATGTGGTCCGGATCGTCCTCGCACAGCACGCCGAGCGCGTAGGAGCCCACCACCTGGGCCGCGGCCCGGCGGGTGGCGCTCAGGAGGTCGAGCCCTTCGTCGACGCCCTCGTCGATCAGGTGGGCGATGAGCTCGGTGTCGGTGTCCGAGGACATCTCGCGCCCGCGCGCCTTGAGTTCCGACCGCAACGCGCGGTAGTTCTCGACGATCCCGTTCTGCACGATCACGACGCGGCCCGCACGGTGCGGATGGGCGTTGCGCTGGGAGGGCTTCCCATGCGTGGCCCAGCGCGTGTGGCCGATCCCGATCTGGCCGTCCAGCGGCTTGTCGCGCAGCATGCCCTCCAGGTTGGCGAGCTTGCCCTCGGTGCGGGTGATGGCGAAGCTCCCGCCGTGGACGAGGGCCACCCCGGCCGAGTCGTAGCCCCGGTACTCGAGGCGGCGCAGGCCGTCCAGCAGCACGTCCATGGCCCGATGCTCGCGTCCCACGTACCCGACGATTCCGCACATGCTGCGACTCCCCGCTACTTCTTGCCGGGCCGGCGCTCGCGCCAGCCCTCCACGTTGCGCTGCTTGCCCCTCGCCACCGCCAGCGCGCCCTCGGGCACGTCGCCGGTGACCGTCGATCCGGCCGCCACCGCCGCGTCCTTCTCCACCGTGACCGGCGCGATCAGGTTGGCGTTGCAGCCGATGGTGGCGCCCGCGCCCACCCGCGTGCGGTGCTTGGCCTGCCAGTCGTAGTTCACCGTGATGGCGCCGCAGCCGAAGGCCGCGCCGGCCCCGACGTCGGCGTCGCCGATGTAGGCCAGGTGGTCTGCCTTCACGCCCTCGCCCAGGTGGCTGTTCTTCACCTCGACGAAGTTCCCGATCCGCACGCCCTGCTCGAGCACGCTGTCCGGCCGCAGGTGCGCCATGGGACCGAGCACGCAATCGTCACCCACGCGGCTCGACTCGATCACGCAGTGGGCCTTCACGCGCACGCGCTCGCCCAGGACGGAGTCGCCGCTGATGACGCAGCCGGGCTCGAGCACGGAGTCGCGGCCGATCGTGACGCCGGCGTCCACGTAGGTGGTGGCGGGATCGATCAAGGTCACGCCCTCGGCCATCAGGCGCTCGTTCGTGCGCCGGCGTACGGCGGCGGACGCCTGGGCCAGCTCGGCGCGCGTGTTGACCCCCATGGCCTCCTCCGGATCCTCCATCACCAGCGCTTCCACCGGGCGGCCGTGGGCGATGGCGTAGCCCACGACGTCGGTGATGTAGATCTCGCCCTGGGCGTTGCGGTCGTCCACCTGGGCCAGCCCCTTCCACAGGAGCTCGGCGTCCACGAGGTAGACGCCGGTGTTGCCCTCTTCGATCTGCTGCTCCTCGGGCGTGGCGTCGGTCATCTCCACGATCCGCTCCACACGGCCGCCGGGGCCGCGCACGATGCGGCCGGGGAGCGGCCAGTGCCCGGTCAGGATCACCAGCTCGGCGCCGGTCGTGGTCTTGTGGGCCGCCAGCCGCTCCAGCGTCTCGCCGCGCAGCAGCGGCGTGTCGCCGTAGAGCACCAGCACGTCGCCGCGGAAATCGGCCAGGAAGTCCTGAGCCTGGAGCACCGCGTGTCCCGTGCCGCGGCGCTCGGCCTGGAGCAGGAAGGTCGCGCGGCGGGCGAAGGCCTCGCGCACCTCGTCGGCGTCGTTCCCCACCACCACGGCCAGGCGGCTCGGCTCGAGGGACTCCGCGGCGGCCAGGACGTGGCCGAGCATGGGGCGGCCCGCGACCTCGTGCAGGACCTTGTTGCGGTCCGACTTCATGCGGGTGCCCTGGCCGGCGGCCAGGACCACCACGGCCAGCTCGCGGGACGCGGCGCCCATCACTCTCCCTTCGGCACGTTCGACGGGGGGCTGACGCCTTCCACGGCGAACCGGTCAAGGTACCCTCCTTCGTGCGTGCCCCCCACGCCGCAGAGGTGTTGGGTGATCCCCCGCGGGGGAAGGCCACTTCGGCTATCCTCCGCGCGCGGCCCACAGCCCATCCACGGCAGGGGGAATCCATCCGCGTCTTCGGCAACACCCAGGGTCTGAAGGCCCACCAGGTCCGACAGCTCGAACGCCTCTACCGCCGCAGGCTCCCGGCCGAGCGGCTGGTCACCCAGGAGCTCGCCCGCGAGCTGGCCGGGCTCACGGCCGAGACCGGCCGGCGCGTCGGCGTGCTGGTGGACCGGCGCGGCCAGGTCGAGCACGTGATGGTGGGCGACGCCCGCGTGATCGAGCTGCCGGACTGGGGACGCATGCGCGCGGGCCGCGGCCGCCTGCGCGGCCTGCGCCTGCTGCACACGCATCTCGGCGACGAGCCGCTGACGGCGGACGACCTGACCGACCTGGCGCTCCTGCGCCTCGACGCCACGGTGGCCATCTCCACCGACGAGGACGGCCTTCCGGGCCTCGCCTACACCGCGGCGCTGCGCGCCGCCAACGACGCCGGCGATCCCATCGAGCACTTCGAGCCCGTGCCGCCGGCGCGGCTCGACCTCGACTTCCCGGCCTGGATCCGCGAGCGTGAGGAGGACATCGCCCGCGCCGCCAGCACCCGAGCCGTGGGCGAGGGCGAGCGGGCGGTGCTGGTGTCCGTCACCCAGGGCCGCCGCAACGAGGACGAGCGCGAGATGCAGGTGGCCGAGCTGCGCGAGCTGGCTCGAGCCGCGGGCGTCGAGGTGGTGGACGAGGTGACGCAGCACCGGGCGCGGATCGACCCCAAGACCGTCGTCGGCGCCGGCAAGCTCCAGGACCTGGTGGTGCGCGCCCTGTGGAACGACGCGGACCTGGTGATCTTCGACCAGAACCTCTCGCCCACCCAGGCGCGCAACCTCGGCGAGCGGCTGGAGCTGCGCGTCATCGACCGCACCCAGCTGATCCTCGACATCTTCGCCCAGCGCGCGAGCTCGCGGGACGGCAAGCTCCAGGTGGAGCTGGCCCAGCTGCGCTACCGCACGCCGCGCCTGGCGCAGCGCGACAGCTCGCTCTCGCGCCTGGCCGGCGGCATCGGCGGGCGCGGCCCGGGCGAGACGAAGCTCGAGGTGGACCGCCGCCGCGTGCGCGATCGCATCGCCCGGCTCGAGCGCGAGCTGAAGCAGCTCCGCCGCGGCCGAGAGGGACGCCGCAAGCGCCGCGATCGCCAGGGACTCCCGGTGCTCTCGATCGTCGGCTACACGAACGCCGGCAAGAGCACCCTGCTGCGCGCGCTCACCCGGAGCGAGGTAGTGGTGAAGGACGAGATGTTCGCCACCCTCGACCCGGCGTCGCGGCGCCTGCGCTTCCCCCACGAGCGCGACGTCATCATCACCGACACCGTCGGCTTCATCCGCGACCTGCCCCAGGACCTGGTCGAGGCCTTCCGCGCCACCCTGGAGGAGCTCCGCGACGCCGATCTCTTCCTGCACGTGGTGGACGCCGCCACGCCCGACTGCGAGCGGCGCATCGAGGCCGTGCGCAAGGTGCTGTCCGACATCGGGCTCGCGGACACGCCCGAGGTGCTGGTCTTCAACCAGACGGACCGCCTCCCCCCGGGAGTGGGCGAAGCGATCGCCCAACGACACGACGGCGTCGCCGTCTCGGCCCTGCGGGGCGAAGGTCTGGCGGAGCTGCTGGAGCGGGTTGCAAAGCAGCTCTGGCGAGAGGACATTCCGGCATTGCGCCGACGGCGCCTGTCGGCGCTGACAGCGGGGGGACGGCAGCAATGACGACGCGCGCGCGGATCGCGGGGGCGGGCTTCTTCGTGCCCGAGCGCGTGGTCAGCAATCACGACCTCGAGCAGCTGATGGACACCAACGACGAGTGGATCCGCCAGCGCTCGGGGATCGAGGAGCGCCGTTACATCACGCCGGGCGAGACGCCCGCGGACCTGGCGCAGCGCGCCAGCCAGCGCGCCCTGGCGGCGGCGGGACTGGAGCCGCGCGACGTCGACCTGATCGTGCTGGCCACGCTCTCGTCGCAGCACGAGTTCCCGGGAACCTCCTTCTTCCTCCAGCGCCAGCTCGGCCTGGACGACACCCCCTGCATGGACCTGCGGGCCCAGTGCACGGGCTTCCTCTACGCCCTCACCACGGCCAACGCCATGGTGCGCTCGGGGCAGTTCCAGCGGGTGCTGGCGGTGGGCTGCGAGGTCCACTCGACGGGGATCGACCTCACGACCGAGGGCCGCGACGTGGCGGTCCTCTTCGGTGACGGCGCCGGCGCGGTGGTGGTCGAAGCCGCGGATGCCGGGGAGGCCGCGGGCATCCTCGAGTGCCGGCTGCACGCCCAGGGCGCGAACGCCGAAAAGCTGTGGCTCGAGTTCCCGAGTTCCGGCCACACCCCCGTGCGCATCGATCACGAGGCCATCGACCAGAAGCGCCACTTCCCGCGCATGGAGGGCCGCCAGGTCTTCAAGCACGCCGTGACGCGCTTGCCGGAGGTGCTGCTCGAGGCCCTCTCGGCCGCCAGCCTGAAGCTCGAGGACGTGGACCTCTTCCTCTTCCACCAGGCCAACCTGCGGATCAACGAGTACGTGGCCAACCAGCTCGGGATCCCGCCGGAGAAGTGCCTCTCCAACATCCAGCGCTACGGCAACTGCTCGGCGGCCTCGATCCCGATCCTGCTGGCAGAGGCCTGGGAGGCGGGACGCCTCACGCCGGGCACCACGGTCGCCATGACCGCCTTCGGCTCCGGCTTCTCCTGGGGCAGTGCGATCGCCCGCTTCTGAGCTCTCGTTCCTGACTCGGAGTCGACTTGCTGCGGCGCGTCGATCCGCAAGCAGAGCGACACAGCAAACCTCCGAATTAATTGATATTTCATATTCAGGAGGGGCCGTCTTGACGCCGTGACGCGGCGAGTTATTTTGCTCGCCCTCTGCGAACGCCCATCAGGAGACACAGTCATGGCCCAGAACGGCAAGAACCCCGTCGAGAACGCTCTCTCCGGTCTCGAAAAGGAGTTCGACAAGGTCCGCAAGCAGATCGAGACCCGAACCCGCGACATCGAGAAGCGCCTCTCCAAGGGCCGCAAGCAGATCGAGACCCGGAGCCGCAAGCAGCTCCGGAGCATCGCCAGCGAGGTGCGCAAGAACCCCGTGGTGAAGCGCGCCGAGGCCCTGCGCAAGGACGCGGAGAAGCAGCTGGAGACCGGCGTCGAGAACGTTCTCGGCTTCTTCCAGATCGCGAGCAAGAGCGACGTGGACGACATCGACCGCAAGCTGAAGTCGCTGGGCAAGAAGCTCTCGAGCCTGGAGAAGGACGAGATCCCGAGGCGGCGCCCGGCCCAGATCTGATCCAGGCGGCCCGAGCCGCGAGCGGTGAGAGGATGCCCGGCGGGGACCCGCCGCCGGACACTTTTTTTGCCTGAGAGCTGCCACCTACCCCCTCCCCTGGGCCACTACCAGGAGGGGGACTGGAGGCCGTTCTGGGTCCGTCGCTGCACATCGCCCGCTCCGCGCTGCTCGTCCTGGCTCTGGGGCTCTCCCCGGCGGCCGGCGCGCTGCCGCTGGAGAAGGACGCGGCCGAGGCGCCTCCCGCTGTCCGCGAGCCGGTCGCAGCGCCGACCGCGCCGCCGGCGTCCCCGGTGCGCAGCGCCCTGGTGGCGTCCCACCTCGACGAGCTGGCCGAGCAGGTGGCCCGGGCCGCGAGGGCCGCGGAAGCCGCCAAGGCCGCGCCGCCCCCGGCGGCCCCGATCGCCGACGAGCGGGTGCGCATCCGGTTCGAGGGCATGCGGCCGTTGTCGATCCGCCTGGACGTCGGCATGATGACCGGCGTCGCCAACGGCCTCCTGAAGCCGCCGCCGGACTTCCTGGTGCCGCGCGTCGCCGCCCCGGCAGACGACGGCGTCGAGCGCCTGCGCCCGCTCGCCCAGCGCTAGCGACGCGCGAAGCTCCGCAGCCAGCGCCGCGCTGGCGGGCCGGGGTGGATGTGGGACCCTCTCGGCGCCCCAGCCCCAGGAGAACCCCCGTGGCCGACTTCCAGGGCGTCGACTTCCTCCGCCTCGACGAGCTCCTGTCCGAGGAGGAGAAGCTCGCCCGCGAGAGCGTGCGCGAGTTCGTCTCGAAGGAGTTCCTGCCGCGCATCCAGGAGCACGTGCGCCAGGACGGCTCCTTCCCCATGGAGCTGGTGGCGCCCATGGCCGAGCTCGGCCTCTTCGGCGCCAACCTCCACGGCTGGGGCTGCGCCGGCATGAACAACGTGGCCTACGGGCTCGTGATGCAGGAGCTCGAGCGCGGCGACTCCGGCCTGCGCTCGTTCGCCTCGGTCCAGGGCTCGCTCGTCATGTACCCGATCCACAGCTACGGGTCGGACGCCCAGAAGGACCGCTGGCTCCCGGCCCTCCAGAGCGGCCAGGCCATCGGCTGCTTCGGATTGACCGAGCCCGACTTCGGCAGCCACATCACCGCCATGCGCACCAAGGCCGAGCGCCGCGGCGACACCTGGCTGCTGAACGGCACCAAGCGCTGGATCACCAACGGCACCCTGGCGGAGGTGGCGGTGATCTGGGCCTCGACCGACGACGGGATCCGCGGCTTCCTGGTGGAGCGGGGCACGCCGGGCTTCGAGGCGCGGGACATCAAGGGCAAGTTCTCGCTGCGCGCCTCGGTCACCTCCGAGCTCTTCCTGCGCGACGTGGAGGTTCCGGAGTCGAGCCGCCTGCCGAAGGCCGAGGGCATGCGGGGCCCGCTCTCGTGCCTCACCCAGGCGCGCTACGGCATCGCCTGGGGCGCGCTCGGCGCCGCCATGGCCTGCTACGACGAGGCGCTCGAGTACAGCAAGGAGCGCATCGTCGCCGGCGGCCCGCTGGCCGGAAAGCAGCTCACCCAGCAGAAGCTGGTGGAGATGCTGGCGGAGATCACCAAGGGCCAGCTGGTGGCCTGGCGCGTCGGGCGCATCAAGGACGAGGGCAACCTGGACTTCGCCATGGTCTCCCTGGCCAAGCGCAACAACGTGGACGTGGCGCTGCGCATTGCGCGCGAGGCGCGGGACCTGCTCGGGGCCAACGGCATCGTCGACGACTACCAGTCCATGCGCCACATGATGAACCTCGAGACCGTGCGCACCTACGAGGGGACGCACGACGTCCACACGCTCATCCTGGGCGAGAAGATCACGGGTCTGCGGGCGCTCTAACTAGGAGCCTGACCCAAGATGGGGCACACCGTCCGGACGCCGAGACGCCCGGACGGCGCACCCCATCTTGGGTCATGCTCCTAGAGCGGCTCCGGCACGCCCCGCGGATAGGTCACCACGATCACGCTCTGGTTGATGCGCTGCGCCCCCTGGCTGCGCCAGGTGTCCTCGAGCCCGTATTCCTTCGCCACGCGTTGGTCGATCTGGGGCGGCTCCCAGCCGAGCCACAGGGCCTCGATGCGGTTCCCCGCCACGCCCTTCGCCACCAGCGCGTCGCGCACCGCCAGGGCCCGCTGGCCCGAGAGGCGCCGGTTGTAGCGCAGGTCGCCGATCTTGCTGGCGCGCCCGATCAGGAGGACCTTGTCCTCGGGGCGCGCGTCGAGCCGCTCCGCCACGTCGGCCAGGATTCCGCTCTCGAAGCCGGCGTCGACGTCGGCGCTGTCCAGCTCGAAGCCCACGATGCCGTGGGGCAGCCGTGCCACCGAGAGCACGTGGCAGCGCACGAGGGTCGCGACCAGCGGCGCGCAGAAGCTGCGGCACTCCGCGATCTGCTTCAGGTAGTCGGCGTAGGACACGGAGTTCGCGCGGATGAAGTCGCGGTGCTCCTGCATGTGGGCAGCGGCGGCTTCCATCACCGCCGCGTCCTCGACGCCCGTCGCCCGCTGGAGCGTCTCCACCGAGAGGTTCATCGCCTCGGCCTTGCACTCCCGCTCCAGCAGCGGGTTCGCGTCCTTGGTGACCGCCAGGGCCTGGAACCAGCCGGGCCGCCCCGGCGGGCCCGGGAAGTCGACCTTCTCCTCGCCGCCCGGGCGGCCGCGCACGGCGTCGCCCGTCTCGAGGAACTCGTCGATCAGCGACTCCACCTCGGGCGCCTGCTGCACGCCTGCGCCACAGGGGTTGCACGGATTGCACGGGTTGGCGCCGCGCTTGCCGCACGGGTTGCAGGGGTTCGCCTTCCCGCGCGCGCAGGGGTTGCACGGATTCGCCTTGCCCGCGCACGGGTTCGTCTTGCCGGCACACGGATTGGCCTTCGCCGCACAGGGATTGCGGGGCTGCTCCCAGGGCGCCCGCGGCGCCTGGGCGTGGCTGGTGGAGATGGCCAGCAGGACCCCGAGGAGACCTGCCAGCACCGCGGCGCGTTCACTCTTCCACATGGTTCTCGAACCTCTCTCGCAGGGCAGGACTCTGCCAGTCCTGCTCGCCGAACAGGCGGTCCACCACCCGACCGTCGCGCCCCAGGATCGCGGTCCCGGGAACGCCCAGGATCGCGAGCCGGTCGCGCAGCTTCGCGTAGGGATCGAAGTAGACCGGGAACGGGAGCTCGTGCTCCCTCAGGAAGTCGCGCAGGTCGCTCTCGCGCACGTCGTTGCTCACCGTCAGGAGGGTCAGCCCCTTCTCGCGCAGGGCCGGGTAGGCCTCGCGATGGAACGCCACCAGCGAGGGCAGCTCCCGCGTGCAGGGGTCGCACCAGGTGGCCCAGAAGTGCACCAGGACGACGCGCCCCGCATGGCTCTCGAGCGCAGGCAGCCCGTCCTCGTAGGCAGACTCCGCCCGAGCCGCGCCGGTTCCGGCCAGCAGCAGGCACGCCGTCCACGCGAGGCTGCGGGCGAGGCGTGCGCCGTGGCCGGCCATCGGGCGGGTCCTCCGTGCAGCCCCTCACTGCGGGCGCTGGCGGGGTCGGAGCTAGCGCGAGCCCGACGCATCGGGGACGCGGTAGACGCGCGGCCCCTCCAGCTCGCGGGTCGTCGGGTCTTCATGGGACTCCTCGGCGGGAGCCGCTGCCAGAGGGTAGATGATCACCTCCTGGCGCGGTTGCGGCGGGGGCGGAGCGGACACCGGGGGCGTGGGCGGCGGCGCCTCGGCCTCGCGGGACTGCTGGTCGTGGAGCCGAAGCTGCTCCTCGAGGTCGCGCTCGCGCGCGTCTTCGGCGCCGACGCTGCGGGGATCGGGCTCGTCGCACCAGGGGATCGCCACGATCACGTTACCGATGCGGCGCATCACGCGCGTGGACGTGGGGTACGGGCAGCCCGCGCCGGAGAGGGCCTGCCGGATGGCGGCCCGGCGTTGGATCCGGGCCACCGCGCTGCGCCTGATCTGGGCACTCCTGATCTGGGAGCGGCTGATCTGGGAGCGCGCGACGCTGGGCCCGGCGAGGTAGGAGCGAGTGTACGAGGCCGTGACGGGTGGCGAGGGCAGGCGGAACGCGCAGCCGGTGGCGGTCGTGAAGGTCAGCAGCAGGATCAGGGACGCCCAGGAGCCGGGGGGCATCGGACTCCCTCCCGACCCGAGTCTAGCTCACTCGCGCCGGCCGCCGCGCGCCGCCGCCACCGCGTCCTGGACGCTCCCGCGGTGCTCGTCGAGAAGCCGCTCGGCCACGGACGCGTCCACGCTGGCGAGCTGTGCCACCAGCCCGATCGCCCGGCCGCGGAGCTTGCGGGAGACCGGAATCAGGTGGGTCATCAGGTTCCCCTCGACGCGCCCGAGCTTCACCATCGTGGAGGTGGAGAGGAGGTGCAGCACCATCTTCTGCGCCAGCCCGCCCTTCATGCGGGTCGAGCCGGCGATCACCTCGGGGCCGACCACCGGCGTGATGGCCACCTCGGCGGCGCGGGCCAGGGGCGCGCGCGGGTCGCAGGTGATGGCGATGCGGCGGGCCCCGGTCTCCTGCGCCTCCTGCAGGGCCGCCAGCGCGAAGGGCGTGCGGCCGCTGGCCGAGAGCGCCACCACCGCGTCTCCCGGCATCAGCTCGCGCCGGCGCAGCTCGGCGCGCGCGGCGTCGCCGTCGTCCTCGGCTCCTTCGACGGAGCGGCGCAGGGCCTCGGGACCGCCGGCCACCACGGCCTGCACCCGCTCCGGCGGATAGCCGAAGGTCGGGGGGATCTCGGCGGCATCGAGCGCGCCCATGCGGCCGCTCGTGCCCGCGCCCACGTTGAACCAACGACCGCCCCCCGAGAGCACCAGCACCAGGATGTCCACGGCGTCCGCCACCGCGGGCAGCACCTTCCCCACGGCCTGAAGCGCCTGGCGGTCCTCGGCGTGGATCGCCGCCAGGATCTCGGCCACGGGCCGCGTATCCAGATCACGCGAGGCCTCGAGCACCTCCTCGGTCAGCACCTCGTCCGCCATCTCCGGGTCCTTCGGTCGATCGGGAGCGGGGGATGAAACCCGCACGCCGCTAGAATCCCGGCGTGCCCTTCAGCGTATCGCAACGAACGCTGCAACAGCTCGACTGGCAAGCGGTGGTGGCCCGTCTGGTCGCCCACGCCGCGACGCCCCGGGGCCGCGCCCGGCTCGCGAGCGACGGAGACGGCGAGGACGGGGAGGCCGGGACGGCGCTCTTCGCCGCCAGCGCCGGTGAGGCCCGCCGGCGCATGGCCGAGACCGGGGAGGCCCGGGCGCTGCTCGACGCCGGCGACGCGCCGCCCCTGGGCGGCGTGTCGGAGCTGACGCCGGCCCTGCGCAGGCTGGCAGCCGGGGGCGTGCTCGCGGCGCGCGAGCTGCTCGAACTGAGCCACGCCCTGGCCGCCCTGCGCGACACCCGCCGCTTTCTCCACGCGCGGCGTGAGACGGCGCCGGGCCTGGCCTCCCGGGCCGACACCATCGAGGACCAGCCGGCCCTGGCCGAGGAGATCGAGTGGTGCCTGGATCCCGAGGGCGAGGTGCGCGACGCGGCCTCGCCAGCGCTGGCGGAGGCGCGCTCGCTCTCGCGCAGCCTGGGCTCGGAGCTCCAGCGGCGCCTGACCCGCTACCTGCACGACCCGGACATCGCCGAGTGCCTGTCGGATTCGTTCGTGACCGTGCGCAGCGACCGCTACGTGCTGCCGGTGCGGGCCGACGCACGCGGGCGCGTGCGCGGCATCGTGCACGACGCCTCGGGCTCCGGCACCACGCTCTTCATCGAGCCCGAGGCGGTGGTCGAGACGAACAACCGCCTGAAGCAGGCGGAACTCGAGGTGGAGCGCGAGACCCTGCGCGTGCTGCGGCGTCTGTCGGAGCAGGCGGCGGCGGGCCTGCCCGCCCTCGACGCCGGGCTCGAGGCCCTGGCCGCCATCGACCTGGCCTTCGCGCGCGGGTGCCTGTCCGTCGAGATGCAGGCCTGCGAGCCGGAGATCGGGGACGAGGGCATCTTCGTCCTGCCCCAGCTCCGGCATCCGCTCCTCGACCCGGCGCGCGTGGTCCCGAACGACCTGCGCCTCGGCGAAGGTGCGCACGTGCTCGTGATCTCGGGACCCAACGCCGGTGGCAAGACCGTGGCCATGAAGGCGCTGGCACTGGCCGCGCTCTTCGCCCGCGCGGGCCTGCACGTGCCGGCCGATCCCGGCGCGCGGGTGGACCAGGTGGACGCGGTGCTGGCCGACATCGGCGACGCCCAGAGCCTGCGCGAGAGTCTCTCCACCTTCTCGGCCCACATGGCCAACCTGGCGCGCATCGTCGAGCGGGCGGGGCCGCGCAGCCTGGTGGTCCTGGACGAGCTCGGCGTGGGCACGGACCCGGGCGAGGGCGCGGCGCTGGCGCAGTCGGCCCTCGAGGCGCTGGCGGACGCGGGCGCGCGGGTCGTGGCCACGACCCACTACAACCTGCTGAAGGAGATGGCCGACGTGGACGCGCGCTTCGAGAACGCGTGCGTCGAGTTCGAGGCGGAGACGCTGGCGCCCACCTATCGCCTGCGGCTCGGCGCGGCGGGCGCCTCGTCCGCCACCGCCGTGGCGGCGCGCATGGGACTGCGCGGCGACGTGATCGAGCGCGCGAACGCGCTGCTGGAGCGCGAGGACCGGCGCCTCGACAAGCTGCTGTCGGAGCTCGGGGCGAGCCGCGCCGCCCTGGAACGCGAGCGCTCGGAGGCGGAGCGGCTGCGTGCCGAGGGCGAGGACGTCCGCGCGCGCTACCGCAGCAAGCTCGAGCGCCTGCAGCAGCGCCGCGACGACCTCTTCCGCGAGATGCGCGGTGGTCTCGACCGCGCCTTCCGGGACGCCCACGGCGAGGTCGCGGCCGTGATCCGCGGGCTCCAGCGCGGCGACACCAGCGCCCAGGAAGCGGCCCGGGCTCGCGAGCGGCTGCTGCGCCTGCAGGAGCGGCAGCGCGAGAGCGAGTCCGCAGTCGCCCCCTCCTCCGAGGAGCAGGCGGACCTCCCCGCCGTGGACTGGCGCTTCGCGAAGCCCGGCGACCCGGTGCGGGTGGTGGGCGGCGGTGAAGGCGCGCTGCTGGCGCTCCCCGACAAGCGCGGCCGCGTGGCCGTGCGGGTGGGCGGCGCCCGCGTAGTCGTGCCGGCAGACCGCGTGGCGCCCGCGCGCGACGCCGCGGAGACGCCGGCGCGACGGGCGCCGCCGCGGGTCCGGGTCGAGACCCGCCCGACCGAGCCGATCCCGGGACACGGCACGAGCGAACGCGTCGACTTCCACGGGCTGCGGGTGGACGACGCCCTCGAGCGCCTGCCGCGGGTCCTGGATCGCGCCGCCCGCGCCGGCTGCGATCGCGTGGTGATCGTGCACGGCCGCGGCACCGGTGCGCTGCGCGAGGCCGTGCGCGAGTGGCTGCGCGAATGCCCCTACGTGGCACGCTTCGCCGGCGGCACTCCGGAGGAAGGCGGCGACGGCGCCACCGTAGCGCACCTGGCCTAGGGCTCGGATCTCCGCTTGGACTGGTCACGCTTCTCCAGCACGTCCAGGCAGGCGTCGGCCCCGTTGACGCTGTCCGCCAGGCTGATGATCCAGCGCGGCAGGAAGGTGACCGGGCTGACCGCGAACTGGATCACGGTGCCGACCAGGTCCTGAGGTGCCACGCCGACCCCGAAGTCGTCGAAGTGCCCGTTCACCCGCACGGGAGTCTTGAGGGCGAAGAACTGCGGCTGCTTCGGGTTGGGCACGAGCTCCGCACGCACCGTCTGCTCGCGGAAGTCCACCTCCAGGTCGCCGGTCACCCGCACGCGCGTCACGTCCACCAGCAGGTCCCGTTCGGTCAGCACGCCGTCGTTCAGGTCGAAGAGGCCGATGGCGCAGTTCACCTCCGAGGGCTCGCTCGAGCCCAGGAAGGGCAGGACGTTCGTGAAGAGGTTCAGCGCCCAGAGGTCGAAGACCCCCGCCTCGAACTCCTCCGGGAAGACCGCGAAGTCGAAGTACCCGGTCGCGTGCTCCATCAGCCGCGACGCGTCCGCGGCGCGCGACTCCAGCTCGACCTCCATTGCGAAGAGGCCGCGCATCTTCGTCTCCGGATCGATCCGGCGCGCGAGAATCCCGTAGTCGAAGTCGTGCACCTCGATTCCCAGCTCTGTCGCGACGCCTTCGGGCGCCGGCGCGATGTCGCTGGTCATGCGCAGCTTGCCGCCCGGCACCTGGAGCTCCAGGGGATCGAGCCGGAAGCGGCCTGCCTTGGTCTCGGCGACGAGCCGCCCCGCACCGAGCCGGTCCTTGCCCGAGTTCACCTGCTTCACGTCGATCGAGAGCCGCACGTCGGCCGCGGCGAGCCCCTCGACGCTGAGGATCGCCGCGCGCGGGGTGTCGGGTTCGAGATCCGCAGGCTCGGCAACCTCCTGCTGGGCCTCCGGCTCGGGAGTCGTCTCCTCCTGGGGCGGCGGAGCTTCTTCGCCCGTAAGCGACCAGCCCTCCGTGCGAAAGTCGTCCAGCTGGATCTGATCCGCCGTGAGCTCGATCGCGAGCCGCGGCGGCTTGGTCCGCTGGTGGAACGCGAAGGTCCCGTCCAGGTCGCTGCCGCCGACGCGCACGCGCGCGTCGGATTCGAAGCGCCGCCCCTCGAAGGCGCGCACGTCGCCGTGGAACGAGTAGGGACCGAGCGGCGGCAGCGAGACCCCGGCAAAGACGTCCAGGTCGTCCAGGCGCTCCCCGCGAATGTCGAGGTCGAAGCGCCCGATCCGGCGCCCGGGAGGCAGCAGCGGAACCTCTGAGTCATCCGCCGGGTTCGGGATCGGAATCGGCTCGTCGATCACGGTCTCGAGCTCGACCGTGGTGCGCGCGGCCTCGAGCGTGATCGCGAGTGGCCACGGGTTCTCCGAGCTGAAGAGGTCGACCGGCGGGCCCCCTTTGACAGACAGCGTCACGATCTCGTTCAACAGGTTGGCGCGGGCCTCGAGCGTCAGCGGCTCGTCCGTCGCGACGGAGCCGGTGAGCGATTCGAGCTCGTCGCTGACGTCGAGGCCCGTCACCGCGTTGCGGCTCGAGACGCGCAGCCGCTCGACGGCCAGCTCTTGGAGCTCGAATCCCTGGATCTTGTAGTCCTCCAGCAGGACCTCCCACCAAGGCTGTTCCGGCTCCGCAGCGGGCTCGGCGTCGGGCTCCGGCTCTACGTCGCGGCCCCGGTCTTCGAAGTGCCAGTTCACACGGCCGTCCGCCAGGCGTTCGAACAGGACCTCCGCGCCCTCGGCGCGCAGCTCCTCCACCTGGATGCGCCGCGACGTGAGCGTCGGCCAGAGGTCGATCCGCAGGCGCGCCCGCTCGAGCCGCACGAAGTCGGGCTCGGGCCAGCCCGGCGGATTCCCGATCCGGAAGCCTCGCACCTCGAGCAGGGGCCGCAGGCTCCCGATCAGGAACGCGCTCTCGATCTCGACCTCGCGCCCCAGGGCTTCCTTCGCCGCGCGCACCACCAGGGGCTTCACGCGGTGGAGATCCGCCGTGACGCCGGCCAGGAGGACGTACGCGAGGGCGACCGCCAGCAGGACCGCGATCGCCAGGAAGCCCAGCGCGATGACTCGGAGAACTCTCAACGCCGCTAGATGCTACTGGCGCCCGCGCAAGAGGGCGAGCGCTACGGGCCTCAGAGTCCGAGGTCGGCGCGCACGGCGGCCGCCGCGCGGAATCCCGACGCCACGGCCCCCTCCACCCGGGGCCCCGCGAGGTAATCGCCCGCGAAGTAGACGCGACGCCCCCGCGCGGCCACGTCCCGCTGCACGGGGGCGAAGCGCGCCAACGCGCGATAGGCGCCCACCTCGAAGCGCGGCAGCGCCAGCGGCCAGCGCGCCACGCGCGTGAAGCGCACCCGCTCGGCGGCCAGCGGATAGAGGCGCGCCAGCTCGTGCAGGAGCGCGCGCTCGATCACGTGATCGCTCGCCTCCAGGTGGGCGTGGCTCCAGTCGGGCCGGGCGACGAGCCTGGCCGCCGCGCAGCCGTCGGGCACCCGATCCCCGCGCCGCCCCGGCTCGAGCAGCAGGGATGCCAACGGCCCGGGCTCTGCAGGCGGGATCCGGACCCGGACCGCGCGCGGGACGATCGGGTCGCCGAGGGCCACCTCCAGGGTCACGGCCGGCGCGTAGCGGACCTGGGAGAAGAAGTCGCGCTCGGCCGGTGTGAGCAGCGAGTGGGCCAGCTCGGCCGCGACCGGCGCCGGCGTCGCGATCACGACGGCGTCCGCGCCCGCGGTCCCCTCGAGCTCGTCGGCCCGGAAGCGCACGAGCGCGCCGCCGGCCCCGGCGGACTCCACGGCCTCGGCCGCGGCGCCGAGGCGCACGTCGAGCCCGTCCGCCAGCCGCGGACCGACGCTGCCGGCGCCCCCGCGGAAGAGGGCGGGAACGGCGTCGGGCGGAGCCGCCAGGCCGAGCAGGAAGAGCACGCGGCTCGCCTGCTCGGGATCCGCGAGCGCGTCGCAGGCCACCAGCGGGGCGGCCCAGCGCGCGTAGAGCGCCTCGCCCAGGTAGAGCCGGGCGAAGTCGGCCACGCTGCGGTCGTCGTGGGGCGCCGCGCGCTCCGGCGCCTCGCGGTCGAGGTTCGGCGCGTAGCGGCGCAGCAGGCGGGGCAGGCGCAGCAGGCGGCGCGTCTGCCAGAAGCCCACCCCCGGCAGCCGCGCCAGGGCGCGCCAGCCGGAGCCCCGCCCCTCGTGTACCCAGCCGCCGCGGAGCTGGCACTCGGCGGCGGAGCGCAGCGGAAGCAGGGCGTCCGGAGCGCCGGCCTCGGACAGGAGCTGCGCCAGCCGCACGTCGGCGCTCGACAGCAGGTGGGCCCCGGGCTCGCAGGGGAAGCCTTCCTTGTCCTCGCCGGCCACCCGGCCCCCGGCCCGTCGCTGGCGTTCCAGCACCCGGACCTCGCAGCCGGCGGCCACCAGGCGCCGGGCCACGGCCAGCCCGGCCGGGCCGGCGCCGACCACCACCACCCGTCGCGCGGACATGAAAATCCTCCGGAACTCGGGACTTTAGCAGGCGGGGGCGCCGGGCGGTGGGGCCTTGAACCGCGGGCGGGCTCCGGGCGTACTACGCGGTGTGGCCAGTGCGGAGCGACACTCGGGTACCGTGCGAGGCGGTGGATTCGGACGAGCAGCTGATGATCCGCGTGCAGGCGGGGGACGAGGACGCCGTCACGGAGCTCGTCACGCGCTGGCGGGCGCGGCTCTACGGCTTCCTGGTGCGACGCGCCCCGGACGTGGCCGACGACCTCTTTCAGGAGACGTGGATCCGGGTGGTGCGGGCGGCGGAGCGCTTCGACCCGAGCCGTCGCTTCTCCACCTGGCTCTTCCAGATCGCGAACAACCTGTGCCGCGACCGCGCCCGCCGGCGCGCCGTGGAGGAGAGCTACCGACACAGCGTGCGTGAGGAGATCCGGCACGACGCCGGGCGGCTCGATCCGCCGCCCCTGGACCTGCGACTGGACATGCACCGCCGCGTGCACGCCCTGCCGGAGCGCCTGCGCGAGGTGCTGCTGCTGCGCTACTACCACCGCCTGTCGGAGGCGGAGATCGCGGACACGGTGGGCATTCCGCGCGGCACGGTGAAGAGCCGGCTACACCACGCCGTGCGCGCGCTGCGCCAGCAGATGGCGGAGGCGGACGCATGAGCGCGAACACTCCCTGTGTCGGCGTCCAGGAACGCCTGATCGAAGCGCTGCTCGCCCACGACGAGGCGGCGGCGCCGGACCTGGCCCACAGCGAGAGCTGCGACGCGTGCCGGACCTTGCGCGACGACCTGCTGCACGTGCGTGCCGGCCTCGGAACGGACGCGGAGCAGGAGCCGGCGCCGGCCATGGTGCAGCGCACCCTGCTCGCGACGCGCTCGGCCCTGCGGCGCCGCGCGCCGGCGCGTGCGCCGCTCCCCGTCGGATTCAAGCGCGAGCTGGCGCGGCTCCTGGCCGCGCCGCTCGCGGTCCTTCCCCTGGTGCTGCTGTGGAACTGGACCGTGCTCGCTTTCGGCGGCGAGCTCCTGGCCGCCTGGCTGCCGACCGCGGCGATCGTGGCCCTGGGGGCGGCCTACGCCCTGGCCGCCGGCGGCTCGCTGGCGGCCGTCTTCGGGTCGCTGCCGGTGGTGGCCCACGGCCGCACCCAGCAGCGCCTGCGTGAGGTAACGGCATGAGCGAGAAGAAGACGTGTCCCTACTGCGCGGAGGAGATCCGCGCCGAAGCCATCAAGTGCCGCTGGTGCGGCTCCGTGCTCGAGGTCGGCGGGGTCGGCGCCTCCCTGAGCGAGCCGTGGCTGCGTAGCAGCCGCGGTGCCATGGTGGCCGGCGTCTGCGCCGGCCTGGCCGAGCGCTTCGAGATCTCCGTCACGGTGATCCGGCTGATCTTCGTGGTGTCGTTCCTGTTCGGCTTCGGCACGAGCCTGCTGATCTACGTGGTGCTCTGGGTCGTGATGCCGCGCGAGGAAGACGTGCCGCGTCGTCTCGAGAGCGGCAACCCCTACGAGTAGCCCTCCGGTCCTAAGAAACGGGGACGGTCCTAAGAAACTCCGCAGCGGAGTTTCTTAGGACCGTCCCCGTTTCTTAGGACTGCCCACGTGGTCTTCTAGCCGTCCCAGATGCGGTCCAGGCTGCGGACCACGTCGTGGAGGGTCTCGAAGGGCTCGTAGCGGGCGCCGCGGCGCCAGAGCTCTTCGGCGAGGCTGTCCTTGGCGAAGGCCACGTCGGCGGCCAGCGCGCCGCACAGGTCCGAGACGCGCCCGTTGCCGACGTGCGCCACCACGGCCCCGGGGTTCGCCACGCGCAAGGCGTCGATGCGGCCGGCCTTGCAGCAGCCCGTGCCGCAGGTGCAGCCCGGGTTCGGGTGGCTGGCCGCGATGCGCCAGACCCCGCCCTCGTAGCGCAGCTGGTTGGCCTCGTAGTCGAAGCGCACGCCGTGGATCTCCATCAGGCGATCGATGTTGCGGTCGAACCCGTCGGAGAGCACGCGGAAGGGGACGTCGCGCTTCTCGCACCAGGCCATCAGCGCCGTGGCGCCGGGATCGAGGCCGATGGTCTGGAGGAAGGCCTCGAGCTCGTCCTCGGGAACCGCCAGGCCGTCGAGGATCTCCAGGTTGTAGTCCCAGGCCGTGAGCTCGCCGCGCTCGTAGCGCGCCCAGGCGGCCGGGCGCAGCGGGCCGGCGTAGCGCTGGGCCAGGGTGGCGCCCACGTCCTGGTCGATCAGCGTGCCGTCCATGTCGCAGAAGACCGCCAGCCGTCGGCCGCCCGGGAGGTGCCGCCACGCACCCTCGTGGGCGTCGAGGTCGAAGGCGAGCTCCGGCCCGTCGGGTCCGTCGGGGAGACCCCAGTCGGCCAGCTCGATCCGCCGCGTGCCCGGCTCGTCGTCGGTGTTGATCCCCGCCACCACGCCACCCGCAAGGGTACGCGCGGCGACGCCGGAGGGAATCGGCCGGGTCAGGAAGTCCATCACGCGCGCCGTGCCGCGCGCACCGCCTGCGTCCACGCGACGCGCCGTCGTGAGGGTCTCCGCCACGAGCTCGCGGCTCTCGGGCGAGAGCTCCGGCAGGTCGTCGGAGAAGATCGCCATGCCGCCGGTGGCCGCCACCGCCGTCGCCAGGGCGCGCGCCTCGAGGGGGGTCAGCTGGGTCCGGTCGCTGCGGGTCATCAGGCAGTCGGGATCGTTCTGCCACAGGCGGCGGTGCATCCAGGCGCGGTTCAGCACGTTGCGGATGGCGCTTCGGGTGGAGGGCGCCGTCGGTTCGAGCCCCGGGATGGGAAGCGCCAGCACCGGCTCCCAGGAGGGCGCCACGTCGGGTCCGATGCGCATGCCGTCCACGATGCCGACGGCTGCTCCCAGGGGACAGCCACAGCCCAGCAGGAAGGCCTCATCGCCGCAGCCGCGGCGCACGGCCTCGAGGCCACGCCGCAGGCGTGCCGCGCGGGAGAGCGTGGGATCCATGCCCTCGGCCTGCATCGCCTGGGCGTACAGGAAGTCGAGCTTCTGGTAGTGGAAGCCCATCTCGACCAGGGCGCGGAAGGTCTCCTCGAGGTGCGCCGTCACCGGCTCGAGGCTCGCGTCCAGCACGTACACCGCGTGGTCCGCCGCCCAGACCGGGTGCAGCAGCCCGCGGAAGAGCGTGTCGCCCTCGCGCAGCAGCCACTCGGGGTGCGCATCGAAGAGCCGGCTCTCGGCCGTGACGCAGAAGGGCGCCGTCCACAGCCCCGCCTCGAAGCCGGCGTCGCGGATGGCCTGGGCCACGGGGGCCAGACCGCGCGGGAACTTCTCGTTGGTCTCGAGCCAGTCGCCGATGGCCCGCTGATAGCCGTCGTCGAGCTGCACCACGTCCACGGGCAGCTCGTCTCGCGCGGCCGCCAGGGCATCGAGGTTGCGCAACAGGTCGTCCTCGCCGACCTCGTGGAAGAAATGGTACCAGGTGCACCAGCCCGTGCGGAAGGGCGCCGCGGTGCGGGCCTCGGCCACGCGTCCGTGCTCGTCGGTGTGCTCCTCCAGCAGGACCTGGGGATCGGCTCCCAGCGCCACGCGCGCGCGCTCGTGGACGCGTGTCTCGCCCGGCGCCAGCGGGACCTGCGACCAGAGCTCGAGCTCCACCCGCACGCCTTCGCTGTCGCGGCGCAGGAAGACCACGCCGAAGTCACGGCCGCGCTCGAGGGCGCCGGCGACGAGCGCCGCGTCGTCTCCCGCCCGGGCGGCGGCGACGAGATCCGACTCGTGCCAGCCGGCGCGGTCGGCCGGGGGCTCGCCGAGGGCGTGCCACATCCCACGCAGCCAGGGACCGGACGGAAACGCAGGCTCGCCTGCGTCGTCGAGCTCGCGTCCCTCGCTGGTGGACCACGACTGCCAGCCGTGGCGCAGGAAGCGAAGCGAAGTCGTGTCGATGCCGCGCCAGCGGAAGCCCAGCACGATCGCATCGAGGTCCAGACGCGCGTCGCCGGCGTTCTGGATCTCGACGTCGAAGCTGGCTACGTCGCCCTCGGCATCGACCGCGACGGCCGCGTGCCAGGGACCCACGGCCACGCGCCCGGCCGCGAGCCGCGCCTCGCCGAAGAGCGGTGCGCCGCTCTCGCGCCAGCGCACCCCCAGGCGCACGGGCTCGAGCAGGCCGGCGCCTTCGCGGCGGACGACGGGGGTGGGACGGGTCATCGGCGGCAGAGTATAACGGGGACATGCACGGATCCGACTCCGGTCTCGAAGCGCGCCTGGCGGAGGAGCGCCCGCTCGTCCTCGATGGCGCCACCGGGACCGAGCTCGAGCGTCGGGGCGTGCGCTCGACCCTTCCCCTCTGGTCCAGCCACGCGCTGCTCGAGGCCCCGGACGTGCTGGCGGAGATCCACGCCGACTACGTCCGCGCCGGGGTGGACGCGCTCACGGCCGCCAGCTTCCGCACCCAGCGCCGCACCCTGGCGCGGGCGGGGCTGGCAGAGCGAGCGGCCGAGCTCACGGCCCGGGCGGTCGCCCTGGCGCGGGCCGCGGGCGACGTGCTGGTGCTGGGCTCGGCGCCGCCGCTCGAGGACTGCTACCGACCGGACCTCGTCCCCGACGACGCGACCCTCGCGCGCGAGCACCTCGAGCACGCGCAGAACCTGGCGCGGGCAGGAGTCGACGGCCTGCTCGTCGAGACTCACAACACGACGCGCGAAGCCGTGGCCGCGCTGCGTGCCGCCGCGGAAGTGGGGCTGCCCGCCATCGTGTCGTTCGTCTGCGACGCGGGGGCGCGCCTGCTCTCGGGCGAGCCGCTGATCGCCGCGTTGGCGGCCGTCGTCCCCGAAGGTCCGGCGGCGGTGGGCGTGAACTGCCTGCCGCCCGACGCCGTCCCGGCGAGCCTCGCCGTCCTCTCCGGCACGAACCTGTGCTTCGGCGTCTACGCCAACCTCGGCGCGCCGGGAGCGACTCCCGACGCGCCGCGCAGCGACGACTGCTCGCCCCGCGCCTACGCAGAACACGTGCAGCACTGGGTCGCGACGGGAGCCACGCTCGTCGGGGGTTGCTGCGGAACCACGCCCGAGCACCTCCGCTTCGCCGTGCGGCAGCTCCGCGGCTGATCGACACAATTTGCGTCACTCCCCCGCGCGGCGGCTCGCAGCTCGACCGCAGCCGGGCGGCGCTTTCTGTGACGGCTCTTACGAAATCAAGGGGTTAGCCGGAGCCGGATTCCCTGGCACGACCCTTGCTCTTCTCCCTGTCACAGGGAAGGGCGATCGCTCTATGCGCCCGGGCTGGCTACCCCTCCCCTCGCACTGTGCGAGGAGCCGGCCCGGGCGTTCTCTTTTGCGGGAGCAAGCCTAGACTCTTCGGCGGCCATGTCGCAGCGCCTGCCGCCCCTTCTGCCCGAGCCTCGGCGTGTCGATCTCCGCGCCGGGCATCTCGGCGTGTCCGCGCAGACGCCCGTCGTGTTGGCGGCGGGATCGGACGACGGCGACCTGGCCACGGCCCGGCTGCTGGCCGACGGGCTGGCGGCGCGCGCCGGAGGCAGGCCCCCCATCGAGTCCCACGCCCGCAGCGCGGACCTGGGCCCGCGCCTCGAGTTGCGGCGCGCCGGGAGAAGCGGCGACGGCTACCGCATCGACGCGTCCGCCGAGAAGGTGGTGCTGGAGGGGGACGGGCCTGCGGGCCTCCGCTACGCGGTGCAGACCCTGCTCCAGCTGGCCGACGCGCGCGGGCGGATCCCCGCCTGTCGCATCGAGGACGCCCCCGACTTCCCGCTGCGCGGCCTGATGCTCGACGTCTCGCGCGGCAAGGTCCCGACGCTCGCCTGCCTGGAGGAGCTGGTAGATCGCTGCGCGCTGCTGAAGCTGAACGTCCTGATGCTCTACGTGGAGCATCCGTTCCGCTTCCGCCGGCACCCGGAGATCGGGGCGGACGCCTCCCCGCTCGACGCCGAGACCCTGCGCCAGCTCGACGCCTACGCCGCCGCCCGGCACGTGCAACTCGTGCCCTCGCTCCAGTCCCTGGGACACATGGAGCACGTCCTCGCGCTGCCCCGCTACGCCGGCCTGGCGGAGAGCGACGCCCGCTGGAGCCTCGCCCCGGTGGACCCTGGCAGCTACGCGCTGCTCGAGGACCTCTACGACGAGTATCTGCCCAACTTCCGATCCGCCTGGTTCAACGCGAACTGCGACGAGCCCTGGGACCTGGGCTACGGCCGCTCCAAGGAGCGGGCGCAGGAGATCGGGCGCGGCGGTGTCTTCCTCGAGCACGTGCGCAAGGTGCGCGACCTGGCGGCGAAACACGGCCGGCGCACGCTCGTGTGGGCCGACGTCGTGCACACGCACCCGGACCGCGTGCCCGAGATCGACCGCGACCTGGTGCTGCTCGACTGGTGGTACGAGGCCGATCACGACTACGACCGGGTGAAGGTCTTTGCGGAGAACGGGCTCGACTTCTGGGTCTGCCCGGGAACGTCGAGCTGGAACTGCCTCTTCCCGCGCATGGAGAACGCCCTCGCCAACATCTCGGGCTACGCCGACGCGGGCCGCCGCCACGGCGCGGGCGGCTTCCTGGTCACGGACTGGGGCGACTTCGGCCACTACAACCTGCTCGGGAACTCCTGGCTCGGCTTTGCGTGGGCCGGACAGCATGCCTGGTCCGGAGACGCGCCCGCGGCGCGCTTCGATCGCGCGTTCACGCGCCTCTTCTTCGGCGACGCGAGCGGCGAGGCCGCGCGCCTCTTCCGCCGGCTGGGCGCCGTCCACGACGCGGGCTTCTCGGTGCCCAACGCCTCGGCGCTCCAGTTCCTGTACTTCGACGACCTGGACGACGCCCGCTTCCTGGAGGCGGCCCGGGAGGGCGCGCTCACCCGCAGCGAGCGCCGGCTGGAGCGCGTGCGCGCCGAGCTGGCCGACACGCGCGCGCGCTTCGGCGACGACGGCCTGACCTGGGAGGAGCTCGTCTACGCCGCCGATGCATCGCTCCTGGCCGTGCGCAAGGCCCGCGCCGCACGCACCTGGATGGCGTGGCGGCGGGGCCGGACGAAGCTGGCGGCCCCGGCCCGTCGCGGTCTCGCCCGCAGCCTGCGCGTCCTGGCCGACGAGCAGGCCGCGCTGGGCCGGACCCTGCGGCGCCTCTGGCTGCGCCGCAGCCGCCCGTCGAACTTCGAGCTGACGCGCCGGCGCCTGGACGCGTCGCTCCGCAGCCTGCGCCGCGCGGCGCGCGCCCTCGAGCGCAACCGGCCGCCCGCCCCGCCGCCCAACGAGCGCGGCGTCGACGTGGGCGCCGCCTTTCGCGCGCTGGCCGCCGTGGCGCGCGGCGAGAGCTAGCCAACCGCGCGCACCCGCCGCCGCGGCTCGGAGACCCGGGTCAGCATGATCGCGAAGGCGAGCGCCTGGCAGGCGATCGCAATCGCGAAGACCGGGGTGTACGAGACGCCGTCGGCCAGCAGTCCCGCCGCGATGGGTCCCACCACGCCGACGGCCTCGGAGGTGGTGTTGGCGACGGCGATCCGCAGCGGCAGGTTCTCGCGGCTCCCGAACTCGAGCACCAGGTTCTGGCTCGACAGCATGAACCCGCCCTGCCCCGCGCCGAGGGCGGCGAAGACCACCAGCAGCCAGCCGAAGTCCGCGGTGGCCAGCAGCAGCACGGTGGACGCGGCCCAGGTTGCCAGGGCCACCAGGAAGGTGGCCCGGAACCCGGTGCGGTCGGCCACCACACCCCACACGAACTGGAAGCCGGCCATGGACAGGGCGAAGGCCGCCGTCAGCCAGCCCAGCTCCGCGCCCGACACCTCCAGCCTGGTCTTGGCGTAGATCAGGTAGAAGGGCACGGCCATGCGCCCGGCGACGCCCAGCGCCCGCGCCACGAAGTACCACGTGAAGTTCCGGTCGGCGCGCAGCAGCGCCGGCACGTCGCGCAGGCGCTCGTGCGCGCGGACCTTTTTCCGGACCGTCGGCGATTCCGGCTCGCGCACGATGAGCAGCATCGAGAGCCCGGCCATGGTCAGGACGAACGCCAGGCCGAAGGTGGCGGCGTAGCCGTTGCCGAGAGCGTCGGTCTCGACCAGCCAGCCGCCGAAGCCGCCGACGACCGCTGCGGTGATGCCCGCCAGCGTGTTGCGCAGACCCACGAGGAGTCCCCGGCGCTCGACCGGAATCACCTTGGAGACGAGGGTGTTGAAGATCACCCCTTGCATGCCCAGGAAGAAGCCGAACAGGCCGAGGAAGCCGCACACCGCCAGCGCGTTCCACTCGCGCGGCAGCAGGAAGCCGGCCAGGGCGATGCCGAGCACCTGCACCCGCATGGCGCCGCCGACCAGGAAGCCCGTCGGCAAGACCTTGCGGCGGTGCTCCACCACGCTCGCGGCGAAGAGCGGCGTGAGCGCCATCCCCAGGGCCTGGAGCCCGCGCGCGAGACCGACGACGAGGTTCGAGCCGGTGAGCCCGAAGAGGTAGTCGGGGATGAAGGTCGGGGCGTTGATCAGCCGGAAGCCCGTCTGCCCCAGGATGCCGTGCGCGACGTGGGCGACGTAGTTGCGGCGGAGGTTGGCCTGGACCTCGACGCGAAAGGTCTCCTCGCGATTCACCGCAGCACGCGGCGCGCGATACCCGCCAGGTACACCGAGCCCGCGACGCAGAGCA